>JAVSMN010000001.1:0-71016 GCA_032027205.1 Burkholderiaceae bacterium
CGCATCTTGTTCCAGAACACCGAGTGGAACCAGTGCTCGACGTAGAACAGGTGGTTCTCGACGTACGGGAACACCGTCTTCGCGCAGCCGAGCAGTTCGTCGAACTGCTTGCGGTCCTCTTCCTTCTCGATCAGCGACCGGTATTCGGCCGTGATGCGGTCGCGCTCGGCGCGCACCTTCTCGGTGGGCCGATCGATGTCGTGGCCGCCGCGCAGCTTGCCGATGTAGGTCGCGATGCCCGAGAGCGGCACGTTCATCTGGTCGTTCCACGAGCGGTCGTGGTGGAACCAGCCGGTGCCGGTGGACACGTTGAACCACGGCTCGCGCGCGAGGTTCAACGACGTCAGCCAATCCATGCCGCGCGGGTGCGTCTTCAGCGCGCGCTCGACTTCGGTCCACTGCGTGCTCGACGTGACGACGCCGTCGACGCCCAGCTCGATCGCCTTGCGCGCGAGCTTCTTCAGCTCCTCGTCGGGCTGGTACATCAGCACGTCGATGCCCGAGATCATCTGTGTGACGCGCTGCGTCGGGATGCTCGGGAACAGCTTCTGCACGAAATCGAGGAAGAACACGTAGGCCGCGTAGCCCAGGTTCAGGAACTCGAAGTGGTACTGCCAGCACTTGATGCCGAGGTTGATCAGGTCGTCGTAGTTCTTCAGCAGGTGGTAGCCGTTGGACGTGCCGATCGCGTCGGTCACCACCGACATGTCCTCCATCTCGGCCAGGCGCGGGATCTTCAGCGCCTCGAGCTCGCGGATCGTCGCTTCCATCTTGACTTTCCACTTCGCCTCGAGCGCATCCCAGTTCTTGTAGTAGTGGCCGGCGCGCTCCATGAAGTTCGGTACGCGGCGGCCGATCTCGTCAGGGTCCTTCACCGGAACCGGCGAGATGTAGACGTAGCCGTTGATGATCCGGTGATCTACGCCGCGCACCGGCGGCACCATGAAGATCCGGTTGTTGAACTGGGACAGCGCGAGGTACCACGCCTCGTCCCAGATCGTGTCGAAGGGGTACAACGGCTCGGGGTAGTGCAGCCCGTCGTAGAACCAGAACGTCTCCTTCTCGTACGCGTTTCGCTGCGCGTCGTCGGTGACGAACTGGTAGTGGTACGGATACATGCGCTCCCAGCCTTCGGTGCCGGGAATGACGTCTTTCTTTACGTCGTGCGGTACGGGAAATTTCATCGCTGGCCTGCTCCCTGATCTTCGGATTTCGACGAACCTTCGGACGGCGTCGCGCATCGCGAGGCGCTGCAGGGGGAGTGAATCGCAAGGCCCGTGCCACTTGCGCAGCAACGCACTGATGCAATGCAGCAGCCGCGTCGCTGCGCCTGGTCGCCGCCGCGACCCGCTTCGGACGTAGCGGCCCGCCGGTGCTGCCGATACGCGCCGCACGGGGGTTGCTGCTGCACTGCAGTAGCAGCACCGACACGGCGAGCGAATCCCGCACGTCGCGCGAAGGCGGCCGTCGATCGACGTTTGCTCCTTTGGACGAACCGCACGACCCGGCGCGCGGCCGTTTGATCATTTGAGCAATCGATCGCGAGGCGGCCCCCACCGGCGAACTTGATCCCGATCAAGGAAAGCCGGCGAAGCGAAGCCTCGAATGCGGGTTCGGCAGGAGACGAACATGACCAGGCTGCGCAGCGTTCCGCGTGCCACCGACGACGATCGCGCGAACGGCGCGGTCCGCGCAGACGATCTACGGGCGCAGGTCCACTTCTGCTCGGAAACCGGCCAGATCTGGCTGCGCGAGCACCGGATGCTGCTCGTGCACGCCGAAGCGCAGGCACTGCTGCGCAAGGAGCTGATCGACACGCTCGGCATGGCGCGCGCGCGCGGGCTGCTGATGCGCATGGGTTATGCGTCGGGGGCGCGCGACGCCGAGCTCGCCCGTACGCGCTCGCAGAACGACAGCGACCTCGACGCCTTCATGACCGGGCCGCAACTGCACACGCTCGAAGGAATCGTTCGAGTCGTTCCGCTGCGCCTGGAGCTGGACCGCTCCGCCGGCCACTTCTACGGCGAGTTCCGCTGGGAGAACTCGTGGGAAGGCCAGTGGCATCGGCACTACTACGGCACGCACGACGAGCCGGTGTGCTGGACGCAGATCGGCTACGCGTGCGGCTACACGTCGACCTTCATGGGGCGGCCGATCCTCTACAAGGAAGTGCAGTGCAGCGGCATGGGCGCCGAGCACTGCCGCATCGTCGGCAAGCCGATCGACGAATGGGACGACGCCGAGGAGCACCAGCAATTCTTCAACCGCGAATCGATCGCCGAGCAGCTGCTCGACTTGCAGACGCAGGTCGTCGAGCTGCGCTCGAAGATCGACGAGCGCCAGATCGAGCCGGACATCGCCGGCACCGCGCCGGCGTTCCGCAAGGCCTTCGAACTGCTGCGCACGGCGGCCGGAAGCCGCATCGCCGTATTGCTGCTCGGCGAGACCGGCGTGGGCAAGGAGCTGTTCGCGCGCGCGCTGCACCGGATGAGCGACCGGCGCGCGAAGCCCTTCGTCGCGCTGAACTGCGCGGCGATGCCCAACGACCTCGTCGAGTCGGAGCTGTTCGGCGTCGAGAAAGGCGCCTACACCGGCGCGCAGGTGGCTCGTGCGGGTCGCTTCGAACGCGCCGACGGCGGCACGCTGTTCCTCGACGAGATCGGCGACCTGCCGCTGCCGGCACAGAGCAAGCTGCTTCGCGCGCTGCAGGAAGGCGAAATCGAGCGGGTTGGCGATCACCGCACGCGACGCGTCGACGTGCGCGTGGTCGCTGCGACGAACTGCCACCTGCACGACGCGGTGCGAGAAGGCCGCTTCCGTTCGGATCTCTATTACCGGCTGAACGCGTTCCAGATCGAGATTCCGCCGCTGCGCGAGCGCAAGGAAGACATTCCGCTGCTGGCCAAGCGCTTCCTCGCCGAACAGTGCGCGGTCCAGGGCAAGAAGCTGCTCGGCTTCAGCGACAAGGCGAAGCGTTCGCTGCTCTCGCACGGCTGGCCCGGCAACATCCGCGAACTGCGCAACGTCGTCGAGCGCGGCGTGCTGCTCGCCCCGCCTGCCACGCGTGTCGAGGTGCACCAGTTGTTCGCGTCGCAGCCCGACGATGACGGCACGTCGCTGTCGGTCGACGCGCACGGTGCGCTCGGACTTCGCAACTGGGAACCCGGCCGCGAGCTGTCCGAGGCGGTATTCAACGGCACGATGACGCTCGACCAGGTCGAGGCGATGCTGCTCGAGACGGCGGTCGACAAGGCGCGCGGCAACCTCTCGTCGGCGGCGCGCATGCTCGGGCTGAGCCGCGCGCAGCTGGCGTATCGGCTGAAGCGGCTGAGCGAGCCGGCGGGCACGGGCGAAGGCGCGCGATGAGCGGGCTCGCCGCGGCGCCGGACGCCGCCGCGCGCGTGAGCGCCCTGCTCTCGTCGAACCGCACGATGACGCTGGCGAGCGCCGGCGCCGACGGGCCATGGGCCGCGCCGGTCTTCTATGCCGAGCGCTTCGACGCCGACGGATCGCTGCGGCTGGTGTTCGTCTCGTCTCCCGCGAGCCGTCACGCCGTCGAGCTTGCGGCCAATGCACGCGTCGCAGCCGCCGTGCACGACGACGCGCACGATTGGCAAGCGATCCGCGGCGTGCAACTGGTCGGTCGTGCGCGCGCACTCGGCGCCGACGAGATGGACGAAGCGCGCCGCCGCTATGCCGCGAAGTTCCCCGTCATCGGCGACCCGGCGCAGGCGCCCGAGCCGATCGCGCGCGCGTTCGCGCACGCCCGCTGGTTCGTGCTCGTCGTCGAACGCGCCTTCCTCACCGACAACACGGTGGCTTTCGGCAAGCGCGAGGAGATCGTCTACCCCGTCGCGTGACGGCGAGGCGAACTTTTCACGCTCCCGCCTGCCACGGCTCGACCAGCGCTGCGCCTTCGTGGCGCGGATCGCTCACCGCGGGCGACACCGCGCGCAGCGCGAGCCAGTCGTCAGGGCATGGCGCCAGCAGACGCTGCAATTCGTCAGCGTGCGCTTCGGGATCGAGCCAGCGGTCGACGCCCGCGCGATCGAGCAGCACCGGCATGCGGTCGTGCGTCTGCGCCGCGACGCCATTGGCCGTCGTCGTGACGATGCAGCAGGTGGCCACCGGGCCTTCCGCCGAATCGTGCCGGTCGTACAGCCCGGCCATCGCGATCAGCCCGCCGTCGGCGCGATGCAGGTAGTACGGCTGCTTGCGCCGGCGCCCCGGCGCGTCGAGCGTCTTCCACTCGTAGAAGCCGTTGGCCGGAATCACGCAGCGCCGGCGGCGAAACGGATCGCGAAACGCGGGCTTGGTCGCGATCGTCTCGGCGCGCGCATTGATCAGTCGCGCGCCGATCGACGGATCCTTCGCCCAGTGCGGAACGAGGCCCCAGCGCATCACCTCGGCGATGCGTCGGCCGCTGCGACGCTCGGTGCGGATCGCCAGCACCGGCGTGGACGGCGCGACGTTGTAGCGAGGACCGAACGGCGGCAGCTCGGCCAGGCTGAAGCCCTCGATGATCGCCTCGTCGGGGCCGTAGAGCACGTAGCGGCCGCACATGGCGAGCGTGCCTTCGTCGGATGCGCGGCCTCAGACCGCTGCGCGACCTGGCGGCGGCGGCGCCGGGCGAGCGCTCGCCGGCGCGGATGTGGCGGCAGGCGGCGCGGACGGCGCGGCAGCGCGGGCAGAAGGCGCGGCAGAAGCTGCCGCGGGGCGTGCCGCGCCGGCGGGGCCGCGCAACGTCGCACCGCCCAGCGCCGACAGCAGGTCGCCGAACTCGAGCGGGAACGGAAAGACGATCGTCGTGTTGTTCTGCGTGCCGATCGTCGCCAACGTGTTCAGGTAGCGCAACTGCATCGCCTCGGGCCGCGCCGACAGGATCTCGGCCGCCTCGAACAGCTTCTGCGCGGCCTGCTCCTCGCCTTCGGCGCTGATCACCTTCGCGCGCCGCTCGCGCTCGGCCTCGGCCTGGCGCGCGATCACGCGGATCATGCTCTCGTCGAGATCGACGTGCTTGATCTCGACGTTCGACACCTTGATGCCCCAGGCATCGGTCTGCGCGTCGAGGATGTCCTGGATGTCGTTGTTCAGCTTGTCGCGCTCGGAGAGCATCTCGTCGAGGTCGTGCTTGCCGAGCACCGAACGCAGCGTCGTCTGTGCGAGCTGGCTCGTCGCCTGCTGGAAGTCCTCGACCTGGATCACCGACTTGTCGGCCTGCACGACGCGGAAATAGAGCACCGCATTGACCTTCACCGAGACGTTGTCGCGCGAGATGACGTCCTGCGTCGGCACGTCGAGCACGAGCGTGCGCTGGTCCACCCGAACCATTTGCTGCACGTAGGGCAGCAGCAGGATCAGCCCGGGTCCTTTGACGCCGGTGAAACGTCCGAGCGTGAAGACGACGCCGCGTTCGTACTCGCGCAGGATGCGGATCGACGTCGCGAGGATCGCGATGACGATGATCAGGATGGGCAGGTAGACGGCCAGGTCGAAGGACATCGGTTCTCCTCGGGCATGTCGCCCCGGATCGTTCAGGATTCGGCGACGACGCGCAAGACCAGGCCGTCGATAGCCACCACGCGCACGCGCTGGCCCGGTTCCAGCGGCACGTCGCCCACCGCGTGCCAGCGCTCGCCCGCCGCGAGCACGCGACCGCGTCCGCCGCTCCATTCGAGCACCGTGCCGCGCTCACCGAGCATGCCGCGCTCGCCGGTCTTCACCGGACGCTGGCGCGCGCGCCACAGCAGGCGCAGCACCAGCAGCGAGAACGTGAGGCTGGCCGCGACGATCGCGACGATCGACGTCCACGGCACGCCGAAGCCCGGCGCTTCGGTGTCGATCAGGATCGTCGCGCCGAGCACGAAGGCCACGGCTCCGCCCAGCGCCGCTGCGCCGGCCGACGGCGTGAAGGCCTCGGCGATCATCAGCAACAGGCCGAGCACGACGAGGCCGAGGCCGGCGTAGTTCACCGGCAGCACCGACAGCGCATACAAGCCGAGCAGCAGGCAGATGCCGCCGATGATTCCCGGATAGAGCGCGCCCGGGTGCAGGAACTCGAAGATCAGGCCGTAGAAGCCGATCGTCATCAGGATCAGCGCGAGGCTCGGGTTGGTGAGCGTGGACAGCAGCCGCGAGCGCCAGTCGGGATCGACCGCCTGCTGTTGGAGCCCAGCGGTGCGCAGGACGACGCGCTCGCCGGCCAGCGTGACCGTGCGTCCGTCGGCCTTCGCCAGCAGGTCGTCGACGTCACGCGCGATGAAGTCGACCACGTTCTGCTTCTGCGCCTCGCTCGCCGGCAGGCTGGCCGCGTCGCGCACCGCGCGTTCGGCCCAGTCGGCATTGCGCCCGCGCATCTCGGCGAGCGAGCGGATGTAGGCGACCGCATCGTTGATCGCCTTGGCCTCCATCGTCGAATCGGGGGCGCGCTTCCGATCCGACGCCGGCTCCTTCGCGCCGTCCTTGTCGTCCGGTTGCCGGGCGCTGTCCTTGCCTTCCGCAGGCTTCGGTTTCTCGTCTCCGCCGAAGGGCAGACCCCCGCCGATCGCCACCGGCGTCGCCGCGCCGAGATTCGTGCCCGGCGCCATCGCAGCGACATGGCACGCGTACAGGATGTAGGTACCGGCGCTCGCGGCGCGTGCGCCGCCGGGCGCGACGAAACCGAGCACCGGCATCGGCGAGGCGACGATCGCGCGCACGATCTCGCGCATCGATGTATCCAGCCCGCCGGGCGTATCGATGCGCAGCACGACCGCCTTCGCGCCGTCGCGCTCGGCGCGGCGGATTCCGCGCACCACGTAGTCGGCGCTCGCCGGGCCGATCGCGCCGTCGATGGTGAGCACGAGTGCGTCGCGCTGCAACGTCTCGGCGCCCTGCGCGAGTACGGGTGGCACGAGACAGAAAACGACGACGAGTGCAGCTGCGACGAGGATGGTCGCCACGCCGCGGACCATCGCCGCGGCGCCTGCGCCCGGCTCGCCGGCGGCGGGCAGGTCCGCCGCGTAAGCCGCTCCGTCGGGGGATCTCATGTCGACCGATCATACCGGGCGAACCGGCGCCGCGAGCGAGAGCGACCGTTATATATGACTGTATACTACGCTGACTTCTCCGAAGGAAGTCGCGCATGATCCGTCGTTTCGCCGCCGTCCTGCTCGTCTGCCTGGTCGCTCCGATCGCGCATGCCGCCGATCTCACCGTTTCGGCCGCCGCGAGCCTGCAGAATGCCTTCCGCGAGATAGCCGCAGCCTGGGAGAAGGAGAATCCCGGCGAGCGCGTGCTGCTGAATTTCGCCGCGTCGGGCACGCTGCTGCAGCAGATCGACAAGGGCGCGCCGGTCGACGTGTTCGCCTCGGCGGACATGGAAACGATGGACCGCGCGCAGGCGAAGAACCTGATCGACGCCTCCGCACGCCGAGTCTTCGCGAGCAACGCACTCGTCGTCATCGTGCCGATCGCATCGACGCAGTTGCCCACGACGCTTGCCGACCTGCAACGCGATTCCGTGAAGCGCATCGCGATCGGCGATCCGCGCAGCGTCCCCGCCGGGCGTTATGCCGAGACGGCCTTGCAGGCCGCCGGCAAGCGTGATGCCCTCGAGCCGAAGTGGATCCGCGCGCAGTCGGTGCGACAGGTGCTCGATTACGTTGCGCGCGGCGAGGTCGACGCGGGGTTCGTCTATGCAACCGACGCGGCGATCATGAAGGATCGCGTGCGCGCGGCCTTCGACATTGCGCTCGATGCGCCGGTTCTCTACCCGGTGGCGCCGATCGTCGCTGCCGCGAACCCCGCGGGAGCGCGTTCGTTCATCGCCTTCCTCACCGGTGCGCAGGGCCAGGAGATCCTCGCGCGTTACGGTTTCGGCAATCCGTGACCGACAGTGCAGTCCGCATGGATTCCGCTGTCGCTGTCGCTGCAGGTCGCAACATGGGCGACGCTGCTCAATGCGGTGCTCGGCATCGGAGTCGCCTGGGCACTCGCGCGCCTGCGCTTCCCGGGACGCGACCTGCTCGACGCGTTGCTCACCTTGCCGATGGTGTTGCCGCCCACCGTGCTCGGCTACTACCTGCTCGTGCTGATCGGGCGCAACGGGCCGATCGGCGCATTCCTGCACGAGCATTTCGGCATAACGCTGATCTTCACGTTCACTGGCGCGGTGATTGCCGCAACCGTCGTCGCCTTTCCGCTGGTGATGAAGTCGGCGCGGGCCGCATTCGAGACGATCGATCCGCAGTTCGAGCGCGCAGCGCGCGTGCTCGGACTGTCTCCGCTCGCCGTGTTCTTCCGCGTCACGCTGCCGCTGGCGCGACGCGGAATCCTGGCCGGCCTGCTGCTCGCCTTCGCGCGCGCGCTCGGCGAGTTCGGCGCGACGCTGATGGTCGCCGGCAGCATTCCGGGCCGCACGCAGACGCTGTCGATCGCCGTCTACGAGGCGGTTCAGGCCGGCGAGGACGCGACTGCGAACGTACTCGTCGTCATCGTCTCGGCGACCTGCGTAGCGGTGCTGGTTGCCGTCGGCCGGTTGGCGCCCGGACGACGCGCGCTCTGAGCAACCCGCGATGACGGAACGCGCAACCTCCGCGTCCGACAACGACGTCCGAGCGACGCCCACCTTCGCCGTCGACATCGAAGCGACGCTGCGCTCGATCGACGCAAGCGCGCGCGAGCGCACCGCGCATTTCGCGCTGCGCGTGCGCTTCACGACGAGCACGCGGCGGGTGGTCATCTGCGGCCCCTCCGGCGCCGGCAAGAGCCTCACGTTGCAGGCCATCGCCGGGCTGCTGCGGCCGCAACGAGGCCGAATCTCGGTGCTCGGTCGCTGCCTGTACGACTCGAATTCCGGCACCGACGTCTCGGCGCGCGAACGCGACGTCGGCTACCTGTTCCAGGACTACGCGCTGTTTCCGCACCTGACCGTTCGGCAGAACGTCGCCTTCGGTCTCGCGCGCTCGATCTTCAACCCGGCGACGACGACCCGCGATCCGCGTGCCGAACGATGGCTCGAAGCACTGGGCATCGGCGCCCTCGGCGAGCGCTACCCGCACGAACTGTCGGGCGGCCAACGCCAGCGCACGGCACTCGCGCGTGCGCTCGCCCGCACGCCGCGCGCACTGCTGCTCGACGAGCCCTTCGCCGCGCTCGATCCGACGCTGCGCGGCCGACTGCGCGACGAACTCGACGCACTGCAGCGGCGCCTGGCACTGCCGATGGTGCTCGTCACGCATGACGAGGCCGACGCCGAACGCTTCGGTGACGAAGTGATCGAGATCGAGGCCGGGCGCGTGACCAGACACGAGCGCCGCTTCGACGCCGTCCTCCACTCGTTGCCGGAGCACGCGTGACGTCGCCGATGACCGTGCACGGACTCGTCTGGCTCGCCTGCGGTGAAGAAAACTTCGGCGGACCCGGACGCATCGGGCTGCTCGATGCCATTCGCAGCGAAGGTTCGATCACCGCGGCGGCGCGTCGCGTAGGGCTAAGCTACAAGGCCGCGTGGGACGCGATCGACCGCATGAACGGCATGGCCGGCGAGCCGCTCGTCTCGCGCATCACTGGCGGCCGCGGCGGCGGCTCCACGCGCCTGACGCCGCGCGGCGAGCGTCTGATCGAGAACTTCCGCCTGATCGAGGCGGAGCACCACCGCTTCCTCGACGTATTGTCGAAATACACGCGCGGCATGCCCGATGACCTTCAATTGCTCCGGAGGCTGAACCTCATGAAGACCAGTGCCCGCAACCAGTTCGTCGGAAAAGTCGCCGCGGTACACGCCGGCGCGGTCAACGACGAGGTCGAGATCGAGATCTCGGGCGGCCAACGCATCGTCGCGATCGTCACGCGCGGGAGCACGCAGAACCTCGGGCTCGCGCCGGGGCGCGAGGCGTACGCACTGGTGAAGGCGTCGTCGGTGCTGCTCGCCGTCGACGTCGCGCGCGCGAAGCTGTCCACGCGCAATCGCCTCGAGGGCACCGTCTCGCGACTCGAGCCCGGCGCAGTCAACAGCGAGGTCATCGTCGACCTGCCGGCCGGCGGAACGATCGCCGCGATTGTCACGAAGGAGAGCGCGAGTGCGCTCGGCCTGGCGGTAGGCAAGCCGGTGACCGCGCTCTTCAAGGCGTCGAGCGTGATCGTCGGCACCGTCGACTGAGCGCCCGACGCTCCGCTTTGGCGCCGGGCGGCGCATATCGCACCGCAAGCAGCGAATCCGCCGCGAAACGCGGCGTTTCCGCTTGCGAAAACTGTTTCGCGGGAGGAAACGCCGCATTTCGCGGCAGATTCGCTTGCAGTGCGGGCGGCGGGCGCTGCCCTCTGCCGCCGCGGCGCTTCGTTCAGTGCTCCGCCTTCGGCGCTGCGAAGCCCGGGTGTTCGAAGTGATCGCCGTACTGGCCGAGCGCCTCGACCACCTGTACGACGCCGGCGGCGCGCTTGGCTTTCGGGTTCTTGCCCTGCAGCGTCTCGTTGCCTTCGAGCAGCGTGGCCAGGATTGCGTGCAGCACTTCGTCGGCCGCCGGTTCGAGCTTGCAGTTCTGCACGATGTTGGCCACCTGCGCCTCGATCTGCCGACCCAGGTCGTCGTACTGCGCCGCGCTCATTTTTCCGGAGTGAACGGCGGGAAGGCTCTTGTCGACCGCCGTGCCGATGCGCGACATGCTCGTGCGCAGCGCCTCGTCGCTGGCCCACTTGCGTCCGTGATCCAGCTTCAGCGTGGGCGCGTCGCCGTGGCCGTGCGAATGCCCGTGCGCTTCGGCAGCGGGCGCGGCGGCATGGCTGTGACCCGAATCTGCGGCGGGCGTCGCGGCCTGCACTGCGAAGGCGAGCGAGCCGGCGGCGATCCATGCGCTGGCAGCGAGCATGCGAGGGAAACTGCGTTTCATCCGATCTCTCCGTTGGGTGGCGAGGCCGCTCCGTGTGGCGGCTTCATCGAGTGAAACGAAGCAGAAGCGAAAAAGTTCCCCGAGTGACGGCGCAACGGACCGTCCGTCGTTCTCGCGACGCCCTGCTCGACGGATCCTGAAGGCAGCGACGGCCTCAATCGTGCTCGTGCAGTTCCTCGACCCCCGAGGACCCGACCGGTTGCTGACGCAACAGTTCGCGCAGGCGCTCGCGCTGATCGCCGTCGAGCAGCTCGCGCTCGCGCAACAACTGTTCGATGACGAGCTTCTGCTGCTGGTCCTGCAATTGCGCAATGGCTGCCCGTTCGGACTCGATCGCCTGCGCATCGGGCGTCGGGGCGAAGATCGCGTCGATCAGGCGATCACGCCGCGCGTGAATCTCCTGCGACGCGGCGCGGAATTGCCCGAGAAAACCGGTCTCTGCCTCGCGCCAGCGTTGCTGCTGCGCCTCGTCCAGCCCGAGATACAGCGCCAGGCCTGGAAAGCCGGCGCTGTTCGCCTGCCACGCCCGCCAGCCGACGGCACCGAGGACGCCGAGGTTCACCAGCAGCGACAGCACGAGCGCGAAGCGCAACAACCCGTTTCGATTCATCGAAGGACTTCCCTGGACGGGGCGCGGCACGATCCGGCGCCGGCGCATAGGCCGCCCGGCGCAACCGGCGCGAACACTTCGAGCGCGCCGCCCACCGGCCGAGGCAGCGCCGCCGGAACGGTCAGCGCCATGCCCAGCGCGAGGCCGAGCGACACCGAAGCAGCGGCGCCCAGCCCGGCGGGCACGAACCAGCGCCAGACATGCCGCTCGCGTGAGCGCCCGGCCGCAACCGGGCGCGGCAACGCCTCGATGCGCCCGCGCACGACCTGCGAAAGGTCGAAGCCGAGCGACTCGTCGGCAAGCGCGCGGAACTCGCGCTGCGCGCCGCGCAACTCGGCGAGCCACGCCCGGCACTCGGCGCACGAAGCGAGATGCTCGTCGATCGCCGCACGCTGCTCATCGGCAAACTCGTCGTCCGCGTAGGCCGACAGCGTTTCGATCGTGGGACAAGTCGTGGTCATTTCGCATTTCCCCCGGCAGGTGCGTAGATCGCGAGCAAGGCGGCACGCGCACGCGCAATCCGCGACTTCACGGTTCCCTCGGCAACGCCGAGCGCTTCGGCGATCTCCGCATACGACAGATCCTCCACTTCGCGCAACAGCAGCACCTCCCGATGCTCCGGCGCCAGCGCGCGCAGCGCCGCGTCGAGCGACGCGATGCGCTGCTTCGCGTCGGTCCGCTCCTCGGGCGTCGGCGCAGGATCGGCCACCGGCAACTCGGCATCGAGCGGCTCGAACTCGACGACATTGCCCCGGCGTAGCACGTCGAGCGTGCCGTTGCGCGCGATCTGCAACAGCCAGGTTCCGAATCGCGCATCCGGCCGCCAGCGCGGCATTGCCTGCCACGCCTTGATGAACGTTTCCTGCGTGATGTCCATCGCCTCCTCGCGCGATCCGGTCATCCGGAACACGAAGCGAAAGACGCGATCCTGGTGGCGCGAAACCAGCTCGGTGAATGCCTTCGAGTCGCCGTTTCGCGCGCGCGCCGCCAGCTCGGCGTCGTCGGTGTTCAACGCACACGCCCCCGTGCCGGCAGCGCCCGTTGCGCGCCGCTCCCTGCTGGAACGAACGGGAAACGGAAAAGTTCCCGTTTCACCCCGGGATGCGACGCGCGGCGACGAACGCGAGCACGATCCAGACCACGCTGCGCAGCGACATCGCCGCCATCGTGCGCGGCTCCCACGCGCCGCCACCGGCGACGTAGATGCCGAAGGCGACAAAAACGGCGACCGTGGCGGCGGCGATCCCCGCGGCGAGCACGAAGCTCCACCGTCGGCGCAGCCAGAAACCGACGCCCGCGATGACGTAGAAGAAACCGGCCAGGAAGGTGAACCAGAGTACGAAGGGAACGTAGTTGCCCGCGGCCGCTACCGCGTCGGGCACACCTAACAGAACGCGGCCGCCGGCGCGGATCGTCGCGACGCCGAAGATGATCGCCACCAGCGCTGCGACGACGAGCCAGCGATCGCGGCGCGCGGGCGCGCGCGCTGCTTCGACATTGCCGATCGACGACATCCGGGAAACCCCGCAAGCAAGTAACTTGTTACTTCATCGTAGAGAGCGGTGACGTAGCCTGTCAAGCAGGAGATGCGCATGGACACGACGCAACTACAGCACACGGTCGCTGCGATGGTGCACGCGCCCAAGGGCCTGCTCGCTGCCGACGAGAGCAATCCGACGATCGCCAAGCGCTTCGCGTCGATCGGCCTCGAATCCACCGAGGCGAACCGGCGCGCGTGGCGCAACGTTCTGCTCGGCGCGACCGGGCTCTCCGAAGCGGTGAGCGGAGTGATCCTCTACGAGGAGACGCTCGGACAGCAGGCCGACGACGGAACGCCCTTCCCCCAGTTGCTCGAGCAACGCGGCATCGTGCCCGGCATCAAGGTCGACAAGGGCAAGATTCCGCTCGCCAACGCGCCCGGCGACGAGGTCACCGAAGGCCTCGACGGGCTCGCCAAGCGGCTGCAACGCTACCGCGACCAGGGCGCGCGCTTCGCGAAGTGGCGCGCCGTGTACAACGTCTCGCCGACGCTGCCGAGCCGGCTCGCAATCAAGGAGAACGCGCACGCCCTGGCCCGCTACGCCGCCATCTGCCAGAACGAGGGCTTCGTGCCCATCGTCGAGCCCGAGGTGCTGATCGACGGCGACCACACGATCGAGCGTTGCCGCGAAGTCACCGAGCAGGTGCTGCACGCCGTCTTCCACGCGCTCGACCGGCAGCGCGTTCTGCTCGAATACATGCTGCTCAAGCCGAGCATGGTGCTACCCGGCAAGGGAAGCGCGAAAGCCGCGCCCGAAGCGGTCGCGCAAAGCACCGTTGCCGTCTTGCGTCGCACGGTGCCTGCGGCCGTGCCGGGCATCTTTTTCCTGTCGGGCGGCCAGACGCCCGAGGAAGCGACGGCGAATCTCGACGCGATGAACCGGCTCGGCAAGCAGCCGTGGGTGCTCAGCTTCTCCTATGCGCGCGCGCTGCAGGAACCGGCGCTTGCCGCCTGGCGCGGCGATCCGGCCCGTGCCGCGGCCGCGCAGCATGCATTGGTTCACCGGGCGCGCATGAACGCTCGTGCGCGTGAAGGCCGCTACCAGCCGGCGATGGAAAGCGAGGCCGGGCACTGAGCGCTGCGCGCCCGCCGGCGCACGTCGCCAACGGCGCATCGGTCGCCGTCGGTGTCGCCCTGATCCACGCCGTCTGCGTTGCGTTCGCCAGCCCCGAACTCGCGCAAGTTGCCACCGGCGGCGCGGTATGTGCGAGCCTGGCCGACGTTCCCGCCACCGTCCGCGGCGCCGCCCGGCGCGTGCTCGCGGCGGCGCTGCTCGCGTGGCTCGCGAGCGCGCTCGTCTTTTTCGCGCAGTCGAGCCAGGTTGCGCTGGGCGTCGTCGTCGGCGCCATCGGTTTCGGCGGGATGCTCACGATGGCCTGGGGCCCACGTGCCGGCCCGATCGCCTTTGCCCCGATCCTGGCGACGATCTTCGCGCTGACGCTCCCGCCGCGGCTCGCGTCGAGCGCGGCACCGCTCGCGTGGACGGCGATCGGCTGCCTCGCCTATCTCGGCTGGACGATCGCGACGGCGCCGCTGCTGCAGCGCGTGTACCGCACCCGCGCGCTCGTCGCCGCGCTCGACGCGACGACGACGCTGCTGCGCAGTCGCGCGGCGCTGCTCGAAGCCGCTCCCGGTCGTCTGGAGGACGCGCTGCCGCCGTGGATCGGCGACGAGTCGCGGCTGGCCGAGGGCCTGCAGGCGGCGCGCGATCTTCTCTTCTCCGCGCCCGACTCGCCGCGCGTGCGCAGCGAAACCGCGGCACTCGTCGAGGCGATCGACGTGCGCGACCTGCTGCTGGCGAGCCGGCTCGACCTCGACCTGCTGGGCGACGACGAGCCGGCGCGGGCCGTGCGCGGGCGCGTGGCCGGCACGTTGCGCAGCTTCGCAGATGCGCTCGAACGCATCGCGGTGCTGTCGGCGTCCGCCGGTTCGCGGACGTCTCAGGACGAGATGCGAGCGACAGCGCCGGCGCGCCCGCCGGTCGCCGACACGCTGCTCGACGGCATCTTCGACGCAGCCGACCCGCGCGCGCTGCTGCTGCCCGCCTTCGTGGCACGCCTCGAGCGGCTCGCCACCGGCGTGCAGCGCATCGGCGAAGCCGTGCGCGGCGCAGGCGAGTCGTTGCCGCTGTCGCGCGAACAGTTGCGGCTGTTCGCTGCAACCGAATCGTGGCCGCTGTCGGCGCTGCATGCGAACCTGTCGCTACGGTCGCCGGTGCTGCGGCACGCGCTGCGGATGGGCCTGGCGCTGACAGTCGCCTATTTCATCGCGCTGCAACTGCCGTGGCGCGCGCATCCGCACTGGCTGGTGCTCGGCGTGGCCGTCGTGCTGCGCGGCACGCTCGAGCAGACGCTGGCGCGCCGAAACGATCGCGTCTCCGGCACCGTGATCGGGTGCCTGCTGGTGATGCTGATCGCGCAACTGCAGTCGGCCCCGCTGATGCTCGCCGCCTTCCTGGCCGGCGTCGGCGTCGCGCACGCCTTTGTGACCGTGCGCTATCGCGTCACCGCAATTGCCGCTACCGTGATGGCGCTGCTGCAGGCGCATCTGCTCGACCCGCAGGCGCCGCTAGCCATCTTCGAGCGACTCGCCGACACGGTGCTCGGAGCGACGCTGGCCTGGGCATTCAGCTACGTGCTGCCGTCGTGGGAGCGGCGCACGCTGCCCAGGCAGATCGAGCGCGCGCTGGCCGCGCTGCGCGCCTACGCCGAGCACGCGCTGCGCAGCGACCCGCACGCCGGCGTCGCACAGCGCCTGGCGCGCCGATCGGCTTACGACGCGCTCGGAACGATCGCGGTTGCTTTGCAGCGCAGTCGTTTCGAGCCGCGCGGCGTGCGGCCGCCGCTCGTCGAGCTGGCGTCGATGCTCGACGCCGCGCAGCGGCTCATGGCGCATCTGTCGGTGATCCGCATGTCGCTGGCGTTGCGCCCCGAGGCAACGGGACGCGAGTCGAGCACGGCCGCCATGCAGCGAGCTAACGAGGCGCTGCAACTCGTGCTCGACCAGGCGGGCGGCTCAGCGCCGGCGGCTCCCGCATCGGCCGGCCCCCTTCCGGCGCAGTCGCCGCAGGAAGATCCCGCGGCATGGCTGCAGCGCCGGTTGGGCATCGCCGTCGCCGACGCGTGGGCGACGCGCACTGCCGCCGATGCGGCACTCGCCGCGCTCGGCGGCCGTCGTGCTCAGCTGCAGCGCACGTGACGCTCGCGCACGAGGCGCAGTACTTCGTCGGGATCGCGCTTCCACCAGCGCGTCGAAAGAATCTCGACCTCGTGTGCGCCACGATAGCCGTTGGCCTCGACGAGCGCGCGCAACGCGGGCAAGTCGATGACGCCGTCGCCCATCATTCCGCGATCGAGTAGCAGGTCGGTGGTGGGAACGAGCCAGTCGCAGATGTGATAGGCCAGCAGGCGCTCGGCGCCGGCGCGAGCGAGCGCCTGCGCGAGCCGCGGATCCCACCAGACGTGATAGGCATCGACCGCGACGCCGATCGCCCCCGAGGGTCGATCGCCGGTCGGAACCGGATCGAGCTCGTCGCACAGGTCGAGCGCCTGGTCGAGCGTATTCACGCATGCGCGGTCGGCGCAGTACATCGGATGCAGCGGCTCGATCGCCAGCGGCACGCCGCTCGCGCGCGCGTGCGGCAGGATCGCCGCGAGTCCGTCGCGCACCATCGCGCGCGCACCGGCGAGATCACGCGTGCCGGGCACGACGCCGCCGACGACGAGCACGAGGCAGCGTGCGCCGATCGTCGCCGCGTCGTCGATCGCACGCAGGTTGTCGTCGATCGCCGCGCGCCGGCCAGCGGCGTCGGCTGCCGGGAACATTCCACCGCGGCACAGGCCGCTCACCGTCAACCCGTTCGCGCGAATGCGGCGAGCCGCTTCCGCTACGCCCAGCTCGGCCAGCTTGTCGCGCCACGGCGAGATGCCGCTGATGCCGTGCCGCGCGCAGGCGTCGATCATCTGCCTGAGGTTCCACTGCTCTCGCACCGTCGCCGTGTTCAACGACAGGCGGGCGGGATCGGGGGCTCCGTTCACGGTGCGAGCGCCGCGTCGACGCCCTGCGTCGCGAGCCAGCTCGCCATGCGCGCGGCGGCCAGCGAAGGATCTTCGAGCAAGCCCGCCGCGTCGGCGAGCCGGAACAGCTGCGCCAGATGCAATGCGCTGCGCGCCGACTGCTGCCCGCCGACCATCACGAAATGGTCCTGGTGGCCGTTCAGCCACGCCATGAAAACGATGCCCGTCTTGTAGAAGCGCGTGGGTGCCGCGAAGATGTGCCGCGACAGCGGCACCGTCGGACCAAGGATCTCGTGGAAGCGCTCGACGTCGCCTTGCGCCAGCGCCGACAGCGCCGCCGAGGCGGCCGGCGCAATGGCGTCGAAGATGCCGAGCAGCGCATCCGAGTGACCGTGTTCGTCGCCCTCGATCAGGTCGGCGAAGTGGAAATCGTCGCCGGTGTACATGCGGATGCCGGGCGCGAGCCGTCGCCGCATCGCGACCTCCTTGCTCTTGTCGAGCAACGAAATCTTCACGCCGTCCACGTGCCGCGCATTGCGGTTCAGGATCTCCACCGCGACGTCCATCGCCGCATCGGCGTTGCGGTGCCCCCAGTAGCCCGCCAGCGCCGGATCGAACATCTCGCCGAGCCAGTGCACGATCACCGGTTCACGCGCCTGCGACAGCAGCCGGTCGTAGACGCGGGCGTAATCGTCGGGCGACTGCGCGCAGGCGGCGAGCGCGCGGCTGGCCATCAGGATCAGCCGCCCGCCGAGCGACTCGATCGCCTCCATCTGCATCTCGTAGGCGGCGATCACCTCGTGGATCGACGAAGCGCCGGCCGGCAGGTGATCGGTGCCGCAGCCGCAGGCGACGAGCGCGCCCTGTTCACCGCGCGCGGCGTCGAGCGTGCGCCGGATCAGCTCGTACGAGGTGCGCCAGTCCAGGCCCATGCCGCGCTGCGCGGTGTCCATCGCCTCGGCCACGCCGAGTCCGAGCGACCACAGCCTGCGCCGGTAGGCGATCGTCGCGTCCCAGTCGATTGCACAGTCGATCCACGGATCGGCGGCGGCGAGCGGATCGGCCACGACGTGCGCTGCCGAATACGCCACGCGATCGAAAGCGACGTGCGGCCCGGCGCCGAAAGACTTGGGCTGCGACAACGTGAAACGGCGGAGCTTCCGGCCCGCCTCCGGCAGCATCAGCGAGGTCATCGGTTTACGGCTCCGAAGTTCAGCCGGGCAGCGCTTCGAGGTCGACCCAGCGCCGCTCGCGCCACGATCGCAGCCCGGCCTCGACCAGTTGCACGCCCTTGGCGCCCGCACGCAGGTTCCACGGAAACGGCTCGTCATCGACGACGTGGCGGATGAAGCGTTCCCACTGCGCCTTGAACGCGTTGTCGTGAAGGACTGTATCGGGCACCGGCTGCCAGCCCGAGAAGAAATCGATCGGCTGCGGCAGATCGGGATTCCATACCGGCTTGGGCGTGTTCACGCGCGCCTGCGTGCGGCACTCGCGCAACCCGGCCACCGCCGAGCCGTGCGTGCCGTCGACCTGCAGCGTGAGCAGGTCGTCGCGACGCACGCGAACGCACCACGAACTGTTGAAGTGAGCGACGATGCCGCGCTCGGTGACGAAGGTCGCGTAGGCCGCGTCGTCGGCGGTGGCGGCGTAGGGCTTGCCGTTCTCGTCGATGCGTTCGGGAATGTGCGTGGCGCCCAGGCACGAGACGCTCTTCACTTCGCCGAAAAGGTTGTCGACCACGTAGCGCCAGTGGCACAGCATGTCGAGGATGATCCCGCCGCCGTCCTCCTTGCGGTAGTTCCACGACGGACGCTGCGCGGGCTGCAGGTCGCCCTCGAAAACCCAATAGCCGAACTCGCCGCGCACCGACAGGATGCGACCGAAGAAGCCGGCGTCGATCAGCAGCTTCAGCTTCTGCAGCCCGGGCAGCCACAGCTTGTCCTGCACGACGCCGTGTTTCACGCCTGCCGCCCGCGCCGCCTCGTAGATCTGCATCGCCTCGGCGAGGTTGGTCGCCGAAGGCTTCTCGCAATAGACATGCTTGCCGGCGGCGATGGCCTTCTTCACCAGCGACGGGCGCATCTGCGTCGTTGCCGCATCGAAGAACACCGTGTCCTCGGGGTTCGCCAGCGCGCGATCGAGGTCGGTGCCCCAGCGCAGTCCGCCGTGCGCGGCCGCCAGCGCCTGCATCCGCTCGGCGCCGCGACCGACGAGAATCGGGTCGGGCATCACGCGATCGCCATTGGCGAGCTTCACGCCGCCTTCGGCGCGAATCGCGAGGATCGAGCGGATCAGGTGCTGGTTCAGGCCCATGCGGCCCGTCACGCCGTGCATGACGATGCCGAGTGTTCGCGTACTCATTCGTTCGGTGACTCCGGAAGATCAGCTGATGCGCAACTTCAGCGCATCGTCGTACGGCAGCGCCGGGTGCTCGAAGAAAGTGCGTTCGTTCACGTAATGCAGCGCGCAGGCGCGCCGCCAGCGCGTCGAGTGGTTCGGCCCGGAGTGATGGAAGGTGTTTCCGTGATGCAGCGAGACGCTGCCTCGCATCACAGGCGCCGGCTGCATCGGCTGTCGCTCGAGGATCGATTGCGGCAACTGCAGGTTGAACGGCTCGCCGGGCGGAGCCACGTGTGGATAGACCGAACCCCGGTTCGTCCCCTCGCCGAAATACAGGCAGCCGTTCTCGAGCGTCGCATCGTCCAGTGCGATCCAGGCGGTGACCACGCCCTCCGGGTCGTTCGGCCCGAAATAGAAGTTGTCCTGGTGCGCGGGCTTCGGGCCGCCCCCTTCGGGCGGCTTGAAGAAGATCTGGCTGAAATACACCGACACGCCGGGACCGATCAGCGATTCGACGAGCGCGACGAGCGCGGGCGAACGCGCGAGATCCCGAACTGCCTGCCGATGGTGATGCGGGTTGTCGAGCTTGCGCAGCACGGCGCGCGTGCCCACGCCGGCGTCGAGGTACCAGGCGCGCTGCGCGTCGGGCAATTCGGCGAGGAAGCTCGCGCCCCAGCGCTCGATGTCGGCGATGACGGCCTCGGCCTGCTCCGGTGAAAACACCCGATCGACGGTCAGGTGCCCCAAATGGCGATACAGCGCCACCTCGATGTCGCTCAGCGCGCGAGCGGAACGACCCGCGTGGCGGCTCGACGCGGATGCGCCCGTGTTGATCGACTCGACGGTCATGTATTAACCTTTTAGTTAATAGTCTAGGGCTGGCGGGGACGACGCGTCAAGTACGGTTGAAGCCGCGCCGGCCGCAGGATACGATGGGTTTGTCACCAACTGGTTAACAACGGCGCAATCCACCATGCCGCGCATCGCGACTACCGTCGTCGGCTCCTATCCCGTTCCCCAATGGCTCGTTTCGGCACCGTCCGAGCAGGCACTCGTCGACGCCACGCGCGTCGTGATCGGCATCCAGGAGCAGGCCGGCATCGACCTCGTCTGCGATGGCGAGTTGTACCGCTTCGACCTGAACCATCCCGAGACGAACGGGATGATCGAGTACTTCGTGCGCCCTCTCGACGGCGTCTCGCAGCGCTTCTCGTTCGACGCGCTCGTCGCGTGGCGCGCCGACAGCGGCATGAAGTTCCGCACGCGCCCGCCGGGCGTGGTCGTCGGCCCGCTCGGACACGGCGCACTCGACCTGCCGCTGGCCTGTGCGCGTGCGAAGGCGCTTGCGCGCAAGCCGTTCAAGTTCACGCTCACCGGTCCGCACATGCTCGCCAAGACGCTGATCGACCGGCACTACGCCAACACGGCCGAGCTCGCGCACGCGCTTGCCGACGTGCTCGCCGAACAGGTCGCGCAACTCGATGCCGACGTCGTGCAGGTGGACGAGGCGAACCTGCCGGGCCACGCCGACGAGTGGCAATGGGCTGCGTCGGCGATCAACCGCGTGCTCGACGCCGTGCGCGGCAAGCCCGCGGTCCACCTGTGCTTCGGCAACTACGGCGGCCAGACCGTGCAGAAAGGCACGTGGAATCGACTGATCGATTACCTGAACGCACTGCACGCCGATCACGTCGTGCTCGAATGCGCGCACCGTCCGCCGGCCGAACTCGAAGCGTTCCGCGAGCTAGAGCCGCGCATCGGACTGGGGCTGGGCGTGGTCGACATCAAGATCAACGAAGTCGAGAGCGCCGACGCGGTTGCACGTGCGATCGAACGCGCCGAGCGCGTGGTCGGTGCCGGCCGCGTGCGTTACGTGCATCCCGATTGCGGCTTCTGGATGCTGCCGCGCTCGGTGGCCGACGCCAAGATGCGCGCGCTCGCCGCCGGACGCGACCTCTTCGAAGGCATCTCGCCGAGCCACTGAAGGAGCGCGACGCATGCAGCCACTGCCGCAACGCTTCGACGGCGTCGAGGCGCTCGAAGATTTCCTCAGCGACCCCACGCCTGCGCTCGCGGCCGATCTCGCGCGCGTCGACGGCGACCTCATCGTGCTCGGCGTCGGCGGCAAGATGGGGCCGACTCTCGCGCGCATGGCGAAACGCGCGCTTCCCGCGCGTCGCGTCATTGGCGTCGCGCGCTTCTCCGACCCGGCCACGCGCGCGTCGCTCGAGGCGCACGGTGTCGAGTGCATTGCGGCCGACCTGCTCGACCGTGCCGCGCTCGAGCGCCTGCCCAATATCGGCGACGGCGTGCGCAATGTCGTCTTCATGGCCGGCCACAAGTTCGGCGCTGCGGGCAACGCAGCGCTCACGTGGATGATGAACGTCGGCGTGCCGATGAACGTGGCCGAGGTCTATCGCGAGGCGCGCATCGTCGCCTTCTCCACCGCCTGCGTCTATCCGTTCGTACCGGTCGACGGCGCCGGCGCCGACGAGAGCGTCGCGCCGAACCCGCCTGCCGGCGACTACGCCAACTCGTGCGTAGGACGCGAGCGGATGTTCGAGTACGCCTCGCACAAGCACGGAACACCGGGTCGACTCGTTCGCCTCTCGTACGCGATCGACATGCGCTACGGCGTGCTGCACGACGTCGCTTCGGCGGTGTTCGAGCAGCGCGAACTCGACGTGACGATGGGCCATGCCGACGTCATCTGGCAGGGCGACGCCAACGAGCAGGCGCTGCGCCTGCTCGCGCACTGCACGACGCCGACGACGCCGATCAACATCACCGGTCCCGCGCACACGAGCATCCGCTGGCTGGCGCAAGAGTTCGGCGAGCGCTTCGGTCGCGCGCCGAAACTCGTCGGGCATGAAGCACCGACCGCCTGGCTGGAAGACACGAGCGAATCGCAGCGCCTGTTCGGCAAGCCGCGCGTTCCGCTCGACCGGATGATCGACTGGACCGCCGAGTGGATCGCCCATGGCGGCGCGAGCCACGGAAAGCCAACGCATTTCGAAACGCGCGATGGCAACTATTGAGCCGGCCGCGCGACCGACGGCCAGATCGAGCGCCGACCCGGACCACGAGCGGCCGACGATCCGCGCGCTCGGAGCGACCGACCTCCCCGGCGCACTGAAGCTCACGCGTGCGGCCTCGTGGAACCAGAACGAAGCCGACTGGCGGATGATGCTCGAGCTAGGACGCGGCTGGGGCATCGACACGAACGGCGACGACGCACGTTCGAGTCTGGTCGCGTCGATCGTCGTCCTGCCGTACGGCGATGCGTTCGCCTGGATCAGCATGGTGCTGGTGGCGCCCGAGTTTCGCGGCCGCGGCTACGCACAGCGACTGCTTCGCCACGCGCTCGGCGCACTTGCGCGCAGGGGAATGGGCGGCGTGCTCGATGCAACGCCCGCCGGGCACCCGGTCTATCGGCAGGAGGGCTTCGTCGACAGCTGGCGCTTTCGCCGCTTCCTGCGTGACGCCGCGCCCACAAGCGCCGATCGAGCCGCGCCAACGAACACGCGGCAGGCGAACGCGACGCGAGCGGGCGATGACTCGGCGCCATCGAACGCAGCGGTACGCGCACTACAAAAGCGCGACTGGCCGCAGATCTCCATGCTCGATCGCTCGGCCTTCGGTGGCGACCGCTCGGCATTGCTGCGCCGCCTCGCCGCGCGCCTGCCGCGCGCGGCGCACGTTGCCGAAAGGGAGGGCCGGCTTGCCGGCTTCGTGCTCGGCCGCGACGGGCACGAGGCGCAGCAGATCGGTCCGCTCGTCTGCGACGACCCTGTCCTGGTGCCCGCGCTGCTCGACGCAGCGCTGTCGTCGATCGAAGGTCCGATCTACCTGGACGCCGCCGACCATCACGGCCCGCTGCTCGACGCGCTCGCCGAACGCGGCTTCGCCGAGCAGCGCCCGTTCACGCGGATGCTGCATGCGCTCGATCGTGCGCCCGGCGACGAGCGCCGCGTGTTCCTCGTCGCCGGCCCAGAACTCGGCTGACCGCAGCGCACGGGCCGAAGCCCATGCGCGCCCTTCTCTACCGCTACTTCGGCATCTTGATCGAACGGTCGAGGAACTCGTTCGTGTAGACGCTCTTCACGTCGAAGGGCTTGTCGATGCCGATGTACTCGCGCACGAGTTCGTAGTCGTCCTGCATCCGTTTGTCCTCGTGGATGCCCAGCGCCATCTCGCGCGAGAACTTGTCGCTCATCAGCACCTCGACGAGTTTCCAGTTCTGGAATTCGTTGTCGTACTTCAGCGCGCCGTTCGCATCGACCAGCGCCTGCACGCAGGGTTCGGGCTTGTCGACGCAGGCGCGAAACGCCCGCTGCGTGACCTTCACGAACCTGTTGATCAGCGGTCGGTTCGCCTCGAGGAACTTCGCGTTGACGATGATCGAGTTGCCGTACGGGTTCAGGCCGGCATCGCGCCACGCGAGAAAGCCCATGTCGTTGCCCAGTTCGCGCTGGAAGACGTGATGCAGGTTGTAGAACGACGTCGTGATGTCGATCGATTTCGCCTTCAGCGCGGCGAGCTTGCCGTTGGCGTCGATGTTCACCCAGGTGACCGACTTCGGATCGACGCCGTTGGCCTTGGCGAGCGCCGGCCACATCACGCGCGCGCCGTCGGCGGCAGGGTTGCCGATCTTCTTGCCGGGGAAGTCCTTCACGCCGGTGATGCCCGAGCTCTTCAACCAGTACATCCCCTGCGGCGAGTTGGCATAGACGTTGTAGACGGCGACCGTGTCGGCACCCTTGCTCTTGGCGACCAGCACGCCGGCCATGTCGGCCAGGCCAATCGGATTGGCGCCCGCGCCCACCTTCTGCGTGGCGATCGCCGAGCCCTTGCCCGGCTCCAAATTCAGCTCGATGCCTTCCTTCTCGTACCACCCCTGCTGCTTCGCGTAGTAATACGGCGCATGGTCGCCGCCCGGTACCCAGTTCAGAATGAAATCGAGCTTCTGCGTCTGCGCGCCGGCCGGTGCCGTGCCGATCGCCATCGCCGCGGCAGCCACTGCCGCACCGAACATCACCTTGCCTTTCATGCTGTTCGTCTCCCTGTCAGCATTCGTTTGCGGCGCCGCCATGTGTTTGACGCCTGGGCGCTGCTGCGCTAGAGTAATTAATTAACCGGGCGGTTACAACCCGGAACAACGCGAACCCGATCCCAGGCTGCGTCGGGCGGCGCCGCCCGCCTCTACAGCGCTCCGCATTTTCCCCGATGACGCTTCACCGCTCGGAATTGCCCGCCGAAATCCGATCGCTGCTGCAGCAGGGCACCGTCATTCCGGCGCATCCGCTGGCACTCGACGCCGACGGCCGATTCGATCGACGCCGCCAGCGCGCGCTTACCCGCTACTACGTCGACGCCGGCTGCGGCGGCCTGGCGGTGGGGGTGCACTCGACGCAGTTCGCCATCCGCGATGTCGGTCTCTACGAGCCGGTGCTCGAACTCGCCGCCGAAACGGCACGCGCGTGGACGCAACGCCCGCTGGTGATGATCGCCGGCCTGGCCGGTCACACCGCGCAGGCGCTCGGCGAAGCGCGCATCGCGCAGGCGCACGGCTACCACGCCGGACTGCTGTCGCTGGCGGCGATGCGCGGCGCGTCGCTCGACGAACTCGTCGCGCACTGCGAAGCAGTCGCCGCAGAAATCCCGCTGGTCGGCTTCTACCTGCAGACCGCGGTCGGCGGCATCGAACTGCCGATGGCCTTCTGGCGCCGGTTCGCCGCGATCGACAACGTCGTCGCGATCAAGATGGCGCCCTTCGATCGCTACCGCACGCTCGACGTCGTGCGCGGCGTCGTCGCCGCCGGCGCCGAGGAACGCGTCACGCTCTACACCGGCAACGACGACCACATCGTGCTCGACCTGCTGTCGCCGTTCCGCGTACGGCGCGACGGCACGGACGTCGACGTGCGCATCCGCGGCGG
The DNA here is from genome assembly GCA_032027205.1 of Burkholderiaceae bacterium. Classification (GTDB taxonomy): domain Bacteria; phylum Pseudomonadota; class Gammaproteobacteria; order Burkholderiales; family Burkholderiaceae_E; genus Zeimonas. Next base: position 25,317 of record JAVSMN010000001.1, read on the forward strand.
CCTGCTCGGACACTGGAGCGTGTGGACGAAGAGCGCCGTCGCGCTGCTCGCACGCATCCACGCCGCGATCGCCAAAGGTCCTATCGACGACGAACTGCTCGCGCTCGACTCGCGCGTCACCGACTGCAACAGCGCCTTCTTCGACGTCGCGAACGGCTTTGCCGGCTGCATTCCCGGCTGCCACGAAGTGCTGCGCCGCCAGGGGCTGCTCGAAACGATTCGCTGCCTCGACCCGGACGAGACCCTCTCGCGGGGACAGCGCGAGGAAATCGACCGTGTCTGCCGCGAGCACGCCGACCTGTCCGACGACGACTTCGTCGCAGCGAACCTCGAGCGATGGCTCGCCTGATCGTGAGGCCGACCTCGCACCGATGCGCGCCGACGATCACGCTCCTGCGCCGATGAATCACACCGGCTCCCAGACGGGCCGCTACACGCTGGCCATCCTCGCGCACTTTGCGCTGCTTGTCGCGTGGTACCTGTTCGTGCGACTGGGCGACGTGCCGCAGTTCGTGATGCCGTCACCGCAGGCGACGTTCCAGGCGCTGCTGTCGCCGAACTACGACTGGTGGGCCAACACGCTTGTCACCGGCACCGAGATCTTCGGCGGGTACGTGCTCGCGCTGATCGTCGGCGTTGTGCTCGCGCTGGTGTTCACCTGGTCGAAGACGCTCGAGGCGCTGCTGCTACCGCTGATCGTCACGCTGAACATGATCCCGAAGGTCGCTCTCGGCCCCTTGTTCATCGTCTGGTTCAAGTACGGCGTGTTTCCGAACACGATCATGGCGTTCTCGATCGCGGTGTTCCCGATCCTGCTCACCACCGCGCGCGGCCTGCGCGAGATCGAGCCGGAACTGCTCGACCTCGTGCGCTCGCTGCGCGGCACACGCTGGCAGCTCTTCACGAAGATCCAGCTGCCCGGGTCACTGCCGTACATCTTCGCCGGCATGAAGGTCGCAGCGATCCTCGCCGTAGCCGGCGCGATAGTGGGCGAGTTCCTCGGTTCCGACAAGGGCCTGGGTTACCTGATGCTGCAGGTGCAGGTCACGCTCGACACGCCGGCGATGTTCATGGCGGTGATCCTGATCACGCTGCTGGGCATCCTGCTCTACGGCCTGGTGCTGCTGCTCGAGCGGCTGTTCGTGCCGAAGGACGCGCGCGTCGGATGAGCGTCGAACCATTCATCCACCTGGCCGGTGTGCGCAAGGTCTATCGCGGCGGCGGCCGCGAGCACCTGGCGATCTCCGACGCGACCTTCGACGTGATGCCCGGCGAGCTCGTCTCGCTCGTCGGTCCGTCGGGCTGCGGCAAGTCGACACTGCTGAAGATCCTCGCCGGACTGCATTCGCACGACGGCGGCGAAGTGCGTATCGGATCGTCCACGCACCCGTTCGATCCGGCGCGCGACATCGGCATGGTGTTCCAGGCGCCGCTGCTGCTCAAGTGGCGCCGCATCCTCGACAACGTGCTGCTGCCGGCCGAACTGCTCGGCCTGCCGATGGCCGCGGCGCGCGAACGCGCGCGCGAACTCCTCGCCCTCGTCGGCCTGGGCGGATACGAGCAGAAGTACCCATACGAACTGTCCGGCGGCATGCAGCAGCGCGCAGCAATCGCGCGCGCGCTCGTGCACGACCCCAAGCTCGTGCTGATGGACGAACCCTTCGGCGCACTCGACGCGCTCACGCGCGAGAAGATGAACCTCGAGCTGCTGCGCATCTGGAAGGAATCGGGCAAGACGATCGTCTTCGTCACGCACGGCATCTCGGAAGCCGTGTTCCTCGGCACGCGCGTCGTCGTCTTCACCGCCGGTCCGGCGCGCATGGCGGACAACTTCGAGATCGAGCTGCCGCGACCGCGCACGCTCGACCTGAAGACGCAGGAGCGTTTCGGCGTGTATACGCGGCGGATCTACAAGCTGCTCGGGATGGAGTGACCGGCGCGCGCGGCCGCCTGTCGCTCGAGCGCGGTCAATCCCGTACGAGATACCCGAGTACCAGGTCCGTCATGTGCGACAGCGCCTCGACCTTCGCCTTCGGCGACAGCAGGTCGCGATCGAAGATCGTCGACAACGTGTACGCGTTGCTCAGATAGAAATACGACAGTCCCGCGATCGATATGTACAACTGCACCGGATCGACGCCCGCACGGAACACCCCCGACTTGCGGCCGCGCTCGAGCACCTCGGCGATCAGCGCGACGAACGGCGAATGCAGCGTGCGCACGTGCGACGACTTTTTCAGGTGCTTGGCGCGATGCAGGTTCTCGGTGTTCAGCAGCGACAGGAACTCCGGATTCGCGATGTAGTAGTCCCAGGTGAACGCGATCAGCCGCCGAATCGCTTCGGTGGGCTCTACGCGGTTCAGGTCGAGCTTGTGCTCCTCGGCGCGGATGCGCCGGTACGCGCCTTCGAGCACGGCGAGGAACAGCGCTTCCTTCTGCCCGAAGTAGTAGTACAGCATCCGCTTGTTGACCTTTGCGCGCGTCGCGATGCGATCCACGCGCGCGCCGTCGAGCCCGTGGCGGGCGAACTCGTGCGTGGCCGCCGCGAGGATCGCCTGCTGCGTCGCTTCGGGATCGCGAACGAGGGCAGTTCGGGTGTAGGCGCGCGTAGCCATGGCGCGCCATGCTACCCGATGCGAGCGCGTCTTCGAATGCGGTTTTCGACGTTCAGCCGCCGGCGTCGACGAAGCCGGCCAGCAGGGTGAGCGGCCATCGGATCACGCGTTCGCCAACCGTCGCGCCCCACGCAGCGCGCATCGGCGCTTCGAGCGCCTGCACCGGATCGACGCCGCGCGCCTGACGCATGCGAACCACCGACGACCAGCTGCGCAGATAGCCGAGCAACCGGTCGACGTCCCAACGAGCATCGATCGCCAGCGGCGGCGCTTCGAGGCGAGGGAAAGGCAAGGCGATGTCGCGATAGCCGTTCTCGACGTGACGCCGCTCCTCGGGCCACCACGGTGCGATCTGCGCACGGAAGCGCTGCACGAGCGCGTCGACCTCGTTGCCCTCGACGTGCAACGGTCCGTAGGTCCAGGCCGCGAAGACCGCGCCGCGCCGTGCAACGCGCCGCACTTCCGGCCAAAAGCGACCGAGGTCGAACCAGTGCAAGGCCTGCGCGACGACGATCAGGTCGACGCAGCCCGCATCGAGCCCGCTTTGCTCAGCGACGGCGACCCGGTACTCGACGCGCGCATGCGGGATCGCGCGCGCGATCTGCTTGGCGCTGGCATCGGTGGCGATCACGCGCGCGAAGCGCGAAGCGAGCGCGACTGACGCCTGTCCGCTGCCCGCGCCGCAGTCCCATGCGAGTTCGCGGCGCGCGCACTGCTCGGCGAGCCAGTCGAACAACGCCTGCGGATAGCTCGGGCGGCTGTCGGCGTAGGTCGAAGCGACCGAGCCGAAATGATCGGTAAACCGGGAAGCCACGCTACACGATACCTTCGGCCGTGAGATGCTGGTACAGGATTCCGGCGCCGATGCCGAGCAGGATCAGCCCGCCGACGACCTCCGCCCTGCGCCCGGCCATCGCACCGATCACGCGCCCCAGCATCACACCGATCGCCACCATCGTGAGCGTCGTCGCGCCGATCGCGATCGCCACCGGAACGATGTCGACGTCGAGGAAGGCCAGGCCGACGCCGACCGCCATCGCGTCGATGCTGGTGGCGAAACCGGTGATCGCCAGGATCCAGAACGAATGACGCACGCGACGCGGCGTCTCTACCTCGCACTGGTTGTCGAGGCCGGCGAGGATCATCCGCATGCCGAGCACGGCCAGCAGGCCGAAGGCGATCCAGTGGTCCCACGCCGAGACCGCGTCGGCAGCGATCGAGCCGAGCAGCCAGCCGGCAAGCGGCGTCAGCCCCTCGATCGTGCCGAAGATGACGCCAGTGCGAAGCGCCTCGCGCCAGCGCGGCTCGTGCAGCACACTGCCCTTGCATACCGCAGCCGCGAAGGCATCGGTGGACATCGCCAGGGCGAGCAAGGCGGTGGACGCGACGTTCATCGAGATAGAGTCCGGCCGGGCACGGGCCACGACAGCCCGGCGCGGCCCGACCTGCGTCGCACCGGGTTGCCGATGGTCTCGCCAGGCGCTCGGGCGCTGCCTGCACCACGGCCCGCTTTGCGCGGGCCGAGCATGTTGACGCAGGCGCTTCCGCACGGCGGAAGCAGGCTACTCCCCAAAGGAAGTGAAAGTGTAACAGCGTAATAATCGGGCCGGCCCTCGTTGACAGGCGCCGCGAGCGGTGTAGCATTCGAACCGACTAGACTGATCGGTCTAGTCACCGTTCGACGCGATCGTTCCACGCTTTTCCTGAACAGGAGTGCCGATCATGCGAGTAGCGAAAGACCAGGTCGACGTGCGGATGCAGATACCCGGTGCGGTCATCCGCCAGCACAAGGGCTTCGGCGAAATGAACGGTTCCGGCGGCATCAGCGGCGAGTACTTCACGCTCTCGGCGGGCGTCGACACGACGCCGCTGTTCGTCGGACTGGAAGGCGATCTGTGCCAGTGCCCGCACTGGGGCTTCGTGCTGCGCGGACAACTGACCACCACCGACGCAGCGGGCGCGCAGGAGACTGTGCAGGCAAACGACCTCTTCTACTGGCCGGCGGGCCACAACGTGCGCGTGGATGCCGACGCCGAGATCGTCATGTTCAGTCCGCAGGACGCGCACAGTCATGTCATCGATCACATGATCGAGAAGGTGAAGGGCTGAGAACGTGGCAGCTCGTCGCCCGCGTCCGGAAGGCGCGCGCCCGCGAACCGATTCTGCGCGCGGCATCGTGGCCGACGACGGGACGACGCACGCGACCAAGCAGCGACTGCTCGACGCCGGCATGGCCATGCTGCTGCGGCACGGCTACAACGATCTCGGCATCGCCGCCGTACTGTCGGAGACGAACGTTCCGAAGGGGTCGTTCTACCACCACTTCCATGACAAGGAAGACTTCGCGCTGCAGGTCATCGACCAGTACATGCGCGCGGTCCACGCGGGGCTCGACGCGTGCCTCGGCGATCGCGCGCATCCGCCGCTCGAGCGGGTGCGCCGCTTCTTCGAGGCGACCCGCCAGTCGTATCGCAGCGAAGGCTATCTCGGCTGCCTGCTCGGAGGCCTCGGACAGGAACTGTCGGGCGTGAACGACGTATTCCGGCAGAAGATCGACTGGTGCTTCTCGCAGATCGCCGAGCGCTTGGCAGCGTGCCTCGAGGAGGCGCAATGCGCAGGCGACGTGCCTGCACAGGCGAACCCGCGCGAGATGGCGAACCGGCTCGTTGACTGCTGGGAGGGTGCCGCACTTCGCAGTCGGCTGCGGCGCGACCCCGCGCCGCTCGACGCGATGCTCGACTTCTATTTCGGCACCGTAAGCGCTTCGCTCGCGCCGCGCCCGGGCGGTTCGCTCGTGCCGCGCACCGGCGGACGCCGATCGGCCCACGGACGCCCCCGCTCGAGCTGACCGGCAAGCCGCAGCAGCGTCGCCTCTTCGCCGAAGCGGCCGACGAACTGCACGCCGATCGGCAGCCCCGCCGCGTTCCAGTGCAGCGGAACCGACATCGCCGGCTGGCCGGTGATGTTGAACAGCGGCGTGTAAGGAATCCACGCAAAGTTCTTCGCCGCCATCGCGCGCGTGACGCGCAGCAGGCGCAGCAGCCATCCCGCCCCGAGCGCGTTGAACGAACGCATCGCCGCGCGCTCCGATGACAGCGGCTGCAGCGCGCCGATCTCGATCGGCGGCTGCGCGAGCGTCGGCGTCAGCAGCACCGGGTACTGCTCGAAGAAGGCGGCGACGCTGCGCGCGACGAGCTGCAGACGCTCGACCGCGAGCACGTAGTCGGAAGCCGGAACCGCGCGCCCGAGCAGGCCCAGCGTGTAGGTCGTCATCTCGTAATCGGTGCTCGAGACGCGGCGACCTGCGAGCTGCGACGTCCACTCGATTGCCGCGCGCGTCTGCGCGGCCAGCACGGTGAGGAAGTCGGCGGCGCACGCCTCGCCGTCGATGCGCGGCGCGTCCTCGACGAGCTCGTGTCCCAGTTCGCCGAGCAGCGTCACGGTGCGCGCGAGCGCCTCGCGGCAATCGTCGTGCACCGGCGTGGACGCAGGGCCGATCAACGGGTGCGTGCTGAAGGCGATCCGCAACTGGCCGGGCGGCTCCGCCACCTCGCGCAGGAAGCTCTGCGGTGCATGCGGAGCCGCGTACGGCGCGCCGATATCGTCGCCGGCGATCGCATCTAGCAAGGCCGCGCTGTCGCGTACCGAGCGGGTCAACCCGTGTTCGCCGGCGAAGCCGTGCCACAACTCGCCGCGGTCGGGCCCGGACGGCGTGCGACCACGCGATACCTTCAGTCCGAAGAGCCCGCAGCACGAAGCCGGAATGCGGATCGACCCGCCGCCGTCGCCGCCGGTCGCGACCGGCGTCATCCCCGCGGCAACCGCCGCCGCCGAGCCGCCGCTCGATCCGCCAGGCGAGCGCGACGGATCCCAAGGGTTGCGCGTCGGCCCGAAGGTATCGGGCTCGGTGTACGGCGTGAGCCCGAATTCCGGCGTGTTCGTCTTGCCGAGCAGCACCACGCCTGCCGCACGCAGCCGACGAACGATCTCGCTATCGCGCGGCCATGGAATGTCGCGAAGCAGGCGGTTGCCCGAGCCAGTTGGCACGCCCTGCACGGTGGACAGGAGATCCTTCACCAGCAATGGCACGCCGGCGAGCGCACCGTTGCCGGCGTGCCGCTTCGCGGTCTCGCGCGCTGCGTCGTACATCGGCACGATCACCGCGTTCAACGCCGGATTGCGCGCCTCGATGCGCGCGATCGCCGCCTCGACGAGTTCGATCGGCCGCACCTGGCCGGAGCGAACGAGCGCCGCGAGGCCAACTGCGTCGTAGCGTTCGTACTCGTCAAAGCCGACCGTCATCCGTGCGCGCCTCGAGTTGGAGAGCCGTCCGTGCACGAATGTACCCCGGCGAGACAAGGCACGGGACCGGCAAGCGCGCGCTCCTCGTGCGCAAGCCGAAACCTTGATGTGCCACCATTGTGCTTACGTCAATCGAAACGACCGGACGCGGATGAAAGTGACGATCCTCAAGATGACCCATTCGGAGTGCGACCTTCGCGAAGGTTGGGCCGACGACACTCGGCACGTGGCCGAAGAAGGCGACGATTCGCTCGTCTGGCTCGAGTTCGGCGACGAAGGCGACGCGGATTTCGAGCGGTGAAGGCGGGGAAGATCATCGACCCCGCACAGCAAGGATGGTCCACCCACACCGACGAAGGCTTCATCGAGCACGTCGGCCCCATCTGGGAACGCCGCGAGGACGGAGAGATGCGCTACGGCTTCGTCGCCGATCCCAAGCACGCGAACCTGCTCGGCGTCGTCCAGGGCGGCATGCTGATGACCTTCGCCGACCGCGCGCTCGGCCTGCGCGCCTGGGAGGCGGCCGAAGGAACGCCGTGCGTGACGATCCAGTTCGAGATGCAGTTCCTGTCGTCGGGGCGCATCGGCGAGTTCATCGAACTGCGCCCGGAAGTCGTTCGCCGCACGGCGTCGCTCGTCTTTCTGCGCGGCGTGCTGACCGCGGGCTCGCGCAGCGTGGCAGCGGCGTCGGGCATCTGGAAAAGGGTGCGGCGGGCGCCGGCGGGCGGGACGCCGGCGCACCGGTGATCGGGAACGAGCGCGCTCGCTACAGCGATTTCAGGTACTCGACCAGGTCCCGCACCTGGGAGTCGCTCAACGCGAGTCCCTTCCTCGCGTCATAGGTTCGCACCACCGCCTCGAGCGTCGGCGCACTGCCGTTGTGAAAGTACGGCGGATGCTGCCAGACGCCCCGCAACGGAGCGGTACGGTACTGCTTCGTCGCGCTGCGCGAGGCGTAGCTCGGCGCCCCGTTCGGCTCCGGTTCGCTGACCACTTCGCTCGGCGCGTGCAGTCGCAGGTTCGCGTCGGTGAACTCGGGCCCGCTGTGGCAGCTCGCGCAGCGCCCCTGCCCTTCGAACACTGCCTTGCCGCGCTGCGCGGCGGCTGCGTCGAAGCTGCCCGTGGGCGGCGTCGGCGCCGGCAGCGAGAGCTGGTAGGCCTGCAGCGCGGGAAGCTTCGACGTCACGAGATCGTCGTCTCCGTTCTTCACGTCGACGCCGATGCGCGCGTCGGTGAACCGGCCGTGCCCGCCCATCTGCGTCACTGCGACGTAGCGATTCCAGTAAGCGATCTCGTCGCCATCGCCGGTCGTCGTGATGCGGTCGATCCCCTGCAGCCCGAAGGCCGGCGGAATCACCTGCGGCCCGTTGATGCCGTCCTGGTTGAAGCGCGGATCGTACTTGCCCTTGCCCCACGTCACGAGCACCGCCTTCGTCGCCGCGTCGATCGCCGGCGACAGCGCGATGATCGCGCCCGGATCGAGATCCCGATTGGGCCAGCCGTCGAGGCGCTTGCCGATGCCGGGCGCAAACGAGTCGTCCACCGTCGAGTGACACAGCGCGCAGGTGGTGCCGACGCGCACGAGCTTGTCCTTGCCGCCGACCGTCTCGATCGTGCCCTTCAGGCCCACGACCGCGTCGAGCTTCAACAGCGCGATGGTCGTCGCGGGGTTCGCGAGGTCGACCGTGCCCGCCTTTATTCCCTGCACGACCTCGGCGGGCAACGCCTGCGAGTCGACCTTCAGGCCGACCGACAGCGCAGTGATCGGATCGACGGCCGCGGCAATCACCTCGTGCATGCGCAGCGCGTCGGTCCATTTCGTTTCGTCGCCGAAGGTGTCGAAGCGAAAGATCGACTTGCCCTGCTCGACGAACGCGGCGTCGGCGGACCCGGCGTTGTCGCTGCCGCTGCCGCAAGCCGCGAGCAACAGCGCCACCGTCGTCGCGGACATCGAGCGGACGACGCCGCGCGCGGAACGTCGTCGTCGATCGCTTCGCGTCGCAATGACGTCGGCAGGGGTTGCGATCCGCGTACGGGCCCGGGCGGTGGGTTTGGTGGCGTTCATGACCGTTGGATGCGGCGGAACGCGGCAACGTTCCCTGCCGGCGCAGGAGGCCCTGCTGCCACTGACCCGCGGTCCGCCTCTCAAGGGTGACGCCCTACGCAAGGTCTCGACCGTCAGAAAACAGGGACCGTCTGTCGAATGAACGCCGAGCGGTGATTGCTGACGTTCGATGCTCGGGGAGATCACCGTATCCGCCCCATGGCCCGACAACATCCCAATCGCGAAAGCGCCCTACGGCGCCCAAGGACCGGCGCGATCGAACTGCTCACCGTTGGCGCGCTTCTGACCCTGCTCCCAACGATCCTCGCCAAGTCGGTGTTTGGCCTGGCGCTGGCAAACCTCCGACCATTCGGCTGGTTGCTGCTCGTAGTCGGTCTCGGCCTGTTGCTTGTTCAGCGGAAGTTCTCGGCTGAAAGTACTTCCCGTCGTCGAAAGCCGCGGGCAGAACCGCGCGTTGCCGAAGCGGCGCCGCGCATGAATCGTCTTGCAGTGAATTCCAATGACCGCCGAGACAGCTCAAGCGCTGGGAAAGGTGAGCCCCCGAGCACACCGACGCGCTGGAGTCGGGACGTGTTCGAGCGGATCGAGTGGCGTCGCTTCGAAGCGGTTGTCGAAGCACTATTCGCGAGGGCAGGTTTCGAGACGCCCTATTGGTTGCCCCCGATATCGCACCGTCGGAATGAACACGTTCCCTGCAAGGATTTGGTACCGCGAGAAGTTGGTGCCGGTGCTCGTCAACGAAAGCGAGACTTGACACGCTCGTTCGAAGCTTGGTGACCGAAATGCACCTGCTGATCGACCTGGAGAACGTGCAGCCCACCGCACACGCAGTCGACGTCTGGATGGGCGTCGCCGGCACGGCGTGGATTTTTCACAGTCCGCAGCAGCAGAAACTTCTGTCCGCGTTTGAAGCTCTCGGTGACCGCGTGACGCTGGTGCCAATCTCGCGTCCTGGCCCCAACTCACTGGATTTCCATCTCGTTTTCTACCTGGGTTATCTGGCGTCGCGTAACGCCGCGTCCAAGTACGTCCTCCTGTCCAAGGATCGGGGATACGACCCTGTGATCAAGCACGCAAAGCTGCTGGGATTCTCCCTGAGGCGAGTCTCGGCCTTGGAGTCAGCTCCGATCGTGTCGGACTCGAACACGACGGACAGCGCGCCCGCAGCGAAGCCGACGCAGAAGCCTCGAGCAAAGAAAGCGGGGACCCCAAAAAAGGTCGCAGCTCGCAAGGACGCGCAAACGAAAAAAACCGTCAAAGCGATTGGCGCGGTAGGGGTAAACCAGCCGCGGCATATCCCTACGGCACCTGCTACAAAGCCCTTGACCGCGCTCGCCCCAAAAAAGAAGCGGAAGGCGGCGAAGCTGGTGATCTCGATTTACCGCGATGTGCGTGCCGACCTGGGTGCGCCCAACCGGCCTCGGAAGCTTAAGGCACTCGAGCGTCATATCCAGTCCAGAATCGGTCCCGAGTCGGCACCCGAGAAGGTTCAGGCCGTTATTGACAGACTCAAGACGAGCGACGCTATCCGCGTGGTCGGCGACCGACTCGTTTACGGCACCTAATAGACAAGGTGGAAGTGGGAACCGGACTCCGACGTCGGACGAAACCCACGCCATCATCCCGCAGCACGTCCAGGCTGCGCTATGAGGCGCCGCGGGCGTTGTAGATGGGGCCGCCGGCGGCCTGATAGGCACGCAGTACTTCGCGGGCCTCGTCGCGCAAGACGTCCGGATGAATTTCGATGCCGCGACTGCGCAGCTCGTCGACCCAGTCAGCGGGTTTCGGGCCTTCGTCGAAGCCCTGCGCGATGACATCTTCACCGCGTGCGCCGAAGCTCAGGACCCGCACGCCCGACCAGAGCACGGCGCCCAGGCACATGAGGCAGGGCTCGGCGCTGCTGACAAGTTCGCAGGCGGGAGAGGACGCCGCCCCGAGGTCGTAATGCCCCAGGCGGCGCTGCGCGAGGGTTAGCGCAACCATTTCCGCGTGGGCACAGGAAAGGCCCGAGGCCACCACGCGGTTCACACCGGCTGCCAGCAGGCGGCCGCTCGCATGTTCGAAGACGGCAGCCGCGAATGGCCCGCCGCCGGCCGCGATGTTTTCGCGGGCGAGGCCGAGCACGAATCGCATGCGATCCCCGTCTCGCGGCAGGACCAATGCCCGCGCGTTGGCGCGCACGAGAAAATCGGGCAGTTCGAAACTCAGCACCGCGCTCATGGCGCATCGTAGCGTCCCAACGGGCGGCGCTTCGCGCAGTTCCGACGTACGTCGCTGCAACCGTGCGTTCGCGACATTGTTCGGCTTCCCGGTGGAGACGCGCAACGGCGCTGTATACGGGAAACGGGGTTGTGGCGCGAATGGCCCGCAGTCCCCCCTGCACGTTGACGGCGGTCAAACCGGACACGGATTGCGCAGATCTTCCGCTCGAAGATGCGCGCAGGATCTCGGATGGCACGGCATCGTGCAGAGCCCAGGTTGAAGGTACGGCGCGATGCCACATCACCCAACCTCGCCGAAATGGTGAAAGCATGGACTCTGCTGGCATGAAGACCTGCGGGCTGGCCGCAGGCATGGTCGCCGCGTTCTTGACGGGCCAGACGCTGGCTGCCGACGCGTCGAAGATCGACTGGTCCGCCGTACCCGCGAGCGACATCGCGCTGTTCTATCCCGGACAGGCGTCGCTGGAGTTCCTCACGAGCAAGGCGCATTCGCCGGCCGCATCCAAGGCGGTGACTGACGGCGAGAATTGCCGCGAATGTCATGACGGCGAGGAAGAGGATTTCGGCAACAAGATCGTCGCCGGCGGGCCGCTGGAGCCGGATCCTGTTGCCGGGAAGCGGGGGGCGTTCAAGGTTGCCGTGCAGGCGGCCTACGACAACGAGAACCTCTACCTGAAGGTCTTCTGGCCGGCGAAGGAGGCCGGCGCCTTTCACGAGTACGTCGTCTACAAGGACGGCAAGTGGGAGAACTACGCGACCAATCGCAACAACAAGGCGGTTGCCGCCGGGAAGCTGAAGGTCTCTTACGAGGATCGCTTCACGATCATGCTGGGCGACGGCAAGAGCGTGCCCGCGTTCAACAGCCAGGGCTGCTGGGCGACCTGCCACAACGACATGCGCTACATGCCCAACGAGCCGACCAAGGCAGACGTGGAAGCGCATCCGATCCTCGGCAAGTCCGGGATGAAGAAGAACGACATCCGCAAGTACATCGCGGAAAGCCGGACAGCGATCGGTCCGACCGGCGGCTGGGACAAGATCAAGCCGAAGGAAGAGATCGAAGCGCTGAAGGCCAAAGGCGTCTTCCTCGAACTCTGGCAGTGGCGCGGCTATCGTTCCAATCCGTCGGCTGCTGCGGACGACGGCTACGTCCTCGAATACCGCGCGTTCGATCGTGGCAAGAACCCGTTCTTCAACAACTGGGATGGGGCGAAAAGCCAGCCGGTGTTCATGTTCGATCCCGCGAAGAACGACGGGCGCGCGGGCTTGACCGAGTCGGAATTCCGCAATCTGAAGGCGCCACTGCTGACCACGGCCAACCGGGTGCCGTATGACCCGGCGTTCGCGTGGAAGAACGGGGACATCATGGTCAAGCAGGGGCTGCAGAAACCGGAAGGCAGTGCAGCCGACAATGCGGTGGTCGGCACTTTCGGCAACGGCGGCTGGACATTGTTGTGGACGCGCAAGCTCAAGACCGGCAACGACGACGACATCGTGCTCGAAGCCGGGAAGTCCTATCCGATCGGGCTCGCCGTGCATGACGACAACGTGACGGCCCGCTTCCACCACGTCAGCTTCCCGCAGAGGATCAGCCTCGGCGGGAAGGACGGGACCATCAATGCCGTGCAATTGAAGTGACGCGCCCGGTCGCTTGCGTCGCGGGCCGGCGCAAGCGGCCGGCGGCCTCGAGGGTCACCGCACGAGGGGCGGCCGCGGGCACTCCGATCGTGAGGACCGTGCTCGGCGATCGTGGGGATATTCGGGCGGCGGGAATCCCGCGCCGGCGCTAGCAGTCTGGCGGAGACGGAGGGATTCGAACCCTCGATGCAGTTTTTGGCCGCATGCTCCCTTAGCAGGGGAGTGCCTTCGACCTCTCGGCCACGTCTCCTGGCTTCGAATGAGATAACGCTCGCTCGATGCCGGCTCGGGCGCGATTGTACCGCAGGCGCCAGACAACTTCGGTGCAGCACGGGAGCGAGTTCCCATCTTCATCCGGCCACCCACGCAGCTTTCGGTCCTGCCGCCAAAGCAGTCCACTCGGTTGACGCAGCGCAACGCAGCGTGCCGCTGGCACTCCTAGGATGGCCGGTCGCCTGCCGACCGCACTGTCATCAGGCAACGCTCTCTCGAATGAACAAAGGACCGGGGAATGAACAAATCCCTCCTCGCGCTGGCCATGCTCGGAGCCCTCTCGGGCGCGGCGTGGGCGCAACCCAGCGTGACGCTGTACGGCCGACTCGATGCCAGCGTTGGCATCGCCGACTCCGATGCCCCGGGCAGCGAAAACACGGCCTTCGTCTGGTCGGGCGTTCAGTCGGCTACCCGCTTCGGAATTCGCGGCAGCGAGAACCTCGGCAGCGGCCTGCAGGTCACCTTCAACATCGAGACGGGCATCGAAGTGGACAGCGGCGCAGCGTCCAACGGCACGCGGTTCTGGGGGCGGCGCGCGGTCGTCGGCCTGGCCGGCCGCTTCGGTGAAATCAACCTCGGTCGCGACTACACACCCGGCTACCGGGTGATCGGCGCCTCCGATGTCATGGGCCTGGGGCTGTTCGGCAACTGGAAGGTCTTCTCCAGCAACGGCGGCATCACCACGCGCGCGAGCAACGGCCTGCACTACGTGAGTCCGGACTGGAGCGGCCTCACCCTGCGCGCCATGTATGCAACCGGCGAAGCCGACGACGTGAGCCGACCGTCCGGCGACGGCGACATGTACGGCCTGTCGGGCGTCTACGAGAACGGCCCAGTCACCGTGCAGGGCTACTATCAATCACGCAAATTCGACAATGGCCTGAACGACACCGATCGCGTCGACGAGTACGGCACCGGCGCCGAGTACCGCTTCGGCGCCTTCCGTGTGGCGCTGAGCTACGGCATGGCCGATACCGAGCTGCCGGCCGGCGGGAGCATCGAACACGACGCGTGGAGCGTCGGCCTCGGCGCGCGGATCGGCGTCGGCGAACTCCTGTTCAACTACGTGCAGCAGCAGCTCGACCTGCCCGGCAACCCCGAAGCAGGGTCCTTCGGCATCGGCTACGTGCACCCGATGTCGAAGCGCACGAACCTCTACGCATCCTACGGCCAGCTCGACAATGACAATGGCGCGAGCTTCACGTTGCGTGCGTCCGCCTCGCGTACTGCGGTCGGCGGAACCGTCGACGCGAAACCGAAGGCCTTCGCGGTCGGCATCCTGCACCAGTTCTGACGGCGAGCGGAACCGCGTCCGGGCCAGCACGGACCCGGACGCCACCCTGCTCAGCTGGGCCGGATGTTCTGATTCACGCGGAACAGGTTGTCGGGGTCGTACTTGCGCTTCACCTGCGCCAGCCGATCGTAGTTCGCGCCGTAGGCGGCGCCGACGCGGTCGCCTTCGTCGGCCGTGAGGAAGTTCACGTAGACGCCGCTGCCGGCATAGGGCGCCGAGGCCTTGAAGAACGCGCGAGCCCAGCGGATGCATCGCTCGTCATCCGCTGCGTCGTCCCAGCGCCCGTGTACGTTCATTACATAGAGCGCGTCGCGATGCGCGTACGCCATGGCGTCGGCTGCCGGCTTCGTCGTGGCGCAGCCAATCGCGCCGAAGAAGATCTCGCACTGCGGAGACGGCAGCGTTCCGATGTACTCGATTACCTCGTCGAACAGGGCGTCGTCGAGTTTCGTGAAGTTGTGAGACTTCCAGTAGTTGCGTGCGCCGGGGGTGAGCAGCGGATCGAAGGCCTGCTGCCAGGCCGTGTACGGCTGGACGCCGACGAACTCGCCGACCGGCTTGCCGAAATGGCGAAGCGGCTCGATCAGCGACTTGCCCTTCTCCGCATCTCCGGCATAGAGCAACGCGATCGCGAGTGCTTCGGTGCCGTGAGCCTCCTGCGGCAGGAAAGGCAGCGGCGGCGCCTTGCGCAGCACCGTCCACACGGCGAGTTCGCCGGGCGCCTTGGCGACGAAGTCGCGGTACTGCTGCAGCACCGCCTTCGCCTCGGCAATCGGATAGAAGATCAGCCCGCTGAGCAGGTTCGGTCCGACTTCGTGCAGCCGGAACCGGAAGCGCGTCACTGCGCCGAAGTTGCCGCCGCCGCCCCGAAGCGCCCAGAAGAGATCGGCGTTCTCCGTGTCACTCGCGCGCATCACTTCGCCGGTCGCGGTAACGACGTCGGCCGATTCGAGATTGTCGACGGTCATTCCGTACTTGCGACTGAGCCAGCCGAAGCCTCCGCCGAGCGTCAACCCGGCAACGCCGGTGGTGGAATTGATCCCCAGCGGTGTGGCGAGACCGTGCGCCTGCGCTGCTGCGTCGAAGTCGGCGAGCGTGGCGCCCCCCTCTACCGTTGCGCGCTT
This sequence comes from Burkholderiaceae bacterium, assembly GCA_032027205.1. Taxonomy (GTDB): domain Bacteria; phylum Pseudomonadota; class Gammaproteobacteria; order Burkholderiales; family Burkholderiaceae_E; genus Zeimonas. The sequence continues at coordinate 40,850 of JAVSMN010000001.1, forward strand.
GCCGGCGGCGTCAATCTTCGTCGCCTTCATCTGCGAGAGATCGGCGACGATGCCGCCGTCGCACAGGGCATTGCCCGCGATGTTGTGCCCGCCGCCGCGCACGGCCAGAAGCAGGCCGCTTTCTCTTGCGAAGTTCACCGTGCGTACGACGTCCGAGTCGGACGCGCAGCGCACGATCACCGCCGGGCGCTTGTCGATCATCGCATTCCAGATCGTTCGCGCCGCATCGTAGGCGTCGTCGTCGGGAAGTACGACCTGTCCGTCCACATTTCGGCGCAACTCGTCGATCGCAGTATTGGCCAGCGTGCTCATCTGAACCTCCTTTGGTCCGTGCTGGACAGCGTCTCGTTCGGTTCGTGGTCCTCCCTGTTTGTGCGTTGCAGGTGGGCGGCCGGGCAGCCGGGCGGCCGCGGTCGTCTGTCGCCGTCGTGGGCGCGAAGCGCCAGCGCTCGACAAACGAAATATCAGATCAAGGGGATAGCAGCAGGAATCGAACGGGCCCCGAACCGGGTGCTCTCGCGGCGGCGCCGCGTGCTGCGAAGGAAAAGATAGACCCCTGGCAAGGCGGCAACACGAGTCGTTCGGTTGCCGAAGGGGTCTCGGGAGGCTCGCGCTACTTCCCGACCGGCTCGCCCGCCAGCGCCGGCTTGTCGAGCCCGAACACCTTGTGCAGCGCGCGCACCGCGAGCTCCATGTACTTGTCCTCGATGATCACCGAGATCTTGATCTCGCTCGTAGAGATCATCTGGATGTTGATGCCCTCTTCCGACAGTGTCTTGAACATCAGGCTGGCCACGCCGACGTGCGAGCGCATGCCGATACCGACGACCGACACCTTGGCGATCTTCGGTTCGCCGATGATCTCCTTCGCGCCGATCTCGTCCTTCACCTTCGCGTTGAGCACGTCGATCGCGCGCTGCAGTTCGGGCGCCTGAACGGTGAACGAGAAGTCGGTGGTGCCGTCGACACTCTGGTTCTGGATGATCATGTCGACGTCGATGTTCGCGTCGGCAATGGCGCCCAGGATCTGGTAGGCGATGCCCGGGCGGTCGGGCACTCGCGTGATCGTGATCTTCGCCTCGTCGCGGTTGAACGCGATGCCCGAGATGACGGCGTGCTCCATTTCCGGATCTTCCTCGAATGTAATCAGCGTGCCCGATTTCGCTTCGATGTCCACGGGGATGTCGGGCGGCGTGAGGCTCGACAGCACGCGCGTCTTCACCTTGTACTTGCCGGCGAATTCCACCGAGCGGATCTGCAGCACCTTCGAGCCGAGGCTGGCCATCTCGAGCATCTCCTCGAAGGTGACGCGCTCGAGACGGCGCGCTTCGGGAACGATGCGCGGGTCGGTGGTGTAGACGCCATCGACGTCGGTATAGATGAGGCACTCGTCGGCCTTCAACGCGGCGGCCACCGCCACCGCGGAGGTGTCCGAGCCGCCGCGGCCGAGCGTGGTGATGTTGCCGTCGGCATCGACGCCCTGGAAGCCGGTGATGATGACGACGCGCCCGGCGTCTAGGTCCTTGCGCACGCGCGTGTCGTCGATCGACACGATGCGCGCCTTGGTGAATGCACTGTCGGTGCGCACCGGCACCTGCCAGCCGGCGTAGCTGACCGCATCGATGCCGATCGCCTTCAGCGCCATCGCGAGCAGCCCCACCGAAACCTGCTCGCCGGTGGAGGCGATCATGTCGAGCTCGCGCCGGTCGGGTTGCGACTGGATCTCGCGCGCGAGCGCGATCAGGCGATTGGTTTCGCCCGACATCGCCGACGGCACGACGACCATCCGGTGACCCGCCTCGCGCCAGGTGGCGACGCGGCGCGCGACGTTGCGGATGCGCTCGACCGAGCCCATCGAGGTGCCGCCGTACTTGTGAACGATCAGGGCCATTCCGGTACCCGCCGCGCGCGACGCAAAAAACCCGCAATTATACGGAAGGCACCGCTTCTCCGAAGGCCGCGCGCGGATCGTTCGCGTCGTCGGCGCGCCAGTCAATCTCGATGCGGGCATCGCCTTCGGAGTCGGGGAAGGCGCCGCGGTCCATGCCGATTCCGGCCACGTACAGGAGGCGATCGCCGGCGTGCAGCGCCGGCATGCGCGCGCGCAGATGCGGCGGGATGCCATGCTCCTGGAACAGGTTCTTCACGCTTCGGCTGGGCCCAGACAACCGTGGACGCAGCCGCTGCCCGCTGCGCGCAGAGCGAAGCTCCAGCGGCTGCGCGGCGAGCCAGCCGGCCGGCGGCGCGTCGGGTCGATGCGAAGGCGTGAAGCGCAATGCGCCGCCCCAGCCCGGCAGCGCGAGCTCGCGCTCGCCGTGCCAGCGGCAGGCGAAGACGGGTGTCGCGTCGCTCGCCGCCTGCGCCGACTCCACTGTGATCCGATCACGATAGCGTCGAAAGCGCAGTCCGTCGTGCTCGAGCAGCGCGTGCGCCGAATCGCCGACCAGCATCTGCGAAACCCACTCGGCCAGGCGCGCGCGGCTCGGCGCAACGACGCCCAGCGAGTCGAACCACGCACGAACGGCGAGGTCGCGTCGCGCGCTCGGCAGCCCGGCGAGCGCGCGCCGATCGATCGCGCGTACGCCCGATTCGACGCCCGCCTCGCGCAGGTCGCGCGCGGCCAACTCGCGCAGCGCCTCGCCGCTTTCACGCAGCCATTCGGCGGAGCGCAGCACGTTCTCCCGCAGGGCGGGCGCGGCGTTCGCCAATTCGGGGATCACGCGCGTGCGTAGCGCGACGCGCAGGAAATCCGCGTCGGCGTTCATCGGGTCGTCGATCCAAGCAAGCCCGCGCTCGCGCGCGCATTCGACGATGCGCTCGCGGCCGATCGCCAGCAGCGGACGCAGCAGCCAGCCGCCGGCGCGCCGCTGCGCAGGCGACATCGCGCCGAGCGCCGCCGGCCCGCTGCCGCGAGCCAGGCGCATCAGCACCGTCTCGAGCTGGTCATCGGCGTGATGCGCAGTGAGCAGCGCGGGCGAGCCGCTCTGCGCGACTGCCTCCCACAGCGCGCGATAGCGCATCTCGCGCGCCCACGCTTCGAGATTTGCGCCGCGCGTTGGTGCAGGCAGTAGCGTCGCGCCGAAGCGAACGCCGAGCCGCGCCGCCTCGCGCTCGCAGTGTGCGCGCCAGTCGCCGGCCTGCGGCTGCAGCCGGTGATGCACGTGCCAGGCGAGAACGCGCTCGCGCGACCGACAGCGCGCGACAGCGTCGAGCAGCACCGAGGAATCGATGCCGCCGCTGAACGCGACGACGACGACGCACTCGTCGGCGGCGAAGCGTTGCAGAGACGACGCGACCGCGTCGAGCACGTCGGACGACGCCCCCGAGCGTGCAGCGCGCTCAGTCCTGCCCGAGCTCCTTGAATTTCCCATAGTGCATGATCCGCTGGTGCCGCTGTTCGAGCAGCGCCTTCGGATCGACGCCCCGGAACTGGCGCAGCGCATCGGACAGCGCGCGCTTGAGCAGTTGCGCCATGTGCGAAGGATCGCGATGCGCGCCGCCCACCGGCTCGCTGATGATGCGGTCGACCAGCCCGAGCGCCTTCAATCGATGCGCGGTGATGCCGAGCGTCTCGGCCGCCTCGGGCGCTTTCTCGGCGCTCTTCCAAAGGATCGCCGCGCAACCCTCGGGCGAGATCACCGAGTAGATCGCGTACTGCAGCATCAGCGTGATGTCGCCGACGGCGATCGCCAGCGCGCCCCCCGAACCGCCCTCGCCGATGATCGTGGTGACGACCGGCACGCGCAGCGCTGCCATCTCGTAGAGGTTGCGCCCGATCGCTTCCGACTGGTTGCGCTCCTCGGCGTCGATGCCGGGAAACGCGCCGGGCGTGTCGACGAAGGTGAACAGCGGCAGCTCGAATTTCTCGGCGAGCTTCATCAGCCGAAGCGCCTTGCGATAGCCCTCGGGGCGCGGCATGCCGAAATTGCGCTGGCTGCGCTCCTTGGTGCCGCGGCCCTTCTGGTGGCCCAGCACCATCACCGGCTGGCCGTTCAACCGAGCCAGTCCGCCCACGATCGCGGTGTCGTCGGCGAACTCGCGATCGCCGTGCAGTTCGTGGAAGTCGGTGAAGATCGCTTGCACGTAGTCGAGCGTGTACGGTCGCTGCGGATGGCGCGCGACCATCGCCACCTGCCAAGGCGTGAGCTTCGCGTAGGTGTCCTTCAGCAGCAGCTGGCTCTTCTGCTGCAGTCGCGCGACCTCCTCGGCGATGTCGACCGCGGAGTCCTCCTGCGCGAAGCGCAGCGCCTCGATCTTCTGTTCGAGATCGGCGATCGGCTGCTCGAATTCCAGGAAGGTCATCTTCATCAATATTCCACCGGCAACGGATCCTGCACGCGCCACAGGTACCAGGTGGCTACCGTGCGCCACGGCCGCCACGTCTCGCCGATCTCGATCGCCTCGGCGCGCGTGATCGGGCGTCCCTCGCGGTACTGCGACGCGATGCCGCGCAGCAGGCCGATATCGTCGAGCGGATAGACGTCGGGCCGCAGCAGATTGAAGATCAGGAACATCTCGGCCGTCCAGCGCCCGATGCCGCGCACGGTGCACAGTTCGTCGATGATCGCGTCGTCGTCGAGCAGCGGCCAGCGCGCCGGATCGACTTCGCCCGAGCGGAAATGCGCGGCGAGGTCCTTCAGGTATTCCGCCTTGCGCTGCGACAGCCCGCTGTTGCGCAGCGTGGTCATTCGCATGCGCGAGACGCGCGGCGGCACCGGACCTTGCGCACCGCAGGCGGCGACGAAACGCTCCCACACCGACTGCGCGGCCCGCACCGAGATCTGCTGGCCGACGATCGAGCGGGCGAGCGTCTGGAACGCGTCGCCGCGCGAGACGAGGTGCCCACCGCAGCGATCGATGATGCCCGCCATCGTCGCGTCGCTGTCGGCGAGCGTGGCGCAGGCCTCGTCCCAGTACGCGGGCCGGGACATCAATGCGCCTGCAGCGGCAGGTTGAACAGCAGGTTCTGCGGCTTCATCCGCAGCACGCCCGCCTCGTCGGCGGCCAGCGCCAGGTAGACCGGCTTGCCGGCCACGCTGGGGTCCTGGTCTTCGAGCCGGTCGAAGTCGAGCCGCATCAGCAGCAGCAGGCGACGGTGCTCGTCGGGGTCGAGTCCCTCGCCGCGATACAGCTTGTCGAGCAGCACGCTCGATTGCGCATCGAGCCCCATGTGCCAGCGCCAGCGCGGATCCTCGATCGACGAGACGCTGCTCACGCGAACGCCAACGCCGAGCAGGTGGCCGATCCAGCGCTGCAGCAGGTCGCACAGGCGCTGCGCGGCGGCGCGCCCGTGGCCGATCTCGACGGCGAAGTCGTGCTGCTCGTCGCGACCGAAATACGCGTCGGCGTTCGCCGTGTCGATGACGTCGAAGTCCACGCTGGTGCCGGTCTGCGCCTGCGCCAGCAGCCGCCCGAGGCTCCCGCGGCTTGCGCTCGAGGCGCGCGCCTCGACGGTCTCGAGATCGGCAAGCAGCACGCGGCCATCGACGAGCGTGACACGCTGCTCGCGGAACCACAGCTCGGCCACGCGCAGCATCAGCCCGTCCTCGCAGTGGACGAGCATGTGGTGAACGATGATCTGCGCGAGCTGCTCGACGAGCAGCGGCGGCACGTCGATGCGACCGCTGCGCTGCGCGTCGGCGAAGATCGCCACGTAGGCGGCCTGCAGGTTCGGCGCATCGAGCAGCCGATCGCGAAAGCGCAGGAACAGCCGCCAGCTGTCGCGCGCATCGCGGTCGACGATCGCATCGAGCTCGGCCTCGTCGACCTTTCGCCGCGGAGCCTCGTGCAGGTTCGCGTGCAGGGCGCGCTCGGCTGCGCACGAGCTCTCGATCGGCGCCAGCTCCGCGCGATGCAGGTACGCGACGAGGAAGGCGTCGGAGACGCGCAGTCCGCCGTGCTCGTCGGCTTCGAGCAGCGCGAGCCCCGAGTGGACCCAGAACGGCTTCATCGAGCGCGGCAGGCAGGCAAGGTGCGGCTCACGAACGTCTCCACGTCGTGCCGCTGGCCGAATCCTCGAGCACCACGCCTTGCGCGGCGAGCTCGCCGCGAATGCGGTCGGCGTCGGCGTAGCGCCTGGCCTTCTTCGCCTCGGCGCGCAGCGCGATCTGCGCGTCGATCGCGGCGTCGTCGAGCGTGTCGGCTCGACCGGCGGCGCGGCCGCGCAATCCGCCCTGTCGCACCTCGGCGGGGTCGCGCTGCAGCAGGCCGAGCGTGCCGCCGAGTGCACGCAGCAGGCGCTCGAGTGCGGGGCCGCGCGTGCGATTCACCTCGGCGGCGAGGTCGAACAGCACGGCAAGCGCCACCGGCGTATTGAAGTCGTCGTTCATCGCGTCGCGAAAGCGCGTCGCCCACGGATCGGACCAGTCGATCGGAACAGCGCTCGCCTCGCTCGCCTCGCTCGCCGCGCCGAGCGCGCCGTACAGGCGCAGCAGCGCCAGGCGCGCGTCGTCGAGGTGCGCATCGGAATGATTCAGCGGACTGCGATAGTGCGCGCGCAGGATGAACAGGCGCAGCACTTCGGCGTCGTACTGCTCGAGCACTTCGCGGATCGTGAAGAAGTTGCCGAGCGACTTCGACATCTTCTCGTCGTCGACGCGCACGAAGCCGTTGTGCATCCAGTAGCGCACGAAGGTGCAGCCGAGCGCACCTTCGCTCTGCGCGATCTCGTTCTCGTGATGCGGGAACTGCAGGTCAGCGCCGCCGCCGTGGATGTCGATCGTCCTGCCCAGCAGCGAAGTCGCCATCGCCGAGCACTCGATGTGCCACCCGGGCCGCCCGTAGCCGTAGGGCGACTCCCAGCGCGCCTCCTCGGGCTCGTCGGGCTTGGCTGCCTTCCACAGCACGAAGTCGAGCGGATCGCGCTTGTCGTCGGTGACCGAAACGCGCTCGCCGGCGCGCAGGTCGTCGAGCGACTTGCCCGACAGCTTCCCGTAGCCCGGAAAGCGGCGCACGGAGAAATCGACGTCGCCCTCGTCGGTGCGGTACGCGAGTTCCTTCTTCTCGAGCAGGTCGATCAGCCCGAGCATCTGCGGAACGAATTGCGTGGCGCGCGGCTCGTGGTCGGGACGCTGCACGCCGAGCGCATCGGCGTCATCGTGCATCGCCGCGATGAAGCGACCGGTAAGCGAGGCGATCGATTCGCCGTTCTCGACGGCGCGACGGATGATCTTGTCGTCGATGTCGGTGATGTTGCGCACGTACGTGACGCGGTAGCCGCTCGCGCGCAGCCAGCGCTGCACCATGTCGAAGACGACGAGCACGCGCGCATGACCGACGTGGCACCAGTCGTAGACCGTCATTCCGCAGACGTACATCCGGACCTTGCCCGGCTCGAGCGGAACGAAGACTTCCTTGCTGCGCGTTAGCGAGTTGTGGATCCGGAGCATGAAGCGGGGGCACCGACCGGAAAGAACCGATGCAAAGAGCCGACGGCATGCGAGCGGACGGCGCCCGGCGCCGCAGCTTCGATTGGCTAGAATGCCGGGATGCGATCGAGTATATCAGCAGCATTGCCCGCCATTGGCGCGGCCTGCATCGCCCTCGGCTCGGTCGTAGCGGCGCCGACGCAGGCGCAGACGAACCCGGTGCCGCGCTCGGGTCCAGCCACCGAGACACCGTCGCCGCGCGCGGCCAGCGAAGCGTTGACGCGCGCCCGCGAGCTGCTCGCGCAGAACCGGCGCGACGAAGCGCTGGCGGCGCTCGACAAGGCACTCGAGATCTCGCCGGCCGATGCGCAACTGCGCTTCCAGCGCGGCGTGCTGCTCGCGCAGATGGGTCGCACCGACGACGCGATCGAGGTGTTCACCGAGCTCACGCGCGAGTTCCCCGAGTTGCCCGAGCCGTACAACAACCTCGCCGCCTTGCGTGCGCAGCGCGGCGAGCTGGACCAGGCGCGCGACGCGCTCGAAGGCGCGCTGCGCGCGCTGCCCTCGTACTCGCTGGCGCGCGAGAACCTCGGCGACGTGCAGCTTCGGCTGGCCGAGCGCTCGTACCAGCGCGCGATCGACGCCGACGCCGGCAACCGCGCGGCGCGCGAGAAGCTCGATCGCACTCGCGAGTTGATCGCCCGACTGGCCGCGCCGGCCAGCGCGTCCGGCGCGGCCACCGAAAGCAAGCAGGCGACGTCCGCCGCGCCTGCATCGACGCAGGCGACCCCGTCGCACTGAAGCGGCACTGCGCGCCGGCTCTCCCTCCCCCTTCCCCTTCTCTTTCTTCCCGGAGCAACCCACGATGTTCAGGAAACTGCCGCTGATCGGCGCCCTCGTTCTCGCGCTGAACGCGCTGCCCGACGGCGCGAACGCCGCCGCCAACCCGCAGGTGCGCGTCGCCACGACGATGGGCGAATTCGTCATCGAGTTGTATCCGGAGAAGGCGCCGGTCACGGTCGCCAACTTCCTGCAATACGTCGACGACGGCTTCTACGCCGGAACGATCTTTCATCGCGTCATCGGCGGCTTCATGATCCAGGGCGGCGGCTTCGACGCCGGCCTGTACCAGGGTGCGATGCAGCCGAAGAAGACCCGCGCGCCGATCGCGCTCGAGTCGAAGAACGGCCTGAAGAACGACCGCGGCTGGGTCGCGATGGCGCGCACCGGCGACCCGAACTCGGCGACCGCGCAGTTCTTCGTGAACGTGGTCGACAACGCCAACCTGAACCACCCGCAGCCCGATGGCAACGGCTATGCGGTGTTCGGCCAGGTCGTCAGCGGCATGGACGTCGTCGACAAGATCCGCGCGGTGCCGACCACCTCGATGGGTCCATATCGCGACGTGCCGGCCACGGCCGTCGTCATCGAGTCGATGCAGCGCGTTGGCGCGAAAGGCTGAGCGCGGGCGCGAAAAGGCCGAGCGCGGGCGCGAAAGGCTGAGCGCGGGCGCGAAAGGCAGATCTCGCGCATGCAAAAGAGCGAGCGCGCAGGCGCCGCGCACGGAATGATCGAGATCGGCCGGAATCCCGCCGACGTCGCGCTGTTCGCCTCGGACATGCACCTGGGCGAACATGACGCGGCAACCGCGGCGCAATTCCTTGCCGCCTTCAATCGCGCCGCGGGCCCGGCCACGCACGTGTTCCTGCTCGGCGACCTGTTCGAAGCGTGGGCCGGCGACGACCAGCCCGACACCGTCGCCTCCGACTTCATCGAGTGCCTGCGCCGACTCGTCGCACGAGGCACGGCGGTCTTCGTCGTGCGCGGCAATCGCGACTTCCTGCTCGACGTGCCGCTGCGCGGAACGACGAACGCACCGTCGTTCTCGCAACGCAGCGGCGCGACGCTGCTGGACGATCCGAGCGTGCTGCGCCTGTTCGGACGCACGGTGCTGCTCGCGCACGGCGATGCGCTGTGCACCGGTGACGTCGAGTACCAGCGGGCTCGCGCGATCGTGCGTAGCCGCGACTGGCAAGCCGACTTCCTCGCGCGCCCGCTCGACGAGCGCATGGCCATCGCGCGCCAGTTGCGCGACGCGAGCCGTAGCGTGCAGGCGGCGCGCGCGCTCGAAGGCGGCGTACCGGGCGACGTCGACGAAGCCGCCGTCGTGGCGGCGCTGCGCGACGCCGACGCGCAGACGCTGGTGCACGGGCACACGCACCGGCCCGCGCTTCATCATCACGAAGTCGACGGAACGATGCGCGAACGCTGGGTGCTGTCGGACTGGCACGCCGGACACGACGACGAGCCGGCGCGCGGCGCTTTCCTGCGCGTGGACCGCGACGGCTGGCGAACGCTGCGCGAAGGAGACGCGAACGCGGGCTGAGCGGGCCGCCCCGCAGCCTGGGCACGCGGTTGCGCGCCCTCGATTGCGTGCCGGCGGTTAGGTGCCCGCGGTTACTGCTACTCCACCATCCGATTCAACGCGCCGATGTCCAGCGGCTCGCCGTGGTCGCAGACGTCGGCGCCCATGCGCGCAAGGCACGCCTGCAGCTGCTCGATGAGGCGATCCTGCTCCGCGACGTGGTCGATCAGCATGTGCAGCGCGAGCGACAATGGATCGTCGCCGCCCTGCGTGAGCGCATAGGCCGAGAAGCCCATCTTCGCCGCCTGCGCCTCGCGGCGCCGGTCGGCGTCCTCGACGATCATGCGCGCCGGAATGCCCAGCGCGGTGGCGCCCGCCGGCACTTCCTTGATCACGACCGAATTCGAGCCGACGCGCGCGCCGTCGCCGACGGTGAACGGGCCCAGCACCTTCGCGCCGGCGCCGACGATCACCTCGCGCCCTAGCGTCGGGTGCCGCTTGCCGCGCGCGAGCGAGGTGCCGCCCAGCGTGACCCCCTGGTAGATCGTGCAGTCGTCGCCGATCTCGGCCGTCTCGCCGATCACCACGCCCATGCCGTGGTCGATGAACACGCGCCGGCCGATGCGCGCGCCGGGATGGATCTCGACGCCGGTGAGCCAGCGCGAGAGGTGCGAGACGAGGCGACCCAGCGTGCGAAAGCCGGCATTCCACAGCGCATGCGCGCCCCGGTGCAGCCACAGCGCATGCAGACCCGGATAGCACAGCACCACTTCGAGCGCCGAACGCGCAGCGGGATCCTTCCCCTGCACCGCGGCGACGTCTTCCCGCATTCGCGCGAGCATCTCGCACCCTCTCCAATGGCTCCCGAGCCGCGGCGTCGCCCGCAGCGACGAGGCCGGAAGGCGAGGCGCCGAAGGCCCCGCAAAGGTCAAGTTTATTCGGATTCGGCCCCGTTCGACGCGGCCGGCGAATGTGCGTGCCCGGGCTCGGACGCGGCGTACGGGTTCACGCACGCCTTCTCGATCTGGGTGCAGACGCCGCGCAACAGCTCGACTTCCTCGACCTCGAGCCGCGTGCGCGAGAACAGGCGGCGCAGGCGCGGCATCAGTTTCTTCGGATGACGCGGGTCGAGAAAGCCGATGCGCACCAGCGCGCGCTCCAGGTGGGCGTGCAGCGCCTCGATCTGCTCGTGCGCCGCGAAGCGCGCATCGGAGGCGGGAGTCGGCGCCGGCGCATGCAGGCGCTCGTGCGCGCGCAGGCAGTACGCGACGATCTGCACCGCCTGCGCGAGATTCAGCGACGCATAGTCGGTGCCGCCCGGAATGCTGCAAACGCGCTGGCACAGCCCCACCGACTCGATCGACAGTCCGTTGCGCTCGGCACCGAAAACGAAAGCGACGCGCGCCGATGCATCGGCGTTTGCCTCGTCGAACGCGAGGGCGGCGACCTCCTCGGGCGGCTGCGGCACCGGGCCGAACTCGCGCGTGTCGGCGCTGACCGCGACCGCCAGGCTGCACGGGGCGAGCGCCTGCGCGAGCGACTCGACTACCTGGGCATGCTCCAGCACGTCGAGCGCGCCGCTCGCGCGCGCGACGGCTTCCGGATGCCTGGCAATGCGCTCGCTGCGCGGTGTGACGAGCACGAGCTCGCGCAGCCCCATCACGCGCATTGCGCGCGCGGCGGCGCCGACGTTGCCCGGATGGCTCGTACCGACGAGGACGAATCGAACGCGCGCCAACCATGGCGGAGCGGGCGCGTGGAGAGTGCTCAGTGCCATCCCGTACAATTGAGAGTTACACGCAAGGCCTCGTTCCGATGCATCCGATGCTCAATGTCGCGGTTCGTGCGGCTCGCCGCGCGGCGCGAATCATCAATCGTGCGAGCCTCGATCTCGACTCCCTCGCCATCGCGCGCAAGCAGCGCAACGACTTCGTCACCGAGGTCGATCACGCGTCGGAAAAGGCGATCATCGAGACGCTGCTCGGCGCCTATCCCGATCATACGATCCTCGGCGAGGAATCCGGCCACCTGGTGCGCGGCGAAAAAGGACCGGGCGGCCGCGCGATCGAGCGCGACGAGAACGTGTGGATCATCGATCCGCTCGACGGCACGACGAACTTCATCCACGGTCTGCCGCAATACGCGATCTCGATCGCGCTGATGCAGCGCGGACAGGTCACGCAGGCCGTCGTCTACGACCCGAACCGCGACGAGCTCTTCACCGCCACGCGCGGCGCCGGCGCTTTCATGAACGACCGGCGCATCCGCGTCTCGAAGCGACAGAGGCTCGAAGAAGCGCTGATCGGCACCGGGTTCCCCTACCGCAAGCTCGATCGTCTCGACGAGTACCTGGCAATCTTTCGCAGCCTCACCGAGCGCGCCGGCGGCATCCGCCGCCCGGGTGCGGCAACGCTCGATCTCGCCTACGTCGCCTGCGGGCGTTTCGACGCCTTCTTCGAGATGGGCCTGAGCCCGTGGGACGTCGCCGCCGGCAGCCTGCTCATCTCCGAGGCGGGCGGGCTGATCGGAGACTTCGGCGGCGAGCCCGATTATCTGTTCTCCGAGCGCGTCGTCGCCGGCGCGCCGAAGGTGTTCGGCGCGATGATCAGCGTGCTTCGACCAGCGAATTCGCACCCGCGTCCCTGAAGCGCGCGTCCCTGAAGCGCGCTCGGTCACCGCGCGTTGCGTCGCCCCCTGCAGCTCACGCCGCCGAGGCCTTCGCATCGAGCCAGGCCTCGAGCCCAGCCGCGTTGAGCTGGATATCGAGATCGAACAGCGCGAGCAGCGCGTCGTGCCCCAGTGGCCAGCGCTGCCGTTGTGCTTCGTCGAGCACCATCGCGCGTACGCCTTCGCGCAACCGCTGCGAGCGCCGCTCGCCGGCCGCGCCGTCGAGCTCGCAGTCGAGCGCGAGTTGCGCATGCGCCTCGATCAGTCGATGCAGGTTCTCGCCGCAGCGCTGCACGTCGCGCACCTGGCCGAAATGCGTGACGTACACGGCACCGGGCCGACGCGCGAGCATCCGGTCGATCGACGCGTGCAGCGCCGGCGGATCGAACTGCACCGGCGTCGTCGACGGAAAGATCGCCGGTCGACCGTCGACGTCGAGCTCGCGGTACGACAGACCGAAGGTGTCGCCGCCGAACACGTGCCCCGAACGCTCGTCGACGATGCACACGTGGTGCCGCGCGTGCCCGGGCGTGTCGAGGAACTCGAAGCGTCGGCCGTTCAGCGAGACGCTCGCGCCGTCGGGGGTCTCGACGATGCGATCGGCCGGCACCGGCACGATCTGGCCGTACATGCGCTGCGCTTCGGCAGCACCGTAGACGTCGATCGTGCCGGCAACCAGGCGCGTGGGATCGATCATGTGGCGCGCGCCGCGCGGATGCACGGTGAGCCGCGCGTTCGGGAACTGTTGCATGTACGAGCCCGCGCCGCCCGCGTGATCGAGGTGCACGTGCGTGAGCAGCACCCAGTCGACGTCAACCGACGACAGGCCCTTGGCAGCGAGCGCGGACAACACCTTCGGCAGCGACGCATTCGACGCGGTGTCGACGAGCGCCGCCCGGCCGCCCTCGACGACCAGGTGCACGGCATCGAGCATCGGACGCTCGAAGCCGGAGTCGATGGCGGTGATGCCGTTTTCGTAGTCGATGAAGGCCGGATGGGTCATGGTCGGGTCGGGGCTCAACGGGGCGCGGCTCGAGCGGGGTCGGAGTCGAGCAGCGAATCGAAACCCGCCGCCGGCTCGAACAATTCGTCGCGCAGCAGCAGGCAGTCGGGACCGGGAATCGCGCGCTCGCGTACGGGATGCCGCGGGTGTCCCGGATACGCGATCGCGTGCACGCCGTTCTCCTCGAAGGGCTCGGGCTCGATCAGCGGCGGCATGCGCGTTCGCGCCTCGTCGAGCACCGAGGCGGCGCTGTCGTGGCGAGCCAGGTGCACGAGGCTCATCAACTGCACCGGCGCCACGACGATCTCGCGGCGTCGGTAGCGCTCGATCGCCACGCGCGGGCGCAGCCAGGCGCTCTCGGTGGCTTCGTGGTCGTCGTGCCGCGCCTGCTGGCCGGCGGGCAGCCGCGCGACGAAGAAGCGCGCATCGAAGCGCCGGCTCATCATCGCGGGAACGCGAGGCGTGATCCAGCGCGTCCACGGCACCAGCGCCTCGGTGTCCAGGCGCAGCGATAGCGAGTCGAGCACGGCATCGAAGGCCGGCGTATGGAGCGCGGTCGCGCGCACGCGCCGCGCGACCTCGGCATCGGCGCCGTGCGCGAACAGCACGCCCGATTCCTCGAGCGTCTCGCGACACGCGGCGACGAACAGCGCCGCCGCTTCGCGCGGATCGAGCCGCGGCTCGCCGAGTCGCGCGTGCAGCCGGTCTGGCGCCGCATCGATGCAGCGCGAGTCGACGACCACGCGATCCGCCGCGTCGAGCTTGCCGCCAGGAAAGACGAAGGCGCCGCCGAGCACGTCGGATTTCGTGTGCCGGCGCAGCATCAGCACCTCCAGCCCCTGCTCGCCGTCGCGCAGCACGACGACGGTGGCCGCCGGCAGGACCGGCGTCGTGACCGGCCCGGAGAATATCGCTCGGGGCGCCGGCCCCGTCGTCGGTTCGTTCATCGGCCTCTCTTGTGACCGCGCATTCTGCCCCAACCTGTCGGCTGTCCCGGGGCGATCGCAGTCGATGATGCCGATCGGCGCCGGGTCGGCTACCATATGGCCACGAGGGCATTCCGGCCGGGCCGTTTGCGCCCGATGCCAGCGCCGACAGGCGCCTGCCTTCTTTTTCCTTTCTTTCACCGTTGCGCGCCGCCCGCCCGGCGCGCCCCACGAGCCGCAGATGAACGCACCGATCGTCCGCATCGCGAAGCTGCATGCCGGCGCGCCGCAAGGCGCCGCCGCACGGCTGCGTGCGCGCGCGCCCGGTGCCCGGGCGCAAATCGAGGCGACCTGCCGATCGGGCACGTACGCCTTCGATCGATAGCCCGGCGATCCACCCTCGAATCCTTCGCCCCTTCGAGATCGCCGGGCCCTCCCGGGGGCTCGTCTTGCGCGGCGCCTTCGCCACACTTTCCGAAACCACCCGCGTTCGCCTCTTCACGGAGTTCGCCATGAATCACGCCACGAACAGCTTTCGCTTGTTGAACGAACTCGACCACGTGCGCATCGACCGATTGCTCAGCCGCAACGGGCAGGCCGGGGAAACGCTCACCGAGCTGCTCGACGACGCCGACGTCGTCCCGCCGAGCGAGGTGCCGGCCGACGTCGTCACCATGTACACGCGCGTCACGGTGCACGACCTCGCCGACGGCACGCAGCGCACGCTGACGGTGTGCTATCCGGAAGACGCCGACGCGTCGGCCGGCTTCGTGTCGGTGCTCTCGCCGATCGGAACCGCCCTGCTCGGCCGGCGCGCCGGCGAAGAGACGCAGTGGACCACGCCCACCGGCGCCGTGCAGCGGCTGCGCATCGTCGAGCTGCTCTTCCAGCCCGAGGCGAGCGGCGACTACACGCGCTGACGCGCGAGGCGACGAAGTCCTCGCCGCCAGAATCTGCTTGCAATAAGCCGGTTACTGCCACCGTACACTGCCTTCGCGGCGTCGGAGCACAGTCGCCGCATCCGGTGGCGCCGCTCCGACCCGAGCCCGGATGCACCGAAGGAGGCAGCCATGGCAATAGACGCGAACCGGCTCGATGCCCTGATGGGCAAGCTAGTAGGCGAATTCGGCGCGATCGCAAGCGCGCCGCTGGTCATCCTGGGGGATCGTCTCGGCCTGTTCCGCGCGCTCGCCGGAGCAGGCCCCACCACGCCCGAGTCGCTCGCCGAGCTCACCGGCGTTCGCGAGCGCTATGCGCGCGAGTGGCTGAACGCGATGGCCGCCAGCGGCTACATCGACTACGACGCCGCCGACGAAAGTTATTCGATGTCCGAGGAATCCGCGGCGATCTTCGTGGACGAGAACAGCCCGGCCTTCCTGTGCGGCGGCTTCGAGATCTTCACCTCGCTGGTGCACGACATCGACAAGCTCGAGCGCGCGTTCACCTCCGGCAGCGGGCTCGGTTGGCACGAGCATCATCCCGCCTTGTTCTCCGGCACCGAGCGCTTCTTCCGGCCCGGGTACAACGCGCACCTCGTCGACGAGTGGATTCCGACGCTGACCGGCGTCGATGCGAAGCTGCGCGAGGGCGCGCGGGTGGCCGACATCGGCTGCGGACACGGGGCGTCCACCGTGCTGATGGCCAAGGCCTTTCCGAAGTCGGAATTCTTCGGCTACGACTATCACCCGCAGTCGATCGAAGCGGCCGAGCGGCGGGCCGACGAAGCCGGCGTCGCCGACCGGGTGCACTTCGAGAAGGCCGGCGCCAAGGACTTCCCCGCGCGGAAATTCGATCTCGTCGCGTTCTTCGACTCACTGCACGACATGGGCGATCCAGTGGGCGTCGCCCGGCACGTGCGCCAGACGATGGCGGACGACGGCAGCTGGCTGCTCGTCGAGCCGTTCGCCGGAGACACGGTGCAGGAAAACCTCAATCCGGTGGGCCGCGTCTACTATTGCGCCTCGACGATGATCTGCACCCCCTGCTCGCTGTCGCAGGAGGTCGGCCTCGGCCTGGGCGCGCAGGCCGGCGAAAGCCGGCTGCGCAGCGTTGCCGAGCAGGCCGGCTTCGGACAGTTCCGCCGCACGACGCAGACACCGTTCAACATGGTCTTCGAAGCACGGATCTGAACGCGCTTCGGGCCGCCGACCGCGCCCGGTGCGCGTCGGTGGCCCCGAAAGCCGCTATCGTCGCGGAAGGCCGAATCTCGTGAAACGGCAGGACGCGACGATGCAGGACCCCGGCACCGACAAGGATCTTCGATCGATCGAGATCGCCGCCCACACGCCGATGATGCAGCAGTACCTGCGCATCAAGAGCGAGCACGCATCGCGGCTGCTCTTTTATCGGATGGGCGATTTCTACGAACTGTTCCACGCGGACGCCGAGCGCGCCTCGCGCCTGTTGGGGATCACGCTGACGAAGCGCGGCACGTCCGCCGGCGTGCCGATCCCGATGGCCGGCGTTCCGGTTCATTCGGTCGAGCAGTACCTCGCGCGGCTGGTGCGACTGGGCGAATCGGTCGCCGTATGCGAGCAGATCGGCGATCCGGCCAGCGCAAAGGGCCCGGTCGAGCGCAAGGTCGTGCGCATCGTCACGCCGGGCACCGTCACCGACGCGCAGCTGCTTCCCGAGCGCGACGACACCGTGCTGCTCGCGCTGTCGCCGACCGCCGGCGCGCGCATCGGCGCGGCGTGGATGGTCGTCTCGAGCGGCGAGTGCTGGCTCGCCGAATGCGATGCGGAGACGCTCGCACGTGAGTTCGACCGGCTGCGCCCGGCCGAGCTGCTGCTCGCCGAAGGCGCGCAGCTGCCCGCGTCGCTGAAGGCCGCGCTGCAGGCGCAGGGCGCGCTCGACGCCCCCGCGATTGCGCACGCCCCGGCGTGGCAGTTCGATGCGCGTCGCGCGCAGCGACGGCTGTGCGAGCTGCTCGGCACGCACGATCTCGCCGGATTCGGCGCCCAGGACCTCGACGCCGCGGTCGGCGCGGCCGGAGCGCTCGTCGAGCACGTCGAGCGCACGCAGGGCCGCGCGCCGTCGCACCTGCAGGGCCTGCGCGTACTCGACGGCGACGAGTTCGTCGTCGTCGACAGCGTCGCGCGACGCAATCTCGAGATCGTCGAGAGCCTGCGCGGCGACGACGGCCCGTCGCTGCTGCGCCTGCTCGACCGCTGCGCGACGAGCGCCGGCGCGAGGCTGCTGCGCCGTTGGCTGCTCGAGCCACCGCGCCGCCAGCAGGTTGCGCAGCAGCGGCAGCATTGCGTGCAGCTGCTGCTGCAATCGTCGCCCGGCTATGAAGCGCTGCTGGCCGAGCTGCGCACGCTGCCCGACCTCGAACGGGTGGCCGCTCGCATCGCGCTTCGCTCGGTGCGCCCGCGCGAACTGGCGGCGCTGCGCGACGCGGTTCCGGTGATCCAGCGTCTTCGGGGGGCGATCGTTTCGCTCGACGGCGAGCCGTTTCGCGAGGCCTTGCAGGCGCTCGATCTCGCCCCATCGGCCTGGCAGCCGATCGCGTACGCGCTGCTCGACGAACCGGCGGTGCAGGCGCGCGACGGTGGCGTGCTGCGCGACGGCTTCGATGCCGCGCTCGACGAACTGCGCGCGATCGATCGCGACGGCGACGCGCTGCTCGCCGCGATGGAGTTGCGCGAGCGCGAACGCACCGGCATCGCGAACCTGCGCGTCGGCTACAACGGCGTGCACGGCTACTACATCGAAGTCACGCGAGGACAGTCGGCGCGAGTGCCCGACGACTACCGCCGCCGCCAGACGCTGAAGAACGCCGAACGCTACATCACGCCGGAGCTGAAAGCCTTCGAGGACAAGGCGCTGTCGGCGCGCGAACGCGCGCTCGCGCTCGAGCGCTCGCTGTACGACGCGCTGGTCGAGTCGCTCGCGCCGGCGGTGCGCGACTGGCAGCAGGCCGGCCGCGCGATCGCGCAACTCGACGTGCTCGCCACGCTGGCCGAACGCGCGCACACGCTGCGCTGGGTGCGCCCGCGCTTCGCATCGCTGCCCGGCATCGAGATCCGCGCGGGCCGCCACCCGCTCGTCGAGGCGGCGATCGAGCAATACGTGCCGAACGACTGCGTGATGCGCGACAGCCGGCGCATGCTGCTGATCACCGGCCCGAACATGGGCGGCAAATCCACGTACATGCGCTCGGTGGCGCTGATCGCGCTGCTCGGCTACTGCGGCAGCTTCGTGCCGGCCGACGACTGCGAGCTGGGGCCGCTCGACCGCATCTTCACGCGGGTGGGCGCCTCCGACGACCTGGCCGGCGGACGCTCGACCTTCATGGTCGAGATGACCGAGGCAGCAGCGATCCTGCACGCGGCCACCGACCGGTCGCTCGTGCTGATGGACGAGATCGGCCGCGGCACCTCGACCTTCGACGGACTGGCGCTCGCGCATGCGATCGCCGCGCGCCTGCTCGCGCACAACCGCTCGCTCACGCTGTTTGCGACGCACTATTTCGAGCTCACGCGGCTGAGCGAGCGTCATCCGCAGGCCGTCAACCTGCACCTGGCCGCGGCCGAGCATCGCGGCGGCATCGTCTTCCTGCACGCGCTGCGAGACGGACCGGCGAACCGCAGCTACGGCCTGCAGGTGGCGCGGCTGGCCGGCGTGCCACAGCCGGTCGTGCGCGCCGCCGAGCGGATGCTCGGCGAACTGGAAGCGCACGCGCGCGCGCAGCAGTCGCAGCTCGACCTGTTCGCCTTCGCGGCCGACGCCGCAGCCGCTGCCGCTTCACCGGACGCGGGGGCTCACGACGAAGCGGGCGACGATGCAGCGTCGGCTGCCTCGACAACCGTCATCGAAGCCGCGACCGACGTCGACACCGAGGCGAGGCCCGCTGCGTCCGAAGATGCGCCCACCGAAGTCCTCGCCCGCCTGCGCGATCTCGATCCGGACGCGCTGAGCGCGCGCGACGCGCTCGATCTGCTGTACGCGTTGCACGGCCGGCTCGTCGGCCGACGCACGCGCGAATGAACGCGCGGCGTCGCGCGCTGGTTGCCTTCGGTGGCACCGCCGCCTGCGCATTGCTGCCCGCGAGCGGTCAGCCACAGGCGCGCGCAACCGACGCATTCGCCTTCGCATTGATCGGCGACGTGCCGTACAACGCGCTCGAAGTGCAGGTGCTGAAGGCGGTGTTCGCGTCCTTCGACTCCGACCTCGTCTTCGCGCTGCACGTCGGCGACATCAAGGCCAGCTGGGAGGAATGCAGCGACTCGCTGCTCGATCACCGGCTCGCGCTGCTGGCGGCGAGCCCGGTGCCGCTGGTCTACGTCCCCGGCGACAACGAGTGGACCGACTGCGGCCGCGCGCGTGCAGGCCGCTTCGACCCCCGCGAGCGACTCGACTGGCTCCGCCGGCACGCATTCGGCGGGAGCACGGCGTCGTCGCCCTCGTCGGTGCCAACATCCGGCACGTCTTCCCTCGAAGGTTACGAACGCCAAAGCGACCGCTTGGCCGGCGGACTGCCGGAAAACCTGCGCTGGCGGCACCGCCGCGTGCGCTTCGTTACGCTGAACCTGCCCGGCAGCAACGACGGACTGGATGCCGACGGGCTCGGGCGCAGCGATCGCGAACGGCGCACGCAGGCGAACGCGCAATGGCTGCTCGACAGCTATCGCCTCGCCGCCGAGGAACGGGCAGTGGCCATCGTAGTTTCCGTGCACGCCAACCCGCGTTTCGGCGCGGCGCGTCGATTCGGCACCGACGGCTACCAGCCGTTTCGTTCGCTGCTGCGGGCCGCAAGCGACGGCTTCGCCGGCCCGACGCTGCTGTTGCACGGCGACTCGCATCGGCACCGCGTCGAGCAGATCACGCGAAAGCTGCAGCGCGTCGAGAGCTACGGGTCGCCCTTCGTCGACCGCTGGGTACGCATCGACGTCGAGCCCGGAGCGCCCGAGCCCTTTCGCATCTCGAGCCGCAGCGCACGCGTGGCGCGCGACGAACCGCTGGCGCACGTCGAACGCTGAGCGACTGCGCCGACGGCGAGGATCGGCGCGCGAGCCTGGCGCGCCCGCCTCAGCGGCCGCGCGCCGCGATTGCGGTGAGCGCGACGGCGAGCAGCGTGGCCACCGCGTTGTGCAGCGTCGCGGTGCCGAGCGGCCATACGCCGACCGTCGTGTCGAGGCCCGCAGCGATCTGCGCGATGAGCAGCACGACGAGCAGCATCGCCACGCGCGAAGCGCCGCTGCGGCGCGCACGCACGGCAACGACGAGCACGACGATCGTGAAGGCCGCAGCGACGATCCGGTGCAGCCAATGCAATCCGCGCCCGGCGGCCGCATCGATCGAAGTCACCGGGCGAAACGCATCAAGCGTGCCGACGTCCAGGCGCACCGCTCCCGCGCAACTGGCACCGTCGCAGACACCGATCGCGTCTTGCGCGCCGATCATCGTTCCGATCCAGGCCACTGCTGCCAGCAGCGCAAGAGCTGCGGCGAGCACAGCGGGCGGTGCGACGATCCGCCCTCGCGCGTCGAAGGCCGACCCGATCGACGCTGGCGCCGCGCCGATGCGCGCGCTGGTGCCCGGCGCTGCGCCGGTCGCGGCGCCCGGCTTTGCAGGCGAGCGCAGCGACGCCGCGATCCACGCGAAAGCCGCTGCCAGCGCAATGCCGCCGACCAGGTTGGCGATGGTCACCAGCGGAATCGGATGCGGCGTGAAGCGGCCGAGCCAGGCGAGAAAAGCGGTGTCGGCGAGCGCGATCACGAGCGCCACCCGCGCGCCGAAGCGCATCGACGACCAACCGAAGACCGCGACCAGCAACACGAGCACGCCGACGAGCATCGCGCTCACGCGATGCAAGGCGCGCGCGGTGCGCACGCCCGGTGGCGCGACCCCGGGCTGCGCTGCCGGCTGCGAACCGGTTTGCGCCGCCGACTGCGCATCGGCCCGCGCCGCCGGCTGCGGGTCGGCCGGCACGCCCGGCCGCGCATCGACCTTCGTCGCCCGTAGCCCCGCTACGCACGCGCCGTCGGGCCAGTCCGGACAGCCGAGACCCGCCTGCGAGTGACGGATGAAGGCACTCGATGCGGTGATGCAGACGGTGAGTGCGCAGGCGACGATCGCCAGCCAGCGGATCACGGTTCGCGCGCGACGGCTCGTCCGACCGAGGCGTCGGCGATCGCCGCCGCATTGCCGCCCGGCGCGGTGCGCCCGCCGCGCACGGCGGCCAGTACGACCCAGATGAAGAGCAGTCCGCCGACGATCGCGATGGCCCCGCCCAACCCCATCACGCCCATGCCGAAGACCTCCTGCGGCGTGCGCAGCGCCTGCTCGGCGCCCGCGACCTTGCGCTGCACGCCGTAGCCGCCCGACCAGACGAGACCGAGGATGTGCAGCAACTGCCCCGCTCCGTACAGCCACGGCTGCCAGTTAGCGATGCGACCCTGCGGCGCGCGGAACCCGAGCCGCGGCAGCAGCGCATACGCGAGCCCCATCAGCGCGAGCGTCACGCCGACGATCGAGCCGTGGTAATGCGCCGGCACGCGCACGTCGGAACCCTGGATCAGGAAGCCGATGCCCCCGCCCACGGTAAACAGCAGCAGCGACGTGATCAACGCCGCGCGCAGCGGACGATTCGTTGCATTCTTCGATGCGCCGCGCGACAGCGCCACCGCCAAGGCGAGCGCCATCGGCAGGATTGCCAACCCGCCGCCGAAGCGCATCAGCCAGGTCATCATCTTGTGATGCTCGACCGAGAGGATCGTCCAGTTCAGGTAGATCGGCGGCACGAAGAAGACCGGCAGCAGGCCGATCGCATACAGCAGCGCGACGACGCGCGGGCTGAGCGGCAACGGCGCGCCAACCAGCGTGGCAAGCCAGCCCCAGGCAACGAGCATCAGCAGCGTCCAGGTGAACTGGACGACATGGCCCGGGCCCCAGAACAGCAGCTCGTAATACGTTTTCGGATCGAGCTCGCGCGGCACCTCGACGATCGACCAGACCATCGCCAGCAACGCGAAGGCGCTCGAGACCGCCGCCGCCTTCAGGCCGAATCGAAGTGCGTCGGTACCGTCCATGCGCAGGCTCATTCGCGCCGGCGCGACGAAGGAGCGCAACGTGAGCAGCAGGAAGCCGATGCCGAACACGCACAAGCCATAGAGGAAGGTGTCGTTCAGCAGCACCGGCACGTAGTTCGACATCACCGGCACCGCCACGCCGGTGAACGGCGCCGCTGCCATGAACAGCGTGCCGATCGCCGTGACGGCGAGCGCGAACCAGCCCAGCCCGATGTAGCGCGGCGAGGTGTCGATCGTCCACAGCATGCCCGCCATCGAGACGAACCAGACGAGCACCGACAGGTCCACGTGCACGACGAGCGCGACATGGAAGAAGTCGACGCCGGGTATCAGCTTCGCGATGTACGGCGTGCGCGCGAGCACCAGCAGGATCGAGAACAGGCCGGCACCGATCAGCGCAGCCACGCCGAGGAACAGCCACCCGGTGGCGATCGTTCGTTGCTCGGTGGAGGGAACCGCGAGATCGAAGCGATCGTCGGCGGTCGCGAACGCGCGTCCGAACCATGCCGGACGCCCCTGCAGCAGCGCTTCTCGCGTCATCGAATCACCACTCCCTGGTTCTCGACGAAGTCGATGAGCACCACCTGCCCGGGCTTGACGTCGACGTTGCGTTCGCTCTCGTGGTTGAAGCCCTTGACGCGAACGTCGTCGTTGAGCTGCACGCGGACGTCGTGCTCGCCCGCCGGAATCGGCATGCGGAAGTAGCCGCTGGCGGCGCCGTCGCGCTGCAGTCCGGCGGGCTGGTACACCTTGTCGAACAGCAACTTGCCGTCGAGCTCGACGCGCACCTGCACCGGAGAGCGCTGGCGCTGGCAGTCCATCTCCTCGCGCAGTTGCGGCGGCAGCTTGGCGAGTTCCTCCGGCGTGCGCTTGCGGCAGTCGGTGGCGACCTGGCCCGGATGGCGGAACGACAGCCGCAACAGTCCCTCGTCGGGATCGAGGTGTCGATAGGTGGGTGAGCTCGAAAAATAGACGACGAAGGCCGCGAAGAATGCGTACAGGATCGCCTGCCCGACCCAGCGGAAAACGGAACTAGTGGATTGTTGCGCCATCGCGATTCTCCGTGGAAAGCCCGACCTCACCCGCTGCCGGCGTCTGCGCCTGATCGAAACCATCCAGATCGTGCCGGAAACGAGCGAGTTGCGCCTGTAGCGCGATCAAATCCTCGCTTGCTGCCTCGATCCGTCGAATGCGCTGGCGCTCGGTCGCCGCGCGCAGCCGCGGCTCGCGTTCGCCGGCGAGTCGCTGCGCCGTCCAGCGGGCGCCGAAGCGGTACTCGCAATCGTCGGGCGGGCACGACACGACCGCGACGCCGCGCGCGCCGTGGCGCAATGCGTAGTCGACGAAGGCCGGCGCCAGCATCGCCGCGCACGGCAGCGCGATCGGCAGCAGGTCCGCCGCCGCCGCGGGCGCCGCCGCATGATTGCACGAGAAGACGACGATCGGCGTTGGCCCCCGATGGGCCTCCAGCCCCGCCTGCAGTTCGTCGCGCAGTGCGCCGATGCCAAGGTCCGGCAGATCGATGCCGGTGACCAGGCGCGCGTCGGAGCGAAACGGTGTCGACGACGGACACGCTCCGGCGCAGATGCCGCACGACGCGCAGCGGTCGGCGTCGACCACGGCGATCTGCCCGCGTCCGCTCGGATGCGGCGCCATCTCGATCGCCGCGTACGGACAGTCGGCGAAGCAACGTTGGCACCCGTTGCAATTGTCGGCATCGACGACCGCCACCGGCGCGCGCGCGCGGGCGCGCCGCGTCAACCACGGCGCGACTGCGCCGAGCAGCGTGAGCGCGGCCATCACGGCCCAGACGAGCCACGGCGAACCGGACTGCAGCGAGGCGAACGGCGCGAGATAGAACCAGTCGAGCGCGAGCTCGCCGCCAAGGTTCATCGGGTCGGCCGGCGGCGGCAGCGGCGCCGCGGCGAACAGCGATGCCGCCGACAGCGCCGCGAGCGTGCCGACGAGTACGGCGCGCGAAGCGTTGGTGCGCGGCTGCGTCAGGCGCTTGACGTGCAGCCACATCGCCAGCAGCAGCGCGAGCGAGACGCCGATGTGCAGGAAGATCAGCAGCGAGAACAGTCGGTCGGATACGGCACCGGCATCGAGGAAGTTGCGCACCAGCGCAGAGTCGAAGCCGGGCAGCACGCCGAACCACTCGGCGACTGCCGTCGCGACGAACAGCGCCACCGTGTCCCAGACGAGCCAGTAGCCGATGCCGCCGGCGGCCAGGATCAGCCACGGCGTCGGCACGCCGGTGAGCCAGGTGAACCAGCGAAAGCCACGATAGCGCCCGTACGCCCATTCGCGCAGCAGATGCGCGACGACGACGACGACGAGCGCGTCGGACGCATAGCGATGCAGGCTGCGCATGAAGGCGCCGCCGATCACGGCGCCGCTCGCCATCTGCTGCACCGACGCGTAGGCGCCATCGGCGCTCGTGTCGTAGAAGATGTAGAGATACGCCCCGGTGAGCGCGATCAGCCAGAACAGGTCGAAGGCCAGGCCGCCCAACTGGCGCAGCGGATTCGCCGGCTCGCCGAAGGCCCGGTCGAAGCCGCGCTCGATGCGACGCACGACGCTTGCCGCGCGCGTGCGCAGCGCACGCGGATCGTCGTCCCGATCGATAAGCGCCGCAGCGGACCCGCCCGCAACGACAAGGTCGGGCATTGCTTCAACCCGGCGTGGCGCCTTCAACAACCGCTCCCGCTTCAGGCGCGACTCGGATTTCGCAGGGCGCGAACGACGAACCAGGCCATTGCGCCGAGCGTGGTCAGCCCGGCGAAAATCTCGAAGAACAGGCCGTAGTTCACCCGATAACCACCCGAGTACGGATCGTAGACGGTGCAGTACAGCTTCACCTTCTCCCATACATTCTCGAGCGTGAACTCGCGCGACGCCTGCCCGGAAAGCAGCTCCTTCAGCGGCTGCACCAGCATCGGCAGGTCGAAGCTCTCGCCGTAGACCTGCCGGTAGATGACGCCCTCGGCATCGACCACCGTGACCTGCGTGACGTGGTCGAAACCCTTCGGCGTCGCCTCGTAGCTGAAGCCCAGGTTGGCCGTCAGCGCATCGATCTGCGCCGGATCGGGGCTCAGGAAATGCCAGTCGCGATCATCGATGCCGTTCTGCTTGCGGAACGCCGCCATCGCGGCCGGATCATCGAACGGCTGGTTGAAGCCGATCGAGACGATGTGGAAGCGATCGTTGCCGAGCGCGTCGCGCGCGGTGCGCACCGCCTGCGCGAGGAACTGCGTGGCCACCGGGCACGCCTGGAAGCAGCCGGTGTAGACGAGACTGACGAGCAGCGGCTTGCCGGCGAAATCGCTGAAGCGCACCGGCTTGCCGGTGTGGTCGCGCATGGCGACGTCGAGCAACGGCCGACCGATCGCCGCCTGGCTGTCGGCAAGCGCCTTGCGGTAGTCGGGTGCGACGCTGCGCGCCGCGTCCGGCGCGGCCGTCGCCGGCCCGACGCCACCAATGAGAACGGCCGAAACGACCGCCGCGAGGGCGGCGATCGTTCGGCCGAGGGTGCTGCGGGAAATACTGCCGGTACGGGTCAACTCAACTCAATCCCCATACCGTCGACAGGTATTTCCAGTTGACGAAGTAGTACAGCACGAAGGCGACCAGGAAAACCAGCGCCAGCGAGAAGGTGCCCGGCGCGTGGAACCCGCCGCCGACCACGCCGTGGCCGCGCAGCGCTGCCGCGACCGGGGGGAGCCGCAGCGGGCTGACCTGCGTCGTGTAGGCGCCGGCATCGAGTCGCTTGCCGAAGAACACCGTGCCGACCGCGATGATGATGTACATCGCCCCGCCGATGATCGCGATCACGCCCGAGATCCCGACCAGCGTCATCATCAGCAGCGCCGTGCCCGGGAACTCGTAGGGCAGCGACGCGCCGGCGAAGGTGATGTCCCAGTGGCGACGCGGAACGCCCAGCGTGCCAGCGCCCATCATCGTCAGCGTGAACACGGCCATCCCGATGCCGAAGACGTACGGCTGCCACTTCGCCCAGCCGGGCAGGATGATCTCGCGCTGGAACAGCGTGGGCAGCAGGAAGTACGTGATCGCCATGAACGCGAGCGTGGTGCCGAGAACGACGGTGGCGTGGAAGTGGCCCGGCACGTAGATCGTATTGTGGATGATCATGTTCAGCTGCTCGGTGCCCATCATGACGCCCGAGATGCCGCCCAGGAAGCCGAAGCCGATCAGCGAGATGAACACGCCGGAGAACACCGGGTTGCCCCAGGGCGCCTTGCGCAGCCACTCGAACAGGCCCTTGGTGAAGCCCTTCTCGCGTTGCGCCGCCTCCATCGCGCCCGGAACGGTCAGGCCGTGGACCATCGACGCGAGCACGGCGAGGTACATCGCGTAGCTGGTGTTGAAGACCTTCCACTCGGTGCCCACGCCCGGGTCGGCCAGGATGTGGTGCGCGGCGGCCAGCTGCAGGAACAGGATGTAGAGCAGGAACGCGCCGCGGCTCACGCGCTCGGACATCGGCTTGGCGCCGAAGACGATCGCAGCCACCGCATACCAGACCGACACGTGCGCGGCAACGTTGATCTGCTGCGACGAGTGGCCGAAGGCCCACCAGATCACGCGGTACATCACCGGGTCGATGTGCTTGATGTAGCCGATCGACCACAGCCAGGTCGGGATCAGGATGATCGCGCCCGAGGCGATCGTGTAGATCGCGATGATGCAGGCGGTGAGCGCGCCGAACGTGACGAGCGGGATCGACCCTTCGTAGGTTTTCTCACCACGCGCGACGACCAGCGTGCCGAGGAAGACGAAGCAGCCGATCAGCGCGCCGACGGCGAACAGGATCAGCCCGAGGTAGAACCAGTGCGCCGCCGGCATCGGCACGTACGACGTCATCATCACCGTCGCGTTGCCCTGGAACACCGTGGTGTTCCACATGACCACACCGATCACCATCAGCGCGAACCCGAGCCAGGCGATCCGCGGCGTTGCCAATCGGCTTCGCAGCAGCGTCGACGAGCAGAAGTACAGGACCGCGATCTCGAAGAAGATGATCCACGCGACGAGCATGTCGAGCCCGTGTGCGGTGAGGAACAGGTAGAAGTTGTCGGCGTCGACGAGGTGGATCGCCTGCCAGCGGGTGAGCGTGATCAGCAGCGCGAGCACGCCGCCGACGAGCAGCATCACGATGCCGGCGACGGCATGGATCTTGATCAGCGACTCGGCCGACTTGTGGAACTGCAACCCCGATCGGGGGCAGATGCGGAACAGCGCTTGGGCGGTGGCCATCAGTGCCTCTTCCTTATTTGACGTACAACCGCGACACCATCTTGTGGTGTCCGATCCCGCAGAACTCGTTGCAGACGATCGCGTAGGTGCCCGAGCGGTTCGGCTGGATCGTCACGACGTGCTGGTAGCCCGGCAACACCTGGATGTTGATGTTCTCGGGCTGCAGCGAGAAACCGTGCTGGTAGTCCATGGCGCTCAGGTTCAGCCGATACGTCTTGCCCTTCTCCAACTCGAGGATCGGCCACCAGGACCACAGGCGCGCGATCAGGTAGACATCGCTGCCCGCAGGCGGCGCGACCACCGGGATCTTCTCGTCGGTTTCGGTGCGCACCGTGTACTTGTCGACCATCGCCTGCGCCGCCTTCGCGTACAGCTCGGGCTTGACGCGATAGGTTTCGGCCGACAGGTTCTGCGTACCGTACACGTGCCAGTACGGCATCATGAAGAACATGATCAGGCACCAGATGAAGGCTATGGAGATCCATAGCACCTCATCCCTGCCGATCGGCTCCTTCGACCAGATCCGCTTTGGCGGCGGAAGAATTGCACTCATGCCGATCTCCTTGCGCGACTCACTGGGCGAGCGGCGTAACCGGGATTCCAGCGATCTCCATCACACCCCACAGGATGTAGAGGACCGTCGGACTCACGACGCCGAGGAACAACAGCAGGAACGGGTTGTCGAGGATCTGCTGGAAGACGGGAACCCTTTCTTCGGGCTCCTGCGGCGGCGCAACTTGGGAGACCTGTTTGTCGGCCATGGACGGTGTCCTCGTGTTTTAACGCGGGCATCATGGTTGCTGCCCCCGGCCCCCCGCATTGACCGGGATCAAGCGTTCGAATGCACCGTTCCGAAGTTGCCACGAACGCGTGGCATCCGGGAAGCCCCACGTGGCAAGTACGGCCACTCGAAGGGATCCGCGCAACAATAAATGGAATGTATTCGTGCGCGCGGTGCGGCAGTTGTTGCACCGCCGCGCCGTTCTCGCTACGTTGCCAGCGCCTGCGCGCAGACGCAGGCCAACGGAGAATCTCTTGCTCAAACGGATCCAGTCGCTGTTGCAACGCCTGTTCCTCGCCGCCGAAGCGGTCGGCAACCGCATCTTCGGCGAGCGCCTGAACCCGCTCTACTACCTCGGCGCGACCAGCTACTGGATGTTCTGGCTCGTCGTGGCGAGCGGGCTGTACCTCTACGCGTTCTACGAAACCGGCATCGACAAGACCTACGCGTCGATGGAGTCGATCACGCACGGCCAGTGGTTCGCCGGCGGCATCCTGCGCAGCGTGCACCGCTACGCCTCCGACGCGATGGTGCTGACGATGATGCTGCACATGCTGCGGCATTTCTCCTTCGACCGCTATCGCAGCTTCCGCGCATTCTCGTGGGTGAGCGGCGTGGTCGTGATGTGGCTGATCTACGTCTCGGGCGTGAACGGCTTCATGCTGCCGTGGGACCAGCTCTCGCAGTACGTGATCATCGCCACCACCGAGTGGCTCGACGCGCTGCCGGTGTTCAACGGCATCCTCACGCGCAACTTCATCACGCCGGAGGCGGTCACCGACCGACTGTTCTCGCTGCTCTCGTTCCTGCACATCGGCATTCCGCTGGTCGCGCTGCTGGCGCTATGGGTGCACACGCAGCGCGTGCCGCGCGCCTCGCAGGTGCCGCCGC
This sequence comes from Burkholderiaceae bacterium, assembly GCA_032027205.1. Taxonomy (GTDB): domain Bacteria; phylum Pseudomonadota; class Gammaproteobacteria; order Burkholderiales; family Burkholderiaceae_E; genus Zeimonas. The sequence goes on from JAVSMN010000001.1 coordinate 70,160, forward strand.
GTCCGCTGGCGATCGGCCTTGCGCTGATGCTGCTGGTCATGTCGATCGTCGTGCCGGTCGTGAGCCAGGCGCCGGCCGATCTCGGCACCGTGCCGGTCACGTTGAAGTTCGACTGGTTCTACCTGGTCGCCTATCCGCTGATCTACGCGTGGGACCCGATCAAGCTGTGGGCGCTCGTCGGCGGCGTCACGCTGCTGCTGATGGCGCTGCCGTGGCTGCCGCCGGTGCGCGCCGGCAAGGAGAAGGTGTACGAGCTCACCGCCCATCCCGGACGGCAGCAGGCGCCGGTGCGCGCCGGCGAGACGCTGCTCGACGCCGGGCTGCGCGCCGACATTCCGCTGCCCTACGAATGCCGCTCCGGCGGATGCGGCGTGTGCAAGGCGATGATGATCGGCGGCGAGGTGGAGATGTCGGGCTACCAGCCCACCGCGCTGACCGAGCAGGAGCGCCAGGCCGGATGGATCCTGCTGTGCTGCGCGCGCGCGCGCTCGGACGTCGAGTTCGAGTACGAAGAAAACGCGGCGGCCGCCGCCGCGCTGCGCATCCGCGAGTACAAGACGGTCGTCGAGCGGCTCGAGCGCCTCGCGCACGACGTGATGCTCGTCGCGCTGCGCCTGCAGCGTGGCCAGCGCATCGACTACGAAGCCGGCCAGTACCTGAACGTCGTCCTCGAGGACGGCTCGCGACGCAGCTACTCGTTCACCGCACCGTCCGGCAGCACCGACCTCGTCGAGTTGCACGTGCGCCTGATGCCGGGCGGACGCTTCACCACCCGCGTCTTCGAGACGATGAAGCCGGGCGACGAGTTGACGATCGAAGGGCCGATCGGCTCGTTCGTTCTGCACGAGCCGAGCGAC
>JAVSMN010000001.1:71178-1341695 GCA_032027205.1 Burkholderiaceae bacterium
GGCGCCACCGGCTTCGCGCCGGTGAAGAGCCTGCTCGAGCAGGCGTTCCGCATGGGCATCGAGCGACCGATGTACTTCTACTGGGGCGTGCGCCGCCCGCGCGACCTGTACCTGCTCGATTTCCCGCAGCAGTGGGAGCGCGAGCACCCGAATTTCCATTTCGTGCCGGTCGCCTCCGAGCCGCTGCCCGAAGACGACTGGCAGGGCCGCACCGGCTTCGTGCACGAGGCGATCCTGGCCGACTTCCCCGACCTGCGCGGCTTCTCGGTGTATGCCTGCGGCTCGGTGCGGATGGTGCAGGCGGCGCGCCCCGCGTTCGTTGCGCAGGGCCTGCACGAAGACGCCTGCTATTCGGACGCGTTCACGCCGCAATCAACGCTCACGCCCGCGGGCTGAGCGATCACGCCGGCGGGCCTGGAAGCGACGACCGGCTACGGCTCGTCGCGCAATTCCTCGTCCGCCGCATCCGCGCGGCGCTGCTCGTCGTCGATCTCCTCGGGCGTTGCTTCGCGCACTTCGAGCACCTGCAGCTCGAAGCGCAACGCCATGCCGGCGAGCGGATGGTTCGCGTCGAGCACGACCGTCTCGTCGGTGAAGTCGGTGACGATGTGGATGCGTCCGTCGCCCGCCTCGCCCGGGACGCCCTCGAAGGACATCCCGCGCTCCAGGGCCGGCGGGAAGCGCTCGCGCGGCGCGAGTTGCACCAGCGACGCGTCGTACTCGCCGAAGGCGCCGATCGGTTCGAGCCGGGCGCTGCGCGACTCGCCGGCCTGCGCTCCCTCCAGCGCGCGTTCGATGCCGGGGAACACCGACCCGTATCCGCCGTGCAGATACGTCCATTCGCGTTCGCCCGTCTCGATCGCCTCGCCCTGCGCATCGAACAGCCGGTAGCGCACCCGCACCCAGCGGTTGCTGCAGACCTGCGAATCCATCTTCGCTCCTTCGGCGCAGGAACGCCGACCGCCCCAGTGTAGAGCACGCGTGCGTGCAGGGACGCGGTCACGCTCCCGGCACCCGGGCACGTCGAATGCCGCTTGCCATGCAGGTTCGCGAAACGCGCGAACCGGTTCAACGGAAATGAAAGTCATGATGCACAAAACCCTCCTCCTCGCCTCGGTAGCGGCACTGGCGCTGGGTGGGTGCAGCCGGAGCGACGAACCGGCGGCGCCGCCGCCCGCCGCGAGCAGCAGCGCGCCTCACACCGCAGGGCCCGAACCGTCCGCTTCGTCGAGCACCGCCGTGCTCGGCCCACCCGGACAATCGAAGGATTCGAACGACGCGGCCGACGCCGCGCGGCAGGCCGCCGACGCCGCGAAGGACGCTGGACTGAAAGCCGAGGAAGCGGCACAGGCCGCGCGCCAGAGCGCGTACTCGGAGCGCGCGCAGCAGGCCGAAGTCAGCGGCAAGCCGACGCAATCGGCCCAGTCGACGAACGAGGCGCTGAAGAAGTCGGCCGCCGACACGCAGTCGGCTGCCGATCGCGCGATCGACGCCGCCAAGAATGCCGAGAACCAGGACAGTGCAGCCGCTGCGCAAAAGGCAGCGCAAGCCGCCCAGGCAGCCAGCCAGGAGGCTCAGAAGGCCGCGGAGCTGGCACGCGAAACGGCGACGCCGGGCGGACCGGCGGCCTCGAAGCGCGACACGATGGCGAACGCCGCCGACACGACGGTCGAGGCGACCGGCAACGCGGCCGACGCCTCGAAGGCCGCTGCCGAACGCGCCGTGGCCGCGGCGCGCGAAGCGCAGAAGGACGCGCAGACGTCGAAATGAAGACCGGCGGGGCGCCGACGCGCCCGCCGTCTCTTTCGGCTTTGCCCGCCGCGCCTTCAGACGGTGATCCAGCCGATCCCGCTGTCCTGGTCGGCGACCTGCAGCGCCGACGGATCGTCGTCGAAGACCGACGCAAGCGCGGTCCGCGCGAGGTCGGGCCGGTTGTTCTGCCGGCTCAGGTGCGCCGCGACCACGGTGCGCAGGCGCGAGCGGTCGATCGACGCGAGGATGCGCGCCGCTTCCCGATTGCCCAGGTGCCCCCACTGCCCCCCGATGCGCCGCTTCAACGCGGCCGTGTAGCGGCGGTTCGCCTCGAGCAACCCGAGGTCGTGGTTGCACTCGAGCACGAGTGCGTCGAGCCGCGACAGCGCCCGCACGACGTGCGCACTACCGTGCCCGAGGTCGGTGAGAACGCCGAGCCGGACGTGGCCGTCGTCGAGCACGTATTGCACGGGTTCGCGCGCATCGTGCGGAACCGCAACCGGCTCGATGCGCAGCCCCACGCACTCGAAGGTGCCGGCCGAATCGAAGGTGCGCAGCAGGGATGCGCGGTCGAAGTCGGCGGGAACGAGCGAACCGACCGCGCGAAGCGTTCCGTGCGTCAGGTGCACCGGGATGCGATGACGATGCGCGAGGCGGAAGACGCCGCCGACGTGGTCGCCGTGCTCGTGCGTGACGAGGATGGCGTCGATCTGCGCCGGCTCCCGGCCCAGTGCGCGCAGCCTGCGTTCGGCTTCGCGCAGGCCGAATCCGCAGTCGATCAGCACGCAGCCGGCGCCTGCGGCGCCTTCGACGAGCAGCGCGTTGCCCTCGCTGCCGCTGCCCAGGCTGGCGAAGCGCACGGTCTTACTTCATCTGTTCCTGCAGCAGCGCCAGGATGCGCCCGACCGTCTTGCGATCTACGTCGGCGACCGGCTGGCCCTGCGGATCGCGCACGAGCACCTGGCTGCGTTCGCCTTCGGCGGTGACTTCGATGCGGAAGCGCGGACTCGCATCTGCCCGCGCCTGCCCGCTGCCGAAGATGCGCGAGAGGAATCCCGGCTTCTTGGCGCTGCGGCCGCCCTCGATCTCCGGATCGATGTAGCGCACGAAGTAGACGCCTTTCGAGCGATCGCGATCTTCCACCGTAAATCCGCCGCGATCGAGGGCGAGCCCGACGCTGCGCCAGGCCCGATCGAATCCTTCGGAGAGCTCCAGTCGCTGCGCGTCGCCGGTGTTCACGAGCGTAACCGGCTGCGCTGCCGACCCGCCGCCGCTCGATGCGCCCTGCGCGGCCTGCGTGGCCTCCGCGTCGGGCACGAAGCGCAGCATCAGGCGGCGCAGGAACTCGGCCTCGAGCTCGGGATCGGACGGCCGCGGCTGCCAGACGGTGCGCTCCTCGGCGGTCGACGTGTAGACCTCGATCATTCCGCGATGCGTGACGTAGACCGCGGTGCCGCCGCCGGGCTCGCGCTCGAGGCGGGTGCGGAACTTGTCGCGTTCACCGGTGGAATACAGGTTGTCGAACGCGCGTCCGACCGTGCGGCGGATGAAATCGAGCGGCAGCTTCGCGTGGTTCTCCGCCCAGTCGGTCTCGATGACGCCCGTCTGCGGAGACTCGCTCTGCACGGTGAAGCCGGAATCACGCCAGAAGTCGCGCACGATCGGCCACACCTTCTCGGGCGGCGCGTCGACGACGAGCCAGCGCTGGTCGGCCTGGCGCTCGATATGCGCGCCGGCTACCTGCGGAAGCACCTGCGTGGCACCCTGCGCCGACGGAGTCGAGCGATTGCGCTCGTACGACGACCACGTGCGGTCGTTGTTGCCCGCCCGCTCGGGAATCGTGAATCGGTTGTCCGCGCGCGGCTTGGTGAGGTCGGGCGGAACCTCCAGCGACGGCAGCTTGGCCGACGTTCGATAATCGATGCGGCTCGCCTCGTCGATCTTCTCGGTGACGCCGCAGGCGGCAAGCAACGCGCACAACGAAGCAACCGTCGCGCAGCGCGCGGCGGTCGGCAATCTCGTCGACTTCAAGTGATCACTCCAGAGCGCTCGAGCGCGGCGCGAACGATCGCGTGACGCTCGGGGGACAGCGGCGTAAGCGGCAGGCGAATGCCCGGGGGGATGCGCCCCATCTGGGCCAGCGCCCACTTGACGGGGATCGGGTTGGCTTCGACGAAGAGGTCGAGGTGCAGCGGCAGCAGCCGGCGGTTCAACGCGAGCGCCTCGGGCCAACGGCCTTCGAGCGCATACCGGCACAACTGCGCCATCGGACCCGGCGCGAGGTTGGCGGTGACGGAAATCACGCCCTGCGCGCCCATCGCCATCAGCGCGAGCGCGGAATCGTCGTTGCCGCTGTATACGGCGAAATCGGCCGGCAGGCGCGCGAGCAGGTCCGAGCCGCGGGGGATGTCGCCGGTGGCGTCCTTCAGGCCGACGATGCCCGGCACTTCGACCAGGCGAAGCACGGTCTCGTTGCGCATGTCGGCCACCGTGCGGCCGGGCACGTTGTACAGGATCATCGGCAGGTCGACCGCTTCGGCAACCGCGCGAAAGTGCCGATACAGGCCTTCCTGCGTCGGCTTGTTGTAGTACGGCACGACCTGCAGCGACGCGTGCGCGCCCGCCTTGCGTGCGTATTCGCTGAGTTCGATCGCCTCGCGCGTGGAGTTGCCGCCCGCGCCGGCGATGATCGGCACGCGGCCGGCGGCATGCTCGACGGCCACGCGGATCAGCGTCGCGTGCTCCTGCATGTCGACGGTGGGCGACTCGCCGGTCGTGCCGACGACCGCGATTGCGGCGGTTCCCTGCTCGACATGCCAGTCGACGAGTTGCCGGTAGCTGTCGAAATCGAGGCTACCGTCCTCGTGCATCGGGCTGACGATCGCGACTATGCTGCCCCGGATCATGATGGTCGGTCGCTGAAAAACGAGACATTCTAGCCGAGCGTCGCCACTGCCTCGGCGACGGGCGCGCGCACCGCGCAGACGCGCTGGATTGCTGCCGGCGCAGGCCGCTGCACGATGCCGGCTTCGTAGCCGATCACGGTCAGCCCGGCGCGTCGCGCGCGCACCAGCAACTCGCCGGGCGCGAGCAGAAATGCCGGGTTCGACGGACGGCCGTAGCGTTCGTTGCCCTGCGCGAAGGTCTCGTAGACGAGCAGCCCACCCGGCGCGACCAGCGCGGCGAGCAGCGCGAAGCGCGGACGGAACAGGTAGTTGGCCACGACGACGGCGTCGAAGCGCTCGTGCACGGCGAAGGGCCACGGTCCCGCTTCAAGATCCGCGACACGCAGCGCAAGGGTGCCCCCGTGCGCGATGTCGACGCGATCTGCTTCGGTCGTCGGCGCGCGCATCGCGTCGCGCAGGCGCGCGAGTGCCTGCTCGTCGCGATCGATGGCAACGACGTGCATGCCGCGTTCGATCGCGGCGCGCGCGTGTCGTCCCGATCCGGCGGCGAAATCGAGCACCGTCGCGCCGCGCGGCAACCGCTCGAGCCAGCGAAGGATCCAGGGCGAGGCGCCTGCGGAAGCGGCACAGGAACGTGCATTCGTATCGGACACGACAAATTCCTCGTTGCGGTGGCGTGCTTCCGCTACAGTGGCGCCGACTTGCGGCCGCTGGCCGCACGGGAGAACGAGATTCAGGACACCGCCACCGAGCGGGTCGCGATCACGCGGCTCGAATCGTTCGCGCTGGCAGCGGCAGCAGCGGCGATGCTCGCCGGCGCGGTGGGCGCGAGCGTAGCCTACTTCGGTGACACTCGATACGCCGGCATCGCAGGCTGGGCGGGTGCGCTTGCCGCAGTGGCCGGCGCGATCGGCCTCCTCGCGTTGCGCGCGGCGCGGCGCGCGCGCGCCTCGCGCGCCCGCCAGAGCGCCGAAGCGAGCTACCGCTCGAGCGCGCGGCAGGACGGCATCGAGCAGCTCGCCGGCCTTGGTTCGTGGACGCACGACCTGCACGCGAACACGCTGCACTGGAGCGAAGGCGCGTTCCGCCTGTTCGGCCTCGACCCCGCCGCGGGCGTGCCGCCGCCCCGGACGCTGCTGGCGCACATCCATCCGAACGACCAGGAGCGTTGGCGCGAAGCGCATCGGCGCGCGATGAAAGCCGGCGGAGAAGTCCGCGTCGACTTCCGCTGGATGCGCCCGACCCGCGACGTCGTCTGGGTGCGCAGCCTGGGTCATGCCGAACGCGACGAGCACGGCGAGATCGCGCGCATGACCGGCATCGTGCAGGACATCACCGGCATGCGCTCGATGCAGCAGCAGCTCGCGGCGAGCGAAGCAAAGTTCCGCGACCTCACGCACCTGAGCTCGGACTGGATCTGGGAGACCGACGCGCAGCATCGCGTGTCGTTCCTGTCCGACTCCTTCGGCGCCGTGGTCGGCAACTGGGCGCGCTCGTCGATGGGACGGCGCCGCTGGGAGATGCCCGAGAGCGATTTCCTGTCGCCCGATTGGGAGACGCACCGGGCGATCTGCGAAGCGCACAAGCCCTTCGAAAACTTCGAGTTCAGCCAGATCGATCCGCAGGGCAACCTGCACCACCTGTCGCTCAGCGGCCATCCCGTCTACGACGAAGGCGGGCAGTTCACCGGATACCGCGGCGTCGGACGCGACATCACGCGCGAGAAGCATCAGCGCGTCCTGCTCGAGCTCGAAGGCGACATCGCGGCGATCATGCGCGAGCAGACCGAGCCGCAGCGCGTGGTCACGGCGATCCTGATCACCGTCTGCGGCAAGCTCGGCTGGATCGGCGGCGTGCACCTCGTGCGCTCGGGTCACGGACTGCGCGCGCGCGAACGCTGGGGATATCCGGCCTTCACGCAGGCCATCGCCGCCCTACCCGACGAGATCGCACTCGACGACGGCGGCATCGAGGATGAATGCTGGCGCGAGGCGCGTGATGCGTGGATTGCGGATCTCGCACCGCATTCGACGTTCGCCGCGCGCTACCGCACGCGCGCGCTCGGCGCCAACGCCGCCTTCGTCACCGTCCTGCGCGACGAGCACGGGCGTCCGCAGAGCCTGCTGCTGTTCCTTGCGCCGGTGGCTTTTCGCGGCGAGGGCTTCCTGCGCGAAGCGGCGGAGACGATCTCGCGCACGCTGTCGCTGTACCTGCAGCGCAAGGCAGCCGAACGACGGCTCACCTACGCGTCGTTGCACGACGCGCTCACCGGGCTGCCGAACCGCGTGCACCTGCTGCAGCAACTCGACGAGAGGCTGCGCGCGGGCGAGCGCGCCGCGCTGCTCTACGTCGACCTCGATCGCTACAAGCTGATCAACGACACGCTCGGCCACAGCGCCGGCGACAAGGCGCTGATCGAGGTCGCGCGCCGCCTGAACGAAGCGGTGGGCGCAGGTGACGTCGTCGGACGAATGGGCGGCGACGAATTCGTCGCGTTGATCTCGCGCGCCGGAACGCGCGACGAAGTCGAGGCGACCGCACGCGCCCTGCTCGCTTCGATCGAGCGCCCGCTGGTGCTGTCGAACCGCGCCTATTTCCTGTCGGCAAGCATCGGCGTCGCCTTCGCGCCCGACGACGCCAACGATGCGCAATCGTTGATCCGCTGCGCCGATGCCGCGATGTACCAGGCGAAATCGGCCGGACGCAACGACGTGCAGTTCTTCGCCGGCGGCGTCTCGGACGGACGCGCCGAGCAGCTGCAACTCGTCGCAGAGCTGCCGCAGGCGATCCTGCGCGGCGAGATCGACCTGCACTACCAGCCGATCATGAACATCGGCGAACGCCGCGTCGTCGGCTTCGAGGGGCTGCTGCGCTGGCGGCATCCGGTGCGCGGGATGCTGCTGCCGGACCAGTTCCTGCCAGCCGCCGAGCAGAGCAACGCGGTGCGCGAACTGGGCCTGTGGACGATCCACCGCGCGCTCGACGATCGCGTGCGACTCGGGCTCGAAGCGTGGCCGGATATCGCCGTGTCGGTCAACGTGTCGGCGCGACAGCTCGCCGAGGACGGCTTCCTCTCGGCACTGAACGAATCGTTGCTCGAGCGGCGCTTCCCGCCGCGCCTGCTGCGGCTCGAGCTGACCGAGAGCGCGTTCATCGAGAACGCCGAACGCACGGTGACGCTGATCGGCGAGCTTCGCCGCCTCGGCGTGCGCGTCGTCATCGACAACTTCGGCACCGGCTACGCGTCGTTGTCGTACCTGAAAAACCTGCCGGTGGACGGGCTGAAGATCGACCGTGCCTTCGTCGAGAACCTGCCGGAGGATCGCGGCAATGCGGCGATCGTGCAGGCGATCACGGCGATGGCGGCCAAGCTGGGAATGCAGGCAATGGTCGAGGGGGTGGAGACGGCAGCCGAGTTGCGCGAGCTGCGGGCGCTCGACTGCGACCAGGTGCAGGGGGCGCTGATCTGCGAGCCGGTGCCCTTCGCCGAACTCGCCGAGTTCCTCGAGTCGCTGCCGACGCTGCGCCGGATGCACCTGGTGCACGACGCAGACGCAGCGGAGACGCGCGAGGCTTGAGGGCGCGTCGCTGTTCGCGGCGAGTTCGTACGATCAGCTGTTGAGTGCGAGCAACGATGAAATGAGGTCGACGCTGTAGTCGATCATCGGCATCAGCACGCCGCCCAGTGCACCGGTGGCGAGCAGCGCGAGCAGGACGAAGACGCCCCAGGGTTCGATGCGCGAATAGGCGTTCGACAGGCGTTCGGGGAGCAGGCTGGCGACGATTCGTCCGCCGTCGAGCGGAGGCAACGGCACGAGGTTGAGCACGGCGAGCGCGAGGTTGACGAGCACGCCGGCGACCGCCATTCGATAGAGGAACTCGCTGTCGAACCCCCCGACGAGCAACAGCTTGATCAGCACACCCCAGCCGAGCGCCATTGCGATGTTCGCGCCGGGGCCGGCGGCGGCGACGATCCCCATGTCGCGGCGGGGCGAGCGCAGGTTCGACTGGACGATCGGAACGGGCTTGGCCCAGCCGAACAGCAGGACGCCGCCCATCGCCTTGCTCGCGAGCAGGATCAGCGCAGGCACGAGCAGCGTACCCACCGGATCGATGTGGCGAAGGGGGTTGATCGTCATGCGACCGAGCTGCTGCGCGGTGCGATCGCCCAGCCGCGCGGCGACGAAGGCGTGAGCCGCTTCGTGCAGCGTGATGGCGAGGATCACGGGGATCGCATACACCGCCACCAGCTGCGGCAGGCTCGGTTCCATGGCGGCGATTGTAGCAGCGGCCCCGACTGCTTCCGGGGCCGACGTTCAGAAGCGAACGCGCAGTGTCGAGGCCTCGGGTCGCGACATCGACGCGCCGATGTCGCCGCGCCCGATGCGCACGACGGTGGGTTCGTCGCCGGTGAGATCGACGACCGTGGTCGGCTCGAAGCCCTGGCCGCCCGCGTCGATGACGAGATCGACGCGTCCGGACAGGCGCTCGACGATCTCGTCGGCCTCGTGCAGCGGATCGTCCTCATCCGGCAGGATCAGGCTCGAGCACAGCACCGGTTCGCCGTGCTCCTCGAGCACGACCTGCGCAACCGGCGAATCGGGCACGCGAAGCCCGATCGTCTTGCGCGACGGGTGCCACAGGCGCCGCGGCACCTCGCGCGTGGCGTCGAGCACGAAGGTATACGGACCCGGCGTCCATTCCTTCAGGAAGCGGTACTGCGCATTGTCGACGCGCGCGTAGGTGGACAGCTCGGAGAGGTCGCGGCACATCAGCGTGAGCAGATGCCGCTCGTCGAGTCCGCGAATCGCGCGCAACCGCTCGACCGCCTCGCGATCGCCGAGGCGGCAGGCAAGCACGTAGCAGGCGTCGGTGGGCGTCGCGATCAGTTCGCCCCGGCGCAGCGCTTCGGCCGCGCGAGCGAGCAGTCTGCGTTGCGGGTTCGCCGGATGGACCTCCAGGCGGTGCGTCATGTGTCGATTGCGCTCGCTGCGCCGCACGCCCGCGCGCGCGCTGCTTCGGGCCAGTCGTCCCAGACCGGAACGAGTCCTTCGGGCAGCGCCGGCAACTGGCCGAACTCGATGCGGTTCTCGCCCGGTCCGTGGAAATCGGAGCCGCGCGACGCAAACATCCGGCGCCGCGAAGCGATCGCGGCGAATCGCCGCTGGTCGTCGCGCGTGTGCGAGGCGCAGACGACCTCGACGCCGGCGCCGCCGAGCGCGCAAAACTCGTCGATCAACGTATCGAGCGCCGTTGCATCGAGCCGGTAGCGCGCCGGATGCGCGAGCACCGCCACGCCGCCGGCGTCGAGGATCCAGCCCACCGCGTCTTCGAGCGCGGCCCAGCGATGCGGCACGAAGCCGGGCTTGCCTTCGACGAGGTAGCGCCGAAACACCTCGCGCACGTCGCCGCAGACGCCCTGCTCGACGAGAAAGCGCGCGAAGTGCGTGCGTCCGACCAGCGCCGGATTCGACACGTGGCGCAGCGCGCCCTCGAAGGCACCTTCGATGCCGGCGCGCGCGAGATCCTCGCCCATCGTGCGAGCGCGCTCGTGGCGTCCGCTGCGCGTTGCAGCGAGCCCCTCGAGCAGCGCGCGCGCGGACGGGTCGATCCGCAGTCCGACCACATGCACCGTCTCGACGCCCCAGCTCACCGAGATCTCGACGCCGCAGACGAAGCCGAGGCCCAGGCGCTGCGCCTCGGCGCGCGCCTCGGCCATTCCGCCGAGATGATCGTGATCGGTGAGCGCGAACAGCCGCACGCCGCTCGCGTGCGCACGGCGAACCACTTCGGCGGGGGTGAGCGTGCCGTCGGAGACGCAGGAGTGACTGTGCAGGTCGGCGTCGATGTGCGGCGGTGGCACGGTGGGGGTGCGGCCGTGCGTCAAGCGAAGAACTCCTCGATCAACCGGGCGACTTCGTCCGGACGATCATGGTGGAGCATGTGACCGGCATCGGCAACTTCGACCCTGCGCAGCGAGCGGAGCACGCGCAGCCGCTCCGCGTAGTCGGATTGCTGCGCGAAGGCGCTGCGCTCGTCGACGATGCCGGCGGTGACGAGCAGCACGTCGGCGCGAACCTCGCCCCAGCAGGCGAGCGTCTCGTCGACGCGATAGAGAATCGGCGACGGCAGGCGGTGCAGCGGATCGCCGAGCAACTCGAAGCGGCCGTCGGCCTTCTCGCGCGACCAGTGCAGTGCGAGGAACGCGGCGCGATCGGCGGTCAGCCGCGGATCGTTGTGCATCAGCCGCTCGGCGACCGCCCGCCGCGACGGATAGTCGCGCATCGACGCGCCGGTGGCGAGCGCATCGAGCCATTTCGCATAACGGCCGGGCGCCTGCTCGGGCCGCGTCGCGGGAAGGCCGAGTCCGTCGAGATTCACGACGCGGCGAACGCGCTGCGGGCGGATCCCCGCGTACAGCAGCGCGACGTTGCCGCCCATGCTGTGACCGACGAGGTCGACCGCCTGCGTCGGCGAGAACGCCTGCAGCAGCGCGTCGAGGTCGCCGAGATAGTCGGGAAACCAGTAGGTATCGGCGCCGGTTCGCTCGGTTTCGCCAAAACCGCGCCAATCGGGCGCCAGCACCCGCCAGCGGCGCGGCAGCCGGTCGACGACGAACTGAAACGACGCCGAGACGTCCATCCATCCGTGCAGCAGGAGCACCGTCGGCGCCGCACCCTCCGGGCCTTCCCCCTCCCAGCAGCGCAGGTGGTAGCGCAGTCCGCGCACGACGGGGTACAGGGAACGACTTTCGCGTTGCGGGCGATACGCGCCGCCGGCAGCGGAACTGGGCACAATGATCACTCCTGCGGGCGGCGCCCGACGGGACAGAAGAAAACGGAGACGGTCATGAAAGACGGGTTGCGCGACGACTACGACGCCTTGTACTCGCAATTCCGCTGGCAGGTTCCCGAACGCTTCAACATCGCACAGGCCTGCTGCACGCGCTGGGCGGGCGATGCGCGTCGCACGGCGCTCATCGTAGACCATGGCGACGGACGCGCCGACCGCATCACCTATCGGCGCCTGCAGCGCGACGGCAACCGCCTGGCGAACGCGCTGCGCGCGCTCGGTGCGCAACGCGGCGATCGCATCGCGATCGTGCTGCCGCAGCGTCCCGAGACGGTCGTCTCCCACGTGGCGATCCATTCGCTCGGCGCGATCGCGATGCCGCTGTCGATGCTGTTCGGGCCCGAGGCGCTGCGCTACCGGCTGGAGAACAGCGAGGCGTCGATTGCGATCGTCGCCGCAGCGCAGGCCGACGCGCTGCGCGCCGCGCGCGGCGACGCCCTGCGCCACCTGATCATCGTCGACGACGACGCCGCGTGCACGCTCGGCGACGGCGAGCACGCGTGGTCATCGCTGCTGTCGTCGGCCAGCGACCGCTTCGAAGCGGTCGGCACCCATGCAGACGACCCGGCGGTGCTCATCTACACCAGCGGCACGACCGGCCCGCCGAAGGGCGCGCTGATCGCGCATCGCACGCTGATCGGCAACCTCACCGGTTTCGTCGCCTCGCAGAACTGGTTCCCGCACGCGCGCGACGTGTTCTGGTCGCCGGCCGACTGGGCATGGACCGGCGGGCTGATGGACGCGCTGTTGCCGACGCTGTACTTCGGACGCCCGATCGTCGCGCACGCGGGCCGCTTCGACCCGGCGCGCGCCTACCAGATCCTCGAACGACACGGCGTGACGAACGCGTTCCTCTTTCCCACTGCGCTGAAGATGCTGATGAAGCACGAACCGGAGCCGCGCAAGCGCCACCGGGTCGCGCTGCGCGCGATCATGAGCGGCGGCGAGGCGGTGGGCGACACGCTGTTCGACTGGTGCCGCGATTCGCTGGGCGTCACCGTCAACGAGATCTTCGGGCAGACCGAAGCGAACTACGTCGTCGGCAACTCGGCGCAGCGCTGGCCGGCGCGCCCCGGCTCGATCGGACGTCCCTACCCCGGACATCGCATCGCGATCCTCGACGACGACGGCAACGAGCTGCCGCCCGGACAACTCGGCGAGATCGCCGTGGGCCGTTTCGACATCCACGGCGACGCCGATCCGGTCGTCTTCCTCGGCTACTGGCGCAACGACGAAGCCACTCGCAACAAGTACGCCGGCAACTGGTTGCGCACCGGCGATCTCGCCGCCACGGACCCGGACGGCTACCTCTGGTACGGCGGACGCGCCGACGACATGTTCAAGGCGGCCGGCTACCGGATCGGGCCAAGCGAGATCGAAAGCTGCCTGATCCGCCACCCTGCGGTGGCCAACGCAGCGGTAGTGCCGAAGCCCGACGTCGAGCGCGGCAACCTGGTGAAAGCCTACGTCGTGCTCGCCTCGGGCGAGCGCGCATGCGACGCGCTGGTCGAAGCATTGCAGCTGCACGTGCGGGGCAAGCTCGCACCCTACGAGTATCCGAAGGAGATCGAGTTCGTCGACGAGCTGCCGATGACGACCACCGGCAAGGTGCAGCGCGCGGTGCTTCGCAAGCAGGAGCAGGCGCGCGCGCAGGAGCGCGCCGGGCGGCCCGCGTAGTCCCGGACAGCAACGCGACTTGGATTCGCTGACGCAAGCCGCCCTGGGGGCGGCCGTCTGTGTCGCGTCCATGAGCCGCGGCACGCCGGCATGGAAGGCCGCCACCTGGGGCGCCATCTGCGGCACGCTGCCCGATCTCGACGCGTTCATCGACCACGGCAACATCGTCGCCAACGTCACGCTGCATCGCGGCCCGACGCACGCGCCGTTCTGGCAGACGCTCTCCGCCGTGCCGATCGGCGTCGTCGTCGCGTCGCTCGCCGGCGAGCGCGCGCGATGGGCCAGGTGGTGCGCCGCGGTCTGGCTCGTGCTCGTCACGCACGCGCTGCTCGACGCGATGACCGTGTACGGCACGCGGCTGGCCCTGCCGTTCGACGACCGCCCCTTCGGCGTAGGCAGCGTGTTCATCATCGACCCGGCATACACGGTGCCACTGCTGGTCGGACTCGTGGCGGCGCTCGCGATGCGCGACGGGCGCGGACGACGCTGGAACACGGCGGCGCTCGCCGTCTCGACGCTCTACCTTGCGTTCAGCGTCGCAGCCCAGCAGCACGTTCGCGAGATCGTCGAGGCGAGCCTGCAGGCCCGAGGCGGCGCGCCGCCGCCCGCTTCGCGGATACTCGTCACGCCCACGCCGTTCAACACACTGCTGTGGCGCGTCGTCGTAATGCACGACGACCACTTCGAGGAGGGCTTCCGATCGCTGCTCGACGACGAGCCGGCGATTCGCTTCGTCCGGCACGCGCGCGATCCGGCGCTTTACCGTTCGATCGCCGATCTCGATACGACGCGTCGCCTGACGCAGTTCACTCGGGGCTTCTTTCGGGTCGCGCGCCGCGACGATTTCGTCGTGATGACCGACCTTCGCATGGGGCAGCATCCGTACTACTCGTTCTCGTTCGCTCTCGCGCGAATCGGAAACCCGGAGCTGCTGCCGATCGAGCCGCGCAACATCGGCGGCCGCGGAGGGCTGGACATGTCGCAGTACCTGCGCTGGCTGCTGCGACGCGCGCTGGGCCACGACCTGCCGCCGCCCACGGCCGGGGCGTCCCAGCGCCACGTCGTTGCCTTGGATCGAGCCGTGCGCGCCGAAGCGCTCAGAACAGCGCGGTGAGCTCCGCGCGCAGGCGCCGCCCGGGAGCGACGAAGCCCACGTACCACTCGTTGCGCTTGTCGAACACGTTGTCGATCGCGAACGTCACGCGCAACCACTTGCGCGCGCGAAGCACGACCGCGGCGTCGCTGCGCAGGTAGGTGGGCAACATCAGGTTTCCGGTCGGGATCGACGAATCGAAGATGTCGCCGGCGTACTCGGTGCTCCACGCCGCCGACCATCGCTCGTCGACGACCCACGTCGCCTGCACGCCGGCGCGCTTGCCAGGCCTTTGCCGCAACGGCTCGTCGACATCGGCCACGCGCGTGATCAACCGCGTGAAGTGCGCACGGAGCGCGAGCGAATCGCTCGCCTTCCAGCCCAGCTCGAACTCTGCACCGCGTACGTTGACGGTATTCGCGTTGACGAGCCGGTTCGTTGCATTGTCGAAAGTGACGAGATCGGTGTAGCGCGTGCGGAACAGCGTCACCGCCGCGCTGCCGGCGCCGTCGGCGAAGGGCTGCTCGTAGCCGAGCGATCCGCCCTTGCTGTGCTCGGCACGCAGGTCGGGATTGCCGCTGAGCACCGGCGGCAGTCCGAGCGCAAAGAAGCTCGGCGGCTTGAACCCTTCGGAGTAGCTCGCGCGGATCGACCCCCCGGTGGAGCGCAGCGCATAGCGCAGGCCCGCGCTCGGGCTGGTGTCCGAGCCGATGCCGTCGACGTTGTCGTGCCGAAGTCCTGCGCGCAGGATGAGATCCTTGCTCGCCAGCCACTTGTACTCGGCGAAGGCCGACCGGGTACTGCGACGCAGGTCGAAGTCGGCCGGCAACGCCGTTCCGAACAGCGTGTAGACGATGCGATCGGCGCCGTGCTCGCGCTGGTATTCCAGGCCCACCGCGAGCTCGCTGCCTCCGGGCTGGTGAACGGCGAGATTCGCCAGCGCGGCGTCGCGCTCGAAATCGGCGCGCGAAATCGCCGCCGGCAGACCGATCGGACTGCGTACGCCGGGGGCCACGCCCGGCGAATCGATGTCTTCGGCGCGCTGGTAGCGCGTGAGAGCGCCGCTCAGCGTGACGAGATCGCCGAAATCACGGTGAGCGCGAACGCTCCAGCTGGTATCGCTCGCGTCCTTGTGGTCGAGCGCACGCAGGACGGCCAATCGCAACCCGCCGCTGTCGTCGGGAAAGCTCGTGCTCTCGCGCTGGCCATGCCGCACGTCGAGGTCGAGGCCGCCCGAGGCGCCGAGCGCGAAGCGCGCCGAACCGGTGAAGACCTTTCGATCGATCGCGCCGCCGATCGAATCGCTGCCGTCGCGCAGCCGGGATGCGCCAAACGAGAACCGGGCAATCCCGGCGCCGCCCGAAACCCGCGCGTGCCAGTTGCGATAGTCGTGACCTCCGGCGCCGACGCCCAACTCGCCGCTCGGTTCGTTGCGCGTCGCTGCGCGAGTGACGACGTTGATCACGCCGCCCATCGCATCCGCGCCGTAGACCGACGACGCTGCGCCGCGCAGGACCTCGACGCGCTCGATCTGGCTGGGATCGAGGCCCGACAGATCGAATCCGCCGCCACGAGAGTTCGTCGGGTCGTTCACGCGCACGCCGTCGATCAGCACCAGCACGTGGTTCGGATCGCTGCCGCGAATGTACGGCAGGCTCAGTCCGCCGGGGCCGCCGAGTTGGTCCACCTGGAGTCCCGGCACCTGCCGGAACAGGTCGGGACCGTGCACGAGGTCGTTGCGCTCGATCTGCTCGCGCGAAACGATCGTGACGCTGTCGACGGCCTCGCGCTCGAGGGTCGGCACCCGATACGCCTGGACGACGACGTCTTCAAGCCTTCCCTCGCCGCCGTCGGCAGTGCGCTCGGCCGCCGGCTGCGCGCGCGTTGCGCCCGCCGTGGCGAGAACGGCCACGAGCGCGATCTGGACGAGCGCTGGCGCCGCGCAGCGCACCTCACGCTTGCGGCAGCGGATGCGGCAGCGTGCGCGAGAACTCATTTCGACAGCGTTCGCACGTAGGCGACCACCTTGAGCATCTCGTCCTGCGACATGCGCGAGGCGAACGATTGCATCGCGCCCGACGCGCCCACGTACAGGATCGCGAACATCCCCGCGTCGTTCGACGTCTGCGGATAGATGTGATCGCTGACGACGAGCGAAGGACACATCTTCCCGGTGCCGTCCGCGGCATGGCACACCTGGCACCACTGATCGTACAAAGCCTTGCCCTGTCCGACCGCCGTCGCATCGTCGCGATACATGTTCTCGCCGGTCTGCTTGAAGCGCTCGAGCGCCGGGGTCTTCGTCTTCGCCTCGGGAACGTCGATCGGCTGTCCGTCGAACGGATGGCGAAAAACCGGCTTCTCCGCGTGCGCCTGCGTGCCCGGAACGCAGGCTGCGCACGCGATGGCCAGCGCGAAGGCCGTTGCGCGACGACGGCCGCTCGTGCTCGATGCGGCGGCGGAGAGAACTCCCGCCGCCGCATTCGGGACGCGCTCAGGACGACGGGCGCGTGCGCGCAACTTCCGCTCCGGCCGGGACCTGGTCGGCGGGAACGATTCGCCAGAGCGAGCCGGGCGGATTCGCGGTAGGACCCTTGTCCTCCGTGTAGAAGCACACGCAGTTCGTGGCAAGCACGTTTCCATCGGCATCGACGTTGCCCGAGGTGAACTGCAACGTGGTCTGCAGAAGCTCCTGCATCGTCCACTTCGAGGCGCCGGCATCCCAGGCGATGCCGAAGAGTCGTCCGGAACACCAGTCGCCGACGAGATAGGTCTTCGTCATGCCGGCGTAGTTCGCCACGCCCAGGCCCTGTGCCGAACAGCCCCAACCGGTCTTGAGCTTCTGCGCGCCCGGATAGGGCTCCTGGTGCGGATACTCGGCCACCGGCAGCACGCCGACGATCGGACACTTGTCGTCGGCCCCGGTGAGCGGATGGCAGTGCGACGCCTGGTTGAACTTCCAGCCGTAGTTCTCGCCGCCTTTCGACGAAGCCGGCTGCCAGTCGATTTCCTCCCAATGGTTCTGCCCGACGTCGGCGATGAACAGATCACCGGACTTGCCGTCGAAGTGGAACGAGTACGGGTTGCGCAGACCGTAGGCCCAGGTTTCGGGCCGCGACTTGATCTGGTTCGCGGCGAAGCCCTTCTCGGTGATGCCGAACAGCGACATCAGTTGCGGCACGTCGGCGCGCGCGTACGGGTTGTCCTTCGGGATCGCGTAGGGAACGTCGTCCGCCGTGTCGACGTCGATGCGCAGGATCTTCGCCCACAGCACCGTGAGATCCTGCCCCGCGTTCAACGGGTCGCCCTCCCATCCGCCGTCGCCCTTGCCGATGTAGAGCTTGCCGTCCGGCCCGAAGGTGATCATTCCGCCGTAGTGGTTGTAGTACGGCTGCGGAATGTTCATCAACACCTTCGCCGACTTCACCAGCTGCTCCTTGGTGATGCGGTCGGGGCTGGCCGGGTCGACGGTGAAGCGCACGACCATCGACGCGCCGTTGAACGGCAGCGATGCGTAGTGCACGTAGACGTAGTGGTTCTCCTTGAACTTCGGATGCAGCGCGATCGACCACAACCCCTGCTCGACGAAGCCGGTCTGCACGTCGGAGCCAAGCGGGTTGAAGTTCGTGAGGTCGAGGAACGGCTCCGGATTGACCTTGCCGTCCTTGCTCACGACGCGAACGCGACCGACACGTTCGACGACGAAGATCCGACCGGTGCCGTCGTTGGCAGCCGTGACGCCGACCGGATCGTGGAAGCCGTCCGCGATCTTGACGAGCGCCAGCTTCGCCGCGCCGGGGATCGTGCCGCCGGGACGAGCGACCTGATCGGGCGAGGTGGGAATCTGCTGCGCCGAGACCGGAACGAGGCACGTAGCTGCCGCCAGTGCGCCGAGGCAAAGAATGGGCGCGCGTTGCGCCTTCTGCCCGAGGAACCCGAGTACGGAGAACTTGATCATCTGTCGCCTCCGTTCGACAACAGGCCGCGACCAATCTATGCCGTTCGAAATGGGCGGTCAATGAAACGCGCCGGTACACTCGGAGATAAACCCGACGAGGAGCGCGTGAATGGCCATCTACCGTCTCGGTGAACGCGCACCGAGCATCCATCCCGATGCATGGATCGCAGAATCGGCTGACCTGATCGGATCGGTCGAGATCGCGCGCGATGCGAGCGTGTGGTTCCACGTGACGATGCGCGGCGACAACGAGCCGATCCGAATCGGCATCGGCAGCAACGTGCAGGAGAGCTGCGTCCTGCACACCGACCCCGGCTATCCGCTCGAGATCGGCGAGGCGGTAACGATCGGTCACCAGGCGATGCTGCACGGATGCACGATCGGCGACGGCTCGCTCGTCGGCATCCAGGCGATCGTGCTCAACGGCGCGCGCATCGGCGCCGAGTGCCTGATCGGCGCCGGCGCGCTCGTCTCCGAAGGCAAGGAGATCCCGCCGCGCAGCGTGGTCCTCGGCTCACCCGGCCGCGTCGTGCGCACGCTCACCGACGAGCAGGTCGCCACGCTTCGCGACGCCGCCGCGCGTTACGTCGCGCGCGCGAAGCTGTTCCGCGCATCGCTTGCCAGGATCGGCTGACGGTGTTCGTTCGACGAGGTTGCGCGTCACGTCGAGGCGGCAGCTCCCGCTTGCGGCCTCCGACGAAGCCGCCCCTTCGGGGTCCCCTGCGCTGCTCACCGAGACGGGCGGCTGCGCAACTCGCCCTCGCTGCGGCGCCCCTTCGGGGCTTGCTGCTCGGAGCTCGAACAGTGCTCGCCGACTTCCCCCGTCTCGGCTGCGCTGCTCGGCGGCTTCGAAGTCGGCCGCAAGCGGGAGCTGCCGCCTCGACGTGAAGCACCGATGGTGGCGGACGTCAGGGATATCGTGCTGCCGATCCTGCTCGGCCTGCAGATGCACGCGCATGCGAACGGGTGATGCGACGAGAACGCAGAACACACGGCTTGTCGATTACATCGCTTCAGCACGTCGGTTGTCCCCTTCGCAGGGCACACCGCTGCTACACGTCGAGGTGAGGGCACGCGCGGGTGGCCGACTTCGAAGCCGCCGAGCAGCGCAGCCGTTGCGGGGGCAGTCGGCGAGCACTGTTCGAGCTCCGAAGCGCAAGGCTCCGAAGGGGCCGCCGCGATGAGGGCGAGTTGCGCAGCCGCCCGCGATGGCGAGCAGCGCAGGGAACCCCGAAGGGGCGGCTTCGTCGGAGGCCAACCGCGCGTGGCCTCGCCTCGACGTGCCGCCCGACAGAACGCGAACAGGAAAAACGAGCGGGGGCGAGCTATCGACGCGTCGCGCCGTCCATCGCCGCCGTGCGCACCTGGCCGTCGGACACCGGCACCGAGCGGCTCGCCGGCGCCTCGTTGATCTGCACGAACAGCTCGCCCGGCTTGATCATCCCGAGGTCGTAGCGCGCGCGCTCCTCGAGCGCCTGCTTGCCCGCGCGCAGGTCGGCCACCTCCGCCTCGAGCGCGTCGTTCCTCGACGCGATGCGCGCGTTCAGCACCTGCTGCGCCTCGAGCTGGCGATCGAGCTCCCAGACGCGCAGCCAGCCGCCCTTGCCGAGCCAGAGCGGGTACTGGATCAGCGCGAGCAGGCAGGCGAGAACGATGCCGAGCGTGCGCACCGGGGGCAATCCCTCGAGAAACGCTGCCGGCGCGCGCGATCGCGCGCCGAGTCAGACGCGCGACCGCCGCGCGTCAGCGCAGATTGTAGAACGCGGAACGCCCCGGATAGGTGGCGACGTCACCGAGATCTTCCTCGATTCGCAGCAATTGATTGTATTTCGCTACACGATCGGTGCGACTCATCGAGCCGGTCTTGATCTGCAGCGCGTTGGTCGCCACGGCGATGTCGGCGATCGTCGTGTCCTCGGTCTCGCCGGAACGATGCGAGATGACGGCCGTGTAGTTGTAGCGCTTGGCCAGTTCGATTGCCGAGAAGGTTTCGGTGAGCGTGCCGATCTGGTTGATCTTCACGAGGATCGAGTTGGCGATGCCTTCGTCGATGCCCCGTTGCAGGATCTTCGTGTTCGTGACGAAGAGGTCGTCGCCGACCAGCTGCACGCGATCGCCGAGTACGTCGGTGAGCAGCTTCCATCCGTCCCAGTCGTCCTCGGCCATGCCGTCCTCGATCGAGATGATCGGGTAGCGGTCGCACCAGGTGGACAGCAGGTTGGCGAAATCGTTGGCGCTCAGCGTGAGACCTTCGCCAGCCAGGTGGTAGCGCCCTTCGCGGAAGAACTCCGACGCCGCGCAGTCGAGCGCGAGCGCCACCTGGCGTCCCGGCTCGTAGCCGGCCGCCTCGATCGCTTCGAGCACGAGCTGGATCGCCGCCTCGTGGTTCTTCACGCTGGGCGCGAAGCCGCCTTCGTCACCCACCGCCGTCGACATGCCGCGGTCGTGGAGGAGCTTCTTCAGCGAATGGAAGACCTCGGCCCCGTAGCGCAGCGCCTCGCGAAGCGTCGGCGCGCCGAGCGGAACGATCATGAACTCCTGCAGGTCGAGATTGTTGTTCGCGTGCGCGCCGCCGTTGATGACGTTCATCATCGGCACCGGCAGCGCCATCGCGCCCGATCCGCCGAAGTAGCGATACAGCGGCAGGCCGGAATCGTCGGCCGCCGCCTTGGCCACCGCCATCGACACGGCGAGCATCGCGTTGGCGCCGAGCCTCGACTTGTTCTCGGTGCCGTCGAGCTCGATCAGCGTGCGGTCGATGTACGCCTGCTCGGTGGCGTCGAGGCCCATGATCGACTCGGAGATCTCGGTGTTGATGTGCTCGACCGCCTCGAGCACGCCTTTGCCGAGATAGCGCGCCTTGTCACCGTCGCGCAGTTCGATCGCCTCGCGCGAACCGGTCGACGCGCCCGAGGGCACAGCGGCACGGCCCATGACGCCGGTTTCCAGCAGCACGTCGCATTCGACGGTGGGATTGCCGCGCGAATCGAGGATCTCGCGTCCGATGATGTCGACGATCGCGCTCATTTCGGTTCGGCTCCCTGCACGACGACCATGTTGAAGTACTCGGTCGCGCCGGCGCGCTTCGCGCGCGCTTCGCGGTACTGCACCGAATCGTAGAACGCGCGCGCCGACGCAAGATCGGGGAACTCGATCATCACCATGCGCGACGGCTGCCAGTTCCCTTCGAAGACCTCGTGCGCGCCGCCGCGCACCAGGAAGCGACCGCCCGCAGCCTCGATCGCGGCCGGCGACAGCGCCATGTACTGCTTGTATCGCTCGGGGTCGCTGACCTTCACGTCGGCGATCACGTAGGCGGGCATCGGAACTCCTCCTGGTCGGATGCGCTCAGCCGCGGGCGGAGAGCGTCTGTTCGGGAAAGCCGTCGCGCTTGACCAGCGCGTCGATCGACTGCAGCGTCGCGAGCAGCTCCGCCATGCGCTGCAGCGGCCACGCGTTCGGTCCGTCGGACAGCGCGCGCGCGGGATCGGGGTGGGTTTCCATGAAAACCCCGGCAACGCCGACGGCCACCGCCGCACGCGCGAGCACCGGCACGAACTCGCGCTGTCCGCCCGACGACGTGCCCTGCCCGCCCGGCAGCTGCACCGAATGCGTCGCGTCGAAGACCACCGGGCAGCCCGTCTCGCGCATGATGGCGAGCGAACGCATGTCGGAGACGAGGTTGTTGTAGCCGAACGAGGCGCCGCGCTCGCACACGAGGATGTTCTGGCCGTCACCGCCCGCCTCGATCGCCGCGGCGCGTGCCTTCTCGACGACGTTCTTCATGTCGTGCGGAGCGAGGAACTGGCCCTTCTTGATGTTCACCGGTCGGCCCGCCGAGGCAACCGCACGGATGAAATCGGTCTGGCGAACGAGAAAGGCCGGCGTCTGCAGCACGTCGACGACCGCTGCCACCGGCGCGATCTGGTCGACCTCGTGCACGTCGGTGAGCACCGGAACGCCGATCTGGCGACGAACCTCGTCGAGGATTTTCAGTCCCTCTTCCATGCCGGGCCCACGAAACGACGTGCCCGAGCTGCGGTTGGCCTTGTCGAACGACGACTTGTAGATGAACGGCACGCCGAGCGCGGATGTGATCTCCTTCAGCCGCCCGGCAGTGTCGAGCGCGAGCTCGCGCGACTCGATCGCGCACGGCCCGGCAATGAGGAACAGTGGCCGGTCGAGGCCGACTTCGAATCCGCAAAGGCGCATCGAACCGGTTTCCGTCATGCCAGGCGCATCACAGCCGGTTCCTCGCGCGCTCGCCGCTGGCCGGCGCGCTCGCACGCCGCTTCGACGTAAGCGCGGAACAACGGATGGCCGTCGCGCGGCGTGGAGGTGAACTCGGGGTGGAACTGCACGCCGACGAACCACGGATGCGCGAGCGCCCCGCTTTGCGGCATCTCGACGATCTCGGTAAGCGACTCGGTGGGCGTGCGCGCGGAGATGACGAGACCGGCGGTCTGCAGTCGATCGACGTAGCCGTTGTTCACCTCGTATCGATGCCGGTGGCGCTCGTTGACCGACTCGCCGTAGACCGAGGCGGCGATGGTTCCGGGAACGATCGGGCAGCGCTGCGCGCCCAGGCGCATCGTGCCGCCGAGGTCGGAGCGGACGTCGCGCTTCTCGATGCGGCCTTCGCGGTCGTGCCACTCGGTGATCAGCCCGATCACCGGATGCGGCGTGTCGGGGTCGAACTCGGTGCTGTTGGCGCCGGCAAGACCGCAGACATGACGCGCGAACTCGATGACGGCCAACTGCATACCAAGGCAGATGCCGAGATAGGGAACGTTGTTCTCGCGCGCGTAGCGGATCGCCTGGATCTTGCCTTCGACGCCGCGCCGGCCGAAGCCGCCCGGAACCAGGATCGCGTCGAAGCCGTCGAGCATCGAGGTGCCGTCGGTTTCGATGCGCTCCGAATCGATGTAGTCGATCGCGATGCGGCTCTCGGTGTGGATGCCCGCGTGCACGAGCGCTTCGCTCAGCGACTTGTACGACTCGGTGAGGTCGACGTACTTGCCGACCATCGCGATGCGCACTTCGCGCTTCGGGTGCTCGAGCCGGTACACGAGGCCGTCCCAGACGCCGAGGTCGGCCGGACGGGTGTCGAGCCGCAGGATTTCGCAGATCGTGCGATCGACGCCCTGCTCGTGCAGCATGCGCGGGATCTTGTAGATCGAGTCGGCGTCCTGCACCGAGATGACCGAATCGAGCTGCACGTTGGAGAACAGCGAGATCTTCGCGCGCTCCTCGTCGGGGATGCGCCGGTCGGCCCGGCACATCAGCATGTCGGCCTGGATTCCGATCTCGCGCAGCTTCTGCACCGAATGCTGCGTCGGCTTGGTCTTCAGCTCGCCCGCCGACGGAATGAACGGCACGAGCGTCAGGTGCACGAAGCAGGCGTTGCCGCGCCCGAGCTTCAGGCTCATCTGCCGCACCGCCTCGAGGAAGGGCAGCGATTCGATGTCGCCCACCGTGCCGCCGATCTCGATGATCGCCACCTGCGGCGAATCGGGCGCACCGACGTGCGCCCCGCGCTCGATGAACGCCTGGATCTCGTTGGTAATGTGCGGGATGACCTGCACCGTGCGCCCGAGGTACTCGCCGCGGCGCTCCTTGCGGATCACCGAATCGTAGATCTGGCCGGTGGTGAAGTTGTTCGTGCGCCGCATGGGAGCGGACACGAAGCGCTCGTAGTGCCCGAGGTCGAGGTCGGTCTCGGCGCCGTCTTCGGTGACGAACACCTCCCCGTGCTGGAACGGGCTCATCGTTCCGGGGTCGACGTTGATGTAGGGATCGAGCTTGAGCAGCGTGACGCGCAGGCCGCGCGACTCGAGCAACGCGCCGATCGAGGCGGCAGCGATGCCCTTGCCGAGCGATGAAACGACGCCGCCGGTGACGAATACGAATTTGGTCATGAGGCTCGGCCGGAAAGCGCGATTATACAAGCCGGCCAGAGAGGTTCGGCACCCGCCCGGCGAGTGTCAGGCACGCCGTCGGCACTGCGCTTCCTGGCGCATCAGCAACGCCTCCTCTTGCGTCGTCTCCGGCTGCAGCGTCAGGTGACGGATGCCGTGGCGCTCGTCCATCGCGGCGCGGATGTCGGCGAGAATCTGCGGCCATTCGGCCATCTCGTCGATGGCGACGTGCGCCGACATCGCCGGACTGCCGTCGCCCAGCGACCACAGGTGAAGGTCGCGCACCCAGTGCACGCCGCGCGTGCCGAGCAGCGAGCGTTCCACCTCGTCGACGTCCACGCCCTCGGGCACTGCATTCATCAACACGCGAACGCTGTCGCGCAGCAGCCGCGTGGTGGCCACCAGCAGCAGCGCGCAGATCGCCAGCGTGAGGATCGGGTCGATCAACGTCCATCCGGTCAGCCAGACGGTGACGAGGGCGACGATGGCGATCACCGAACCGGCGAAGTCGCCGATCACGTGCAGCAGCGCCGAGCGCGTGTTCAACTCGTGCCGCTCGCCGTGCAGCAGTCGCCAGACGCCGGCGTTCACCAGCAGGCCGGCCACGGCCACCGGCAGCGCGTAGCGCACGTCGATCGGCGGCGTGTCGCGCATGCGCCCGAACGCCTCGAGCACGATGAACGCGAGCACGCCGACATAGAAGAGGCCGTTCATCAGTGCGGCGAGCGTCTCGGCGCGTCCGTAGCCGAAGCTCATGCGCGGTCCGGCCTCGCGGCGCGCGAAGCGCTGTGCGCCGAGTGCCAGGCCGAGCGCCGCCGCATCGGTGAGCATGTGCACGCCGTCGGAGGCGAGCGCCAACGAACCGCTGATGATCCCGACGACCACCTCGAGCAGCGCGTAGCCCAGCACGATCGCCAGCGACCAGGCGAGCGCGGCCGACGGTTTCGCGCCGGCGCCGCGCCGGTGGTCGTGCCGGTGGTCGTGCGCATGACCGCTCGATTGCGCACCCGAATGCGATTGCGCATCCGGATGCGAATGCGCATGCGCTGGCGAGTGGGAATGTCGGTGCGGGTGCGAAGACACGCCCGCGCCGGAAGCGTGGCGATGCGTCATCGTGCGCAGGGGCGAAGCATCTTCGATTGTAGCGGCCGCATATAATCCGTGCCGATCCCGGGCGTCCCGAGAGCGAGGATATCGATGAGCAGCAAGGTCTACCCCAGCGCGGCGCAAGCGCTCGAAGGCGTCGTGGCCGACGGACAGACGATCGCCGTGGGCGGCTTCGGACTGTGCGGCATACCGGAAGCGCTGATTGCCGCGCTGCGCGACTCGGGCGTGCGCAATCTGACCTGCATCTCGAACAACGCCGGGGTCGACGGCTTCGGCCTGGGACTGCTGCTGCAGACGCGCCAGATCCGCAAGATGATCGCGTCGTACGTCGGCGAGAACAAGGAGTTCGAGCGCCAGTACCTGGCCGGCGAGCTCGAACTGGAGTTCACGCCGCAGGGCACGCTCGCCGAGAAGCTGCGCGCCGGCGGCGCCGGCATCCCGGCCTTCTTCACACGCACCGGCGTCGGCACGATCGTCGCCGAAGGCAAGGAAACGCGCGAGTTCGACGGCCACACCTACGTGATGGAGCGTTCGCTCGTTCCCGATGTCGCGCTGGTCAAGGCGTGGATGGCCGATCGCTCCGGCAACCTGGTGTTCCGGCGCACCGCGCGCAACTTCAACCCGAACGCGGCGATGGCCGGGCGCGTGACGATCGCCGAGGTGGAGACGGTGGTGCCCACTGGCGACATCGATCCCGACCACGTGCACCTGCCCGGCATCTACGTGCACCGCATCGTCCACAACCCCACGCCCGAGAAGCGCATCGAGCAGCGCACCACGCGCTCGCACTGAAGGCAGGAGCAACGAACATGGCCTGGACACGCAACCAGATGGCGACGCGCGCGGCGAAGGAACTTCGCGACGGCTACTACGTGAACCTCGGCATCGGACTGCCCACGCTCGTCGCGAACCACGTTCCGCACGGCACCGAGGTCTGGCTGCAGTCGGAGAACGGGCTGCTCGGCATCGGTCCCTTCCCCACGGAAGACGAGGTGGATGCCGACATGATCAACGCCGGCAAGCAGACGGTAACGACGCTGCCCGGCTCGTCGATCTTCTCGTCGGCCGACTCCTTCGCGATGATCCGCGGCGGAAAGATAAACCTCGCGATCCTCGGCGCGATGCAGGTGAGCGAGCGCGGCGATCTCGCCAACTGGATGATCCCCGGCAAGATGGTCAAGGGGATGGGCGGCGCGATGGATCTCGTCGCCGGCGTGGGCCGCGTCATCGTGCTGATGGAGCACACGGCGAAGAAGAAGGACGGCAGCGAAGAGCAGAAGATCCTGCCGAAATGCACGCTGCCGCTCACCGGCGTGGGTGTCGTGAACCTGATCATCACCGACCTGGGCGTGCTCGAGGTCGGCGACAACGGCTTGAAGCTCGTCGAGCTCGCGCCCGAGGTCACTGCCGACGAGATCGTGGCGAAAACCGGCTGCCCGGTGGACGTCTCCGCCGTCGCCTGAGGGCGCCGCGGATCAGCGAGCGAACGGCCTCGTCAGCGCCGCGCGCGCGGCACCGGGAAGCGGCGCCGACTTCTTCTTCGCATAGTCGACCCAGACCACCTTTGCCGCGCCGCTCGCATAGACGGTGTCGGGGTCGTCGCTGCGCAGCATGTCGACATACGTCTCGACGCTCGAGCGGCCGATCGCGCCGACGTACTGCCGGCAGATCACGTTGCCCGGATAGCGCAACTCACGCGCAAAAGTGCAGCTGGCATTTACGATGAGCGGGCCTTCCCCGCTCGGCTCCGGCCGGAATCCGAGCGAATCGAACCAGCTGATCCGCACCTGCTCCATGTACCGGAAATAGACCGTATTATTTACGTGGCCCATCGCGTCCATGTCCCCCCAACGAATCGGAATCTCCAGCTCGAATACGAGGATGCGGTCGCTCAACGGTTTCCCCTGGTTCGCTTTCCGGCTCGCGCCGAAGGCACCTACGCCCGAGGCGCCGAAGGTGCGCAGGCCCCAGCGGCGCGGCGCATGATCGATCACCCCGATCGCCAGGCGCTGCACGACGAGATCCACGCCCGCCCGCCACAGGCGATCGCGGCGCCGCATCGAGTGTCGCATATCGCGTTGCTGCGTCCGGCACCGGCTGGGTCCGGAAACGGCGGCCGCATGGCGACCCCGGCCGATCCGCTAGCCGCGCTGTGCGCAGCGCACGGCCTGCCCTCGCCTTCGGCCGGCGACACGCATTTCCTGGCCGATTTCGGCGCGTTCCGGCTCAAGCGCGAACGGCACGGCGAGTTCGACGGCTACACGATCGACGCAAAAGGCTGCGACCCGAACGATCCGTTCGGCCGAACGGCGCTCGACGAGTTCCCGTCAGGGTGGTTCGCGTCGCTGCCCGGCGAGCGCATCGCCGCCGTTCACCTGGCGCTGCTGCCGGCAGGCGACGACGGCGAGCGGCGCGCGGACGCTCCGCAGGCGCTCGCACGCGACTTCGACGGCAACGAAGTCTGCGGCGCCACGATCGCCGAAGGCGAGGCGCGCGTATACACCGACTTCCGGATGCGCGACGACGGTTTCGTGCCGATGCTGCTGCTCGACGTCTCGATGGACGCGAAGCGCACCGGACGCGAAGTGCAGCGTCTCGTCGAGGTCGAGGTCTACCGGATGATGGCGATGCTCGCCTTCCCGCTTGCGCGCGAGACGGCGGTCGAGCTCGACAAGGCCGAGCGCTCGCTCGGCGCGCTCGTCTCCCGACTGGAAGGCGCGCCCGCCAGCGAAGAGCCCGAGTTGCTGCAGGAAGTGACGCATCTTGCGGCCACCGTCGAACGGTTGTCGGCCACGGTGGGCTTTCGCTTCGGCGCGGCGCGCGCCTACCACGCGATCGTGCGCCAGCGCGGGCAGGACCTGCGCGTCGGGCGCATCTCGCCGCTGCAGACGCCGATCGCCTTCCTCGAGCGACGATTCGATCCGGCGATGGCCTTCTGCGAGAGCGTCGGCCGGCGCATCGATTCGGCCGCCGAGCGCATCGCGCGCGCGAGCGCCCTGCTGCGCACGCGCGTGGACATCGAGCGCGAACGTCACAACCAGGCGCTCTTGTCGGCGATGAACCAGCGCGCCGAACTGCAGCTGAAGCTGCAGCAGACCGTCGAAGGGCTGTCGGTGGCTGCAATCACGTATTACGCGGTCGGCATCGTGCACTACCTGCTGGTAGCGGCGCGGGCGGGCGGCATCGAACTCGACGTGGACGTGGCGACCGGCATCGCCGTGGTACCGGTCGCAATCGCGGTCGCGCTCGGTGTGCGCCACATCCGGGAGAGCGTCGGGCGACGATTGCGCGAGACGCCGTCCGATCCTCGCTACGACTGAGATTCTGTGCAGCGCCCGTCGACGCGCTCAGGCCGCGCGCACGCGCGCCGGCAGGTGGCGAAAACCGCGGAAGCGAATGCGACGGTCGCGCTCGGGCTCGCCATCGCGCTCGATGACCGGGAAGCGCGCGAGCAGCCGCCCGACGGCGATGCGGCCCTCCAGGCGCGCGACGCTCATCCCCGCACAGGCATGATCGCCGTGGCCGAATGCGAAGTGCCGGTTCGGCTTGCGCGCAACGTCGAAGCGATCGGGCTCGGGAAAGCGCGTCGGATCGCGATTGGCCGCGCCGATGCACAACGTGACGAAGGTGCCGGCGGCGAGCGTACGGTCGGACAACTCGACCTCGCCGACGAGCCGGCGATTGTTCAGTTGCAACGGGCTCTCGTAGCGCAGCATCTCCTCGATCGCGCTGTTGACCAGCGAAGCATCGTCACGCAGTCGCTGCAGCGAATCGGGATGTCGCAGCAACGCGTCCATGCCGTTGCCGATCAGGTTCGTCGTCGTCTCGTGCCCGGCGTTGAGCAGGAAGATGCAGTTGTGCACGAGCTCGCGCTGCATGAGCCGCTCGCCGTCACCTTCGCCGCGAATCAGTCGCGTGAGCACGTCCTCCTCGGGATCGAGCGGATGTGCGCGCCGGTCGCCGATCAGTTCGTCGAGAAAGGCGCCGAACTCGCGCACCGAGCGGTTGCCGCGCTCGAGCATCGCGTCGGTGGGCACCGGCTCGAGCGCGCCGAGGATCGCGAGCGACCAATTACGCAACGGGCCGCGCGCTTCGCGCGGCACCGCGAGCAGGTTGCCGATCACTTCCACCGGGATGGCGGCGGCGAAGTCGTCGATCAGGTCGACGCGCTCCTTTTCCTGCATCGCGTCGAGCAGGCGGTCGACCAGTTGCACGACGCCGGCCTCCATGCGCGAGACCGCGCGTTGGCTCAACGCACCGAGGATCAGGCGTCGCACGCGCGTGTGCAGCGGCGGATCGTTGAACACGAGGCTCGTCGTGTGGTGCTCGTAGAGCGGCGAGTCGCCGAACTTCGGCGCGAACTCGACCTTCTTGTCGGAGCTCGCGCTCGCGCTCCGATAGACGGCCGAGACGTCGTCGTAGCGCGTGAGAAACACGCTGCCGTCGCCCATCGTGCGCACCGGATCGTGCGTGCGCAGCGCGGCGTAGTACGGATAAGGGTCGTCGCGGAAGGGCTCGGGAGGCGTGCGCAGTTCGAAGGCGCGCGCGATGCGCTCGGCGTGCCGGGGATCGAAGGGCTCCGCTGCCGACGCCCCGGATGCCGAATGCGCAACGCTCATACGCCGAATCCGTCGTCGGCGGCAATGACCGCACCGTTGACGAAGCCCGACTGGTCTGATGCGAGCAGCACGAGCAGGCCGTCGAGGTCTTCGGGTTTGCCGACACGACGCCGCGGCAGCATCCCGATCAGCTTCTGTCCGGCCTCGGTCTTCCAGTGCTCGGCGTTGATCTCGGTTTCGATGTAGCCCGGGCAGATCGCGTTGACGTTGATGCCGTAGCGTCCCCACTCCAGCGCCATCGCCTTCGTCATCTGCACGACGGCGGCCTTGCTCATGCAATAGACGCCGATCTGCGCGAGTACGCGCAGCGCGGCCATCGACGCGATGTTGACGATGCGCGCGCCGCGCTTCGGGTCTTCCTTGGCGCGCGCGATCATGCGCCGCGCGACCTGCTGCGCCACGAAGAACGCGCCGCGCGTGTTCGTGTCGAAGATGAAGTCGTAGTCGTCGGGCGTGACGTCGACCAGGCGCTGCGTGGTGCTCACGCCCGAGTTGTTCACCAGGATGTCGATCGCGCCGGCCTGCGCCTCGGCCTGCTCGACCGCGTCGCGGATACTCGCCATGTCGGTGACGTCGAGCGCGACGACGTGCGCATCGCCCCCGGTCGCCTCGATCTGCGCGCGCAGCTCCTTCAGCCGCTCGACGCGACGCGACCCGAGCACGACGCGCGCGCCGTTGTCGGCGAGCACCTGCGCGAAGCGCGCGCCCAGGCCGCTCGAGGCGCCGGTGACGAGCGCGGTCTTTCCTGTGAGATCGAATCGGGTGGGCACGAGCGGTTCTCCCGGAGAAGGCGAAAAGCCTGCGGGCATGGTAGCCGATCACCTCGCCGCCTCGGACGCCCCCGTTTGCATGGGTCCGACGCTTTCCGGGACAATCCGCAGCGAACACGCGGCGCGCCGCCGCCCGGCGCAACGGAGAGCACACGAAGATGGAAATCGAGCGCGAGTCGATGGAGTTCGACGTCGTGATCGTCGGGGCCGGACCGGCAGGTCTGTCGGCCGCGATCCGGCTGAAGCAGCTCGCCGCCGAACGAGGCACCGAAATCGGCGTGTGCGTCGTCGAGAAGGGTTCGGAGGTCGGCGCGCACATCCTGTCGGGCGCGGTAATGGATCCGCGCGCGCTGGAGGAGTTGTTCCCCGACTGGCGCGAGCGCGGCGCTCCGCTGAACACCGAGGTAACGGAAGACCGCTTCCTCTTCCTGTCGGAGAAAGGCGCGCGCAGCGTTCCGCAGTGGATGCTGCCCGGGTGCTTCCGCAACCACGGCAACTACGTCGTCAGCCTGGGCGAATTCGTGCGCTGGCTGGGCGCGCAGGCCGAAGCGCTCGGCGTGGAGATCTACCCGGGCTTCGCCGCGGCAGAAGTGCTCTACGACGATGCCGGCGCAGTGAAGGGAATTGCCACCGGCAACATGGGCGTCGGGCGCGACGGCGAACCGACGGCGAGCTTCCAGCCGGGAATGGAGCTGCACGGCAAATACACGTTCTTCGCCGAAGGCTCGCGCGGCCATCTGGGCAAGCAGCTGATGGCGCGCTATCGGCTCGACGACGGCCGCGATCCGCAGAGCTACGCAATCGGCATCAAGGAGCTGTGGGAGATCGAGCCGTCGAAGTTCCACGCGGGGCGCGTCATCCACACTGCCGGCTGGCCCCTGGACAACGACACCTACGGCGGCTCCTTCCTGTATCACTGGAAAGACAACAAGATCGCGATCGGCTACGTCGTCGGTCTGAATTACCGCAATCCGTTCCTGTCGCCGTACGAGGAGTTCCAGCGTTACAAGACGCATCCGGCAATTCGTTCCGTGCTCGAAGGCGGCAAGCGGCTCGCGTACGGCGCGCGTTCGATCACGGCCGGGGGCATCAACTCGCTGCCCCGCTTCACTTTCGCCGGCGGTGGATTGCTCGGCTGCGATGCCGGCTTCCTGAACGCCTCGCGCATCAAGGGCAGTCACGCGGCGATCAAGACCGGAATGCTCGCTGCCGAAGCCGCATTCGATGCGATCGCCGCCGGGCGTTCGGGCGACGAACTCATCGCCTATCGCGAAGCGTTCGAACGCTCGTGGCTGCACGACGAGTTGCACACCGCGCGCAACTTCAAGGCGGCAATGAGCAAGGGACTGTGGATCGGGACGCTGCTCGTCGGCATCGACCAGACGGTGTTCCGCGGCAAGGCGCCGTTCACGATGCACGTGAAGCGGCCCGACAACGAGTACCTGCAGCCGGCGGCGGATTCGAAGCCGATCGCCTATCCGAAACCCGACGGAAAGATCACCTTCGATCGGCTGTCGTCGGTGTTCATCTCGAACACCAACCACGAAGAGAACCAGCCGGTGCACCTGACGCTGAAGGACCCACAGGTGCCGGTGCAGATCAATCTCGCGCGCTATGCCGGGCCGGAGCAGCGCTACTGTCCTGCCGGCGTCTACGAGTTCGTGCGCGACGAGACCGGCGGCGAACGCCTGCAGATCAACGCGCAGAACTGCGTGCACTGCAAGACGTGCGACATCAAGGACCCGACGCAGAACATCGTCTGGGTCGTCCCCGAGGGGGGCGGGGGACCGAACTATTCGGAGATGTGAATCCGAAGGGGAAGGGAGAAGTAGGTTCCCCCTTCCCTTGAATTCCTACTGGCCGAACTGCCGCGCCCGTCGCTGGCCGCCGTAGCCGCCGCGGTTGCCGCCACCACCACCGCCGTAGCCGCCCGGACGCCGACCACCGCCGCCACCCTGCTCGCGCGCTTCATTGACGACCAGACTGCGGCCTTCGAGGGAGTAGCCGTTCAACGCGCGGATGGCGGCCTGCGCCGCATCGTCGGAGGTCATCGTGACGAAGCCGAAGCCGCGCGAGCGCCCTGTTTCGCGGTCGGTGACGATCTTCGCATCCGTGACTTCACCGTGACTGCCGAACAGCTGCGACAACTGTGCATCGGTTGCGCGCCACGGCAGGTTGCCTACATAGATCTTCGTACCCATCGAGAGAGTTTCCTCGAACCGTTAGCCTCATTGCATTTCGAGGAACACCGATCCAGCAGACCGAGAAATGCAACTCCGCGAGCCGGATGGACCGGTCCGTTTTTCGACTTTGCCACAAACGCTCACGGATGCACAGACAGATCCGCAGGGGGCTGCAGAACCGGGGACAGGCATGAGTGGGAGAGGCGCCATCGCGGGATCGGCTTAGCAAATGGTGTTCCTGGAAGAAGTGAAGAATCAAGGATGAAGGGTGAAGGGGAAAAGCCTCGCTGTTCAGGAGGAGGTGCAATTCCGCGAGAAACGGTGTACTGTACGTAAACACAGTCAAGCGAAGAGACCGAAGCAGCGGGCTTTCCCCCTTCACCCTTCATCCTTGACCCTTCACCTCCTCAAAGAAATGCACGCCCTCACCCCTCGCCAGCAGCAGATCCTCTCGCTGATCCGCCAGCACATCGCCGATACCGGCTTTCCGCCCACTCGGGCCGAGATCGCCGCGCAGCTGGGGTTTCGCTCGGCCAATGCGGCCGAGGAGCATCTGAAGGCGCTGGCGCGCAAGGGCGTCATCGAGCTCACGGCGGGCGCTTCGCGCGGCATTCGCCTGAAGCGGGTGGCCGATGCGTCCAACGCGACATCGAGCGCGGTGCAAGTGGTGTCGAGCCTGCCGCTCATCGGACGCGTCGCCGCCGGCAGCCCCATCCTGGCGCAGGAGCATGTCGAGGCCAGCTACGCGATCGATCCGAACCTGTTCGCCGAAACGCCCGACTACCTGCTGCGCGTGCGCGGCATGAGCATGCGCGACGCCGGCATCCTCGACGGCGACCTGCTCGCGGTGCGCCAGGCGCACGAGGCGCGCAACGGGCAGATCGTCGTTGCACGGGTAGGCGACGACGTCACCGTCAAGCGTTGGCGACGCCGGGGCAACACGGTCGAACTGCTGCCCGAGAATCCCGACTTCCAACCCATCGTCGTCGACTCGCGCACCGATACCTTCTCGCTCGAGGGCATCGCCGTCGGACTGCTGCGCAGCGGCAAACTGTGAGGAAACGACGATGTCCCTGCCCGACTCCGTCTGGCGAGCCAGTCGCATCGGCCACGCAGCCGTGCAGGCATTGCCGAGCGGCTTTGCTGCGCTCGATGCCGAATTGCCCGGCGCAGGCTGGCCCGCCGGGATGCTCACCGAGCTGATCAGCCGCGAATCGGGCATCGGCGAGCTCCGGCTGCTGGTGCCGCTGCTGCGCCGGCTCACCCGCGAACGTCGCTTCGTCGTCGTGCTCGGTCCGCCACAAACCCCTTATGCACCGGCGCTGGCCGAGCACGGCATCGACCTCGATTACCTGCTGATCGTGCAGGCGCCGCATGCCGCCGATCGTCTGTGGGCCGTCGAACAGACGTTGAAGAGCAGCGGCTTCGGGGCGCTGCTCGCCTGGCTGCCGCAGCCGCGCACCCGCCCCGAGCATCTGCGCCGCATGCAACTCGCCGCGCACGGCACGCAAGGTCCGGTGTTCCTGTTCCGCTCGCTCGAAGCGCAGTTCGACGCCTCCCCGGCGCCGTTGCGCCTGCTGCTGCTGCCGCGCGCCGAACAGCGCCTTTCGGTGCAGATCCTCAAGCGTCGAGGGCCGGTCGTCGCCGATCCGATCCTCGTCGACCTGCCCCGGCCGCTGTCGTCAATCCGGCTGCGCTCGCACGGCGCCGACGAAACGGCCGCACCGATGCCGATGCGCACCATCCACGGCGGAGCGGTCGAAGCTTCGTCGAACGAAACGCACGATCCGCGTTCCTCCGAGCCGATTGCGCTGCGGGAAACGCAGTGAGGCGCCTGTCGTGTGGTGGCTGGGCCTGTTTTTCGAACGGCTGTCGCTCGACATCGTCGAACGCGGCATCGCCGTTCCCGACGTGGCGCTCGCGCTGTGCGACCGGCACTTCGTGCTCGACGCCACCGACGCCGCCCGCGCACAGGGCATCGCCTGCGGAATGAAACGCGCGGCAGCCCAGGCGCTCGTGCCTGCGCTGCCGCTGCTCGAACGCGATCCGGACGCCGAACGCCGAACGCTCGAATCCGTTGCCGCCTGGATGCAGCAGTTCACCCCGTCGGTGAGCCTGCAATCCGATCTCGCCTTCGAAGCCTTCGACGATGCACCGTCACCGTGCGGGCTGCTCGCCGAGGTGGCGCCGAGCCTGCGCTATTTCGGCGGCTTCCGCGCATTGTTCGCCCGCGTGCACGAGGGCCTGCGCTCGCTCGGCTATCGCGTGCGCATCGGCGCCGCGCCCACGGCGAGCGCCGCCTGGCTCCTGGCGCGTCATCGAGACGCTTCGTTCGCCTCTCAGGCGCGCCTGGAGCAGCGCATCGGCGCGCTGCCGGCACACCTGCTCGCACGCACGCGCGCGCAGCGCGAGCTGCTCGATTCGATCGACGTGCGCTGCGTGCGTGACCTGCTTGCGCTACCGCGCGCCGCGATCGCGCGCCGCCTGGGCGGCACGCTGCTCGACGAGCTCGATCGCGCGCTCGGACGCCGGCCCGAACCGAGACGATGGTTCGAGGCTCCTGCCGAATTCGATCTGCGCATCGAACTGCTCGCCAACGTCGAGCACGCCGAGGCACTCGTGTTCGCCGCCCGCCGCCTGATCGATCCGATGACCGGCTGGCTCGCCGCGCGTCAGGCCGCGATTCGCGCCTTCACGCTGCACGCCGAGCACGACGAGCACGACGACACGCGCATCGAGATCCGGCTCGCCGATCCCACGCGCGATGCCGATCGACTGTTCATGCTGCTGCGCGAGAAACTGGCCGTCACGCGCCTGCCGGAAGCGACGCATGCATTGCGCTTGCGCTGCGAGGACGTCGTTGCACTGCCCGACCACAGCGGCGACCTGTTCCCCGCACCGGGCGCGGCGCACGAGAACCTGCGCCGTCTCGTCGAACGGCTGCAGGCTCGCCTCGGAGCGCAGCACGTGCAGCGGTTGCGACTCGTTGCCGACCACCGGCCGGAAGCGGCCTACCGGATCGAGCCGATCGACGCGCCCGGGCTGGCAGTGCACGCCAGGCGCTCAGCCTCGCCGCCGTCCGCACCGCCGCCGTCCGCACCGCCGCCGTCCGCACCGCCGCCGTCCGCACCGCCGCCGTCCGCACCGCCGCCGTCCGCACCGATGCCGCACGCGCCCATGCGGAGTTCCTCCGTACCGGCCCCTTCCCTGCCGATGGCGTCGCTGCCTCGGCCCTTGTGGCTGCTCGATCGCCCGATCGCCCTCGCCGAACGCAACAACCGCCCCTGGTGGCACTCCCCGTTACGGCTGCTGGCCGGTCCGGAACGGATCGAAGGCGGCTGGTGGGACGACGCGCTGATGCAGCGCGACTATTTCATCGCCGAAGACGAGACGCACGCGCTGTACTGGATCTACCGCGAGCGCTCCGCGAACGACGGTCGTCGCGGGTGGTTCGTGCAGGGGAGGTTTGGCTGAAGGCGGTGCCTTCTCACCCTTCACTTCCGAATGTGCGTTCGCGCTTCTCCGCCACCGCCTG
Source organism: Burkholderiaceae bacterium (assembly GCA_032027205.1). Taxonomy (GTDB): domain Bacteria; phylum Pseudomonadota; class Gammaproteobacteria; order Burkholderiales; family Burkholderiaceae_E; genus Zeimonas. The sequence goes on from JAVSMN010000001.1 coordinate 107,549, forward strand.
GCAATCGACGCAGCGGTGCGCGAGCGGAGCGGCAGTCAGGCGTTCGAAGGGAATCTCGACGCCGCATTCGGTGCAGACGCCGTAGGTGCCTTCCTCGATGCGGCGCAGCGAAGCGCGCAGCCCGCGCCATTCATCGACGTCGCGCCTGGCTTCCGAGAGATCGACCTCGCTCTCGGTGAGGATCGAACCGAGGTCGCCGGCATCGCCGACGCCGTCGAAACTGGAAAGGCCTTCGGCGCTTTCGCCGAGTTTGCGTGCGATCTCTTCTTCCAGCACGGCAAGACGGCTGCGGATCTGCGCGACGAGTTGCTCGAGCTGAGCTTCGGACAAGGACATACGGACACCTCCGGATACCGATCGTACGTGGGCGTCCGATGTCGGCGTTGATCAGCGTCAACGCGGTGCACCCGACGTGCCCGGGCGGCGACATCGGGTCGATCGAGCCGGCCCGGATTCCGGCACGCCGACGGCAAACTCTGCCGGTCGGCGCTAACGCAACGGCGCGACCCGGTCGACGACGTCGGTGATCACCGCGTCGAGCCCGGCGGCGAACAGCTCGTCGACGCGTGCCTGGTCGTTCACCGTCCACGCGAGCACGCGCAACGATGCGTCGTGCGCCTGCGCGATGAGCGCGGCGTTCAGCAGCGAATGGCGGGCATCGAGTGCGACGCAACCGAGCGCCGTGCAGCACTCGAGCCAGTCACCAGGCAGCTCCGAGACCAGCAGCGCGCGCGGAAGTTCGGGCGCGACCTCGCGCGCGGCGGCAAGCGCAACCGTCGAGAAGGACGACAGCAGCGGCGGCACGCCGACATCGCGCCAGGCGGCGCGCGCATCGAGCGCGACCGCCGCGCCAGTTTCCCGCTCACGGCCCGGCGTCGGCTTGATCTCGATATTGAGCATCACGTCGTTGGCCAGCACCCAGCGCGCGACGCGCTCCAGCGTCGGAATGCCCTCGCCGGCGAAGGCTGCCGAATGCCAGCTGCCGGCGTCGAGCCGGGCGAGCGCAGCGAAGGATTGCGCGTCGACGCGTCCGCTTCCGCCGGTCGTGCGATCGAGCGTCGCGTCGTGCATCAGCAGCGCCACGCCGTCGCCCGAGAGCTTCGCGTCTATCTCGAACATCCGATAGCCGAACGAGTGCCCGGTGCGCAGCGCCGCCAGCGTGTTCTCGGGCGCCAGGCTTCCGGCGCCGCGGTGCGCGATGAAGGCCGGATACGGCCAGTCGGAGAACGAGACGCACGCGCACGCGCGAGGCGACGCGCTCACGACGCCGGCTTCCGGTTGCCGCGCTTGCGCGAGCTCATTTGTCCGACTCCACCAGGCCCTTGACAAACCACTTCTGCATCAGCACCACGACGAACACCGGCGGCAGCATCGCGAGCACTGCGGTAGCCATCACGAGGTGCCATTCGGTGGCGGCATCGCCGCCGGCGATCATCCGCTTGATGCCGATCACCACCGGGTACATCGACTCCTGCGTGGTGACGAGCAGCGGCCACAGGTACTGGTTCCATCCGTAGACGAACTGGATGACGAACAGCGCCGCGATGCTGGTGCGCGACAGCGGCAGCAGCACGTGCCAGAAGAAGCGCATCGGCCCGGCGCCGTCGATTTTCGCCGCCTCGGCGAGCTCGTCGGGAACCGTCATGAAGAACTGGCGAAACAGGAACGTGGCGGTGGCCGACGCGATCAGCGGCAGCGTAAGGCCCGCATAGGTATCGATCAGGTGCAGGTCGGCCATCACCTGGTAGGTCGGCATGATGCGCACCTCGACCGGCAGCATCAGCGTGACGAAGATCAGCCAGAACGCGGTGCGTCGGAACGGGAAGCGGAAGTAGATCAGCGCGAACGCCGACAGCAGCGAGATCGCGATCTTGCCGATCGCGATCGTCAGCGCCATGACCAGGCTGATGTACATCATTCGCGCGACAGGCGCCGTCGTGTTCCCGGCGCCCGAGGCGAGCACCTCGCCGTAGTTCTTCAGGAATTGCGTACCGGGCAGCAGGCTCATCGGTACGGTCTGCACCTCGTCGAGCGTCTGCGTGGACGCAACGAAGGTCACCCAAACCGGGAACGCGACGACGAGCACGCCGAGCGTGAGCACGAAATAGGTGAGGATCCGGGCGGAAAGGCTGCGGCCGGGCATGAGTCAGCAGGTCAGCGACCCGTTCTCAGTATCGAACGCGCCGTTCGACATAGCGAAACTGGATGACGGTGAGCGCGAGGACGATAGCCATCAGGATCACCGACTGTGCGGCCGAGCCGCCGATGTCGAGCGCCTTGAAGCCGTCGTTGTACACCTTGTAGACCAGGATCTCGGTGGCCTTCGCCGGCCCGCCGCCGGTGGCCGCGTCGACAATCGCAAAAGTGTCGAAGAACGCGTAGACGACGTTGACGACCAGCAGGAAGAAGGTGGTGGGCGACAGCAGCGGGAAGATCACCGAGCGGAACGTGCGCCAGGCGCCGGCGCCATCGATCGCCGCGGCTTCGATCAGCGACTTCGGGATCGACTGCAATCCGGCGAGGAAGAAGATGAAGTTGTAGCTGATCTGCTTCCAGACGGCGGCGACGACGATCAGGATCATCGCATGCCCGCCGTCGAGCACGTGGTTCCACTCGACGCCGGCAGCACGCAGCCAGTGCGAGACGATGCCCAGCGTCGGGTTGAACAGGAAGATCCACAGCACGCCGGCGATCGCGGGAGCGACCGCGTACGGCACGATCAGCAGCGTGCGGAACATGTAGGCGCCGCGGATCGCGCGGTCGGCGAAATACGCGAGGGCGAGGCTCAGCGTGAGCCCGATCGCGGTGACGGCGATCGAGAACACCGCCGTCACCTGGAACGAGTACAGGTACAGCTCGTCCGAGAACAGGTACTCGAAGTTCTCCAGGCCGACGAACTGCAGACTTCCACCGAAGGCGTCCTGGATGAACACCGACTGGAACAGCGCCTGCATCGCCGGCCAGTAGAAGAAGACCAGGACGATCGCCAGCTGCGGCGCGAGCAGCGCGGCCGGGAGCCACCCGGCCGCGCCGAAGAGAACGCGCTTTTCCAGGGCGCCCTACTCCCGCGCCGTGCGCTCGAAGCGCACCAGCTGCTCGTCGCCGCGCCGCTTCATGTTCGCCAGCGCCGTCTTCGGATCCTGCTTGCCGGCGAGCATCGCCTCCAGTTCCTCGTGGACGATATCGCGGATCTGCACCATGTTGCCCAGCCGCACGCCGCGCGACTTGTCGGTGGTCTTGACGATCATCTGCTGCACCGGCACGTCGGTTCCAGGGTTCTTCTCGTAGAAGCCCGATTTCTTCGTCAGCTCGTAGGCGGCGATCGTCAGCGGCAGGTAGCCGGTGGCCTGGTGCCATTCCGCCTGGATCTCCGGCGACGACAGGAACGTGAAGAACTTCGCGATGCCCTTGTACTCGTCGGCCGACTTGCCGCTCATCACCCACAGGCTGGCGCCGCCAATGATCGTGTTCTGCGGCGCGCCCGGCACGTCGGAGTAGTACGGCAGCTTCGAGATGCCGAAGTCGAACTTGGCGTTCTTCTTGATGTTGCCGTAGGCGGAGGAGCTGCCGGTGAACATCGCGCACTCGCCGCTGTAGAACTTGGCGTCACCTTCGGTCGTGCGACCCGGGTAGACGAACAGGCCCTGCTTCGACCATTCGAGCAGATTGGTCAGGTGCCGCTCGAACAGCGGCTTGTCCACCGCCAGGCGCGCCTTCAGGCTTGCGAAACCGTTGTTCTCGGTGGCGAACAGCGTGTTGTGCCACGCCGAGAAACTCTCCATGTGCACCCAGCTCGCCCAACTCGATGTGAACGGGCACGACGAGGCGTTCGACGCCTTGACCTTCGCGGCCGCCGCAGCGAACTCGCTCCAGGTCTCGGGCGCCTTCTCCACGCCTGCCTTCTTCAACGCGTCCTTGTTGTAGTAGAAAACCGTGGTCGAGCTGTTGAACGGGAACGACAGCATCTCGCCCTTGCGCGTCGTGTAGTAGCCCGCAACGGCCGGCACGTACGCGCCGCTATCGAACTTCTCGCCGGCGTCCTTCATCAGCTTCTCGACTGGAACGATCGCGCCCTTGGCGGCCATCATCGTCGCCGTGCCCACCTCGAACACCTGCACGATGTGGGGTGCGTTGCCGGCACGGTATGCCGCGATCGCCTGCGTCATCGATTCCGGGTAGCCACCCTTGTAGACCGCGGTGACCTTGTAGTCGGACTGGCTCTTGCTGAAGCGCTCGGCCAGGCTGTTGATGCGGTCGTTGTTCGCGCCTGTCATCGAATGCCACCACTGGATCTCGGTGACGGCGCTCGCCGACGTCCATGCGAGCGCGCCTCCTGCGAGCGTCATCGCCACCAGCGATGCGCGTGTCCAGGCGGCAACGCTCCGACCTTGCCTTCGGTTCATACGGATCTCCTTCGATTTCGTCAACGGCGCTTCCTGGCGCCGGTTCGCCCGTAGAGGCGGCCGAAATGATGCGGCGCCAATGTGACAGACCGACGAAGGCCACGCAACAAGGGGCGTCCCGAATTGGTGCCTTTCAGGAGAGGCGCTCGTCGCCGCCCGCTCCAGCCGAAGATCGGCGCGACCACGCCTCGACGATCTCCGCCGCATTGCGCAGGTCGCCCAGCCACTGCTCGTAGGCCGCCTCGCGCTCCTCGCCGCGGATGCGCAGCAGCGCCGACGGATGCAGCATGGCGAGCACGCGCAGGCCGTCGTCGCGCCGCAGCCATTGGCCGCGCTCGCGCGTGACCGCCACGCTTCGATGCAACAACGAGCGGGCCGCCGTTGCGCCGAGCGCGATCGCCGCGCGCGGCTCGACGAGCCGGATCTCGTCCTCGAGCCAGTGCAGGCAGGCCGCCGCTTCACGCTGCGAAGGCGTCTTGTGGATGCGCCGCTTGCCGCGCAACTCGAACTTGAAGTGCTTGACCGCGTTACTGACGAACAGCGCCTCGCGCGGCCAGCCGAGCGAGTCGATGGCGCGAAACAGCAGTTGGCCGGCGGGCCCGACGAACGGGTGGCCCTGCAGGTCTTCCCGGTCGCCGGGCACTTCGCCGACGAGCATCAGCGCGGGGGACAAGGCACCTTCGCCGGCGACGCCCTGCGTGGCGAAGTAGCCCAGCGGGCATTCGCGACAGCGTTGCAGCGCGTCGCGCAGCGCGGCGAGCGCGTCACGTGCGGCGGCATCGGCGTTTCGCGCAGGCATCGCGGACAATGCTACGCGCAGATCCTGTATAACGCCGCTCGTGTCCGACTCCTCGTCCACGTTGCCACCTCGCGCCGTTGCTACGCAGGTCGTGCTGTGCATGATCTGGGGCCTCGGACAGGTGGCGACCAAGGTCGGCAACGGCGGCATCTCGCCGGTCTGGCAGGCCGCGCTGCGCTCGATTGGCGCGGCGCTGCTGCTGTCCGCCTGGATCTTCGGGCGCCGCATCCGATTGCGGGACTACGAGGAGACGCTCGTGCCGGGCGTCCTCGTCGGCGTGTTGTTTGCGCTCGAGTTCGTCTGCCTGTTCGTCGGTCTTGTCTACACCACTGCTGTGCGTGCGGTGCTGCTGCTCTATTCGGCGCCCTTCTTCGTCGCGCTCGGCGCGCACGCCTTTGTTTCCGGTGATCGACTCACGCGGCAGAAAGTCCTGGGCCTCGCTGCCGCCTTCGCCGGACTCGTCATCGCCTTCGGCGGGCGCATCGGCACCGCGGAAACCGGCGCGCTGCTCGGCGATGCGCTGTGCCTGGGCGCGGCCTTCTTCTGGGCGTCGACGACGATCGTCATCAAGACGAGTTCGCTGCGCCGCGCGCCCGCCGAGCTGACGCTGCTGTACCAGCTCGGCGTCTCCGCCGTCGTCCTGGTCGCGCTGTCGTACGCGTTCGACGAACGAGGCGTCTTCGCGCCGTCGCCGATCGTCTGGGCTTCGCTCGCATTCCAGACCGTCGTCATCGCGTGCGCAAGCTACCTCGCCTGGTTCTGGCTCGTCGCGCACTATCGCGCGACGACGCTGCACGCGTTCACCTTCCTCACGCCGCTGTTCGGCGTCGTCGCCGGCGCCGTGCTGCTCGACGAGCCGATCGGCGCGTCGCTCGTGGTTGCGCTCGTGCTGATCGCGGGCGGAATCGTGCTCGTCAATCGCGGCTGACCCGTCGCACCTTCGCGCGGGTCGGGGCGGAAGGACGGCGGTTGGCGTTCGCGTTACTGTTGCAGCGATGGTCGCGTCGCGACGGCCGACCGTTTCCGAGCAGGGCAGGCAAATGGCCTACGCGCACACGATCGGCAATCGCGTCCACCGTTTCGACGACCTGAAGTCGCTGATGGCGAAAGCAACGCCGCTGCGTTCGGGCGACCGGTTGGCGGGCATCGCCGCACAATCGGCCGAGGAACGGATGGCGGCCCGCTTCGCGCTCGCCGAACTGGCGATGTCGACGTTCCTCGATGAAGCGCTGATCCCGTACGAGGACGACGAGGTGACGCGGTTGATCGTCGACACGCACGATGTCGATGCGTTCGCCCCGGTGCGCCATCTCACGGTCGGCGACTTCCGCGACTGGCTGTTGTCCGATGCGGCAAACGAGACGTCGCTCGCCGCGCTCGCCCCCGGCCTCACGCCGGAGATGGTAGCGGCGGTCAGCAAGCTGATGCGCAACCAGGACCTGATCCTCGTCGCGCGCAAGTGCCGCGTCGTCACTCGTTTTCGCGACACGATCGGCCTGCCCGGGCGCCTGTCGGTGCGGCTGCAGCCGAATCATCCGACCGACGACGTCCGCGGCATCGCTGCGTCGATGCTCGACGGGCTGCTGTATGGCTGCGGCGACGCGGTGATCGGCATCAACCCGGCCGGCGACGGCCTTCCGGCGCTGGCATCGCTGGTCGGCATGCTCGCCGACGTCATCGACCGTTACCAGATCCCTACGCAGGGCTGCGTGCTGACGCACGTGACGAATACGCTGCGAATGATCGAGGCCGGCGCGCCGGTCGATCTGGTGTTCCAGTCGGTGGCCGGTACCGAGAAAGCGAATGCCGCGTTCGGGGTCGATCTGGCGCTGCTGCGCGAGGCGCACGACGCCGCGCGGTCGCTGAAGCGGGGAACGATCGGCGACAACGTGATGTATTTCGAGACCGGCCAGGGCTCGGCGCTGTCGGCCGGTGCGCACCACGACGTGGACCAGCAGACCTGCGAAGCGCGCGCCTACGCGGTCGCGCGTGCGTTCGCGCCGCTGCTCGTGAACACCGTGGTCGGCTTCATCGGCCCGGAGTATCTGTACGACGGCAAGCAGATCGTGCGGGCCGGCCTCGAAGATCACTTCTGCGGCAAGGTGCTCGGGCTGCCGCTGGGTTGCGACGTCTGCTACACGAACCACGCCGAGGCCGACTTCGACGACATGGACACGCTGCTGACGCTGCTCGGCGCCGCGGGCGTCACCTACGTGATGGGCGTGCCGGGCGCGGACGACGTGATGCTGAGCTACCAGAGCACGTCGTTCCACGACGCGCTCTACCTGCGCGAGCTGCTCGGCCTGCGGCGAGCACCCGAATTCGAAGCGTGGCTCGAACGCATCGGTGTCGCCGATTGCGCAGGCCGGTTGCTGCCGGTCGCTGCCGGTCATCGCCTGCTAAGCGGCATCGCTTCGGCTGCAGGAGCAGGAGACGAGCGGTGAACGAGATCGTGCAAAGCGACCCGTGGACCGAGCTGCGCCGGCACACCGCTGCCCGCATCGCGCTTGGACGATGCGGCGCGAGCTTGCCGAGCGCCGAGGTACTGCGCCTGGGGCTGGCGCACGCGCAGGCGCGCGACGCGGTCCACGTGGCGTTCGACGCCGACCGCGTGCGCGCCGAGCTCGCCGCGCACGGCTTCGACGTGCTCGAGGTACGCAGCGCGGCGCCCGATCGCACAGCCTACCTGCAGCAACCCGACCTAGGCAGGCGGTTGTCCGACCGCGATCGAGCCATGCTCGACCCGGCCTCTTGCGACGGCTGCGATGTGCTTTGCGTGGTCGGCGACGGACTGTCGGCGCCGGCGGTGCATCGACATGCGACCGCGCTGCTGCTCGAGTTGCGCGCGCGCTTCGAGGCCCTGCACCTGCGGCTCGGGCCGGTCGTGCTTGCGCATCAGGCGCGCGTCGCGATCGGCGACGAGATCGGCGAGCGGCTGCGCGCCGGACTCGTCGTACTCCTCGTCGGCGAGCGCCCTGGGCTCTCGTCGTTCGACAGCCTCGGCGCCTACCTGACGTGGCGACCGCGCGTCGGCCGCACGGACGCGGAGCGCAACTGCGTGTCGAACATTCGTCCCGAAGGGCTGGCCGCAGCGGAAGCCGCACGACGGATCGCGTGGCTGGTCGACGCGGCACGCCGGCTCGAGGCGACCGGCGTTCGTCTCAAGGACGGCAGCGACGCGACGCGCGAGATCGGCGCGGCGAACGGAGGTTGACCGGGGGCGGGATCGGGTGAGCCGCACAGGCAGTCCGTGAGATACTGTTCATCTATACAGTATGCTGCACAGCCGCACCGTGCTCCCCCGCTACGCCGAACTGCACTGCGCCTCGAACTTCTCGTTCCTGCGCGGCGCCTCGCATCCCGAAGAGCTCGTCGAGCGCGCGCAGGCACTCGGCTATTCGGCGCTCGCCATCACCGACGAGTGCTCGCTCGCCGGCGTCGTGCGCGCGCATCTGCGCGCGCGCGACACCGGGTTGCCGCTCGTCGTCGGCGCCCAGTTCTCGTTGCACGACGCCTTCGGCGACGATGCGCGTCTGGTGCTGCTCGCCACCACGCGCAACGGCTACGGCAACCTCTCCGAGCTGATCACACGCGCGCGCATGCGCGCCGGCAAGGGCAGCTACCGCCTGCTCGTCGAGGACCTGAGCGCAGGCCTCGACGAGTGCCTGGCGCTGCTGGTTCCCTCGTCCGCCGTCGCCGTCGATGGGCCGGGCGCCGAGCCGGCAGCCGACCGCCTGCAGCAGCAGGCGCGCTTCCTTCGCGAACGTTTCGACGGCCGCTGCTGGCTCGGCGTTCCGCTGCTCGTGCGCGGCCACGATGCGGCATTGCTCGAAGCCACGCGACGCATCTCCGAAACAATCAGCCTGCCGCGCACGGCCGTCGGCGACGTGCTGTGCCACCTGCGCTCGCGCAAGGCGCTGCAGGACACGCTCACCGCGATCCGGCTGAACACGCCGCTGAAGTCGCTCGGCTACGCGCTCGCGTCGAATGCCGAGCAGCATCTGAGGAGCCGCCTGCGCCTGGCGCGGTTGTATCCGCGCGAGCTGCTCGACGAGACGGTCAGGATCGCCGAGCGCTGCCGCTTCTCGCTCGACGAGTTGCGCTACGAATATCCGCAGGAGATCGTCCCGCCCGGACACACGCCGGCGAGCTGGCTGCGCACGCTCGCCTTCGAGGGCCTGCCGTCGCGTTATCCGGCTGGCACGCCGCAGAAGGTGCTCGAACAGGTCGAGCGCGAGCTCGCGCTGATCGCCGAGCTGAACTACGAGCCCTATTTCCTCACGGTGGCCGACATCGTGCGCTTCGCGCGCAGCCGCGGCATCCTGTGCCAGGGGCGGGGCTCGGCGGCGAACTCGGCGGTCTGCTACTGCCTGGGCATCACCGAAGTCGATCCGGCGCGCGCGAGCGTGCTCTTCGAGCGCTTCATCAGCCGCGAGCGCAACGAGCCGCCCGACATAGACGTCGATTTCGAGCACCAGCGTCGCGAGGAGGTCATCCAGTACCTCTACGAGAAATACGGCCGCGATCGCGCGGCGCTCACCGCCACCGTCATCAGCTACCGCTCGCGCTCGGCGCTGCGCGACGTGGGACGCGCGCTGGGCATCGATGCGCGACGCATCGAGCAGCTCGCGCGCGGACATTCGTGGTGGGACGCCGGCATGCAACCGGCTCGATTGCGCGAGGCGGGCTTCGACCCCGGATCGCGCGTCGCGCGCCAGTGGCTCGAGCTGGCGTCGACGCTGCGCGGCTTTCCGCGCCACCTGTCGCAGCACACCGGCGGCTTCGTCATCGCGCGCGACCGGCTCACGCGGCTCGTGCCGGTGGAGAACGCGGCGATGGCCGATCGCAGCGTCATTGAATGGGACAAGGACGATCTCGATGCACTCGGACTGCTGAAGGTGGACGTGCTCGCGCTCGGCATGCTGAGCGCGATCCGGCGCGCGCTCGAGTTCATCGGCAAGCGGCGCGACTGCAGTTTCCGTATCCAGGACGTCCCGGCCGAAGATCCGTCCACCTACGAGATGATCGCGCGCGCCGACACGGTCGGCGTGTTCCAGATCGAGTCGCGCGCACAGATGAGCATGCTGCCGCGATTGAATCCGCGCTGCTTCTACGATCTCGTCGTCGAGGTCGCGATCGTGCGTCCCGGTCCGATCCAGGGTGGCATGGTGCATCCGTACCTGCGCCGTCGGCAGGGCCTGGAGCCCGTCGTCTATCCGCGCGACGAGATCCGCCCCGCGCTCGAGCGCACGCTCGGCGTGCCGATCTTCCAGGAACAGGTGATGCAGATCGCGATGCTCGCCGCCGGCTTCTCGGGCGGCGAGGCCGACGCGCTGCGTCGCGCGATGGCGGCATGGCGCCGGCGCGGCGGGCTCGAGCCCTTCGAGCAGCGCGTCGTCGACGGCATGATGGCGCGCGGCTACGACCGGGATTTCGCCGAAGCGATCTTCCGCCAGATCCAGGGCTTCGGCGAATACGGCTTCCCCGAGAGCCACGCGGCGAGCTTCGCGCTGCTCGTCTACGTGTCGAGCTGGATCAAGCGGCACGAACCCGCAGCGTTCCTTGCCGCGCTGCTGAACAGCCAGCCGATGGGCTTCTATGCGCCGGCGCAGTTGGTGCGCGACGCGCGCGAGCATGGCATCGAGGTGCGCGGCGTCGACGTGCTGGCGAGCGAGGTCGACAGCACGCTCGAGGAACGCTTCGACGACGAGGCGGAGTTCGACGACGAGCCCGATGCTGTGTCATGCGAGCAGCCGTCCCCGATCGCGCGCCACGGACAAATTGCCTATCGCGCGCCCTCGGACGGCAGCGCGATCGATCGTCGCCCGCAGCCCGCGGTGCGCCTGGGGCTGAACCGGGTGCGCGGCCTGCCGCAGGCGGCCGCCGAAAGCATCGTCGCCGCGCGCGAGGCACGCCGCCGCGAACGCGGCGAGACCCGCTTCGCATTCGACAGCGTAGAGGATCTCGCCCGCGAGGCCGGGCTCGATGCGCGCGCGCTGAACGCGCTCGCGCAGGCCGACGCGTTGCGCATGCTCGCCGGCCATCGCGCGCAGGCGCACTGGGAAGCCGCGGCGATCCGGCCGATGCCGAAGCTGCTCGCCGAAGCGCGCTTCGACGAAACGCCGGCGCGCCTGCCGGCCCTGTCGGAAGCGCGCGAGATCGTCGCCGACTATCGCGGACTGGGCATCCCGATGCACCGCCACCCGCTCGCGCTGCTGCGCGAGCGACTCTCACGCCATCGCATAGCCACGTCGGAAGCGCTGCGCGCATTCCCCGACGGACGCCTCGCGCGCGCCAGCGGTCTCGTCACGCACCGACAACGCCCCGACACGGCGTCGGGCACGATCTTCGTCACGCTCGAGGACGAAACCGGAACCGTCAACGTGATCGTCTGGCCCGACGTCTTCGAGCGCCATCGCAGCGCCGTGCTCGCATCGAAGCTGATGACCGTCTATGGTCGCTGGCAGCGCGATGCGGAAACCGGCGGCCAGGTGCGCCATCTGCTCGCGCAGAAGGTCGTCGATCACACGCGGTGGCTGGGGGAACTGGAAGTGTCGAGCCGGGATTTTCGGTGAAGGTCCCTTCTCTATCTCCGGAGCCGATTGACAGCCCACCCCATGAATGCCGACGCCCCTGCAGCGATGGAGAACGCAACGAAGTTCGCAGCACCTGCATCGAGCAGGGACACAAGCGCGACGAAAAACGTGACGAAACCCACGAGCCCGATCGCGAATCCGCGCAACAGCGTTACGGTAGCGGCATGCCCGTAGGCGGGAAGCGTGAAGCTCGGCAGGATGCTGCCGCTGATCGGCCATGCAAGCAGCAGCCCACTCACCACTGCGGGCACGTGCTGTGCGCTGAGCACGACGGCGGCGGCAAGCAGGAAGGTCGCGACGACGCGCATCGTGATCTCCTGGCGCGGCACCGGCACCGCGCCGACAGCCGCCGGCACGCGCGGCATCGCGCGCAACGCGACGAAGGGCCCGGCGATCGCCAACGCAATCTGCGCCGCGCCCGGCATCCACGAGGCAGTCGTGACGGCGCCCACCGTGAAGAAAGCCATCGCCGCGCCGGCCAGGCAAGCCCACCACCGCCACCGACGCGACAACCAGGCGAAGGTGACGATGTGCGCGATTGCGGCCGGGCACGCGGCGAGCGTCGCGCGCCCAATGCCTTCGATCTCGACGGGCGCAAGCTCGAACATCAGCGCGGCGATGATGGGCGCCGCGATCACCGGGAACCCGGACAACAGGCCCGCGACGCCATGGCCGAAGCGGCGCGAAGCGAGCGTGGCGAGCAGGATCGAAGTCGGCGCGAGCGCGAGCTTCAGCAGGACGATCATGGGGAATTTCACGGGCCTGCGCGACAGCGGGCCGGACCAGGCGCGGTGCAACGCGCATGATAAGAGACGGAAACGAAAACAAGCCACGACCGATGAACGAGCACATCGCACCGAACACGCACAGCCCGGTAGCGGCCGAACCCGAATCGCGGCGTTGTCGACGCGCGATCCGCGACGGCCGGCATCGCGGCCCCACCGCCGGCTTGGCGCCGGGCTACGTGCAGGCGAACCTGATGATCCTGCCGCAGCCACTGGCCGCCGAGTTCCTGCTCTTCGCCCAGCGCAACCCGAAGCCGTGCCCGGTGCTCGCCGTGGGCGATCCCGGCGAGTTCACGCTGCCGGCGCTCGGCAACGACCTCGACCTGCGCACCGACCTGCCCCGTTACCGCGTCTGGCACAACGGCGAACTCGTCGACGAACCCGACGATCTGCTGCGAGTCTGGCGCGAGGACCTCGTCGCCTTCGCAATCGGCTGCTCCTTCTCGTTCGAGGAGGCGCTGATCGCGGACGGCATCGAGGTGCGGCACATTGCGCTGGGCACGAACGTACCCATGTATCGGACAAACGTTCCCACGACGGGAACGGCAAGACTGCATGGTCCGCTCGTCGTGTCCATGCGCCCGATGAAGGCGGCCGACGTGATCCGCGCGGTGCAGATCACTTCGCGCTTTCCTTCGGTCCACGGAGCGCCAGTTCATCTAGGCGACCCCGCGCTCATCGGCATCGATGACCTGATGCGACCCGACTACGGCGATCCGCCGTCGATGCACGAAGGCGAGATCCCGGTGTTCTGGGCCTGCGGCGTGACGCCGCAGTCAATCATCCGTACCGTGCGTCCCGAGTTCAGCATCACGCACGCACCGGGCCACATGCTGATCACCGACGTGCCCAACGCGCGCCTCGCGGCGTTCTGAGGTTCTGCTGAAGCATCCATTGATCTATGGCATCGTGACTGCTTCGTTTTCGTCCAGGAGGCTTCCCATGAAGAAAACACTGCTCACGTGCCTCGCGCTGGGCGCGATGCTCGCCGCCGCACCCACCATCGCACAGCAGAAGGTGAGTGCGCTACCCAAGACGCAGGTGCAGGTCGTCGGCGGGCTGAGCAACCTCACCGCGTACCAGAACTTCGAGCAGCCGTTCTGGACGAAGACGGTCCCCGAATTGTCCGATGGCCAGGTAACTGCGACGATCAAGGGATTCAACGAGATGGGCTTGAAGGGCCCGGAGATCATGCGCCTGATCGGTCAGGGCGTGATCCCGATCGGAACGGCGACGCTCGCCTATTTCGCCAGCGACGATGCGATCAACGAAGCGATCGACCTCGCCGGCATTGCGCCGAACGTGAAGGTCGCCCGCGAGGTGACCAACGCTTTCGAGCCGGTCTACGAACGCTACTACGAGAAGAGCGGCGTGAAGGTGCTCGGGCTGTCGACCTATCCCGGGCAGGTATTGTTCTGCAACGCGCCCATCTCGGGTCTCGCGGACATCCGCGGAAAGAAGGTTCGAACCAGCAGTCGCACCACCGGCGAGTTCGTGCAGGCGCTCGGCGGCTCCAGCGTCACGCTGCCCTTCGGCGACGTCGTCCCTGCGCTGCAGAACGGCGTCGTCGACTGCGCGATCACCGGATCGATGTCCGGCTACTCGGCTAAGTGGTACGAGGTCAGCACCCACCTGTACGCGCTGCCGATCAACTGGAACCAGCAGATCCACGCGGCGAACCTGGCGTACTGGAACAAGCTCGATCCGAAAGTGCAGGACTTCCTGCAGAAGAACATCCGCGTCATGATCGACGCGATCTGGGATGACGCGGCGAAGGAAACGCAGCGGGGCTACGACTGCAATACGGGCGCGCAGGCCTGCGACCTGCCGGTCAAGGGCAAGATGAAGCTCGTCGAGCCTACCGAGGCCGACCGCGCGCTGCTGAAGAAGATCACGGCCGAGACCATCGTTCCCAAATGGGCCAGTCGGTGCTCCGCCGAGTGCGTAAAGGAGTGGAACGCCACCGTCGGCAAGTTGCTCGACATCACCGCCAAGAAATGAACTCGCGCCCGGCGCCCGGATCGCTCGAACGCCTGCTGCGGCTCGCAACACGGCTGTCGCACGCAGCGGTCTGGGTCGCCGGAGCGCTGACGCTGGCCAGCGCAATCTACGTCTCGATCGACGTGGTGACGCGCAAGTTCTTCGGCTTCTACCTCGGGGGATCCGACGAGCTCTCGGGCTACGCCTTCGCGATCAGCATTTCGTGGGCGCTGTCCTTTGCGACGCTGCAGCGCGCGAACATCCGCATCGACGTGGTTTACCGCCTGCTGCCGGTGCGCGTCGGCGCGGTGCTCGACTGGCTTTCGCTGGTCGCACTCGGCGTCTTCATCGCCTTCTGGACACGCTACGCATACGAGGTCGCGTCGACGTCGTGGGAGCGCGGCTCGACGGCGAACACGATCCTCGCCACGCCGCTGTGGATTCCGCAGTTCCTCTGGGTGGCCGGGCTCGCCTGGCTGTGCGTCGTGCTCGCGCTGATGCTGCTTCGCTCGTGCGTCGCGCTCGTGTACGGCGATCTCGCCGCCGTGCACGCGATCTGCGGAATCCGCTCCACGGAGGAGGAAGCCGCCGAGGAAGCACAGGCCGGCGAGCGCCTGGCGCTCGGAGAGCGCACGTGATCGCCGTCTCGCTCGTGCTGCTGCTGGTGCTGCTCGGGCTGAGCATCCCGGTGGGCGCCGCCCTCGGCGTTCTGGGCCTCGTGCTCGACCCGTTGTACTCGATGCTGCCCCTCACGCGCGCGATCGGCGAGGTCGCATGGTCGAGCAGCACGGATTTCCTGCTGGTGGCGATCCCGTTGTTCATCCTCCTCGGCGAGATCCTGCTTCGCTCCGGATTGGCGGACCGGATGTACAGCGCGATGAGCCTGTGGCTCTCCTGGCTGCCCGGTGGACTGATGCACGCGAACATCGGCGCGAGTGCGCTGTTCGCCGCCACCTCCGGATCGAGCGTGGCCACCGCCGCCACGGTCGGCACGGTGGCGCTGCCGCAGATCGAGAAGAAGGGCTACAACGAATCGCTGTTCCTCGGCAGCCTCGCCGCGGGCGGCACTCTCGGCATCCTGATCCCTCCCTCGATCAACCTGATCATCTACGGCGTGCTCACGAACACGTCGGTGCCGAAGCTCTACCTCGCCGGCATCCTCCCCGGCATCGTGCTCGCCGGGCTCTTCATGGTGGCGATCGCAGTCGCCTGCAAGGTTCGACCGGCGTGGGGCGGCGAGACCATCCACGCAAGCTGGGGGCGGCGGTTGGCCAGCCTCATGCACCTCGTGCCGCCGCTGGGCATCTTCCTGCTCGTCGTCGGCTCGATCTATGCCGGCATCGCCACGCCCACCGAGGCGGCAGCGCTCGGCGTCGTCGGCGCGCTGCTGCTCGCGCTGTTCGCCGGGCGGCTGAACGTCGCGATGCTGCGCGAATCGCTCGAGGGAACGATGAAGGCCAGCGCAATGATCATGCTGATCATCGTCGGCGCGTCGTTCCTGAACTTCATCATGTCGGGCATCGGGCTCACCAGCGCGATCACCGGCATGATCAGCGGGCTCGACGTCTCGCCGACGACGATGCTGGTGATCCTCGTCGTGTTCTATCTTGTGCTCGGCTGCTTCATGGAGACGCTGTCGATGATGATCACGACGATTCCGATCGTCGCGCCGATCATGTTCGCATTCGGCTTCGATCCGGTGTGGGTCGGCATCATCATCATCATTCTCGTCGAGGCGGCGCTGATCACGCCGCCGGTCGGCCTGAACCTGTTCGTCGTGCAGAGCCTGCGCAAGAGCGGCAGCATGAACGAGGTGATGATCGGTGCCCTGCCCTTCGTCGTCATGATGATCGGCATGATCGTGATCCTCGCCATGTTCCCGGCGCTCGCGCTGTGGTTGCCGCAAGCCTTCGGGTGACCCGACGGCAGCTCCCGGGAGTCGATCATGGAACTTTCGTTCGAAGTCGCGTCAGCCTCCGGCACGGCGCCCATCGACGTTGCGGTGCGCGAGTGCATCGTCGCCGGCTGGGCGGGCCGCGATCTCGCCGCCATCGAGCATCACATCGACGAGCTCGCTGCGCTCGGAGTGCCGCGACCCAGCGCCGTACCGCTGTACTACCGCGTCGGCGCCGACCGGCTCACGCAGCAGGACAGCGTCGAGGTCGTCGGCGACGGCTCCTCGGGCGAGGCCGAGGTGTTCGTCTTCTCGCATCGCGGCGTGGCGTACGTCAGCGTCGCCTCGGACCACACCGACCGCAAGCTCGAGACGCACAGCGTCGCTTTATCGAAGCAGCTCTGTCCGAAGCCGGTTGCGCGCAACGCGTGGCCCTATGCCGAGGTTGCCGATCACTGGGACGAACTCGTGCTGCGCTCCTGGATCGACGAGGACCGGCAGCGCGTGCTCTACCAGGAAGGCACGCTCGCATCGCTGCGCCATCCGCTCGAGCTCGTCGAAGGCCATTTCGGGCGCGACCTGATCCCCGACGGAAGCGTCATGTTGTGCGGTACCGTCGCCGCGCGCGGCGGGATACGCCCGGCGCCGACGTTCGAAATGGAACTCTTCGATCCGAGGCTGCGGCGAAGCATTGCGCATCGCTACGTGGTGCGGGAACTCCCCGAGATTTCCTGAAAGGATGAGGAGCTGGGCCAACGGTCGCCCTTCCCCTTCCCTACCTCTTGAACAGCACCCCCACCACCCCCGACACCAGCGCAGCCGCAACGAACGCGCCGACACCGGCAACGCCCGCGCCGAGCAGGAACGCGAGCGCGACGTAGAACCAGACGAATCCCGCCAGGCCGACCGACAGCCCGCGCAGCAGCGTCACGGTCGCCAAATGCCCGTAGGCGGGCAGCGTGAAGGACGGGAGAATGGTCCCGCTGATCGGCCACGCGAGCAGCAGGCCGCTGACCAAGGCCGGCACGTGCTGCGCGCTGAGGATCACCGTGGCCGCGAGCACGAAGGTGCCGGCAACGCGCATCGCGACCTCGATCCGCGGCACCGGCACGGAACCGGTGACCGCGCTTGCGAGCGGCATCGCCGCCAGCGCGACGAAGGGGCCGGCGATCGCCAGCGCGAGCTGCATCCCGCCCGGCACCCACGACGCAGTCGTCAACGCGCCGACGGCGAAGAAGGCTGCGGCAGCGCCGGCCAGGCAAGCCCACCACGGCAGCCATCGCGACAACCAGGCGAAGGCAACGATGTGCGCGAAGGTCGCCGGACTCGCGGCGATCGTCGCGCGCGCGATGCCTTCGACCTGCTCGGCCGGCAGCGAGAACATCAGCACGGCGACGATCGGGCCGGAGATCACCGGAAAGCCCGACAGGAAGCCCGAGGCGCCGTGTCCGAAGCGCTGCGCGATGAGCGTGGCGAGCAGGATCGAGGCCGGCGCGAGCGTGAGCTTGAAGAGGAGAAGCATGCTGATACTTGCCGGCGGGATCGGGGCCCGCTCGCGCGGGTTCACGCGGACCCGTTCACATTCCTCGCGCCAGGTCCTCGCAGACGTCGCCTGGATCCTCGAGCCCCACGGCCACGCGCAGCATGCCTTCGCCGATGCCCGTCTCTCGACGGGTCTCGATCGGCATGCGCCCGTGCGTGGTGCTCGCAGGATGCGTGATCGTCGACTTCACATCGCCGAGGTTCGCCGTGATCGACAGCAGACGGCAAGCGTCGACGATGCGCCAGGCGCGCGCCTTGCGCTCCACGTCGTCGGCACCGCGCACCTCGAAGGCGAGCACGGCGCCGCCGGCGCGCTGTTGCGCGCGGGCGAGTGCATGCTGCGGATGCGATTCGAGCCACGGATAGCGCACGCGCTCCACGCAAGGCTGCGCCTCGAGCCAGCGCGCGACGACCAGCGCGTTCTGCGCGTGCCGCTCCATGCGCACCGACAGCGTCTCCAGGCCCTTGGCGAGCACCCAGGCGTTGAACGCCGACAGCGTCGGCCCGCCGTAGCGCAGCACCGGCTGCAGCGTCTCGTCCATGTAGCGCTTCGAGCCGAGCACGGCGCCGCCGATCACGCGGCCCTGCCCGTCGAGGTACTTGGTGGCCGAATGCACGACGATGTCGGCGCCGAGTTCGAGCGGGCGCTGCAGCGCCGGCGTGCAGAAGCAGTTGTCCACGACCAGCGCGATGCCGCGCTCGCGCGCGATCGCCGACAGCGCGCGCAGGTCGGCCACCTCGGTGAGCGGATTCGACGGCGTCTCGACGAACAGCATCCGCGTGTTCGGACGGATCGCGTCGCGCCATGCCTGCGCGTCCGCCAGCGGCACGAAGCTGGTCTCGATGTCGTAGCGCCGAAACAGCGCGAACAACTGCAGCGTCGTCCCGAACACGCCCTGCGCGCAGACGATGTGATCGCCCGCGTGCGTGAGGCTCACCAGCACGGCCTGGATCGCCGCCATGCCCGACGCGGTGGCGCGACATTCCTCGGCGCCCTCGAGCGACGCGAGGCGCTGCTCGAACAGTCGCACCGTCGGGTTGCCGAAACGCGAATAGATGTAGCCGCCGGCCTCGCCGGCGAACTTCGCCGCCGCATGTGCCGCGCTGTCGTGCACGAAGCTCGACGTGAGGAAGATCGGCTCGCCGTGCTCGCCGTAGGCCGTGCGCTCGAAACCGGCGCGCACTGCGCGCGTCTCGAAGGCCCAGCGCGTGGCAGCGTCGCCTGCAGACCCGTTGTCGGCTCCGTCCCCGCCTTCTTCGTCCGGACGATCGCTCATGACGCCCGCCTCACTCCTGCGCGGCCTGGAAATGCAGGCTCATCTGGTTGCGCGGCAGGTCGTCGTCGACCGGACCAACGCCGGCCAGGCGCTCGCGCTCGATGCGATCCAGGTATTCGGGCGTGATGTCGCCGGTGACGTAGTGACCGTCGAAGCACGAGGCCTCGAATTCGGTGAGATGCGCCGCGACGTCGGTCACCGCTTGCTCCATCGCCTCGACGCTCTGGTAGATCAGCGCATCGGCGCCGATCGCCTGGCGGATCTCCTCGTCGCTGCGGCCGTAGGCGATCAGTTCGCCGCGCGTCGGCATGTCGATGCCGTAGACGTTCGGAAATCGAACGGGCGGCGCGGCGGAAGCGAAGTAGACCTTGTTCGCGCCCGAGTCGCGCGCCATCTGCACGATCTCGCGCGAGGTGGTGCCGCGCACGATCGAGTCGTCGACCAGCAGCACGTTCTTGCCCTTGAACTCGACGCTCATCGCGTTCAGCTTCTGGCGCACCGATTTCCGGCGCACCGCCTGCCCCGGCATGATGAACGTGCGGCCGACGTAGCGGTTCTTCAGGAAGCCCTCGCGATAGGTGAGGCCCAATTTCATCGCGAGTTGCATCGCCGACGGGCGCGAGGTGTCGGGAATCGGCATCACGACGTCGATGTCGCCTAGCCACAATTCGTGCGCGAGCCGCTCGGCCAGGTGCTCGCCCATGCGCAGGCGAGTGGCGTACACGCTCGCGCCGTCGAGGATCGAATCGGGGCGCGCGAAATAGACATACTCGAACACGCACGGCACGAGCCGCGGGTTTTCCGCGCACTGGCGCGAATGGAAGTTGCCTTCGAGGTCGATGAAGACCGCCTCGCCGGGCGCGACGTCGCGCACCAGGCGAAAGCCGAGCCCTTCGAGCGCGACCGACTCGGAGGCCACCAGATATTCGGTGCCGTAGTCGGTTTCCGAGATGCCGTAGCACAGCGGCCGGATGCCGAAGGGATCGCGGAAGGCGAGGATGCCGTAGCCGGCGATCTCGGCCACGCAGGCGTAAGCGCCGCGCGCGCGATGGTGCACTTCGCGCACCGCGTCGAAGATCGTGTCGGGATCGAGCGAGACGCCGCGTGCGCTCGCCTGCAGCGAGTTGGCGAGCACGTTGAGCAGCACTTCGGAATCGGAATCGGTGTTGATGTGCCGCCGGTCGCGGCGAAACATCTCGTCTTTCAGCTGCTCGGCATTGGTGAGGTTGCCGTTGTGCGCCAGCAGCAATCCGAACGGCGCGTTCACGTAGAACGGCTGCGCTTCGGCCGAGTTGCCCGCCGATCCGGCGGTGGGGTAGCGCACGTGCGCAATGCCGGTCGTCCCCGGCAGCGAGCGCATGTTGCGCGTGCGGAAGACGTCGCGCACCAGGCCGTTGCCCTTCTGCATCTGGAACGCCTTGCCCTGCTCGGTGGCGATGCCGGCGGCGTCCTGGCCCCGATGCTGCAACAGCAGCAGCCCGTCGTAGAGCAGCTGATTGACCGGGGAGCGCGCTACGACGCCCAGGATTCCGCACATGTCGGGCCTCGTTCGGTGGTTCGCACGGGTTGGCGCGGCGCTGCCCGCGTCGGGAGCCACGGATCGACCCACGACACGAGCACGTCGAGCAGCGGTCGGGACAACGCCTGCTGCCAGGCCGCCTCGCGGTCGGCGCCGATCTGGCGCCCGACGAGCGCGACGATCGTGATGACGACGAGGGCGCGCAGCACGCCGAGCGCCGAGCCGAGCGTGCGATCGGCAAGACCCAGGCCCACGCGCGAGAGCGCGCGCGCGAGCAACGAACCGAGCAGTCGCACGGCGACGAGCAGCACGAAGAAGACGAGCACGCCGACGAACAACGGCGGAAAGCTCCAGCCGGTGAACGCGATCAGCGGCGGCGTCGCGAGCGGCGCGCCGAGCAGTGCGACGACCCACGCGGCGAGCGCGAAGACCGTTCGCACGAGTCCGCGCAACGCGCCGAGCGCAATCGAGATCACCAGCGCAGCCAGCACGAAGTAGTCCCAGCCGGTGAGTTGCTCGACGCTCACCGAGCGTCCACGATGGACGAATCGATGCCCGCGAGTTTCAGCGTCGCGCGCGCCTTCTCGGCCTCGTCGCGCGTGGTGAATGGGCCGACGCGCACGCGCGTGCGTTCGCCCTGCGTCGTGCTCACCGTCTCGGTGTAGGCGCGCAGTCCGGTGCGCCGCGCCTTGTCGAGTTGCGCGCGCGCGCTGCCGACGTTGGCGAAGGCGCCCAGCTGCAGCGCGAAGCGCGAGCCGGCTGCCGGCGCTGCTGCCGTTGACGTTGACGTTGGCGAGGCCTTGGCCGGCGCCTTCGCCGCGCCCGCTTCGTTGCGCGCAGGCGTGTTCGCATCGGCTTGCGGCTTCGCGCTGGCGACCTTCGGTGCTTCGGTCTTCGCGCTGCTGCGCTTGCCCGCTGCCGCCGCGGCATCGGTGCGGGCCTCCGTTCGCGTCTCCGCGGATCGCGGCGGCGAATGCACGTCCGCCTTCGCCGGCGCATCGCTCTTCGCCGGCCCGTCGGCCTTCGGCTGCGTTGTCGACGCCTGCGGCTCGACCGGCGCGGGCGGCACGACGACGTCGTCGGCAGGCGCTGCAGAGGCCGAGGCGTTCGCGTCGGCATGCGACGGGGAATCGAGCGCGGGCAGCGCCACCTCGCGCGGCGGAATCTCGATCTCGACGTCGGTGATCGTCTGGCGCGGCTCGGAGTCGAGCACGAGCGGGAGCACGATGGCTGCGGCGATTCCCAGTACGAGCGCGCCGACGAGGCGGCGACGCGCGCGCTTCTTCTGCGTGACAGCCGGGTCGAGCGCGGCGCCGTCGGCGGGATTACGACGTGCCATCGGCGGAACGGGGTATTACGACGGCGGCGGGGACGGCTGCGGCGGCGGGCGGCGCTTCAGCGGGGACGTCGCAACGACGGATCCGGCGAGCTGGCACGTGTGGCAAGAATATCCGCGACAGTGAGGAAAGATCCGAAGACGATGATTCTATCATTGGGCTGCGCTACGGCGCGCGCCGCGGCGAGCGCGGCGCTCGGCGTAGTGTGCGCTTCGATGCGCGCCGCGCGGCTCGCCTCGTCGTCCTCGGCAGCGGGTGCAGCGACGCCGCCGGCCTGTAGCCGCTCGGCGATCCAGGCGGCGCTCGCCGCACGCGTTCCCGGCAGGTCGGTGACGAACCAGGCGTCGAAGCGGTCCTTCACTGCCGCGATGATCGCGTCGACGTCCTTGTCGCGCATCACGCCGAATACTGCGTAATTGCGCCCGCCCCTTCCCATCGAATCGAGGTTGCTCGCCAGGTGCGCGACGGCGTGCGGATTGTGCGCGACGTCGAGCACGACGCTGGGCATGCCGGGGAGCACCTGGAAGCGCCCGGGCAACTCGACCTCGGCAAAGCCCTGTCGCACCGCCTGCTGGTTCACCGGCAGCCGTTCGCGCAGCGCCTCCAGCGCGGCCAGCATGCCCGAGGCGTTGAGCAGCTGGTTCGCGCCGCGCAGCGCCGGATAGGCAATCGAGCTGCGCCGCTGGGCGCGGCCGCGATACGACCACTGCTGCCGGTCGCCCACGTAATGGAAGTCGCGTCCGCACAGCCAGAGGTCGGCGCCGATCGACTCGGCGTATTGCACGAGCGACGCGGGCGGAATCGGGTCGCTGCAGATCGCCGGACGACCGCTGCGGTAGATGTGCGCCTTCTCCCAGCCGATGCGCTCGCGGTCGCCACCGAGGTATTCGACGTGGTCGACGTCGATGCTGGTGACGATCGCGCAGTCGGCATCGACGATGTTGACCGCGTCCAGCCGGCCGCCCAGGCCCACCTCGAGGATCACCGCATCGAGCGGCTCGCGCGAGAACAAGCGCAGCGCGGCCAGCGTGGAGAACTCGAAGTACGTAAGCGCCGTGTCGCCGCGCGCCGCCTGCACGGCCTCGAACTGCTCGACGATCGCGTCGTCCGCAACCGGCCGACCGCCGATGCGGATGCGCTCGTTGAAGCGCACGAGGTGCGGCGACGTGTACAGCCCCACCCGGTAGCCGGCGGCGAGCAGGATCGCCTCGAGCATCGCGCAGCTCGAACCCTTGCCGTTGGTACCGCCCACGGTGAAAACGGTGGCCGACGGCGCAAGCTGCATGCGTTGCGCCACCTCGCGAACGCGCTCCAGGCCGAGGTCGATCGTCTTCGGATGGAGCGTCTCGATGCGCTCGAGCCATTCGGCAAGCGAAGCGGACATCAGGCCAACGCCTCGCTCGGCTGGCGACACAGCATCGCGAGCATGCGCGCGATTTCGTCGCGCATCTGGCGGCGATCGACGATGCGGTCGATCGCGCCCTTCTCGAGCAGGAACTCGGCGCGCTGAAAACCCTCGGGCAGCTTCGTGCGCACCGTCTGCTCGATGACGCGTGGACCGGCGAAGCCGATCAGCGCGCGCGGTTCGGCGATCACGACGTCGCCCAGGAAGCAGAAGCTCGCCGAGACGCCGCCCATCGTCGGATCGGTGAGCACCGAGACGTAGGGCAGCTTCTTCTCGGACAGTCGGGCGAGCATTGCCGTGGTCTTCGCCATCTGCATCAGCGACAGCAGTCCTTCCTGCATCCGCGCGCCGCCCGACGCCG
This sequence comes from Burkholderiaceae bacterium, assembly GCA_032027205.1. GTDB lineage: Bacteria > Pseudomonadota > Gammaproteobacteria > Burkholderiales > Burkholderiaceae_E > Zeimonas. Next base: position 131,447 of record JAVSMN010000001.1, read on the forward strand.
CGATCGAGATGAAGGGAACGCGCTGCTCGATCGCCGCCTGCACGCCGCGCGCGAAACGTTCGCCGACCACCGAACCCATCGACCCGCCCATGAAATCGAACTCGAAGCAGGCGGCAACGACCGGGATGGTGCGGATCGCACCGCCCTGCACGACGAGCGCGTCGGTCTCGCCGGTTTCCTCGATCGCCTCGCGCAGCCGCTCGGGATACTTGCGGCTGTCCTTGAACTTCAACGCATCGACCGGAAGCACCTCGTGGCCGATCTCGTAGCGACCCTCCGCATCGAGCAGCAGGTCGAGCCGCTTGCGCGCCGGCAGGCGCATGTGGTGCGCGCACTTCGGACAGACGTTCAGGTTCGCCTCGAGGTCGGCCGAATACAGCACGGCATCGCACGACGGACACTTGACCCAGACGCCTTCGGGAACCTTCTTGCCGCCGGCGGGCGAACGCTTGATGCGCGGCGGCAGCAGTTTGTCGAGCCAGGTCATCGGCGAATTCCCGGAAGCGGTTCGGACAGCGGAGTGGCGTGCATGGAGCGCGTGCCGGACATGTCGGCTGCGGTCGCGACCGACGCATCGGGCGGCGCATTGGGCGGCACGTCGAGCGCCGCGCGGATCGAGGCGATGAAATCGCGCACGCGCTGCGGCGCCTGCTCGACCGGTCCGTCGCGCAGCACCTCGATCGTTCGCGTGCCGATGATCACCGCATCGGCGGCACGCGCGACGGCGCGCGCCGTGGCGCCGTCGCGGATGCCGAAGCCGACGCCCACCGGCAGCGACGTGCGGGCGCGGATCGCAGCGACGCGGGCGACGACCACATCGGCGTCGAGCGTGCCGCCCGTGGTGCCCTTCATCGACACGTAGTAGACGTAGCCGCTCGCCGCGCCGAGCACACGCTCGATGCGCGCGTCGGTGGAGGTCGGGGCGAGCAGGAACACCGGATCGATGCCGCAGGCGCGCGCAGCTTCGGCGAAGGATTCGCACTCCTCGGGCGGATAGTCGACTACCAGCACGCCGTCGACGCCGGACTCGGCCGCCTCTGCGAGGAAGCGCTGCACGCCGAAGCGCTCGATCGGATTCGCATAGCCCATCAGCACGATCGGCGTCTCGCCGTCGTCGCGACGGAATGCGCGGACGATGCCGAGCACCTCGTGCAGACCGATGCCGAGCGCGATCGCCTGCTCGTTCGCACGCTGGATGACCGGCCCGTCGGCCATCGGATCGGAGAACGGAACGCCGAGCTCGATCACGTCGGCGCCCCCCTCGACGAGCGCGCGCAGGATCGGCAGCGCAAGATCGGGCCGCGGATAGCCGGTGGTGACGTACGGGACGAGCGCCTTGCGCCCTGCGGCGGCGAGACGCGCGAAAGTGGTGGCGAGACGGGTCATTCGAAAGCGATGCCGGCGCGTTGCGCAACGGTGTGCATGTCCTTGTCGCCGCGGCCCGACAGGTTGACGAGGATCGCACGGTCCCTGGGCATCGTCGGCGCGATGCGCGCGGCGTGCGCGAGCGCGTGGCTCGATTCGAGCGCGGGAATGATTCCCTCGATGCGGCAGCAATCATGGAAGGCGGCCAGCGCCTCGTCGTCGTTGACGACGACGTACTGCGCGCGCCCGCTGTCCTTCAGCCACGCGTGCTCGGGACCCACGCCGGGATAGTCGAGGCCGGCCGACACCGAGTGCGTGTCCAGGATCTGCCCGTTCTCGTCCTGCAGCAGGTAGGTGCGGTTGCCGTGCAGGACACCGGGAATGCCGGCGGTGAGCGAAGCCGAATGCCGACCGGTGTCGATGCCATCGCCGCCCGCCTCGACGCCGACCAGCTGCACGCCTTCGACGTCGATGTACGGATGAAAGATGCCGATCGCGTTGGAGCCGCCGCCGACGCAGGCAACGACGACGTCGGGCTGGCGTCCGATCATCTCCGGCATCTGGCGCTTGCACTCCTCGCCGATCACCGACTGGAAGTCGCGCACCATCGCCGGATACGGATGCGGACCGGCCACCGTGCCGATGATGTAGAAGGTGTCCTCGACATTGGCGACCCAATCGCGCATTGCCTCGTTCAGCGCGTCCTTCAGGGTTCGCGAGCCGCTCTCCACCGGCACGACTTCGGCGCCGAGCAGCTTCATCCGGTACACGTTCTGCTTCTGTCGCGCGACGTCTTCGGCGCCCATGTAGACGACGCAACGCATGCCGTTGCGCGCGGCGACGGTGGCGGTGGCGACGCCATGCTGGCCGGCGCCCGTTTCGGCGATCACGCGCGGCTTGCCCATGCGAGCCGCCAGCAGCGCCTGCCCGACCGTGTTGTTGATCTTGTGCGCGCCGGTGTGGTTCAGGTCCTCGCGCTTGAACCAGATCTGCGCGCCGCCGAGTCGCTCGGACCACCGACGCGCGTGATACACCGGCGACGGTCGGCCGACGAAGTGCGCCAGCTCGTACTGCAATTCGTGGACGAAGGAAGGATCGACACGATAGCGCTCATAGGCGTCGCGCAGCTCGTCGAGCGCGTGCACCAGCGTCTCGGCCACGAAGCGGCCGCCGTACGGGCCGAAATGGCCGCTGGCATCGGGAAGGTCGTAGGGTTTCATACAAACTGATGTGCGGCGTCGGCGCGCAATACCTCGGCCATGAATCGCTCCATGCGATGCAACGACTTGCGGCGGGGCTCGCCGCGCGGCGCTCCGTCGGCGGCGTCGGCCTGGATTCCGCTGGAGACGTCCACGGCGTCGGGGCGCACCTGCCCGATCGCGTCGGCTACGTTGTCGGGCGACAAGCCGCCCGACAGGACGATGGGTCGCGGCCGGTGCGCGGGAATCAACGACCAGTCGAAGGCTGTGCCGCTGCCACCGTACGCGAGGCTGAACGAGTCGAGCAACAAGGCCTCGGCGTGCTCGAAGCAAACGAACGATTCTAGCAAATCGACCCCGGCGCGCATTCGCACGGCGCGCCACCAGCGCAAGCCCACCGGCGTCGAGGCCTCGCATTCGCTCGGCGATTCGTTGCCGTGGAACTGCAGCGTATCGAGCCCGACCGCGCCCGCCACCCGCCGCACCTCGTCGGGCGGCGCATCGACGAAGAGTCCGACCGCGGCGACGTACGACGGCAATGCGCGGCGGATGCCGGCGGCATGCGCGAGGTCGAGCGCGCGCGGGCTGCGCGGATAGAAGACGAGACCGATCGCGTCCACGCCGAGCGCGACGGCGTCGCGTGCATCGCGCACGTCGACGATCCCGCAGAACTTGACGCGTGTGCGGCTCATCGGGCCGCACCGCTCAGGGCAATCCGGGCCGGCTCAGCGCTGCTCACCGCATCGCCTCGAACAGCGCGTCGTCGCCGCCGCTCCACGAGGGCACGCCGTGCCGCTCGTCGTACTGCGCACCGTCGAGATAGAGGCCGTCGGGCGCGTAGGTGGCAGCGGCGAGCGTGCGATCTCGTCCGGCGAGGAGTTCGCCGAGCCATTGCGGATCGCGCCGCCCTTCGCCGACGGCAAGCAGCGAACCGACGATGTTGCGGATCATGTGGTGCAGGAAGGCGTTCGCGACGAAAGTGAAGACGACGATGGGTCCGCGCTCGCACAGCGACAGTTCTTCGAGCCGGCGCACCGGCGAGGCTGCCTGGCATTGGGCGGAACGAAACGCCGAGAAGTCGTGCTCGCCCGTCAGTGCCGCGGCCGCCGCGCGCATCCGCGCGACGTCGATCTCGCGGAAGGTCCAGCCGACGCGCTGCGCGAGCAGTGGATGGCGTACGGCGCAACGGTACAGCAGGTAACGATAACGCCTGCGCGTCGCGCCGTAGCGGGCGTGGAAGGAATCGTCGACGGCTGTGGCGCTGCGCACCGCGAGCGCGGCCGGCAGATGCGCGTTGGTTCCACGCACCCAGGCCGTCAGCGGCCGCTGGGCCGCGCTATCGAAATGCACGACCTGGCGAAGCGCGTGTACGCCGGCATCGGTGCGCCCGGCGCAGACGGTGCGAATCGTCTCGCCGGCCACCGCCGACAGCGCGCGTTCGAGCGCGTCCTGCGCGGCGGTTGCGTCCGGTTGCGTCTGCCAGCCCGAGAAGCGGCTGCCGTCGTAGGCGACGGTCAGCGCATAGCGCGACAACCGTTCCGTCAGCCGATCTTCGCGAGCATGGTGCGCGCCTTCTGCTGCTGCGAGACGTCGCCGCCGTCGAGCACTTCCTGCAGCAGTTCGCGCGCGCCTTCCTTGTCGCCGATCTCCTCGTAGGCCGAAGCGAGATCGAGCTTGGTGGCCATCTCCTGCCAGCGCGACGACGCCACGGCCGGCGCGACCGCGGTGCCGGCCGTCGCCAGGCCGACGTCGCCGTCGGACAGTTCGAGGTCGACCGACGAGAGATCGAGATTGCCCAGGCCGCCGCTCTCCAGATCGGCCAGATCGACCGCCGGCCGCTCGTCGTCGTGCCCCGCAGCGCGCGGACCGATTTCCTCGAGCGACGGCAAGTCGATTTCGAAGTCGCCGAGGTCGGCAAGCGCCGGGATCTCTTCGACGCGGTCATGCGGCCTGGCAGCGCGCCCCGCGTCGCTCTTGCCTGCGGGCGCGAGGTCGAGCGAGGGCAGGTCGAAACGTCCGTCGATCGCGCGCTCGAGCGCCGAATCGGACGACGACGGATCGGCACGACCGGCATCTCGCGCGCCGAGGGCGCTGCCCGCGCGACCGACGGTGGTTTCGAGGTCGAGATCGAAATCGAGCGCCGGGATCTCTTCTTCGAGCGGTGCCTGCTGCGCCGAAGCACCGATGCCGTCCATCGGCACCGTCTCGGCGAACGATTCGCCGAAGGCGCGCTGCGCCGAGCTGGCCGGATTGAAGGCGGGCTCGCCGAACACGGCAGCCGCTGCATCGGCTTCCCGGCCGAGGTCGGCAACGGCGGGAATTTCGCCCGCGGCGGCGATCGGCGCTCCCTGCGGCACGTCGGCGACGGGCTGCGAAGTCGAAACGGTGGCGCCCTGACCGGTGTACAGCGGATTCGCCGGGTCGATCGACAGCCCGAGGGTGACGACCTTCGCCCACTCCTCGTTCGAGCCGCCAGCCTGGTCGTACATCTCCTGCGCGAGCGCGCCGAAGGCAACCGGGTCCTTGCGCGCGGCATGGATCTCGAGCAATTTCAGGCGGATGGCCTGGCGCTCGGGCTGGCGCTTGAGCGCCTCCTTGAGGATCTCCTCGGCTTGCGCCTCGCGGCCGTAGGCGATGTACACCTCGGCCTCCGCAATTGGATCGACCTCGGTGGAATGAACGTCGACACCGCTGTCGCGCGTGCTCGTGGCGAACAGGCTGGCGTGCGTGTCCACCGACTGCCCGCCGGTGGCGCCGAACAGCGAATTCGCCGTGAACGCGTCGGCCGAACTGAGCGTGTCCTCGACCTCCTCGCCCTTGCGACGCCTGCGAGCCGAATAGACGCCGTAGGCGCCGAGGCCCAGCGCGATCACGACCAGCGCCGGCAGTACGAGCGGGTTGCCCATCAGCGTGTCGAGCACGCTGGGTTCGGGCACGGGCGCAGGAGCCGGCGTTGCCGCGGGCGCGGGCGCGGGCGCGGGCGCGGCGGGAGGCTCGGTCGCGGCGGTCCCGGCAGTTGTGGTGGTTTCAACCGCAGGTTTCGAATCCACGCCCGACGCGGCTTCGCCCGATGCTGGCGTCGCCGGCGACGCGGATGCCTCGGAAGCGGCAGGCGCCGGTGCCGCCGATGCGGCGGTTTCGGCGGCGACCGGGCCGGCGGCGGGAGCGGACGCCGATGAGTCGGGCCCCTGGGCGCCGGCGGCCGACGCAGCGCCAGGTGCAGCGGCCGATGCGACAGCCGGCGCCGCATCGGCAGCCGCAGCGCCGATCGTACTGGTCGCGGTCGCGCCTGCCGCGCGCGCCGTTTCGACCTGACGCTGCAGTTCGGCAAGCTGGCGGTTCTTCAGCTCGACGAGCTGCTGCAGGTCGGCGACGTTGCGCTCCAGCGCGCTGACGCGCTCCCGCTGCTCGCGCAGCGCCGCGTCTTGAGCGACCTGCATTTCGGCATTCGACGCGCCCGGGGCGCCGGTTGCCGACCCCGCTGCGGCCGCCTTCTGACCGCCCGACCGGGACAGCTTCAATTGATCGCCGCTGGCAACCGGCGGACTGGACTCGTCGGGCCTGGCCGCGACCGAGCCTTCGGCGGACTGCCCCGCCTTCGTCGGCTCCACCGAGCGCGCCGCAGACGCGAGCCGCGCTCGGTAAGCGTTGAATTCGGCCGCCTGCGCGCGGATCTCGCGACGCGCGTCGGCCGCGTCGATTGCCTTCATCTGCGCGACGTCGGGGATCTTCAGCTCGGCACCGGCAAACAACTGATGGACCGTTCCGAAGAAGGCGCGCGGGTTGGCGCGATAGATCGCCATCACCGCCTGCTCGACGCTGACGTCGGCCGGCTTCACCTGAGCCGCGATCTTCGTGAGCGTGTCGCCCGTCTGGACATGAACGGCTGCCGGGGCGTCCGCAGCGCCGCTCGATGCCGGGGCCGATGCCGGGGCCGATGCAGGCGCCGGAGCGGCCGGCGACACGGCGCGCGCGCTTGCATTCGACGAAGCGACCGGCGCGACCGAGACCGGCGGCGGGCGAGTGGCGGAAGCAGCGGCGTCGGCAGGCGCAGCGGCCGTTCGCGCGACAGGCGCCGGCGTGGACCCCGGCGTAGAGGTCCCCGCGCCGCCGGCGACGAGCGTATCGCGGCCCATCCGCAACTCGGGCGGATCGAGCAGGAAGGTGTACTCGCGAACGAACTTGCCGGAGGCCCAGTTCAACTCGACGAGCAGGTCGACGAAAGGTTCGTTGACCGGCTGCGACGACGTGACGCGAACGACGGCGCTGCCGTTCGGACGCTGCTCGACGGCGAAACGCAAGCTGCCGAGCGTGGGGTTGTATTCCAGGCCGGCCTGGCGAAACGCTTCGGGCGGCGCGAGCCGTGCGGTGAGGGAGCCGATTTCCTCGCGTCCGAGAGCCGTGACTTCTACCTCGGCGCGCAACGGCTGGCCCAGCGCCGACTGGACGGTGAGCCGGCCGAGCCCGGCGGCGTCCGCGGTGAGCGGCACGGCGCCGGACAACGCCGCTGCAATCGCTGCGGCCAGGAGCTTGCGCCCCCCCGTGAAGCGTTCCGAGATCGGTTGTTCTTCGCCTGCAGCCACGCTATTCCCCGGACGCTGGAAATGATATTTTGAGGCTAACATCAGCCATTTACAGGTGCAAGATCGCGCGTCGCCTGAACTGGCGCCTGTGGCCGTCATGTGACGAACGGCATCTTCTGAAGGGTCTGGCGGCGCCCGCGCGTCTCATGCGAGGCACCGCAGGCGCCCGCAACGGCCCGATGCAGGGTGCGCAATCGGCGTCCTTGGTCAGGCGGCCAGCAGGCGCAGCATCCGGCGCAACGGTTCGGCGGCGCCCCACAGCAACTGGTCGCCGACAGTGAACGCACCGAGGTAGCCCGGACCGAACGAGAGCTTGCGCAACCGCCCCACCGGAATGTCGAGCCGACCGTTCACGGCCGTGGGCGTGAGCGCGCGAATCGACTCCTCGCGCGTGTTCGGCACCAACTTCACCCACTCGTTGCCCGAGGCGATCAGCGACTCGACGTCGGACAGCGGCAGGTCGCGCCGCAGCTTGATGGTCATCGCCTGGCTGTGGCAGCGCATCGCGCCGATGCGCACGCAAAGGCTTTCGACCGGAATGCGCCCCGGGCCGGAGACGGGCAGCCCGAGGATCTTGTTCAGTTCGGCGTCGCCCTTCCACTCCTCGCGCGAGCTGCCATCGCCGAGGTCCTTGTCGATCCACGGAATGAGGCTGCCGGCGAGCGGAACGCCGAAATGCGTCGTCGGAAACGATTCGGCGCGCATCGCCGCCGAAACCTTCGCGTCGATCTCGAGGATCGCCGACGCGGGGTCGGCCAGCAGCGGCGCGACCGACGCGTGCGCGGCGCCCATCTGCGCGAGCAATTCCCGCATGTTCTGCGCACCGGCTCCCGAGGCCGCCTGGTAGGTCGTCGCGGCGATCCACTCGACGAGGTTCTCGCGCAGCAATCCGGCGAGCGCCATCATCATCAGGCTCACCGTGCAGTTGCCGCCGACGAAAACGCGCGTGCCGCGCTCGAGGGCATCGCGGATCACGTGCAGGTTCAGCGGATCGAGGACGATGACGGCGTCGTCCTTCATGCGCAGCGCCGAGGCAGCATCGACCCAGTAGCCTTTCCACCCGGCCGCGCGCAGCTTCGGGAAGACCTCGTTGGTCCAGTCGCCGCCCTGGCAGGTGAGGACGACGTCCATCGCCTTCAGGCTATCGATGTCGGATGCATCGCGCAGGCGCTCGTCGCCGAGGTTCGGCACGGTCGGCGCCTTGCCGCCGGCGTTCGACGTGCTGAAGAACGCCGTCTCGACGTGCGCGAAGTCGTTCTCCTCGCGCATGCGCTGCATCAGCACGGAACCGACCATTCCGCGCCACCCGACCATTGCGACCTTCAACATGATTGCTCCATACCTTGGCCGATGAGACCGTCGTGCGGTGCGCTTCTTTCCATCAGAGCGCGGCGAGCACCGCGTCGCCCATTTCCTTCGTGCCGACCGTTCGCTTGCCCGGCTCGGCGATGTCCGCCGTGCGATAGCCCTGCGCCAGAACCTTGCGCACGGCGCGCTCGATGCGCTGCGCCGCGGCTTCGTTGCCGACGCTGTGGCGCAGCAGCATCGCCGCCGACAGGATCGTCGCCAGCGGATTGGCGACGTCGCGACCGGCGATGTCGGGCGCCGATCCGTGGATCGGCTCGTACAGTCCGAAGCCGCGGGCGTTCAGCGACGCCGACGGCAGCATGCCGATCGAGCCGGTGAGCATCGACGCCTCGTCCGACAGGATGTCGCCGAACATGTTGCCGGTGACGATCACGTCGAACTGTTTCGGATTGCGCACGAGTTGCATGGCCGCATTGTCCACGTACATGTGGACCAGCTCCACGTCGCGGTATTCGGCGTGTACCTCGGTGACCACGTCGCGCCAGAACTGCGTCGTCTCGAGCACGTTGGCCTTGTCGACCGAGCAGACGCGGCGCCGGCGCTTGCGCGCCGCCTCGAACGCGAGCACCGCGATGCGACGGATCTCGCTCTCGGTGTAGCGCATCGTGTCGAAACCCTCGCGCTCGCCGTTCTCGTTCACGCGTACGCCGCGCGGCTGCCCGAAGTAGATGTCGCTGGTGAGCTCGCGCAGGATCAGCAGGTCGAGCCCGGCGACGACCTCGTCCTTCAGCGTGGACGCGTGCGCGAGCTCCGGATAGACGATCGCCGGGCGCAGGTTGGCGAACAGATCGAAGTGCCGGCGCAGCCGCAGCAACCCCTGCTCCGGGCGCTTGGCACGCGGCAGCGTGTCGTACTTGGGGCCGCCCACCGAGCCGAACAGGATGGCGTCGGCGCGTTCGGCGAGCTTCAGCGTCGCCTCCGGCAGCGGATCGCCGGCGACGTCGTATCCGGCGCCGCCCACCGGCGCGCGCTCGATCGTCAGTGTCAGCCCGTCGCGACCGAGCGCCTCGAGCACGCGCACTGCCTGCGCGGTGATCTCGGGGCCGATTCCGTCTCCTGCCAGGACTGCGATCCTCATCCGGATGTTCCTCGATCGGTTCGTTCGTTCGTCGCCGTCGCCCCCAAACGAAGCGGCCCGGCTTGCCTGCCAAGCCGGGCCCGCCGTCGGGTGTTCGGCGCTCGCCAGCCTGGCGTTCAACCGGCCAGCGTCTTCGCCAGCCAGGGCTGCTCGGTGAGCCGTTTTCGCTCGTATTCGCGAATCTGGTCGGCGTGCTTCAGCGTGAGTCCGATCTCGTCCAGTCCGTGGACCAGGCACTCCTTGCGAAACGCATCGACCTCGAACTCGAACACGCGCGACCCGTCCACCGTGCGAATCTGCTGCTCGGGAAGGTCGAGCACGAGTTCGAAGCCGGGAAACGCGTTGACCTGGTCGAACAGCCAGTCGACGTCCGACTCCGACAGCCGCACCGGAAGCAGCCCGTTCTTGAAGCAGTTGTTGTAGAAGATGTCGGCGTAGGACGGCGCGACGATCACGCGAAAACCGTAGTCTTCGAGCGCCCACGGCGCGTGCTCGCGCGACGAACCGCAGCCGAAGTTCTTGCGCGTGAGCAGGATCGACGCGTTGCGGTAGCGCGCCTGGTTCAGCGGGAAATCGGGATTCAGCGGCCGGCGGCTGTTGTCCATGCCGGGCTCGCCCGGGTCGAGGTAGCGCCACGCATCGAACAGGTTCGGGCCGAAGCCGCTGCGGCGGATCGACTTCAGGAACTGCTTCGGGATGATCGCGTCGGTGTCGACGTTGGCGCGATCGAGCGGCGCGACGAGGCCGCGATGCACGATGAGACTTCTCATGACTATCGCTTGGCAGCGCCCTGGATCGTTTCGCCGGCCCGCTGGATGTCCTTGCCCATGCCGGCGAACGTGTTGCAGCCGGCCAGCACGATGCCGCACAGCGCGATCGAGATTGCGTACAGGGCTCTTTTCATTCAGCGGCTCCGGCGTCAGCGCAACGCGCGCACGTCGACGAAATGACCGGCGAGCGCCGCGGCGGCGGCCATCGCCGGACTGACGAGATGCGTGCGCCCGCCTGCACCCTGGCGGCCTTCGAAATTGCGGTTCGATGTGGAGGCGCAGCGTTCGCCCGGTTCGAGGCGGTCGGCGTTCATCGCCAGGCACATCGAGCAGCCGGGCTCGCGCCATTCGAAGCCCGCGTCGCGGAAGATGCGGTCGAGTCCTTCCTGCTCGGCCTGCGCCTTCACCAGGCCCGATCCCGGCACGACCATGGCGAGCGTGACGTTCGACGCCTTGTGCCGGCCGCGCACGACGGCAGCGGCTTCGCGCAGGTCTTCGATGCGCGAATTCGTGCACGAGCCGATGAACACCTTGTCGATGCGGATATCGACGATCGGCGTGTTCGGCTCGAGCCCCATGTACTGCAGCGCGCGCTCGTAACCCTCGCGGCGCACCGGATCCTTCTCCTTGTCGGGATCGGGCACGCGGGAGTCGATGGTCGTGACCATCTCTGGCGAGGTACCCCAGCTGACGTACGGCGAGAGCTTCGTCGCGTCGATCTCGACGACGAGATCGAAGCGCGCGCCCTCGTCGGAATGCAGCGTGCGCCAGTGTTCGACCGCGCGATCCCAGGTTTCGCCGGTCGGCGCCATCGGCCGGCCCTTCAGGTAGCGGAAGGTGGTTTCGTCTGCGGCGACCATCCCCGAGCGCGCGCCGGCCTCGATCGCCATGTTGCAGATCGTCATCCGGCCTTCCATCGACAGCGCGCGAATCGTCGACCCGGCGAATTCGATCGCATAACCGGTGCCGCCGGCGGTGCCGATGCGGCCGATGATCGCGAGGACGACATCCTTCGCGGTGACGCCGCGCGGCAGCGCGCCTTCGACGCGCACCAGCATGTTCTTCATCTTGCGCGCGACCAGCGTCTGCGTGGCGAGCACGTGCTCGACCTCGGAGGTGCCGATACCGAAAGCCAGGCAGGCAAAGGCGCCGTGCGTGCTGGTGTGGGAGTCGCCGCAGACGACGGTCATGCCGGGCAGCGTTGCGCCCTGCTCCGGGCCGATCACGTGGACGATGCCCTGGCGGCGATCGAGCAGGTCGAAATAGGCGATGCCGTGCTCGCGCGCGTTGGCATCGAGCGTTTCGACCTGCAGGCGCGAGATCGGATCGGCAATACCGCGCGAGCGGTCGGTGGTGGGAACGTTATGGTCGACCACCGCGAGGTTGGCCGACACACGCCACGGCTTGCGGCCCGCGAGCCGAAGGCCTTCGAACGCCTGCGGACTCGTGACCTCGTGAACCAGGTGGCGATCGATGTAGATCAGGGCGGTGCCGTCGTCCTCCTGGTGGACGACGTGAGCGTCCCACAGCTTGTCGTACAGCGTGCGAGCGGCGAGCGACATGACGATCGGATTCGGGCCTGCGGCCGCAGCACGACGGCGGGCCGCGGCAGGGTTGCGGCAGAGCGTCGATTATGCCACGGCGAGCCGTTTTGGTGCGCCGCACCAAAGGGCGCCGCGCGGTGGCGTCGGCGTCAGCGGCTCGCCTGCTGATACAGCGGCATCACGCGCTGCGCGTAGACCTGGAGATCCTTCAGCCGGTTCTCCGCGGAGGGGTGCGTGCTGAGGAACTCGGGGCCGTTGCTGCCGCCGGCCTTCTGCGCCATCTTCTGCCACAGGGTCACGGCCGCGCGCGGATCGTAGCCGGCGCGCGCAGCGATTTCGACGCCGATACGATCGGCCTCGGATTCCTGTAACCGACTGTGCGGCAGGCCGAAGAAGGTCTTGTAGAAGACATTGCCGAGGTCGGTGGCTGCGTCGCCCGCGCCGAGCAGCACGGCAGCGCCGCTGATCAGCACCTGCGCGCCGACCTGCTCGGAGGCCCGCTCGCGCGCGTGCTCGCGCAACGCGTGCGCGATCTCGTGCCCGAGCACCGCCGCGATCTCGTCGTCGCTGAGGTTCAGCTTCTTCACCAGCCCGCTGTACACCCCGATCTTGCCGCCCGGCATGACCCACGCGTTGATCTCGGGCGAGTCGAAGACGTTGACTTCCCACTTCCACGAGCGCGCATCGGGTCGGAACGCTGCGCTGGCCGGAATCAGTCGCGAGGTGATCGCGCGCACGCGGCTGGTGAGCGCCGCATCATCGTTCAACGTCCCTTTCTGGCGCTGCTGCTGGACGATCTGCGCGTAGGCCTGGTTGGCCTCCTGCTGCATCTGCGCTTCCGAGACGAGCGAGGACATCCGCTGCGTGCGGTCGACGCCGACCGCACCCGGATTGGTGGTCTGCACGGTGCTGCAGGCTGCGAGGAGTAGCGACGCCGCGGCGGTGATCGCGGCGAGCAGGCGCGTGGCTATCATGGTCGCGGGCTCGATTTCGAAACGTCAGCGGTCCGCAACGGGAAGCAACTCACTTGCCCGCACGACCGCCGGTGCTGCGCGGCGCGCCGCCGATGCGCGGCGTGTCCACGGCGACGTCGGCATTCTGCCCGCGATCGCGCAACGCATGGTCGATCAGCACGAGCGCGAGCATCGCCTCGGCGATCGGCGTGGCCCGGATGCCGACGCAGGGGTCGTGCCGGCCGTGCGTCTGCACCGTCGTCGGCGCGCCGTCGAGATCGATTGAGCGACGTGGCAGGCGAATGCTCGACGTCGGCTTGATCGCCAGCTCGACGACGATCGGCTGGCCGGTGGAAATGCCGCCGAGCACGCCGCCGGCGTTGTTCGTCGCGAAACCGTCCGGCGTGAGCTCGTCACCGTGCTCGCTGCCCTTCTGCGTGACGCAGCCGAAGCCTGCGCCGATCTCGACGCCCTTGACTGCGTTGATGCCCATCATCGCGTAGGCGATGTCGGCGTCGAGCTTGTCGTAGAGCGGCTCGCCGAGTCCGACCGGAACGCCGTCGGCGACGACGCGCACGCGCGCCCCGCACGAATCGCCTGCCTTGCGCAGGTCGTCCATGTAGCGCTCGAGTTGGGGCACGACCGCCGCGTCGGCGGCGAAGAAAGCGTTGTTCGGCACCTCGTCCCAGTCGACGACGGGAATGGCGACTTCACCGAGCTGCGTCATGCAGCCGCGGATGCGCGTGCCGTACTGTTCGCGCAGCCACTTCTTCGCGATGGCCGCGGCGGCGACTGCGGGGGCAGTGAGCCGCGCCGACGAACGCCCGCCGCCGCGCGGATCGCGAATGCCGTATTTTTGCCAGTAAGCATAGTCGGCGTGCCCGGGACGGAAACTGCGCGCGATTTCCGCGTAGTCGCTGCTGCGCGCGTCCTCGTTGCGGATCACCAGCGCGATCGGCGTGCCGGTGGTGCGCCCTTCGAAGACGCCCGACAGGATCTCGATGCGATCGGGCTCGCGCCGTTGCGTGACGTGACGCGACGTGCCGGGGCGGCGTCGATCCAGCTCGGGCTGAATGTCGCTCTCGGACAGCGCCAGCCCCGGCGGGCAGCCGTCGACGATGCAGCCGATCGCCGGACCGTGCGACTCGCCGAAGGTCGTGACGCGAAAGACGTGGCCGAAGGTGCTGCCGGACAAGGTTCGGTTCCTCAGGTGAAGTCGGTGCGCAACCGCGCCAGAACCGTGTCTCGCGGCATCGCGGCGAGCATCGCGTCGACCGAAGGCGTCTGCGACACGCCGAAGACGAGCAGCCGCACCGGCACCGCCAGTTGCGGCATCTTGAGCCCGTGCTCGGCGAGGGTCGCCTTCAGCACCGCCCCGATCGCCGTGGGGGTCCAGTCGGACGATTCCAGCTTCGAAGCGAGACCGCCGAGCGCCGCTGCCAGCGCGGGCGGCGCGGAATCCAGGTGACGCGCACGATCGTCGCCGCTGATCGCGGGCTGCGTGTAGAACATCCGCGCCTGCTCCGCGAGTTCATTCAATGTCTGCGCGCGTTCCTTAAGCAACCCGCAGACGAGCGCGAGGTCGGCGGCCTCGGGCGCGAGCGAAATGCCGGCCGCCTCGAGGCGAGGCCGCACAAGCAGCGCCAGGTCTGCGTCGGCCGTCGCCTTCAGGTAGTGCGCATTCAGCCAGCGCAGCTTGTCGAAGTCGAAGCGCGACGGCGAGCGACTGATGTGCGAGCCGTCGAACCACTGCACCAGTTGCGCGCGCGCGAAGATCTCCTCGTCGCCGTGGCTCCAGCCCAGCCGCGCGAGATAGTTGACGACCGCGTCGGGCAGGTAGCCGTCGTCGTCGTACTGCATGACCGACACAGCACCATGGCGCTTCGACAGCTTCTGCCCGTCGGGTCCGTGGATCATCGGCAGGTGTCCGTACTCGGGCACCGGCGCGCCGAGCGCGCGCAGGATGTTGATCTGCCGCGGCGTGTTGTTCACGTGGTCGTCGCCGCGCAGCACGTGCGTGATCCGCATGTCGCGGTCGTCGACGACGACGCAGAAGTTGTAGGTCGGCGTGCCGTCGGAGCGCGCGATGATCAGGTCGTCGAGCTCCGCGTTGTCGAAGGCGATCGGCCCTTTGACGAGATCGTTCCAGCCGGTAGCGCCATCGAGCGGGTTGCGAAAACGGACCACCGGATCGACGCCGGCCGGAGGCGCGGGCAGCGCGCGTCCCGGCTCGGGGCGCCAACGCCCGTCGTAGCGAGGCTTGAGCCCCCTCGCCTCCTGCTCCGCTCGCATCGCGTCGAGCTCCTCCCTCGTGCACCAGCAGCGATACGCGCTGCCGTTCTCGAGCATCTGCGCGATCACCGCCCGATAGCGATCCATCCGCTGCGTCTGGTAGTACGGCCCCTCGTCCGCATCGAGCCCCAGCCAGCGCATGCCGTCGAGGATCGCCTGCGTCGCCTCGGGCGTCGAGCGCTCGAGATCGGTGTCCTCGATACGAAGGATGAAGGTGCCTCCGTAATGGCGCGCATAGGCCCAGGCGAACAACGCCGTACGCGCGCCGCCGATGTGCAGGAAGCCGGTGGGACTGGGAGCGAAACGCGTGCGAACCATCGCGCGGAGCGTGCCTTCGGGGTCTGGGGGTCGCCCGATTCTACGTGAGGCCTCCGCCGTCGCAGCAACAACGGACGGCGAGCCCCGGCGCGGGTTTCAGTATCGTTGCCGGATGGACAAGCCCTTCTCCCTCGCCTGCGAGCGCAATCGCGAACCCATTCTCGACGTGCTGCAACAGCACTTCGGCGACCGCAATCGTGTTCTCGAAATCGGCAGCGGCACAGGCCAGCACGCCGTGCACTTCGCCGACGCGCTGTCGCACCTGGAATGGCAGGCGAGCGACGTCGACGGGAACCTGGCAGGAATCCGCGCCTGGCTCGACGAGGTTGCGCTGCCCAACACCCCGGCGCCGATCGCCTGGAACGTGCGTGACGAGCCGCCTGCTCGGGGCTTCGACGCAGTGTTCACCGCCAACACGCTGCACATCATGAGTTGGGAAGAGGTCGAGCGCCTGTTCTCGGTGCTGCCCGACATCACCACCGACGACGCGCGCCTCGTCGTCTACGGCCCCTTCAACTACGACGGACAAGCGACGAGCGACAGCAACGCGCAGTTCGATCGGTGGCTGCGCAGCGAAGATCCGCAGCGCGGGCTGCGCGACTTCGAGAAGGTCGACGCGCTCGCCCGCGCCGCGGGCTTCGAACTCGTGGAAGATCGAGCGATGCCGGCCAACAACCGATGCATCGTCTGGGAGCGCACAGGCTGAGTTTGGCGCACCCGGCGAAACTGCTTACAATTTCGCCTCCTCTTCCGGGCGGTTAACTCAGCGGTAGAGTGCCACCTTCACACGGTGGAAGTCACTGGTTCGATCCCAGTACCGCCCACCAGAAAGCCCTGCGAACAAGTGGCTTTCCGCCGGCCGCGCGTACCGCCGTCAAGCGATCGCGATTCGCACCGGCGTGGCGTTGCTGAACAGGTCCAGGACCGGGCAGTGCGCGTCGACGACTTCCTTCAGGCGCGCGAGTTCGTCTGCGGAGGCGGTGCTGTCGAAACTCACCGAGCCGGTGATTTTCTGGAACCCGGGTCGAACGCCCCGCGCAGCGCCAAAGAAACCGCGAAGGTCGAGCTCGCCCTCGAGCCTCACCGACACGTCGTCGAGCGGAATGCCGAGCGCATCGGCATGCAATCGGTAGGTGATCTCCTGGCAAGTCGCCAGCGCTGCCAATGCATACTCGACGGGATTCGGCGCCTTGTCGTTGCCGCCGAGGGCGGGCGGTTCGTCCACCTCGACGGAGAAACCGCGAATGCGTACGGCCCGGTTCAGTCCGTCCTTCCCCTGGCTGGTCACGCTGAACAGAGCGCCGGTTTCGGCGCCTTCGGCGGCCAGCGCCGCGCGGGTGTCGGTGAACAATTTCGAGAACGTCGTCATCACGTCTTTCCTTCGTGAGTGGTGAACAGGCGGGACGACGCTCGGCATGCACTCGAGCCGACATCCGCGGTGACGACGATGCTAGAAGCGACGCAGCACTCATCCCAGCAAAGATGCATTCCCGCTTAAGCTTATTCACGTCCGTTCGTCTCGACCTCACAGTCGGCCGGCGCTGCTACATTCGGCCGCTCGTCGCGTGACTTTCAGGCTCTTGGGCAGGCGCGGCGGGGGGAGCAATCCACTGCCCTAAGCGTCGCGCCCGCGATCTCCACCCCGCACGCAGGCAGACGTCGAACAACGTCTGCGGGGACAGGAGAACGACATGGAATTCGTCAGGGGCGACGTCGCCATCGTCGCGACCGGCCGCTTCGCCGGGCATCCGGTGGTCATCACGGCAATCGAACCGCAGCGGCGCGACCGCATGAACGCGCTGATCCCCTACACCGTTGCGCGCTTCAACGGCCGGATGTTCGAACTCGGGAGGGTGCGGATGGACCGGCTCGCGATGTACGCCGACGGGCTGCGGCGGCCCGGCATGGGCGACCGCGACGCACTCGTCAGCGCGCTCTCGGCGTAGCGCGAGAGCAGGCCGGCGATGGTGCCGGCCCGCTTCGCTTCGACTGGCGAGCCCACGAGCGGGCCGGCCGCACGCTCGATCACGCATTCGGTCCGTACAGCGCGTTCTGCGCGGTGCGCTCGCGATCGCTGACCTGCGCAGCTTCGCGTTGCACCTGTTCGCGCGATTTCGCCGATGCAGCAAGGTCGAGCGGCTGTGCGAACTCGTAGCTCGCCGCGAGTTCGCCGCTGCGCTGTGCCTGCTCGAGCTGGGCGATCACTTGCGCGCGCGTCAGCTTGCTCGGCGAGAGCAGGGTCTGGTAGCCGATTTCGTTGTTGACGAAGCGCGCCTCGTCGGCGAACGCGGGCGCGGCGAGGACGGCAAGCGAGAGTGCAGCGATGGAAGTGGCAAGGCGTTTCATCACGAAGATCTCCTATGAGCGTTTGACGCGGCTCGGTTCCTTTGCGAACCGCGAGACAGGAAAATTGCTGTCTTGCTCATTGGAACGAGTCAACGCGAGAAATGTTCCCCGCCTCGTTCGAGCCGCCATCGTCTCCGCTCGTCGCGCCTCGGGTCATCGGCGTGAGTGAGATCCTCCGGACGCGTCGAACTGCCGTATCCAGCAAGGGTCATAGCCCGCAAGAAATCGTCTTGATGGCGAGCCCGTTCGCCCCCACCTATCTGGCCTCGGGTCGCACGGCGACCGGATTTTCAAGGAGGTCGATTCATGTCCAACTCTGCGAGACATTGGCAAGACCCGGTGAACCTCATCCTCGGCATCCTGTCGCTGATATCACCTTGGGTACTCAGCTACTCGACCGCAGGCAGGGCCACCGACAACGCGGTGCTGCTCGGCATCCTGATCGGCATCTTCGCCATCGCCTCGATGGTGAACCTGAGGGCCTGGAAAGAGTGGGTCAACGTCATCCTTGGTGCGTGGCTGTTCATCTCGCCCTGGGCGCTGGGCTTCGTCGGTACGTCGATGGCGGCCGCCTGGAGCGCGTGGGGCCTGGGTGCGATCGTGTTCATCCTCGCCCTGTGGGAACTGGGCAGCGACCGAACCATCGGTGGCTGGTGGAGTCACGCGCCGTCGCAGTGACAACCGACGCAGCGAAAGCATTGGGCTGATGCTGTAGTTCGAGCGCCGCACGACGAGCGGCAGTCCGCGCAGGCGGGCGGTCGCCCGCCGCGGCGGGCGCCGATCCACGAACTCATCCGCGCGACCGAACGGCCGGCGCGGTATTCGCATTTCCGGTCGAACGGAACTGCCGTTCGCCGAGCTTCCTGTCGCCTCGCCGGGAACCCCGCTTGCGCTCGCTGACGCACCGTATACTCGGCGCAGCGCCCTGCGCTCGTGGCAAGGAGACCCGCATGGCTGCGCGCTCGATCGCTTCGTTGTCGCTGTCCTTCGGCCTCGTGTCCATTCCGGTGAAGCTGTACACGGCTACCGAGAGTTCGGCCACGATCCACTTCAACCTGCTCACTCCGGAAGGACAGCGCGTCCGCCAGCAATACGTCTCGGCGCGCGACGAGCAGGTCGTCGATCGCTCCGAGCTGATCAAGGGCTACGAGTTCGAGAAGGACCGCTTCGTCACCTTCACGCCCGACGAGTTGAAGGCGTTGCAGGAAAGCCCCAGCCACACGATCGACATCGTCGCCTTCATTCCCGAGAAGGCGGTCGACCCGATCTACTACGACAAGGCGTATTTCCTGGCGCCCGACAAGCGCGGCGCGAAGCCGTACAGCCTGCTGGTGAAGGCGATGCGCGAGAGCGGGCGTTGCGCACTGGCGAAATGGGCATGGAAGGGCAAGCAGTACGTCGTGCAGGTCCGCCCCTCCGAGGACGGCATGGTGCTGCAGCAACTCCTCTACGCCGACGAGGTGCGCTCGCTGAAGGACCTCGACATCGAGAAAGCGCCGGTCACCGACGCCGAACTGAAGCTCGCGCTGCAGTTGATAGAGCAGATCTCCACCGACCACTACGACCCGAAGCAGTTCGAGGACGAGGAGAAGAAGCGCATCCTCGCCGCGATCGACGAGAAGATCGCCGGCAAGCGGATCGTCGTGCAGGAAGAGGCCGCGCCGACGACCGGCGCACAGGTGATCGATCTGATGGAGGCGCTGCGCGCGAGTCTCGGCGCGAAGGCGTCCAAGGCCCGGGCGCCGGCCGAGCAGGACGCCGAGCCGGCCGCCACGCCGGCGGCGCGCGCTCGCAAGGCGCCCAGGCGCGCTACCGCGCAGGAAGAGGAGCAGCCGGCCGCGCGCGCCCGGGCGCGATCGAAGAAGTGACGAAGCGGCTGGACGACACGCCGTACACGCTGAAAGGCATCGAGGCGATGCTCGGCATCTCACCGGGCGTCGTGCGATCGCTCGTGCGGGCCGGCTTCGTCACGCCGTCGCGCGGAGCGCGCAACGAGTTGCGCTTTTCGTTCCAGGACGTCGTGTTGCTGCGCACGGCGCAGGCGCTGCGCGCTGCGAAGGTCGCTCCGCGCTCGATCCTGCGTTCCCTGCGGCAGTTGCGTCGCTCGCTGCCGGAGCAGCTTCCGCTGACCGGGCTGCGTGTCACTGCCGTCGGCAACACGGTAGCCGTGCGCGACGGGGGCGCGCAATGGGAGCCCGAATCGGGGCAGCTGCTGATCGACTTCGACGTCCTGCCGAAGCGGGGAAGCGTCTGCGTTCTCGATCATCGCAAGCATGCAGGCCGTGCCCCCGAGACGGCCGACGCGCACTTTCGCCGCGCGCAACGCCTGGAGAGCGAAGGCCGCGGCGCCGAGGCCGAAGCCGCCTACCGCAGGGCGCTCACGCTCGATCCGGCGCACACCGACGCCAGCCTGAACCTCGGCGCGTTGCTCTGCGACCTCGGGCGCAGCGCCGATGCGGTGGACGTCTACGCCGAGGGCCTGCAGCGCTCGCCGGACGTGGGCTCGCTGCACTTCAACCTCGCCGTCGCGCTCGAGGACCTCGGCGAGCGCGAGTCGGCGATCGAGAGCTACGAACGCTGCCTCGCGCTGGAGCCGAGGTCGGCCGACGCGCACTTCAACGCCGCGCGGCTGCACGACCAGCTCGGGCACATGCAGCAGGCGGTCCGGCACTTCAACGCCTACCGGCGCCTGCAGCATCGCTAGCGCACGCCGCGAGTCTCGCGGGCGGACGCTCACTGACGCTTCGCGATCGCGCGCGCGAGCTCCTTCTTGTCCATCTTCGAGCGTCCCGGGATGGCGAGCTTGCGTGCGCGTTCGTAGAGCTCGTCGCGCGAGCTGCCTTCGTAGTCGAGCCCGCCGAAACTCTCGCCTTCACCCCGGCGAGCCGCTGCTCCGCTTTTTCGGGCGCGCGGGTCCGACGGTCCCGGATGGTCCTTGGCCACCCAGTGGTCGCCCTGCTTCTCGAACGAGTGCTTCAGCGCAGCAAAGGCGACGCGATGCGCGCGCCCTCCTTCGCCGTATTCGCGCACCGCGCTGTCGTGCGGCTTGGCCCACGTGCGCTGCGCTTTCGCCGGCGAGCGCTTCAGCGTGTCGGGGAGTCTCTCGCGTCCAGGCATGAGGTACCTCCGCATGGGGGAAGCAACACGAACTGCTACGCATACAAGCAGCGTGCCCGGGACGTGTACGTGTCGAGTGGGTAATGCTTGCGCCGCCGCCGTCGCCAGCGCACGATCCTCGATGAGCGCCGCTGCACCACCCGAGGGAGGCACCATGAAGCTCTCGTCATCGAAGCGCGCCATTTCGATCGCCGCGTGCGCGATCGCACTCCCCGCCGCAACCGTCCCGCCCTTCCTGCCGCAGGCAAAGGCCGACGAGACCTGTAACTCTCCCTACACCGCACGATTGATCAAGGGGCAGGAGGACTACCTGCATGTGTGGACGCTCGGCGTCGAAGGTCTGGGCGACGGGTCGGACAAGCTGGTGACGATCGACGTGCGTCCGGGAAGCCCGGGCTTCGGCCGGGTGATCCACACGCTGTCGGTCGGAGGGCGCGGCGAGGCGCACCACATGGGTTTCACCGACGACCGCCGGTTCCTGTGGGCCGGGCGGCTGGACGACAGCCGCATCTTCGTCTTCGATGTCGGGACGAACCCCGCCGAGCCGAAGCTGGTGCGCACCATCGACGATTTCGCCGCAAAAACCGGCTTCGTCGGCCCGCACACTTTCTACGCGCTGCCCGGTCGGATGCTGGTCCAGGGGTTGTCGAACACGAAGGACCACGGCGGGACCACCGGGATGGCGGTGTACAGCAATGCCGGCGAACTCGTCTCGAAGCACGAGATGCCGCGCGGCGCTTCCGCAATCGGCGACGGCGACGGATACGGCTACGACATCGCGATCGACCCACAGAAGAACGTGATGCTCACGTCGAGCTTCGCCGGCTGGACGAACTACATGATGGACCTCGGCACGCTCGTGAAGGATGCCGACGCCATGAAGAACTTCGGCCGCACGATGGCGTTGTGGGATCTCAAGGCGATGCGCCCGGTCAAGGTGTTCGACGTGCCAGGAGCGCCGCTCGAGATCCGCTGGTCGCTCGACGAGGGTGATCGCTGGGCAGTAACCGCGAGCGCGCTCACGTCGAAACTGTGGCTGGTCAAGCAGGACGCGTCAGGGCAATGGCAGGCGAGCGAGGTCGCAACGATCGGCGATCCGGCGAAGATCCCGCTTCCCGTCGACATCTCGATTCGCGCCGACGGCAAGGGCCTGTGGGTCAATACCTTCATGGACGGCACGACGCGCTACTTCGACCTGAGCGACCCCGAGCACCCGAAGCAGACCTACGAGAAAGTCACCGGCAAGCAGGTGAACATGGTCTCGCAAAGCTGGGACGGCAAGCGCGTATACGTTACCTCGTCGCTGCTCGCGAACTGGGACAAGAAGGGCGACGACGACGAGCAGTTCCTGCGCGCGTTCTCCTGGGACGGCAAGGAGTTGCTCCCCGTGTTCGAGGTCGACTTCCGCAAGGAAGGTCTTGGTCGGGCACACCACATGAAGTTCTCCGCGCGCTCGGCAACTGCGTCGCTTCCCGCGCGGCAGGAACAGCAACTGGCTTCGGTGCTTCGTTGAAGCGCTCGATCGCCGCGCCGGCGCCGCGCCGCCTGTGCGCGGCGCCGTCGCCCGGCGTCGCGCGCCGGTGGGCGTCGCTGCCGCTGGCGGCTTTCCTTGCGGCGAGCGGTTTCCTCGCGACGCCGTCCGGCGACCTTCACGCACACGAGGAGCCGGCGGCGAGCGCGCTTCGCCGCGCGCCGACACAGCGTTTCATCGCGAACGCGGCCGGCACGTATTCACTGCCCCCCATCCAGCCGGCGGGCGACGGATGGGTGCTCGAACGCAGCGGATTCCCGCGCCGGCTCTCGCGCTACACCCACGGGGCAGTCACGCTTCTGTCGTTCGTCTACACCTACTGCACCGACCCGGACGGCTGCCCGCTCGCGCATTCGGTATTCGCCGAGGTGCGGGGCCGGGTGCTTGCGGACCCGCTGTTGCGGCAGAAGGTTCGATTCGTATCGTTGTCCTTCGATCCGACGAACGACACGCCGGCGGCAATGCAGAACTACGGCGCGGCCTTCGACGACGGATCGATCCCGCGCTGGCACTTCCTCACCACGCACTCGATGCGCTTTCTCAAGCCGATCCTCGATTCCTGGGGGCAGGACGTCGAAGTCGAGCGCGACGCATCGGGCATGCCGACGCGCGCGATCACGCACCTGCTGAAGGTGTTCCTGATCGACCCCCAAGGTCGCGTCCGCGAGATCTACGGTACCGCATTCCTTCATCCGGACGTCGTCTTCAACGACATCCGCACGATCGCGCTCGAAGCGCAAGGGAAGGCGACGACCGGGAACGCGCGCTCCGAAGGCGACGGATCGCGTCCGCTTGCGAGCGCCGAGGCGGGGGCCCGAGATCCCGCGGCGCCGCCGCTCGGGCTGCCGCCCGTGCGACTGCCCGACGGAGTCGTGCACGACGCCGCACGCATCGCGTTGGGCCGAAAGCTGTTCTTCGATCGGCGCCTGTCGTCCAACGGATCGATGTCGTGCGCGATGTGCCATGTACCCGAACAGGGCTTTGCATCGAACGCGTCGCGCCGCGCCGTGGGCATCTTCGGTCGCAGCCTCTCGCGCAATGCACCGTCGCTGCTCGACGTCGCCTGGCGACCGGCGCTGTTTCACGACGGTCGCGAATCCTCGCTCGTCGAACAGGCATGGCAGCCACTGCTCAACGCCGACGAGATGGGGAACGCATCGATCGACGATGTGCTGGCGCGGATCCGATCGCTGCACGACTACGCGGGACGATTCGAGAACGCCTTCGGCGGGGCCCCGGCATCGAAACGCACGGTCGGCGCCGCGCTCGCCGCCTTCGAGACCTCGCTCGTATCGAGCGGCTCGCGCTTCGACCGATGGCGTTTCGGCGGCGACGCCTCTGCGCTGTCGCCGCTCGAGCAACGCGGCTTCCAGGTCTTCGTCGGCGAAGGTCGATGCAACGCATGCCACCGCGTCGACGAGCGCTTCGCGCTGTTCACCGACGGCCGCTACCACGTCACGGGGGCCGGCGCGGCATCGGGGAGGCGCTTCGTCGTCACCCTCTCATCCGGCGTGGTTACGGAACTCGGCGAATCCGATCTGGCCTCGCTGCGCGGCGAAGAGCCGGCCGATCCGGGCCGTTTCGGTGTAACACGCGACCCTGCCGATCGCCATGCGTTTCGCACGCCGATGCTGCGCAACGTCGCCCGCACCGCACCCTACATGCATGACGGATCGATCAGCACGCTCGAAGCCGTCATCGATTTCTATGATCGCGGCGGCGGTGCGATCGCGGGCCGCAGCCCGCTGCTGAAACCGCTCGGTCTGGCCGACGAGGACAAGCGCGCGCTCGTCGCCTTCCTGCACACGCTCGATTCAGCCGAGCCGTTCACGCGCGCCGCAGCAGCGGCACGATGAGCGAACGCACGTCGACGCGCGCGCCGATGTGCGCGAGCAGGAAGAACGACCCGATCAGCTTGCGATGCAGGAACATCGTCTGCGCCGGAGGCACGCGCAGCAGCCCCTGGCGGATGCCGCTGTCGAAGCCGAGCGCCCGCCCGCGCGACGGCAGGTCGGAGGCGGCGAAGTCGTAGCGGCCGCGATGCCGCAACGGTTCGCAGACCAGCAGGATCACGTCGACGGTAGCGTCGATCCGCGGCGCGGGGTCGTCGACATCCGCGTAGCCGATTTCGATCGCGTGACGCGCGACGGCGGCCCGATCGCCGGCCATGGCCGCGCGCGTGATACGGGCGTACGCCGCGACGAAATCCGCGTCGAAGTCCGTCGTCGAGCCGAAATCGAGCAGCACGACCCGCCCGGCGTCCGGCTGCCACAGGTAGTTCGCGAAGTTCGGGTCGGTCTGCATCGTGTGGAACTCGAACAACTCGCGAAATGCGAGCCGCTCGAGCACCGCGCCGATCGCGTCGCGCGTCGACTGCGCAACATCGGGTGCCGCCAGCGCCTCGAGCGGCAGGCCCTCGACGAAGTCCATCGCGAGGATGCGCGCGGTCGTGAGGTCGGCGTGCGCGCGCGGCACCTGCAGTCGCGGCTCGTCAGCCACGAGCACCGCGAATCGCTCGAGCGATGCGGCCTCGGCCAGGTAATCGGCTTCCTGCGACAACTGTCGCACGGCCTCGCGGGCGAGCGCGTCGATGTCGGCTTCGCGCGGCAGCAACTTCAACAGTCGAAGCACGGATACGACGTTGTCGATGTCGCTCCGGATCGAGCGCGCGATGCCCGGGTACTGGATCTTCAGCGCGAGCTCGCGCCCATCGGTCGTACGCGCGCGATGCACCTGCCCGATCGACGCGGCCGCCACCGGTTGCTCGTCGAAGCGCGCGAAACGCCCGCGCCAGCCCTTGCCGTACTCCCTGCCGAGCACTCGATGCAGCTGCCCCGACGGCATCGGCGCCGCCTGGGCGCGCAGGATCGCCAGCGCCTGCGCAAACTCCGGCGGCAGCAGGTCGGGCCCCTGCATCGACATCATCTGCCCGAGCTTCATCGCGCCGCCGCGCAGCCGCGCGAGGCGCGCCGCGAGACGCCGCGCGTTGTCGACCGATACCCACGGGCCGCCCGCGCCCAGGGCACCGACGCTGCCGTCCGCCAGGAATCGACGTACCCCTTCGCCCAACCCGGCCAGCGCGAGCTCGCCCGCCGCCAGAACGACGTTCGCCAAGCGGCCGATGCGCGTCTGCGGCACGCGGGCGGCCGACAACCGGGCCACGTCGCGGGCGTCCCGCGGGTCCTCGCTGCCGCCGGGATCCGGCCTCCCACGCGCGCGCGTCATTGCCCGGTCCGCCCGCGTGCGCGAATTCCCCTGCAGTTCGATCTGCTCATTCTCGTTTCCCGCTGGCACGCTCCTATGATGCAGGCGTTCGTCCCGGGGCCCATGGCCAGAGACGACGCCCGCGTGTCATTCTGGGCGAGCAGCGTGCAGCATCGCAGTTGCGTAGTGGTCCCGGCAGTCGGCCCAAGCGCCATGGCACGGCTTTGCCCGAAACGGGAGCCGCCATGAACCGCACGCTGCTGCTGCAATGGGTTCTCGGGGCCGTGGTCGTCTGGCTCTACGCGCTCGACCGCTTCGACACGCCGGGGCCCACGCGGCCGACGACGACCTTCCTGCGCTACTGGATGGCGCGCGTCGGGTATGTGTTCTCGATGCTCGCCCTGTTCCTCGTCCTCGGCGGCGCGTTCACCGACATCGATCTCCAAGCCGTCTGGGAGTTCCTCCGCGTCGACGCAGTCTCCGATCAGGTCGAGCAGATGCCGGGGCCGCTGTTCGCCGCGCTCGTGCTCACCTCGCTGCTGCCGCACTTCCCCTACCTCAACAAGCTCGACGACGCCGTCAAGCGCTGGTTCCAGCGCATCGGCAACATCCCCTTCGAAGCGCGCGAGCTGTCGGGCCGCATCGCGGCCACCCCGCTGGTGCTGTACCCGGAGTCGATCGAGCGGCTGCGCCCGACGCTCGCCGAACTGCAGGTCGACGAACGCTGGCTGCTCGCGCCCGAGTCGTCGCTGCTGCATCGATGGGCGCGCACGGCGGTGCTCTACGCGTCGATCAAGCCGTGGGCGCAGGCTGCCGGCTACGCGCGCTACGTCGAAGAGCAGAAGGCCGGCTTCGCGGCGCTCGGCGAGCGATTCGATGCGATGTCCGGACTCGACGAGAAGACGCTGCGCGCGATCGACAGCGACCCGCAGTTCCTCACCGGCCAGCCGTTGCGCCGACGGCTTCCGCGCGATGTGGACGAGCTCGAGCAGCGCCTGTGCGACTTCGTCGCCGGCGGCGTGCTGCAGGTCGAACTCGGCCCCCGCCAGCGCCACGCGGCGCTCGCGCGCCTGGGCTTTCCCGGCATCGGGCAGTCGCGCCCCGTGCTCGACGTGCACGAGGTGTTCCTCGTCGCCGGCCTGATCTTCTTCGGGATGCTGCTGATCACGCTCGTCGCGCGCCGCTTCGTCTCGCCGGTGCCGCTCGCGCCGAACCTGCGCGTGCTCGTCATGGTCCCGATGATCTACGCGATCGCGATCATGCTGGCGATCTACCCGAAGGCGGTCTGGCCGTTCGCCGACATCCGCCGCGTCGGCTTTCGACCGGTCGCCGGCTATTGCGCCTCGGGCGCGCTCGCCGCGGCCGCGGCTTTCGTCGTCTCGCTGCTGTTCCGCTACGTGTTCGAGTACCCGGGGAACCTGTTCGACGCGCTCGGCTCACCCGGCCGCTTCCGCGAAGTCTTCACGGTGACGGTCGAGCGATGGCCGTGGCTGCTGATGGTGTTCTTCGCGACGGTGGCGATCGCATGGGCCGCCGACGACTACGCCGACGACCCGTCGAAGGCGCCGAAATGGCTGCGCGCGGCCGAGGCCGCAGGGCTCGCGCTGGCGTTCGGGCTGCTGCAGTGGATGATCGTCGAGCTGCTGATCGCGGTCGGCGCGGCGCCGACGCGCCTGGCCGGCCGCATTCCGACGATGGCCGCAACCTCGCTGCTGATCGGCGCGACGATCGGCTGGTTCGTTCCGCACCTGTACCGCCAGAAGGCGGCGCCGCAGCCGGTCCCGGCCCCGGCTCCTGCCGTGCAACCGGCAGTGTGAAAGAGGAGACGATCATGTCGACGCCCGTGTTCAAGCGCCTGTCGCTCCAGCAGTTCTCCGACCTGCTCGGCCGTTTCCCCTTCACGCGGCGCATCAACGCGGTGCACATGCACCATACGTGGCGGCCGCAACGAACCGACTTCCGCGGCCACGAGACGATCGTCGCGATGTGGCGTTTCCACACGCAGGAGAAGGGCTGGCGGGACATCGCGCAGCACCTGACGATCGATCCCGAGGGCTGGGTCTGGCTGGGCCGCAACTGGAACCTGCCGCCGGTGAGCGCCTCGGGGCACAACGGCAACGCGCAGTTCGGGCCGTTCATGTTCGAGATGATCGGCAACTTCGACCGCGGCTGCGACCCCTTCGACGGCGCGCAGCGCGAGACGGCGCTCGAGGTCGTCGCGCAGGTGCAGGCGAAGTTCGGACTGCCCGCGGATTCGCTGGTCTTTCACAATGCGATGTCGACGAAGAGCTGCCCGGGCACCTCGCTCGACTTCGCGCAGATCCTCGCCGAGGTCGAGCACCTGTCGGCAACGCGCGGGCGCGCGCCGAAGCGCGCGCAGGAATCGCGCGGACCGTTCCCCGACGAATCGGATCTGGTCGTGCGCGACGCCATCGAGGCGCTGAGCCGCTCGCCGCTCGCGCCGGCCGAGCCAGGCGACGCCGAGTTGTCGGACGACGAGGGCGCTACGGCGCACGGATATCGCCTCCCCGGCGAACCGCCTGCGCCCACAGGCCAGGGACGCGAGCCGGCTGAACGTTCGCGCGGCACGCCGATCGACGCGGCACTGCTCGCGTCGCTGCGCCCGCATCTCGTCAACCTGCGCCTTGGACGGCTTTCTCAGCGCGGCGAGCTGTCGACCACCCCTGCGGACGTCGATGCGATCTTCGAGCAGTCGCTGCCGCGCGCACTGCAAGCGGCGACGGCGCAGGGACGCAGGCTGCGGCTGCTGTTCTACGCGCACGGCGGGCTCGTCTCCGAGTCGAGCGGCCTGCAGATCGCGGCGCGTCACGTCGAATGGTGGAAGCGCAACGACGTCTACCCGATCCACTTCGTCTGGGAGACCGGCCTCCTCGAGACGATCTGGCAGTTGCTCACGCGTGCGCAACAGGGAACGATGCGCGGGATTCCGCGCGACTTCTGGGATCACACGCTCGACCCGCTGATCGAAGTCGGCGCACGTGCGCTGCAGGGTGCACGAATCTGGGCAGGAATGAAGGCGAGCGCCGAGCACGCGGTCGACGCACCGAGCGGCGGCGACCCGGTGGGCGGCGGAGCGCACTACGTCGCCGCGAAGCTGAAGGCGTTCTGCGATGCGCATCCGGGCGAGGTCGAGTTGCACGCAGCCGGGCACAGCGCCGGCACGATCTTCCACGCGCATTTCCTCGCCTGCGCGCACGAACTCGGCGTGCCGACCTTCGCCTCGGCGCAGTTCCTGGCGCCGGCGGTGCGCATCGACACTTTCCGCGATCGCCTCGCGGCCCGGATCGGCGACGACGGCGCAGTGCGTCGCGTAACGATGTTCACGATGCAGCGCGACTACGAGCGCGCGGACGACTGCGCGCAGGTCTATCACAAGTCCATGCTCTATCTCGTGTCGAATGCACTCGAGAGCGAGCGCGGCACGCCGATTCTCGGCCTGGAGGAAAGCCTGCGCGCCGACCCGCAGATGAAGCGCCTGTTCGGGCTGGGCGAGGCGCCTTCGGCGCTTGCCGACGTCGTCTGGTCGGTGAGCGCCGCCGACACGGGGGCATCGGCGAGCACCGCGCGCGCACACGCTGCCTTCGACGACGACGCGCCGACGATGAACAGCCTCGCGCGACGCGTGCTCGGCCGCGCCGATGCGGACGCGATCGTGGACTACGCGAGCGTCGTGCGCACCGCGCGTGAACCGCGCCCCTGGTCCGAGGAGATCGACTGGCCGGCCAGCGCGCTGTACGAGTGGCCGTCGATGGCGACGTCGACCTGGTCTGCGCCCGCCGAATCGGCCCTGCCTTCGCAGGTAACGCCGCCCACATCGCCACTGGCGCATGCACCGGGCGCTGTCCAGCCAGCAGTCGCATCGCCCGAACCACCGACGACGCCGATCGTGGCGATTGCGCCTGGCGGCGCGATGCCGACGCCGACGTCGCTCGGGATCCCCGCGGTGGCCGGGCGCAAGGAGCGGCGCACCGCGCTGTGCATCGGCGTCGATCGTTATCCCGATCCGAAGCATCGGCTCGCCGGCTGCGTGGCCGATGCACGGATGTGGTTCGAAGCGCTGTCGACGCTCGGCTTCGAGACGACGATGCTCACCGACGGCGATGCCACGCGCGAAGCGATCGACCGCGAGTTCGAGAAGCTCGTGACGAACAGCCGTGCCGGCGACGTCCTCGTCTTCCAGTACTCGGGACACGGCACGCATCTGCCCGATCTCGATGCCGACGAGGACGACCGCGAGGACGAGGCGATCTGCCCAGTGGACTTCGCCTCGGGTGCGCTGTACATCGACGACGACATCGCCGGCGTCCTGCGCAAGCTGCCCGACGGCGTGAACCTGACCTTCTTCATGGACTGCTGTCACTCCGGCACCAACACCCGCTTCGCCGTCGGAGCGCCCGACACTCGCCGCCGCGCTGCGGCAGCGGACGAGCGCAAGCGCTTCGTCGTCCCGAGCGTCGAGCTGATCGACGCGCATCGGCGCTTCCGCCAGCAATCGCGCTTCGCGATGCTCTCGGCCTCCCCGGGCGGAACCGGAGGACGCAGCCGGATGCGCGACGTCAAGTTCGCGGCGTGCCTGGACAGCGAAGTCGCCTGGGAGAGCGACGGGCACGGCGAGTTCACGCTGCGTGCGACCCGCGTGCTCGCCGAAGGGATCGGCGCGACGACGAACGAGCAGTTCGCGCGCCGCGTGACCGAGGCTTTCGGCGCCAGCCCGCGCCAGCACCCGATGCTCGATTGCACCGACGAAGCACTCGCGTTGCACTTGCTGCAGCCGCTGCGGTCGGGCGCGTCAGCGGCTCAGCCCATCGGCGCGATCGAAAAAATGCTCCCGCCCGCGGCAGCGCCGGAGCAGCGACCGAAGCCGAACGGCTCTTCCGACGACGCGCTGCTGCTGCAGTCGACGCTCGCTGCGCTGCAGACGCTCGTCACGCAGTTGTCGACACGCTGAGCGGTACCGGGGCATGGCCGCAGACCCTACTACGGTGAGCGCCGCGGCGACGACCGAGGCGGTCGCCGCCGCTGCCCAGAGTCGAGACGGAACGACGGCGCGCACGTGCGCCTCACCACCGTCCACCGTGCCGCTTTCGGTCGAAGCGACCCCGTACTCGATCTCGCCGGCGATCGACCGGGTTCCGGTAGCGCCGCACCAGCGCCGCAGGCGTGAGCCGCTGTATCGCCCCTTGCGCATCTACGCCATCGATCCCGCGGCGTCGAGATTCGAAGGTGCGATCGCGACGATCGATGTGCCCTGGGAGCCGCTGCAGCCGGGTCCGACCGGCAAGCTCTTCGTCGTCGACAATCGCGACCTCGCGCTTGGCGCGGCATACCGCTGCGCGGATCTGGACGAACCGGGCGTGCTGATCGCCGACGGCTATGCGCCGTCGCCGTCGGACCCGCGTTTCCACCAGCAGATGGTCTACGCGGTGTGCTGCAACGTGTACGCGGCGTTCCGCAAGGCACTCGGACGCAATCCCGAGTGGGGATTCGGAGACCCGGCGTCGTCGGAACCGGCGAGACTGCTGCTGCAGCCGCACGGAGGCGACGAGCCCAATGCCTGGTACGACAACCGCGGCACACAGGGCGCGCTCTGCTTCGGCTACTACACGGCGCCCGAAGACCCCACCGACCGGACGCTGCCGCGCGGCGTCGTCTTCACCTGCCTGTCGCACGACATCGTCGCGCACGAGGTGACGCACGCGCTGCTCGACGGCCTGCGCCCGAAACTCGCCGAGCCCAGCGGCGCAGACGTCGTCGCCTTCCATGAAGCCTTCGCCGATCTTGTCGCTCTCTTCCAGCACTTCAGCTATCGAGAGGTGGTGGCACAGGCGATCCGGCGCTGTCGAGGCGAGCTCACGCATCGCTCGCTGCTGAACGGCCTCGCGCAGCAGTTCGGCCACACGACCGAACGCGACGGGCCGATGCGCAGTGCCGTCGACGACGACCCCGAGCATCCGACGCTCTACAGCGACGGCCTCGAGGCGCACCGACTCGGCGCGGTGTTGATGAGCGCCGTGTTCGAGGCTTTCGTGACGATCTATCGCCGCAAGACCGAGCGCTACCTGCGGCTGGCCACCGACGGCAGCGGCGTGCTCTCGCCCGGCGAGCTCGCGCACGACCTGCAACAGGTGCTCGCCGAGGCGGCGAGCAAGCTCGCCGGCCAGTTCCTCGCCATCTGCATCCGCGCGATCGACTACTGCCCTCCCGTAGGCCTCACCTTCGGCGACTATCTGCGCGCGCTGGTCACCGCCGACTACGACCTCGTGCCCGACGATCCGTGGGACTACCGCGGCGCGCTCGTCGACGCGTTCCGGCGCCGCCGGATCTATCCTGAATTCGTGCCGAGCCTCTCGGAGGACGCGCTGTTGTGGCATCCGCCGCGTATCGACCTGCCGCCGGTGTCGGCGCTCGGCTTCGACGAGCGGCGCTTCCGCTGCGATCCGGCCAGCGTCGCCGATGTCCGCGAGCGGCGCCGCCAGGCCGAAGCGCTCGGGCGATTCGTCACGCAGGCCGCGCATCTCGGCGAGTTCGGCCTCGTTGCGTCCGGCGATCCGCGCCTGGCGGGCGATCGCGTCGATCCGCCGTGCGTCGAGTCGATCCGCACGGCGCGCCGCATCGGCCCCGACGGGCAGATCGCCTTCGACCTCGTCACCGAGGTCACGCAGTTGCGACACGTGCGCGCAGGTCCCGACGGCCCGGCGTTCTCGTATCACGGAGGCTGCACGATCCTGCTCGGGCCCGATGCCAGGGTGCGCTACGTCGTGCTCAAGAGCGTCGCCGGTCGCGGGCGGCTGGAGAGGCGCCGCCGGTACCTGGAGAGCCGCGGCGCGCAGCGCTACTGGTCGGCGGTCGACGGCGAATACCGGCGCCACGGCGACTACTTCCGGCGGCTGCACTACGCCTGAGCCGCGCCCCCCACGCAGCTCACAGCAGCCATTCGACCGGCAGCAGCGACACCAGCCAGGCGCCCACGCGCCGAGCGAGACTCGCGTACGGTTCGTCGGTGTGCACGATCCGGCGGTCGTCGACCGGCTCGATCCACCGCAACTCGCGCTGGTCGTCGAGTCGCACCTCGTAGGCGAGCCGCGGAACCTGCCGATCGAAGACATCGGCGATCCGATCGGCGAGCACCGGGCTGTCGACGACGACACCCATTTCGGTGTTCAGCCTCGCCGAGCGGGGGTCGAAATTAAACGAGCCGACAAAGATGCGCGCGCGATCCACGGCGAAGGTCTTCGCGTGCAGGCTCGACGACGAGCTGCCGGCGAAGCCGCGGTCGCGCACGGGGTCGGGCGCGACGCCGCCCTTCATCTCGAACAGCTCGACGCCGGCCTCGCGCAGCGCCTTGCGCCGCCTGGCATAACCGGCGTGCACGACAACGACGTCGGTGGCTTCCAGCGAGTTGGTCAGAACCCGCACGCGCACCCCTTCGGCGGCCATCCGCGTCAGCGCCTCGGTGCCGACCTTCGCCGGCACGAAATACGGCGAGACGAGCTCGAGTTCGGCCTGCGGATTGCCGAGCAGATCCGACAACCGGCTCGGCAGCATCGCATCTTCCTCGGCCAGGCCGAGCCCCTTTGCCGGGTCGTCGCTGACGAGATGCGCCGGCGCCCATTCCAGCTCGAGCGTGCCGTCGAGCAGCTCGCGCACGAAAGCCTGCTGCGCGACGGCGCGAAGGTATTCGGCTGCCGCAGGGTCGAGTTCGGCGCGTGCGGCGCTCTCCGCCAGGTCGACCTCGTCGGGCGCGTCGACGTCGCCGACGATGCGATCGACCGGCCATGCCGAGGCGCTCGCCCAATAGCGATCGAAGTCGATCGACACCTCGTCGACGACGGGCCCGATCGCCATCAGGTCGAGGTCGAGGAACAGCAGCTCCTGCCCGGCGCCGAAATACTCGTCGCCGACGTTGCGCCCGCCGACGATCGTTACCTGATTGTCCGCGGTGAACGACTTGTTGTGCATGCGCCGGTTCAGGCGCTCGAAGTCGGTGAGGTAGCCGAGCCAGCGCCAGCGCCGGCTCGGAAACGGGTTGAACAACCGTACCTCGATGTTCGCGTGCGCATCGAGTGCGACGAGCAGCGGATCGAGCCCGGCAGTGTTGTTGTCGTCGAGCAGCAGCCGCACGCGAACGCCGCGCTCGGCGGCGTGCAGCAGCGCGTCGAAGAGCAGCGTGCCGGACAGGTCGTCGTGCCAGATGTAGTACTGCACGTCGAGCGTGCGCTGCGCAGCCGCGGCGAGCAGCGCGCGCGCCGCGAAGGCATCGCGCCCGTTGCGCAGCTCGAACACGCCCGACTCGCGCGGGTGCGCGGCCACGCGCGGCTGCACTGCGCGGCCGAGCCGCGTGTCGGCGGTATCGCGTTGCACCGACGAGATCGTCCGGCCTTCGGGCGTCGGGAACCGCGCACAGCCGGCGAGCGGGAGCACGACGACGAGCGCCAGCAGCAACGCCTTCACATGTGGGCGGGCAGGAAGGTCGCGATCACCGGGAACGCGACGAGCACCGCGAGCCGCACGATGTCGGTGACGACGAACGGCGCCACACCGAGGAAGATCGTCGACAGCTTCACGTCGCGCACGACGCTCTTGATGACGAACACGTTCATCCCCACCGGCGGATGGATCAAGCCGAGCTCGACGGTGACGACGACGATGACGCCGAACCAGATCGGGTCGAAGCCCAGCTGCATGATCAGCGGAAAGACGATCGGCACGGTGAGGATGATCATCGCCATCGCATCCATGATGCAGCCGAGCAGCAGGTACATCAGCAGGATCAGCGCGAGCACCTCGTAGCGGCCCAGGCCCAGCCCGGTAAGCCACGAGGTGAGCGCCTGCGGCGTCTGCGTGATGGTGAGGAAGTAGCCGAAAAGCAGCGCGCCGATGAGGATCGTGAACACCGCGGCCGTCGTTCGCAGCGACTCGATCAGGCACTGCATGAACTGGCTGCGCGAGAGCTTGCGGCGCAGCACGCCGATGATGAACGCCCCGGCCGCACCCATGCCACCGGCCTCGGTGGCGGTGAAGAGCCCGCCGTACAGCCCGCCGATGATGAACAGGAACAGCAGCGCGACCGCCCAGATGTCGCGCAGCGACGCGAGCCGCTGCCTCATCGTGTGCCGCTCGCCCGAGGGCAGGAAGCCGGGCCGCACCATGCCGATCACGTTGATCGTGAAGATGTACATCGAGACGGCGAGGATGCCGGGCAGGATGCCGGCGATGAACAGCTTGCCGATATCCTGCTCGGTGATCAGGCCGTACACCGCAAGCACGGTCGATGGCGGGATCATGATCCCCAGCGAGCCCCCGGCGGCGATGACGCCGGTGGAGAAGCTCTGGGGGTAGCCGTAGCGGCGCATCTCCGGATACGCCACCGACGAGAAGGTGGCGGCGGTGGCGACCGACGAGCCGCAGATCGCCGCGAAACCGCCGCAGGCAGCGATCGTCGCGATGCCCAGCCCTCCCTTGAAGTGCCCGACGAATGCGTTCGATGCGCGAAACAGTTCGCGGCTCATGCCCGAGGCCGAAGCGAAGGCGCCCATCAGCAGGAACAGCGGAATCACCGCGAACTGCACGTCGGCCACGGTGCGGATCGGCGACTGCGCGAGCAGGCTCATCGCCGAGGCCCAGTCCTGGTTCAGGTAGCCGAAGCCGACGATGCCCACCAGTCCCATTGCGATGCCGACCGGCACGCGAAGCAGCATCAGCACGAAGAGGACGACGAAACCAGTGACCGCAACCGCGTGCTCGTTCATCGGATCATTCGGTAGAGACGGAAGCGCGCGACCCGGCCTCGAGCGCGAGCGGATGCAGCACCAGTCGATACAGCCGAATGGCCAGCAGCAACACGGCGGCAACGAGGCCGATCCACGCGAGTGCGTAATAGATCCAGACCGGCTGGCGCAGGTCGAAGGTGAGCACGTTCTCGGCGCGCGTATCGAGCACCTTGCTGCCCATCATGATCATGAAGGCCGTCATCGCGAACAGCGTCAGCGCGGTAGCGAAGACGTCGAGCCCACGCTGCCAGCGCGGGCCCAGCGCTCCCCAGATCAGGTCGACCGTGATGTGCTCGCCGCGATAGCCGGTGCCCGCCATGCCCCAGAAGATCAGCGTGGCCAGCAGCAGCCGGCTGAAGTCGTAGGTGTCGGGAATCTGCCAGGCGAAGAAATAGCGCAGGATCACCGACACGAAGGTCAGCGCCGTGACGACGGCGAGGAACCACGCCGCCGTGACCTCGATCGCGCCGATGAAGCGATCGAGCGCCGGATGGGCGACGGCAACCTGCGCCGGCGGCGGCGCTGCGCCGCCCTCCGGCGGCGCGCTCCCGCCTCGCGTCACTTCGCCGCCGCGCCGTACTTCTCGAGCAGCGTCTCGAACTCCTTCATCGCCGCATCGGGATCGACGCCGACCTTGCGCACGTTGTCGGCCCAGGTCTTGTGCAGCGGCTGGGCGGCCTTCTTCCACGCCGCCGTCTGCTCGGGCGAGATCTTGTAGACCTCATGTCCCTCCTCCGCGGCGAGCTTGGCAATGCCGCCGTGCTCGAAGTCGGCCCACGGCGAAGCCACACGCACCGCCCATTCGTTGGTGCAGTGATCGTCGATCACTTTCTTCTGGGTGGCCGACATCCGGTTGTACTTCGACTTGTTGAACACCATCGCGAAGGTGGTCGCATACAACGGCGCGTTCATGTGGTACTTGGTGACCTTGTCGATGCCGAACAGGATCACCGAGCCCCACGGGAAGGTGACCGCGTCGGCGACGCCCTTCTCGATGACGTCGCGCACCTCGGGAGCCGACGCCTGCACGTTGGTGCCGCCGAGCATCGTCACGAAGGTGGCCATCGTGGCATGCGCCGGGCGGATCTTCATTCCGGAGACGTCCTCGGGCGCCATGATCTTCTTCGTGCGCGAATGGAAGCTGCCCGGATCGTGCACGAACGCGAAGCAGAACTTCACGTCCTTCATCTCGCGCTCGGCGTACTTGCGATACCACTCGTCGATCGCCTGCGTGCCGCCCTTGGCGTTCGACAGCAGGAAGGGCAGCTCGCCGGCGCCGATGATCGGGAATCGACCCGGCTGGTAGCCTGGATTCACGTAGGTCATGTCGGCGATGCCGTCGCGCGCCATGTCGTAGTGATCGAAGGCCTTGCCCAGCTGCTGCGACGGGTAGACCTTCGAACGGATCGTCCCGTTCGACGCCTTCTCCACCGACGCGCCCCACTCCTCGAGCGCCTTCTGCAGTGGATGCGACGGCGGCACCCAGTGCGAGATCTTCAGGTCGAAGGTCTGCTCCTGCGCATGCAGTGCAGGAGTCGTGGCGGCGAGCGCGGCGGCCGCTGCGAGCGCGGCGGCGCAGCCGATCAGGCGATCGGGTTTCATGGGTGTCTCCTCCTCGTTCCGGTATTCGAGGCCTGCGGCCTCACTTGTTGGCAACCAGCGGGCACTTCCCTTCGCTCATCGGCCGGAAGGCCTGGTCGGCCGGCACCGAAGCGAGCGTCTTGAAGTAGTCCCATTCCTCCTTCGATTCCTCGGGCGACTTCACCTGCAGAAGATACATTGGATGCAGCTTGCGCCCGTCCTCGCGGATGCGACCCCGGCCGAACAGCGGATCGTCCGTGGGCATCGCCTTCATCGCGGCGACGATCGCCTTGCCGTCCTCGGCGTTGCCGACCTTGTCGACCGCCTTCAGGTAATGCAGCACCCCCGCATAGACCCCCGCCTGCATGTCGTTGGGCATCGCGTGGTTGTGCGCGCGCTTGCGAAACTCGCGCGACCACTTGCGCGTGCCGTCGTTCATGTCCCAGTAGAACGGGTTCACCAGCAGCGCGCCCTTCGCCGCCGCCAGGCCGAGCGCGGGAACGTTGTTGATGCCGAAGATCAGCGGCGCGATCGTCTGCTTCGCGGGGAGCCCGAACTCGGCGGCCTGCTTCATCGACGTCGTCGTGTCGCCACCGGCCACCGCCAGCGCGACGACGCCGGCGCCCGACGACTGCGCGCTGATCAGGAACGACGAATAATCCATCGTGCCGATCGGCGCCCGCACGGCGCCGAGCACTAGTCCTCCGCCGCTCTTCACCTCTTCGGAGGCCTGCTTCTCGAGATCGTGGCCGAAGGCGTAGTCGGCGGTAACGAAGAACCAGCTCTTGCCGCCGCGCTGCATTACGGCCCTGGCGAGCGAATGACCGTACGACCACGTGTCGTAGGTCCAGTGCACGGTGTTCGGCGAGCACTTCGAGCCGGTAAGCTCCGCCGACCCGGCACCCGAGCCGACCATCACCTTGTTCCGATCGCGCACGACGTCGCTGACGGCGAAGGCAACCGCCGAGTTCGGCAGGTCGGCGATCATGTTCACGCCGTCCTCGTCGATCCAGCGACGCGCGATCGCGCTGCCGACGTCGGGCTTGTTCTGGTGGTCGGCCGAGACGACCTCGACCGCGCGCCCGGCCGCCTTGCCGCCGTAGTCTTCGACCGCCATCTTCGCCGCGAGCACCGAACCGGGCCCCTGGAAGTCGGCGTAGACGCTCGACTGGTCGTTCATCACGCCGATGCGGATCGGCTTGGACTGCGCGAAAGCGCCGGCTGCGGCAAGCGAAGCGGCCGTGGCGACGACAGCGGCGATGACGATTCGACGCGTCTGGATCATTGCAATGCCCCCTGGTTGGGATCCGGGAGCTTAACGCGCCGGGCAACCACCGCGAATAGGGGTAGTGCCGACTGCAGGGACGGCGACCTCAGCGCAAATCCAGTTGCGCAACCAGCGACTGAACGGCGTCGAGCTCCACCGGCTTGACCAGGTGGTGGTCGAAGCCGGCCTGCTCGGACGCCTGGCGATCGGCCTGCTGGCCCCAGCCGGTTACGGCGATCAGCAACAACGCGCGCCCCCATTCGCTCTGCCGGATGCGTCGGGCGGCGACGTATCCGTTCATGTTCGGCATGCCGAGATCCATCAGGATCACTTCGGGGCGACTGCGCTCGGCCCTGCGCAGCGCCTGCTCCCCGTCGAAGGCGACGTCGACTTCGTGCCCGAGCAGCCCGAGCATCGTCGCCATGGCCTGCGCGGCGTCTTTGTTGTCGTCCACGACCAGGATGCGCCGTGCGCGAACGCCGGCGTCGGCCACGTGCGGCGCCTGCAGCTCATCGTCCGGCGTCGTCGACAACGGCAGGTGCACGACGAATTCGCTGCCGCGGCCCGCTCCTTCGCTGCGCGCTTCGACGCGCCCGCCGTGCAACTCGACGAGCTGGCGCACGATCGTCAATCCGATGCCCAGCCCGCCCTGGCGACGGTCGATCGCGCTGTCCACCTGTGCGAACAGGTCGAAGACCTTCTCGAGCATCGTCGGCGGGATGCCCATGCCGGTGTCCTTGACGCAGACGATCGCCTCGCCCGCGTCGCGTGCGAGCGTGACGAAGATATGGCCGTTGGGTTCCATGTACTTGGCGGCGTTCGTCAACAGGTTGGCGATCGCCTGCGTGAGCCGATGCAGATCGCCGTCCACCCATACCGCCTCGGCCGGTAGCGTGAGGCTGACCTCGTGGCGCTTGTTGCGGATGATCGGGTCGGACGCTTCCAGCGCGCTGCGGATCACGGTGGCAAGCTCCACCGGATGCCGGTCGAGCACGATGCGCCCGCTGCTGATCCGGCTGACGTCCATCAGGTCGTCGACCAGGGCCACCATGTGGTCCACCTGCCGGCCCATCATCGCGCGCACGCGCTCGCCGCGCTCCGGATCGATGCGCCCCATGCGCATGATCTCGATGCCGGTGCGCAACGGCGCCAACGGGTTGCGCAATTCGTGCGCGAGGATCGCCAGGAATTCGTCCTTGCGACGATCGGCTTCGCGCAACGCCTCCTCGGCGCTACGCCGCTCGGTGATGTCGATGTTCATCCCCACCCACTTGCGCACGGTGCCGTCCGAGGCGAGCAGCGGCGCCGCGTGATCGTTGCTCCATCGCACGCTGCCGTCGGCGGCGACGATGCGGTACTCGAGTTCGAAGGGCAGATGCCGCGCGATTCCGTCGAACCATTTCCGTCGCGTCGTTTCGCGGTCGTCAGGATGCACCGCGTCGAACCAGCCTTCGTCGCGCCATTGCGCAGACATCTGCCCGGTAAGCGCGTGCCACGACGACGAGTACGACTGCATGTTGCCCGCCGGATCGGATTCCCATACCGCCTGCGCCATCCCCTCGACGAGCACGCGGAAGCGCTCCTCGCTCTCGCGCAGCGCGTCGTCGGTGCGCCGGCG
Source organism: Burkholderiaceae bacterium (assembly GCA_032027205.1). Taxonomy (GTDB): domain Bacteria; phylum Pseudomonadota; class Gammaproteobacteria; order Burkholderiales; family Burkholderiaceae_E; genus Zeimonas. The sequence goes on from JAVSMN010000001.1 coordinate 171,372, forward strand.
CGCGGTGATATCCCGGAACAGCAGCGCGACGCGGTTCGACGGCGCACGATCGATACGGAACGCATAGACGTCGAACCAGCGCCCAAGCGGTATCGAGAAGTGCTCGAGGCTCGCCGGTTCGCCGGTACGCGCCACGCGACCGTAGCTTTCGAGCCAGTACGGGTCGATCTGCGGGGTGAGCTCGCGCGCCTTTCGACCTATGGCATCGACGAGGCCGGTCTGCGCCGAGAAGGCTTCGTTGACCTCGAGGTAGCGGAAATCGACCGGTGCCTCGCGCTCGTCGAACAACATCTCGATCACGCAGTAGCCCTGGTCGATCGAATCGATCAGCGTGTGGTATTGCCGCTCGCTCTGATCGAGCGCCTTGCGCGTGAGATGCTGCCGGGTGATGTCGTGGAAGTACAGCGCCCAGCCCCAGCCGCGCGAATGCACGCAGGCGCGATACCAGCGCCCGGCGGTCGGGCTGTAGTACTCGAAATCGATCGGCTCGCCGGTGCGGGCCGCCTCCCGCAGCGCCGCCGCATCGATGCCGGCGGCAGCGGCGAGCTCCGGGTACACCTCGTAGACGTTCCGCCCGACCAGCACGTCGCGCGACCGCGCCAGCTGTCGCTCGGCCGACGCGTTCACATAGAGGAAACGGAAGTCGGAATCGCAGGCTAGGAAGCCGTCCGAGATGCTCTCGAGCACTTCGATCGCGCTGATCTCGAGAGACACCGTGAGCGGAGCCGTCGCCATGGTCGCCCGATTCTCGCCGCAGCCCGAAGCGGACGCAAGAGCGTACGCATGAGCCGCTCGGGATCAGGTCAACGCGAGGCGCGCGCGGATCGTCCCCGTCTCGCGGTCCGGTTCGAGCGCGAATCCGAGCCGACTCGCCAGGCGCAGCATGTCTTCGTTCTCGCCGAGAATCTCGCCGACGATCTCGCGCGTGCCCTGCCGGCGGCAGTAGTCGATGATCTTCGACATCAGCAGCCGGCCCAGGCCCTGCCCCTGCAGGTCGGAGCGCACGAGCACCGCGAACTCGGCGGCGACGTTGTCCGGATCGGTGACCGTGCGCACGACGCCGAGCGTCTCGGTTTCGCCGCCCTCGCCCTGCGCGGCGGCGATGAACGCCATCTCGCGGTCGTAATCGATCTGCGTGAGCCGCGCCATCTGCGAGTGCCCGAGCTGGCGCACCGAGTCGAAGAAGCGAAAGCGCAGGTCCTCCGGCGTCATGTGCGTGAGCAGCGTCTGGTGCGCCGGCTCGTCCTCCGGCCGGATCGGGCGCAGGAGGATCTCGCGGCCGCTGCGCAGGCGCGCCTTCTCTTCGAGGGTCTTCGGATACGGACGGATCGCCAGGCGACCCGGCCGGCGCGCGGCGGCGTCGACCCGCATGTGCGCGTCGACGCAGACGACCCCCTCGTTGCCGGCGAACAGCGGGTTGATGTCGATCTCGACGATCTCGGGAAGATCGACGACCAGCTGCGAGACTTGCACGAGAGTCAGGCAGATCGCATCGACGTCGGCCGCCGGCCGGTCGCGATAGGCGCTGAGCAGCTTGTCGATGCGCGTGCGCGCGATGAGTTCGCGCGCGAGAGGCAGGTTCAGCGGCGGCAGCCCGATCGCGTGATCGCGGATCACCTCCACCGCCCGCCCGCCCTCGCCGAACAGGATCACCGGGCCGAACAGCGGATCGGTGGTGACGCCGACGATCAGTTGGCGCGCGTTGCGCCGCGGCACCATCGGTTGCAGCGTAAAGCCGGTGATTCGCGCGTTTGGCATGCGCTCGGAAACGCGCCGGGTCATGCCGAGCGCCGCGGTGCGCACCGCGTCGGCGCTCTCCAGGTTCAGCGCGACGCCGCCGACGTCCCATTTGCGAGCGATGTCCGGCGACAGCACCGTGAGGGCGAGCGGATAACCGACGGTGTCGGCCACCTGCGCGGCGTGCTCCAGCGACTCGGCGATGCGCGTCGGCACGACCGGAATGCCGTAGGCGGCGAGCACCGCCTTGGCATCGGGTTCGGACAGCAGCACGTTGCCCGACGCGAGCGCGCGCTCGACGACGGCGCGCGCGGCGGCGACGTCGGGACGGAATTCGCTGGGCAGCGACGGCGGCGTCTGCATCAGCATTTCCTGGTTGCGGTGGAAATTCACCACGTGCAGGAAAGCCTTCACCGCGCTCGACGGCGTCTCGTAGGTGGGCAGCCCCGCCTCGGCGAACAGGCGCCGCGGCGCCGTCGCCGCGTCGGCGCCCACCCAGCAGGTGAGGATGCGCGCCGCGCGCAACTCGCGGGCGACGCCGATGACCGCCTGCGCGGCCTCCTCGCCTCGCGTGGTTGCGGTCGGCGCGTGCATGACGAGCGCCGCGTTGACCTGCGGGTCGGCAAGCACCGCCTTCAGGCAGTCGGCATAACGCCGACCCGGCGCATTGACGCCGACGTCCACCGGATTGCCCGGGGTCGAGGCGGCCGGCAGCAGTTCGGCCAGGCGTCGCGTCGTTTCGTCGCCCAGCCGCGCGCAGGCGCCGCCGCCCAGCAGCAACTCGTCGAGCGCCATCAGGCCCGCGCCACCGCCGTTGTGGATGATCGCCAGCCTTTCGCCGCGAAACGCCTTCGCCCGGCTGAGCGTCTCGACCGCTGCAAACAGTTCGTCGATGTCGTAGACGCGCAGGATGCCGGCCCGACGCAGCGCCGCATCGAACACGTCGTCGGGACGCGCCAGCGCCCCCGAAAGCGTTGCCGGCGACTCGAGATCGGCATCATCGCGCGCGACACGCCCCGCCTTCACCGCGAGCACCGGCTTGTTGCGCGCCGCCGCGCGCGCCGCCGCCATGAAGTTGCGCCGCTCGCGGATGCGCTCGATGTACAACAGAATCGCGTCGGTGTCCGGGTCGCTGGCGAGGTAATCGAGGACGTCGCCGAAGTCGACGTCGTCGCAATCGCCCAGTGCGACGAAATGCGAGAAACCGATCCCCTTCGCACGCGCCCAATCGAGCACGGCCGTGCACATTGCGCCCGACTGCGAAACGAAGGCGAGCTTGCCCGGCAACGCCGACACATGGCTCAGGCTCGCATTCAGGCCGACGCGTGGCACGAGCACGCCGAGGCTGCCCGCGCCGAGCACGCGCATCGAATGTCGTCGCGCGGCCGCGAGCATCGCGTCGCGCACCCACGCGCCGCTGGCGTCGCGTCGCCCGAGCAGGTCGTCGTGCACGACGATCGCCACGCCGGTGCCGCGACGCCCGAGCGCGTCGATCGACGCGGCAATCGTCGTCGCCGGGCTGCAGATCACGGCCAGCTCCGGCGCCTGCGGCAGGCTCTCGACGTCGGGATAGGTGAGCACGCCGGCCACCGAGCGATAGCGCGGATTCACCGGCATCACCGGCGCATCGATGCCGCCCTCGAGGAGGTTGCGCATCAGCACGTTGCCGACGTGGCGCGGCTTGTTCGATGCGCCGATCACCGCGACCGAGCGCGGCTCGAACAGGTGGACGAGGCTGCGGACGCTCATCGCGTGCCGGCGGGGGGTACTGCCGAAATCGCACGCTGCACCGCCAGCGACGCAGCCAGGACGACCGCACCGGCAACCACGCCGATCGCCGCGTTGAACAGCATCGGACCGACCATCTCGACCACGTCGCCGAACACCGGCGCATCGTCGATCGGATCGATCAGTCGGTGAAGCCACGACTCCAAGCCGGGAATCCCGTGCGAGAGAATGCCGCCCCCAACGAGGAACATCGCTGCGGTGCCGACGACCGACAGCGTTTTCATCAGCCACGGAGACGCGCGCACGACGAACGCGCCGAGCCCGCGGCGCATCCGGTCGAACAGGCTCGCGCCGCGTTTCGCGAGCAGGTGCAGGCCGAGATCGTCGAGCTTGACGATGCCGGCGACGAGCCCGTAGACGCCGACCGTCATCAGCAGGGCGACGGTGACGAGAACGCCGACCTTCACGCCGAAGTTGGCGGTGGCGACCGCACCGAGGGAGATCGTGATGATCTCGGCAGACAGGATGAAATCGGTGCGTACCGCGCCTTCGATCTTCGTCTTCTCCATCGCCCTCACGTCCGCGGGCGCCATCGGCTCGCCGACGACCGGCGCGGTCGGTCCGCGCGCCTCGTGCCGCTTGCGGTGGAAGAGCCGGTGCGCGATCTTCTCGAAACCCTCGTAGCAGAGGTACGCGCCGCCGATCATCAACAGCGGCGTGATCGCCCACGGCGCGAAGGTGCTGATCAGCAGCGCCGCCGGCACCAGGATCGCCTTGTTGCGCAGCGACCCCTTGGCCACCGCCCAGACGACGGGCAGTTCGCGATCGGCATGCACGCCCGTGACCTGCTGCGCGTTCAGCGCGAGGTCGTCGCCGAGCACGCCGGCGGTCTTCTTCGTGGCCACCTTCGTCATCGTCGAGACGTCGTCGAGCACGCTCGTGATGTCGTCGAGCAGCGCGAGCAGCGTGGACGCCATGCGTCAGCGCGCCGCCAGGCCGCAGACGTCCTGCGGGCAGGGGAAGTGGTAGTAGCGCTCGTTCAGGTACTTCGCTACCGCGTCGATCTCGTCATGCTGCCAGGCGCCGCCGAGATAGCGGTCCCAGCGCCAGACGTAGGCGCGGATCTGGTCGAAGCTGGCGGCGCGTCGCGGACTGCGCGTGTGCACGCTGCGCTCGTGGCAACCGGTGCAGCGACTCTCGTACAACGCCGCGCCGAGCGATTCGTCGCCCGCCGCGTGCGCCGCTGGCAGGCCGCCGCTCCCGATTGCAGCAGCGGCGACCATTGCGCCGGCCAGCGCGGGCCCGATCAGGTGCGCATGCAGGACCGCCCGGTGCGGGCGTGGCTTCATCGAGATCTCCCGTAGACCGTGATCGACGGGTTCCAATGTACGCGAGAATGCAGCCGGTCCGCGCAATGCACGCCTGCCGGAATCAGGCGCGCGGTTACGAGGATTCCTTCACCAGCGCAGTGCGAATCTGCTCGATCGCGTGCGACGGGCTGAGCCCTTTCGGGCACACCTCGGTGCAGTTCATGATCGTGCGGCAGCGGTACAGTCGATAGACGTCGTCGAGAAAGGCGAGACGCTCGCCGCGCGCGGTGTCGCGGCTGTCGGTGATGAAGCGCCACGCCTGCAGCAGTCCGGCCGGGCCGATGAACTTGTCGGGATTCCACCAGTACGACGGGCAGAACGAGCTGCAGCAGGCGCACAGGATGCACTCGTACAGGCCGTTCAGCCGCTCGCGCTCCTCGGGCGATTGCAGTCGCTCGCGCTCGGGCATCGGGCGATCGTCGACGACGTAAGGACGGATCGAGTGGTAATGCGAGAAGAACTGCGTCATGTCGACGACGAGGTCTCGCACCACGGGGAAGCCGGGCAGCGGCCGCAGCACGACCGGCTCCTTCAGTTCCGCCACCGGATGGATGCACGCCAGGCCGTTGCGGCCGTTGATGTTCATCGCGTCGGAGCCGCACACGCCTTCGCGGCACGAACGGCGAAACGAAAGGCTGTCGTCGACCTCCTTCAGCCGCAGCAGCACGTCGAGCAGCATCCGGTCGGTATGGCGCAGCTCGACGTCGTAGTGCTGCATGCGCGGGCGTTCATCGACGTCGGGATCGAAGCGATAGATGCTCACCTTCATGGCTGCCCCAGCAGGATCATCGCGACGCGGATCTGTACCGCGACGAGAATGAACGCGATCACTGCGAGCAGCGGCAGGCGCAGCGCAGGAGCGTGCACGTAATCGAGCACGACGTCGCGCACGCCGATCCATCCGTGCAGCGCCATCGACATGAAGAAGGCGAGGATCAGCACGGCGCCGTGCGCGCTGGTGGCGATCGCGTGCCAGCGGTCGTAGGCCGAGCCGTCGGTTACGGCCATCCGGACGATACCCAGCACGAGCAGGATGAGGATCGCGATCGCGCTGAATCGCTGCAGCAGCCAGGCGCGCTGCCCGGAGAAGACCCTCATCGCAGCACCCACGCGAGAAGCCACAGCAGCGCAGCGACGATGCCGGCGGCGATCGAGACTAAGGCGCTGGTACGCGCCTGCGGCAGCTTGTAGCCGACCCCGGCGTCCATGAACAGGTGCCGCACGCCGGCGAAGATGTGGTGCACGAGCGCCCAGACGCCGATGAACAGCAGCGGCGCGAACCACGAGCGCGTCGCAGCGTGCACGACGGCGTCGAAACCCTGCGGGCTGCGCAGCGACTCGGCGAGCGCGCTCGCCAGCAGCGGCAGCGAGACGAGGAGCACCACGCCGGAGACGCGGTGCAGGATCGACGCGATTGCACCGATCGGGAAGCGGATCTGCGCGAGATTCAGGAACTTCGGTAACGACCGGGCCGCCCCACCTGCTGCCGCTTGCCGTTGCATCGCGATTCCTCCGTCGAGTGAGGCCCGCTAGAACATCCCCATTTCGAGCCGCGCCGCTTCGCTCATCATGTAGCGCGTCCATGGCGGGTCGAAAACGAGGTCGACCTTCGCCTGGTCGACGCCGGGGATCTTCAGCAGCTTCTCGCGGGCTTCATCGCACATCAGCGTGCCCATTCCGCAACCGGGCGCCGTAACCGTCATCTGCACGTCGAGCCGGAAGCTGCCGTGGTCGATGTTACTGCAGACGCAGCTGTAGACAAGCCCCAGATTCACGATGTCCATCGGAATCTCGGGGTCGAAGCAGGTGCCGAGGACTTTCCAGGCGGCCGCCTCGATCAGTTCCGGCGTGGGCGCCTTGTCGGCGAACAGCTCCGCAACGTCGGGCAGGACCAGCGGCTCGAGACCGAGCGCGTCGGCGTACTGCTCGTCCACGCGATACAGGTTGCCGTCGACCATCACCGTGATCGTTCCGCCGAGCCGCTGCGTGACCTGCCCGGGCTTGCCGGCCATCAGGTTCACCGAGGTTCCCCACGGCACCTCGACCGCAGGGCACGACTGCTCGATCGTGAACTCCTGCGCTTGCCCATGTCTGCTGCCCATCACTCGTACCTCACTCGGTTTTCGCCTGCTCGCCATGCCCGGCGAGCGCATTGTGCAAGGTGTGCCAGGCGAGCGTCGCGCACTTCACCCGCACGGGGAATTCGCGCACGCCCGACAGCGCGATCAGCTTGCCGAAGTCGCGATCGGGCGGTTGCTGGTCGGTGAGAAGCGTGTGAACGTCGCGAAACAGCGCCTCGATCTCGTCGATGGATCGCCCCTTCACCGCCTCGGTCATCAGCGACGCCGAAGCGGTGGAAATCGCGCATCCGTGACCGACGAAGCTCACGTCGTCGATGCGATCGTCGCTCACGCGCAGATAGACGGTGAGCTGGTCGCCGCACAGCGGATTGTGCCCGTCGGCGCTGTAGTTGGCCTCGGGCATTTCATGGAAATTCCGCGGCTTGCGGTTGTGATCGAAGATCACTTCCTGGTACAGCTCGCGAAGATCGCCGCGCGAACTCATCGTTGCCTCATGCCTACGTTGAATTGCCTGCGCTCATTTGCCATCGAACAGATCCTGCGCGCGGCGGATCGCCGCCACCAGCGCATCGATGTCGGACTCGTCGTTGTACAGCGCCAGCGACGCGCGCGCCGTTCCGGGAATGCCGAAGCGCTTCATCAGCGGCATCGTGCAATGGTGGCCGGCACGGATCGCGACGCCTTCGGTGTCGAGGATCGTGCCGAGATCGTGCGGGTGGATGCCCTCCACGGTGAACGAAAGGATGCCGGCCTTGCCCGGGGCCGTGCCGATCATCCGCAATCCCGGAATGGCTTCGAGCGCGGGCGTTGCGTAGCGGAGCAGCGCGTGTTCGTGCGCGGCGACACGCTCGACGCCGATCGAATGCAGGTAGTCGATCGCGGCGCCGAGCGCCACCACCCCGGCGATGTTCGGCGTTCCGGCTTCGAAACGCTGCGGCGCGTCGGCCCAGGTGCTCCCCTCGAAGCTCACGGTGCGGATCATGTCGCCGCCGCCCTGCCACGGAGGCATCGCCTGCAGCAGTTCGTAGCGACCGTACAGCGCGCCGATGCCGGTGGGTCCGTACACCTTGTGGCCCGAGAACGCATAGAAGTCGCAACCGATTGCCTGCACGTCCACCGCTTCGTGCGCGACCGCCTGCGCACCGTCGACCAGCACCACCGCGCCGGCGGCGCGCGCACGACGCGCCAGTTCCGCCACCGGGTTCACGGTGCCGAGCGCATTCGACACGTGCGCGACCGCGACCAGCCGGGTACGGGGGCCGAGCAACGCATCGAAAGCGTCGAGATCGAGCGCACCGTTGTCGCCAATGGGCGCCACCCGCAGCACGGCACCCGTCTGCGCGCAGGCGAGCTGCCACGGCACGATGTTGGAGTGATGCTCCATGGTGGTGACGAGGACCTCGTCGCCCGCCTTCAGGTTCGCGCGCGCCCAGCTGTGCGCGACGAGGTTGATCGCCTCGGTGGTGCCGCGCGTGAAGACGATCTCCTCGCTGCGCGATGCGTTGAGCAGCGCGCGCACCCGCTCTCGCGACTCCTCGTACAGGTCGGTGGAATGCTGCGACAGCCAGTGCACGCCGCGATGGATGTTCGCGTTCGACTCGCGGTAGTAGCGCGCCTCCGCCTCGATCACGGCTTCGGGCTTCTGCGTCGTGGCGGCGTTGTCGAGGTACACGAGCCGCCTGCCCCGAACCGGGCGCGAGAGGATCGGGAAATCGTCCTTGTTCGCCGCAAGTCCGGCCGGCGCCGCTTCGCCGACCGCGCGCATGTGTCGTACCGCCGCGTTCATCCCAGTTCCTCCATCGCGCGATCGAGTGCCGCCCCGCCGGGAAGGCGGGCCAGCAGCGCCGCGCGCGCGCGCCGCTGCAGCGACGCGATGCCGATGCGCGCCAGCGACTCGGCAGCGAAGGCCCAGGTGAGCAGGTTGCGCGAGCGCTCCTCGTCGATGCCGCGCGAGCGCAGGTAGAACAGCGCCGATTCGTCGATGCGCCCGACGGTGGCGCCGTGAGCGCACTTGACGTCGTCGGCGTAGATCTCGAGCTCGGGTCGCGCGTCGGCCTCGGCCTGACGCGACAACAGCAGGTTGTCGGTGCGCTGGATCGCGTCGGTGCGCAGTGCACCGGGGGCGACCACGATGCGACCGGCGAACACGCCGCGGCCGGCTTCGTCGAGGATGCCGCGATAGAACTCGCGGCTCGTGCCGTACGGCTGGGCGTGGTCGATCACCGTGTGGTGGTCGACATGGCGCTTGCCGTCGACGTGGTACAGCCCGTTGAGCAGCGCCTCGCATCCGGTGCCGTCGAAGCGCGTGACGATGTCGTTGCGCGCCAACCGGGCGCCGAACGACAGCGAATGCGATGCGAACATCGAACCGCGCGACTGGCGCGCCTCGATGCGCGCCAGATGCACGGCGCGCTCGGAGTCCTGCTGCAGCTTCAGGTGCGTGATGCGCGCATCGTCGGCGCAGTCGACGCGCGTGACGACGTTCGACAACAACGGTTCGTCGTGCACCTTCACGTGATGCTCGACGATCGTCGCCTGCGCGCCGGCTTCGGCCACGACGAGGTTGCGAACGTGGATCGCCGACTGCGCCGTGGCGCCGACGAACACGAGATGGATCGGCTCTTCCACGACGACGCCGCGCCGCAGATGCACGAAGGCGCCGTCGGCGGCAAAGGCCGTGTTGAGCGCCGCGGGACTGTAGCCGTCCTCGGCCGCGCCGAAATGCGCCTCGGCGCGCTCAGGCGTCTCGTCGAGGATGCGCGCCAACGACGAGACTTCGGCGCCACCGGGCAGTCGCCCGGGCGCCGACAACGAAGGAACGTGGCTGCCGTCGACGAACACCATCCAGTGACCGTCGTCGCCCTCGCGCAATGCGTCGACGACGGCGCGCAACTGCCCTGCCGCCGGTTGCTGTGCGGCGCGCGCCGGCGCGAAAAAATTCTCGTGCTCGAGCGCCAGCAGCGACGTGTGACGCCACGCGTCGGTGCGCGCGCTCGGCCAGCCTTCGGCGGCGAAGCGATCGAGCGCCTGCCGGCGGGTTTCCGCGAGCCACGGAACCGCGGCGCCGGCCAGCGCGGGCGCTCGCTCGCGAAAGGCGTCGGTCCAGGGCTGTGCGGCGCTCATCACGCACGCTCCGCCGCGGGCGCCGCGTTTTTCGCCGGCTCGCGCTCGATCCACCCGTAGCCGCGCTCCTCGAGTTCGAGCGCCAGCTCGCGCCCGCCCGATCGCACGATGCGGCCTTCGGCCAGCACGTGCACGAAATCGGGGACGATGTACTCGAGCAGCCGCTGGTAGTGCGTGATGACGATCATCGCGCGCTCGGGCGAACGCAGCCGGTTGATGCCGTCGGCGACGATGCGCAGCGCGTCGATGTCCAGTCCGGAGTCGGTCTCGTCGAGGATCGCGAGCTTGGGCTCGAGCAGCGACATCTGCAACACCTCGTTGCGCTTCTTCTCGCCGCCCGAGAAGCCCTCGTTCACCGAGCGATAGAGAAACTCCTCCTTCATCCCGACGGCCTTCATCTCGGCCTTCACCTTCGCGAGGAAATCCATCGCGTCGAGCTCGGGCAGGCCGCGGTGGCGGCGCACGCCGTTCACCGCCGCCTTCAGGAAGTACGCGTTCGACACGCCCGGAATCTCGACCGGATACTGGAACGCGAGGAAGATCCCCGAGCGCGCGCGATCTTCGATGGGCATCTGCAGCAGATCCTGGCCCTCGTAAGTGACCGTGCCGCCGTCGACCGTGTAGCTCTCGCGCCCGGTGAGCACCTGCGACAGCGTGCTCTTGCCCGAGCCGTTCGGCCCCATGATCGCGTGCACTTCGCCCGCCTTCACCGACAGGTCGCTGCCGCGCAGGATCTGCTTGCCTTCGACCGAAGCCTTCAACTGACTGATTTCGAGCATCTCTCGATTCTCCTCAACCCACACTGCCTTCGAGACTGACACCGATCAGGTTCTGTGCCTCCACGGCGAACTCCATCGGCAGCTCCTTGAACACTTCCTTGCAGAAGCCGTTGACGATCATCGAGACCGCGTCTTCCGCCGACAGGCCGCGCTGCATCGCATAGAACAGCTGGTCTTCGGCGATGCGCGAAGCGGTGGCCTCGTGCTCGACGCGCGCCGTCGGATTGCGCGTCTCGATGGTAGGAAAGGTGTGCGCAGCGCACTTGTCGCCGATCAGCAGCGAATCGCATTGCGTGTAGTTGCGCGCGCCCTCGGCCTTCGGCGACATGCGCACCAGGCCGCGGAAAGTGTTGCTGCCGTGGCCGGCCGAGATGCCCTTGGAGATGATCGTGCTGCGCGTATTGCGCCCCATGTGGATCATCTTGGTGCCGGTGTCGGCCTGCTGGCGGTGGTTCGACAGCGCCACCGAATAGAACTCTCCCACCGAGTCGTCGCCGCGCAGCAGCACGCTCGGATACTTCCAGGTGATCGCCGAACCGGTCTCGACCTGCGTCCAGGAAATGCGCGAGCGGGCGCCGCGGCAATCGCCGCGCTTGGTGACGAAGTTGTAGATGCCGCCGACGCCGTTCTCGTCGCCCGGATACCAGTTCTGCACCGTGGAGTACTTGATGCTCGCACCCTCGAGCGCCACCAGTTCGACGACGGCGGCGTGCAACTGGTTCTCGTCGCGCATCGGCGCCGTGCAGCCCTCCAGATAGCTGACGGTGGCGCCCTCCTCCGCGATGATCAGCGTGCGCTCGAACTGCCCGCTGTCGCGCGCGTTGATGCGGAAGTAGGTGGAAAGCTCCATCGGGCAGCGAACGCCCTTCGGGATGAAGACGAACGAACCGTCGGAGAACACCGCCGAGTTCAGCGCGGCATAGAAGTTGTCGCTCGGCGGCACCACCGAACCCAGGTACTGCTGGACGATCTCGGGGTGGTTCTTCACCGCCTCGGAGAACGAGCAGAAGATGATTCCCTGCTCGGCGAGCTGCTTCTGGAACGTGGTGGCGACCGACACCGAGTCGAACACCGCATCGACGGCGACACCCGCCAGCCGCGCGCGCTCGTGCAGCGGCACGCCGAGCTTCTCGAAGGTGCGCAGCAACTCCGGATCGACTTCGTCGAGGCTCTTCGGACCGTCCGTCTTCTGCTTCGGAGCCGCGTAGTAGACGATGTCCTGGAAGTCGACCGGCGGGTAGCTCACCTTGGCCCAGTCCGGGTCGCGCATCGTCAGCCAGCGCCGATAGGCCTTCAGGCGCCACTCGAGCATGAACGCCGGTTCGCCCTTGCGCTCGGAGATCAGGTGGATGGTCTGTTCCGACAGTCCCTTCGGGATCGTGTCGGTCTCGATCTCCGTGACGAAACCGGCCGAATACTCCCGGTCGAGAAAGCTGTCGATCTGGGTGGTCGCAGAACTCATGCGATGGTTTCCTCTCGGGGTTGCGCGGGTTGCGCGCCGGACGCGCGCGACGCCCGCTTGCGCGCGCTCGCCGTCGTCCTGGCGGCCTTCGTCTTAGGCGCCTTCTCCGGCGGCTCGTCGAGCGGAACGACGTGCATCATGTCGGCGAGCGTGACGCTCTCGAGCGTACGCCGGACGATGCGGTTGATGCGCTGCCAGTTCGTGCGGATGCGACAGCTGCGCTCGAAGCCGCACAGCCCCGCCGAAGCGCTGCACTCGGTGAGTCCGAAGGGCTGGTCTTCGAGCGCGTCGACGATGTCGGCGACGCTGATCGACTCGGGCGCGCGGCTGAGCGAATAACCTCCGCGCAGCCCGCGATTGCTGCGAACGAGGTCGTGGCGGCCCAGCGCCTTGAGCACCTTGCTCACGGTGGGCGCGCCGAGCCCGAGTTCTGCCGCGACGTCCGCGGCGCTGTGCATCCGGTCGGGATGCGACGCCAGGTACGTCAGCGCGAGCGTTCCGTAGTCGGTGAGGCGGTTGATCCGGAGCATCGGGGTGGGCCGTTTTCCGCTACGAGGCGGGCCTCGTTTTGCGTTTCGAACGACGCAAACAGTACCACTTCGGTCCTCTATATGTCAAAGCTCCGCACCCGCTTTTTCTTCGTGTCGTGGCCCGCTTTCTTGATCCGAATCAAGGGCACCACGGGTGGCTGCGCGACAATTTGCGCATTCCGGTACCGGAATACCAAATTCAGCCGATGGAGGCGAAAATGACCGACCAGGCCAAGCCGGCCCCGACCGACTCCGAGCAGCGTCTCGGCGACATCTTCGAGCACTGCAACAACCTGCGGCTCGGTCCGATGCCGTCGATCGATTCGCTCCCCGAGGGCTATACGGGAACTTTCGGCCACTTCCCCGTCTACTTCCCGGAAGAGATCGTCCACGCCGCCGGCCTCATACCGGTGAGCGTCCTGGGCGGTGGCAACAAGCTCGAGCTCAAGCACGCCGACGCCCACATGGGCTCGTTCATCTGCTCGATCTGCCGCTCCACCACCGAGCTGGGGCTGAACGGCTCGCTCGATGGCCTGACCGGCTTCGTCACGCACCCGATCTGCGACGCGGCCAAACACCTGGCCGGCATCTGGTCGCGCAACTTCCCCGACAAGCTCGGGCAGATCCTGTACCTGCCGCAGAACCCGAACACGCCCGGGTCGGTACGCTATACCAGCGCCGAATACCAGCGGCTGCGCAGCGACGTCGAGAAGAAGATCGGCCGCACGATCAGCGACGAAGCCATCTGGCGCAGCGTCCGCATCTACAACCGCAGCCGCGCATTGCTGCGCGAGTTGTACGCGTTGCGCTGCGACGAGCCGTGGAAGGTCAGCACCAGCGAGCTGTATCTGCTGATGCGCGCACGTACGCGCATGCCTGCGGAGCATCACAACGTACTGCTCGAGGAGTCGCTCGGGCTGCTGCGGGCGCGCAAGCGCGCCGCGCAGGACAAGCCGCGCGTCGTCTTCGTCGGAGGATTCTGCGAGCAGCCGCCTCTCGAGATGCTGGAAGCGCTCGACGACACCTGCTACGTCGTCGACGACGACCTGCTGATCGGCCTGCGCTGGATCACGTCGGACGTGCCCGAAACGGGTGATCCCGTCTGGGCGCTGGCCGAGAGCTTCATCGACCGTTCGGCGGCCAGCCCCGTGCAGCACGACGAGCGCAAGACCAAGTCGGGCTACCTGATGCACATGATCGAATCGAGCCGCGCCGACGCCGCCATCGTCACCGCCGCCAAGTTCTGCGAGCCCGGGCTCGACGAACAGGTCACCTGGTCGAAGTACCTCGACAAGGTCGGCGTGCAGCACCTCGTCCTCGAGTTCGAGGAAAAGATGACGTCGTTCGAACAGATGTCGATGCAGCTGGAAACCTTCGCCGAATCGCTTCTGTTCCAGATCGCCTGACCGGAGACTGCAACCATGACCACAGCAACCGTCGAAAAGACTGCAGCCCCTGCCCAAGGCGGCGAATTCAATGCCCACCTGGAAGGGCAGAAGCTCTTCAAGGACTGGTATGCCGGCCTGGAAGGCGCCAACCAGCGCGGCGAACACGTAGCCAACGTGTTCGTGATGGGCAACGCCGTCGAGATCCTGCGCGCCTTCGATTTCCGGCTCGTCTTCCCCGAGATCACGTCGCTGCAGATGGGCGTGCGCAAGGTCTCCGAGGACTACCTGCGCGAATCGGAAGACTACGGCTACTCGCCCGACGTCTGCTCGTACGTGAAAGCCGACGTCGGGCTGATCCTGCGCGAGCACAAGCACCCGGCCGGCACGATCCCGAAAGCCGACATCGCCATCACCTCGAACATGTGCAGCACGTTCATCAAGTGGGGCGAGATCTGGGAGCACATGCTGAACACCCCGACGTTCACGCTCGACCTGCCCGGACAGCGCTCGGCGAACTGGACGGTGCGCCCGGGCGACGCGCAGCACATGGCCGACGCACAGTGGGTCGAGGCGCAGTTCCGCGACCTGATCGAGCGCTGCGAGAAGATCACCGGCAAGAAGTTCAACATGGACAAGCTCGCCGAGATCGAGGACAACGTCAACAAGACGGTCGGGCACTGGAACAACGTGATGGCGCTGAACCGCGTCTGCCCGGCGCCGTACAACGCGATGCTCGACGGCCTCACCTACATCGGCATCATGAACATCTACCGCGGCACGCCCGAAGGTACCGAGTTCATGCGCCGGCTCGAGGAATCGCTGCGCGCCAAGGTCGCACGCGGCGAGGGACGCGTGGCCGAGGAGCGCTTCCGCCTGCTGTTCTCGGGCACTCCGTGCTACGTGTCGATGCGCCGGCTGATCGAGCTGTTCGAAACCTGGGGCGGCGTCTTCGCGTATTCCGACTATCTCACCTTCGCCGCCGGCGGCATGGACGCAGCCGAGATCCGCTACGACACGTCGCGTCCGCTCGAGAGCCTGGCCGAGGTCACCGCGCTCGCCGCGCAGCGCGGGCTGTCGAACCAGTTCTTCTCGCACGAGCGCCTGGCGCAGCAGATCAAGGACTACGACGTCGACGGCATCGTCTTCCACGGCATCAAGAGCTGCCGCTTCGTCTCCTCGGGAATGGCCGACACGCGCAAYTACCTGAACGAGCGCCTGCGGCTGCCGAGCCTGTACATCGAGTCGGACCTGATCGAYCCGCGCTACTGGTCSGACGCGCAGATCAAGAACCGYGTCGACGCGTTCTTCGAGTCGYTGCAGAACCGCGGCGGYGCSGCRCCCGGCACGACCAAATCCAACGCTCAWACTCTCGGGAGCCAGGCATGAAATACGTTGGCGGAGTCGAYGTCGGRTCGACRCAGACSAAGGCCGTGATCATCGACGAGACCGGCAAGGTCGTCGGACGGGCMCTGGTCGACATGGAAACCAGCATGATCACCGTCGCCGAAGACGCRTTCAAGGCGGCGCTGGAGGAYGCGGGCATCCAGGAGTCGCAGGTCGTGCGCATCGCGGGCACGGGATATGGGCGCTACAACGTCAAGTTCGGCCACGAGCAGGTCACCGAGATCACCTGTCACGCGAAGGGCGCCGTGTCGCTCTTCCCGGACACGCGCACGGTGATCGACATCGGCGGGCAGGACACGAAGGCGATMTCGGTGAARCCCGAYGGCCAGGTCGAYGACTTCACGATGAACGACAAGTGCGCMGCCGGCACCGGGCGCTTCCTCGGCGCCGCGTCGTACGCGCTCGAATTGCCGCTGTCCGAGCTGGGCACGATGGCGCTGCGCTCGAAGAATCCGGTGCGCATCACGACCACCTGCACGGTGTTCGCCGAGTCGGAAATCATCAGCCACCTGGCCAAGGGAATGCTCCCCGAGGACGTGCTGATGGGCGTGCA
Organism: Burkholderiaceae bacterium; assembly: GCA_032027205.1. Classification (GTDB taxonomy): domain Bacteria; phylum Pseudomonadota; class Gammaproteobacteria; order Burkholderiales; family Burkholderiaceae_E; genus Zeimonas. The sequence goes on from JAVSMN010000001.1 coordinate 187,527, forward strand.
CCAGGCGATCACTGCGCGCTGCGTCTCGCTCGCCCGGCGCGTCGGCATCAACCCGGAAGTGACCTTCACCGGCGGCGTGAGCCGCAACCAGGCGATGGTCAAGTTGATCGAGGCAGCCATCGGGACCAAGCTCAACGTGAGCCCCGAAGCACACTTCTGCGGCGCGCTCGGCGCGGCGCTTTTCGCGCGCGACCACGCGTTCGGACTCGCCGCCGAGCCGGCGGTCGCCTGAGGAGAAAGAAATGATCAACACTGTCGGCATCGACATCGGCTCCACCTACACGAAGGCGATCTGCCTGGACGGCGATCGCAAGATCGTCGGCATGGCCGTGCGCAAGACCGGCTTCAAGCTCGCCGTGGCCGCGCAGGCCGTCTTCGACGATCTGCTGAAGACCTGCGAGCTCGATCGCTCCGATATCACCTACGTGAGCTCGACCGGATACGGGCGCTACGTCGTCGACTTCCGTCACGCGCAGGTCACCGAGCTCACGGCGCACGCGCAGGCGTCCACGCAACTGTTCCCCGACACGCGCACGATCCTCGACATCGGCGGGCAGGACATCAAGGCGATCAAGGTAGACGCCGAAGGGCGCGTCAAGGCGTTCCGCCTGAACGACAAGTGCGCGGCCGGCACCGGCGCCTTCCTCGAGAAGACGGCGCGCTACCTGGGCATCACGACCGAGGAAATCGGTCCCTATGCCAAGCGCTCGACTTCACCCAAGCCGATCAGCAGCGTTTGCGCGGTATTCGCCGAATCCGAAGTGATCAACCATCTGGCGAACGGCATCCCCGCCGAGGACATCATGATGGGCGCGATGATCTCGCTCGGTGGCCGTGCGATCCAGCTGATGCGTCGCGTCGGCCTCGAGCCGGGCTTCATGCTCACCGGCGGAATGACGCGCAACGTGGCGATGATCGACGCGCTGCAGAGCACGCTCGGTTCGCGCTTCAATGTCGCGCCCGACGGGCTGGGTCAACTGAACGGCGCCTACGGCGCGGCTTATCTGGGCCTGCGTCGCGTCGAGAAGCTGCGCGCCGAAGGCAAGCCGATTCCGCCCACCGCCGCCGAACTCGGTGGTGAAGAGAAGAAGCCGGCGCGCCGCTGGTCGGCGATGGCGATCACCGAGCGGCGCTACGAAGCGCCCGGCGAAGGCGGAGACATCGGCGAATGCCCGGTCGTCACCACCGAGGCGAACCTCGGCAAGACCCCGGCACACCGGATCAGTGCCGCCGAGGTCAAGGCCGAAGCGGAGAAGGCCGTTACCGCGGCCAGCTGAACCCAGGAGAAAAGCGCGATGACACACGTCGTTACCGAAGCCTGCATCAACTGCCGGCACACCGACTGCGTCGAAACCTGTCCGGTCGACGCCTTCCATGCGGGGCCGAACTTCCTCGTCATCGACCCGGAGGTCTGCATCGACTGCGCAGCGTGCGTACCGGCCTGCCCCGTCGAGGCGATCTACATCGACGGCGACGTTCCGGGGTCGATGCACGCGTACGTCGCCCTCAACGCCGAACTGGCGCAGGTGTGGCCGGAGATCACGACCAAGGAGGACGCGATGCCCGACGCCGACCACTGGGCGACGGTCACCGACAAGCGCGCGGAGCTGAAGGAAGCGGCATAACGACAACGCTGGCGGAGCAACGAAATGGAAACGATCAACGACTACATGATGGCCGACCACCGGCTGTGCGACGCGATCTTCGAGCGTGCCGATCGCGCGGCTGAAAAGGGCGACTTCGCCGCGCTCGAGCGCGAGGCGTCGGACTTCCTTCGCCGGATCGCCACGCATATCGAGATGGAGGAGCGCCTGCTCTTTCCCGCCTTCGAGGAGCGCACCGGCATGGGCGCCGGCGGGCCCACGGCGACGATGAAGGACGAGCATCGGACGATGGAGGGTCTGTTCGAGCAGATGCGCGATGCGATCACCGCGCAAAACGCCGCCGCCTACCGGGGCGCGTCGGCGCAGGTGATGGAGATCCTCGTCCAGCACAACCAGAAGGAAGAGCAGATGATGTATCCGATGCTCGACTCGGCAATGGGCGACGAAGGCGCGGCGCTGCTCGGGGAAGTGAAGGCGATGGCGATCTGATCGCTGCTGTCCCTTTCCTGATGCCCATCCGCGCAGCCGCGCGGATGGGCCAGGGGAGTCCGGGCTACGAACGGTAGCGTTCGCGCTCGCAGAATCACCGCGCACCCGGGGTGTGGCGAGCGCTATCCTCTTTCTTTGGCACCCTCGTTCGGCCCTCTCCGATGCATGCGATGACTCTGCATGCCCCGTGTACACCGCTCGTACCGGAGCATCGAGTGAAGCCGCAACCCGCTCCCGGAGAGGCGCTGCTGCGCGTGACAGCCTGCGCCGTTTGCCGCACCGACCTTCACATCGTCGACGGCGAGCTCGCGCTGCCGAAGCTGCCGGTGGTGCCGGGACACGAGATCGTCGGCGTGGTCGAGGCGCTCGGCGAAGGCGCACGGGGCGTGTCGATCGGCGAGCGGGTCGGTGTACCGTGGCTCGGGCAGTCGTGCGGGCGCTGTTCATACTGCGTTGAAGAGCGCGAGAACCTGTGCGACGTACCGAGCTTCACCGGGCTGCACCGCGACGGCGGCTTCGCGACGCACGCGCTGGCCGATGCCCGCTTCTGCCACTCGCTCGAAGGAATCGCGCTGCCCGACGCGCAGGCGGCGCCGCTGCTGTGCGCAGGGCTGATCGGCTGGCGCTCGTTGAAGCTCGCCGGCGACGCGCGTGCGCTAGGTCTGTATGGCTTCGGCGCTGCGGCACACCTGATCGCACAAGTGGCAGTGCAACAGGGCCGACGCGTCTATGCGTTCGTCCGACCCGGCGATGCCGCGGCGATCGCGCATGCGCACTCGCTGGGCGCCGCATGGGCGGGCGGCTCCGACGAGACGCCGCCCGAAGCGCTCGACGCGGCCATCGTGTTCGCGCCGGTCGGCGCGCTCGTCCCGCAGGCGCTGCGCGCATTGCGCAAGGGGGGATCCGTCGTCTGCGGCGGCATCCACATGAGCGACATTCCGTCGTTCCCCTACGAGATCCTGTGGAACGAACGCGAGATCCGCTCGGTGGCAAACCTTACGCGCGCGGACGGTCGCGAGTTCCTCGACTGGGTGCGCACACACCCGATCCGCGTCGACGTGCAGACCTGGCCGCTGGAACAGGCCAACGAGGCGCTCGCCGCGTTGCGCGACGGACGAGTCACCGGCGCGGCGGTGCTTCTGCCTTAGATCGCCAGATACTCGTGCCGTAGCTCGACGTTGTCGATCACCTCGCGCGCCGTGCCGTCGAATACCACCTCGCCCATGTCGAGGATGATCGCGCGGTCGGACAGGTTCAGCGCGGCGATCGCGTTCTGCTCGACGATGACCGTCGTGAAGCCGAGGTTCTTCACCTCGCGCAGGATCTTCTCGATCTCCTGCACGATCACCGGCGCGAGCCCTTCGTAGGGCTCGTCGAGCAGCAGCAGCTTGACGTCGCGCGCCAGCGCTCGGGCAATAGCGAGCATCTGCTGCTCGCCACCGGACAGCGTGACGCCGTCCTGCATGCGCCGTTCGGCCAGTCGCGGGAAATGCTGGTAGATGCGATCGAGCTCCCAGCCGCGCGGCTTCTCGATCTGCGCGAGCTTCAGGTTCTCCTCCACCGTCAGGCCGCCGATGATGCGACGGTCTTCGGGGACGAGCGCGACGCCGGCGCGCGACGCCTGGAAAGCCTTCATCGTGTGCAGCGGCTTGCCGGCGAGCCAGATCTCGCCACTGGCGAGATGCGGGTCGTCGACCCGCGCGATCGTGCGCAGCGTCGATGTCTTGCCGGCGCCGTTGCGCCCGAGCAGCGCGACGATCTCACCCTCTTGGATGTCGAAGGACACGCCCTGGACGATGTAGCTCTCGCCGTAGTACGAGTGCAGGTCTCGGCACGAGAAGTACGACGCCTTCGCGTCGGTGCCGGCAGCGGCCGGCGCGGTCATCACCTCGGTCACAGATGCGCTCCTCCGAGATACGCTTCCTGCACGCGCGGGTCGCCCTTGATCGACTGCGGGTCGCCCTCGGCGATCACCGTTCCTTGCGCGAGCACGCTGATGCGTTGCGCGAGCGAGAACACGACGTGCATGTCGTGTTCGATGATGATCTTCGTGATCTTGCGCTCCCCGATCCGCTTGAGCAGCTCGATCGTGTTGTTGGTATCGGCGCGCGACATGCCCGCCGTCGGCTCGTCGAGCAGCAGCAGCTTCGGGTCCTGCACGAGGCACATTGCGAGTTCGAGCCGGCGCTTGTCGCCGCGCGACAGCGTGCCGGCGACCATCTCGCGCTGGTCGACCAAGCCGACATCGGCAAGCACGTGCTCGGCCTTCTCGCGCACCTGCTTCTGTGCGTCGGTGCGCGACCACGCGCGCAACGCAAACGCTCCATCCCGACGCGCGAGCGTCGGGATCATCACGTTCTCGAGCAGGCTCAGGTCGCCGAAGATCTCCGGCGTCTGGAACACGCGCACGACGCCGGTCTGGTTGATCTCGTGCGGCGCCAGCCCGATGAGCGAGCGCCCGTCGAAGAGAACCGTTCCCGTATCCGGCGTCAGCCGCCCGACGAAGCAGTTCAGCAGCGTCGACTTGCCGGCACCGTTCGGACCGATGATTGCGTGGACCGTGCCTTCCTCGACGCTGAGGTTGACGTCGCGCAGCGCGCGCAGGCCGGCGAAGCTCTTGTTGACCGACTGGACTTGCAGGATTGCCATTTCGCAACGCCCCCGTTACTTGACCGGGCGCTCGACGGGCGCGCTGGCCGAGACAAAGCGGCCTGCGCCGCCTCCCGAAGGCGCGCCGCGCAGCGGCGCTCCGGCCGAATGTGCGCCGACGCCCGCGCCCGCCGGCGTCGGCGTGCGTGCCGCCCCGGCAGGCGCGTGCGGGGTGCCCTGCGGCGCGTGTCCCGCAGCGGCCGGGCCGCGACCCGAGTGCCGCTGGCGACCGCGCCGGAACAGGTTGCCCACGCGCCGAATGCCTTCCATCACGCCGCCGGGCAGGAAGATGACGATCAGCATGAACAGCAGGCCGAGCGTCAGGTTCCAGCCATCGCCAACGAACAGGCCGACGACCTTCACGACGACGTCCTCGATGGCATCGGGCAGGAACGAGAACGCGTCGTGCAGCGTCTGCGAGTTGAACGACGAGAAGATGTTCTCGAAGTACTTGATGATCGCTGCACCGAGCACGGGCCCCAGCAGCGTGCCCGCGCCGCCGAGGATCGTCATCAGCACGACCTCGCCCGACGCCGTCCACTGCATGCGCTCGGCTCCGGCCAAAGGATCGGTGGCCGCGAGCAGCGAGCCGGCCAGGCCCGCGTAGACGCCCGAGATCACGAACGCGGCGAGCGCGTACGGGCGCGAGTGAACGCCCGTGTAGTTCAGCCGGTTCTGGTTCGACTTGATCGCACGCAACATCGTGCCGAACGGCGAGCGTGTGATGCGAAGTGCGACGATGAAAGCGATGATCAGAAGCACCGCGCAGAAGTAGAAACCCGACCAGCCCTTCATCGGAATGCCGAACAGCTCGGTCGGCGGGATCAGCGTGCTCGGGCCGTGCAGCGCCGTGTCGATGATGCGCGGGTCGGCTCGCGTGATCTGCAGGCCGGTCTCGCCGTTGGTAATTGGCGTAAGCACCGAGTAGGCGAGGTTGTAGCCCATCTGTGCGAACGCGAGCGTGAGGATCGCGAAATAGATGCCGGAGCGGCGCAGGCTGAGATAACCGATCGCCAGCGCGAACAACCCGGCGACGATCATCCCGAACACGACGGCCGGGACCACGTTCATCGTCAGGAGTTTGAATGTCCACACCGCCGTGTACGAGCCGACGCCGAGGAACGCCGCATGGCCGAACGACAGGTAGCCGGTCAGGCCGAACAGGATGTTGAAGCCGATCGCGAAGATCCCGTAGATGGCGAAGCGCTGCAGCAGGTCTGGATAGCCCGCGCCAAGCGGCGCCATCCAGATCGGCATGGTGAGGATGGCAATCGAGAAGCCGAGGATCAGCAGCAGATCGCGCGGTGCGGAAGTGGTCATGGTCGGCATCTCAGGTCTCCATCACGCCAGCGCGTCCCATCAGGCCGCGTGGCCGCACGAGAAGGATCACGACGGCGACGAGATAGATGATGATCTGGTCGATGCCGGGGATCAGGTCCTTCACCTCGTTCATCGACGCGAAGGACTGCAGGATGCCGAGCAGGAAACCGGCGATCACCGCGCCCGGCAGCGAGCCCATGCCCCCGACGACGACGACGACGAAGGACAGCACGAGGAAGTCCATTCCCATGTGGTAGTCGGGCGACAGGATCGGCGTGTACATCAACCCGGCTACGCCGGCGACGATCACCGCGATGGCGAACACGAGCGTGAAGCGGCGCTGGATGTCGATGCCGAGCAGACCCACCGTCTCGCGATCGCGCATTCCCGCGCGCACGACCATGCCGAAGGTGGTGAACTGCAGGAAGGCGAACACCAGCCCGACCACGACCAGCGAGAACAGGAAGTACACCAGGCGCCACCACGGATAGCTGATCGCATCGCCCAGTCCGAAAAAGGCGCCGATGTTCGCGGTTCCGGCGAACGCATCGGGCGCCTGCACGGGAATCGGGTTGGCGCCGAAATACGCCTTCACGATCTCCTGCAGGACGATCGCCAGCCCGAAGGTGACGAGGATCTGGTCGGCGTGCGGGCGGCGATAGAAGTGGCGAATCAGCCCGCGCTCGAGCGCGACGCCGATCAGCCACATCACCGGAATCGCGAGCAGGATCGCCAGCGGCACCGAGTAATCGATGAGCCGCTCGCCGAAATCGCCGAACCAGATCTTCAGGTACGGGATCTCCTTGTAAGCGTCGAAGAACGTGATGCTCTCGTCCTTGACCCGGCTGGAGATGTGAAACAGCTGGTTCAGCGTGACCGCGCAGAAGGCGCCGATCATGAACAGCGCGCCATGCGCGAAGTTGACGACGCCGAGCGTGCCGAAGATCAGCGTGAGACCGAGGGCGATCAGCGCATAGGCGCCGCCCTTGTCCAGGCCGTTGAGCAATTGAAGGAGGATCGCGTCCATCGTCGTTCCGGCGCGCTGCGCGTGCACCGCAGCGCACGTGCTCTTGTTCGGACGCCCGCCCGCGCCGGCGCTGGCCGGCACGGGCGGGCTCGGGGACTACATGGCCCGAAGGCCGACTCTCAGGAAGCCACTTCGTACGGGCCGAGTTCGCCGCCGCCCATGTTCTCGGGGTACTCGACCTGCGCGCGCGGCACGACCTTGACGATCTCGAGCATGTCCCACTTTCCGGTGGGCTTCTCCTTGCCCTTCACGACCAGCACGTCCTTGAAGCACTGGTGGTCGCCCTTGCGGTATTCAGTGGGGCCGTTGCCCAGGCCGTCGAACTTGAAGCCTTCGAGCGCCTTGATCACCTCCGGCGGATAGAAAGTGCCGGCGGTCTCGACCGCGTTGGCATACAGGATCGTCTGCGCGTAGCAGGTCTGCGCGGCCTGCGACGGCGGRAACCCGTACTCCTTGGCGTAGGCCTTGGTGAAAGCCTTCGTGCCTTCGTCGGGCAGCTCCCAGTGCCAGTTCGCCGTGCCGAGAATGCCCCTCGCGGCCTCGCCGGCGCCCTGCACCATCAGCTCGGAGTACAACGGGACGACGATCTCGAACTGCTTGCCGTTGACCTTCTTGTCGCGCAGTCCGAACTGCACCGCCTGGCGCAGCGAGTTGACCATGTCCTTGCCGTAGTGGTTCAGGATCAGAACGTCTGCGCCGGAATTCACCGCCGGCGTGATGTACTGCGAGAAGTCGCCGGCGCCCAGCGGCGTGCGCACCGCGGCAACGGTCTTCCAGCCGATCTGCTCGGTCGCGTTCTTCAGCGACTCCTCCTGCGTCCAGCCCCAGGTGTAGTCGGCGGTCAAGTGGTACGCCTTGCGGTCCTTGCCGTACTCCGTCGCGAGCACCGGCGCGAGCGCCTGGCCCGACATGTACGCGTTGAAGAAGTGCCGGAAGCCGTAGCGGCGGCGGTCCTTCATCGTCGTGTCGTTCGAGTGGCTCAGGCCGACCATGAACAGCACGCCCATTTCCTGTGCGAGCGACTGCACCGCAACCGCGACGGCGGACGACGAGCCACCGGAGATCATCAGCACGCCGTCCTTCTCGATCATGCGCTTGGCGGAGGCGCGCGCCGCGTCGGCCTTCGTCTGCGTGTCGCCGGTGACGTACTCGACCTTCTTGCCGAGGATGCCGTTACCCTTGAGTTTCGACGGTTTGAAGGTCTTGATCGCACCGCCATCGCCCTCCCCGTTGAGCTCCTTGGCGGCGAGCTTGTACGCCCGCAGCTCGTCGGCACCCTCGTCGGCGTAGGCGCCTGTCTGCGGAACGTTGAAGCCCAGCACCACCGACTTCTTGTCGCCCGGGTTGTTGCGGAAGTTCTGCGCCCACGCGTTACGCGTGAAGAACAACGGCGATGCGATGGCGCTGGCGCCGAGCGCCGCACCGCCCTTGATGACCTTTCGCCGGCCGTTGTCTCGAGTGTCGCTCATTGAACCGTCCTCCTGTAATGGACCTGCGGTGAGGCGAGCCGATACCGGCCGCCGACGACTGCGGCACGGAGAATGCGCGTTCGTTGTCAAGCCAACAACAAGTCTTTGACTTTGAACAATGATTTTGTAAAGAATCGCGGTCGCACCGGTCAATCGAGTCGATTTTTTACCTTGCAACGCAACACGGGACGCGCCGAGGCGCGCCAGATCGCATGGCCTATCGTTCGGCAGTCGGCCCTCGAATCCGCGAGCGGCGCCGCTCGCTCGGCATCACGCAGTCGGCGCTGGCCGCGCGCATCGGCATCTCGCCGTCGTACCTGAACCTGATCGAGAGTGGTCGGCGCAACATCGGCGGCGCGGTGCTCAAGCGCATCGCCGCCGAGATCGGCGTCGCGATCGACGAGCTCGACGGCGCCGCGCAGCGCCGGCTCGCCGATGATCTCGCGTCGCTTGCCGCAGAGCCGTTGCTCGCCGAGCTACCCCTCGATCCGGCCAGCGCGGAAAGCTTCGCCGGCCAACACGAAGTCTGGGCGCAGGCGCTGGTGCGGCTGCACCGTGCATCGCAGGACCGGTTGAACGCCGTGCACGCGCTCTCCGATCGGCTCAACCACGACCCGTTCCTCGGCGACGCCGTGCACTCGATGCTCAGCCGGGTGGCTGCGATCCGCTCCGCTTCGGAGATTCTCGAAACGGTCGAGGACGTCGAGCCGGCGCAGCGCGCGCGCTTCCTGTCGATCATTGCCTCGGAGAGCGCCCGGCTGTCCGATGTCGCGCAGGCGCTCGCATCGTTCTTCGACAGCGCGCACACCCATACGCGCTCGATCACGCCGGCAGAGGAGGTCGACGACTTCCTGCTCGAGCGCGGCAATCATTTCCCGGGGCTCGAGCAGGCAAGCGTCGACTTCCGCGCAGCCGCGAGGATCGAACACGACTGCGACGAGGAGCGTCTCGCGGCTTACCTCGGCAGCGTGCACGACGTCCAGGTTCGCATCGGGACGGGCACTGCGCCGGAGGCGGCCGCCGCGCAGCCGCGCGCAGCCTGGGACGATGCTTCCCGCACGCTGACGCTGCCCCAGGGCGTCTCGCGCGCCGCGCGCCGATTCGAGCTCGCAAAGTTCGCCGCGCAGTTGTTCCACCGCGGCGCGCCGATCTCCGCGGAGATCGCGGGTTCGTCGCTGCTCACGAGCGACGCCGCGAAGCGCCGCGCCACGCGCGTGCTCGTCTCGTACCTAGCCGCCGCCATCCTCATGCCCTACGACGTGGTCCTCGAGGCGGCGGTCACCGGGCGCTACGACCTCGACCGGCTCGCGGGGCGCTTCGACGCGAGCTTCGAGCAGGTGTGCCATCGACTGGTCACGTTGCAGCGCCCGGGTGCGCAGGCGATTCCCTTCGCGTTCCTGCGCGTCGACGCGGCCGGCTTCGTCACCAAGCGCTATCCGCTGCCCCACCTGCGGATGCCGCGTCACGGCAGCGCCTGCCCGATGTGGCCGGTGTACCAGGCGTTCCAGTCGCCGGGAGCCCTGGTGCGACAGCTCGCCGAGTTCCCCAACGGCGCGCGCTTCCTGCTGCTCGCCCGCACCGACGAGAAGCCGCGCCCCTCGTTCACGATGCCGCGACGCCTGATGTCGATCATGCTCGCCTGCAACGCGCTGCACGCCGATCGTACCGTCTACGGCGAGAGCATCGGCCTGTCGTCGACGGCGCCGGCCACGCCGGTGGGTCCGAACTGCCGGCTGTGCGTGCGACACGACTGCTGGTACCGGCAGGAAGACCCGATCATCGACGCCTGAGGCCGTTGGCGCGTTCTTCAACCCGCACGGCAGACCCGCTACACTCGTGCGATTCCAGGACGACAGGCCGCAGTCCAGCCCAGGACGAGAACCGATGAAAACGCACGTGCTGATCGCGGAAGACGAGCCGCACATCGTCGAGTCGCTCAGCTTCGTGCTGCGGCGAAGCGGCTACGAGGTATCGTCCGTCTTCGACGGCGAGGCCGCGATGCTGAAGTTGCGCAGCGACCCGCCTGACATGATGATCCTCGACGTGATGCTGCCGAAGCTCAACGGATTCGAGGTGCTCAAGCAGGTGAAGTCGGATCCGGCTCTGCGCACGATCCCGGTGATCATCCTCACCGCCAAGGGCCAGGTACAGGATCGCCGCATGGCCGAGGAAATCGGCGTAGACGGCTTCATGACGAAGCCCTTCTCCAACCGCGAGATCGTCGACGAAGTGCGCCGACTCGCCCCGCAATGATTCGCGGCGCCCGGCGCGCCGATCACGCATGAAAAGCAGCCGCCCTGCCCGCCCCGCGCCCTTGCAGTCGCCGCGCGCGCGCGACGCAGCCGCCGTGCTGCCGCTGCTCGGGCTGTTCGCCTGGATGCCGCCGGTGATCGGCCTGTTCGGCGGGTCGGCGCGCGTGTTCGGCATACCGCTGATCGTCGCCTGGCTGTTCGGCGTCTGGCTGGCGCTGATCGCGCTCGCGCTGTGGTTCTCGCGCCGACTCGATTCGGTCGATGATGCGAGCGACGCCGACTCGGCTGGCGCCGAGCACGACGAAACCGAGCGGTCCGGACACTGACGCCGCATGCTGTCGCCGAACTTCGTTCTCGCAATCGCGCTGCTGTACGTTGCGCTGCTGTTCGCCGTTGCGTTCTACGGCGACCGGCGCGCGCGCTCGGGCCGCATCGGCTGGCTGCAATCGCCCGTCGTCTACACGCTGTCGATCTCGGTGTACTGCACCTCGTGGACGTTCTACGGCGCCGTGGGCTCGGCGGCGCGCGACGGCCTCGAGTTCGCGACGATCTACATCGGACCGACGCTCGTCTTCGTCGGCTGGTGGGTGCTGCTGCGCAAGCTCGTGCGAATCGGTCGCTCGCAGCGCATCACGTCCATTGCCGACATGATCTCCTCGCGTTACGGCAAGAGTGCGAGCCTGGCGGCGCTCGTGACGCTGATCGCGATGATCGGCGCCACGCCGTACATCGCGCTGCAACTGAAGGCGGTGACGACGAGCTATCACGTGCTCAGCAACGTCGGACCCGAGGCGCTGAGCGGCGTGCCGATCGTCGGGCCAGACTACCGCACCGGCTTCTGGATTGCCGCCGGCATGGCGGTATTCACGATCCTGTTCGGCACGCGCAACATCGACGCGAACGAGCGGCATCACGGCGTCGTCGCGGCGATCGCGCTCGAGGCCGTCGTGAAACTCGTCGCGCTGCTCGCGGTGGGCATCCTGCTCGTGTTCTTCGTCGCCGGCAGCCCCGGAGAGTTGTTCGCGCTCGCCTCGCCGGAGATCCTGCACTCGGAAGACGTCTTCGGACCGCGCTGGATCACGCTCACGTTCCTGTCGGCAACCGCCATCGTCTGCCTGCCGCGCCAGTTCCAGGTGACGGTCGTCGAGATCTCCGACGAGCGTCACCTGCGAACGGCGTCGTGGTTGTTCCCGCTCTACCTGTTCCTGATCACGCTGTTCGTGCTGCCGATCGCCATCGGTGGCCTGAGCCTGCTGCCCGAGGGCTCGAATCCGGACATGTTCGTGCTCACGCTGCCGATGTGGGCCGGGCAGGAAACGATCGCGCTGCTCGCCTTCCTTGGCGGGTTCTCCTCGGCCACGTCGATGATCATCGTTGCGTGCATCGCGCTGTCGACGATGATCTCGAACCACCTGGTCATGCCGGTGGCGCTTCGCTTCGGCTGGGTGCCGGTCGGCGCCAGCGGCGAGATCCGCGGATTTCTGCTGGTCAGCCGCCGACTGAGCATCTGCGCGATGCTGCTGCTCGGGTTCCTCTATTTTCGGCTCAGCGGCAATTCCGATGCACTGGCGGCGATCGGGCTGATCTCCTTCGCCGGCGTTGCGCAATTCCTGCCGTGCCTGCTGGGCGGACTCTTCTGGCGCCACGCGAACGCCACCGGCGCCTTTGCCGGACTGCTCGCGGGGTCGCTGCTGTGGGCCTACACGCTGTACCTGCCGAGCTTCGGCGGCAGCTTCCTGCTCTCGCCGCAGGACATCGAACACGGGCCCTTCGGCATCGCGCTGCTGCGCCCGCAGGCGCTGTTCGGCTTCGAAGGCGCCGACCCGCTGGTGCACTCGATGTTCTGGAGCCTGTCGACGAACACGCTGCTGTTCATACTCGGCTCGTTGCTGCGCGAGCCCAGGCCGCTCGAGCGGCTGCAGGGCACGCTGTTCGTCGACGTGTTTCGCACGCCCGCCGATGCAACGGCGGCACTGATCCGTCGCTCTGCCACCACCTATGACCTGAACCTGCTCGCGCAACGCATCCTCGGCGCGGACGAGGCCGGCCGGCTGTTCCGCGACTTTGGCGCGATGAGCCCGCCGCCGGCCGGCACGACGAAAGCCGATGACGCGTTCATCTCGCAGCTCGAACGCAAACTCGCCGGCAGCGTCGGCGCCGCCTCGGCGCGGGCGATGATCTCGCAGGTCGTCACCGGCGAGACGATCAGCCTCGGCGAATTGATGCAGATCGCCGACGAGACGCAGCGCATTCGCGAATACAGCGAGCGTCTCGAGCGCAAGTCGCGCGAGCTCGAGATTGCTGCCAGCCAACTCGGCGAGGCCAACGAGCGGCTCACCCGGCTCGACGCGCAGAAGGACGATTTCCTCAGCCAGGTCAGCCACGAGGTCCGCACGCCGATGACGTCGATCCGGTCGTTCTCCGAGATCCTGCTCGAGACGCCGGACCTCGATGCGATCCAGGCGCGCCACTTCCTGGCGGTCATCCACGAGGAGAGCGTGCGGCTCACGCGCCTGCTCGACAGCACGCTCGACCTGAGCCTGCTCGAACGCGGCGAAGCGCCCTGGGCGCTCGAGCGCATCGACCCCGAGGAGGCACTGGACCGTTCGATCCGCATGTGCCATGGGCTGGCGGCCAACACGCAGGTTCGCCTCGTCGACGGAGAGCGCACGCACGGCGTGCTCGTGCTCGCCAACACCGATCGGCTCAGCCAGGTGTTCATCAACCTGATCTCGAACGCGATCAAGTACAACACGAGCGAGGCGCCGTACGTGCGCGTGAGCAGCCGCGTCATCGATGGCAACTACGAGGTGTACGTCCGCGACAACGGCCCGGGCATCCGCCCCGAGGAGCGCGAACTGATCTTCTCGAAGTTCGCACGCGGCTGGGCGCACACGCAGACCGCGGTCGTCGGCGCCGGCCTGGGACTGGCGATCAGCTGGCAGATCATGCGTCGGCTCGGCGGTAACCTGACGCTGATGCCCGAAAGCGGACAGGGCGCCTGCTTCCGCGTGTCGATCGCGGCACTCGAAACCGGCTGAAGCGGACGCCGACGCGCTGCGACACCGCGGCGCCGATCTCGCTCGGAGTGCTCGCAGCGTTGATCGCCGACGCACGCCTGCTCGTCTCGAACGATACCGGCGTCTCGCACCTGGCGTCGGCGCCCGACGAAACGTCGCGCATCGTCCTCATGCCGACAGCAGGCGCCGCGCATCGAATTCGCGCCGGGGCACCGTAGCGGGCAACCTCCCGGTCGTCGCGGCGACAATGCCGGCTACGATGGAGCTTTCGCCCCGGCCGCAGCCTGCGCCGGGCAACACGAATGACCGAATCCGAAGCCCGCAACGCGCTGCTGCTTCGCGCATTGGAACTCGCCCCCGCAGGCGTCGTCCGATGGACCGACGACGACCGGGCGTGGGCAAGTCGCGCGGCCTCCGAGGTCGAAGGCGCGAGCGCGGCCGGCGAGCGCTTCGTCGCGCGCCGCGCGCAGCTCGCGCTCGAGCGACTCGGTGCGCGCGAGGCATTCGCGCGACGCGCGCAGCGCAGCACCGACTGGCGTCCCTGGTTCGGCTGGGCACTGCCGGCGATCGCGCTCGCAGCAGGGCTCGTCACAGACGCGATCGGCCCGTCGCGCCACGTGAACGTGCTCGCCCCGCCGCTGCTGGCCGTCATGACGTGGAACCTCGTCGTCTACGTGTCGATCGCGGTGCGCGCGCTGCTTCGCCGGCGTGCGCAGCCGCACCGCGGCGCGATAGCGAGTGCGATCGCCCGCGCGGCACAACGCGCGATCGTTCCTGGGCGCAACAGCCGGGCTGCGGACCACGCCGACGACGCCGGCGGACGCAGCCGCGCGCGCCGCGCCGTCGTCACCCGGTTCGCCGGCGACTGGGCAAAGGCGAGCGCGGCGCTCACCACCGCGCGCGTGGCGCGCGTGCTGCACGTATCGGCGATCGCCTTCGCGCTCGGCGCGCTCACCGGGCTGTACGTTCGCGGCCTCGTCTTCGAATACCGCGCCGGGTGGGAGAGCACCTTCCTCGACGCGAACACGATGCATGCGCTGCTCGGCTTCGTGCTCAAGCCTGCATCGCTGCTCACCGGCATCGCACTGCCGGACGTTGCACGACTGGAAGCGATGCGCTTTCCGGAAACCGGCGGCGAACGCGCAGCGCCGTGGATCCACCTCTACGCGGTGATGGTCGCGCTGGTCGTCGTCGTGCCTCGCGCGCTGCTCGCGCTGTACGATCGCGCGCTCGAGCATCGGCTCGCGCGCTCCTTCACGCTGCCTGCGGCGGATCGCTATTTCGCGTCGCTGCTGCGCGAGCACTCGGGCGAGGCGGCGCTCGTGCTCGTGCTGCCCTGCCATTTCGCGCCGTCGCCGCAGTCGACGCTGGCGCTGCGCGCCGTGCTGGGCGTCGTGTTCGGCCCGACGCTGCAACTCGTCGTCGCGCAGGCAGCGGAATACGGCGACGAGGAACGCGTCGACGCCGCGCTCGCTTCGGCGCCGGAGGCGGCGGTGGTGCTCGCCCTCTTCTCGTCGAGCGCCACGCCGGAAGCCGAAACGCACGGCGTGTTCCTCACGCGCCTGCTCGGTGCACGGCCGGCCGGCAGCGAGCTGATCGCGCTGGTCGACGAGTCGGCGTTCGCGGCCCGCTTCGGCGGCGCCGATTCCGTATCGCTGCGCCGGCGCGACGAGCGCCGGCAGGCCTGGAAGCGGTTGCTCGCCGCGCACGAATGCCGCCCGGTGTTCGTCGATCTCGAGCGCGACGACGCAGCCGAGGCCGGGCGCCGCGTGCGCGAGGCGCTCGATCGCCGTCTCGCACAATCGGTTCCCGCATGAGCGAAGCCAGGACCATCTCGCTGAGTCTCGTCTCGCACACGAACGTCGGCAAGACGACGCTCGCGCGCACGCTGCTCGGTCGCGACATCGGCATCGTGCGCGACGAGGCGCACGTCACCGAGTCGGCCGAGGAGCACACGCTCGCACAGACCGCACAGGGTGATCGCCTCACGCTGTGGGACACGCCGGGCTTCGGCGACAGCGCGCGCCTGGCGCGCCGTCTGGAATCGGCCGGCGATCCGATCGGATGGTTCATCGGACAGGTCTGGGACCGCTTCCGCGACCGAGCGTTATGGGCCAGCCAGCAGGCGGTGCACAACGTGCGCGAGCGCGCCGACGTGGTGCTCTACCTGGTGAACGCGTCCGAGCCGCTCGCACAGGCGCGATACATCGACGACGAGATGCGCGTGCTCGAGTGGATCGGCAAGCCGGTGATCGTGCTGCTCAATCAGCTCGGCCCACCGCGGCCCGCTTCCGACGAGGCCGCGGAGCTCGATGAATGGCGTCGGCATCTGTCGAGAGCCGGCCCGGTGCGCGCCGTGTTGCCGCTCGATGCCTTCGCGCGTTGCTGGGTGCAGGAAGCGACGCTGCTGCGCGCGATCGTCGAAGTGCTGCCGGCCGAGACGCGTGCGGCCTGCCGACGGCTGATCGACGAGTGGGTGAGCACACGCCGGCACGTCTTCGATGCGTCGATCGACGCACTCGCACGGGCGCTCGCGCGAGTCGCCACCGACCGCGAACCGATTCGCGACGCCGGCATGTTCGAACGCCTGCGCGACGCCGCGCAGGCGTTGGCGCGCACACCGTCGGGCAACAACTCAGAAGTGCCGGTCGCACGAAGGCAGGCGATGCGCGCACTCGCGCAAAGACTGGACGACACGATCCGCTCGGCCACCGATCGCCTGATCGAATTGCACGGGCTCGGCGGCCACGCATCGGCCGAGATCATCGAACGCCTCGCCGAGCACTACAAGGTCAGCAGCCGCCTGCCCGAAGGCAGGGCGGCCGTGCTCGGTGGCGTCCTCACCGGCGCGCTCGCCGGATTGAAAGCCGACCTCGCCACGGGAGGTTTCAGCTTCGGCGCGGGAATCCTCGGCGGCAGCCTGCTCGGCGCAATGGGTGCGTTCGGCCTGGCGCGCGGCTACAACCTGGTACGCGGCGGCCCGACACCGGCGGTGGCCTGGAGCGACGCGGTCCTCGACGAGTCCACGGCGGCCGTGCTGCTCGCCTACCTGGCCGTCGCGCACTACGGCCGAGGCCGGGGCGACTGGAGCGCCTCCGAGCATCCGGCGCACTGGCGCGAACTCGTGCAATCGGTGCTGAAGACGCATCACGAGATCTTCGAACATGCGTGGTCGCTGCGCGGCGAAGAGGGGGGCGATGCCATGCTGACGTCGGCGCTTCGGCCGGCGCTCGGCGGCGCCGCGCTCGACGTGCTCGCGCGCCTGTATCCGACGGGCGTGCGCGACTCGCGACTCGTCGTTCCCGACCCGGTGCACGACGTTGCCTGAGCCGTTGGCGAAGGCTTTTCGCCGCGGGCGCGGCACTTGCTGCCGTTCGTCGCCTCCCACGAATCGACCCGTTGTCGACGCCCGACGCAGCCGGCAGCATGTGGCTCACGTTCCGGCATCCGCCGGGCGTATACTGCTCGCGCTTTTCACGGGCGCCTGAACAACGGGCGCCGAGCCGAGTTCGCCGGAGCTTCGATATGCGCTCGACCCGTTTCCCGATCGCCCGACTCATTTCGCTGGCCGTCGCGGCCGCCGCGGCTTCGCTGCCGCTGTCGACATCGGCAGCCGATCATCAAGCCGATGGACCCAACTTCAATCCGCACAACTTCAAGCTCCTCAAAGGCGTCTATCGCTGCGAGCTGAACCGCAACGTCGACGTCGAACAGGTGTCGCCGGACATGCAGAGCGCCGTCCTGCGCTTCGACAAGAAGGAATACAAGATGAAGGCGGTGCTCGCGCGAAGCGGCGCGCTGCGCTACGAGGACGCCCAGTCGGGGCTCGTCTGGCTGATTATCGCCAGCAAGTCGATGCTTCTCGACACGAAACACGGCAAGCAACTGGCGAACGAATGTAGGACGTAGAAAGGAGCCCCGATCTTCACGGCCGGGGCTTTTACCCTTCTCGCTTCCCCCTTCCCCTTCCCTTTTCTTTTCCCCCTATTGCGTCCGATGCGGGGATAGCCGAGACTGCGCGGCTACGCAACAACGCGGTTCGTTCCACGCTGGTGTCGCAGCTCGAGTTCGTCACGTCCGAGCGGGATCTGCTGCAGGTCGAGGACCTCACGCTCGCGTTCGGCGGCGTGCAGGCGCTCGGCGGTGTCGGCTTCTCGGTGGCGCCCGGCAGCATCACGTCGGTGATCGGGCCGAACGGCGCGGGCAAGACGTCGCTGTTCAACACGATCTCCGGCTTCTACCGTCCGGCGCGCGGGTCGATCCGCTTCGAAGGGCGCGACATCACGCGCCTGCCTGCGCCGAAGCGCGCCGCACTCGGGCTGGCGCGCAGCTTCCAGAACATCGCGCTGTTTCGCGGCATGACCGTGCTCGACAACATCAAGCTCGGCCGGCACTGCCACCTGCGCACGAACATCTTCGACGCGCTGGTCTATTTCGGCCGCGCGCGGCGCGAGGAGATGCAGCTGCGCGCCGAGATCGAGGAACGCGTGATCGATTTCCTCGAGATCGACCACATCCGCCACGCGCCGGTCGCGTCGTTGCCGTACGGCCTGCAGAAGCGGGTCGAGATGGCGCGCGCACTGGCGATGCAACCGAAGATCGTGCTGCTCGACGAGCCGGTCGCGGGAATGAACCGCGAGGAAACCGAGGACATGGCGCGCTTCATCCTCGACCTGCGCGCCGAATGGGGCGTCACCGTGCTGATGGTCGAGCACGACATGGGGATGGTGATGGACCTCTCCGATCACGTCGTCGTGCTCAATTTCGGGCAGGTGATCGCGCAGGGCACTCCCGGACAGGTGCAGAACGACCCCGAGGTCATTCGGGCCTACCTCGGCTCGGGACGCGTGGACGAGTTGCGCCAGCGCCTTTCCGGCGCGCGCGGGGAGTGCGCCGCGTGAGCTTCGACTGGCTGTTCCTGCTCGAGATCTCGCTCGCGGGCCTGGGAACCGGCGCGCTGTACGCGCTCACCGGGCTCGCCTTCGTCATCATCTACAAGGCCACGCGCGTGGTGAACCTGGCGATCGGCGAGATGCTGATGATCGGCGCCTACGTCTTCTTCGCATTCGCCGCGGGGCTGTCACTGCCCATCTGGCTGGCGATCATCGCGGCGATCGTCGCCGGCGGCCTGCTCGGCGCGCTCGTGGAGCGCACGATGATCCGGCCGATGCTCGGCGAATCGCCGATCTCGGTGTTCATGGTCACCGTCGGACTGGGTTCGATCCTCGTCGGACTCGTAGAATTGATCTGGACGGCCGATCCGCGCCGGCTCCCCGAGTTTCTGCCCAACGAACCGATTTTCGTCGGCGACGCCTACGTTTCGCCGAAGGTGTTCTACGGCTTCTGCGTCGCTGCGCTGTTGATCGCGGCGATGTTGATCGTGTTCCGCTTCTGGCGCGGCGGCGTGGCGCTGCGGGCAACCGCTTCCGACCAGGCAGCGGCGTACTCGATGGGCATCGACGTGCCGCGCGTGTTCTCGCTGTCGTGGATCGTCGCCGGCATGATCGCCGCGGTCGCCGGCGTGGTGGTCGGCGCGATCGGCGGCATCTCCTCGACGATGGGAATCTTCGGCCTGACCGTGCTCGTCGTCGTGATCTTCGGCGGACTCGACAGCATCGCGGGCGCGCTCGTCGGCGGATTGTTCATCGGTCTCATCGAGGCTTGGGCCGGTGCGTACCTGGGCGGCGAATTCAAGGTGGTCACCGTCTTCACGCTGCTGGTGGCGATCCTGATGGTGCGCCCGTACGGACTGTTCGGCACCCACGAGATCGAACGACTGTGAGCGCCGGAACCCCGCGGCGGAGACGAAGTTGCGCATAGGCCTTGCCCGCCCCGATTACCGCGCCGACGAAGCGCTGATCGACTCGCCGACGAAGTGGGCGTGGATCGGCGCGCTGTTCATCGCGCTCGCCGCGTTTCCGTTCGTCGCGAACGAGTACTGGCTGTACCTCGCGTGCCTGGTCGGCATCCACGTGGCCAGCGCGACCGGACTGAACATCCTCACCGGCTACACCGGACTCGTCAGTCTCGGGCAGGCGGCGTTCATGGGCATGGGTGCGTACACAGTGGCCGTGCTGCAGGCGCGCTGGGGCACGCCGGTGCACCTGAACCTCGTTGCCGGCGGCGTCGTCGCGATGATCGGCGGCCTGGTCGTCGGCATTCCGTCGCTGCGCGTCAAGGGGCTGTATCTCGCGATCGCCACCATCGCGGCATCGTTCATCACGCACTTCATCTTCGCCAACTGGGATTCGGTCACCGGCGGAACGGCCGGCCTGACCGTCGAGCCGGCCCGCTTCTTCGGCGCCGCACTCGACACGTCGTTTCGCCTCTACTGGCTGATCGTGCCGCTGACGGTGGCGATGGTCGTCGGCGCAGCGAACCTGTTCCGCACGCGGATCGGCCGCGCGTTCATCGCGATCCGCGACCGCGACATCTCCGCCGAAGTGCTCGGCATCCCGCTGCTGCGCTACAAGCTGCTGTCGTTCGCCGTGTCGTCGTTCTACGCGGGCGTGGCGGGCGGGCTGTGGGCGTATTTTTTCCGCGTGGTGACGCCGGAGAGCTTTCCGCTGATCCTGTCGATCTTCTACCTGGCGGCGATCATCGTCGGCGGCATGGGGACGATCCTCGGCAGCATCCTCGGCGCGACCTTCATGGCGATGGTGCCCGAACTACTGAAGCTCGTCGTCGGCTGGCTGCCGCTGGGCGCGAATGCGACGCTCGTGCTCTCGCCGGTGCGAACGATCGTCTTCGGCGCGCTGATCGTCGGATTCCTCGTCTTCGAGCCGCAGGGGCTCGCGGAGATCTGGCGCCGCATGCGACGCTTCTTTCACCTGTATCCGTTTCGCACCTGACCCACACCCGACTCACACGACCCGGCACGCACGCACCGGGAACACAAGGAGGAGCACGATGACCATCTCGAAAACCCGTCGCAACACCGTCGGCGCGATCGCCGCCGCCACCGGACTGGCGCTCGCGCCAAAGGTCGCATTCACGCAGTCTGCAGGCGAGGACATCGTTATCGGCGGATCGATTCCGATGACCGGCGTCTTCGCTTTCGCCGGCATCGGCATCCACGCCGGCATCCAGGACTACGTGAAGATCGTCAACGACGGCGGCGGCATCCAGGGCCGCAAGCTGCGCTACGTGCCGGAAGACACCGCGTACAAGGTCGACGCGTCGGTGGCCGCGTTCAAGAAGATCACGAGCCAGGAGAAGGTCAACCTCTACTACGGCGATTCCACCGCGTTCGCGAAGACGATCAACCCCGAGCTCGAGCGGATGGGGTCGATCCTGATGGCCGGCGCGTCGTTCGCCAGCGAGATCAACGATCCGAAGAAATATCCGCACCAGTTCCTCGTGGGCCCCGACTACACGGAGATGTTCGGCATCCTGCTGCGCTACATCGCGAAGGCGAAGCCGGGCGCGAAGGTCGCATTCGTCTACTCCGACAGCGAGTTCGGCCGCGACCCGATCGAGAAGAGCCGCGAGGCGGCGAAGAAGCTCGGCCTGACCGTCAGCGGCGAGATCATGACGCCGCCCGGTAGCGTCGACGTCTCGGCCGAGGTGATCAAGCTGCGGCGCGCCGCGCCCGACTACACGATCTTCCACGGCTACGTGCTGGCGCCGATCCCGGAGTTCATCGGCCAGGCGCGCCAGATGGGCATGAAGAGCCAATTCATGGGCACGTTCTGGACGATGGACAACTCGATGGTCATGAAGATGGGCGAGGCAGCCGAAGGCTTCATGGGCGTGATGCCGTTCCGCTACTACTACGACACGGAAGGCGAGGCGCCGATGCTCGCGAAGATCCGCCAGATGCGCCCCGAGTACCAGAGCAACGCGTACATGCAGGGCTTCCTGACGACGATGCTGTTCGCCGAGGCCGCGAAGCGCACGCTCGCCGCCGGCAAGCCGCTGACGGGCGACAACCTGAAGGCGGCGCTGAACTCGATCCGCGATTTCGACACCGGCGGCATCGTCGGCGTTCCGATCTCGATCACCGGGAACTCGATTCCGGTGGGCCGCATCTACCGCGCGGACATCAAGCAGCAGAAGATGCTGCCCGCGTCCGACTGGATCGTGCTGAACTGAACGTGAACGACAGCGCCGTCCTCGAAGTCGAGAACATCGAGGTCATCTACAACCGTGCAGTGCAGGCGCTGCACGGGCTGTCGCTCGCCGTGCCGCGCGGGGCGATCGTCGCGCTGCTCGGCTCCAACGGCGCGGGCAAGTCGACGACGCTCAAGGCGGTGTCGAACCTGCTCGCGCTCGAGGACGGCGAGATGACGCGCGGCGCCGTGCGTTTCGACGGCGCCGACACCGTTCGACGCCGTCCGCACGAACTCGTGCGCGCGGGGCTCTTCCACGTGATGGAGGGGCGCCGCGTGTTCGAGGACCTGACGGTGGAGGAGAACCTGCTCGCGGCGACCTATGCGCTGGGTGGACGCAGCAAAGGCAACGGCGGCGGCAGCGCCGGCACAAGCTCGGGCACCGGCGCGAGCGCCGGCAAATCCCGCGAAAACCTCGACCTCGTCTACGAATACTTTCCGCGCCTGCATGAACGGCGCCGTGGCCTGGCCGGTTACCTGTCGGGCGGCGAGCAGCAGATGCTCGCGATCGGCCGCGCGCTGATCGCGCGCCCGACGCTGATGCTGCTCGACGAGCCGTCGCTGGGGCTGTCGCCGCTGCTGGTCGAGGAGATCTTCTCGATCATCGCGCGCATCAACGCCGAGCAGCACGTCTCGATGCTGCTGGTCGAGCAGAACGCGTCGGTCGCGCTCGCCGTGGCGAGCTACGGCTACATCATGGAAAACGGCAAGATCGTCATCGACGGCGCCGCCGAGCGCCTCGCCGCCGACCCCGACGTGCGCGAGTTCTATCTGGGCATGGGAGGCGCGGGCGAGGCGCGCAGCTACCGCGCGATCAAGCACTACAAGCGGCGCAAGCGATGGCTTTCCTGAACCCGCTGCCGGAACGCACGCTCGCGCAGATGCTGTGCGAGCAAGCGCGCGTGCGCCCGACGCAGGTGGCGATCCGGCAGAAGGAATACGGCATCTGGAAGCCGATCGACTGGGCCACCTGGCTCGAACGCTCGCGGCGTATCGGACACGGATTCCGCGCGCTCGGGCTGGGCGAGCGCGGACACGTTGGCGTGCTGTCGGAGAACCGCATCGAATGGGTGCTCGCGCAACTCGGCGCGAGCCTGGTTGGCGGCGTCACCGTCGGCGTCTATCCGACCAGCCCCACTGCCGAAGTCGCCTACGTGCTCGCCCATGCCGACGTCGAGATCGTCGTCTGCGAGGACCAGGAGCAGACCGACAAGGTGATCGCCGCGCGCGCGCAGTTGCCGCGGCTGAGGAAGATCGTCGTCGTCGAGCGCAAGGGCCTGCGCAACACGTCCGATGAGCACCGCGAACTGCTGGTGACCTTCGACGAGCTCGAAGCGATCGGCGCGAAGCACGAGGCCACGCACCCGCGGCTGGTCGACGACGTGCTCGCCGCGCAGACGCTCGACGACGTCGCGCTGATGATCTACACGTCGGGCTCCACCGGCAAGCCGAAGGGCGCGATGATCAGCTATCGCAACATCCGCGGCGTCGTGCCGGGCATCGTCGAACGACTCGGCATCGGCGCGGACACGACGCACCTGTCGTACCTGCCGCTGTGCCACGTCGCCGAGCAGATGTTGACCACCTTCGTGCCGATCTACGTCGGCTCGCAGGTGTCCTTCGGCGAATCGATCCGCACCGTACAGGAAGACCTGCGCGAGATCGCCCCCACGATGTTCCTCGGCGTGCCGCGCATCTGGGAGAAGATGCACGCGTCGATCCTGATCCGCATGCAGGAAACGGGTCGGCTGCGCCGGGCGCTGTTCGAGCGCGCGATGCGCGCCTGCGAGCCCTTCGCGCACAAATCGGCGCGCCAGCGCAGCATCGGCGAGCGCGCGCGCTTCGCGGTGTATTACTGGCTCGTGTTCCGCGCGCTGCAGAACTTCGTCGGGCTGCGGCGCGCGCAAGTCGCACTGACCGGCGCCGCGCCGATCCCGGCGGCCGTGATCCGCTTCTTCCGCACGCTCGGCGTGCCGCTGATCGAGGTCTACGGCCTGACCGAATCCACCGGCATGATCACCGGCCAGCGGCTCGACGCCGTACGCATCGGCACGGTGGGCGAAGCCACGCTTGGCGTGGAGCATCGCATCGGGCCCCAGGGAGAACTGCTCGTTCGCGGCGACGTCGTTTTCGCCGGCTACTACCGCAACGCCGAGGCCACCGCCGACACGATCCGCGACGGATGGCTGCACACCGGCGACGTCGTCGAGGAAGAGCACGGGCAACTGCGCATCGTCGATCGGCTGAAGGACGTGATGATCACCGCCGGCGGCAAGAACATCACGCCGTCCGAGATCGAGAACGCGGTCAAGTCGAGCCCATACGTGCGCGAATGCATCGTCATCGGCGATCGTCGCCGCTTCGTCTCGGCGCTGATCCAGATCGACTTCGACACGGTGTCGAAGTGGGCCGAGTCGCAGCGCATCGCGTTCACGCACTTCCGCTCGCTCGCCGAACATCCACGCGTGCGCGAACTGATCGAGCGAGAGGTTGCCCGCGCCAACGCGGGCCTCGCGCAGGTCTCGCAGATCCGCCGCTTCCATCTGCTCACGAAGGAACTCGACCACGACGACGGCGAGGTGACGGCGACGATGAAGGTCCGCCGCGCGAGCATCCAGTCGGCGTATGCCGACGAGATCGAGGCGCTCTACGCCTGATCGGGACCGTCGGTCGGATTTGCCCGGTTCGGCGCGACCGTCATCGGCCGCGCAGGACGGAATCGGCCTGCGCGTGGCGCAGCGTTCGCGCTAGCGTGCTCGTCAGGCGACGCCCGCCTTCGCGCGCTTGGCCTGCAAACGCTGGGCGGTTTTTTCCAGGCCGACGACGAAGCGACTGTGCTTGCCGCGCGCGACCTCCTCCACCGCATCACGGGCGGAGAACTCGAAGGTGACGGCAGGACCGTTGACTTCCGCCACACGGACGGTGATCTCGACCCACATGCCGAGCAGCGTCGCGCCGACGTGGTCGAACTCCACGCGCGTGCCGACCGAGTCCTTGCCTTCACCGATGTGCGGCAGGATCAGCTCGCGGCACGCGACCTCGACGTCGTAGAGCAGGCTCGGCGTGGAGTACACGCGCAGATCGTCGCCCATGAAGCCGATCGTGCGTCCATGGTCGACGACGATGCGGGAGGTGGCGCTCAGTCCGGGTTTCAGTGCGTCGCTCAATTTCTCTTCCTCAGCTGTTGCTCCCGCCCGGTCGGCGGGTCTTCAGGTAGTCGGCGTAGTGCCGTGCTTCGAAATAGCGCACCAGCGCTTTGGTGCCGCGCGTGCAGTTGCGAACGCAGCACACGCCCTTGTCCATCAGGCTGGCGGTCATCGCGTCGTAGAGCTTGCCGCCGTCGACGATCCCGATCAGCGGCTTGTCGTGGCGTTCGACCAGCGGCGGCATCAGGTGGACCGTGCTCTTCGGGTCGCTCAGGTCGTAGCCGGGACGCAGCTTGCTCTGCTCGAGCGCGCGCACCGAGGGCGCCGTCGGATCGAGGCCGACGATGACCGCGTCGATGTTCGGATCCTGCAGGAAGGCATCCGAGATCTCCAGGTG
Source organism: Burkholderiaceae bacterium (assembly GCA_032027205.1). GTDB lineage: Bacteria > Pseudomonadota > Gammaproteobacteria > Burkholderiales > Burkholderiaceae_E > Zeimonas. Next base: position 213,011 of record JAVSMN010000001.1, read on the forward strand.
CGCCTCGTCGTCTGCGCCGGGATTGATGTCGAGCGGATTGCGCACCTCGACCAGTTGGTCGAGCTTCTTGGCAACGAGAATCTGCTCGATCCTCTTGACCGTCTCTTCGCCGAGCGCGCCCATCTGCATCGCGAAGGCGTCGGATTCGATGTTGTCGGCCATCGCGACGGCCTCGAAGCCGGCGCCGCTGATCGCGCCGAGCCGGTTGCCGCCGGCCTTCTTGCCGTGCAACGCGCCGGCCATGTAGAAGAGATCATCGAAGGTGTTCAGGTCCTCGGTGACGATCGCGCCGGCGTGCCGCACCACCGACTCGAAGAGCGCCAGGCCGCCGGCGATCGACGCGGTGTGACCCATGACGCCGCCCTGGCCGGGCGCCGTGCGTCCCGACTTGTAGACGACGATCTGCTTGCCGTTGAGCACGGCCTTGCGCACCGCCCGGGCGAAGTGCAGGCCGTCGAGATCCTTGAAGCCCTCGATGTAGATGCCGAGCGTGTCGATCTCGGGTAGATCGGCGAAGTAGCTCAGCATGTCGCCGTGCGTGAGATCGGTCTGGTTGCCCAGCGCGATCATGTAGGCCGGATCGAGCCACGGGTTCTGCGACAGCCGCGTGATCATGAACGCGCCGCTCTGCGAGAGCATCACCGAGTTGCGAACCGGCTTCTTCTGCGGCTTGGGCAGTCGCTCGAGCGGGATGAACCAGGAATCGTAGCGGCCCGGATGCGACACCACGCCCAGACAGTTGGCGCCGAGGAAGATCGGGCCGCCGTCGGGCTTGCCGTGTGCGGCATTGATGCGCGCCGCCAATGCCGCCGCCGGCTCGCGGCTCTTCTTCGTCTCGCCCATGCTGCCCGGAATCAGCATCACCGCCTCGACCGAGCCGGTGTCGATGATCTCGTCGACGAGCGCGTAGACGGCGCTGGCCGCCACCGCGACGATGAGCAGGTCGAGCTTGCCGTCGAGCGCGCCGAGCCCCTCGACGCAGCGCACGCCGTCGATCTCGGTCTCCCCAGGCTTCAGGACCAGCAACTGCTCCTTCGGAAAGCCCGAGCCGATCAGGTTGCGCAGGATGATGCGGCCGAAATTCATGCCGCTGCCCGAAACACCGATGATGCCGATGCGCCCGGGGTGGATCAGCTTGTCGATCTTGGCCACGGGACGCGGCAGCCGCGCGGGTTGCGGCGCCGCGAAGCTGCACCGGGCGCTGCGCACGAGAAGACGGGATCCGGACTCGACGCAATCGAGCTCGAGCGCCTGCAGCACGAAGGTGGCATCGGGCCGCCCGGGTGCGAAGGCACGCGCGAGTTCGAGCAGCCGGGCGATGCATTCCTCGAGCGCCGCCTCGGGCGACGGCCGGCCTTCGCGCTGCGCGACGGCGGCGATCTTCTGCCAGGCCAGCGTGCGTTGGACCAGGCGCAGGAAATCCGACGCGTCGGTGAGTTCGGCAACGGCATAGACCGACGCGCGATCGCGGCGGAACTGAGCCTCGTCGAGCTCCGCCTCCAGACCGCCAAAGCCGGCGCCGATCACCATGCCGAATTCGCGCGTGCTGTTCAGCGTGATGCGCATTGCGGCGCCGCCGACGCTCGAACCGGTATCGAGCGCGAGGCCGACTACGGCCAGCAGGCGGCTCAGCCCGGTGCTATCGAGGCTGTCGCGACCCTGCCGGGCGGCGTCCTGGAACAGCGCGCTTGCCTGCGCCGCAAGGGTATTGCTCACGTTTCGACCTTCTGTCCGAATCGCATGCGAAGGGCGAACACTACCACGCACGCGAACACGCACGAGCGGGGCGGGCGCCGGTGCCTGCGCCGGATTTTCTCAGTACCAGTCGTTGAGCATCACGCCGAAACCGATGCGGCGCACCCGCGTCTGGTAGTCGAGCATCGACTCGCCGTAGCCGTCGAAGTACTGGGCGTGCCAGCGCAGGTTCGGGCTGAAACCGGTGGGCCGGCTCCAGTCGAACTGCACGGCGCCCCGACCCGGATGCGCGAAGCTGCGCCGCATCGTCAACGTGAGGTTGTGCACGTTCCCGACGTACCCGAGCTTCAGCTCTCCATCACCGACGTAGCGCTCGATGCCGGGGTTGTCGTCGCCCTCCGCTGCGCCGGCAAATGCCTTGCGATCTTCCGGAATGCGCCACCACGGCCGCAGCCCCAGCCACCAGCCGTCGGGGCGGTCGAAGCGCAGGTCGGCGAACAACCGGTTCCAGCTGCGCGAGCTGTCGCCCGAGCGTCCGTTGGACTGGTGCACGAAACCGGCATTCGCCAGCCGCCAGTCCCAACCGAGAATGCGACGCTCGGGCTTCCACGACGCGAACAGCTCGGGTTCGTGGCTGTATTCGCGAAACGGGCTCGAGCGGTCGTGGTTGTAGGCCTGCCACCACGACTGCCCGGTGTACGCGAAGAAGAACGCCAGTCGATCGTCCAGCAACGACGGCGTCAGCGCGAGCTTGAAGCTGATCTGGAACTTGACCTCGTTGCGTTGCAGGTGCGCCTCCGGCGCCGCGCTGGCCGGCGTCTCGAAGGTGTGCGAGAACGGATCGATGTAGTTCGGCCGATGCGGCAGCAGCGCGAAGCGCTTCGCCCACACCTCGCGCTCGAGCGCCATGCGGCGCGCCACCGGAGAGACCGGCCGCGCCGGGGTCGGTTCCTGCGCGGCCGAGGCCGAGGCGACGACGTCCTCCTGCCCCCGCTCCTGCGGCGGTTGTTGCAGCCGTGTCGTTGGCGCCGCGTCCTGCGCGTCGTGCGCTGCGCACTGCCGGCGCACCGACTCGACGGTGGCCTCGTCGGACGCACGCTGCAGCGCCGACAGCAGGCAACGTTCGGCAGCGGTCTGCGCGCTCGCGCCGGTCGAACAGAAGGCGGCGGCCAGCGCGCCTGCGAGGCAGGTACGGGAGCGGTGAAATGTCGGCATCGCGCGATTGTGAAGCAGGCATCGCCGACGCCCCGGCGAAGACGCCTCAGCGCACGCCGAGCGCCTCGCGCTGCATGCGCAGGAAAACGTTGTACGCGTTGCGCCGGTTCGCGTCGTCGAAGGCGGGCAGCGACGAGAAGCGGGACCAGTCGGTGCGCTGGTAGGCCTCGTCGAAATCGAGCAGTTCGTCGACCGCCTTGCCCATTTCCGCGCGCAGGAACAGCAGGTAGTCGCGCGTCAGCGCGAGGTCGGCGAGCGCGTCGGTGGACACGCGTCCGTGTCCGGTGACGACCACCCGTGGGCGATGCGCGGAGAGCTTTTCGAGCGCCGCGAGCCAGGCGCTCGGATCGGCGTCACCGACGAAGGGAACGCGCCCGGCGAAGATCAGGTCGCCGGCGAAGAGCACGCCCTCCTCCTCGACGAGCATCATCAGGTCCTCGGTGGTATGTGCAGGACCGGCCGGCAGCAGGCGGAACGTCAGACCACCGAGGCGAAAGACGGTCTCGCCGTCGACGTAATGATCGGGGGCGACGATGCGCGCCTCGTCGGTGACCCACGGGGCGAGCGATACGCGGCGCTCGGCCAGCCGCTCCTCGTCGGCGCCGGTAGCCAGGTAATCGCGCACCGCGCGATGAGCCCAAACGTCGGCGCCGGCTTCCTTGAACGCCTGCAGTCCGTAGAAGTGGTCCGAGTGATAGTGGCTGACGACGACGCGCCGCACCGGCTGCTTCGTGACACTGCGGATGCGCTCGAGCAGTGCCGCGCCGAGCGCCGGCGTACCGAGCGCGTCGAAAACGACGACGCCGTCGTCGGTAACAACGAAGCCCGCGTTCGAATTGAAGCCCTCGTTCTGCAGCGACACCATGCCGCTGTCGCCCTGCACGTACCAGACGCGATCGGAGACGCGCTGCGGCGCGAGGTCGACGCTCACCGCTGCCGGCGCTCGAGCGACGGCGTCGGCGGCAAAGCCGGTGCACAGGCAGACCGCGGCGAGCAGCGCCAGGAGGCGAGGCGCCAGCATCACTGCATCTCGACGTCCATCTGGATCGCGTCGATGCCCTTCTGTGCGCAGCGCTCGTCGGCATCGCCGCCCGGCGCGCCCGAGACGCCGATCGCCGCGATCGTCGATCCGCCCGCTTCGATCGGCAGGCCGCCGCCGATCGGCATCACGCGCGAGGCGCCGCGGATGCCGCTCATCGGCTTGCCGGGCTGCGTCTCCTCGCCGAGCATTGCAGTCGTCATCCGGAACGACGCGGCGGTCCAGGCCTTGTTCGTCGCTACCTCGACCGTGTGCGCGCCGGCAAAGCGATCGCGCACGAAGGCCTGCAGCACGCCACTGCGATCGGTGACCGCCACGCCGACCTGGAAGCCTTCCTTGCGGCAAGCCTCCAGCGCGGCCATCGCCGCCTTGTTCGCGAGCTCGGCGACGAGCGAACGCGTGACGAAGGTGCCCTCGGCGCTTGCCGCAACCGGCGTCAGCGAGACGGTCAGGCCGGCAGCAGCGAGCGCGGCGCCGAAGATTCGATTCGAGAACGAGATGCTCATCCCTGTACTCCCTGCTTCAGCCAGCGCGCGAGCTCGGCGACGTCCTCGGGGAACATCTCGCCGATCTCGAGTTGCTCGAGCCGGCCGCTGCGGCCGATGACCCAGACGATCGGCAGGCCCCTGGGTCTGCCGAGCACCGCCTCCCACTGCGAATCGAGCATCGCCGCGTGAAACGCGTAGTCGTGCTCGCGCATGTAGCGTTTCGCATCGTCGGCCTTGCGGTCGATCGACAGGCCAAGCACCTCGAGCCCCGAGGCAGCCTGCGCGCGATGCAGTTTGTCGATCTCGGGGTTCTGGCGGCCGCAGAACGGACACCAGGTGGCCCACAACTCGACGACCAGCACCTTGCCTCGCCAGTACGCTGGATCGATTTCACGGCCGTCGAGCAGGCGCACCGCCGGCAACTCGATGCGCGCGCCCAGCGGCGGAGCGGCCCGCGGCGCCGCTGTCGCCATGCGCGGGGCGGCGTACGCCGCTGCGGCGGCGCCCGCCGCGGTCAACAGGCGGCGTCGCGCGTTCATCGCGTCAGGCGATTCCGGGGTTCTCGCCGACGCCGATCAGCCGCGGCTGGTTCGGCTGGCGGGAGGCGACCGTGCGTTTGGCCTTCAGCCAGCGCTCGACGACCTCCCAGACCGGTTCGCCGCTGGCGCCCTGCGCCACCGGCGCCCAGCCGGCCACGCGATAGGTCCGCGACGCGTCGATCGGCTTGCCGTCCAGCCGCATGTCGGAGATGCGCGAGCCGGCGGCGGCCGACGGCGTGCACGCGTAGGTCATTCCGCCCACGCGCACCATGTCGCCGCCCTGCTGGTAGTACGGGTCGGGATTGAACAGGTTGTCCGCGACGTCCTCGAGGATCGTCTTGATCATCTCGCCCGACAGCTCGGAGACGGTCGTATACGGATAGGTGATCGCCGTCTGGTCCATCAGGTGCTCGCGCGTGATCGCCTCGCCGGGCAGCAGCGACGTGCCCCAGCGAAAGCCCGGCGAGAACGCAATCTGCGCGTCCTTCTCTTCCATCAGCGCATCGAGGATCAGCTGGTCGAAGGTGCCGTTGAAGTTGCCGCGTCGGTACAGCAGCCCTTCGGTGACGGCGAGCTTCTCCTCGAGTTTCGCCAGGTGCGGCGCGCGCACGCGATCGATCAGCGCCTGCATTCCGGCGTCGGCCGGCAACAGGTTCGAGAACACCGGCAGCAGCCGGTAGCGGAAATCCGCGACCTTGCCGCCCTTGACGTCGAAGTCGAGCACGGCGAGGAACTTGCCGTTCGAACCGGCGTTGGTGACGATGGTCGTGCCCTTGGCGTTGCGCACCTTCACCGGCTGCGGCACCCCGTCGTGCGTATGCCCGCCGAGGATCGCGTCCAGGCCGCTGACGCGCGAAGCCAGCTGCAGATCAACGTCCATCCCGTTGTGCGACAGCAGCACGACCACCTGCGCGCCCTTGGCGCGCACCTCGTCGACGATCTGCTGGAGTCGCTCGTCCTGGATGCCGAAGCTCCACTGCTCGACGAAATAGCGCGGGTTGGCGATCGGCGTGTACGGGAACGCCTGCCCGATGATCGCCACCGGCACCCCGTTGATGGTGCGCAGCGTATGCGACGGGAAGACCGGGTCTTCGAAGTCGGTGGTCTTGACGTTCTGCGCGACGAAGTCGATGTGGCCTTTCAGGTCGCGCGCGATGATCTCCTCGACGCGCTCGGCGCCGTAGGTGAACTCCCAGTGCGCGGTCATCACGTCGACGCCGAGCTGCTTGCACGCGTCGACCATGTCCTGGCCCTTCGACCACAGCGACGTCGCCGACCCCTGCCAGGTGTCGCCGCCGTCGAGCAGCAGCGCGCCCGGGCGCGATGCGCGCAGGCGCTTCACCAGCGTGGCGAGATGGGCGAAGCCGCCGACCTTGCCGTAGGTGCGCGAGGCATCCTCGAAGTTCAGGTAGGTGAAGGCGTGCGCCTCGTGGCTGCCGGGCGCGATGCCGAAGTGCTTCAACAGCGCCTCGCCGACCAGGTGCGGCGGCCGGCCGACCGCCTCGCCGATGCCCAGGTTCACGCTGGGCTCGCGAAAGTACACCGGCATCAACTGCGCATGGCAGTCGGTGAAGTGCAGCAGGCTCACGTTGCCGAAGGGCGCGAGCTCGTAGAACGAGTCGGCGCGCGCCGAGCCGGGTGCCGCAGCGCCAGCCGGCAACGAAAGGCCCGCGGCCGAGGCGGCCGCGAGCAGTCGCAGGAATTCGCGACGATCGATCATCGCCGCGCGTCGCTCATGCACTGCACGGCGAGCACTCCGGTTTGCATCGTTTCACCACTCACTGGTTGACTGGGGACGCCGGGTCGAGCAGCAACGCCATCACATCCTTCAGCTGCGTCTCGGTGAGGATGCCTGCATCGCCGAAGCGCGGCATGTTGTTGCACGCGGCGTACGCATGGCCGTTCCACAGGCGAGTCCACGTGTATTCGAGCATGTCCTTCGAGTTGCCGCGCAGCTTGCCGTATTGGTAGAGCGTGGGGCCGATGTTGCCGTAGGCGATCTCCTGCTTCGACAGCTGGTGGCACGCATAGCAGTTGCCGCCGGCCACCGTCTTCTCGGTGTCGCTGTACTGCAGCCCGCGACCGCTTTGCGCGACCTTCTCGCCCGCCTTCCAGTCGCCGAGGAACTTGCCGTCGGCCGGGAACTTCACGCTCTTCTTCGCGTCGGCCTCGAGGCGCGCGCGCACGTCCGCCGGCAGCGGCTTGTCGGCGTACTGGCTGCACGTGCGCTGCAGGTCGGTCTGCTCGAGGCGATCGACCTTCGCGATCCCCTTGTCGCGGAACGAGGCCATCAACTGCTGCTTGACCTCGGCGTCGGACACCGTGCGCGATCCGGTCATCGACGCGCATCCGGCCACGCCGACGATCACCGCGAACGCGACGACGCCGCGTCGCGCGTACTTTGCTTTGCCTGGCATCTAATCGTCTCCTCGTGCTTATCGTTTGATCGCCGGCGAATCCATCTTGCCGCCCTTCGCGTTCACGCCGAGGAAAGTGATCAGGTCGATCGACGCCGGCGACGTGAAGACGAGTTCGGGGAATCGCTGCTGCCGGAAGCAGTCGTTCAGGCGCCACTGCATCGTGCGCAGCGCGCCCTGCGAGACGCGATACGCGGGCCAGGTGGTGAACGCTCTCTTCGCAGGCTCGGGTTTCAGCAGGTTGGGCAGGCCCTGCAGCCGGATCCGCTTGTCGTCTTCCCCGTGGCAGGAAGCGCAGGAGAAGTCGTACGGGCCGCCGCGATAGAAGAACATCTTCTTGCCGCGCTCGTAGGCCGCGACCTCCTTCGGATGGCTCTGCGGAATCGCCACCGGCATGCCGCGCGACTCCTCGACGAGGTAGGCGATCAACGCTTCGTTGTCGGTAGCGCGCTGCCCTGCCCCCGAGAACGGCTTCTTCACCAGTTCGGCGCGCTCGAAGCCCTGCAACGTGACCTGGCAATGCACGAGGCGCGCCTCGGCGTCCATCACCTGGTCGGTGTCGGCGAAGTAGCGCGGCAACTCGGCGTAGACGCCCTTGACGACGCCCGGACCCTTGCCCAGGTCGCAGCGCTCGAGGCTGGCGTTCTTCGGTCCGCGCGCCGTCTTCCACAGTTCCTCGCCGCGCATCACGGTGAGTTCGGCCGGATTGCCGTCCTGCAGCATCTCGCGATATCGCTCGATCTCGGCCTGCGTATCGGATTGCGCGTACGCGATCGTCGCGGTGGCGGCGAGCGCCGACGCTGCGATGCACAGCGATGCCTTTCGCATGAGATTGTCTCCTCTCGTTGAAATGACGCTTCGGCGCCGGGGTCCTCCTCCCCGACGCCCGCGGCCCGTGCGGCGACGCTGCGCCGCTCGCGTCGCGCGACGAACTCAGCTCACCGTCGTTTCGTCGGTGCGCTTGTCGCCCTTGTTGTCGACCCAGGTGACGCTGATCTTGTCACCGGGCTTCGCATCCTTGACCTTGAACTGCAGGTACGGGTTCTTCGAGATCGCCGGGCCCCAGTGCGCGCGAAGCACGGGCTTGCCATTCAGCGAGGCCGTGACCTCGGTGATGTGCCAGGCGGGGATCACCTTGCCGGAAGCATCCTTGCGCTGTCCGGTCTCCATCTCGTGCGCCATCAGCACACGAACGTCTGCCGCGCCGTCCTTGGCGGTGGCGCGGATCTTCATCGGGTCTGCCATTTCGCAGCGTCTCCTGGTAGGAAAATGTGATCAGAAACGCAGTCGATTCAGCCGCCGCAGCCGCCGAGCGTGACCTTGATTTCCTTCTTCGCCATGTAGTACTTGCCGTCGGCCTTCACCAGCGCCACGACGTCGGAGCTCTGCCCCATCTTGATGCGCATGCTCACCTCGGGCTGCGAGCCCTCGAGGATGTCGTAGGCGCCTGCCAGCGCATTCGGGTTCTTGTCGACCAGCAGCGCGATCGATTCGGTGTTCGGCAGGTTGCTCTTGACGCCCACCGGCACGACGGCGCCGTTCTCGGCAATGTCGGGCGAGACGATGACGACGTCCTTCGACTCGGTGGCGCCGGCCGCGCCGAGCGCCTTCAGCGTGTCCGGGACACCGGTGACGTGGAAAATCTTCTCGTCGAATGCCTGTGCGGCGGCAGATCCGGGGCGCAGCAGGCCCAGCGACAGCAGCGCGCCATACAGACCGGCGCTGCCCGCGACCTGCAAGGTCGTGCGTCTCGTTACGTTCATGAGTTCAGTCTCCTTCGTTGACCGATTGCCTGAGCATATCGGAGTTGCATCGAAGATTGGCAGTTCCTTCATTGCCGATCCTCGAGGATCCAGTTCACGATCACCCGGATGTCGTCGTCGTTGATCGCGGCGTTCGCTGGCATCGGAACGTCGCCCCAGGCGCCGCTGGTGCCGTTCTTCACGCGACCGACCAGCATCTCCGCGACGCCCGGTCGTCCGCGGTACTTCGCGCCGACGTCGCGGAAAGACGGGCCGACCATCTTGGCATCGACCGCATGGCAGGCCATGCAGTTCGCCTCGCGCGCGAGATCCTCCGGCTTGCGCTGGTGCGGAATCGCCGCAAGCATCGTCGCCTCGGCCAGCGCCGCGACCTCCGCGCCGTCGAGCTTGCTGCGCGGCGGACGCGTGGTGTCGGCGCCGCGCACCGGGCCGACGATACGGTTCTGCGCCATCAGGTTGCCGTGCGCATCACGCGCGTGCTCCGGCAGCCCGGCGACGGCCAGCCGCGCCGGATCGGTCTTGCACCCACTCATGCACGCGTCTCCCTGCACGTCGGACTTGCCGTCGACGCGCCACATCGGCTCGTAGAACGTCAGCCCGTCACGATTGGGCAAACGCTTCTGCACGTCACCGATATTCCGATCCGACAGAACGTAATCGGCGGGGACGACGTCGGCCAGATTGAGGATGTACGCCGTCACCGCGTAGACCTCGTTCGCCGACAGCGACTTCGGCGCGTTCCACGGCATGGCGCGACGGATGTAGTCCCACAGCGACGAGACCTGCGACAGCTTCATCATCGTGCTGCGCTGGGGGAAATCGGTGCGCTTCAGGTTCGCGACATGGCCGCTGGCGATGTCCTCTTTGGTCGTGCCGCCGACGATCGGCGTGAACACTTCGTTGGACTCGCCGAAGGTACCGTGGCAGATCGCGCACTTCTCTTCCCAGACGCGCTCGCCAGCCTCGACCGAGCCCGATCCCGACGGCAGGCCCTTGAAGTCGGCGCGCACGTCGATGTCCCATGCATGAATCTCCGAGCGCGTCGCCGGCCGGCCGATGCCGGCCCACGGAGCGGCCTTCGGCGCGTCCGCGGCGGCCTTCGCGTTGGCGCCACTCGCCGGCCCGGCGTCGGCGGCGAATGCCGGGGCGCCCGCGAAGGCTGTCGCCACGACGAGCGCGAGCGCCGCCGCCGGCAACATGCGCTTCAGCGACCGCAAGCGCTGCTCACCAGACCTGCGCATTGAACACCTCGCCCGATTCGGCGACCCGCCACGACTGGATCGCGTTGTTGTGATAGATCGATCGCGAGCCGCGTACCGCGCGCAACTGGTTGATCTTCGGTTGCACCGCGCCGGTTTCATCGATCGCCCGGCTCTGCAGCACCGCGGGCGAACCGTCCCAGGTCCAGTCGATCGCGAAGCGGGTGAGCGCCTTCGACAGCACGAGACTGCTCAGGCGCGCCGTGCGCCAGTTGCGTCCGCCGTCGACGGAGACGTCGACGCGCTTGATCTTGCCGCGGCCCGACCAGGCCAGGCCGCTCACGTTGTAGTAGCCGCGATCGAGCAGCATCTGCCCGCCCGAGGGCGTCGTGATGACCGATTTCACCTCCTGGATCGACGTGAACTGCCGATGCTGGCCGTCGGGCATCAGGTCGACATAATGGACGGTTTCGTCCTTGGTGAACCAGGGCTGGTCACCTACCTCGATGCGCCGCAGGTACTTGACCCACGAAACGCCCTGCACGCCGGGGACGACCAGGCGCAGCGGATAGCCGTTCTCGGGGCGCAGCATCTCGCCGTTCATTCCCCAGGCAACGATCGCGTCGTCGAGCGCGCGATCGATCGGGATCGTGCGCGTCATCGAGGAGCCGTCGCCGCCCTCGGCCAGCACGTACTTGCCGTTCTGGCGATCGATGCCGCACAGGTCGAGCAGCGTGGAGAGCGGCACGCCGGTGAACTCGGCGCACGAGAGCATGCCGTGCGTGTACTGCACGGTGGGCACCGCGTTGTTGCCCCACTCCATGCCGCTGTTCGCGCCGCACTCGATGAAGTGGATGCGCGACACCGACGGCAGGCGCATCAGGTCGTCCATCGTGAACACGCGCGCCTCGCGCACCAGTCCGTTGACCATCAGGCGGTGCCGGCTCGGGTCGATGTCCCACCAGCCCTGGTGATGGCGCTCGAAGTGCAGGCCATTGGGCGTGATGATGCCGAACATCCCCTGCAGCGGAGCGAAGCTCACCGAAGACGCGGAAACGCGTGTGAGCCCCGGGCTCTCGCGGCGCTGCAGGTTGCGCTCCCATTGCGAAGGAACGCCGTAGCCGCGCGCCGCGACCGGCTGGCCCAGACCCGTCGTGTGCGGCGGCAGTTCGATGATCGCCTTGTCGCCCGGCCCGTCTACGCCGGGCGCCTCGCGCGGCGCGGCCGGCTTGTCCGCGGGGCCTGCCAGCGCCTTCGCCGCGCCCCCCGCGCCGGCGCCCATCGCCAACGCCTTGCCCATGAAGCTGCGCCGCGCGCGGCGCGCGCGCTCCAACTCCTCGGGCGACAGCGTGTTCTCCGGCGCCGGCCGGATGCGACCCGAAAGGCGCGTCGCAGCGCCGTCGACCGGGCTGCCGTGCGCGTCTGGTGAATCGTTCATCGAAGCTCCTCGCGCGACGCGGGGCGCGCATCCCATTCTTCGGCGAGCCGGCGCATTCCCGAGCGCTCCTCGGACTGCGTCTCGCTGCGCGCGGCGATGTGCGTGCATACGGTCCGGCAGATCTCGGTGAGCGCGGGATCGCGTACGCCGTAATAGATGAAGTTGCCGTCCTTGCGACGGCTCAGGGCACCGGCGCGGTACAGCGTGTTCAGGTGACGCGAGACGTTCGTCTGCGTCGCTCCGGTTTCGGCGACGATCTGCGAGACGCTCTTCTCCTCGCGGCAGATCGAATGCAGGATGCGCAGTCGCACCGGCTCGGAAAGCAGTGCGAAATAGCTCGACACTGCCTCGAATACCTGGCCCAGCGTGTCCATCGGGACGTCTCCTCGGCGCCGGGCGTAGTGTTTGTTCTATTGCTCGCCCAGCTTCTTGATAGGATGACTATATGAGCGCATAGTCATGCAGTCAAGAAGAAAACGTCGACATGCCCCGATCGCCCAGATCGTCCACCCGCCGCCTCGTAGCTTCGGCCTGCGCGCTCGTCGCGCTGGCGCCGTTCGCGCCATTCGCCGCGTCCGAGGCCGGCGCCGCGGAAACGCCGACGCTCGACGGCACGCGCTCGCCCCAGACGCTGTTGGCCGAGCACGACGCGCACGTCGTCGTCGCCCTGTTCTCGGTGCCCGGCTGCCCCTACTGCGAAGTCGTCCGGGACAACTACCTGCGCCACCTGGAAGGGGCCGTACGCGGCGTGCGCGTGGCCGAGTACGGCATTGCCGACCAACGTTCGTTCAAGCGCACCGGAAGCGGCGACGCCCCGAGGAGCCCGGCCGCCCTGGCGAAATCGCTCGGCATCCGCTTCTCCCCCACCGTCGCATTCCTCGGCGACGACAACCACGAACTCGCCGAACGCCTGGTCGGCTACAGCTCGCCGGATTTCTACGGGGCGTATCTGGATGTTGGAATTGTGCGCGCGCTGGCACGCGCGAGAGAACGGTAAGGAAGAGAAGAGGCTTCCCCCCTTCTCCCTTCTCAGTGAAAGTGCGTCGACTCCGGCTCGACGTCACCCGGCATCTCGGCGTGGACGATTTCGCCCTTGCCGTTCGGGTATAGCGGCACGCCGCAGTCGTCGCAGAACTCGGGTTCGCTGAGGTCGCGCCACAGCCGCACCTCGGAGACGCCGACTTCGCGCAGCACTTCGCGAATCTGCTCGATCGGCGAAGGTTCGTCCTGATCCGACTCGGCGCCGAGCAACGGCCAGACGACGCCGTGGGCGACTTCGTCCTCGTCGCGAATGCTCAGTCCTATCCGGTATTCGTCGAGTCGCTCATGACCGAAGCCGGCAACGGTGGCCTTGATGTCGGTGGCTTCGAGATCGAGCGCGTGCGTGAGGTAGTGCACCGCCGCGCGGATCGAATACGGACGCACGCGCCGGTCGGATTCGCGCAGGTTGATGTGATAGGCATCGGGCAGCAGGCATTCGAAGCCGCAGCCCGGAAGCAGCGGTTCGATCGTCGGACGCGCCTGCGCGATCCACGCCTCGAGGCACGGAACGCGGCCGGCATGATCGCCCGCGTCGGCCTCCTGCCAGCGGAACACCGGCGCGCCTTCGGGCGCAGCCACGACGCCGAGCAGGAAGCGCGTGTCGGCGAGCATGTCGGCGGTTTCGGGCAGCGCCTTCAAGTCGACGCGCGCGGTGGCACCGCCGATCGCGGCCTGCCCGATCCGGCGCGCAAGGCGGCGCAGTTCGGCGTAGTCGTCGGGGAGCTGGTCGATGCTGAACAGATACGGCAGCATCTGGAAACGCGCCGAGCGGGCGAGCGTATGCGCGCGCCAGTGCGTGGAGAGCGTGTCGGCCGCCTGCGCCGGTATCGGTCCCGACGGAATGCGAAAGCGCGTCCAGACGACGAGCGGCGCGAGCACGAGCAGCGCCTCCCAGCGCTGTCCGTCGGCTTCGATGGTGACGGTTTCGGCGGCCTCCTCGACCGCCTCGACGAGCGCGCCGTAGGCTTCGCCATCCGTCTGGTTCAGTCGGTCGAGCGCATCGTGCGCGCCCTGCACGTGGCCGCCATCGAGCATTCGCTCGATGCGCGTGGCGAGTTGCGCCTCCCAGTAGCGATCCTCGAGGCGACTGCCCGAGTTCGCCAGTCCGAGAGCGGCCGAGACCAACCGCTCGGCGTCCGGCGACAAGTGGCTCTTGCGGTCACGCGATCGCCCTGGGCGATGTTCTTTCATGCTGGCTTTCGTCATCCTGCCGGAAGTGTAGTCGAATTCGTCGTCGTCTCCGCCGCAGGCGCCGGCAACACGACGAGCGAATCGAGCACGCTCCACAGCGCAGGCTTGCGCGTCTGCGCGGCGATCGCGTCGAGCAGTTCGCGATGCGCGCGCAGCTCGTCGTCGCTCGCCCGCAGCACGACCAGCCCGGGCGGCGGCCACTGCCCGAAAGCGCCTGTCTCGTCGAAGGCGTCGATCGACGGACCGATCGCGATCTCGAGACTGTCCTGGCCGCGCGTCATCGCGAGGTAGACGTCGGCCAGCAACTCCGCGTCGAGCAGCGCGCCGTGCAGCTTGCGATGGGCATTGGATACGCCGTAGCGCTCGCACAGCGTATCGAGCGAATTGCGACGCCCGGGATGCAGCTCGCGCGCCATTGCGAGCGTGTCGATCACGCACGCGCCGACGTCCGCGAACGGACCGAGCCGCAGGCGGCCCAGCTCGGCATCGAGGAAAGACAGGTCGAAGGGCGCGTTGTGGATCAGGATCTCCGCGTCGCGCACGAACTCGAGCAGGCGTTCGGCGACGTCGGCGAAGCGCGGCTCGCTTTCGAGCCGCTCGCGCGTGAGTCCGTGCACGGCGAGCGCGCCTTCGTCGATCTCGCGCTCGGGGTTCACGTACAGGTGCAGCGACCGACCGGTGAGGCGGCGATCGACGATCTCGACGCAGCCGATCTCGATGATGCGATGGCCGTCCTCGGCGGAAAGCCCGGTGGTCTCGGTGTCGAGAACGATCTGTCTCATGTCGCTCCGTGCGCGCCCGCCGGCGGCTCGACCTCGTCGTGCAGCACGTGCCGCGGCCGCGAGACGAGCGTGTAGACGGTGGGCAGCACGAACAGCGTGAGCAGCGTGCCGAAGGTCATGCCGCCGACGATGACCAGTCCGATCTGCATGCGGCTCTCGGCGCCGGCGCCCGAAGCGAGCGCGAGCGGCACCGCGCCCAGCACCATTGCGCCGGTGGTCATCAGGATCGGGCGCAGCCGCAGGCGCGCCGCCTCGAGCGTGGCGGGAACGAGGGCGACGCCGCCGTCGCGCATCTGGTTGGCGAATTCGACGATCAGGATGCCGTGCTTGGTGATCAGCCCGACCAGCGTGATCAGCCCGATCTGGCTGTAGACGTTCATCGTCCCTCCGCCCCAACGCAGCAGCACGAGCGCGCCGGTCATCGACAGCGGGACGGTGAACATGATGATCAGCGGATCGACGAAGCTCTCGAACTGCGCGGCGAGCACTAGGTAGATGAAGCACAGCGCCAGCGCGAAGGTGATCAGCAGCGTCGCCGACGACTGCTTGAACTCGCGCGTCTGGCCGTTGTAGTCGAGCGCGTAGCCCAGCCCCAGGTGCTCGCGCGCGAGCGACTCGACGACGTCCACCGCCTCGCCCATCGAAGCGCCCGGCGCCAGGTTGGCGGTGATCGTCACCGCGCGGCGCTGGCCGAAGTGGTTCAGTTCGCGCGCGGTGACGCCCTCCCTCACGCCGACGAGACTGGACAGCGGCACCATCGTGTCGTTGCGCCCGCGCACGAAGATCTTCGGGATGTCCTGCGGCGTGCTGCGGTCGGCGGCGGCGAACTGCACGACGACGTCGTACTGCTCGCCGTGGCGCTTGAATCGCGTGACCTGCCGCCCGCCGAGCGCCGTCTCCAGCGCGCGGCCGATCGCGTCGACCGCAACGCCCGCATCGGCCGCACGGTCGCGGTCGATGTTCACCTTCAACTCGGGCTTGTTCAGGCGCAGGTCGGTGTCCACGCCCTGGAAGCGCGGGTCGTCGCGCAGCGCCTGCATCATCGGCTCGAGCGTCTTTTCGATCTCGTCGTACGAATCGGAACTGAGCACGACGACGTTGATCGGGCGCTCGCGCGGCGACTGTCCGAGCGAGGCCGGCGCCACGGCGAAGGCCTGCACGCCGGGGATGTCGCGCAGCTTCGGCTGGAACTCGGCGATCATCTCCGGAACCTTGCGATCGCGCTCGGCCCAGTCGACCACGCGAATGAACGAAATGCCCTGCGTGACCGTCGGGCTGCCGGAGACGACGAAGACGCGATCGGCCTCGCGAATCGACAGCGCGGCCGCTTCGATGCGGCGCGCGTAGCGGTCGGTGTAGTCGATCGACGCGCCGTCGGGTCCGTTGAAGATCGCGACGATCGTAGCGCGATCCTCGATCGGCGCGAGTTCGCGCTTCGTCGTCTGGAACAGCCACACGCTGGCGCCGGCCACCGCAACGCCGAGCAGCACGACGAGCCATCGCACGCGCAGCGTCGCGCGCAGCGCGCGCTCGTAGCCGCTGGACAGCGCGCCCAGCGCACGGTCGATCACGCGCAGCAGCATCCCGGGATTCGGGTCGTGGCGCAGCAGGCGCGAGCACAGCATCGGCGTGAGCGTCAGCGCGAGGAAGCCCGAAACGAGCACCGCGCCGGCCAGCGTGAGCGCGAACTCGATGAACAGCCGCCCGGTGCGACCGGTAGTGAACGCCACCGGCGCGTATACGGCCGCCAGCGTGAGCGTCATCGCGATCACGGCGAAGCCCACCTCGCGCACGCCGCGAAACGCCGCCTGCACCGGCTGCATGCCTTCCTCGATATGCCGGTAGACGTTTTCGAGCACGACGATCGAGTCGTCGACGACCAGGCCGATCGCCAGCACGAGCGCGAGCAGCGTCAGCGTGTTGATCGAGAAGCCGGCGGCCAGCATCAGCGTGCAGACACCGATCAGGCACACCGGGATGGTGATCAACGGAATGAAGCTCGCGCGCACCGTGCCCAGGAACAGGAAGATCACCGCGGCGACGAGGACGATCGCCTCGAGGATCGTCGTGTACACCGACTCGATCGAACGCTCGATGAACAGCGTGTTGTCGTTGGCGATGTCGACGGTGACGCCCTCGGGCAACTCCTCGCGCAGCCGCGGCAGCTCGGCCTTGAGCGCCTTGGCCAGCGTCAGCGGGTTGGCGGTGGCCTGCTTGATCAGGCCGAGCGAAATCGCGTCGCGCCCGTTGAAGCGCACGATGCTGCGCTCGTCCTGCGGCGCGAGCTTCACGCGGCCGACGTCGCGGATGCGCACCGCGTAGCCGTTGACGTTGCGCACGACGACGTTCTCGAACTCGGCAACGCGTTGCAGGTCCGACTGCGAGACGACGGTGAATTCGCGCTGGCTGCTCTCGATGCGCCCCGACGGCAGCTCGACGTTCTGCCGGCGCAGCGCGTCCTCGACGTCGCCCGGCGTCAGCGAGAAACCGGCCAGTCGATCGGGGTCGAGCCACACGCGCATCGAGAACTTGCGTTCTCCGAAGATGCGCACGTCGGCTGCGCCCGGCAGCGTCTGCAGGCGCGGCTTCACCAATCGGTTCGCGATGTCGGAAACCTCCAGCGGCGACAGCGACACGCTGGAGAACGCCAGCCAGATGATCGGGTTCGCGTCGGCCTCGACCTTGGCGATCACCGGCTCGTCGATCGTCTCGGGCAACTTCGCGCGCACGCGCGCCACCCGGTCGCGCACGTCGGCCGCGGCGCCGTCGGGATCGCGCTCGAGGCGGAATCGCACGGTGATCTGGCTGCGCTCGGGCCGGGAGATCGACGTGAGCACGTCCACCCCCTCGATGCCGGCGATCGAATCCTCCAGCGGCTTGGTGACCTGCGACTCGACGATGTCGGCCGACGCGCCGAGGTAGCTGGTGGAGACGGTGACCGTCGGCTCGTCGATCTTCGGGTACTCGCGCACCTGCAGGCGCGACCACGACACGATGCCGAGCAGCAGGATGATCAGCGACAGCACCGTGGCGAACACCGGCCGCCGGATGCAGACATCCGAAATGCGCATGTCAGCCGCCCATGCGCGGCGCTTCGATGATGCGTACCTCGCCGCCCTCGGCGGGGAGCTTCAACTGCCCGGCCGTGACGACCTGTTCGCCGCCGCGGATGCCTTCGACGATCTCGACGCGTCCGTCGCGGCGCAGGCCGGTGATCACGCGCACGCGCTGGGCGCGGCCCTGTTCGATGCGGTACACGTACTGCTCCGGCCCGACGGCGAACACCGCCTCCTCGGGGATCATCACCGCCTGTTCGCGCTGGCCGAGCGTGAGCGCGATCTTCGCGAACATGCCGGTGCGCAGCAGGCCGTCGGGATTCGGCATCTGCCCGCGCGCGACCACCGAGCGCCCGTTCGCATCGATCTGCACGTCGATCGCCTCGAGCGTGGCCGGGAAGCGCCGTCCGGGCCAGGCGTCGAACTCGACGTCGAGTCGCTGCCCGCGCCGCAACTGGCCGAGATAACGCTCGGGCAGCCGCAGGTCCACCTTCATGCGCGAGACGTCCTCGAGCGTGACCAGCACGTCGCCCTCCTTGACGTAATCGCCCGGGCTGACGTTGCGCAGGCCGAGCACGCCGGCGAAGGGCGCGCGGATCGATGTCTTCGCCAGTCGCGCCTGCGCGAGTTCCAGCTTCGCCTCGAGCACCTGCAGATTCGCCGCCGCCTCGTCGCGTGCGCGCTCGCTGAGGAACTTCTGCTTCGCCAGGTCGGCCGATCGCTGGTAGTTCGCGCGCGCCAGCGCCAGCTCGGCGCGCGTCTGCTGCACCTCGGCGGCAGCGATCGACGCATCGAGCGCCACCAGCAGGTCGCCGTTGCGCACGCGCGCGCCGCCGTCGAAGTGGATCGAACGGATGCGTCCGGCGACCTCCGGCTTGACGACGACCGACTCCACGGCGCGCAGCGTGCCGACCGCGGCGACGGTCTCGGCGAGCGAGACCGGCTCGGCGCGGGCCGCCTCGACGCCGATCGCACCGCGCGGGGCGCCGGCATCGGGCGCGCGCGTTGCGGGTGCCACGGGAACCGATCGGGCGGGCGGGTCGTCGTTGGGCGGGCGGGTGGCTGCGCGCGAAGCGGTGCCGGGGCCCGCGATCTCGAGCGCCGGCGCCGTGCTGCGGTGCAACCCCGAAGCCCACCATCCCAAGCCGAGCGCGCCGACCAGGGCGAACAGGTAAAAAAGAATTCGCTTCATCGATGCAAAACGCGCGGAACTCCGGGGCCCGTTCCCGCTTCTTCGCCGCGCCGGGGCCCGAGCAATCTAGCACGCTTCACCGCGGAGGAACCCCGCGGTTGGCGAGCGCGTCGGCACGTTCGTTTTCCGGATGTCCGGCGTGACCGCGCACCCAGTGCCAGCGCACGCGATGGCGCGCGACGAGGTCATCGAGCTCGCGCCACAGGTCCTCGTTCTTCACCGGCTTGCGGTCGGCGGTCTTCCAGCCGCGCCGCTTCCATCCGGACATCCACTCGGTGATGCCCTTCTGCACGTACTGCGAGTCGGTATGCACTTCGACCGGCACCTGTCGATCGAGCGCCTCGAGCGCGCGGATCACGGCGGTGAGCTCCATCCGGTTGTTCGTCGTGCACGCCTCGCCGCCGAACAGCTCCTTCTCGTGCGGCCCCCAGCGCAGCAGCGCTCCCCAGCCGCCCGGGCCCGGGTTGCCCTTGCACGCTCCATCGGTGTAGATCTCGACCGCTTCGGTCATCGCTTTCCAGAGGTTTCCGCCACGGATAGTCCCATTGGTTGCAGGCAAATCGCGGACGGATTGTAATGGCCGCTTCCGGAGGAAGACGCATGCTCGAAAAACAAGTCACGAAGTACCTCGAAACGCTTCGCGATCGGCATCCGATTCCGCTTCGCGTGCGCCTGTGGGACGGCTCCAGCGTCGAGCTCGACGACTCGCCGCAGGTGGAATTGCGCGTCAAGGACGTCGGCGCGGCCCGCGTCCTGCTCAAGCCCTCGCTGTCGGCACTGGGCGAGGCCTTCGTCGAGGGCCGCGTAGATGTCGACGGAAACATCGCCGAGATCATCTCGATCGCCGAGCGTCTTTCGCTGGCCGGCGACGAGGAGAAGGCGGCCGGCCGCCTGCCGTCGTGGATCGCCCGCCACACGCGCAAGACCGACCGCAAGGCAATCGAATACCACTACGACGTCTCGAACGAGTTCTACGCGAGCTGGCTCGATTCGCGGATGGTCTATTCGTGCGCGTATTTCCCCGAGGGCGACGAAGACCTCGAAACCGCGCAGCGCCTGAAGCTCGACCACATCTGTCGCAAGCTGATGCTCGCGCCCGGGCAGAAGCTGCTCGACATGGGCTGCGGCTGGGGCGCGATGGTGATCCACGCCGCGCGCGAATACGGCGTGCAGGCGGTGGGCATCACGCTGTCGACGAACCAGTACGAGCTCGCACGCGAGCGGGTGCGCGAAGCGGGGCTCGAAGACCGCGTCGAGATCCGGCTGCAGGATTACCGCGACGTGCCCGACGGCGAACGCTTCGACCGCATCTCGTCGATCGGAATGTTCGAGCACGTGGGGTTGAAGAACCTGCGCGTCTATTTCGAGCGCATCCACGCGTTGCTCGAGCCGGGCGGCATCGTGATGAACCACGGCATCACGTCGGCCGACGTCGACAACCGGTCGGTCGGCCTGGGCGGCGGCGAGTTCATCGACCGCTACGTCTTCCCCGACGGCGAGTTGCCGCACGTATCGGTGGCGATCCGCGAGTTGTCGGCGGCCGGCCTCGAACTGTGCGATGCCGAGTCGCTGAGGCGGCACTACGCGCGGACGCTGTCCTTCTGGTCGTCGGCTTTCGAGCGCGATATCGAGCGGCTGAGCGGGCTGGCGGGCGAACGGCGCGCGCGGATCTGGCGCGTATACCTCGCCGGTTGCGCGCACGCCTTCGCCCACGGCTGGATCAATCTCTATCAGCTGCTGGCAATCCGGCCAAAGCGCAGCGCCGAGGGCGCGCAGAGCCCGCTGCCGATGTCGCGCGCCTACATGTATCGCTGATCGGTCGTTTCGCGTCGCGCCGGCAGGCGGGCAACGCCGCGCGACGCGGCGATCGCCGCCGGCGCGGCGCGCTTGACCAGCGACGTTCGGCGCACCGGGCCCACGAGGCGCATCGCGCGCACGCGCTTGATCGCCGACACGACGTAGAGCGCGCCGCAGATCGGCCACCAGCGATCGCCGGCGTCTTCCATGAAGCGCGTGCGATCGAGCCACTTCTGCGTTCGGCAGGGCGGACGGTAGCAGCCGTAGCGGCCCCGGTGGAACTCGAAGCTGAGCAGCTTGAACCAGTCGCGCAGGCGCGGCAGTGCGATGAATTGGCCGTCGCGCGGAACGAAGGCGTCGGCGGCGATCGAACGCGTCCACCACTGCCGCATTCCCCACAGGCTCACCGGGTTGAAGCCGGAGACGATGACGCGCCCTTCGGGCCGCAGCACACGGTCGACCTCGCGCAGCACCTGGTGCGGGTCGGCGGCGAACTCGAGGACGTGCGGCAGGACAACGAGATCGAGCGACTCGGTGGCGATCGGCAATTCCTCGAAATGCTCGACCAGCAGCTCGGGGACGAAACCCTCGGCCAGATCCTCGAGCCGGCACGCGTGCATGCGATGCGGCATCCGGTTGTCGCGCAACGCGTCGACGCCGGGCGCGCCGAGCTGCAGCGCGTGGAAGCCGAACAGGTCGGAGACGGCAGCGTCGAAATGCGCCTGCTGCCAGGCGAGCACGTAGCGGCCCGGCGGCGACGCGAGCCAGTTGTGCCACTCGCTGGCGCCGGCGCTCGAGGCGACGGGACCGCAGTGCCTTCCTTCGTCGTTCATGCGTGCCTGCTCCCTGTTCTGCTCCCTGCACGACGCCCAGCCCATTGTACCGACCGACGCTCGATTCCGACTTGACCGGCGGATCGTGCATCCCGTACGATCGCCCGCGGTCCGACCGAGACAAATCAGACAGTTAGGGGGCATCGTTGTTGTCGATTCTTCAAACGTTGCCCCTCCGGCCGAAAGCTCGTACCGCCGATTGCGCGAAGCGCGCGCGCCGCTCGGCGCCCGGCAGATCCACGACTCTTCGACTGCTCGGTGCGGCATCGGCACTGCTGCTCGCGGCCGGGTGCTCCACCGTTCGCATGGCTCCCGAGGCGGCGTCGATCGACCCGGCGTCGGTTGCCGCTGCTTCGGCTGCCACGCCCCCAGCGACAGACGGCTCGCCGCTGGGCGATTTGCCGCTGAAACCCGTGCTCGTCGATGAAACGGCAAACGCCGGCGAACCGGCCGCGCCGACGGCGCGCGTATACGCGGACCTTTGGGAACGCATCCGCGCAGGGTTCGCGATGCCGGAACTGCCGACGCCGCTGGTCGAGGAAAAGGAGCGCTTCTACCTGCAGCGGCCCGACTACCTGCAGCGCATGTTCTCGCGCGGCAACCGGTATCTCTTCCACATCGTCGAAGAGCTCGAGCGCCGCGGCATGCCGACCGAGCTGGCACTGCTGCCTTTCGTCGAGAGCGCGATGAACCCGACCGCGCTGTCCAGCGCGCAGGCCGCCGGCCTGTGGCAGTTCATCCCGTCCACCGGGCGCGCCTACAACCTGCAGCAGGACTGGTGGGTCGACAACCGGCGCGACGTCGTGAAGTCCACCGAAGCGGCGCTCGACTACCTGCAGAAGATCTACGCGCTCGCCGGCAACGACTGGTTCCTCGCCCTCGCTTCGTACAACTGGGGCGAAAACGCGGTGGCGCGCGCGATGCGGCGCAACGAATCGCGCGGCCTGCCCACCGATTACCTGTCGCTGGCGATGCCGACCGAAACGCGGCAATACGTTCCCAAGCTGATCGCGCTGAAGAACATCGTGCTGCATGCCGCCGAACTGGGCGTGCAGCTGCCGGCACTGCGCAACGAGGCGTACTTCGTCACCGTCGAGAAGACGCGCCCGATCGATCTGGCGCTCGCCGCAAAATTCGCCGGCATGAGCGTCGCCGAGTTCGTGGCGCTGAATCCGGCGCACAACCGGCCAGTGATCGCAGCGAGCCGCAACAACCAGATCAAGCTGCCCGCCGACCGCCTCGACGCCTTCCTCGCCGCAGTCGAGCGACACGGCAACGAGAGCCGGGCGTTCGCCACCTGGCAGCCGCATACGCTGCAACCGGGCGAGACAATCGAATCGCTCGCGCGACGCGCCGGCATCACCGCTGCCGAACTGCTCGACGCCAACGACCTGCGTCGCGGACAGCGCATTCTCGCCGGCACGCGCATCCTCGCGCCGCAGCGCGGCGTCGAGGACGAAACGCGGCTCGAAGGCTTCGAGGGCCCGCGCGTCTACGAACTCGTCGAGCAGCCTGCCGCCTGGCACCGGCTGCGGCGCGGCGAGACGCTCGCGTCGATCGCGCGGCGATACGGCACCACGACGGCGGTGCTGCGCTCGTGGAACCGGGTCGGCGCGAAGCCCCCCGTCGGAACCTTGCTGAAGGTGCGACCCGCATCGACGCAGACCGTGCTGACCACCGAGAACGGCGACCGGCGCGTGGTGCGCCGCAACGACGACGAGCCGAAGATCGTCCACGCGGTCTTGCGTCGGCAGGAGTCGGGCAACGAGGCGTCCGGCGACATCGACGCGAAGCGTCCGGCAGGCGCTCGCGCGTCGAAGGCGATCGCATCGACGTCGACCGGGTCGGCGACGGCCGCGTCGAAATCGGCTGCGGCCAAAAGCGGTGCGCCATCGAAACCCGCGGCCAGGAAGACGAGCAACACCCGTCCGGTTGCCGGGAAATCCCCGGCCAAGAGCGCCGTCACGCGGCAGGCACGCGACAACGCGAAAACCTCACCGGCGGCACGCAAGCGGGTGAACAAGAGGACCTGACGGCGCGGACGCGCTGCGCCTCTGCGCCTCACGCCCCTTCCGCCGCTCCCAGCAACTCCGCCGTATACGCCTGCCGCGGCGCGGCGAACAGCCGTTCGGTCTCGCCCGCTTCGACGACGACGCCGTCCTTCATGACGATCACGTTGTGCGCCATCGCGCGGATCACCGCGAGGTCGTGCGTGATGAACACGTAGGCGATGCGGTAGCGCCGCTGCAGCGAGGACAGCAGCTCCAGCACCTGCTGCTGCACCGAGACGTCGAGCGCCGACGTCGGTTCGTCGAGCACGAGCAGTTCGGGGCGCAGGATCGCGGCGCGCGCGATCGAGATGCGCTGGCGCTGCCCGCCGGAGAACTCATGCGGATAGCGCTCGAGCGAACCCACGTCGAGCCCGACCTCCTCGAGCATCGTCGCGACGGCATCGCGACGCTGGCCGGCAGACAGCTCCGGCTGGTGCAGCGCGATCCCCTCCTCGACGATCTGCAGCACGGTGCGGCGCGGCGACAGCGAGTGGAACGGATCCTGGAAGACGATCTGCAGGTTGCGCCGCCGCGCGCGCAAGGCGCCGGCGTGCAGTTCGTCCAGGCGCGTTCCGTCGAAGCGGATCTCGCCGCGTGTCTCGCCCTGCGCCAGGCGCAGCAGCGTCAGGCCGAGCGTGCTCTTGCCCGAGCCCGATTCGCCGACGATGCCCAGCGTTTCGCCGCGCGCAACGCGCAGATCGACGTCACGCACCGCTTCGAAGCGGCGCTTGCGAAACCAGGAGTCGCCGATGGGAAAGCGGCAGCCGACACCGTTCGCCTGCAGCAACACGGGCGCCGATGGGTCGGCCGGGGCCACCGAGCGTTTCGGGCGGCTTTCGATCAGCATCCGCGTGTAAGGCTGCCGCGGCGCCTCGAACAGCGCCGCGGTGTCCCCCGCTTCGACGAGACGGCCGTCCTTCATCACCGCGACGCGATCGGCGAAGGAGCGTACGAGCGGCAGGTCGTGCGTGATCAGCAGCAGCGACATGCCGAAGTCGCGCTGCAGTTCGTCGAGCAGTTCGACGATGCGGCGCTGCACGGTGACATCGAGTGCCGTGGTCGGCTCGTCGGCCACCAGCAGCTTCGGCGAGCAGGCGAGCGCCATCGCGATCATCGCGCGCTGGCGCTGTCCGCCGGAGAGCTGGTGCGGGAAGCTGGAGAAGCGCCGCTGCGGCTCGGGCACGCGCGTGCGTTCGAGCAGCTCGATTGCGCGGCGCGTCGCCTGCGCTCGCGAGACGCCCTCGTGGCGCTCGATCGCCTCGCAGATCTGGTCGCCGATCGGATAGAGCGGATTCAGCGCGCTCATCGGCTCCTGGAAGATCATCGCGATCTCGCGACCGCGAACGCCGCGCAGCTCGCGCTCGCTCGCGGTGAGCAGTTCGCGCCCTTCGAAGTGCACCGAGCCGGTGTAGCGCGCGTCGGCGTTCAGTCGCAGCACCGACAGCGCGGTGACCGTCTTGCCCGAACCCGATTCGCCGACCAGCGCGAACTTCTCGCCGGCGCGCACGTCGAACGAGACCCGATCGACGACGCGCGTCGCGCCACTCGCGCCGACGAAGTCGACCGACAGATCGCGCACCGACAGCAGCGCTTCGCCGTTGCGAGCGGCAGCGGCGCGGCGGCCGGCCGCGTCGCCGCTGCGATCGGCAGCGCCATTTCCGCCGTCAGCCCTTGCGCGTATCGAGCGCATCGCGCAGCGCCTCTCCGATGAAGATCAACAGCATCAGCGTGCCGACGAGCACGACGAAGGTGCCCAGCGAGATCCACCACGCATCGAGATTCGCCTTGCCCTGCGCGAGCAGCTCGCCCAGGCTCGGCGTCGACGGCGGCACGCCCAGGCCAAGGAAGTCGAGGCTGGTCAACGCCACGATCGCCGCGCTCATCCGGAACGGCAGGAACGCGATGACCGGCGTCAGCGAGTTCGGCAGCACGTGGCGCCAGATGATCTGTGCGCTCGACAGACCGAGTGCGCGCGCGGCCGTCACGTATTCGAGCTGGCGGTTGCGCAGGAACTCGGCGCGCACGTAGTCGGACAGCCCGATCCAGCTGAACAGCGACAGGATCGCGAGCAGGATCCAGATGCTCGGCTCGAACATCGACGCGAGGATCAACAGCAGATACAACTCGGGGATCGATCCCCAGATCTCGACGAGCCGCTGCATCGCCAGGTCGAGACGTCCGCCGAAGAAGCCCTGCACCGCACCGGCGACGATTCCCAGCGCAACGCCGATCGCAGTGAGCGCGAGCCCGAACAGCACCGAGAGGCGAAAGCCGTAGAGCAGCCGCGCCAGCACGTCGCGACCCCGATCATCGGTGCCCAGCCAGTTCTCCGTCGACGGCGCTGCCGGATTCGGGCTCGCCGCGAAGTAGTTGATCGTGTCGAAGCGGTAGCGGTTCGGCGGGAACAGCGCCCAGTTGCCGTCGCTGGAGAGCCGCTCGCGGATGAACGGATCGAGGTAGTCGGTCTCGGTTCGGAAGTCGCCGCCGAAGGTCGTCTCGGAGTAGTTGTGCAGCAGCGGGTAATACATCCGTCCCTCGTAGCGCACGAAGATCGGGCGGTCGTTCGACAAGACCTCGGCGATCAGGCTCAGCCCGAAGATCGCGAGGAAGATCCACAGGCTCCAGTAGCCGCGGCGGTTGGCGCGAAAGCGCAGCCACGCGCGCCGGCGCGGCGACAGCGACGCGCGAGGCGGACGCACGGCGACGAGCGCGTCGCCGGCGAGCGAGGCGTCGGCGCTCACCGCGCGCCCGCCGTGAACTTCACGCGCGGGTCGACCCACGTGTAGGCGAGATCGGTCAGCAGCTTGGCGACCAGGCCGAGCAGCGAGAACACGTACAGCGTTCCGAGCACGACCGGATAATCGCGCCGGATCACCGCCTCGTACGACAGCAACCCGAGGCCGTCGAGCGAGAACAGCGTCTCGATCAGCAGCGAGCCGGTGAAGAACGCGCCGATGAACGCCGCCGGGAAGGCGGTGACCAGCGGAATCAGCGCATTGCGGAACACATGCTTGTAGAACACGCGCCGCTCGGACAGGCCCTTGGCGCGCGCGGTCAGCACGTACTGCTTGCGGATCTCTTCGAGGAATGTGTTCTTCGTGAGCATCGTCGTGACGGCGAAGCTGCCGACCACCAGGCAGGCGAGCGGCATCGCCAGGTGCCAGAAATAATCGAGCACCTTGCCGACGACGCTCAGTTGGTCGAAGTCGTCCGACGTGAGGCCACGCAGCGGGAAGATCTGCCAGAAGGTGCCGCCGCCGAACAGCACGAGCAGCAGCACGCCGAGCACGAAGCCGGGAATCGCATAACCAACCAGGATGGCAACCGAGGTCCACAGATCGAAGCGCGAGCCGTGGCGAACCGCCTTCGCGATGCCCAGCGGTATCGACACCACGTAGACGAGCAGAAAGCTCCATAGCCCGAGGCTGATCGACACCGGCATCTTCTCGACGATCAGCGCCCAGACGCTCTTGTGGTGCAGGTAGCTGGTGCCGAGGTCGAACACCGCATAGTTGCGCAACATCGTCAGGAAACGCTCGTGGGCCGGCCGGTCGAAACCGTACATCCGGCGGATTTCCTCGATCTGCTGCGGGTCGACGCCCTGCGCGCCGCGGTACCCGCCGGTGGCGGCGACCTCGCCTCCCCCAAGCCCTCCGCGCAGTTCGCGCACCAACTGCTCGACCGGCCCGCCCGGCACGAACTGGATGATCACGAACGAGACGAGCAGGATCCCGACCAGCGTCGGAATCATCAGCAACAGCCGCTTGGCGACATAGACGAACATCGGCTACCGACGCTCCCACCAGGTCTGCAGCGCCCACGACTCCGCCGCGTAGTACAGCGGCAGCGTCTTCGGATACGCGAGCTTGCTCCAGTACGCAACGCGGTGCGCCGGCGCGTAGAAGTGAGGAACGAGGTACCAGCCGGCACGCAGCACGCGATCGAGCGCGCGCGCCGCCACCACCAGCTCGTCGCGCGTCTCGCTCTGCAGCAGCCGCTGCACGATGGCATCGACCACCGGGTCGTGGATGCCGGCCAGGTTGTCCGAGCCGGGCTCGTTGGCCGATGCCGACGTGAAACGTTCGATCAGCTCGTTGCCCGGCGTCTGGCTCGCCGAATACAGCGCGACCGTCACGTCGAAGTCGAAGTCGTCGAGCCGCTTCTGGAACAGCGCAGGGTCGGTGACGCGCAGGCTGGCGACGATGCCCAGCTTGCCGAGATTGCGCGCCCAGGTCACGGCGATGCGCTCGAGGCCCTTCGAATAGCTGAGGATCTCGAACTCGAAGCGCCGGCCGGCGGCGTTGCGCAGCACCCCGGCGTCGTCCACTGTCCAGCCCGCCTGCGCGAGCAGCGCGAGCGCTTCGCGCAGGTTCCCGCGCAGGCTGTCCGGCGGGTTCGTGTCCGGCGGCAACACCGCTTCGCCGAACACCGCGGGATCGAGCCGGTCGCGGAAGGGCTCGAGCAGCGCCAGCTCCGCGGGCGACGGCTTGCCCTTCGCCTCCATGTCGCTGTTCGTGAAGTAACTGCGGCTGCGCACGTACTGTCCGTAGAAGACCTGCCGGTTCATCCATTCGAAATCGAAGGCAAGCGCCAGCGCATGCCGCACGCGCACGTCGGCGAACTCCGGACGACGCAGGTTCATCACGAAGCCCTGCATGCCCGCGGAGTTCGAATGAGCGAACTCGCGCTTGACGATCTCGCCCGACTCGTACTGGCGCCCGGTGTGTCCGCGTGCCCAGTTGCGCGCCGAGTTCTCGGCGATCCAGTCGAACTCGCCGGCCTTGAACGCCTCCATGCGCGCCGTCTCGTCCTTGTAGTACTTGTAGACGATCCGGTCGAAATTGAACATGCCGCGACGCACGTTCAGGTCGCGCGCCCAGTGATTCGGGTCGCGGCGGTACGAGATCGATCGCCCCCAGTCGGTGCGCTCGACGCGGTACGGACCGCTGGCGATCGGTTCGTCGCGCGCGATGTCGTCGAAGGGCCGCCCCGCGCCCCATTTGCGCGAGAACACCGGCAACTGCATGCCGATGATCATGTGCAACTCGTGGTTGCGCCGCTTGAACTCGAATCGGACCGTCCGCGCGTCGACCTCGACGGCGCGCGCGACGTCGCCGAAGTACTGGCGAAAGCGCGGATGCGCCTTCGGCCCGACCAGCGTTTCGAACGAGTATTTCACGTCGGCCGCCGTCACCGGGTCGCCGTTGGAGAAGCGCGCCCCCGGGTTCAGCCGGAACGTGATCGACAGTCCGTCGTCGGCGAAATGCAGGTCGTCGGCAAGCAGCCCGTACATCGTGAAAGGCTCGTCCTGGCTGCCCTCGGCGAGCGTTTCGAACATCAGCACCGCGAGCCCGTCGGCCGCGATGCCGCGCAACGTGAACGGGTTGAGCTTGTCGAAGGAGCCGAATCCGGCGAGGTTCAGCGTGCCGCGCTTGGGCGCATCCGGATTCACGTAATCGAAGTGGGCGAACCCGGCCGGGTATTTCGGCGTGTCGCCCCAGGCCAGCGCGTACTCGGCACGCGCTGCGTTCATCGAGAGCGCGAGCACGACGAGCGCGACGCCCAGCACGAGCGGCGCGCGAAAGCGGCACAACGCGCGTGCGACAATAAGCATCGGCGAGAATTCTAGCGGAGGCTTCACGAATGGGATTCCTTAGCGGCAAGCGGATCCTGATCACCGGCTTGCTGTCGAATCGGTCGATCGCGTATGGAATCGCACGCAAGTGCCACGAACAGGGCGCCGAGCTCGCGTTCACCTACCAGAACGAACGCTTCCGCGATCGCGTAACCGAGATGGCGGCAGCCTTCGACTCGTCGCTCGCCTTTGCCTGCGACGTCGCCGACGACGCGCAGATCGACCAGCTCTTCGCGTCGCTCGCCGAACGCTGGGACGGCCTCGACGGCCTGGTCCACGCGATCGCCTTCGCCCCGCGCGAGGCCATCGCCGGGCGCTTTCTCGAAGGCGCAAGCCGCGAGGCGTTTCGCGTGGCGCAGGACATCTCGGCGTGGAGCTTCGTCGCGCTCGCCAAGGGCGCGCAATCGCTGATGCAGGGTCGCAACGGCGCACTGCTCACGCTCAGCTACCTGGGCGCGGTGCGCGTCGTTCCGCACTACAACACGATGGGTCTTGCGAAGGCGAGCCTCGAGGCCGCGATGCGCTATCTCGCCGCCGACCTCGGACCGCAGGGCACCCGCGTGAACGCGATCTCGGCCGGGCCCATCCGCACGTTGGCCGCCAGCGGCATCCAGGACTTCTCGAAGATCCTCGACCACGTCAGCGCGAATGCGCCGCTTCGGCGCAACGTCACGATCGACGACGTCGGCAACGCAGCGGCCTTCCTGCTGTCCGATCTGGCCGCCGGGATCACCGCGCACGTCACCTACGTGGACGCGGGCTTCAGCGAAGTCGCCGGCGGGATTCCCGGGGTAGAGACCTGACGATGTCGGTCCCTGCCCAGGTTGCGAACCCGGCGGCCACGCCGCCCACTGCGGTCACGCCCGCCGTCGACGCCGCGGCGCCGCGGCTGACCACCTTCTCGCACGGCGGCGGCTGCGGCTGCAAGATCTCTCCGGGGGTGCTGTCGCAACTGCTGCAGGGCGCAGCGCGCCTGCCGGTGCCGCCGCAACTGCTGGTGGGCCTGGACACCGCGGACGACGCGGCCGTCTACCGCATCGACGACGAGCACGCGCTGGTGGCGACCACCGACTTCTTCATGCCGATCGTCGACGACCCGCACGACTTCGGACGCATCGCCGCGACGAACGCGTTGTCCGACGTTTACGCGATGGGCGCTTCGCCGATCCTCGCGCTGGCGATCGTCGCGATGCCGGTCGATCGCCTCCCGCTCGACGTGATCCGCCGCATCCTGCAAGGGGGCGAGGCGGTCTGCGCAAGCGCCGGCATTCCATTGGCCGGCGGACATACGATCGATTCGGTCGAGCCGATCTACGGACTGGTGGCAATCGGACTGGCGCATCCCGCGCACATCCGCCGCAACGACGAAGCACGACCGGGCGACCGTCTCGTGCTCGGCAAGGCGATCGGCGTCGGCATCGCATCGGCCGCGCTGCGCAAGGAGCGCCTTTCGGACGAAGGCTACGCGGCGATGATCGCCTCGACGACACAGCTGAACGTGTCGGGACCGGCGCTCGCCCGCCTGCCCGGCGTGCATGCGTTGACCGACGTCACCGGCTTTGGCCTGCTCGGCCACGTGCTCGAGATGTGCCGCGGCGCGCGGGTGCGGGTGCGGCTGTCGTCGGCATCCGTGCCCCGGCTGCCGGGCACCGACCAACGGGTCGCCGAAGGTTTCGTCACCGGCGCCTCGGCGCGCAACTGGGCGGCCTACGGGCACGAGGTACGGCTTTCTCCGGGCAACGAAGCGCTGCGTGCGCTGCTCACCGATCCGCAGACCTCGGGCGGGCTGCTCGTCGCCTGCGATCCGTCGGCAGTGGACGACGTGCTCGCGACGCTGCACCGCGACGGCTTCGCGTCGGCCTGCGAGATCGGCGAGGTGCTCGCCGGCGAACCGGGCGTCGACGTCGTCTAAACCGGCCACGCTGCCACGCGAATCAACGCGCCTGCGGCGGCCGCAGCACGAGCACCGCTGCCGCATCGCGCTCGATGCGCTCGCGCGACGTCACCATCGGCAGGTAGCGAACCCTCGACCACGGCTCGACGAAATCGCCGTAATGCGGCGAGAGCCGGTGCCCGCTCTGCCCCGTCGAGACGATGAAGCGCGACGCATCGGGGTCGGCGAGATCGTAGATCGCGCGATAGCCCGGCGCCCACCGGTTCTCGAAGGGCGCCGCCGCGTCCCACGGATCGTGGCGCGCGACGTCGATCGTGCTCGGGTCGCCGCCGCTGGGTGAACGCAGGTCGAACCACTTCGACAGCAGCCAGTGCCGTCCGAACGGCCGATGCGTCGAGACCGCCGGGTGCAGCCGCCCCCACTGCCAGCTTTCGGGCTCGCCGCCGAGGCGACGCGAGAGCTCGTCGACAACTTCCTCGAGCGAACGGGCCAGCATGTCGCCGCAGTCCTCGACGACGGCAGTACTTCTGTCGTCGCACCAGTGCGCCCGAGCCGGATCGGCGAGCGCGTCGCGCAACGGGTTGTGGCGCATGCGATGGCGCTCGAGTTGGGCGAAGAGCTCCGGGCCGACATCGTCCTCGAAGACCGCGCGACGCAACCGATCGATCCAGGCGACGGCAATCAGCGGCTCGGGTCGCTCGGCAACGAGCACGGGCGCATCCCGCTCGGGCTGCGCATCGGCCCACGCGCGCAACATCGCGAGCACGTGCCGCGCGCGTTCGCTGCGCGGCTGCGTGCCGAGCAGCGCCGGCAACAGTTCGCCCACCGCCGGCGAACCGAGATCGGCCTGGATCGCGGCGAAGGCGTCGGCATCGTGCACGTCGAGTGCGCGCAGCTTCGCGGCGATCCGGTCGGAGCGATACGGCAACGCCCATTCGCCGGCGATGTGATACGGGTAATCGTCGCCGACGATCCGCTGGTTCGCGGTGACCAGCATCCCGTCGGCGGGCTGCTCGGCCTGCGGCAGCTCATCGAAGGGGATCGTTCCGATCCAGTCGTAGCGGACATCCCAGCCGGGCGCCGGAAGGCTGCCGCGCAGTTCGTTGTCGGCGCGGCGCAGCGGCACGGCGCCGGCCGCCACGAAGCCGATCCGTCCGTCGGCATCGGCATAGACGACGTTCTGCTGCGGCCCGTGCAGATCGCGCAGCGCCGCGCGGAACGACGACGCGTCGGTGGCGGTGTTCATCCCGAAGCCGGCGCGAATCGTGCGGTCGCCGGGCGAAAGCATCGTCCAGGCAAACGACAGCACGTGCGGCGCCGGCCCGCGCGCGTCGAGCAACTCGCGGGCGGCGGCGAGCACGTCGGAGATCACCGGCCCGTGGCGCGTCTCGCGCACGAGCTGCTCGACGTCCGGCGCTCCCTTCACGCGGATCGTTTCGGTGCGCGTTTCGAACCGCGCCCAACCGCCGGGCGTGCGATAGCGGCCCGGATCGTCCAGGTCGACGCGCTCGAGATAGAGGTCCTGCGTGTCGGGGGCGGTATTGGTGAAGCCCCAGGCGACACGGTCGGTGCGACCGAGCACGACGTACGGCAACCCGGGAAGCGTTGCACCGATCGCCTGCAGCCCGGGGGCGGACAGATGCGCGAGATACCAGAGCGACGGCGCGGCGAGCCCCAGGTGCGGATCGTTGGCAACCATCGGCTTGCCGCTCGGCGTCTTTCGGCCATCGACCGCCCAGTTGTTCGAGCCGAGGCCGTCGAGCGACGTCGACGGCAGCGCGCGAACGATCGCCTGCGCGAGTGCGAGCGCTTCCGAGGGGGGAAAAACGACCGCGGGCGCGGCGTCGGATCGCGCGTTCGCGGCGTCGCCATACAACGTCGCCGGATCGGCGAGCGGCATCGGCGGCGTGGTGCCGGCCAACTCCGCCACCTGCTGCGCATCGAGCCGGCCGAGCAGCGCCAGGCGCAGCAACTCCATGCCGTGGTTACCCGACAGATCCCACGCCATCATCGTCGTCCAGCCGATCGAATCGGCCGGCTCCCAGTGCTGCGGTCGAACGCCGAGCAACAGGAACTCGGGCGACAGCTGCCAGGGCCGCGCCTTAAGGTGCTCGATCCACGCGTTGACGCCGTCGGCGTAGGACTGCAGCGCCGCGCGGGTGGCAGGATCGAGTTCGGCCTCGATACGCTCGGCGTTGCGGCGGATGCCGAGCGTGCGCAGGAAGCGGTCGGTGCCGAGCGCGTCGGGGCCGAGCACCTCGGCGAGCTCCCCGCGCACGATGCGGCGATGCATCTCGAGTTGCCACAGACGGTCCTGTGCGTGCAGCAGGCCGAGGGCGCGGAACGCATCGAGTTGCGACGCGGCCAGCACATGCGGAATGCCGCGCGCATCGCGGACCACGCGCACCGGCGCGCCGAGACCGTCGAGCGCGAGCTCGCCGGCCGTCTGCGGCAGCGCCAGGAAGCGCCACGCGAGCGCCGCACCGAACAGGAGCAGCAGCACGAGCGCGAGCAGCGAGCCGCCCAGCCGCGCGATCGATCGCCGCGTCCGCGCCCGATCCATCCTCCCTCCCCGCCGCTTCGGTGAGCGGCGAATGCGGCAACGTATCATGGGCAGCCCCATCCGGCTGGCCTGGTGATGATCCCTGCAGTGGAGCTGGTCGGCGTGCGCAAGGCGTTCGGCGCGCATCTCGTCCTGCACGACGTCTCGCTGCGCGTCGCGCGCGCCGAGCGCGTCGCGCTACTCGGCGAGTCCGGCAGCGGCAAGTCGACGCTGCTGAACCTGATCGCCGGACTGGAGTCGCCCGACGCGGGCGTCGTCCGCGTGCTCGGCCACGAAATGTCGGCGCTCGATGCCGACCGACGCGCCGGCGTGCGCCGCGCACACATCGGTTTCGTGTTCCAGGCCTTCCATCTCCTCGCGCACCTGAGCGCCGTGCAGAACGTGGCGGTGCCGCTGCTGCTGGCCGGCGAACGCGCCGACGTCGCGCAGGAGCGCGCCGCGCACTGGCTCGACAGCGTCGGACTCGGCGAACGACTGCATGCGAAGCCGAGCGAACTGTCCGGCGGCGAGCAGCAGCGCGTGGCGCTGGCCCGCGCGCTGGTGCACGAGCCCGGGCTCGTGCTCGCCGACGAACCGACCGGCAACCTCGATCCGGCGAGCGCACAGCGCGCGCTGGAGCGGATCGCTTCGACGATCGAGCGATGCGGCGCAGCGCTCGTTCTCGTCACCCACTCCGAGCAGGCCGCTCGCATCGCCGAACGCCGGGTGCGCCTGCAGCGCCACGTTCTGCAGGAGGAAGCCGCTGCACCGCCGGCGCCCGGCGCACTGCGTTCGATGCCGTGATGAACCCCATGAGCGCGCGCACACCGTTCACGCTGCTGCGCTGGATGCTGCTCGCGCAGTGGCGCGCGCAGCCCGGGCGCGCCGCGATCGCCGTGCTGGCGATCGCCATCGGCGTCGCGCTGGCGCTGGCAATCTCGCTGGTGAATCGTTCCGCGCTCGACGAATTCGCCGCGGCGATCGCACGCACCGAGGGCCAGGCGACGGCGCAGATTCGAGCGCGCGGCAGCAGCTTCGACGAATCGCTCTACGCACGCATCGCGCGCGACGCGCCCGACATCTTCGCCAGCCCGATCATCGACGCGCGCTTCGCGCTCGCCGACCGGCCCCCTGCGTCGCTTCGCGTGCTCGGCATCGACGTCTTTCGCGCGGCGACGGTCACGCCGAACCTGGTCCCGTCGGCGACACGCGGCGAGCGCAGCGGCGCCGGCTCGCCGCTATTCGACGACGACGCGATCTTCCTGTCGAACGCCGCACGCGCCTCGCTCGCGCTTGCCGAGGGCGATCGCATCGACCTGCTCGCCGACGGCGAGCGCGTGTCGCTGCGCATTGCCGGCACCGTTCCGGGCGCGGCGGCCGGTCAGTCGCTGGCCGTCATGGACATCGGCACGATGCAATGGCGGCTCGGCTGGCTCGGCCGGCTTACGCGCATCGACCTGCGCTTCGCGCCGGGCGCCGACGTCGAACGGCTGCGGGCGGTGTGGACCGAAAGGCTCGCTCCGCAGGCCTACTGGACGACGCCGCAGGCGGGAAGCGAGCGCGCGTCGACGATCTCGCGCGCCTACCGCGTGAACCTGAACGTGCTCGCACTCATCGCGTGGTTCACCGGCGCGTTCATCGTCCACTCGACGCTGTCGCTCGCTATCGCGCGCCAGCACCGCGAGCTCGCGCTGCTCGCCGTGCTCGGCGCGCGCGAGCGGTGGCTCGCCCGTCATGTGCTCGCGCAGGGGCTCGTCATCGGCACGCTCGGAGCGATCCTCGGCGTGTCGGGCGGCATCGCGCTGGCGGCGCTGCTGCTGCGGCAGTCGGGCGGCGACCTGGGCGGCGGCTATTTCGCGGGAACGCACCCGACGCTGGTCGTCGATCCGCTCGTCACAATTGCCTTCGCCGTCGCCGGCATCGTCACCGGGCTGGCCGGCAGCCTCGCACCGGCTCGCGCGTTGCGCCGGATGCCGGCAGCGCGGGCGCTGCGCGCCGGCGCGATCGAGGAGCGCGTTCCGGTCGCCGCCCGCAACAGCGGCATCGCGCTCGCCTGCTTCGCGATCGGCGTCGTGCTGCTCGCGCTGCCGCCGATCGACCAGATTCCGTGGCCTTCCTACGCGGCGATCGCCTTGTGGCTCGTCGCAGCGATTGCGGCGCTGCCGTCGATCGTCGCCGTCGCCGGCGCGCTCGGCGCGCGCGCGGTGACGCGCGCGCGTGGCAACGCGCTCGGCTGGCTTGCCGTGCAGCGCCTGCACGGTGCGCCGCGCAGCGCCGCAGCAGCGATGTCGGCGATCGTCGCGAGCTTCGCGCTCGCCGCCGCGATGGCGATCATGGTCACGAGCTTTCGCGAGTCGGTCGCACACTGGCTCGACGAAGTGCTGCCGGCCGATGCGTACGGCCGCGTCGTCAGCGGCTCAGCCGCCGGAGCCATCGACCCGGCGATGCAGCAGCGCATCGCATCGACGCCCGGCGTGGCGCGCGCCGAGTTCCTGCGCGTCGTCGAATGGAACCTCGATGCGCAGCGCCCGCCCGTGGCCCTGCTCGTGCGTCCGATCGATGCACGCAACCCATCGTCGCGGCTGGCGATCGTCGGCGAGACCCGCATTGCGCCCTCGCACACGATTCCCGTCTACGTCAGCGAGGCGATGGTCGACCTCTACCGTTTCGCGCCGGGCACCGTCGTCGACCGCGCGCTGCCGACCGGCGCGGCGACGACCACGCAGGCAGCAACGAAGCCGCTCTTCGTCGCCGGCGTCTGGCGCGACTACGCGCGACAGCACGGCAGCGTCGTCATCGATTCGGGCGCGTGGCGCGCGCTGGGTGGAGACGACACGGCGAACGACGTTGCCGTGTGGTTCGACGACGCGACGCCGCGCGACGACGCATGGCGCGCGCTGCGCGCTTCGGTCGACGCGATCGCGGGTTTCGAATGGCGCAGCAGCGGCGAGCTTCGCGCCTCGTCGCTGCGCATCTTCGATCGCAGCTTCGCCGTCACCTATGCACTCGAGGCGATCGCGATCGCCGTCGCGCTGTTCGGCGTCGCCTCCACCTGGGCGGCCGAGGGCCTTGCGCGGCGACGCGAGTTCGCCACGCTGTTGCACCTGGGTCTCGCGCGACCGCAGATTGCCGCCTCCTTCGCCATCGAGGCGCTGCTGCAGGTCGCAATCGCGATCGCCTGGGGCATGGCGGTCGGTCTCGCGATCGCGCTCGTGCTGATCCTTCGCGTGAACCCGCAGTCGTTCCACTGGACGATGGATCTCGCCTGGCCGGGCCGGCTGCTGGCGACGTCGGCGCTGGGCCTGCTCGCGCTCGGCACGCTGGCCGCCGTGCTCGCCGCGTTGCGCGCGGTCGGCAATCCGGTGCGCACGCTCGCGGAGGACACGTGACGGACAGCGCACGGCGGCATTGGCTGCGCCGCGTCGGCGCGTCGGCGCTCGCGAGCGCCGGCGGCTTCGCGCCTGCAGCCGCGACGCACGCTTCGACAACCACGTATCCCGATGTCGTGCGCGGCGCGCCGCTGGCGTTTCCGCGCGATCACGGCGCGCACGACGCGTATCGCACCGAATGGTGGTACCTGACAGGGTGGCTCGAACGCATCGACGGTGCGCGGCGCGGCGAGCCCGCCGGCGTGCAGATCACGTTCTTTCGCACGAGAACGCATCACGATCCGGCGGATCCGAGTCGCTTCGCGCCGGTGCAACTGCTCTTCGCGCACGCGGCGCTCGCGCTTCCCGAGCGCGCCGTGCTGATCCCCGCGCAACGCGCGGCACGCAAAGGCCTCGGCCTCGCACACGCCTCGCGCAGCGACACCGAAGTCGCGATCGCCAACTGGTCGCTTCTGCGCGACGCCGACGACGTCTATCAAGCCCACATCACCGACGCATCGCTGGCGATCGAGCTGTCGTTCCGCGCGCGCGCGCAACCGCTGCTGCAGGGAGACGCCGGCTTCTCGCGCAAGGGCCCGCGCCCGACGCAGGCAAGCTACTACTACAGCCGCCCGCAACTGGAGGTGCGCGGAACGATCGGCGTCGACGCGCGCCGCGACACCGTCGAGGGCGTGGCCTGGCTCGACCACGAATGGTCCAGTGAGATCCTCGATCCTTCCGCCGTCGGCTGGGACTGGGTCGGCCTGAACCTCGACGACGGATCGGCGCTGACCGCGTTTCGCATCCGCACGCGCGACGGCGCGACGCTGTGGAGCTATGCAAGACAAGCGGTTCTCGCGACTCCCCACCCGTCGCCCGCCGGCAAGCCGGCCTGGCACGCGCAACGAGCCGACGAACCATCGGTCCGCTTCGAGCCGCTGCGCCACTGGACCTCGCCGCGCACCGGCGTGCGCTACCCGGTCGCCATGCGCCTGTCGATCGACGCGCGCACTTTCACCCTCGAGCCGCTCTTCGACGACCAGGAACTCGACACGCGCGCAACCACCGGCGTCGTCTACTGGGAAGGCGCGGTCCGCGTGCTCGAAGCGGGCCGCGTCATCGGACGCGGCTATCTGGAGCTGACGGGATACGAAGTGCGGGTAGTTTTTTGAGAGCGGTGCTGTTGCCCCTCACCCCTCACCCCTCACCCTTCACCTGACCAGATCATTGATCTCGATGATCGGCAGCAGCACCGCGAGCACGATCACGAGGACGATCGCGCCCATCGCGAGGATCAGCAGCGGCTCGAGCAGGCTGGTGAGCGTGAGCGTGCGGCGTTCGGTTTCCTGCGACAGCGTGGCAGCGGTGCGCTCGAGCATCTGCGGCAACTCGCCGGTGGCCTCGCCGCTGGCGATCATGTGGATCATCAGCGGCGGGAACTGGCCTCCGGCCTTCAGCGCACGCGCGAGCGAGGCGCCCTCGCGCACGCGCGAGATCGCATCCTGCACGTTCAGCCGCATCGACTCGTTCGTCAGCGTGCGCGCGCCGGCTTCCAGCGCGCGGATCAACGGCACCCCGCTGCTCGTCAGGATGCCCAGCGTCGACGCGAAGCGCGCGGTGTTCAGTCCGCGGATCAGTCGTCCGAGCACCGGCATCCCGAGCGTGCGCCGATGCCAGGACAGCCGGAAGCTGGGCGAGCGCAGGGCGGCGCGGAACCCGATGAACGCCGCAACGACCAGGGCGGCCAGCAGCAGCCCCCAGTGGCGAACGAAATCGGAAACGGCGATCAGCCCGACGGTGAGCGCCGGCAGCTCCTGCCGCGTCTGCGCGAACACACTGACCACCTGCGGCACCACGTAGGAGAGCATCGCGACGATGACGAGCATCGCGACCACGGTGACGATCGCCGGATAGGTGAAGGCCAGTGCGATGCGCTGTGCGAGCGCGGTGCGCGACTCGATGTAGTCGGCGAGCCGGCTCATCACCAGCGCGAGGTCGCCCGACTGCTCGCCGGCCGAGACCAGCGCCCGGTACACCTCGGGGAAGTCGCGCGGATACTTGGCGAGCGCCGCCGCGAGCGTCTGTCCGCCGACGACCTCGCTGCGCACGGCGGCGAAACGCTCGCGCACCGACTGGCGTTCCGCCTGTTCGACCACGGCGTCGAGCGCCTGCTCGATCGGCAGGCGCGCCGACAGCAGGCTGGCGAGCTGGCGCGTCGCGAGCGACAACTCGGCGGCGCCGAGCCGGGCGCCGACCGTGCGCGCGCCGGGCGTCGCATCCTGCACCGCGCTGACTTCGAGCGGCGCCAGGCCGCGATCGCGCAGCAGCCCGCGGGCGTGGCGCGGCGAATCGGCGTCGATGACCCCGCGCGCGAGTTGCCCCGCGGCGTCGGCGGCTTCGTATCGATACGCGGGCACGGGCTACCTATGCTGCTGGCGCGGCTGCGCGCTATTCGCGCGTCACGCGCAGCACTTCGTCGGCCGACGTCACGCCGGCATCGACCCAGCGCTTGCCGTCCTCGCGCATCGTGCGCATGCCCGCGCGTCGCGCCTGCGCGCGGATCTCGTTCTCCGACGCATTGCGGTGGATCTGCGCGCGCACCTCGTCGTCGACGGTGAAGAGCTCGTAGACGCCGGTGCGGCCCTGGAAGCCGGTGCGGTTGCAGGCAAGGCAACCTGCGGCGCGCCATCCGCCGGCCACCGGGTCGGGCTGGCGACACTGCGGACACAGCTTGCGCACGAGGCGCTGCGCGACGACGCCGAGCAGCGACGACGACAGCAGGAACGGCTCGATGCCCATGTCGATCAGGCGCGTGACGGCCGACACCGAATCGTTGGTGTGCAGGGTCGCCAGCACCAGGTGCCCGGTGAGCGAAGCCTGCACCGCGATCTGCGCTGTCTCCAGGTCGCGGATCTCACCGATCATGACGACGTCGGGGTCCTGCCGCAGGATCGAACGCAGCGCCTTGGCGAAGCTCATGTCGATGCGCGCGTTGACCTGCGTCTGGCCGATGCCTTCGAGGTCGTACTCGATCGGATCTTCGACGGTGAGGATGTTCGTCGTCGTCGAATCGAGGCGGCTTAGCGCCGCGTACAGCGTCGTCGTCTTGCCCGAGCCGGTGGGCCCGGTGACCAGCACGATGCCGTGCGGCTGGTGCACCAGCGTGTCGAAGGCGCGCAGCGTCTCGCTGCTCATGCCCAGCTTGGCGAGATCGAGCCGGCCCGCTTCCTTGTCGAGCAGGCGCAGCACGGCGCGCTCGCCGTGGCCGGTGGGCAGCGTGGACACCCGCACGTCCATCGGACGTCCGCCGATGCGCAGCGTGATGCGCCCGTCCTGCGGCAGGCGCTTCTCGGCGATGTCGAGCTGCGCCATGATCTTGATGCGCGAGATCAGCGCGGCGTGCAGCTCGCGGCGCGGCCGCACGACGTCGCGCAGCGTGCCGTCGACGCGAAAGCGCACGAGCGACGTCGTCTCGAAGGGCTCGAAGTGGATGTCCGACGCGTTGTCGCGGCTCGCCTGTGTGAGCAGCGCGTTGATCATCCGGATGATCGGCGCGTCGTCCTCGGCTTCGAGCAGGTCCTCGATCTTCGGGATGTCCTGCAGCAGCCGCGACAGGTCGAGATCGCTCGCCACCTCGTCGACCACCGCGGCGGCCGATCCTTCCTGCTGCGCATAGGCGCGCGAGATCGCCGCCGACAACTCGATCTCGGGCTTGCGCACCGTGACCACGCGCAAAGGCAGCGTGCGCGACAGCTCGGCGAGCGCCTGTCGCGGCGTTCGCTCACCGATCCACACCTCGATCGCGTCGCTGGATACGGCAGCGACGAGCAACTGGTTGGCGCGCGCGAACCCGTAGGGAACGTAGCGCGACGGTGAAACGGTAGCCATCGCGGGTCAGTGGTTCGACGAAGGAACGACCGGCTCGCTGACGCTCGCGGGCGGCTCGGGCCGCGTCAGCGGCACGACGACCTCGTTCGGCGCGGTCTGGATCACCGTGCTGGGCCGCGAAGCAACCACCGGCGCCGGCGGCTGCGTCGGGACTGCGCCGGCGGGCGCCAGCAGCGCGCCCTGCAGCGCGGCGCCCGACCGCGAGTCGGCCCTCGCGCCCTCCGGCGCTGCGCCCTCGGGATTCGCGCCGCCCGGCGCGGCACCTTCGGGAACCGCGCGCACTCCGGCTTCCGGCGGCGGCGTCATCGGACGCAGCGGCGTGGGCGGGAACTCGGGCAGCGCCCAGTGCTGCGGCAGGCTCGCTCCCGCGCGCGTCGCGCGAATGTAGTCATAGCGATCGGCGGTGACGCTGTGCGCGTCGCTGCCGTCACGGATGACGACCGGACGAAGGAAGACGAGCAGGTTCGTCTTCACGCGCTTGCGCGAGTCGTAGCGGAACAACTGACCGACGACCGGCACGTCGCCGAGGCCGGGCACCTTCTCGGCGGCGCCGTCGATGCGTTCCTCGATCAGCCCCCCGAGCACGATGATCTGGCCGTCGTCGACGAGCACGTTCGACTCGATCGCACGCCGGTTCGTGATGATCCCCGCCGCCAGCCGCGTGTCCTGCACGCTCGACACCTCCTGGAAGATCTGCAGCCGCACGGTGCCCGACTCGGACACCTGCGGCCGCACGCGCAGCGTCGTGCCGACGTCGCGCCGCTCGATTGTCTGGAACGGGTTGACCGAAGCGCCGCCGGTGCCGGTGGCGGTGAACTGCCCGGTGACGAACGGAACGTTCTGCCCGATGATGATGCGCGCTTCCTCGTTGTCGAGCGTGAGCAGGTTCGGCGTCGCGAGGATGTTCGCATCGGCCCCGCTCTCGAGCGCGCGCGCGAGGAAACCGAGGTTCAGGATCTCGCCGATGCCCGGCACGTTGATGGTGCCGCGCACCACTCCCAGATTCAGCCCGGTGCCGATGCTGCCGATGTTCGCCGCCGCGTCGAGGATGTTCGCGCCGGTGCCACGCGCCGGCAGGTTGGTGCCGCCGATCACGCGCGTCGAGCCTTGCGGCGAGCCGAGGAACTGCCACTGCACGCCGAGCTCGGCGGCCTTCTCGGCGCTGATCTCGACGATCAGCGATTCGATGAAGACCTGCGCACGGCGTGCGTCGAGCTTGTCGATGACGGCACGCAGGTTTCGGTAGATCGGCTCGGGCGCCGTGATGATCAGCGAATTCGTCGAAGGATCGGCCGCGATGATCGCGCCGCCCGCCTGCACGGTGACCGGTTGCACCTGCGACGATTGCAACTGCGCCCCGCCCGAGCTGTCGAGCGACTGCATCGTGTTGACCTGCCCCGGCGCGGTCTCCTGCGTCAACTGCGACGGGATCCGCTGTTGCTGCTGCAGCAGCCCGCCGCCCGGCGAAGCCGTCGACGCGCCTTCTCCGCCCCCCAGCACGCCGCGCAGCGTCTGCGCGAGCTTCACCGCCTCGGCGTTGCGCAGATAGACGACGTTGATGTTGCCCGGGCGCGCACTCGGCTGGTCGAGTCGCGCGATCAGGCTCTTGGCCAGTCCGACCTTCGCCGGGCTCGCCGCGCGCAGCAGGATCGAGTTGGTGCGCGGATCGGCCATCACGACGACGCGCTGGCCGGGATCGATGGCGCCACCCGCGCCGCCGGGCTGTTCGAGCAACCGCTGCACCGCCACCGCGATGTCGGTGGCCACCGCGTACTGCACCGGCATGACCTCCACCTCGCGCGTCGACGGACTGTCGAGCGTGGCGACGATGCGCGCGATGCGCTCGACGTTCGCGGCGTAGTCGGTGACGACCAGCGAGTTGTTGTTTGGATAGGCGACGACCGTGTTGTTCGGCGAGATCAGCGGCCGCAGCACCGGAACGAGGTTGGTCGCCGATTCGTAGTTCAGCCGGAAGATCTGCGTGACGACCTCGTCGCCCTTCGCCGTCGGGGCGCGACCGGCCGATACCGGCGTGGACTGCAGCTTCGCATCGGCCTCGGGGACGACCTTCGTCAGCGCCCCCGTTTCGACCACCGCGAAGCCCTGCGAGCGCAGCGCCGATTGCAGCAGGCGATACGCCTGCTCGCGCGTGACGGGGCGCGGCGTCTCGAGCGTCATCTTGCCGCGCACGCGCGGATCGATGACGAAGGTGCGGTCGAGCAGGTGCCCGAAGGCGCCGACGACCGAATCGATCTCGGCGTCGCGGAAATTCAGCGTGACGAGATCGCCCGATGCCTTCTGCGTGCCGCTCTGCGCCGGCGTTGCGCCCGGTTTCCCGGCGTCGCGCGCGCGTTGCGCCTGCGCCTGCCCCGCGCAGGCCATCACGAGGGCCGTGACGAGCGCCAGCGCGCGCACCGCCGCCCGGCGTTGCAGCCGCCCTGTTCCGCCCGTCGCGTTCATGTGCCAATCCTGATGATCGTATGCTCGCCTTCGCGTGGCCCGATCAGTCCGAGAAAGGACTGCAGGCGCTCGCGCTCGCGCGCCTCCGCGCTCGCCTCGGCGACGAAGCGCAATCCGCGATTCGCATCGAAGCTCCCATTGCCCTGCAATCGAAGCGGGCCGTCGATTGTCGCGATGCTCAACTCCGCACGACTGCCGCTGCCGACGACATCGACCCGGTAGCTGCCGAGCGGTCGAACCGGGGTCATCGCCGATGATGCGCCGCGCAGTTCGATCTGCGCGCGACCGTCGAGCCCCGAGCGGCGCAGCACGAGGTTCTCCCAACTCAGCCGCAGCGCGCCGGACGGCCGCACGGTGTTCCACGGCGAGCCGAGCCGGCCGAGTTCGACCGACGGCAGTTCGACCGCGCCCGCATCGACGCGCACCTCGCCCCAGCCGCCGTGCACGCGCACCGGCTGCGCGACGCGGTCGAAGCGCAATTGGGCGTCGAGCTGACCGACGAGCAGCGGCAGCGCTCGGATGCTCCAGTCGACCCGCCCCGGAATCGCGACGCCGGCGACGAGCGCGTCGTCGGCCGGCGGGAGGGCCGCCGCGTCGTCGCTCGCCGAAACCCGGCCCTCGGCGAGCACGAGCCGCGCCGAGCCGTTCCAGATCGTGCCCTGCGCCTGCGCCAGGCGCACGCGGCCCTGCGTCGCCCGCGCGAGCGCGGCATCGGCGAAGCTCGCCGGAACCACCGCGGCACCGGCCAGCACGGCGCCGAGCAGCGCGACGATCGTGAATCCAATTGTCCTGCGCGGATCGATGCGCCGCACGTCAGGAGCCTTCCGCACGCGGCGCCTCGAGCGCCAGCCGCACCGACACGAGGCCGTGCTCGGCCTCGCGCGTGACGGTGACGTCGGCAACGCGCAAGCGCATCTCGCGGGTCGTCGTGTCGAGCCACGCCAGCCAGGCGGCATGCGATACGTGGTCGAAGCGAAGATCGAACAGCGAGCCGTTCATCGACAACTGCATCAACGACGGCGAGA
Organism: Burkholderiaceae bacterium; assembly: GCA_032027205.1. Classification (GTDB taxonomy): domain Bacteria; phylum Pseudomonadota; class Gammaproteobacteria; order Burkholderiales; family Burkholderiaceae_E; genus Zeimonas. Next base: position 257,559 of record JAVSMN010000001.1, read on the forward strand.
GCCCGGAGGCCTCGATCGAGCGCTCGATCTGCGTCTTTCTCGCCTGCGGCGAGTCGCTTCCGGCGGGCACCGAGGACAAGCGCTGCGCTTCGTCGGCGAGCGCATCGATGCTCGCGAGCTGCGCGCGCAGCGCGGGCAACTCGCCCTGCAGCGCCGCGCGCCCCTGCCATGCCGGTTCGAACAGCGACAGCCATACAGCGACTACAGCGAGCAACGCGGCTGCGCCGATCACCACCCGCCGCTCGCGAACGGCGAGCAGCTGCCAGCGCTGCATCAGCGTCTCGATCATCGAACTGGTCATCGCAGCAGCGCCACCGCAGCCGTCGGCTCGCGGTCGGCATCGAAACGAACCGACAGACCGAGTTGCTGCCCGGCGCGAACGAGCGAATCCCGCGCCGCGCGCGCCTCGAAGAACCCGGGCTGGAAGCGCACGCGCAGCCTGCCCTCGCGGAACTCGACCGATGCCATCGCATCGATCGCCTGCCCGCCCAGTACCTGCGAGAAGCGCGCGAGCAGCGGAACAAAATCGTCCGGCCCAGACTGGCCGGCGCGCGCGCGCAGGCTCGCCACCTGACGCTGCATCTGCAGCATCGGATCGACGATCACCTGCGTGCCGGGGAACGCATCGCGATAACGCTGCTCGATGCTCGCATGCAGCCGGTCGCTCTCCTTCGCGAGCAGCGCCCAGTGCAGGTTCAATCCGATCAGCGCGACGGCGATGCTCGCCGCGGCTACCGCGCCGGGCAGCCGCCATGCGCGCCAGTCGACGTCGGCGAGCCAGCGTCGGGCCGCCGTTCCGGAGCGCGCCGACAACAGATCGACCGGAGAGTCGAGCGGAAACGCAAGCGCGCGCACGTCGACATCGATGCCGGCACGCGCAGCCGCCTTCAGCGCCGGCGCCTGCCACGACCCGTCCTCGACGAACACGGCGACGCGCCGCCGCGGCTCGGCGGGATCGGCAGCGGACGTGGAAGCGCCGACGGCGTCGAGCGCGCAGACGATCGCCTCGGTGCGCGACTCCGCGTCTGCGCCGGCACTCCAGCCGATGCCGTCGTTCGGCTGCGTGCGCAGCGCAAGGCCGTCGTGAAGGCAGGCGAGCGCCACCTGCCCGGCGCCGATCGGCAACGCGAGTTGCGCGGGCCAGGCCGCCTGTACGCGGATGCCGCGTCGCTCGAAGGCGCCAACCACGAACTCGAGCCACCCGCGATCGATTGCGGCGACGAGCCGCTGCTGCGTGTCGTTCTCGCGCGGGCCGATCGCATACGCGCAGGACTGCGCGTCCTGCAGCAGCAGATCCTCGACGAGATTGGGCAGCGCCTGCTGCAGCCGGGCGGGCGACAACGGCGGCACCGCGACTCGCAGCAGGTTCACGTCACGCGCATCGAAGACGAGCGTCACCTGCTTGAGCGAGGGAAGCGCGTCGAGGCTCGCGCGCACGTAGCGCGCATTGCTCGCGCTGCCGAACACGGTGACCGGATGCCCGGCCGCACTCGCCGCGCCGCCGACCTGCTCGGACACCGCGGAGGGCAGCATGGCGAGCAGCACGGGCGCCGCGGCAAACTGGCGCTCGCCGACCGAGCGCGGCGGCACCCAGACGACTGCCTGACCGCGCTTCAGGACCTGTGCTGCCATACGAGTTCCACGTGGCGTCCGCCGCGATAAAGCAACGCCTCGGTGTTCGATTCGATGCGGCCGAAGCGTACCATCCCCTTCACCAGAAAAAAGTTCGAGCCGACCGACAGCAGGTTGGCCGGGAGCGCCGGCGAGCCGTCGAAGCGCGACCTCGCCACGTCGAGGCTGGCAAAGAAGGTTCGCTGACGAACGCCCTCGACGAAACGGCGAGCCGCCTGCAGGTCGATGTCGGGGATGCAGGCGGCGAGCACCTCGGCGGGAGCGGTGTTCAGGTTCACCCGCGTGTTCTCGATGTGCGCCTGCCCGACGCCCGTCGGCAGATACTTCGGCAGGAACACGACGAAAGGCGCCAGCAGGTCGATCGTGGCCTGGTCGAATCCGGGCACGGTCTGCAGGTCGGCCAGGCGCACCAGGGGCAGTGCGGTCGCCGGCATCCGCGTGCCTTCGATGGTGGGCGGATAGGCCTGCAGCAGGCGCGCCTGCAGCGCGCCGGCAAGACTCTGCGGGCGCCCGAGCAGCGCGAGCAGCCGCTCGAAGGCAGCACGCATCTCGCCCGAGGGCGCACCGGCGATTACCAGGTCGTTCAGGTTCAGGCGCGCCTGGGCGTCGAACATCTGCCCGACGAGCCGCGGCTCGCTGCCCGGTTCGTCCAGCCGCGCTCCGCCCGTCACCGTCTCGTCGAGCACGGTTTCGGCGATCGGCGTCGCCCACACCTCGTTCAGATGATCGACGCCGCCGGTGCTGTTGCGATCGACCTGCAGGACGACGCCTGCCCAATCGAGCACCGCGGCCTCGATCCAGCGCAGCTGCGCCAGCGCGAGACGGTTCTCGACCGAACGAACGGTGACGTGCTCCCGCCAGAACAGCGCGCTGACGATCAGCGTGGCGAGCGCTACGACGAGCATCACGCTGATGATGGCCACACCCCGTTGACGGCCCATCGTGCGCATCGCGTTCGAACTCAGTTGCGCGCCGCCAGCACGCGAACGATCCGTTCGCCGCCGCGCACAATGGTCAACTCGACGCCGTCGACGCGCGCCCGGTTCGCGTCGCGAGCGAGCGTGGCCGCCGGCATCCAGCCGCGCGAGGCGATCCAGGCGCGGAACTGGATCTGGTCGATGTCGGCGAGCAACGGCTGCCAGACAAGCGGTTGCTCGGAAACCGGGTGCGCAGGGTCGGCGCTGGACGAAGTCCACGGCGCGAAGCCGCGCTCCAGCCGGTGCTCGCGCAGTCGATAGCGAACGCGCTGCAACTGCAGCGGCCGGTTCGCGCTCGTCTCGCGCACCAGTGCGAGCTCCGGCTGCGCATCCTCGCCGCGCACGGCGAACGCGATCGCAGGCTCGTTCAGACCGAGCAGCCCGACCGCCCAGCTGCCTCGCACGTCCTGCTCGAGCTGCGCGAACGCGACGCTCAGCGCGCGCAATTCGTCCGACGACTGCACGATGCGATCGCGCGAGCGCAGCACCGAATCCATGCCGCGCCAGCTGAGCACCGCGAGCACCGACAGCAAGGCGACAGCGATGAGCAGCTCGAGCAGCGTGAAGCCGCCAGCGCGGGTTGCGCGCGAGCCGCGCAGGCGCGTCATGGCTGCCTCGTCGAGAAGCCGACCAGCCGGGCGTAGCGGAACGACGCCCCCTCGTCGAGAACGCTGACCTCGACGCGACGGAACTGCGGATTGGGCGTCTGGAACACGTCTTCCCGGCACAGCAGTGCGATGCCGCCCTGGCTGCAGTCGAACTGGCGACGGCCGAGGTTGGGCCACTCGCGTGCGACGCGGATCTGCGCGAGGCGATTCTCGGCGCTCCACTGCGCCAGCGTGCGCGTGCGCAGCTCGGCCGCGTTCACCGCGAGCGAGGTCGTCGCGCGGATCGCCGTCATCAGCGCCACCGCGGCGATGGTCATCGCGACCAGCACCTCGATCAGCGTGAATCCGCGCCCGCGAGTAGTCAGCTTGAGTCCGCGCTCGCGACTAGTCAGCTTGAGTCCGCGCTCGCGCCTAGTCAGCTTGAGTCCGCGCTCGCGCGGACGGCGGCCAGTCATCGCAGCACCTCGAACAGCCCCAGGCCGTTGGCGGCGATCGCGACCTCCTCGCCGTTTCGCCGCAGGCGGATCACGAACGGCGCGTCCACCTGGTCGAGCCCGAACTCGATCTCGCGGCGTCCGTCTGCGCGCTCGATTCCGAGCTCGGTGGGCTGCTCCCATCGGCGCGCGCGCAGGTCGCGGTCGTCGGCGAGCACGCGCCAGCGGCGCTCGCGCCAGACGAAGAAGCGGTAGCTCTCGTCGTCGGACTCGAAGCGGATCGGCGCGCCACGCAATTGCGCCTCCTCTCGCGCCAGCGCGAGCAGTTGCGCCAGGCGCTCGGCCTCGAAGCGCAGGCTGCGGTCGAAGCCGCCGACCGACAGCGACACGATGCCGACCATGACCCCGGCGACGACGATCGCCACCAGCAACTCGAGCAGCGTGAATCCGCGCGCGCGCTTCATGACCCGCGCCTGTGGTGCTTCATGATGCTCGCGCTCGCGCTTCATGCTCGCGCTTGCGCTTGGTGCCATCGAGCGGCTTCAGCGATTCAACGACCAGTTGCCGATGTCCGCGGCAACACCCTCGCCGCCGGGTCTGCCGTCGGCGCCCAGGCTGAAGACGTCGATCTCGCCACGCACGCCGGGGTTCAGGTACTGGTACGGCTTGCCCCAGGGATCGACCGGCGCCTGCTTCAGGTACGGCTTCCAGTTGGCTGGAACCGGATCGACGGTGGGCCGCTCGGCAAGCGCCGCGAGGCCCTGCTCGGTGCTCGGATAGCGGTAGTTGTCGAGCCGGTAGAGGTCGAGCGCCTGCAGGATCTGCGCGACCTCGGTCTGCGCCGCCTTTACGCGCGCCTCGTCCGGCTTGCTCATGATGCGCGGCACGGCGATCGCGGCGAGCACGCCGAGGATCACGATGACGACCATGATTTCGATGAGCGTGAAGCCGCCCGCGCGCCGGCGTTGCCAGCGGTCACCCGATGAACGGAACATCCCCTCCCCCGGGGCTTCTGAAGAAAGACTCGGGCTATGATAGCAGCGCACCTCACGCTAGCGGACCCCTGCAAACGATGAAACGCACGCTCCGGTCGCGCCGCTGGGCATCGTCGATCGCGGCGATCGCAGCCTTCGGCGTACTCGGCGCCACCTGCGCGTACTGGGCCTTGCAACTGCTCGCACCGCCCGTCGCGATCGCGCCCGCCGGTTCGCTGGTCGACACGCAAACCGTACCCGACCTGGCCGCGGCGCAGGCGTTGTTCGGCAGCGCCGCCTCCGAATCTCCCGCCGCGATCTCGGTGCCGGTCGACGTTCGCGTCGTCGGCGTCGCCGCCAGTCCGGTGCGGGGCAGTGCAGTGCTCGTCATCGACTCCGGAGCAGCGAAGGCCTTCCTCGTCGGCGACGACGTCACCGACGACATGCGGCTGGTCGAGGTGCGTTCCGACACCGCCGTGCTCGAGCGCAGGGGCGTGCGCATCGAGTTGCCGGCGCCACAGCGCCCGTCGGTCGCGCTGCTTTCGAGCGGACCAAAAGCTGCGGACGCATCGCCGGGCGCTGCAGCGCTTGCGCCGGCGGCAGCACCTGCGCCGGTTGCAGCGCCTGCGCCGGCCGAGGCGGGTCCGTCGAACACGAGCAGCCGACAGGCCGCGCGCGCAGGCGAGGCAACCGAGTCCGACGATCCCGCGATCGAAGCGGCAACGCTCGCGCCGCGCGCCGCACCGGCGGCCGAAGCGCCGCACCTTTCCGGCATCCGCGCGAGCAGCGTTCGCAATCTCGCCACGCCGGCGAACGCCGAAGCACCGGTCGAAGGCGCGTCGAAATAAGGCGTCGATGTCGCACCCGGAGCAGCAGTACCTCGATCTCCTGTCACGCGTGCTGGCCGACGGCGACCGCCGCATCGACCGCACCGGCGTGGGCACGCTGTCGGTGTTCGGCGCGATGGCGCGCTTCGACGTCTCGCACGGCGAGGCGCCGATCCTGACGACCAAGCGCGTCTACTGGAAGACGGCGATCAAGGAGATGCTCTGGTTCCTCACCGGCGGGACCAACCTGCGCCCGTTGCTCGAGCAGAACGTGCGCATCTGGACCGACTGGCCGCTCGCGCGCTACCGCCGTGCCACCGGCGATGCGATCGACCAGCAGGAGTTCGAACGGCGCATCGTCGCAGACAAAGCTTTCGCGCGCTCGTGGGGCGAGCTCGGCCCGGTCTACGGCAAGCAGTGGCGCCGCTGGCTCGGCCCCGACGGACGCGAATACGATCAGATCGCCGCGCTGCTCGCCACGCTGAAGACGAACCCGTCGAGCCGCCGCATGCTGTTCCATGCCTGGAACGTCGCCGAGCTCGACGAGATGGCGCTACCGCCGTGCCACATGGTGTACCAGTTCCACTGCACGAGCGACGGCAGGCTGAACTGCCTGATGTTCCAGCGCAGTTGCGACCTGCTGCTCGGCGCGCCTTTCAACTGGGTCGGCACGGTAGCCCTGCAGGCAATGCTCGCGCAGCAGGCCGGCCTGCGCACCGGCGAGTTCGTCTGGATGGCCGGCGACGTTCACCTGTACCTGAACCACCTCGAGCAGGCGCGCGAGCAACTCGCCCGCGCACCTCGCGCCGCGCCGCGGCTGCGCCTGCTGCGCCATCCGCCGAGCATCGACGAGTACTCGATCGACGATTTCGCCGTTGAAGGCTACGACCCGCATCCGCCGATCCGGGCCGATGTCGCGGTGTGAGTCGGCGAGCGGCTCAGCCCGCCTCGCCCCCTTCGCCCGCATTCCCTCACGCCGCCGATCGCGTGCCCGGTTTGCGGGCGTCTTGCGCCCGCCGGTTGCGTTCGATCCACTGCAGCATCGTCGCCAGCGTGATCGAGCTCAGCGTGGCCTTGGCGATCTCGTCGATTTCGAGCATCACCGACGCCAGCGCCTGCCCCACCGGCGTGCTCTCGCCCAGCTCGCGCCGATCGGCGCCTGTCGGAGCGAAGTCCTCGAACAGCAGGATGATGTCCATCAACGTGACGCGGCGCGCATTGGCCGCGAAGCGGTAGCCGCCGCCCACGCCCCGCACCGATTCGACGTAGCCCGAGCGCGCGAGCTCCGACAGCACCTTCGCCAGGTGATGCGGCGAGACGTCGTACTTCTGCGCGATCTCCGACGCCGAGATGTGCCTCGTCGGATCGAAGGCGAACTCCAGCACGCTGTACAGCGCGAGCAGCGTGTTCTTCTGCAGCCTCATGGCGCGCGATCCGGGCCGATCGGAAAGAAGTCGGAACCCTGCAGGTCGATCTCGAGCGGAATGAACGGCCCCGTCGTCATGCCCAGGCTACGGAAGAACGACAGGATCAGCGTGTTGTCGCGCGCCAGTATCGTGCGCATCGTGTCGACGCCCTCGGCGCGGAACCAGTCGGCCATCGCGCTCACGAGCTGGGTGCCGAGACCGGCGAGGCGAAACTTGGGATGCACGTCGATCGCGAACACCCAACCACAGGGCGGCGACCCGAACTCCCAGTCGCGCACCTCGCCGATCACGAAGCCGGCAACGCTGCCGTCGGCCTCGGCCACGAGAAAGCGCCGGCCGGCGCGCTCGGCGTCGCCGTAGCGGCGATGGATCGTGCGCCAGTAATCGGCCTTCTCCAACCCGGTGACGATCGAATCGATCGCGATCACCTGCGCGAGATCGGCCGGGCGCACGGAGCGGATCGAAACCGGCGGCGCAGGCTGCACGTTCGCGGCGCTTGTCGAACTCGCCACCGCGGTCGCGTGCGCAGGCGGCGCGGCGCTCTCGCGCGCGTGCGCGGTTCGCGAACCGACCTGCTGCTTCTTCGCGGCTCGCGCCAGCGAGGGCATCGAGGTCTTCACGCGCTTGGCCGCGGCAGGTTTCGCAGGCCGCTTCGCGCTCGTCGCTCGGGCCGTTTTCCTTCGTCCGCTGGCGCTCGCCGGGACTCGTGCCATGCGCTCCCCAAAAAGTGACGCAGATCAATTCAATACCTGCATCGGAGTACCAGAATACCGCGAAAATCGGGAGGGCCGAGTTGCCAGGCGCCCTCGAACGAGCGAATCCGGAACGTTGTCACGAACCGGCAATCCGGCGGGGTCTTCCCGGCGGACGCCACTCCGCGGTACGGTCGAAGGTTCGACGCGAAGCCGCATCTTCAAAACGGTTCTCGAACGCGTCAACAACAGGGAGACGAGGATGAAATCGATCGGCAAGACCCGCGCAGTCGCGCGGATCGCGGCAACGGTGTTCGCGACATCGGTCGTGGCCGCCGGAACCGCGTATGCACAGCAGGAGCCCATCAAGATCGGAGCCTTCCTGGCCGTCACCGGCCCCGCCTCGTTCCTCGGCGACCCCGAGCAGAAAACGCTCGACATGTACGTCGAGCGCATCAACTCGCAGGGCGGCGTGCTCGGACGCAAGCTCGAGCTGGTTTCCTACGACTCCAGCGGCAGCGCCGAGAAGGCGCGCACCTTCACCAAGCGCCTGATCGAACAGGACAAGGTCGACGTCATCATCGGTGGCACGAGCACCGGCGAAACGATGGCCGCCGTACCGCTCGTCGAGGAAGCGAAGGTTCCGTTCGTCTCGCTGGCGGGCGCCGTCGTCATCATCGAGCCGGTGAAGAAATGGGTGTTCAAGACGCCGCACACCGACCGCATGGCCTGCGAGAAGATCTTCACCGACATGAACGAGCGCAAGCTGAGCAAGCTCGCGCTGATCTCCGGCGCTGGCGGCTTCGACAAGTCGCTGCGCGCCGAGTGCATCAAGGTCGCGCCGAAGTACGGCATCGAGATCGTTGCTGACGAAAGCTACGGCGCGGCCGACACCGACATGACGGCGCAGCTCACGAAGATCAAGGGCACGGCCGGCGTGCAGGCGGTCATGAACTGCGGCTTCGGCCAGGGCCCGGCGATCGTCACGAAGAACTACAAGCAGGTCGGACTGTCGCTGCCGTTCTACCAGTCGCACGGCGTCGCGTCGAAGGAGTACGTCAAGCTCTCCGGCGACGCAGCCGAAGGCGTGCGCCTGCCCGCAGCCGCGCTGCTGGTGGCCGACATCCTGCCCGACAAGGACCCGCAGAAGCCGGTCGTCACCGCGTACAAGCACGACTACGAAGCGAAGTACAAGTCCGACGTCTCCACCTTCGGCGGCCACGCGTACGACGGCCTGATGATCGTCGTCGAGGCGATCAAGCGCGCCGGCAGCACCGACAAGGAGAAAGTGCGCGACGAGATCGAGAAGACCAAGGGCCTGATGGGCACGGGCGGGCTGTTCAACATGTCGCCCACCGACCACATGGGCCTCGACCTGACCGCCTTCCGCATGCTGGAAGTGCGCAACGGCAACTGGACCCTCGTCGACAACAACCGCTGATCGACACACCGGGCGGGATGCGCAGATGGGCGGCCAGGCAGTACAGTTCCTCGCCAGCGGGCTGACCGCCGGTTCGATCTACGCGCTCGTCGCGCTCGGCTTCTCGATCATCTTCAACGCCAGCCGCGTCATCAACTTCGCCCAGGGCGAGTTCGTGATGATCGGCGGCATGAGCGCCGTCTCCCTGGTCGCCACCGGCATGCCGATGCCGGTGGCGATCCTTGGCGCAGTCGCAATCGCCGCGATCGTCGGCCTGGCGCTGGAGCGCCTGGCCGTCGGACGCGCGAAGAACGCCGACATCGTCACGCTGATCATCATCACGATCGGCGCGTCGATCTTCCTGCGCGGCGTTGCCCAGCTCGTCTGGGACAAGAACATCCACGCGCTCGCCCCGCTGTCGGGCGACACGCCGATCGCATTCCTCGGCGCCACCATCGTTCCGCAGAGCCTCTGGGTGCTCGGTGCCACGGTGGCGGTCGTCATCGCGCTTTCGTGGTTCTTCCGCCGCACCGTGCTCGGCAAGGCGATGCTCGCCACGTCGTACAACCCGCTCGCGGCACAGTTGGTCGGCATCGACATCAAGAAGGTGCTGTTCGCCAGCTTCGGCCTGGCCGCCGGGCTCGGCGCGCTCGCCGGCGTGCTGATTGCGCCGATCACCTTCACCTCGTACGAGGTCGGCATCATGCTCGGCCTGAAGGGCTTCGCCGCGGCGATCCTCGGCGGACTCGGCAGTTTCCCCGGCGCGATCGCCGGCGGACTACTGCTCGGGCTGCTCGAAAGCCTGGGCGCCGGCTACGTCTCGTCGGCCTACAAGGACGTCCTCGCGTTCGTGCTGATCCTCGTCGTCCTCTTCTTCCGTCCCGATGGAATACTTGGTGCAGTCAAGAGTGAGCGGGTCTGAGCGCGCTGCGCTGCCGGTCGGCAGCCGCTTCGCGCCCCGCCTTCGCGGGCTGGCGGTGCTCGCGCTGGTCATCGCGTTGCTGCCGTTCGCGCTCGCGAACGCCTACTTCTACGACGTCGCGATCCTCGTCGGACTGAACGCGATCGTCTGCATCGGGCTGAACCTGCTGGTCGGCTATGCCGGCCAGATCAGTCTCGGGCACGCCGGCTTCTTCGGGCTGGGTGCCTACGGCTCGGCGCTGCTCGCCGCGAACTGGGGCGTGCCGCCCTTTGCGGCGCTCGTGCTCGCCACCGCCGCCGTGTCGCTGCTCGCATTCCTGGTCGGACGCCCGATCCTGCGGCTGAAGGGCAATTACCTGGCGATGGCCACGCTCGGGCTGGGCATCATCATTTCGATCGTGCTCGCCAACGAAGACCGCATCACCGGCGGCCCCGACGGCATGCCGGTGCCGTCGTTCTCGGTCTTCGGCTTCGCCGTGCAGGGCGAGCGCATTTGGTACTGGGTGGTCGGCGCCTGCCTCCTCGTCAGCGTCTGGCTCGCGCTGAACCTGATCGACTCGCCACGCGGGCGCGCGCTGCGCGCGCTGCACGGCTCGGAAGTCGCCGCCGAAGTCGTCGGCATCGACAGCGCGGGACAGAAGGTCATGGTCTTCGTGCTGTCGGCCGCCTTCGCAGCCGCCGCCGGCGGGCTCACCGCCTTCTACAGCGGCTTCATCTCGCCGGCGAAGGCATCGTTCATGCACTCGGTCGAACTCGTCACGATGGTCGTGTTCGGCGGCATGGCGTCCACCTTCGGCGCCGTCGTCGGCGCCGCCGTGCTCACCGTGCTGCCGCAGGCGCTCACCGTGGTCAAGGAGTACGAAATGGTCGTGCTCGGCGCAATCATGATGGGCACGATGATCTTCTTTCCGCGCGGGGCGGTGCCCACGCTGGCCGCGCGCTTCGGACGCCGTTCGCGATGACGACGCTGCGCGTCGAAAACCTGTCGAAGGAGTTCGGCGGCGTGCACGCCGTCCAGAACCTGTCCTTCGAGCTCGCCTCCGGAAGCGTTCATTCGATCATCGGCCCGAACGGCGCCGGCAAGACCACGCTGCTGAACCTGCTCACCGGCGTGTACCGGCCGAGTGCCGGGCGCATCTTCTTCGACGGGCGCGACCTCACCGGCGCGCCCGCGCACGGCTTTGCCGCCGCAGGCATCGGTCGCACGTTCCAGAACCTGCAGATCTTCGCGAACATGACCGCGCTCGAAAACGTGATGACCGGCCGTCATCTCCTCGAGCGCTGCTCGCTGTGGTCGACGATGCTGCGCACGCCGTCGGTGGCGCGCGCCGAACGCGACTCCCGCGCACAGGCGCTGCAGCTGCTGCGCTTCGTCGGCCTCGCCGACTACGCCGACGCCGGGGCCGACTCGATGCCCTATGGCGCGCTCAAGCGGCTCGAAATCGCGCGCGCGATCGCCGGCGCGCCCCGCTTCCTGCTGCTCGACGAGCCGGCCGCCGGCTTGAACCCCACCGAATCGATGGAGATCGGCGAGCTCATCCGCCAGCTCGCGCGCGACGGCACCACCGTCGTGCTGGTCGAGCACAACATGAAACTCGTGATGGGCGTGTCCGATCGCATCGTCGTGCTCGACTACGGAAGCAAGCTGTGCGAAGGCACGGCAGAGCAAGTCCGCTCCGATCCACGCGTCATCGAGGCCTATCTCGGTGCGGCTACCGACGAGGTCGCGCATGCTTGAGGTGCGCGCACTTTCGAGCCGCTACGGCCGGATCACTGCCCTGCACGACGTCAGCCTGCAGGTCGGTGGCGGCGAACTGGTCGCGCTGGTCGGCGCCAACGGCGCCGGCAAGACGACGCTGCTGCGCGCGCTCTCCGGCGTGCAGCCGATCGCGGCAGGCAGCGTGCACTTCGAGGGCGAAGACGTCACGCGCACGGCGCCGCGCAGGCGCGTGAAAATGGGCATCGTCCAGGTTCCCGAGGGGCGGCAGGTGTTCGGACCGCTGTCGGTAGACGACAACCTGCGACTGGGCGCCTTCGTTCGTCCGTCCAGGGAAATCGCCGACGGACTCGAGCGCGTGTATACGCTCTTTCCGATTCTCGCGAAGAAGCGTCGCGAGGCGGCGGGCACGCTGTCGGGCGGGCAACAGCAGATGCTCGCGATGGGCCGCGCGCTGATGACGCGACCGAAGCTGCTGCTGCTCGACGAGCCGAGCATGGGTCTCGCGCCGCGCCTGGTCGCCGAGATCTTCGCCACGGTGCGCGCGTTGAAGGACGCGGCAACGACCATCCTGCTCGTCGACCAGAACGCGCGCGCCGCACTTTCCATCGCCGATCGCGCCTATGTGCTCGAGGTCGGCCGCATCTCGCTCGCCGGCAGCGGCGCCGAACTGCTCGGCAACCCGCGCGTGCAGCAGGCATACCTCGGCCTGTGAGCCGGCTCGGCGACAGAAGAACGGAATGAAGGCTTCGCTGGCCAAGGGCGTTTCCGTGACGCGGCGCATCCACGTCGACCGCGAGCGTGCAATCGACGCCATGGCCGAGAAGACCCGGGTCTACGGCACTGCGATGCTTGTCCTCGACATCGAGCGCATCTCGCGTGAACTGCTGCTCGAGCATCTCGACGCCGGCGAAGACTCGATGGGCACGCGCATCGAAGTCGACCATCTCGCCGCCACGCTGATGGGCATGGACGTCGAGATCACCGTCACGGTGTCCGAAGTGAAGGGCCGCGCGATATCGCTCGATGTCGAGGCCCGCGACAACGTCGAGCCGATCTGCCGAGGCAGGCACAACCGTTTCGTCGTCGGCGTCGAGACCACGATCGCGAGGCTGGACGCCAAGGCGCAGAAAGCCGGCCTCGCCTGAACCACTGCGAACCGATTCCGAACAGGAGACTCCCGATGGCCGTGACGACAACGAATTCCGCAACCCGCAGCACCCAGGGTGCCGGCACGTACCTGCACGGCGAATTCGAGACGATGCCGCGCGAGCGACTGGCCGAACTGCAGCTCGCACGCCTGCGCGAGACGCTGCGCAACGCCTACGACAACGTTCCGCTGCATCACGCGCGCCTCGAGGCCGCCGGCATCGACCCCGCCGGCATCGCGTCGCTCGACGACGTCCGGCACCTGCCGTTCACGGTGAAGACCGACCTGCGCGACCAATACCCGTTCGGCATGCTCGCGCGCCCGCTGTCCGAAATCACCCGCGTGCACGCATCGTCCGGCACCACCGGCAAACCGACGGTCGTCGCGTACACGCCGAGCGACCTGTCGAACTGGTCCGACCTCGTTGCCCGCTCCTTCGCCGCCGCCGGCGCGCGTCCGGGCGACATCGTGCACAACGCCTACGGCTACGGCCTGTTCACCGGCGGCCTGGGCGCGCATTACGGCGCCGAGCGCCTGGGCTGCGCGGTAGTGCCGGTGTCCGGCGGCTCCACCGAGCGACAGGTGCAGTTGATCGTCGACCTGAAGGCGCGCGTGTTGTGCGCGACACCGTCGTACGCGCTGGCCATCGCCGAAGTCGCCGAGAAGATGGGCGTGGACCTCTCCAAGGGGCCGCTGCAGATCGGCATCCTGGGCGCCGAGCCTTGGAGCGATGCGATGCGCCGGGAGGTCGAGGCGCGCCTCGGGCTCAAGGCGATCGACATCTACGGCCTGTCGGAGATCATGGGTCCGGGCGTGGCCTGCGAGTGCGGCCACCGCAACGGACTGCACGGATGGGAGGACCACTTCCTGTTCGAGGTGATCAACCCCGACAGCGGACAGCCGCTGCCCGAAGGCGAAGCCGGCGAGCTCGTCATCACGACGCTCACCAAGCAGGCACTGCCGATGATCCGCTACCGCACGCGCGACATCACGAAACTGGCGACGTCGCCCTGCGAATGCGGCCGCACGCATGTGCGCATCCTGCGCGTCACCGGGCGCAACGACGACATGCTGATCATCCGCGGCGTGAACGTCTATCCGTCGCAGGTCGAAGCGGTGCTCGTCGGCCTGCCCGACGTCGCGCCGCACTACCAACTCGTCGTCGAACGCCAGGGTTCGCTGGACAACGTATCGATCGACGCCGAGGCACAACCGGGCGTACCCGAGAGCGAATACGCCCGTCTCGGCAAGCAGATCGCCCATCACATCAAGTCGATGATCGGCATCTCCACCGCAGTCTCGGTGAAGAAGCCCGGCGAGATCCCGCGCTCGCAAGGCAAGGCAGTTCGCGTTCGCGACCTGCGTCCGAAAGGGTAGGCGCGACCTCGCCGACCGGTACCGGCCAAGCATTGAAAAGGATCCGCCATGAACGGGAACGCAGCCTCGGTACTCCTCGAAAACGGACGGGCGGACGACGTCGCCCTGGTTTGCGACGGACAGACGCGCAGTTATGCGCAGCTGCGCGAGGCGGTCGCCCGCGCCGCCGGCGCCTGGCGCGCGCGCAAGCTGCAGCCCGGCGAACGCGTCGCCGTGCAACTGCCCGACGGCTTCGCCTGGGTGGAGGCCTTCCTCGGCTGCATCTGGGCCGGCGGCGTCGCGGTCGGCGTCAACCCGCGGCTGTCCGAAGCGGAATGGAAGGCGATGCTCGATGCCGCCGGATTCCGCTTCGTGCTGGCCGAATCGCGCGAGCAGACGCCCGAACCGTACCGCCAGCAGGTGATCACCCTCGGGGAGTGGCTGGCAGAGCAGGAATGCAGTCCGGCGATCGAGCCGCTGCCCTGCGAGCCGACGCAGCCTGCGGTCTGGGTGCATTCGTCCGGCACCAGCGGAAAACCCAAGGCGGTCGTGCACGGCCATCGCTTCGCGACGCAGATCGAGCGCGTCACTGCGGAAGTCGTCGGTGCGGACGCCGGCGACCGGATCTTCGCCAGCTCGAAGATGTTCTTCTCCTACCCGCAGACCAACGCGCTGTATGCGGGGCTGAAGCTGGGCGCGTCGATCGTTCTCGATCCGGCGTGGCCCACAGCGGCCGGCGTGGCGCAAACCGTCGCGCAAACGCGTCCGACGGTACTGTGCAGCGTGCCGTCGCTGTATCGCAACCTGCTCAAGGAGGGCCTTGCCGCGCAACTGGTGCGCGACGGCGTGCGCCGCTTCGTGTCGGCGGGCGAAGCCCTGTCGGTCGACCTGCGCGACGAATGGCGTCGACAGACCGGAGCATCGATCATCAACGGATACGGCGCCTCCGAAACGCTCGTGCTCGTCATGACCGACCGCGACGACGGCCGCGGACTGCGCCCCTCGCCCGGCATCGACGCGCGCCCGCTCGCCGCGAACGGCGCATCGCCCATCCGCCTGTCTTTCGACGCGCCGATGATCGCACTCGGCTACTGGAACCTGCCGGGCGACCAGGCCGAGCACTTTCGCGACGGACGCTTCTGCCCGAGCGACCTCTTCGAGCCGCAACCCGACGGCTCGTACCGTTTCGCCGGACGAGAAGGGTCGCTGGTCAAGGTGCACGGCCGCTGGGTCGACCTGATCGCCATCGAGGAAACGCTCGGCCTGGTCAGCCCCGACATTCTCGAGGCGGCGGCCGTGCTGGTGCCCGACGCCGACGGGCTCGATGCGGTGGCCGTGTTCTACGTACCGAAGGACGTCGCCAGCATGCCGCGCGCGGAAGCCGCGCTTCGCGACCACACGCAGGCGATGCCGCCGTTCCGGCGTCCGCGCTGGTTCCACCCGATCGACGCGCTGCCGCGCACCGCCACCGGAAAGCTCATCCGGCGCAAGCTGCAGGACCTGCACAAGGCACAGTGAAATGAAGCGCTGGGTCGAAGCCGACGGCGTCCACATCGACGTGCGAGGCCTGCCGCCGCCACAGCCGATGGTCCAGATCCTCACGCTCGTCCGCTCGATCGACAACGACCAGGCGGTCGTCGTTCACCACGATCGCGACCCGCAACTGCTCTATCCCGAGCTCGCCGAGATCGGCTGGTCCGCCGAGATCGTCGATGGCGAGCCGGGCGAGGTCCGGCTGCGACTCGTGCGCAACGCATGAAGCCCGGCGCCGCACGCCCGCGGCTGGCGGCCGGCTTCCTCGCCGGCGCGACGAGCCGGCTGCTTCCCCCGTCGATTCCGCTGCGCTACTTCGGCGCTGCTGCCGTCTTTCACCTCGCTGCCTGGATCGCGCTGGGCGCAGGCGCTGCGGGCGCGCCGCGCTTCGTCGGCGGGCTCGGCTGGCCGCTGGCGGCGCTGCACCTCGTCACGCTCGGGGTGCTCGCGATGACCGCGATCGGTGCGAGCCTGCAGTTGATGCCGGTGGCCACGCGCCAGCCGGTGCGCTCGACGCGGCTGCCGGCGGCGATCTGGTGGGTCTACACCGCGGGCGTGGCTGCGACGACGATCGGCATGGGGACGGGCCAACCCGCGCTGCTCGGCGCCGGCGCCGTCGCGGTAGTGGTCGGACTGCTCGGTTACGCCGCGCTGAGCGCGCGCAACTTCGTCGGCGCACGGGGCATGGCGGGAATCGTCACGCACGGCTGGATCGCGCTGGCCTCACTCGTCGTCGTCGTCTTCAGCGCGCTGTCGCTGGCACTCACCTACCTGGGCTGGCCGCTCATCGAGCGCGGCAGCGCGCTCGCGCTGCACGTGCCGCTCGCCGCCTACGGGTTCATGGGGATGCTCGCGCTGGGGCTTGCCTACATCCTGGTGCCGATGTTCGCGCTGTCCGCGGCGCCCGACGAGATGCAGGTGCGCGTCTCGGCCGGCCTGGCCGCGCTGGCGCTCGCGCTCGCCGCGGCAGCGGCGTTCGTCGACGCGGCTGGGTCAACCTTGCGCATCGCGGCGCTCGTCGCGGCGGGCGCAGCCGTCGCGCTGCACCTGAACCTCGTGCTGCGGGCGCTGCGCACTGGCATGCGGCGCGAACTCGGCCGCTCGTTCCGCCTCGTTCGCATCGCCTGGGGGCTGCTCGTCGCCAGCCTCGTACTCGCGCTCGCGATGGTCGTCTTCCCCGACGTCCCGCTGCTCGCGACGCTGTTCGGCATCGTTCTCGTTCCGGGTTGGCTGCTCACGCTCGTGCTCGGCATGATGCAGCGCATCGTCCCGTTCCTCGCCTCGATGCACAAGGCGCCGGGCACCAAGCTGCCGCGCACGCCGTCGTCGCTGACCGCCGATCGTCCGCTCGCCGTGCATTACGCATGCCACCTGTGCGCGCTCGCGCTGCTGGTCGCGGCAGCGGTGGTCGACTCCGCCTGGCTGGCGCTCGCCGCATCGCTGGTCGGCACCGTAGGCGCGGCGTCGTTCCTCGTGTTCTTCGTGATCCTCGTGCGGCGGATGCGCCTGCCGCCCGCGCCGCGCACCGCTACCCGGCCAGCCGCACCCGTTGCTTGACGCGCATCAATGGCCCTGCCGGCACGCGCGCCTATTCTGGTACCGCGATGCAGATTTCGGAGCCGTCATGAATTTCCAGGGCCAGGTCGCTCACGCGCTCGACGAGGAACACCGCACCAACCTCGATCTGCTCGGCAAGGTCGAGCAGGCCTTTGCGCGCGCGCCGCGCACCGGCGCCAGCGGCGACCCCGATCTCGCGCGCCTGGCCGGCCAGTTCGCCCGTCACCTCGAACAAGACGTCGGACGTCACTTCGACTTCGAGGAGAACGAGTTGTTCAGCCGGCTAGCCGACGCCGGCGAAGGCGACATCGCCGAACTGCTCGCCGAGGAACACCAGGCGATCCGCGAGGCCGCGGAAACACTGTTGCCGCTGGCGAATGCCGCCGCTGCCGGCACCCTGAACGACGCAGGCTGGACCCAGCTGAAGGTCGGCGTCGCCGAGATGGTCGAGCGCCAGGTCGCGCACATCCAGAAGGAAACGATGGCGCTGCTGCCGGTGCTCGAAGACCTGCTCGACGAGGAAACCGATCGCGAGCTCGCCTTCGCCTACGCCGCGGCCTGATTCCGCGCACCGACGCATCCGCGCCGGCCTGCATTTCGCACCCCGCAGTCCCCTGCCAGGCAAACCGATGCACGCTTCCTACACGCTTCGCGCCGACATCCGTCCGCTCACTGCCAGCGACCTCGAAGAGGTCGTCGCCATCGACACGGCTGTCGAAGGGCATTCGCGCCGCCCGTACTTCGAGCGGCGGCTTCAATCCGCTCGCCGCGAACCCGCACTGCACGCGCAGTTCGCGGCGATCGACGCCAAGGGTCTCGCCGGCTACATCCTCGCGCGCGTGCTCGAGGGCGAGTTCGGCCGCAGCGAGCCCGACCTTCGGCTCGAAGCCATCGGCGTCCGCGCCGACGTCCAGGGCCAGGGCATCGGGCGCGACCTGTTCGCCGCGTTGTCCGAATGGGCCAAGCGGCACGGCAGCGCGAGCCTGCGCACGCAGGCGCGCTGGAACGATCTGCCGATGCTGCGCTGGATGAGCGCGATGGGCTTCGAGCGCGCGCCCGAACTCGTGCTCGACTGCGCGGTCCACGGCGGCGCCTACGCGCCCGAGCGCGACGACGTGGTGCTCGCCGACGCGGCCGCCTCGCCTCCGTCCGAAGTGAACTTCGGCGGAGAGGCGTCGAACGACTTCGAGCGACTGGCGCGCGACACCGCCGACGTGCGCGCGATGAACGCCGGCGAACTGCGCGACATCGTCCGCATCGACCGCGCGATCACCGGCCGCAACCGCGAGGAGTACATGGCGCACCGCTTCGCCGAGACCACCGCAGACTCGGCGATCCGCGTATCGCTCACCGCCCGCATCGATGACGATCTCGTCATCGGCTTCCTGATGGCCCGCGTCGACCTCGGCGACTACGGACGCACCGAATCGGTTGCCGTCATCGACACGATCGGCGTCGATCCCGCCTACGCCGGCCGCGGCGTAGGTCGCGCGCTGCTGTCGCAGTTGTTCGTGAACCTCGGTGCCCTGCGCGTCGAGCGCGTCGAAACGAGCGTCAGCCCCGAGAATCTCGGCCTGCTCGGTTTCCTCTACGACACCGGGTTTGTTCCGTCGCAGCGCATCGCATTCGTGCGACGCTTCGACTGAGCGAACACAACGGTTCGGAGGAAAGCGCCGATGCCTTCCATGCCCGACGACGACGCCATCCGCGAGGCGCTGCGCCAGGTCGACGACCCCGAGGCGGGGATGAACATCGTCGACCTCGGACTCGTCTACAACATCGCGGTCGGCGAAAAGGCGGTCTTCATCGACATCACGATGACCACCGCCGCCTGCCCGATGGCCGACATGATCATGGACGACGTGCGCCGCGTCGTGCAGGCCACGGTTCCCGAAGGCACCGCGGTCGAGGTCGAACTCGTCTGGGATCCTCCCTGGACACCCGACAAGATGACCGGCTTCGCGCGCGATCATTTCGGCTGGTCGCCGAGTTGAGGTGACCCGCCCCGCCGATGCAGCGCCGCGGGCGGGCCTTCCGCCCGCATGGCGCGTGCCGCTGCTGATGCTCGGCTTCGTCGGCCTGCTGTTCGGCACCGGCGCCGGGCTGGTTCGCCTGGGCTGGCCGATGCCCGACGCCGTCGTCGGCGTCGCCGCGCTGCACGGCCCGCTGATGATCGGCGGCTTCTTCGGCGTCGTCATCGCGCTCGAGCGCGCCGTCGCGATCGGCCGTTACTGGGCGTACACCGGCCCGCTGCTCGCCGGAGCGGGCGCGCTGCTCACCGCATCCGGCGCCGTGCCGGCGATGCCATGGGCCGCGCTCCTCTTCCTCGGCGGCGGCCTGGTGTTCCTCGCTGCATCGCTCGACGTGCTGCGCCGCCAGCGCGCGCTGTTCACCGTCACGCTCGCACTGGGCGCAGCCTGCTGGCCGATCGGAACCGCCCTGTGGCTCGCCGGCCATCCGATCGCCGCCGCAGTGCCGTGGTGGCTCGCGTTCCTCGTGCTGACGATCGCCGGCGAGCGCCTCGAACTTTCACGCTTCCTGCCGCCGTCACGCTGGGCGAAGGCGGCTTTCGGCGCGATCCTCGCCGCCACCGTCGTCGGGCTGGCGGGTTCGGGAGCACCATGGGGCGTGCTGCTGTTCGTCGCAGCGCTGCTTGCGCTGTCGGGCTGGCTGCTGCGCCAGGACATCGCGCGACGCACGGTGCGCGGTCGCGCGCTCACGCGCTTCATCGCCGTCTGCCTGCTGGCCGGCTATGCGTGGCTGGCGATCGGTTCGCTCGTCGCACTGCTCGCCGGCGGCTTCCTGCCGGGCACGCGCAGCTACGATGCCGCGCTGCACGCGCTTACCCTCGGCTTCGTCTTCTCGATGGTGTTCGGTCACGCGGCGATCATCCTGCCGGCGGTGCTGCGCGTCGCGCTGCCCTACCATCCGACGTTCTACCTGCCGCTCGCACTGCTGCATGCTTCGGTGACAATCCGCCTGATCGGCGACGCCGGCGCCGGCTACGGCTGGACGAAAGTCGGCGGCCTGCTCAACGCCGCCGCGCTCGCCGTGTTCATCGCGACGATGCTCAGCGCGGTCGTGCGCGGCCGGCGCTCTCGGGCGCAGGCATCGACCGGAACGGCGCGCGCCTGAGAAGGCGCGGGCGCGCCGAGAAAAAAGAGCGATGGCCGGGGCCACCGAGTACCTGCGCTTCGTCGTCACGCTGGTCGCCGTCGTCGACCCGTTCCTCGCCGTCCCGTTCTTCATCGCCTTCACGGCGTCTATGCGCGGACCGGCGCGAAAGCAGCTTGCGCGCGCCGTCGCGATCACCGTCTTTCTCGTGCTCGTGCTGGGCGCCTTCCTCGGGGAGGCGCTGCTCGCGCTGATCGGCGCGAGCCTGCCGTCGTTTCGCGTGGGCGGCGGCCTCGTGCTGCTGCTGATGGCGCTGGCGATGCTCAACGCCGAAGTCGGCGCCGTTCGGCACACGGCCGCCGAGACGCAGGAACTGGAGTCGGGCGACGTGAGCGGCGTCGTGCCACTGGCCGTGCCGCTGCTGGCCGGGCCCGGCGCGATCAGCACGACGATCATCGCCGCCCAGGCCGGCGGCTTCCTTCACCGCATCGTGATCGTCGTCGGCATCAGCGTCGTCGCCGCGCTCACCTGGTTCGTGCTGTCGCGCGCTGAGTGGATCGCCGCGCGCATGAGCCTCACCGCGATGAACGTCGCCACGCGTATCCTCGGCCTGCTGCTCGCCGCGATGGCGGTGCACACGATGGCCGAGGGGCTTCGGGAACTGTTTCCCGGACTGCAGTGAACCTACCCGTGCAACGACTCGTACTTCGCCTGCAGTTCCTCGGGCGTTTCGCGGAAGTCGGGGTGCGGGATGATGCAATCGGCCGGACAGACCAGCATGCATTGCGGCTCGTCCTCGGCGCCGACGCACTCGGTGCAGCGCGACGCGTCGATCACGTAGATGGACTCGCCAGCGGAAATCGCCTCGTTCGGGCACACCGGGCGGCAGGCGTCGCACGAGGTGCAGTTGTCGTCGATCATCAATGCCATTTCGATTCTCCTGAAGCTCCGTATCAGAATCGGTGATTGCGAAGGTCGCCGCCGTCAGGCGGCCTCGAGTTCGCGCAGCTTGTCGTGGCGGAACGCTCCCCACAGCGCCGCGCCGATGGCGCCCGCGTAGATCGAGTCGGGGTGGTTCACCACCTCGACGTTGACCTTCTCGTTGGCCATCTCTTCCCGGATCGCCGCGAGCAGGCCGGTGTCGAGTGCCAGGCCTCCGGTGAGCAGCGCCGTACCGTACTTCACGCCGGTGACCTTCAGCAGCTTGACGATGCGCGAGGCCATCGACAGGTGGATGCCCTTGAGGATATCCGCCGTGGCGATGCCGCGCGACACCATGTTGATGACGTCGGTCTCGGCGAGCACCGCGCAGATCGAGCTCACCTTCTCGGGGTCCTTCGACTCCTGCGACAGCCCGCCGATCTCCTCGACGGCTACGCCGAGATAGCGCGCGATGTTCTCGAGGAACTGCCCCGAGCCCGACGCGCATTGGCTGGTCATCTTGTACGCGAGCACCTTGCCGCGCACGTCGACGTTGATTGCGCGGCCGTTCAGCGCGCCGATGTCGACGATCGCGGTAGCTCCCGGGTGCAGGAAGACGCCGCCGCGCGCGTGCGTGGTCATCGAGTAGAAGTGGCCGGTGGCGAACTTGACGTTCTCGCCCTCGCCGGTGGTGGCGATGTAGTCGACGTCATCGAGCGACAGCCCGGCGTCGGCGAGCACGCCGTCGCGGCCCTCCTCGGCCAGTGTCATCGGGTCGCGACGACGGATCCGCTCGCTGCGCTTGGCCAGCCATTGGGCGTTGTCGCCGTCGACGCGGAACAGCACGGTCTTGACGGCGCCCGAGCCGATGTCGATTCCGATCGTGTAGGTCATCTCGTTGCCTCTCGTTGCGACGGTTCAGACGCGCTTCTCGGCGGTCTTGCCTTCCTGCACGACGGCGCGGTAGGCGAAGGTGGCGCCGCCGAGCGCACCGGTGTAGATCGAATCGGGGTCGATGTTCAACGTGAGCTTGCCGTAGTTCTCCTCGACCAGCTCCTTGAGCGCCTTGACCGCCGCCTCGTTCTTCGCGACGCCGCCGGTGAACGTGAACTCGTCGCGGATGCCGCCCGAGCGCGCCAGGATGGACATCGCGCGCAGGATGATCGCGCGATGCAGGCCGGCCATGATGTCCTCGCGCTTGTCGCCCAGCGACAGACGATCGCGCAACTCGGCGCCGGCGAACACCGTGCACGTCGAGTTGATGCGGATCTGCTTGGTCGACTTCATCGCCATCGGGCCCAGTTCGTGCAGCCCCATGTTCATCTCGTCGGCGATGTAGCCGAGGTAGCGTCCGCAGCCGGCCGCGCAGCGGTCGTTCATCTGGAAGCTCTCGACGATGCCGGCCGGATCGACCTGGATCGCCTTCGTGTCCTGGCCGCCGATGTCGAGCACGGTGGCCGTGTTCGGGTACATCTGGTGTGCGCCGAGCCCGTGGCACAGGATCTCCGAGCGCACGTGCTCCTTGGAGAACGGCAGGCGCGCCCGGCCGTAGCCGGTGCCGACGACGTAGGTCTCCTCCATCTCGGTGTCGAGGATGCCCTTGATCGGCGCCTCGACCTGCTTGCGTCGTGCAGCCGTCTCGGGCAGCGCGGCGAAAGTGCGCTCGAGCGCCGCCAGCAGATGGCGGCGGATGGAGTCGCTGTATACGCGGTTCTCGACCTCGATGATCGAGCGGTCGAAGACGTTGAGCAGGTAGTCGTAGCGCGTGCCGGCTTCCTTGGCTACCGTCTCGCCGGTGGCGAGGTACTGGCTGCCGGCGATGTCGCGGAAGAAGTCGGACTTGCGCTTCGCGCCCTCGGCGAACATCGCGGGCGCCTCGACCTTGATGCGATCGAAGGTCTCGCTCAGCGCTTCGCCCACCGCCTTGGTGTCGTCGCCGAACTTGGCGGTCTCGAGGCTGCGGTTGCAGGTCTGCTCGAGGTCGTCGAGCTGCTCGAGGTACTGCTCGGCGCGGAAGTCGCGCTCGAGCTGCCCGAGGAACTTGTCGAGCGAGCCGTTCAGTGCGCCGCTGCTGCCGAGCGCGTCGCGGAACAGGTGGAAGCGGCTGTTGACGAGCGCCTCCTGCTTGGCCACCTCGGCGGCCGTGTCGTAGTTCGAGCGCGAGTTGGTGATGCCGCGCCCGAGGATGTTCTGGTTCTCGTCGATGACCACCGCCTTCGTGGTCGTCGAGCCCAGGTCGATGCCGATGAAGCAACGCATGATCGGTGGTTCCCTTCTTAGGCGGCGAGCGCGGTGCGCTTCTGCTTGACCATCTGGAAGTAGCTCTCGAGCCGGTTCTTGACGTTCGCCGCCGAGAAGTAGCGCGGATCGACGAGATCGGTCTCGATGAACGCAGCCGGCTTGCCGGTGCGCTTCTCCACCTCGCGCAGGATCAGCAGCTGGCCGGCCGAGAAGCTGTTGCAGCTCTTGATCGAATTGATCAGCAGTCCATCGGCCTCGTACTCCTCGATGTACTTGCAGATCATGTCGACGCGCGACGGCAGGTTCAGGTTCGTGTAGCAGCCCAGGCAGTACTCGGCCAGCGACTCGAGCGGGTGATCCGGGTCGTGGCGGAAGCCGAAGTCGTACAGGCCGCCCACCTTCGCGTAGGTGGACGAAACGACCACCGCACCTTCCTCGTAGAACATCTTCCAGAAGTCGCGGAAGCTGGTCCAGTTCGGCGGCCCCTCGACGATCAGGCGGTACTTCTCCTCGGTCATCTCGCCGTCGGGCGTGATCGGACCCTTGCCTTCGCGCACGCGCTGCTCGATCTCCTCGCGCAGCATCCGGTAGAACTTCGTCCCGTCCTTCGATCCGCGGAACGCCGTGAAGATCGGACCGATGTAGTAGACAGCGCCGAAATAGCCGTCGATCGGCGACGGCCGGTTCTTGGCCGACTGCAGCACCGCGACGAGGTCTTCCTCGGCCTTGGCCGACTCCTTCATGTACTCGCGCAGGCGATCGATGTCGAACTTCACGCCCGACACGCGCTCGAGGGTCGGGATCACCGACTCCTTGAGCTGGCGAACGACGTAGTCGCGCATGTTCGGCGCGATCTTGCCCTCGCCCTGGTACGGCACGTGCAGCATCGTGGTCTCGCAGCCGTACTTGTGGCGGATCAGCTCGAACCACTTCATGAAAGTGAAGCAGCCCGTGTAGGACAGCAGCAGCACATCGGGCGTCGGCAGAGGATCGCCGGTGGGGCCGATCTCGCCGCCCTGCATCATGCCGAGGTCGGACTTGACGTAGGTGCAGACGTCTTCCGAATGCCCTTCACGCTCGGCGTCCATGATGAATTTGCCCGACTTCTTGCGCATGCCGTTCTGCAGCGCGTTGGTCTCGGGCAAGCTGCGCGCGAAGTCGAAGCACATCAGCAACTCGTTCAGGTTGCCCGGAACGAAAGTCGCCGCCACCTTGCGTCCCTTCTGGTGCGCGGTGGCGAGGTCCATGTAGTTCGCGTTGATGAGCTCCTTCTGGAGCCACATCGCGTCTTCCTTCTGGACGTTCTGCGGCTTCTTCGCCGCGGCAACGGATTTGGCGGCGGTGTTCATGCGGCGCTCCACAGTTTGATCGAGTCGGCGAAGGTGCCGGCCTGCTCGCGGATCGGGGCCATCTGGCCGGTGTTCTCGGCGTACTTGAACGCCGTGTACGGAATCTTCTGCTTGGCGAGCACGTCCTGCAGCATCGGGCGCTCGAGCAGCGCCGGGTCACAGAACGACGGCGCGGCGAAGATGACGCCCTCGGCGTTGCCTTTCTTCACCTGCTTGAGCAGGAACTGGCCCTTGTCCTCGCGCTTGGCGTCGTACTTTGCGGCGGTGGACGCCGAGCGATGCAGGAACGCCTTCGACAGCTCCTCGAGCGGTTTGCCGACGGTGGGCACGTCGTCGAGAAGCCAGCGCGTGACGAGCATGAAGTCGTCGTCGACGATGTAGCAACCGGCCATCTCGATCGACTTGATCAGGTTCAGCGGAGGCTGCTCGCAGAACGAGCCGTTGATCACGATGCGCGCGTTGTCGCGCTTGGGACGCGCCACGGCGTCGGTCGCGGCGAGGTAGTCACGCACGAGCTGCGTGTGCTCCTCGGGCGGCAGCACCATGCCCGCGCGCAGGATCAGGTACACCTCCGAAGTGGGCGCCTGCCACGGCTTGGCCGCGCGATACGCGTAGAGATCGGCGATGGCCCGTCGGTTTTCGTTGTAGACGGCGATCGACGCGTCGAGCTCGGCGTCGGTGATCGGCTTGCCGCGCAGCTTGCCGAGGTCCTCGCGCAGGACTTCGAGTTCCTGCACGTAGAAGCGCCCGCCGACCTCGTCCTCGTAGTTCTGCGGAACGTCGAAGTAGCGGACGTACTTGTCCTTGAACATCAGCTGCCACATGCCCGACAGGTTGCGGATCACGTCGCAGATCGACGGGAACATCATTCCGTCGAGGCAGTCGAGCCGGCCGGTGAGCCCGAGCTCGATGGTCGAGCGCGGAATGCGGCAGATGTAGCTCTGGTAGTAGGCATCGCCCTGGATCACCTCGAGCTGGTCGCCCCCGCCGAGGATCCCCACCGGCAGCATGCCGGCAGCGTGGATCAGCTCGCGCGGCACGTAGATCGGCATGTAGCCGATTGCCTTGCGGCCCGGCACGGCCGCTTTCCATTGCTTGACGGCGGTGAAGTCGAGGTCATCGAACAGCGTCTGGCAACGCTCGACGATCGCCTGTACAGGATTTGCGGTTGTCATCAGTGGTGCTCCCATGCGGGCTTGCGTTTGCCGAGAAAAGCGGCCAACCCCTCGTTGGCGTCGTGCGTCTGCATCAGCTTCTCGAGATAGAGCGCCTCGACCTCCGCCAGGCGCATGCGCACCTGTCGGATCATCGGGGCGCGCGCCGCCGCCAGCGCGAGCGCGAGGCTCGATGCGCTCTTGTCGGCCAGGTGCGCGTCGAAATACGCCAGCGCGGCGGCAACCGGATCGTCGTCCACCTGCAGCACCAGGCCGATCGTCTTCGCCTCGTCGGCGCCGATCGAGCGGCCGCTCAGCAGCAGGTCTTCGGCCGCTGGACGGTTCACGCGATACGGCAGCAGCACCGAAGCGGCCGGCGCGAACACACCGAGCTTCATCTCGGGCTGGCCGAACTGCGCATCGCGCGCGGCGAAGATCGGGCCGCCCGCCATCGCCACCTCGAGCCCGCCGCCCAGGCATTGCCCGCGCACCGCCACGAGGATCGGCGCCGGGTACTCGACCATCGTGCTGACCAGCGCATGCAGCGTCGCGAGCATCTGCGCGCAACGCTCGCGCACGTGCTCCTCGACGCTCGCGCCGAAACTGAAGTGCGGACCGTCCGCGTCGAGCAGCACGGCGCGCAGGCCGCGCCGACTGCGGTTCTCCGCCAGCGCCGCCGACAGCGCGCCGAGCATCTGCGCGTCGACGATGTTCGCCTTGGGGCGGGCCAGCGTCAGGCGCAGCAGCGCGCCGCCGCGCTCGAGCGCAACGCGCAGCGGAGAGTCGGTCGCCGATTGGGCCGAAGCCTGAGCCATCGCTTCAACCCTTGTGCTTCGCCTTCGGCTGGATCGAATCGTGCAACGGACCGACCCAGCTCTCTCCGGCGGCGAGTTTCTGGCGCAACAGGATGAAGTCGATCTCGCGATCTTCCTTCGTGCCTTCGTTGAACGCGGTGAACCCGGCACGCGCCTCGGTCATCATGTTCAGCGCGAGCCACGCGCGCGAGTTTTCCTTGTTCTTGTTCCAGATCTCGAGCTTGGGCTTGCGCAGCTCCTCGATCGTCTTGGTCGTGCAGTCGGGGAAGGTGAGCAGCATCTTCGCGCACAACTCCTCGACCTTCGCGTCGAGCAGCGACAGATCGACCGTGCCGCGCGCCATCAGCGCCTTGCCTTCCTTCGCCGCGGCGCCGGTCTTCGCCTCGCCGTAGGCGTTGCGCCCGTACTCGTCGAACAACTGCTGCGTTTCGACCAGCGGGTTGGCGACGAACTTGCCGTCGACCTTCAGCGCGGGAACGACGTCGGTGAGGATGCCCATCTGGTACGCCTTGTGCGCCGAGAACGGCTCGCACAGCACGCAGGCGGCCATCGCGCGCTCGGCGCCGATCATCACCGGCAGGAAGTCGGTAGCACCGCCGATCGGGGCCGAACCGTGCTTGGGGCCTGCCTGTCCGTAGCGGGCGAGGTCCGACGAGACGGAGAAGTCGCAGGCCATGCCGATTTCCTGGCCGCCGCCGATGCGCATTCCGTTCACACGGCAGATCACCGGCTTGTCGCAGGCGAGGATCGCCGAGACCATGTCGTTGAACAGGCGCATGTACTGCCGGTACTCCTGCGGGTGGCCCGCGTAGTACTCGGCGTATTCCTTCGTGTTGCCACCCGTGCAGAACGCCTTGTCGCCGGCGCCGGTGAAGACCACGCAGTTGACGTCGCGCGCATTCGACGCAGCGCGGAAGGCGAGGATCACGCCCTTGACCATGTCCGTCGTGTACGAGTTGTACTGCGACGGGTTGTCCAGCGTGATCCACGCGTTGTACAGGCCGGGAACGGTCTTGCCGTCAGGCGTCTTCGCCGGGCGCTTCTCGTAGCGCACACCGGGCTTGGTGATGTCGTCGACCAGATCGTGGTTCTTGAACTCGCGCATCTGCGCCTCGGCGGAAGCGTTCATCGTCGGGAACTCCTGTGTTCAGGCGGCGGGTACGAGCACCGCGCGCTTGCGGATCTCGCGGTGGTGAACCGCGTCGAACACGCGGTTGATGTCGTCGAGCGGGTGCGTCTCGACGAATGGCTTGATCGCGACCTTTCCATCGAGGACGAGGTCGAGGGCGCCGGCGTACAGCTCGGGCGGACATCCCCAGTTGCCGATCGCGCGCGCATCGAACGCCATCAGGTTGGACAGCCGCACCTCGACCTTGTCCATCGTGAAGCCGACCACCGACAGCGTAGCGCCGTGCACGAGCAGACCCCACGCGGTGAGCTGCCCGGGCGCCGAGCCCGAGCACTCGAAGATGAACCATTCGGTGGTGGGCAGACCGTTGCTCTTCGCGAAATCGACGATGGCCGACTTGATCGCCTTGCCGTCGAGCCTGCGACTGTTCAGCGTGAGCGAGGCGCCACCTGCGGCGATCGCCTCGAGCTTGGCGTCGTCGACGTCGATCGCGACGACCTTCGCGCCGAAGGCGGCAGCGATCTGCACGCAATAGCCGCCGACGCCGCCCGCACCGACGACCACCGCGAGGCTGCCCGGCTTCACCCCTGCGCGACGCACCGCCTGGAACGGCGTGGTGAGCGCATCGGCGACGATCGACACCTCGGCGAGCGTGAGACCGGCCTTCTGCAGGCGCGCTTCGTCGACCAGGCACAGGCCGCGCGCCGGCACGACGATGTGCGAGGCGAAGCCGCCCTGGATGTCGTTGCCCGGCATCTTCTGCTTGCGACAGATCGTCCCCAGGCCGCGCTTGCACAGGTCGCACTCGCCGCACGGCAGCACGGCGGGAACGATCACCGCCTTGCCGAGCCAGCTCTCGGCGCCCTTGCCGGCCTGGACGACGCGGCCGCTGATCTCGTGGCCGAGCGCCAGCGGCAGCGCGTGATTGGTGCGAACGCCGTCGTAGAAATAGCCGAGGTCGGTATGGCAGACGCCGCAACCGGCGATCGCGATCACGACCTCGCCGTCGCCCGCCTGGGCGACGAATGTCTCGCGCTCGAGCGGCGTGTTCGGCGCGGTCATGATCCAGCGGCGCGCTTCGATGCTCATCGGAATCGGGTCCTTCGATGTGCGGAAAAAGCCTTTCGTCGTTGTCGGGCGAGCAGGTCGCCGAACGGTTTGACGGGGGCTTTCGCCGTTGTGTATCCTGATAATTCGGTATTGCGGTACCGAATTGCGGTTATATGCCGATCATCGTGGAACAAAGCGCTTCGGCAAGCCTTGATACAAATCAACGGCCATCTGGAGTGGCGGCAGCAAAGTTCGATCCGTGCTCGACGTCGCATGCAACGCACACGACGCGATCGGCGAAGAAAGATCCTCGCAACGAACAGGCATCACAGGCATGAATACGACCTCGCGCGGCGCGCGCCGCAGCATTTCGATCGCGATGGCAGGCAGCGGAGGCAGCGGCGTGATGACCGCCGGAACGCTGCTGCTCGACGCTGCCGCGAAAGCGGGACTGTACGGACTGATGGTGCGCACGAGCGGGCCACAGATTCGCGGCGGCGAAGCCGCGGCGCTGATCCGGCTCGCGTCGACGCCCACCGACTCGCTCGACGACGGCTTCGACCTGCTGCTGGCCATCGACTGGCAGAACATCCATCGCTTCGCCGACGAGATTCCGATGCGCGCGGACGCGATGGTCATCGGCGACGCCGATGAAGGCGAAGCACCCGAAGTGTTCCTGCGCAACGGCGCGCGGGCCGAGTCGGTGCCGCTGAAGAAGATCTCCAAGGGCATCGCAGGCAGCTGGACGAACATGGTCGCGCTCGGCGTGGCCGGCGCCATTGCGTCGATTCCGCTCGAGGCGCTCGAGGCCGCGTTGAGCGGCACGTGGAAGCGCGGGCCAGCCGCGCTCGAGGCGAACCTTCAAGCGTTGCGCGAAGGCTTCGAGAAAGGCACGCAGATCGGCGCCTTGCCGGCGCTCGAAACGCCGCCGGCCAACGGCAAGCGCTGGATGCTCAGCGGCAACGAGGCGGCCGGCTTCGGCGCGCTGCGCGCAGGCATCCGCTTCGTCGCTGCCTACCCGATCACGCCGGCCACCGAGATGCTCGAGTGGATGTCCCCGGCGCTGACGAAGATCGGCGGCACGCTCGTGCAGGCGGAAGACGAACTGGCGTCGATCAACATGATCATCGGCTCGTCCTACGGCGGCGTTCCGTCGCTCACCGCCACCTCGGGCCCGGGCCTGGCGCTGATGACCGAGGCGATCGGCCTGGCCGTCACCGCCGAAGTGCCGGTGGTCGTCGTCGACGTGATGCGCGGCGGGCCTTCCACCGGCATCCCCGCCAAGAGCGAGCAGAGCGATCTCTCCTACGCAGTGAACGGCCTGCACGGCGATGCGCCGCGCCTGGTCGTCGCGCCCACGTCGATTTCCGACTGCCTGGCCACCACGCAGTGGGCGGTGCATCTCGCCGAGAAGCTGCAGACGGCAGCGATCGTCCTCTCCGACCAGTTCATGGGCCAGTCGCGCGCGATCATCGACGAACCGGCCAACACCGGCGTCGTCGCCGAGCGACTCGTCGCCGAAGCGAACGCGCCCGACTTCAAGCGCTACCGCAACACCGAATCGGGCGTCTCCCCGATGTCGATTCCCGGCACGCCCGGCGTCGTCTACACGGCCGACGGCCTGGAGCACACCGAGGCAGGCATCCCGAGCAGCCAGAGCGCCGATCACACGCTGCAACTCGACAAGCGCGAGCGCAAGCTGATGAAGCACGACTACGGCTCGGCATGGGCAGACGTCGAGGGTGGCGGCGAGGCGGCGATCATCACGTTCGGATCGGTCACCGGCGTCGTGCGCGAAGCGCTCGCGCGGGCCGCCGAGCGCGGCGTTCGGGCGAAGCTCATCGCGCTGCGCCTGCTCGCTCCGGCGCTGCCCGAACGTCTCGACCAGGCGCTCGCGGGCGTCGCGCGCGTGCTCGTCGTCGAGCAGAACCACTCGGCGCAACTGCTGCGCTACCTGCGCTCGGTCTACGATCTGCCGGGCAAACCCTCGAGCTTCCATCGTCCGGGGCCGCTACCGCTGCGTCCGGGCGAACTCGCCGATGCCATCGTCGAATGGAGAAACAAATGAACGACGTTGCTGCCCCCGTCGAATCGGGCAAGAAGCCGCTCACGGCGGCCAGCTACAAATCCGCCTACAAACCGGTCTGGTGCCCGGGTTGCGGCGACTACTCGGTGCTCGGCGCGGTAACGAAGGCACTCGCGATGGTCGGTGCACCGCCCGAGGAAGTGGCGGTCGTTTCGGGCATCGGCTGCTCGTCGCGCATCCCCGCCTACACGTCGTGCTACGGCTTTCACGGCGTGCACGGTCGCGCGCTCGCTGCCGCCACCGGATTGAAGGTCGCACGCCCCGACCTGACGGTGCTCGCCGCCGGCGGAGACGGCGACGGTTTCTCGATCGGCGGCAACCACTTCATGCACGCCTGCCGGCGCAACGTCGACCTCACGTACATCGTGATGGAGAACCAGGTCTACGGGATGACCAAGGGCCAGCCGTCGCCGACCACCGAGCCCGACTGGGATTCCAAGCTCCAGCCCGGCGGCACCGGAATGCGCGTATTCCGTCCGCTGGTCATCGCGCTGGCCTCGGGCGCGAGCTTCGTCGCCCGCGCCTTCTCCGGCGACCCGAACGGAACGGCCGAAATCATTGCGCAGGCCATCCGCCACCCCGGCTTCTCGTTCATCGAGATCCTCAGCCCCTGCGTGACTTTCCGGCCCGAGCAGCGCGAGTGGAAACAGGTCGCGCGCCCCTCGCCGGTCGGCCCGACCGACGATGCAGCACGCGCGGCGCGCCGCCTGATGACCGACGACGGCTTCAACATCGGCGTGCTCTACGCAGGCAACCGCACACCGCATCCGGTCGGCGGCAAGCCGGCCACGAAGACGGTGGAAGAACTCAGCGCGGAGTTTGCGGTATGAAGCCCGATCGAGTCCCGGGAACGCTGCATGACTTCATGCGCCAGGCGCTGCAGATGGAGCTCGATGCGGCCTCGCGCTACGCCGAGTTCGCCGACGCGATGGAGACGCACAACAACCGAGAGGTCGCAGCGCTCTTTCGCAAGATGGCGGAGATCGAAGGCAAGCACGCCGACCAGATCATGTCGGAGATGGGTTGGAGCGAAATGCCCGGCCCAATCACGGCGCGTCCTGCGTGGGAAGGCTTCGAGTCGCCCGAAACGGTGCCGATCGACGAAGTGCACTACCTGATGCAGCCTTTTCACGCGCTCACGCTGGCGCTCGAGAGCGAAGAGCGGGCCGAGCGCTTCTTCGGGCAGATCGCCGAGGCTGCCACCACCGATCCGGTGCGCAAGGCCGCGCTCGAGTTGCAGGAGGAAGAGCGCGAGCACGTCGAGTTGATCCGCGCATGGCTCGCGAGGACGCCCAAGCCCGACCGCAACTGGGCCGACGACCCCGATCCGCCGCGTTATACCGACTGAAGACGCATCGAGGAGATTGCCGAATGAAAACACTGCTGCCCGAAGGTTGGGCTGCGCCGATCGGATATGCCAACGGCATCGAGGTGGATGCCGGACGCATCGTGTTCGTCGCAGGCCAGGTCGGCTGGAACGCGCAACAGGTATTCGAGTCGGAAGATATCGCGCCGCAGTTCGACCAGGCCTTGCGCAACATCGTCGCGGTGCTCGCCGAGGCGGGAGCCGAGCCGCACCACATCTGCCGGATGACGGCCTACTGCTGCGACAAGCCCGCGTACATGGCCGCGCGCCGCGAACTCGGCAAGATCTGGCGCAAGCACATCGGCGCGCACTACCCGGCGATGAGCATGATCTTCGTCTCCGATCTGCTCGACAACCCGGGGAAGATCGAGCTGGAGGCCACGGCGGTCGTGCCGCGCTGAGTACGGTCCGCTCCGCGGCCAGCAGCGGTTTGCGCAGGCGATGCGCGACCGCTTCGCTGCGGGGCCGGACGACGGCATCGCGCCGGCTACAATCGGATCGATGTCGCCGCGCCCCGCTTCCGCCTCCCCTGATCCCGTTCCGGCCAGTCGCCTTAGCGCGAAGCGTCCGCGCGTCACGCTCGTCGTCGCGCGCGCCCGCGACGGCGTGATCGGCGCCGACGGCGGCCTGCCCTGGCACCTGCCGGAAGACCTGAAGCACTTCCGCGCATTAACGACGGGGCACGCGATCGTCATGGGACGGCGAACGTGGGACTCGATCGGGCGCGCCCTGCCCGGACGGCGCTCAATCGTCGTGAGCCGCGACGCACACCGCACCTTCGACGGCGCCGAACGCGCATCGTCGGTCGACGAAGCGATCGCGATCGCTTCGCGCAGGGGGCCCGATCCGTCGATCGCGACCGACGAAGTCTTCGTCATCGGCGGCGCACAACTGTTCGCCGCTGCGCTGCCGGTGGCCGACCGCGCCGTCGTCACCGAAATCGACCTCGACGTGGAAGGCGACGCGTATTTCAACGCACTCGACCCACGACAGTGGAGTGTCGTCGAACGCCGCGAGCAGCGAGCCGCGGACGGCACGCTGCTGGCGATCGTCGACTATCGCCGCACGCGGACGGCCGACGATTGAGCCCGCCGCACGGCGAGCGCCCGCTGCGCGCGCTCGCATACCTCACGGCCGCGCAGGTCTGTTTCGTGTTGCTCGACGCCACCGGCAAGCGCCTGGCCGGCGAAATTGGCATTCCGCTCGTGTCGCTGGTGCGGCACGCAGGTCATGCACTGCTGATGTTCGTCTTTTTCGCGCCCACGCTCGGCGCTGCGCTGTGGCGCACGAAACGCCCGGGCACTCAGCTGCTACGCGGGCTGTCCCTCGCCGGCTTCACGCTGTTCTTCTTCACTGCGCTCGGCCGACTGCCGCAGGCGGACGCCACCGCGATCAACTTCATCGCGCCCTTCGCCGTGATGCTGCTGGCGGGGCCACTGCTCGGTGAGCGGGTCGGCTGGCCGCGCTGGATGGGCGCAGCGCTGGGCTTCGTCGGCATGCTGCTCGTCGTGCGACCCGGTGCGAACCTCGACCCGACCGGCGTCGTCTTCGTACTGCTGACGGTCGTGTGCAACGTCGCGTTCCAGCTACTCACGCGCAGCCTGGCGATCACCGAAAACTCGCTCGCGACGATCTTCCTCAGCTCGCTGGTGGGCGTCACGGTGTCGGCGGCGGTGCTGCCGCTGCAGTCCAGCTGGGGCGGATGGCCCGAGTCACTCGATCCACAGCAGCTCGCCCTGCTCGCCTCGCTCGGCGTGACCGGCATCGTCAGCCAGTGGTTCTGGATCCGCGCGTACTACTGGGCAAGCGCATCGTTGATCGCTCCGCTCGTCTTCCTGCAGATCTTCTGGGCAACCGCAGCCGGCTGGGGCTTCTTCGGGCAACTGCCGAGCACACTGAGCTTCGTCGGAATGGCGCTGATCGGCATGGCCGGCGCAGCGGCGATGCTGCTCGAGCGTTCACCGCGCAGTTATGCGACTGCAGCAAAAGGCTGAGACGAGCGGACGACGACCTCCGTTCGCGCGGGAGCGTCAACGGCCCACCGCTGCAAGTGCCGCCAGCGGCCCCACAGACTGCAACGCCGCCAGCTTCTGTGCTTCCCGCACGAAGAACGTGCCTCCGAACGCCAGCGCGTTGATGGAGATCGCCTCGAAATGCTCGCG
Source organism: Burkholderiaceae bacterium (assembly GCA_032027205.1). Classification (GTDB taxonomy): domain Bacteria; phylum Pseudomonadota; class Gammaproteobacteria; order Burkholderiales; family Burkholderiaceae_E; genus Zeimonas. The sequence continues at coordinate 292,171 of JAVSMN010000001.1, forward strand.
GCTGCGCGGCACGAGCATCATCCAGCCGTCGGCGATCAGCAGGTTCGACGGCGGCAGGAGGCCGTTGTCGTCGACGCCGAGATCGAGCGCGCCGAGCGCGCGCTCGAAGCCCGCGTGCAGGCTGTCGGCCGCGCTTTCGACCGGCATTCCGACGCGGCAATCGACGCGCACGAAGCAGTGCTCGAAAGCCAGCTGCGAATGCGTTGCGGTGACCAGCGGCACCGCATCGCCGGGTAGCCTCGGAAGCCATTCGGACAGGCTCGCGTTGCCCGCGGCCTCGGGAATCCATTGCAGGTGCTTGTGCCGCTGGCTCGCGCCGCCCTGCGCGCCGCCGTTGTAGAAGCCCAGCCCGCCTGCTTCCACGAGCACGCGCGCGAGCGCGGCGAAATCCGAGCGATCGAGCGGCTCGAGTTGCTCGCGGAACTCGTTCGTGGCAATGACGATGTGGCGCGTCGACACCGGGAACTTGTTCAGGATCGCCACGTGCCGGTCGCCCAGCGGTCCGAGCGTGAGCGCCGGATCGGGCGACAGGAACGGATTGAAGTTCGGGTCGCGCGGCCCACCGGGAATTGCCGCGTTCTTGCCCGCAAGCGTGGACACCGAACGCACGACGAAATGAAGTCCGTCGTCGACCAGCTCGGTCTGTTCGGTGACGATCGGCTTCAGGTCGCCCGAAGCGAGCGCGCTGCGCGTGCGCTCGTCAACGAGCCGCAGGAAATCGGTGGTCATCGGCACTCCGGAAAATGGCGGGAAGCGGCGCCCCACGGCGGGCACCGCTGCCGTCATTGTGCCGGCGGCTGCAACCCGACGACGACAGTGCGGGCACGCACCGCGGAGAACACGCCGGCCGGCACGTCGACCGGAATCGACTTCACCTCGGCAAGCGAGCGAGAATCGAACACGACGAGCCGCCCCGCCGGCGCGCCCAGGCTGCGATCGCCCGAGTAACGAGCGCTCACGTAGAAGAAGTCTCCTCGTGCGGTGTACTCGGGGAAATGCGAATGGCTGAGCGTGCCTGCGACATCGATCGTGCGCACGACCTGCAGCGACTCCTTGTCGATGAACTGCAGCTTGCTCGCGTTCGGGCCCTTGCCGACGATGTCGACGACGACGTACGGCGCGTTCGGATGTGCCGCGGGAGATTCGGTGGGGCCGATCACCGGAATGCGCTCGACGATGTCGAAGCTGTTCATGTCGAACACCGTCACTTCGAACGACCTGCAATCGCTCTCGCCGATGTTCGTGCCGAAACCGAGCAGCCGGCCTTTCGAGCGCACCACCGCGCCCGACCCCAGGTGCGGCTGGCAGCCGGAGGGCATCTTGCGCACGACGCGCTTCTCGGCGAGGTCGACGACCGCATTCAGGTGGTCGTCGTACGACGACACGACGAGGTAGCGGCCTTCGGGCGACAGGAACACGTCGTGCAGGTGGCGGCCGACGTCGGTGATCGTTGTGTACGGGAAGCCGCGCTGATCGAGGTCGACGATCCACACCTGTCCGGCCTGCTCGAGCGCGACGACGAAGACGTTCGCGAACGGCGTGGCCGTGATCATCCCGGAATCGGCCGAGACCATCTTGCCGTCCGGATCGACGCCAGCCAACTCGAAGAGCCGCACCGGCTCGAGCGTGGATGCGTCGAGAATGACCATCGTATGCGGCACGAAGGAACCCGCCGCCACGTAACGCCCGTCGCGCGAGACGGCAAGCGACGTGCCGTTCAGCCCTGCCCTCACCTTGCGCACCGTGCGCATCGAGTACAGGTCGATCTTGTGCACCCAGCCGAGATCGTCGCGCACGTAAGCCCAGCGCCGCTCGGTCGGATGGAAGTCCATCAGGTGCGGCGCGTACCCGGTGGTCACCTCGCCGACCTTCGCATGCGTGCGTCCGTCGTAGAAGAGAACCTTTGCCTGTTCGCCCGCGGCACGACGCCCGCGCGACATCACCGCCATCAGGTCGTCGATGCGTTCGATCGAATAGCGCGGCGCGGAAGGAAGTCTCGACTCGTCGGCGACGACCACCTGCAGCGAGTTGCGCACGTCTTCTAGCGACCAGGACAGATCGCGCTTGGGCTGCGTCGTGATCAGCGTGGCCAGCAGATCGCGGTCCTTCTTCGACAGCGCTCCGCGCCAGTTCGGATGCGGCGGCATCAACGCGCTCGGCGATCCGCTGAGGATCGTCTCGGCGACCCGTCCGCGCGAGAGTTTCGTCTGGTCGCGGTTCAGCGCAGGCCCGATGTAGCCGCCGCGGTCGGCTCCGTGGCACACGGCGCAGTGCTGCGCGAACAGGCGCTCGGCGCGGTCGAGATCCTGCGCGCCGGCGGAGATTGCAGTGCTCGCGAGCAGCGTCGACGCGAGCCACGCGAGAATGCGTGCCATCTCTCCCTCCCTCCAATCGCGGCGTCGAGACGCGATGCGTTCGGGCGCCGATCGTCGTACCGCCGGGTTCCCCAGGCGCGCCCCGGACGTCGGTCGATTCTAGCCCCGAGGTATTTCCGTTTCGGGAGGGCTTCGCCTTGAGAAGAACGCTTCCCTGCCTCCGGTCAAGATCTCGTCCGATTTCGCCTGAAGCCGGCGTGTCGTCGTCATCCGGCGTACGAGCGCTGCACACGGTGCGCGCTCATTGCTTGCTCGACGATCGCCCTGAGGGTCTCCTTGGGTAAACTGCCGGCCACGCCCCCGTAGCTCAGTGGATAGAGCATCCCCCTCCTAAGGGGAGGGTCGCACGTTCGATTCGTGCCGGGGGCGCCAGAGTTTGTGCGGATCTCTCTGCGCAGCCGCCTGCACGAGCGCCGGGTCCCGAAGCGTGCCCGGGCTCGCGGACGTTGTTTGCTTGACGCAGCGCAAGCCGACTCGAGCTACGGCAAGAAACCATCTGCGCGGCACGTCGCCGGTCCTCAGGTCATGTGACTCCGCCGCGGCCGAGACGCGCCGGCCATTGGGTCAGCCAATCGCGCCGCGCTTCGATGTCCGCTTCCGGACGATGGCGTAGACGACGAGATTCACTCCCACGACCAGCACGCCGAGCACGACCTGAACGTCGCGCGTCAGTCCGACCGGATAGATCACCGGCATCAGGTATCTGTCGATGAATCCACCTTCGTAATCGGCCTCGCCCGCCAGGTGTCGCAGCCACTGCTCGAGCGGCGTCAGCGGGCAGATGCCGCCGAGTAGAACGATCGCGGCACCCCACGCAGCCGCAGGCAGGTGTACCCAAGCCGCACGTGGCCAACGCAGCACCAGCAGTCCGCCGGCGACGACGAACACGATGAAGCCGAAGTGGATCAGCACGACGAAGTCGGCTGCAAGACTCGCGAGCATGCACCTCCGGGACGCCCCGTAACTCCCGTTCCCGCGTGCCAGGTCATTCGAGATCGCCCACACGCCCCGCCGCGTCCGGCGCCAATACCCGGTCCTGGGGAACGTCCCAATGCACCTTGCACGCGCTCTCATACCACCGGCCCAACTGCGGCTGCACCGCCGCCTCGATGCGAGCACGCTTGAGCTTCATCGTCGGCGTGAGCAATCCGTTCTCGATCGACCAGGGTTCGGCCGCGACGACGAGCGTGCGCAATCGCTCGTGATCGGGCAGTTGCGCGTTCACGTCGTCGAGCAGCCGCTCGAGTTCGCCTTGCACGCGCGCGCGCAGTGCCGGGTCGGCGATTCGCGCGCGCAGGTTCTCATCGAGTTGCACGATCGCGCACGGGCCGGGCTGGCCTGCGCCGGCGACGAGCGAGAGCTCGACCATCGGATGCGCATTCAGGCGGTTCTCGATCGGCGCAGGAGCGACGTACTTGCCCTTGGCGGTCTTGAACAGATCCTTCGAGCGGCCGGTGACCTTCAGCAGCCCGTCGGTCCGCAACTCGCCGAGGTCGCCGGTGCGAAAGAACCCGTCCTCGGTGAAGGACTGCGCGTCGAGCTCGGGCTGCTTGTAGTAGCCGACCATTTGCGCCGGCGACTTGATCAGGATCTCGCCGTCGTCGCTGATCCGCACCTGAACGCCCGGCAGGGCGACGCCGACCCAGCCCGGATCGTTGAACTTCGCGTTCGAGCTGTGCGAGTACGCGGCGTCCTCGGTCATCGCATAGCCCTCGTACAGCGGCAGGCCGATGCGCCGATACCAGGCGATCAACTCCGGCGGCATCGGCGCCGCGCCGCTGCCGGCTACGCGAACCTGATCGAGCCCCAGGCCCTTGCGCACCTTGCGCGCGACGAGGCTGCCGACGATCGGAATGCCGAGCAGGCGGTCGAGCTTCGCCGGCGGCACCTCCTGGAAGACGCTCTGCTGGAACTTCAGCCAAAGCCGCGGCACGGAAAGGAACGTAGTCGGTCGCGCGCGCCGCAGATCCTGCAGGAAGGTATCGAGCGACTCGGCAAAATACAGGTGGTTGCGTCCGTCGAGCAGCGACGCGGCTTCTACCCAGGAGCGCTCGAAGCAGTGCGCCAACGGCAGGTACGACAAGGTGCGGTGCTCGATGTCGCCCAGGCGCGCGCGCGAATCCTCGGCGATTCCCTGCGCCGCGCGCGTGATGGCGGCGAAGCTCGTCATCGCGCCTTTCGGCGTGCCGGTGGAGCCGGACGTGTAGAGGATCATTGCCAGGTCGTCTGCGCGGCGTCGCGGCCGATCGGGAATCGGTTGAGTGGATGAGACGATGCTGTCCCAGCTCTGGAAATCGGTCGCCGGCGCCAGCGGCAACGAGATGCGGGCCAACCGTTCCGGCACGCCGCTTCTCTGGCGCGGCCAGTCGTCGAGCTTGCCGACGAACAGCAGGCTCGCCTCGCTGTGCTCGAGCACGTACTGCACCGTCTGCGGCGTCTCGGTGGGAAAGATCGCCACCGTCGTGTAGCCGGCCATCCAGATCGCCAGTTCGGCGATGATGAAATGAGCGCAGTTCTTCGACAGCATCGCGATGCGCGCCCCCGGCTCGAAACCGAGGCCGCGCAGGTGCGCTGCCATTCGCCGCGACTGGTCGAGCACCTGCGCCCAGGTGTAGTCGACGACCTGCCCGTTGCCGATGGGCTGCGTCAGGTAGATCCGGTCGGGTTTCGTCTCACCGTGCTCGAACACGTGGTCGAGGAGAAGCTTCTCGGGAGCGTCCATCGGTCGCCTCCAGTCGGTTCAGTGCAACGCGCGGTTCAGCGCCCCTCGGCCCTGACGAATGCACGCAGCACCCGCTCGCGCAGCCACTGCTGTGCAGCGTCCGTATCGAGCGCACCGTGCCAAACCATGCAGATGTCGTAGCGCGGCGTGGAAACCGGGATCGGCCACATCGCGAGCCCGTGTCGCTCGCAGGCCATCAGCGCAAACATCTCGGGAACGATCGCGACCAGTTCGCCGCGCGCGACCAGGTCGGGCATCGTCGAGAAATGCCGCGCGCGCACGACGATGCCGCTATGCCGCCCGAGCCGCTCGATGCGCTCGGCAATCTCGCCGTGATACGTCGCGGTGGGCGAAGCGACGGCGAGCGGCGCCTCGGTGAAGCCGCGCCGCGTGCGCCACGCGCGCGGGCAATCGCGCCGGCTGAGCGCCACGTAACGTTCGCGAAACAGCACGGTGGAGCGCAGGCCTCGCTGCTTCGGATCGATGATCCCCACCGCGAGATCGATCTCGCGATGCGCCAGCGCGTCGGCCACGCGCTCGACCGGCACCGACGCGTTCGTCACGCGCGTGTGCGGCGCGTCGCTGCGCACCGCCTCGACGATCGCCGACAGGAAGACGATCTCGCCGAGGTCCGACAGCGACAGCCTCCACTCGGTGGTGCTGCTCGCCGGATCGAAGGTCTCGGGCTCGCCGAGCGCAGCTTCCAGCTCCTCGAGGTGCCGCGCGACGATCGGCGCGACCCGTGCCGCCAGCGGCGTCGGCATCAGCGCGCCGGGCGCGCGCACGAACAGCGGGTCGTCGAACGCCTCGCGCAGGCGCGCCAGCGCGTTGCTGGTCGCCGGCTGGCTCAATGAAAGATAGCGCCCTGCTTCGGTGACCGACCGGAAGCGCGCGATCGCCACCAGAACCCGCAGCAGGTTCAGGTCCAGGCGCGCGAAGAAACGGGGGTCGCCGACGGCGGCCCGCGGCGTCGGGGAATCGCCGACGGCCCGCGGCGAGGGGGGATCGCCGACGACACTCCCCGGCGTTGCGGCAGCCGCCATCGAAGCCCTCCCACATTCATTCCGTCAATTCGATGGATTTCGATAATCCATTTGACGAATGAATAGCCTACGTTTAACTTGACGGTCGATCAAGGGCAGCCGCGGCGGCCCTGCGCGATCCCGCCTCCCGCCCCGCCCTCGCACCACCTCGAACCACGGGAGTCCCGCGTGGAAATCTCCTTCAGCAACGAGATCCGCTCGCTCGCGCTCGGCAACGGCGAAACCTTCCACGGCGAAGGCATTCTCGCCGTCACGAAGGCGCTGCTGCAATCGGGCGTCACCTACGTCGGCGGCTACCAGGGCGCGCCAATTTCGCATCTGCTCGACGTCATGGTGCAGGCGCGCGACTACATGGACGAGCTCGGCGTGCACGTCGAGGCCTGCACGAACGAGGCTTCGGCCGCCGCCATGCTCGGCGCCTCGATCATGTACCCGGTGCGCGGCGCCGTCACCTGGAAATCGGTGGTCGGCACCAACGTCGCGTCCGACGCGTTGTCGAACCTCGCCTCGCCCGGCGTGATGGGCGGCGCGCTGATCGTCGTCGGCGAAGACTACGGCGAGGGCGCGAGCATCATCCAGGAGCGCACGCACGCGTTCGCAATGAAGTCCAGCATGTGGCTGCTCGATCCGCGGCCGAACCTGCCGACCATCGTGAAGATGGTCGAGCACGGCTTCGAGCTCTCCGAAGCGTCGAACACGCCGGTGATGCTGCAGTTGCGCATCCGCGCCTGCCACGTGCGCGGCAGCTTCGTCTGCAAGGACAACCGCAAGCCGCGCATCTCCACGCGCGAACTGCAGAAGGAGCCGGCGAACTTCGACTACGCGCGGCTGTCGCACCCGCCCGTCACCTTCCAGCACGAGAAGCTCAAGCACGAGGTGCGCATGCCGGCGGCGCGCCGCTACGTCGTCGACGCGGCGCTCAACGAGCTCTTCGAAGGACCACACGACTCGCTGGGCATCGTCGTGCAGGGGGGGCTGTACAACAACCTCATTCGCGCATTGCAGACACTCGGCCTGGCCGACGCCTATGGCAAGACGCAGATCCCGATCCTGAACCTGAACGTCGTCTATCCGCTCGTTCCCGAGCAGATCACGCAGTTCTTCGCCGGCAAGCGCGCCGTGCTGCTCGTCGAGGAAGGCCAGCCCGACTTCATCGAGCAGGAGATCAGCGCGATCCTGCGCCGCGCCGATCTGCAGACGAAACTGCACGGGAAAGACCTGCTGTCGATGAGTGGCGAATACACGGCCGAGCTCATCCTGAAGGGGCTCACGCGTTTCCTCGCGCAGCACGCGCCGGAGCTGCCGCGCGGCGGCGCCGACGAACTGCTGCGCGAGGTCGAACTGCTGCGCGAGCAGGCCACCGAGGAATTCAAGGGGCTGCTGCCCGGTCGGCCGCCGAACTTCTGCACCGGCTGCCCCGAACGACCGGTGTTCTCGGCGCTGAAGCTCGTCGAGCAGGAGATCGGCAAGCTGCACGTGTCCACCGATATCGGCTGTCACTCGTTCGCCACCTTCGCGCCCTTCTCCTTCGGCAACTCGATCCTCGGCTACGGCATGAGCCTGGCGAGCAGCGCGGGCGTGAAGAACTTCCTCGCGACGCGGCCGATCGCGATCATGGGCGACGGCGGCTTCTGGCACAACGGACTGATCTCGGGCGTGTCGTCGGCGCTGCTGAACAAGGGCGACGGCGTGCTCGTCATCATGAAGAACGGCTACACGTCGGCCACCGGCACGCAGGAGGTCATCTCCACGCCTACCTCGGAAGCGCGCCGCGTCGCCGAAGGCACGAGTGCCACGCCCACCGAGGTGACGATCGAGAGCACGCTGAAGGGCATGGGCGTGAAATGGCTGCGCACCGTCGACAACTACAAGGTCGGCAAGGTGAAGAAGACGCTGAAGGAGGCGCTGACCTCGTCCTACGACGGGCTGAAGGTGATCATCGCCGACGGCGAGTGCCAGCTCGAGCGCCAGCGCCGCCTCAAGCCGCTGCGCGCGAAGATGCTCGCCGAGGGCAAGCGCGTCGTGCGCACGCGTTTCGGCGTCGACGAAGATACCTGCACCGGCGACCACTCATGTATCCGGTTGTCGGGCTGCCCGACGCTCACGGTGAAGACGCCCACAGATCCGCTGAAGGTCGACCCGGTCGCGCACGTGACGAACGACTGCGTCGGTTGCGGGCTGTGCGGCGAGGTCGCTCATGCGGCCACGCTGTGCCCGTCGTTCTGGCGCGCCGAAATCATCTCGAACCCCAGCCGCTGGGATCGCATCAAGGCGCGACTGCGTCACGCGATCATCGGCCCGCTGCAACCGGCCTGAAGCAGATGAACGAGAACCGACCTCTGACGATCCTGATCGCGGCGCTCGGCGGCGAAGGCGGCGGCGTACTGAACGACTGGGTCGTCGCCTGCGCGATCGACCAGGGGCTGCCCGTGCAGGCCACGTCCGTCCCCGGCGTCGCGCAGCGCACCGGCTCCACCAGTTATTACGTCGAGGTGATGCGAGCGCCGGCGCCCGACGGCGCGCAACCGGTGTTCGCATTGAGCCCGATGCCCGGCGGCGTCGACGTCGTTGTCGCCAGCGAACTGCTCGAGGCGGCGCGAACGATCGAGCGCGGCTTCGTGCATCCGAAGCGCACGACGCTGATCTCGTCGTCGAGCCGCGTCTACACAACGCAGGAAAAGATGCAGATGGGCGACGGGCGATTCGACGAGTCGCTCGCGCACGCCGCGGCGAAGCGACTATCGGCGAAGTACCTGACGCTCGACATGGCGGCACTCGCCGCCGAGCACCGGACCGTGATCAGCGCCGTCATGTTCGGCGCACTCGCCGGCTCGGGCGTGCTGCCGTGGTCGCGCGAGGTCTGCGAGCGGGTGATCCGCGCCGGCGGTGTCGGCGTCGCGACCAGTCTGGCCGGTTTCGGCGCCGCCTATGATGCGGTCGCTACCGGCGCGGCGCACGAGGCCTTCGCCGCTGCGCAACCGGCGGGCCGCACCGCTCCCGAGATGTGGGCGCCGCTGCTCGCGACGCTTCCCGCGTCGATGCGCGAAAACGCGGCGCACGGCGTCGTGCGCGTGCTCGACTACCAGGACGCACCCTACGCACGGCAATACGTCGAGCGCTTGCAGCGCCTGGCGGCCGCTGCCGGCGACGCGCAGGGCCAGCCGATGGTCGCGCGGGCACTGGCCGAGGCCGCGCGCTATCTGGCGCTTTGGATGAGCTACGAGGACGTCATCCGTGTCGCCGACCTGAAGTCGCGCCGCAGCCGGGTGGAACGCATCCGCAGCGAGGCACGCGCGCGCGACGGCGAGATCGTCCGCATCGTCGAATACTTCAAGCCCGGCGTCGACGAACTCGCTTCCGTGCTGCCCGGCGGCCTGGGCAAGCGGCTGCGCGACTGGGCCGTGAAGAACAACAAGCTCGACACGCTGAACCGCGGCATGTACCTGCCGAGCACGCACCTCACCGGGTTCCTGATGCTGCGCACGCTCGCGAAGATGCGTCGGTTGCGCCGCGGATCGCTGCGCTTTCGCGAGGAGCAGGAGGCGATCGAGCGCTGGCTCGCCGCGCTCGAAAAGATGCTGCCGCTGTCCGCGGTGTTCGCCGCGGCGCTCGCGGAAGTGCCGCACGTGCTCAAGGGCTACGGCGACACGCATCGCCGCGGACGCGCGAGCTTCGCGCGCATCTTCGACACGCTCGTCGTGCGCGGGCTGGAGTCGGCGACGCCGCCCGACGCGGACGCCGCGCAGGAGTTGCGTGGCGCGATCGCTGCAGCGTTGGCCGAGCCCGAAGGGCGCGAACTCGAAAAGACGCTCGAGCACGCAGGCATCGTTCCGCTGCCGCCGGTGGCCAAGCCGATCGTCTGGATGAAGAAGCCGCGGACGTCACAGACGAAGGAAGCTGCGCTCACGCGTTGACCTCAACGACCTGAGGCGCCGATCTCGAATACGACGAGCCACGCGAGCACGATCGTCTCCGACGTCCCGATCGTCGTCCAGCACACGCGGCTCGGTTCCCGCCAGGCCGAGGACGCGCGCGTCACGACGATCGCGTTCTCCGAATGAGCGTCAGAACGGCAGGCGCAGCGTCGCGGCAGCGGCGAACAGCACGAGCAGAGCGCCGACGATCCAACGACTCGCGCGATCCTCGATCGCATGCACCAGCGGATCGTCGTGCATCTCGCCACGGGCGGTCGACAGCCACATGCGGCCAAGCAGGATCAGCAGCCCGACGAGCATCAGCCACAGCAGTTGGGGCGACGCGTAACGCTCGGTGACTTCCGACGTCTGCACGTAGAGCGCGAGCACGACCAGTGCGGCGAACGATGCGGCGATGCCCAGCGCCTGCAGCACCGGCAGGTCGCCGACGCGGTAGCCACGGCCGCCTACCGTCGCTTCGTCGCGCTCGAGTTGCGCGACGATCTCGCCGCAGCGCTTGACCAGCGCGAGCGAGAAGAACAGGAACACCGAGAACGCGAGCAGCCAGAACGACACCTCGACGCCGATCGCCGCACCGCCGGCGAGCACGCGAACCGTGTACAGCCCGGCAAGCGCGGCGACGTCGAGCAGCGCGATCCGCTTGGCGAATCCCGAATAGGCGCCGGTCATCACCAGGTACGCGAGCACCCAGCCGATGAAGGTGTTCCCCACCGCGAAAGCAATTGCGATGGACACCACGAAAAGCAGCGCCGCGGCGGCGAATCCGCTTCGCACCGACAGCTCGCCGGCCGCAAACGGCCGCAACCGCTTGCGCGGATGCCGGCGATCGGCGGAGAGATCGAGCAGGTCGTTGAGCAGGTAGCCGCTCGAAGCGGCGAGGCTGAAGGAGACGAAGGCCAGCGCAGCATCCAGGAGCGCCGGCATCTCGTCGACGCGAAACGAGGTGAGCAGCGGCACGAGAACGAGCAGGTTCTTCAGCCACTGGTGCGGGCGCATCGCGCGCAGAAAGGCGCGCGCGCGCGCCGGCCACGGCGGGCGCGCATCGAACACTTCGAGCACCGTCGATTCGCGGCGCGCGGCGGCGAGCACGCGCGGGGAAGCGCCGACCACGATCGCCCGCCGCGCCTGCGCGAAAATCGCCACGTCCTCGGGCCCGTTGCCGCAGTAATCGAAGGGAGCGTCGCCCGCGTGCTCGCGGATCGCGGCGAGCTTGTTCGGCCCCTTCAGGTTGCGCCGGCCGTCGCTCGCCAGCACCGCATCGAACAGCGGATCGACAGGATCGCCACGCGCCGTCTCGACCGCCTCCGCGTCCTGTGCCGCCTGCGCTGCCTCGGCCGCAAGCGCGGCATCGGCCGCCGTCGCGAGCACCACCCGGCGACCGCGAGCGCGTTGCCCGCGCAACCAGCCGACGAAGCGCTCGTTGCGCGGCATCGTCGCGACGTCGGTCTGTCCGATCGCGGCGAGCCTTCGCTTGAGCGCGGCGCGCCCCTGCAACAACGCGAACAGTGCGAGCAGGCCCGCAAACGGGTTCGCCCGCAGCGCAGCGGCGAAGGACTCCCACAGCGTGTCCGTGCGCAGCAGGCAGCCATCGAGATCGACGTACAGGGGAATGCTTCGGTCGTCGCCGTTCATCGCGACGCGATTATAGGCAGCCGGGCGCAGCGCTAGCGCGACTCGAGGCGCTGCTCGAGGCGCTGCACGCGACGCGCCAGGCCGCGCACGTCGTCGTCGGCGGGCGCCGACCAGCCGGACCACAGCAACTCGACGATGGCAGCCGCCGTCTTCGCGGGGACGAAGCCGCGCCGCAGCGCGAGCCGCGTCCACACGTGATGCTCGAGCCCGCCGAAGACGAGGTCGCGCGCGAGCGCCGCATCCAGGTCGCGGCGCAGCTCGCCGCGCTCGACGCCGTCGCGCAGCGTGCGCATCAGGAACTGGCCGTAGCGCCGGTTCAGCTCGTGCAACCGGGAGCCGAAATACGGGCCGTGGCCGCGCGACTCGCGCACGATCAGCCGTGCGAAGGCGGGATCGTCGATCGCAATGCGCAGGTGCCGGGCGATCAGGTAGTTCAGCCGCGCGCGCGTATCGACGATGGCGGCGAAGCCCGCCTCGACGTCGGCGATCAGCCGGTCGTAGAACGCGACGAGCAGCGAATCGAGCAGCTCGCGCTTGCTGCGGAAATAGGTGTAGATCGTCCCCTCGACGCAGCCTGCGCGCGCGGCGATCTCGGCCACCGAAGCGTCGTCGAACGGGCGCTCGAGGAAGACCTCGCGGGCGGCGGCGAGGATCTCGTCGCGACGAACCGGTTTTCGCCTGCGGGGCAATGGTGCGGACATCGTTCGGGCCGATCGTGAGCGCGGCTCAGTATAGGAAGAGAAGGCAGAAGGGGGAAGGGCAGGAGGCGGGACCGGAGTACGCGGATGCTGCGGTGCGGCTTGACGCGACAGGATGCGCCGGGCACTTTATTGAGTACTGCTCATTAATTCGTGCGATGACCTCCTCCGAGTACCGCAGCGTGTTCCGCCCCGGACTATTCGCCGGGCGCGTCGTGCTCGTCACAGGAGGCGGCTCAGGCATCGGCCGCTGCACGGCGCACGAGCTGGCTGCGCTCGGCGCCTCGGTCGCCCTGGTCGGCCGCACGCCCGGCAAGCTCGAGGCGGTGGCCGCCGAGTTGCAGCACGCCGGCACGCGCATCACGCATCACCCTCTCGACATCCGCGACGAGGCGTCGGTGCAGCGGGTCGTCGGCGAGGTGCTTGGCGAACACGGCCGGCTCGACGGCGTCGTGAACAATGCCGGCGGCCAGTTCCCTGCCGCTGCCGAGAGCATCTCGCTCAACGGATGGGAGGCGGTCGTTCGCACGAACCTGGGCGGCGGCTTCCTCGTCGCGCGCGAGGCGTACCGCCAGTACCTGCACGAGCACGGCGGCGCGATCGTCAACCTCATCGCCGACATGTGGGGCGGCATGCCGGGGATGTCGCATTCGGGCGCTGCCCGGGCCGGAATGTTGAACCTCACCGAATCGCTCGCCGTCGAATGGGCGCGCAGCGGCGTTCGCGTCAACGCGGTGGCGCCTGGATGGATCGCCTCCAGCGGGCTCGACCGCTATCCGCCGGAAACCGTCGCGCAACTTCGCCGGTTGCGTCGGGTCGTGCCGCTGCAGCGCCTGGGAACCGAAGCCGAGGTCTCGGCGGCGATCGTCTTCCTGCTGTCCCCGGCAGCGGCATTCATCACCGGCAGTTGTATCCGGGTCGACGGTGGCGTACCCAATGCGCGGCACACCTGGCCTGCCCAACCGGTGGAGCACGACAGCGACGCGACGCGACCGTTCGACGCCTTCCCGCTCGCGAGCCGGCCGCGCGTGCTCGACGAGCCCTGAAGCGCGGCTGCTACGCAACGCGAATGCGCCGTCTCGACACGCAGATCGACACCGGCAGCGCGACGTTCGCGACGCGCCGGGCAGCGATGCTCGAGCGCATCGGCGAGTTGCGCGCGCTCGAGCAACGGTCCCGGGACGCCTCCGCGCGCGCCGGGCCGCTGTTCGAGCGGCGCGGCCAGCTGCTGCCGCGCGAACGGCTCGCCCGGCTGCTCGACACGGGCAGTCCGTGGCTCGAGCTGTCGACCCTCGCCGGCTACCGGCTCGACGACGCCGACGCGCAGCGCAGCGTCCCCGGCGCGGGCGTCCTGTGCGGCATCGGCTTCGTCTCGTCCACGCGCTGCGTCGTCGTCGTCAACGATTCCGGCATCGACGCCGGTGCGATCCAGAGCATGGGCGGCGAGAAGATCCTGCGCGCGCAGCAGATCGCGCTCGAGAACCGGCTGCCGCTCGTGCAGTCCATCGAATCGGCCGGCGCGAACCTGCTGCGCTACCGGGTCGAGGATTTCGTCCAGGGCGGTCGCCTGTTTCACAACCTCGCGCGCCTGTCCGCCGCCGGCATTCCGGTGATCGCGGTCGTGCACGGCTCGTCCACCGCCGGCGGCGCGTATCTGCCCGGGCTGTCCGACTACGTCGTCATGGTGCGCGGGCGCGCCAAGGCCTTCCTCGCCGGCCCGCCGCTGCTGCAGGCGGCCACCGGCGAGATCGCCACTGACGAAGAACTCGGCGGCGCCGAGATGCACGCGCGGGTTTCCGGGCTCGCCGACTATCTCGCCGACGACGACGAGGACGCGATCCGGATCGCGCGCGAGGTGATCGGCCGGCTGGGCTTCGGCAACGACACGCCGCCGCCTCGCTTCGACGAACCGCTGCACGCGCCCGACGAACTCGCCGGCGTCGTCCCGCTCGACTTCCGCGAGCCCTTCGACATGCGCGAGGTGATCACGCGCGTCGTCGATGGCTCGCGGTTCCTCGAGTTCCAGCCCGACTACGGTCCTGAAACCGTTTGCGGCCACGCCGAACTGCACGGTCACCGCATCGGCATCGTCACGAACAACGGTCCGATCGACCCGGCCGGCGCAAACAAGGCCACGCATTTCATCCAGGCCTGCTGCCAGAGCGCGACGGCGCTCGTCTATCTGCAGAACACCACCGGCTACATCGTCGGACGCGCCAGCGAGCAGGCCGGCATGATCAAGCACGGCTCGAAGATGATCCAGGCCGTCTCCAACGCCACGGTGCCGTCGATCACGCTGCATTGCGGCGCCTCGTTCGGCGCCGGCAACTACGGCATGTGCGGCCGCGCATTCGGCGCGCGTTTCGTCTTCTCGTGGCCGAATGCGCGCACCGCCGTCATGGGCGGCGAGCAGGCCGCGCTCACCATGCGCATCGTCAGCGAATCCACCGCGCGCCGACGCGGCGAGCCGGTCGACGAGGCGAAGCTCGATGCGTTGTCGGCGCGCATCGTCGAGCACTTCGAGGCGCAGGCCGGCGTACTGCACACGAGCGCGAGGCTGCTCGACGACGGCATCGTCGACCCGCGCGACACGCGCAAGCTGCTCGGCTTCCTGCTCGACGCCTGCACGCAGGCGCAAGCGCGCGCATTGCACCCGACGAGCTTCGGCGTCGCGCGTCCCTGAACCGCTTTCCGCCCACGCACATCGCGATGATCTATACCGAAGAGCACGAACGGCTGATGGATTCGGTGCGCCGCTTCGTCGACGCCGAGATCAACCCCCACGTCGAGGAGTGGGAGCGCGCCGGCGTGTTTCCCGCGCGTGAGTTGTTCCGCAAGATGGGAGACCTCGGCTTTCTCGGCGTGACGAAACCGATCGAGTATGGCGGGTCGGGCCTGGACTACTCGTATTCGATCGCGGTGGCCGAAGCGCTCGGCCACGCGCACTGCGGCGGCGTGCCGATGGCGATCGGCGTGCAGACCGACATGGCCACGCCCGCCCTCGCCCGCTTCGGCAGCGACGAACTGAAGCGCGAGTTCCTTGCACCGTCGATCGCGGGCGAGCGCGTCGCGTGCCTCGGCGTGTCCGAGACGGGCGCCGGCTCCGACGTCGCGTCGATTCGCACCTTCGCGCACAAGGACGGCGACGACTACCGCATCCGTGGCGGCAAGATGTGGACGACCAGCGGCACGCAGGCCGACTGGATGTGCCTGCTGGCCAACACCTCCGACGGCGCGCCGCATCGGAACAAGACGCTGATCTGCGTTCCGATGGACACGCCCGGCGTACAGGTCGCGCGCAAGCTGGAGAAGACCGGCATGCGCTCGTCGGACACGGCGCAGATCTTCCTCGACGACGTGCGCGTGCCGCAGCGCTACCGCATCGGCGAGGAAGGCATGGGCTTCGCCTACCAGATGATGCAGTTCCAGGAAGAACGGCTGTGGGCGGCAGCGAACTCGCTCGCCGCCAGCGCGATCCTCACCGAAACGATCGACTACCTGCGCGAACGCAAGGCCTTCGGCCAACCGCTGCTCGCCAACCAGTACGTCCACTTCAAGCTCGCCGAGCTGAACACCGAGATCGAATGCCTGCGTGCGCTGCTGTACCGCGCGGTCGAGCTGTACGTCGGCGGCGCCGACGTCACGCAGCTCGCCTCCATGGCCAAGCTCAAGGCCGGGCGCGTCTCGCGCGAAGTGGCCGACTGGTGCGTGCAGTTCTGGGGCGGCATGGGCTACATCGACGACACGCGCGTGAACCGATACTGGCGCGACTCCCGGCTCGGCTCGATCGGCGGCGGCGCCGACGAGGTGATGCTCGGCATCATCGCCAAGACGATGGGCATCCTGCCGCGCGCATGACGCGCATCGAGCCGCCTTCACGCGCCTTCGACGCGCTGCTCGTCGCCAATCGCGGCGAGATCGCGCGCCGGGTGCTGCGCAGCGCACGCGCGCTCGGATTGCGCACGATCGCCGTGCACGCGCCGGGCGAACGCGACGCGCCTCACGCGGCCGACGCCGACGAGGCGATCGAGCTGGACGCCGACTCCGATCTCGCCGCCTACCTGTCGATCGACGCCATCGTCGAGGCATGCCGGCGCAGTGGAGCCGCCGCCGTTCATCCCGGCTACGGCTTCCTCTCCGAGAACGCCGCGTTCGCGCGCGCCTGCGCGGCGGCGGGTCTCGTCTTCGTCGGCCCATCGGCGGACGCGATCGAGACCCTCGGCGACAAAGCGCGCGCCAAGGCGATCGCGCAGCGCATCGGCGTGCCCTGCCTGCCCGGATACGGCGGCGAGGATCAATCGGCCTCGGCGATGTCGGCCGAAGCCGAACGCATCGGCGTGCCGCTGATGATCAAGGCGGCCGCCGGCGGCGGCGGGCGCGGGATGCGTCGCGTGGACTCGCTGGCCGATTTCGAGCGGCTGCGCGCCGCCGCGGCAGCCGAGGCGCAAGCCGCCTTCGGCGATGCCCGGCTGCTGCTCGAGCGCCGCGTCGACGGCGCGCGCCACGTCGAGGTCCAGGTTCTCGCCGATCGCTTCGGCAACTGCGTGCACCTGGGCGAGCGTGACTGCTCCACGCAACGCCGGCACCAGAAGCTCGTCGAGGAAGCGCCTGCGCCCGGCGTGCCGGCCCGCACACGCGAGGCGATGGGCGAGGCCGCGGTGCGGCTCGCGCAGGCGGTCGGCTACGTCGGCGCAGGAACCGTCGAGTTCCTGCTCGATCGCGACGGTGGCTTCCACTTCCTCGAGGTGAACACGCGACTTCAGGTCGAGCACCGCGTCACCGAGGCGATCACCGGAATCGACCTGGTCGAGGTGCAGTTGCGCATCGCCCGCGGCGAGGCGCTGCCCTTTGCACAGGCCGAGGTGCGCTTCGACGGTCACGCGATCGAGGCGCGCCTGTGCGCCGAGGATGCATTCGCAGGCTTCGTGCCGCACAGCGGCTCGATTGCCGCATGGCGCATCGCGCAGGCAGAAGGCGTGCTCGTCGATCATGCGCTCGGCCCGCGCATATCGCCGCAGTTCGACTCGCTGCTCGCCAAGTTCGTCGCGCACGGCCGAAACCGCGAAGAGGCGCGCCTTCGCCTGGTCTCGGCGCTGGACGGCAGCTCGATCCTCGGCGTGGTGACGAACCGCGCATTCCTGCTCGAGTGCCTATGCGCACCGCGTTTCGTCGCCGCGGATCTCGACGTCGGCTGGCTCGTCGAAGCGGCCTTGGACTGGCGCGCGACTGCCCCCGACGCTCGATGGCAGGCGGTGGCGAGTGCGCTGTGGATGGATCGCGCCATGCGCGGACACGGCCCGCTCGCGAACTGGTCGTCGAACGGCGCGCGCCGCTCGCAAATTTCGCTCGCCGTGGAAGGCTTTGACGACGCGGCCCACGCCGACCGGATCCACGACGAAGCAACGACGTCGGCGCTTGACTCGTCACGTTGGGACGCACGGCTCGAACCCGCGCACGATCGCGGATTCGCGGTCTGCATCGGCCCTCATCGTTTCCTGCTGCGCATCGTGTCGCCCGGGTCGGTGTCGATCGACGGACATCGACAGCCGATCCACGTCGCCTTCGAAGGCTCCTCGCCCCTGCCGTCGCGCATGTGGCTCGATCACGCCGGCTCCACCGCCTGCGTCGTCGACGCCGCGTCGCTGCCATCCAGGCGAGCCGGTGGCGAACGTGGCGGCGAACTGCGCGCCCGCATGCACGGCCGCATTGCGTCGATTGCCGTGACCGAAGGCCATCGCGTCAACGCCGGGCAGGCGCTGCTGTCGATCGAGGCAATGAAGATGGAGCACGTCGTCAGCGCGCCCACCAGCGGCCGCGTGGCAGCGCTCGCGGTTTCGGTCGGCGCGCAGGTCTCGCCGTCCACGCTGCTGGTGCGCATCGAAGCGGAGGCCGGATGATCGACGATCGACTGGCCGCGTGCCTCGATCCGGCGCGGCAGCCGGGTGCGACCGACGATCATCGGCAGTTGCGCGACGCGATTCGCCGCTTCGTAGAACGCGAGATCGCGCCGCACGTCGACGCCTGGGACGAAGCGGGCGAATTCCCGCGCGAACTGCACCGCAAGGCGGCCGCGATCGGACTGCTCGGTCTGGGCTACCCGGAATCGGTGGGCGGCACCCCTTGCGACACGCTGTCGCGCATCGTGGCGACGATCGAGCTCGCGCGCGCCGGATCCGGCGGCCTCATCGCCGGCCTGATGACGCACACGATCATGCTCGGTCCGCTGCTCGAAGCAGGCGCGCCCGCCCTCGTCGAGCGAATCGCCCCCGCGATCCTGGCCGGCGAAGCGATCGGCGCGCTTGCGGTGACCGAGCCTTCGGGCGGCTCCGATGTCGCGCAACTGCACACGCGCGCACGCGCCGACGCCGACGGCTGGCGCCTGCAGGGCTCCAAGACCTTCATCACGTCCGGCATGCGTGCCGACCACTACCTGGTGGCCGCGCGCACGTCGGGCGCAGGCGCCGAAGGAATATCGCTCTTCCTTGTCGACCGCGACACGCCCGGCTTCTCGCGTGCGCTGCTGAGCAAGACCGGCTGGTGGTGCTCGGACACCGCGCAACTGCACTTCGACGACTGTCCGGTGGCGCGCGACCGACTCGTCGGTCCGCTCGACGCCGGGTTTCCGCTGATCATGCGCAACTTCAACGGCGAACGGCTGGCGATGGCCGCGCAGGCGATCGGCTTCGCGATCGTCTGCTTCGAGGACGCCCTCGCCTGGGCGCGCGAGCGGCGCACCTTCGGCGAACCGCTCGTCGGGCATCAGGTAATCCGCCACAAGCTCGTGCGGATGATCGAGGAGATCGCTGCGGTGCTCGCCTGGCTTGCGCAACTGGCCGAACGCATCGATCACGGCGAACGCCCGGCCGCGCAGATCGCGCTGGCGAAGAACCGGGCCGCGCGCGTCATGCGAGACTGCGCCGGCGAAGCGGTGCAGATCCTCGGCGGGACCGGCTACATGCGCGGCACGCGCGTGGAACGCATCTACCGCGAGGTGAAAGTCATGATGATCGGCGGCGGCGCCGAGGAGGTTCTCGTCGAGCTCGCCGCGCGCCAACTGGGAGTGTGCCCTTGAGTGCAACGAACGCCGCCGAGGCCGGCGCACCCGTGCTCTACGAGCGCGACGAAGCGGTCGCAACCCTCACGCTGAACCGCCCCGAGGTGCTGAACGCGCTCGACGGCGCGATCACGCGCGCGCTGCTCGAGGCGGTCGAACGCGCCGCAGCCGACGAGACGGTGCGGGCGGTGGTGGTTACCGGGGCCGGCCGCGGTTTCTCCTCCGGCGCCGACCTCGCGTCGGTGAAGCCCGAGGTCGCGCTCGACCTCGGCCGGTTGCTGCGCGAACGCTACCACCCACTGATCCTGGCGATGCGGCGCATGCCCAAGCCGGTGATCTGCGCGGTGAACGGCGCAGCGGCCGGCGCCGGCATGAGCATCGCGCTGGCCGGCGACATCGTGCTTGCCGCGCGCTCGGCCTATTTCGTGCAGGCCTTCTCGAAGATCGGCCTGGTGCCCGATGCCGGCAGCACGTGGATGCTGCCGCGGCTGGTCGGCGAGGGCCGCGCGCGCGCGCTGGCGATGCTCGGCGAACGGCTCGACGCCGAGACCGCGCAGCGCATCGGTCTCGTCTGGGAGGTTCACGACGACGGAGCACTGCTGCCGGCCGCGCACGCGCTCGCGACGCAGTTGTCGCAGCGGCCAACGCGTGCACTCGCGCTGATCAAGGAGGCCTTCGACGGCACGATGGAGCGCGCGCTCGACGAACAGCTCGAACGCGAAGCGTCCCTGCAGACGCTCGCCGGCCGCACCGAGGATTTCCGCGAGGGCGCGGCGGCCTTCCTCGAACGGCGCACGCCGCGGTTCCGGGGTCGATGATGCCGACGCTCTCCGCAACTCCCCGACGCGACGAGGCCGAGCAGCAACGACTCGAGGCCGCCTTGCGCGACCTGTTCGAGGAGCGCATCTCGTTCAACCGCCTGCTCGGCGTGCGCGTCGAATCCTTCGATCCGGACGATGCGCGCATCTCCTTCGAGATGCGTCCCGAGTTCATCGGCCACTACCTGTACGGGCGGCTGCACGGCGGGGTGATTTCGTCGGTGCTGGACGCGGCCGGCGGATTCGCGCTGATGTGCGCAATCGCCGAGAAATTTCGCGCCGACAACGCCGAGCAGGTGATGCTGCGTTTCGCCCGCATGGGAACGATCGACCTGCGCGTCGATTTCCTGCAGCAGGGGATCGGCCGGCGCTTCGAAGCCAGCGCGCGCACCACGCGCCTGGGTGGGCGCATCGGGTCGGTGCAGTGCCAGCTCGAGGGCGACGACGGCAAGCTGATCGCCACCGCCTCGGCTGCCTACGTCGTCAGCTGAGAAACCGATGCCGATTTCGCCACTTCAGCGCCGGGCCATCGCTTCGGGATTTCCCGGCCCGCTTCGTTCGGCGCTTTCCGTATTACCATCGTCGCGCCGCGCAGACGGCGCACGACACTAGAACTCGAGGAGACCCGGCTCTTGCAGGTGCTGCAACTGCTCGTCAGCGGTGTTGCCCAAGGCTGCATCTACGGACTGATCGCGCTCGGCTTCGTCCTGATCTACAAGGCCACCGAAACGGTGAGCTTCGCGCAGGGCGAACTGATGATGCTCGGCGCCTTCCTCGGCCTGGCGCTGATGGCCGGTCTGGGCTTTCCCTTCTGGCTGGCCGTACTCGCGGCGGTGGCGGCGATGGCACTGCTGGGCATCGCGCTCGAGTTCGCGATCATCCGGCCGATCCTCGGCCAGCCGGCGTTTTCGATCGTGATGCTCACGATCGGCATCGGCTACGTCGCGCGCGGCGCGATCACGATGATCCCGGGCTTCGGAACCGAGACGCACACGCTGCCGGTGCCGTTTCGCAACGAGATCGTCCGGCTCGGCGAACTGGTCGTCGCCGTCGAGCAGCTCGCCGTCATCGGCGCCACCGCGGCGCTGTGCGCGCTGCTGTACGCGATGTTCCGCTTCAGCAAGATCGGCATCGCGATGCAGGCCGCGTCGCAGAACCAGCTCGCCGCGTACTACATGGGCATCCCGGTCAAGCGCCTGAACGGACTCGTCTGGGGCCTGGCGGCTGCGGTGGCAGCGATCGCCGGACTGCTGCTCGCGCCGATCACCTTCGTCCACGCCAACATGGGTTTCATCGGCCTGAAGGCCTTTCCGGCGGCCGTCGTCGGGGGCTTCGGCAGCCTTCCGGGCGCGATCGTCGGCGGGCTGGTGATCGGCGTCGTCGAGTCGATGTCGGGCTTCTTCCTGCCCGAAGGCTTCAAGGACGTTGCCGCCTACGTCGTCGTCCTGCTGATGCTTGCGATCGCCCCCAACGGGCTGTTCGGCGAGCGGCTCGCGAAGAAGGTGTAACGACGTGCGCTTCGTTTTCAAGACCCGCTACGACCAGGACATCGACCTCGCGCGCCACGCAGGCGACCACCTCTGGTACGGCCTGCTGCTCGTTCTGCTGGTCATCGCGCCGGCATGGTTGCCCGAGTACTGGCTCGCCCAACTCACCTTCATCCTGATCTACGGCATCGTCGGCGTGGGCCTGATGCTGCTGGCCGGCTACACCGGGCTCTTCTCGCTGGGGCACGCGGCCTTCCTCGGCGTGGGCGCCTATACCGAGGCCGTGCTCGCGTCGATGGGCTGGCCCTTCCCGCTGTCGCTCGCCGCCGCCACCGCGCTTTCCGCAGCGGTGGGTGCGATCGTCGGGCTGCCGGCGCTTCGCGTCAAAGGCATCTACCTGGCGATCGCCACCCTCGCCTTCGGTTTCATCGTCGAGGAGGCGCTCGCGCGCTGGGAGAGCGTCACCGGCGGAAACGCCGGCATGCTCGTGCAGACGATCGACATCTTCGGCTGGCGCGCCGACACGCCTGCGTCATTCTACTTCGTCTGCCTGGTCGTCGCGGTGCTGGCCACGCTCACCGTGCTGAACCTGCTGCGCTCGCCCACCGGACGCGCCTTCGTCGCAATCCGCGACTCGGACATCTCGGCGCAAAGCATGGGCATCCACCTGGCCCGCTACAAGACGCTGTCGTTCATGGCGTCGGCGGCGCTCGCCGGCGTGGGCGGCGCGCTGTACGCGCATCAGATCCGCTTCCTCACGCCCGACCAGTTCGGCATCCTGCAGTCGATCGACCTGCTGCTGATGATCGTCATCGGCGGGCTCGGCTCGATCCACGGAGCCTTTCTCGGCGCCGCGTTCCTGATCACGATGCCGCAGCTGATCACGCTGGGCAAGGACTTCCTCCCGGAGGCGATCGGCCAGGCGACCGGCCTGCAGGCCTTCGTCTACGGCATCGTGCTGATCGCGTTCGTGCTCTTCGAGCCGCTCGGGCTGTACGGACGTTGGCTGAAGCTGCGCACCTGGTTCTCGCTGTTCCCGTTCTATCGCGCGGGAACGTTCCGCCGCCAGAAGGCCTTCCAGAAATCCGAGCGGCTGCGATGAGCGAAATCCTGCTGTCGGTTCGCGACCTCACCGTGCACTTCGGCGGCGTGCTCGCCGTGAACGGCGTGAGCTTCGACGTGCGCAAGGGCGAAGTGTTCACGCTGATCGGGCCCAACGGCGCGGGCAAGACCACGGTGTTCAACCTGATCAGCCGGATCTACGAACCGAACTCCGGCTCGATCGAATTCGACGGCGTGCGCCTGGACCGCACCGCGCCGCATCGCATCGCCGAACTCGGCATTGCTCGCACCTTCCAGAACATCGAGCTGTTCGAGCACGCCACCGTGCTGCAGAACCTGCTGATCGGCCGCCACGTGCATCGGCGAAGCGGCTTCTGGGGCGAGCTCGTCTTCCTGCCCACGGTGCGCCGCGCCGAGCGCGAGACGCGCCGCAAGGTCGAGGAAGTGATCGATTTCCTCGACTTGCAGCACTACCGCGACACGATGGTCGCGGGGCTGCCCTACGGCGTTCGCAAGGTGGTCGAACTGGCGCGCGCGCTGTGCATGGAGCCGCGGCTGCTGCTGCTCGACGAGCCCTCCTCCGGCCTGAACGTCGAGGAAACCGGCGACATGGCGTTCTGGATCGAGGACATCCGCGACGACCTCGGCATCAGCGTGCTGATGGTCGAGCACGACATGTCGCTCGTCTCGAAAGTCTCCGACCGCGTGCTCGCGATGAACCAGGGCGAGGTGATCGCCGTGGGCACGCCGGCGCAGGTGCAGGGCGATCCGGCGGTCATCGAGGCGTACCTCGGAACGGCCGACGACGCCACGTCGCTGAGGCGGGCGGCATGAAGGGAACTCTGCAAATCGCCGAGCCGGTGCTGAAGCTGCAGAACGTGGAGAGCGCCTACGGCCCGATCAAGGCGATTCGCGGCGTCAGCCTGCAGGTGCCGGAGAGCCGCATCGTCACCGTTCTCGGTTCCAACGGCGCCGGCAAGACGACGATCCTGAAGACGATTTCGGGAATCATCGATCCGCGGCGCGGCTCGGTCACGTTCCGCGGCGAGGACATCACCGCGAAGGACCCGGCGCACATCGTCGGCCGCGGCCTGAGCCATGTGCCCGAAGGCCGCGAGGTGTTCCCGCTGCTGTCGGTGCGCGACAACCTGATGATGGGCGCATACACGCGCCGCGACCGCGACGCGATCGCGCACGACCTCGAAGCGGTGTACGGTTACTTTCCGATCCTGCGCGAGCGCGCCGATCAGGATGCGGGCCTGCTCTCCGGGGGCCAGCAGCAGATGCTGGCGATCTCGCGCGCGATCATGGCCGCACCGCAGCTGATCCTGCTCGACGAGCCGAGCCTGGGTCTTTCGCCGAAGCTCACCAAGGAGATCTTCGAGATCGTCGTGCGCATCAACCGCGAGCGCGGCACGACGATGCTGCTCGTCGAACAAAACGCGAACATGGCGCTGAACGCCGCCGACTACGGCTACGTGCTCGAGAACGGCCGCATCGTGATGGAGGACGCCTGCGCCGTGCTGCGCGAGAAGGAGGACATCCGAGAGTTTTATCTCGGCATCCGCGACACCGGCGCGCGCGGCGAGCGACGCTGGAAAAAGAAGAAGACGTGGCGGTGAAGCGATGAGCGTGCTCTGGAATCTCGATCACATCCAGCCGAATCCCGACATCGTCGTTCCGGGCGAGACGATCCCCGAACTGTTCCGCAACGCGGTCGCCATGCGCGGCGACGGCGTGTTCCTGCGGGAGAAGGAACTCGGCGTCTGGCGCAGCTGGAGCTGGCGCGAGACCGAGCAGGCGGTGCGCGAGATCGCGATGGGGCTCGCGTCGATCGGCTTCGAGACGGGCGAATGCGCGTCGATCCTGTCGAACACCGTCGTCGAATGGGTGCTCGCCGACCTTGGCGTGCTGTGCGCAGGTGGCGTGGCCAACGGCATCTACCCAACCGACTCGCCGAACCAGGTGCGCTATCTGTGCGCCGATTCGCGCAGCGTCGTCGTCTTCGTGGAAAACGACGAGCAACTCGACAAGCTGCTCGAGGTTCGCGACGAACTTCCGCTGCTGCGCAGGATCGTCGTCTTCGACATGGAGGGACTGCGCCGCTTCGAAGATCCGATGGTGACGAGCCTGGATGCGCTGCGCGACGCCGGTCGTGCCTGGGACGCGCAGCACCCGGGCGAGTTCGAGCGGCGCTGCGCCACGCGCGGGCCCGACGACCTCGCGATCCTGATCTACACGTCGGGCACCACCGGCCAGCCGAAGGGCGCGATGCACAGCCATCGCGGCCTCGTCTACACCGTGCGCGGCTTCAACCTGATCATCTCGCAGCGCGACGACGACGAGCGCATGGCGTTCCTGCCGTTGTGCCACGTGGCCGAGCGACTGGGCGGCGAGTACTTCTCGATCTACTCCGGCGCGCGACTGAACTTCGTCGAGAACCCGGACACCGTCCCCGAGAATGTGCGCGAGATCGCGCCCACCGTGTTCCTCGCCGTGCCGCGCGTCTGGGAGAAGTTCTACTCGGCGGTGTCGATCGGCGTGTCGGAGGCGGCGCGCCTGCAGCAACTCGCCTATCGTTGGGCGATCGGCGTCGGCCAGCGAGTGGCAGATCATGTGCTCGAAGGCCGGCCGGTGCCGCTGTCGTTGAAGGCGGCGTTCCGCGCGGCACGCTTCATCGCGCTCGACAACGTCCGCAAGATGATCGGCATTCATCGCGCGCGCTATCTCGTGACGGGCGCGGCGCCGATCTCGCCGGATCTCGTTCGCTGGTACCTGGCTCTGGGCGTTCCGATGCTCGAAGTGTGGGGGCAAACCGAGTCCTGCGGTGCATCGACCGGCATGCCGCCGAACCGCATCCTGCCCGGCTCGATCGGAACCGCGGCGCCGTTCAACGAGGTGCGCGTCGACCCCGGCACGGGCGAATTGCTCATCCGTGGTCCGAACGTCTTCATGGGCTACCTGAACCAGCCGGAAAAGACCTCCGAGACGATCGACGCCGACGGCTGGCTTCACACCGGCGACGTCGGAACGGTGGACGCCGACGGCTACTTCCGCATCACCGACCGGATGAAGGACATCATCATCACGGCTGGCGGCAAGAACATCACGCCGAGCGAGATCGAGAACGAGCTGAAGTTCTCGCCGTACATCACCGACGCGGTGGTGATCGGGGACCGGCGGTCGTTCCTGACCGCGCTCGTGATGATCGACCAGGACAACGTCGAGAAGTACGCGCAGGACAATGACGTTCCCTTCTCGAACTACGCGAGCCTCACGCGCGCACCCGAGGTCGTCTCGCTGATCCAGCGCGAAGTCGACAAGGTGAACGCGAAGTTTGCGCGGGTCGAGCAGATCAAGGCGTTCCGCCTCATCGAGACGCAGCTCACCGCCGAGGACGAGGAGCTCACGCCGACGATGAAGCTCAAGCGCCGGTTCGTGGAGAAGAAGTACGCACCGATGATCGAGTCGATGTACCAGGTGGGCTGAAGGGCAGCGAAACCGAAGCCCGATTCCGATGGCAAGTGGGAGATAACGACATGAAGCGAACGGTTGTTGCACTGGCTCTGGCGGCGAGCGCTCCGCTGGCCCTCGCCCAGACGCAGGGAGTCGCGAAGGACGAGATCGTCGTCGGCTCGCTGCAGGACCTCTCCGGGCCGCTCGCCGGCTTCGGCAAGCAGTTGCGTTCGGGATTGCTGCTGCGCGCGGAGGAACTCAACGAACAGGGCGGCGTGCATGGACGCAAGGTGCGCCTGATCGTCGAGGACGACGGCTACGACCCGCGCAAGGCGGTGCTCGGCGCGCAGAAACTCGTCAACCAGGACAAGATCTTCGCGATGGTCGCGCACTTGGGCACGGCGCCGAACATGGCGTCGATGCCGATCCAGTTCGAGAAGAACGTCGTCAACTTCTTCCCGATCACGGCGGCGCGTGAGATGTACGAGCCCTTCCATCGGCTGAAATACGCGTTCGCCGCCACCTACTATGACCAGGCGCGTCATGCCACACCGGTGCTGGTGAAGGAGAAAGGCGCGAAGAAGATCTGCACGGTCTACCAGGACGACGAATTCGGCCTGGAAGTGCTGCGCGGCGCCGAGGCCGGCCTGAAGACGATCGGTATGGACTTCGCCGAGAAGACCACCTACAAGCGCGGCGCCACCGACTTCTCGTCGCAAGTCGCTCGCATGAAGGCCGCGTCGTGCGACTTCGTCGTGCTCGGCACGGTGATCCGCGAGACGATCGGCGTGATCGGCGAGTCGCGCAAGACCGGCTTCAGCCCGACCTTCCTCGGCACCAGCGCCGCGTACACCGAGCTGATCCACAAACTCGGCGGCAAGGCGATGGACGGCCTGTACGCGACGATGACGGTGCAGGTGCCGTATCTGGACGACGCGTCGCAGCCGCTGCGCTTCTGGGCGAACAAGTACAAGACGAAGTTCGGCGACGACCCGAGCGTGTTCTCGGTGTACGGCTATCTGGCACTCGACAGCTTCATCCGTGCCGCCGACAAGGCCGGCCAGAACCTGACGGTGGACTCCTTCATCAAGGCGATGGACACGATGTCGATCCCGTCCGACATCTTCGGCAGCGCGCCGCAGAACTTCGGGCCGAAGAAGCGCCTTGGCAGCAACGCGGCCCGCCTGTCGCAGATCCAGGACGGCCGCTGGAAAGTGATCTCGGACTACTACGCCGACTGAAGGTTGTGAAGGTAAGCGGGCGGCGCCGTGGCGCCGCCCGCTGATCGCGCCGTCCCCGGCGCCGATCCTCAGCGCCCGCCCAGCCCCATCGAGCGGGTGATCACCTCCTTCATGATCTCGTTGGTGCCGCCGTAGATGCGCTGAACGCGGGCGTCGGCCCAGGCGCGCGCGACCGGATATTCCCACATGTAGCCATAGCCGCCGTGCAGCTGCACGCACTCGTCGAGCACCTTGCACTGCAGATCGGAGCACCAATACTTCGCCATCGACGCGGTGGCGGTGTCGAGCTTGTCCTGCATCAGCAGTTCGATGCAGCGATCGACGAAGACGCGCGCAATCTGCACCTCGGTCTGCAGTTCGGCCAGCTTGAAGCGCGTGTTCTGGAACGAAGAAACGGTGGTGCCGAACACCTTGCGTTCCTGCACGTAGGCGACCGTCCAGTTGATCGCCGCCTGCGCGTTCTCCACCGCACCGATCGCGATCTGCAGCCGCTCCCAGGGCAACTCCTGCATCAGGTAGACGAAGCCCTGGTTCTCGGCGCCCAGCACGTTCGCCGCCGGCACCTGCACGTCGTCGAAGAAGAGCTCGGAGGTGTCCTGCGCCTTCATCCCGACCTTCTTCAGCCGCTTGCCCTTCTCGAAGCCCTTCATCCCACGCTCGACGAGCAGCAGGCTGGTGCCCTTAGCGCCGGCGTCGGGGCGCGTCTTGGCAACGACGATGACGACGTCGGCATGAAAGCCGTTGGTGATGAAGGTCTTCGAGCCGTTGAGAACGTAGACGTCGCCCTTGCGGACCGCCGTGGTGCGCACGCCCTGCAGGTCGGAGCCGGCCGCCGGCTCGCTCATTGCGATCGCGCCGATCGACTCACCGCTGGCCATCTTCGGCAGGAAGCGCCGCTTCTGCTCGTCGGAGCCGTAATGCAGGATGTACGGGGCAACGATCTCGGAATGCAGACCGAACCCCAGACCCGTGGCGTTGGCCCGCGCGATCTCCTCCATCACGACGATCGAATAGAGCTTGTCGGCGCCGGCGCCGCCGTATTCCTCCGGCATCGTCGCGCACAGCAGGCCCTGTCCGCCTGCCTTGCGCCACACCTCGCGGTCGACGTATCCCTGGTCTTCCCACTGCTCGTGATGCGGAACGACCTCGTTGTCCATGAAGCGCCGAACGGAGTCGCGGAACATCCGGTGCTCGTCGGTAAACAGCGTGCGCTCGATCATTGCGGCTCCGTCGCGTCTGCGGAAACTCGCAAGCATAATGGAGGCCGATCCAATGGAGTGAGCCATGCCCGAAGCCTTCGTCTACGACGCCATTCGCACGCCGCGCGGACGCGGCAAGACGTCCGGCTCGCTCTACGAAGTCAAGCCGGTCCGTCTTCTGACCACGCTGATGCACGAGTTGCAGCGCCGCCACGACCTCGACACCTCGCAGGTCGAGGACGTCGTCGTCGGCTGCGTCACGCCGGTCGGAGACCAGGGCGCCGTCATTCCAAAGACGGCGGCACTCGCCGCGGGGTGGGACCTGAAGGTTGCCGGCGTGCAGATCAACCGGTTCTGCGCCTCGGGGCTCGAGGCGGTGAACCTCGCCGCGCAGAAGGTGCGCTCCGGCTGGGAAGATCTCGTCGTCGCCGGAGGCGTCGAGTCGATGTCACGGGTACCGATGGGATCGGACGGCGGCGCCTGGGCGCTCGACCCGGAAACGAACCTGGCGACGCAGTTCGTGCCGCAAGGAATCGGTGCAGACCTCATCGCCACGCTCGATGGCTTCTCGCGCGAGATGCTCGACGAGTTCGGCGTGCAATCGCATCGCAAGGCGGCCGAAGCGCAACGCGCCAGCCGTTTCGACCGCTCGCTTGTACCCGTTGCCGACGAGATCGGCCTGGCGATCCTCGATCGCGACGAAACCATCCGGCCGGAAACGTCGCTCGAAGCACTCGCACAGCTGAAGCCATCGTTCGAGAAGATCGGCGCGATGGGTTACGACGAGGTGGCGCTGCGCAAGTACCCGCAGGTCGCCCGCATCGAGCACGTGCATCACGCAGGCAACTCGTCGGGCATCGTCGACGGGGCGGCCCTCACCCTGATCGGCAACGAAGAAGCCGGCAAGCGGCTGGGTCTCACGCCGCGCGCCCGCATCGTCTCGGCGGCGCTCACCGGAACCGATCCCACGATTATGCTCACCGGCCCGATGCCCGCCACCCGCAAGGCACTGGCGAAAGCCGGCCTCACCATCGAGGACATCGACCTGTTCGAGGTCAACGAAGCCTTCGCTGCCGTGGTGATGCGATTCATCCGCGAGATGGGCGTTCCCGAGGAGAAGGTCAACGTCAACGGCGGATCGATCGCCATGGGCCACCCCCTTGGAGCTACCGGCGCGATGCTGCTCGGCACGCTGGTCGACGAGCTGGAGCGACGCCGGCTGAAGCGCGGCGTCATCACGCTGTGCGTCGGCGGCGGAATGGGGATCGCGACGGTCGTCGAACGCGTGTAGCGACCTCAGGCCGCACCGACGGGAGCGCGCGCCCTGGCAAAACGGCGCAGCAACTCGCGCAAGCGGCCAACGTCGGGCGGCTTCGCCATCACGTGCACGTCGTCTGGCGCGTCGCAGAGCAACGCCTCGACCCGGAATTCGCCCGAAAGCAGAATCGCGGGCGTGCGCACGCCTTCCAGTCTCCGCAGCTCCTCGATCAGCCGCAGCCCATCCCACGCGCCCGGCAGCCGGAAATCCGAAACGATCGCGTCGAAAGCGCGCTGCATCGCGGAAACCAGCGCGATCGCGTCCTCTCCGCTCTGCGCACTCTCGACCTCGAAGCCCCAACGTTCGAAGGTTCGGCGCAGCGCCTCTCCCATCGCCTCGTCGTCCTCGATTACGAGGACGAGCGCGAGCGCGTCACTTTGAAGAACGCCTCCATCGAACGAAGCCGGCCAGGCATTGGACGCTCTCTGAGGATGGGATGCAGCCACGACGTCGGAGACGCGGCCGCCATCCACCGGCAAGACCGACTCCACGGGAAGCGGATAACTGACGAACGCCGGCGCGACACGTGACACGGCGCCAGTGGCGGCCATTCGGCGGGCGAGCGGCCCAGCGGTCGGCCGCCCAAGCGGGCGTCGCGAGCCGGGCAAATGAAGCACGAAAGCCGTCCCTTTGCCGAGCGAAGAGGAGAGGCGAATCGAGTGCCCCGGCAACCGCGATACCGTCTCGCGCACGATCGACAAGCCGAGTCCATGTCCTTGCTTGGCGCTGCGCGACGGATTCGAGACCTGGAAGTACTCGTCAAAGACACGTCGCTGATCGGGCAGGTCGATGCCGATTCCGTTGTCGCGAACGACGACCTCGAGTCCGCTGCCAAGCGCGCGCACGCGTACCAAGACCCAGGCCGGATGCCCTGTCGCCGTGAACTTCAACGCGTTCCCGACGAGGTTCGCGAAGATGTCCCACAACCGACTCTCGTTACTGACGACGCGACACTCGCCCGCCGGGGGCACCCGCACCACCAGTCGGACCCCTGCACGCCTCGCAAGCCCGGAGTGCACGCGCTCGATCCGCTCGAGCACACTGCTAAGGTCGACGCCCTCCACAGGATGGGGCGTGCCGCGCTCGCGCAGACCGAGTTCTGTGAGGCGGTCGAGATCGCTGCTGAGCGCGCCGATACAGGCCTCGATGCTGTCGAGGGGCTGGCGGGCACCGGCGTCGAAACCGTCTTGATGCTCACGCAGAAGCTGCGCATACAAGGTAAGGCTCGCCAGCGGCTGACGAAGATCGTGACTGACTGCAGCCAGTACCCGCGTCTTCTCGGCATTGGCTTCGAAAGCCTCATGGGCCATCGCCTCCGAACGCACCCTCGCCTCGGCCAGTTGTCGGGCCCCCCAGAATAGAGAACGTTCTCGACGCTCGATTTCGACCGAAAGAATCCAACCGATGAAATTTGCGACGATCAAATACACGCCAAGTACTATGACGTGATCGTCGCCCTGCAAATTCACCCCCGACATCGTTAAAATCGAAGCGGGAATGCAGGCGGCGGCAACTATGATGGCTGGAAGCCTAGAGAATCCGTAGCAGAGCCAACACGCGAGCGTTGTAGCGACGGCAATTCTGTTCACCGCAAAATCGCCGGAATCAAGTGGAACAAACCCGAGGGCGCCAACTGCCAAGCAACCAACCCCCATTGGAACACCTACGCTCCACTCAAAGGCGCGGATGGTCCGTTCGGGACGGAAATGAAGATAGCCGGCGGCAGACATCAAGAGTAAGGCCAGCGCCAAACGCACATGCTGCCGAGCGGCAGACGCTTGCGACTCGATGGGGAACAAGGGGAGCAGGACCCAGAACGCCAGCGCCATCGCGGCCGCGACCGTGAAAGCAATTTTGGCGAAGCGGAGCCCCGACCTTCGATACCCCAAAAGAAAGTCCCCTTCAAGCTCCGGATCCTGAAAGCGTTTCGGCGGTCGAAGCACGTTCACGAATCCAGTCCTCGGTTCGAGCATCCTAAGGCTCCCCCATGCGCCAGTCGTCTGAAAGAGACACGCGAGCATCTCTCAAAAGCATCGTGCCAAAGATCCCTTGTGAAGGGGAGGGATCGTGGCTAATCTACCTAGGCTGAAAGTTCTAGGTTCAAGCAAAACGAGGGGCGCGCGACAGCAGCGCCCCGAAATCTGCACCGCGGGAGAGACATGCTCGAATCGAAGGAAGAACTCGACAGAGTGCGCGATGCGCAGGAAGCGATCGAGGCGACGCCGGATTGCGCAACAGAGAGCGCGTCCTTTTATGTGCCGCCTGGTGAAGATCTTCCGATCCGAGTCCGAGTTGTTCGGACCGAGAATCAGCTTCAAAAGGCAATCAAGGTTCGCGCAGACGCATACGGGCGTCATACCCCGGCGTTTGCGGAGTCGTTGCGTTCTGTGGAGGACGATGATAAGTCTCCCAGTTCATTAGTATTTCTATGTGAGTCGAAGGTGACAGGCGATGCCGTAGGGACGTTGCGAATTCACACGAACTTCGAAACGCCGACCTACCTTGAACAGAAACTTGTACTACCTGAATTCCTTCGATCTACCGGTATCGCATATGTAACTCGCTTGGCCGTGGCGAACGGCGCAAACGGTACTTTTGTTAAACTTGCGATGTTCAAAGCTCTACATCGCTACTGCTTCGCTACCCAGATTTCGTGGATACTTGCAGTCGCCCGAGTGCCGGTAGATAGAGACCTTACTCGCCTAGGATTTCAAGACATTCTCGGCCCCGGAGAAAAATTGCGCCGACCGGAGGATTTTGGCGAGGTCGACGTCCGGCCCTTGTACTTCAGCGTCCTTCAGGCTGAACACAACTGGCGGATCGCAAAACATCCTCTTTATGATTTCATGGCGCTGAGAACGCACCCCGATATTGAGGTGTTTACCTCGGTCAGTAGTGCTTGGACGACTCCCCGCCGTGGCCGCCGAGGACGGCGAAAGGCGGACCTGGCGCTTGCTTCGACGCAGATTCTTTCGGTCTGAAAGCATCGTCAGATAGCGAGCTGGCGTCGCAGTTTAGCAACGCCGTCTGCCCGCTCAGTAGCGCCACCCATCTGCCTGAGAGCCTCGCCTGACATAGAGTGAGTACTTTCTGAACGTGCCTCTCGGTCCTTTGTGAGGCCTGTGGACGCTCATGGCCTCAACTCTGAGAAGGACGATGCTCAATCCGGCGCCGCTGTACCGTCGAGCGGAGCGCGCCCTCTCTCATCTCAACGTCTTCGTCGCCTTCTTGGTGATCGTTCTTTCCACGATCGCCGTCGCCTACGTCGTCGCTCATACTGAGCAAAGTCCCACGCTCTCAGACGACATTGGTGCGATTCTGCCGGATCCAGAGAATGAATGGACACTGGTCGACGCGATTTACCACTTTCGTCGCGACAAGGCCATTCCACTTGAGAAAGGGGGAAGTCTTCCCTTTCGGACTATTTGGATACGCATCGACCTGACGGACCAGGAGCTTGGGAATAGCGAAGTTCTCGCGTTGAAGTCCATTCGAGCCAAACAAGCGCAAGTCTGGTCTGTAAGAACAACAGACGGCAATCATCCGGTTGCAGAATCTCTAGAATGGGAAGCCACGAGAAGTGGCATGTCGATTGTATTACCTCGTGCGAAAACAAACCGCCTGGAGATCTACGCACAAGTCGAACCGGATGCTATTAATAGAGTCCAACTATCGATCGGCTCTAAGAGCAACGTAATCACTCAGAATTTCAAATTCGAGCGAACAGGGGGACTGCTCGTCGGCGCCCTGTTGATGGTCGCCTTTTTTAGCATTGTTGTAGCGATCTTTAACCGTGATCCAATATTTTTTCTTTACGCCGCCTGGCTGCTCACGACGCTTCGCGTAGCAGCTTATAACGGAGATTGGGATCCATATTGGCTATCGATCCCTATTGCGGGTGAGTCGCTACAAGTATTCTTGAGGCTTAGCTATATCGCGCATAGCCTTATTTCTCTTGCGTTATTCCAGGCGCTTTTCATCAAGGAGCTTCGCGCAAACAACCTGCAGAAGCTTATAGTCTTTCTGCAAGTCATCACCGCGGCGATGTGCTTCCCTACGCTACTGCTCGATGCCACGGGTTCGCTCAAAAGTTTGTGGGCACTGAGCGCGATTACGATCGCGGCGGGGTTCTACATCTTGATCAAGCTCGCAATAAAGGCTCCATCAAAAGAACTTCTCTGGTACATCGGATCATGGACCGTTACCCTTCTGGGTTCGATCGCCCAGATCGCTTTTTCTTTTGGATTCGATCCTAGCGTCCTGGATTTTGCAAACAGCCAGACAACTGCGGTGGGCTCTGCCCTGATGCTCGGCGTAACTCTTGCCCAAAGAATGAACACCGAAAGGCAAGCGAGGATCAGCGCCCAGAACAGCGCCATAACCGCCCTCCAGCGCTTCCGCCAGAATTACAACTCCACCCCCGTCGGCATCTTCTCGATGAAGCTCGACGGCACGCTGCTGGAACACAACCCGACGTTCGGCTCGATGTTCGTCGTGGACGGGCGTCGCGGGTCGAAAGTGGGTACCAACTGGTCGATGCTCCTCAGCCGCGATGCGATGCAGCGGGTCTCCGCGCAGGCGGACGGTGCGCGGATGATGGACGAGGAAATGGCGGTGCGCAGGATCGGCGACAAGAAGCGCTGGTTCCATGTGCGCGCCGTGCGTAAAGCGGACCGATACGAGGGCTGGATCGAGGACATCTCGGCGCGCAAGGAGGCCGAGGACCAGTTGAAGTTCCTCGTGCACCACGATTCGCTGACCGGTTTGCTCAACCGCCGCGGATTCGAAGTCGAACTGCAGAAGGCGACGCGCGCCGCAGGCGCGCGCGTCATCTGCCTGGCGTACGTGGACCTCGATCGATTCAAGCTCGTTAACGATCTATTCGGGCATGCAGCAGGGGACCAGATCCTGCGCCAGATGTCGGCGCGGATGCGCGAGGTCATTGCACCGCCCAACGTGCCTGCGCGCGTGGGCGGGGACGAATTCGTCGTCGTTATCGACTCGCTTCCGCTCGAGGCAGCACGTGCACTGTGCGAGAGGCTGCGAGTCGCCCTGAGCGATCGGGCGTACCACTACCAGGACAAGGCATTCAGCGTCACGGCCAGCATCGGGCTCATTCGCGTGCTCGACGGGATGCGCGCGGCCGATGCGCTCACGGCAAGCGATCGCGCCTGTGCGGAGGCGAAGCGTCTGGGCGGCGGCTCGGTCATCTGCTTCGATTCGAGCAGTGGCGAGCTGATGGACTATCTCGAGGAGATCAAGCTCGTCGCCGGCATGAAGGAGCGCCTGCCTATCGAGAACTTCTTCACCCAGCTGCAGCCGATCGTATCGCTGCGAAATCCGCGCGCGAGCCTCTGCTACGAGGTGCTGATCCGCATGCGCGACGCGTCCGGGGCCGTCATGCCGCCGTCGCGGTTCATCCCGGCCGCCGAGCGAAACGGCCTGATGACACAGATCGACCGCTGGGTGCTGCGAAGCACACTGGAATGGCTCGACGCGCAGACGGCGCACCGCGGCGATCTGGACTTCTGCACGATCAACCTGAGCGGCGCATCGTTGAACGACGAGAAGTTCCTGCAGGACACGATCGCGCTGATCCGCGAGCACTCGCAGTCCACGCGCAAGATCTGTTTCGAGATCACCGAGAGCGTGGCGCTCTACGATCTGAACACGACCCGGCGCTTCGTCGATACGGTGAAATCGTTCGGCGCCATGGTCGCGCTCGACGACTTCGGCGCCGGCTACACGTCGTTCAGCTACCTGAAGGAGCTGCCGGCCGACCTCGTGAAGATCGACGGCAACTTCATCCGCGACGTGAACTCCAACCCGGCGAACTTCGCCATCACCCGCGCCGTCGTGGAACTCGCGCACGAGCTCGGCATGGGCTGCGTTGCGGAGTGGGCCGAGAACGCCGAGATCGTGCGTTCGCTGATCCAGCTGCGCATCGACTACGCGCAAGGTTACGGGCTGTGCCGGCCGATCGAGCGCGAGCGCATCCTCGCCGTCTCCAACAGCGCGGCGCTGATCGGTGACCTCGCTACCGCCGATCTGGTCTACGGCCGTGGAACGGCTGCCGTCGAGTCGGTCTGGGGCGCGGCGCTTCCGATCTGATTCGATCCGCGCCGCCGAGCCGGTGCGGGGCGCAGGAGCGCTTCTCCGAGCGTTTATGATTCTCCGCTGCAGCCCGACACACCGGGCCGGAGAGCGCATGTCGAGCATTCGATTCAACAAGGACGAGCAAGGCGTGGTCACGCTCGTTCTCGACGCACCGGACCAGCCGGTGAACACGATGAACGCGGCGTTTCGCGAAGATCTCGTCGCGATCGTCGATCGCCTCGAAGCCGAGCGCGAGAATCTGCGTGGCGTCGTACTCACGTCGGCGAAGCGCACGTTCTTCGCCGGCGGTGACCTGCACTCGCTCATTGCCGTCGGCCCCGGGGATGCAAGAGCCTTCTTCGACGAGGTACAGGCGCTGAAGGCCTGCCTGCGCCGCCTGGAGCGACTCGGCCGGCCCGTCGTCGCAGCGATCAACGGAAGCGCGCTCGGCGGAGGACTGGAACTTGCCCTCGCCTGCCATGCGCGCGTGTGCCTGGAAGATGCATCGATCGAGCTCGGTTTTCCGGAAGTCACGCTCGGCCTCATGCCGGGCGCCGGCGGCACGGTCAAGCTTGTGCGCCTGCTCGGGTTGCAGCAGGCGTTGCCGCTGCTCACCGAGGCGCGTCGCATTCCGCCTTCCCGCGCGCTCGAACTGGGGCTCGTCGATGCAGTCGCCTCCGATGCGGATCGCCTGATGGCACTGGCGCGCGCGTGGATCGATGCGCACCCCGATGCGAGACAGCCGTGGGACGATCCGAAACACAGGATTCCCGGCGGCACGCCTTCCAGCCCCGCGGTGGCTGCGATGCTCGCGGTCGCTCCGGCGATGCTGCAGCAGAAGACCCGCGGCAACTATCCGGCGCCCGAGGCGATCCTTGCCGCTGCCGTCGAAGGCGCACAGGTGGACTTCGACACTGCCATGCGCATCGAGTCGCGGTATATGACGCGACTGGTCGTCGGCCCGGTGGCGAAGAACATGATCGGAACTTTGTTCTTCCAGGCCAACGAGATTCGCGGCGGGCGCAGCCGGCCGCAATCAGCCGAGAAGCGCCGCATCGCGCGCGTCGGCGTAGTGGGTGCGGGAATGATGGGCAGCGGCATCGCCTGGGCGTGCGCGAGCAAGGGCATCGACTGCGTGCTCGTCGACGTCGATACAGCGAAAGCGCAGGCCGGCAAGGAGTACTCCGCGAAGCTCCTGGCCGAGCGGGTGCGCAAGGGGCGAAGCTCCGTCGAAGATGCCGAACGCACACTCGCCCGAATCCGGCCTTCCGACTCGGTTGCCGATCTGGCCGGATGCGAACTCGTCATCGAGGCCGTATTCGAGAATCGCGAACTGAAGGCGAAGGTCACGCAGGCGATCGAGCAGGTGGCCGGCGAAGCGGCAATCGTCGCGTCGAACACGTCGACGCTCCCGATCACCGGGCTTGCCGCGGCATCGTCACGGCCGCAGCGTTTCGTCGGCATCCACTTCTTCTCGCCGGTGGAGCGGATGCCGCTGGTCGAAATCATTCGCGGCGAGAAGACGTCCACCGACACGTTGGCGGTCGCGTGGGACTTCGTCGCACAACTGGGCAAGACGCCGATCGTCGTCAACGACGGACGCGGCTTTTACACGAGTCGCGTTTTCGGCACCTACGTGAACGAAGGCATGGCGCTGCTGGGCGAAGGGGTGCCGGCCGCACTGATCGAAAACGCCGCGATGCAGCTCGGCATGCCGGTAGGACCGCTCGCGGTGCTCGATGAGGTTTCGCTGAAGCTCGCGGACGACGTGCTGCATCAGGAGTCGGCCGACGACGCGCAGTCCGGCACGCACGAACATCGCGAGCACGGGCGCGGCGATCACCACGAGCACGCGCACGAGCACGCGCACTCTCATGATCATGCTCACGATCACGCTGCTTCTCGCGGCACCGACGCACGCTCTTCACGCAAGAGCCGGCGGATTCCCGAGACGGCCGTCTACGTACTCGAAAAGATGGCACACGGCTATCGACGGCTGGGCCGCGCCTGGGGAGGCGGCTTCTACGAATATCCGGCCGACGGCGAGAAGTTCCTGTGGCCGGGGCTGCAGGCCTTCGAGCGCGCGAAGCGCGCCGTTACGCTGGGGGACGTGCGCGACCGCCTGCTGTACGTGCAATCGCTCGAGACGATCCGCTGCATGGAAGAAGGCATCGTCGACACGTCGCGCGACGCGAACATCGGCTCGATCTTCGGGTGGGGCTTCCCGGCATGGACAGGCGGAACGCTGCGCTTCGTCGACCACATCGGCGCGCAACGTTTCGCCGAGCGCGCGCGCGAGCTCGCACGAAACTACGGTGAACGCTTCGCCCCGCCCGCGCTGCTCGTGCGCCACGCCGAAAGCGGCGAGCCGATCAGCGGTGCCCCCTCTTCCGCAGACAACGCTGCAGCAGCATGACGGTCCGTCCCGGAAAACGCCTCCACGAATGGCACGAGCCGGTCACGCCACGCCCGGCAGCGACGATCCTGCTGCTGCGCGACGCCGACGGCGGGCCCGAGGTGCTGATGACGCGCCGCTCGCTGAAGGCGAGCTTCGCGCCCGGCGCCTACGTCTTCCCGGGCGGGGTGGTCGACGCCACCGACACGGTTGCGATCGATCGCGGACTGGCCCTCGTGCGCGACGACCAGCCGCCGGAGATCCTGTCGTACGCGACGGCTGCGATTCGCGAAGCGTTCGAAGAACTCGGCGTGCTGCTCGCGCGTGGCGGCGGCGACGAGCGCGAACTGGCCCGCGTCGCGGCGCAACTCGGCCAGCACCGCGACGAGAACCTGTTCGACCAGATCGCCGCACACGGCCTTCGACTCGCGCTCGACGAGGTGCACTGGTTCAGCCACTGGATTACCGATCGCGACCTGCCCAAGCGCTTCGACGCACGCTTCTTCGTCGCGCGCATGCCGAAGCACCAGGAGCCGGTGGCCGACGAAGGCGAGCAGTTCGAGCCGATCTGGGTGAATCCGGCCGCAGGGCTCGAGCGGCACGAGCGCGGCGAGTTCAACATCATCTTCCCGACGATCCGCACGCTGCGCCAGCTCTCCGCATTCGGCAGCACCGACGAGATCCTCGAACGCGCGCGCACGCAGAAGCAGGTGTGGGTCTCGTGCCCGCGCGCCGGCTGGCTGCGCGGGCAACTCGAGCGCTTCAGCGAAGACGAACTGCCGTACGGCGAGCTCGAGCTCGTCACCCCCGACGGTCGAGCCGAACACAGCCTCGATTGGCAATCGGAGCGCGTCGTTCCGCTGCTCAAGCATGTGCACCGGCTCACCGCGCCCAACCCGGGACGCATGACCGGCCCCGGCACGAACACCTACCTGATCGGCGAGCCGGGCGACTGGCTCGTCGTCGACCCCGGTCCCGACGACGCGGCGCACGTGCAACGCATCCTCGACTTCGTCGGCAACGGGCTGAAGACGATCGTCTGCACGCACGGCCACCCCGACCACCTGCCCGGCGCGCGGCCGCTGCAGGAACGCACCGGTGCGCCCATTCTCGGTCGCTCGAGCGGCGCCGGCTTTGCGAGCGAGTGGACCTTCCGGCCCGATCGCCAACTCGAGGACGGCGAGAAGCTGCACGTGGGCGACTCGACGCTGCGCGTGCTGCATACGCCGGGACACGCCGAGCACCACGTCTGCTTGCTGCTCGAGGAGGACGGACTGCTGTTCTCGGGCGACCACATTCTCAACGGCTCGACGACCGTGATCGATCCGCCCGACGGCGACATGCGCGCCTACGTCGAGTCACTCGAAAGGCTCGCGCGCGAGCCTTTCGAGTTCATCCTGCCCGCGCACGGACACGTGATCGCGCGCGGCAAGACCGAAGTGGCGAGGCTGATCGCGCACCGGATGGCACGCGAAGCGAAAGTGATCGACGCGCTGCAGCGCGTCGGCGGGGGCACGCTCGACGATCTCGTGCCCCTCGCCTACGACGACGTAGATCCGATCCTGTATCCGGTGGCGAAACGCTCGCTCACCGCGCACCTGCTGAAGCTGCGCGACGAGCAGCGCGCGAGTCTCGACGACTCGCAGCGCTGGTCGCTCGCCTGATCGGGCGGCCTGCTCGTTATCGTTATCAGGCGCTCTGCCCGGCCGCCGCGGCAGCAGCCGCGTCGTCGGCGGCGGCAGCCTTCATCGACAGGCGCAGCCGACCCTTGTCGTCCGCCTCGATGACCTTCACGCGCACCGCCTGCCCTTCCTTCAGGTAATCGGACACCTGGTTCACGCGCTCGTTGGCGATCTGCGAGACGTGCAGCAGGCCGTCGCGACCCGGCATGACCTGGACGATCGCGCCGAAGTCGAGGATCTTCAGGACGGTGCCATCGTAGATGCGGCCGATCTCGACCTCGGCGGTGAGGTCCTCGATGATCTTCTGCGCGCGCTTGGCGGCATTGCCATCGACGGCGGCGATCGTGATCGAACCATCGTCCTGGATGTCGATCTGCGTGCCGGTGCTCTCGGTGATCTGGCGGATCGTCGCGCCGCCCTTGCCGATCACGTCGCGGATGCGCTCGGGATTGATCTTCATCGTGTACATGCGCGGCGCGAAATCGGAGAGGTCTTCGCGCGCCCCGCCGATCGCCTGCTGCATCAGGCCGAGGATGTGCATGCGGCCCTCGCGCGCCTGCGCGAGCGCGACCTGCATGATCTCCTTGGTGATGCCCTGGATCTTGATGTCCATCTGCAACGCGGTGATTCCGGCCGTGGTTCCGGCCACCTTGAAGTCCATGTCGCCGAGGTGATCCTCGTCGCCGAGGATGTCGGTGAGCACGGCGAAACGGTTGCCTTCCTTGATCAGGCCCATCGCGACGCCGGCCACGTGCGCACGGATCGGAACGCCCGCATCCATCAGCGCGAGACAGCCACCGCATACCGAGGCCATCGACGAAGAACCGTTCGACTCGGTGATCTCCGAGACGACGCGCAGCGAATACGCGAACTCCTCCGCGCTCGGCAGCAGCGGGCGCAGCGCGCGCTTGGCCAGGTTGCCGTGGCCGATCTCGCGGCGCTTCGGCGCGCCGAAGCGGCCCGTCTCGCCGGTGGCGAACGGCGGCATGTTGTAGTTGAACATGAACCGCTCGCGATATTCGCCGTTGATCGCGTCGATGATCTGCTCGTCCCTCGACGTGCCGAGCGTGGCGACGACCATCGCCTGCGTCTCGCCGCGCGTGAACAGCGCCGAGCCGTGCGCGCGCGGCAGCGCGCTGGTGCGGATCGATATCGGCCGCACGGTGCGCGTGTCGCGCCCGTCGATGCGCGGCTCGCCCGACAGGATCTGCTGGCGCACGATTCGCGCCTGCAGGTCGAACAGCATGTTCGACAGCGCGTTGAGGTCGGGTGCCGGTTCGCCCGCAGCGGCCGCGTCCGCGACGATGCGGTCGATCGTCGACTTCTCGATTTCGCGGATGCGCGCGACACGCTGCTGCTTGTTGTGCATGCCGTAGGCCGCGCGCATCTCGTCGCCGGCCAACTCGTCCACGCGCAGGACGCGCGCGGTGTCCTTCGGAGCCGGCTGCCAGTCCCAGGCAGGCTTGCCCGCCTCCTCGACGAGTTCGTCGATAGCGCGGATCACCGTCTGCATCTGCTCGTGGCCGAACACCACGGCGCCGAGCATCACGTCTTCAGGGAGTTCCTGCGCCTCGGATTCGACCATCAGCACCGCTGCATCGGTGCCCGCAACAACCAGGTCGAGCTTCGACGATTCCATCTGCGTGGTGCTGGGGTTGACCACGTACTGTCCGTCGATGTAGCCGACGCGCACCGCGCCGATCGGACCGTCGAACGGGATGCCCGACAACGCGAGCGCTGCCGACGAGCCGATCATCGCGGGAATCGCGCTATCGACCTCGGGGTTGCTCGACATCACGTGCACGATGACCTGGACTTCGTTGTAGAAGCCCTCGGGAAACAGCGGGCGGATCGGGCGATCGATCAGGCGGCACGTGAGGATCTCACGCTCGGTGGGACGTCCTTCGCGCTTGAAGAAGCCACCGGGAATGCGGCCGGCCGCGTAGAACTTCTCGGTGTAGTCGACGGTGAGCGGAAAGAAATCCTGCCCGGGTTTGGCGTTGCGCGCCCCGACGACGGTGGCCAGGATGACGGTGTCGTCCATGGTGACGACGACCGCGCCCGACGCCTGCCGAGCGACTTCGCCGGTCTCGATGGTGACGGTGTTGGCGCCCCACTGAAACGTTCTCTTCGCGATTTCGAACACTTGATTTCCTTTCGAGCAATGCAAATACAAGAAACCCGCAAGGTTCGCTTGCGGGTTTCGGCTCGTTCGTTTCAGCCGCGCAGACCCAGTCGATCGACGAGCGCGCGGTAGCTGGCGGGGTTTGTCCCTTTCAGGTAGTCGAGCAGCTTGCGACGCCGGCTCACCATCTTCAGCAGGCCGCGGCGCGAATGGTGGTCTTTCGCGTGCGCCTTGAAATGCTCGGTGAGGTCGACGATGCGAGCGGTAAGCAATGCGACCTGAACTTCGGGCGAACCCGTGTCGTTGTTCGCACGCTGGAAGTCGGCGACGATCTTCGCCTTCTCGGTGTTGCCGATGGCCATGGCTTTCCCCTGGACGTTGCCTTGACTTGCGGCATCGCCGGGCTGCGATGCCGTGCCGTCCCCGACCGAAACCGCCGGGGGCCTTCCGGCCCACAGGACCGGGGTTCCTCCGAAATCGGAGGAGCCCGCAATTCTAACCCAGCACCGGACGCCCTGCTTCGACCCGATCCGGGCGGCTGCCTAGACGCCCGGCTGCGGATCGATGCGATCGGCCCGCGAATGCAGCTTGTTCAGCGCGTTCAGGTAGGCCTTCGCCGAGGCGACGATGATGTCCGGGTCGGCACCGACGCCGTTGACGATCCGCCCGGAGCGGGCGAGCCGCACCGTGACTTCGCCCTGCGACTCGGTTCCGGTGGTGATCGCGTTGACCGAATACAGCACCAATTCGGCACCGCTGGCCACGCGCGCCTCGATCGCCTTGAAGGTCGCGTCGACCGGGCCGTTGCCGGTGGCTTCGCTGGTGATCTCCCCACCGTCGATGCCGATCGTCACGCGCGCATTCGGACGTCCGCCGGTCTGCGACGCCTGCGCCATCGAAACCAGCCGGTAGTGCTCGTCGGCTTCGTGATGCACCGCCTGGTCGGAGACGAGCGCGTGGATGTCCTCGTCGAAGATCTCGGCCTTGCGGTCGGCCAGGTCCTTGAACCGCTGGAACGCGGCCTGCATTTCCTGCTCGGACTCGAGCTCGATGCCGAGTTCCTGCAGGCGCTGCTTGAACGCGTTGCGTCCGGACAGCTTGCCGAGGACGATCTTGTTGGCCGTCCAGCCGACGTCTTCGGCGCGCATGATCTCGTAGGTGTCGCGCTGCTTGAGCACGCCGTCCTGGTGGATGCCCGAGGCGTGCGCGAAGGCGTTCGCCCCGACCACCGCCTTGTTCGGCTGCACGGGAAAGCCCGTGATGCTCGAGACGAGCTTCGACGTCGGAACGATCTGCGTCGTGTCGATGCCGACGTCGAGCCCGAAGTAGTCGCGGCGTGTCTTCACCGCCATCACGATTTCCTCGAGCGACGTGTTGCCCGCACGCTCGCCCAGGCCGTTGATCGTGCACTCGACCTGACGAGCGCCAGCCATCACGCCGGCCAGCGAGTTCGCCACCGCCATGCCGAGGTCGTTGTGGCAGTGCACCGACCAGATCGCCTTGTCGGAGTTCGGGATGCGCTCGCGCAGCGAGCGGATGCGCTCGGCAAAGCCTTCGGGGACCGCGTAGCCGACGGTGTCCGGCACGTTGATGGTGGTGGCACCCTCGGCGATTGCGCCCTCGAGCACGCGGCACAGGAAGTCGAAGTCCGAACGGCTCGCGTCCTCGGGCGAGAACTCGATGTCGTCGGTGAACTGGCGCGCGAAGCGCACCGCCAGGCGGATCTGCTCGTGCACCTGCTCGGGCGTCATGCGCAGCTTCTTCTCCATGTGCAGCGCGGAGGTCGCCATGAAGGTATGGATGCGCATCGACTTCGCGCCTTTCAGCGCCTCGGCTGCGCGAGAAATGTCGCGATCGTTCGCGCGGGCCAGCGAGCAAACGACGGAGTCCTTGATCGCGTCGGCGATCGAGCGCACCGCCTCGAAATCGCCGTTCGACGAGGCGGCGAATCCGGCCTCGATCACGTCGACGCGCAGCTTCTCCAGTTGCTTGGCCAGGCGCAGCTTCTCCTCGCGGGTCATCGACGCGCCCGGACTCTGCTCGCCGTCGCGCAGCGTGGTGTCGAAAATGATCAGCTTGTCGGCCATCGGAATGCTCCTGTTGCGCCCGGCCCGCCGGCGC
Organism: Burkholderiaceae bacterium; assembly: GCA_032027205.1. Lineage (GTDB taxonomy): Bacteria > Pseudomonadota > Gammaproteobacteria > Burkholderiales > Burkholderiaceae_E > Zeimonas. Next base: position 336,630 of record JAVSMN010000001.1, read on the forward strand.
GGGAGGCTACGAAGAACTGCAAACGGAAAGGAGGGGGGAGGTGTGTCAGCGCGCGGGGCGCAGTAGCGGACCCAGCACCGAAAGAAGGTGCAGTCCGCCGAGCGTCCGGTTGCCGGACGCCTGGAGAGGCAGGAGGGCGCGAAGAGCGCCGGACGCGCGGCGGCGGCCGCTGGGGGAATTCATCCGGGAAATATAGCGACTTTGCCGCGGAGCGGCAACCGAGCGAGGCGGCATGACTGCCGGCGCATGGCGTCGCCCGCGTCGAGGCGCCCGGTGGTGGCGCATGACGGTCGCCCGCGGCTAAGCGACCAGTTGCGGCGCTTGCGGCCCCGCTTCAGGTCTTCGGCAGCGTGACGCCCGTCTGACCTTGGTATTTTCCGCCGCGATCGCGATACGACGTTTCGCAGACCTCGTCCGACTCGAGAAAGATGACCTGCGCGCAGCCTTCGTTCGCGTAGATCTTCGCGGGCAGCGGCGTTGTGTTGGAGAACTCCAGGGTGACGTGGCCCTCCCACTCCGGTTCCAAGGGCGTTACGTTCACGATGATTCCGCAGCGCGCGTACGTGCTTTTTCCCAGGCAAATCGTCAGTACGTTCCGCGGAATCCGGAAGAACTCCACGGTGCGCGCCAGCGCGAACGAATTCGGCGGGATGATGCAGACGTCGCCGGTGAAGTCCACGAAGGAGTCGGCGTCGAAGTTCTTCGGGTCGACGATCGTCGAGTTGATGTTCGTGAAGATCTTGAACTCGCGCGCTACGCGTACGTCGTAGCCGTAGCTCGACGTGCCGTAGCTGACGATCTTCTGGCCGTTGGCGGTGCGCACCTGGCCGGCCTCGAAGGGCTCGATCATCCCTTCTGCCGCCATCCGGCGGATCCAACGATCGGACTTGACGCTCATGTTTCGCTTCGGAGGGATCAGTTCGGGGGGGGACGCCGGGATGCGGGGAGTGCGCGCGACGGGGCATCGAGCCGCTTGGCATTCGCGGGGCGCCGATTTCCGCAAACCGGATTCTAGCAATCGCCGCGCGTGCTCCGATTGGTGCATGATGCCGATCACACGCACCGGCAGCGGTGCGCTACGAACCTGCCGCAGAAGCAGGTCCGGACCCATCCGACCCCGCCGCGCGGCGCGGCGGGCGATCCGCCCTTCGAGGAGGCTTCATGGAACAGACCGTGACGATGACGGTGAACGGCAAGCCCGTTTCCGCCCGAATCGATCGCCGAATGCTGCTCGTCCAGTTCATCCGCGAGCAGTTGCAGCTCACCGGAACCCACGTGGGGTGCGACACTGCGCAGTGCGGCGCCTGCACCATCCATCTCGACGGGCGCGCGATCAAGTCGTGCTCGATCCTCGCCGTGCAGGCCGAAGGAGCATCGATCACGACGATCGAAGGCCTGGCCAACGGCGAGCTGCACCCGATGCAGAAGGCGTTCAACGAGTGCCACGCGCTGCAGTGCGGCTTCTGCACGCCCGGCATGGTGATGTCCGCCGTGCAGTTGCTGAAGGACAACCCGAAGCCCACGGAAGCGGAGATCCGCGAGGGACTCGAGGGCAACCTGTGCCGCTGCACCGGGTACCAGAACATCGTGCGCGCGATCGAGCAGGTCGCGGCCGGCGGCAACTGAATCGGCGGAGGATGAGATGACCGACCTTTCCAACGCACCCGCCTCGCCCATCGGCCAGGCGCTGAAGCGGCGCGAAGACCGCCGCTTCCTTACCGGAACCGGCCAGTACACCGACGACGTCGTCCTGCACAGACAGACGTACGGCGTCTTCGTGCGCTCGCCGCATGCTCATGCGCGCATCGTTTCGATCGACACCGCGCAGGCGAAAGCGGCGCCCGGCGTCGTCGACGTGATCACGGGCGCCGACCTCGCCGAAGCAAAGGTCGCCGGACTGCCCTGCGGCTGGCTGATCCACTCGAAGGACGGCTCGCCGATGAAGGAGCCGCCCCACCCCGTGCTCGCGCAGGGCAAGGTGCGCTACGTCGGCGACACGGTCGCGCTGGTCGTCGCCGAGACGCTGCTGCAGGCGAAGGACGCGGCCGAGCTCGTCGAGGTCGAGTACGACGTGCTGCCGGCGGTCGTCGACACGGCCGGCGCCGCATCGGCGCAGGCGCTCGTGCACGACGACGTGCCGAACAACGTCTGCTACGACTGGGCACACGGCGACCAGGCAGCGGTGGATGCCGCGTTCGCGAAAGCCGCGCACGTCACGCGACTCGAGTTCGTGAACAACCGGTTGATTCCGAACGCGATGGAGCCACGCGCGGCCAACGCGATGTACACGAAGCACGACGACAGCTACACGCTGTACGTCGCGAACCAGAACCCGCACGTCGAGCGGTTGCTGATGTGCGCGTTCGTGCTCGGGCTGCCGGAATCGAAGGTGCGCGTGATCGCGCCCGACGTCGGCGGGGGCTTCGGCTCGAAGATCTTCCTCTACCCGGAGGAGACGGCACTCGTCTGGGCGAGCAAGCGCGTGGGTCGCCCGATCAAATGGACGGCCGAGCGCAGTGAATCGTTCCTCGCCGACGCGCACGGGCGCGACCACGTCACCACCGCCGAGATGGCGCTGGACAAGGACGGGCACTTCCTCGCCCTGCGCGTGAACACGGTCGCGAACCTGGGCGCCTACCTGTCCACCTTCGCCTCGGCGGTGCCGACGATCCTCTACGGCACGCTGCTCGCGGGCCAGTACCGCACGCCGGCGATCCACGTGGACGTCAAGGGCGTGTTCACCAACACCGCTCCGGTCGACGCCTATCGCGGCGCCGGGCGCCCGGAGGCGTCGTACGTCGTCGAGCGGATCGCCGAGCAATGCGGGCGCGACCTCGGCATCGACCCGGCCGAGATCCGGCGGCGCAACTTCATCGGCGAGTTCCCGTACGCCACGCCGGTGGGGCTCACCTACGACAGCGGCGGCTACGCCGCGTCGCTCGATCGCGCGCAGCAACTCGCCGACGTCGCCGCGTTCCCGGCGCGCAAGGAGGAAGCGGCGCGTCGCGGCATGCTGCGCGGCTTGGGCTACTCGTGCTATATCGAGGCGTGCGGCATCGCGCCGTCGAGCATTGCCGGCGCGCTGGGCGCGCGCGCGGGGCTGTTCGAAGCCGGCGAAGTGCGCGTACACCCGACCGGAACCGTCACCGTGTTCACCGGCGCGCACAGTCACGGCCAAGGGCACGAAACGACCTTTGCGCAGGTCGTCGCCGGCAAGCTCGGGCTGCCGGTGGAGAACATCGAGATCGTGCACGGCGACACCGGGCGCATTCCCTTCGGCATGGGTACCTACGGCAGTCGTTCGCTGGCCGTCGGCGGCACCGCGATCGTGATGGCGGTCGACAAGATCATCGCCAAGGGCAAGAAGATCGCCGCGCACCTGCTCGAGGCAGCCGACTCCGACATCGAGTTCGAGAACGGCGAGTTCCGCGTAGCCGGCACCGATCGCAAGCTACCCTTCGCGCAGGTGTCGCTCGCCGCCTACGTACCGCACAACTATCCGCACGACAAGCTCGAGCCGGGCCTGAACGAGAACGCGTTCTACGACCCGAGCAACTTCACCTACCCGGCCGGCTCGCACATCTGCGAGGTGGAGATCGACCCGCAGACGGGGCAGACGCGCATCGTGCAGTTCGTCGCCGTCGACGACTTCGGCAACATCGTCAACCCGATGATCGTCGAGGGACAGGTACACGGCGGCGTCGCGCAGGGGCTCGGGCAGGCGATGCTCGAGGGCTGCCGCTACGACCCCGAGTCGGGGCAGTTGCTCACCGGTTCGATGATGGACTACACGCTGCCGCGCGCCGATGACCTGCCCCGCTTCGTCGTCGACACGACGGTCACGCCGTGCACGCACAACCCGCTGGGCGTGAAGGGCTGCGGCGAGGCCGGCGCGATCGGCGCGCCTTCGGCGTTCATCAACGCGATGACCGACGCACTCGGCGTGCGCGACGTGCCGATGCCGGCAACGGCGGAGCGCGTCTGGCGCATTGCCAACGGCATGGCCTGAGGAGGAGACGAACATGTACGGATTCGAATACCAGCGTCCTTCCAGCGTCGCCGACGCGGTGCGCGCGAGCGGAGCCGATGCGCGCTACCTGGCGGGCGGGCAGAGCCTCGTGCAGTCGATGAAGCTGCGGCTCGCTTCGGCGAGCACGCTCGTCGATCTCGCGTCGATCTCCGGGCTGCGCGGCGTCACGCGCGAAGGTAATGCGCTGAAGATCGGCGCGATGACGCGCCACTCGGAGGTGGCGCGCTCGCCGGAGGTGCGCGCGGCGATCCCGGCGCTCGCCGAGCTGGCCGGCGGGATCGGCGACCCGATGGTGCGCAACCAGGGAACGATCGGCGGCTCGCTGGCGAACTCCGACCCCGCGGCCGACTACCCCGCCGCGGCGCTCGGCCTGGGCGCAACGATCGAGACCGACCGGCGCACGATCGCTGCCGACGACTTCTTTGTCGACCTGTTCACTACCGCGCTCCAGCCGGGCGAGCTGATCGTCGCGGTGCGTTTTCCGCTCGTGAAGCGCGCGGCGTACGTGAAGATGCGCCAACCGGCTTCGCGCTTCGCGCTGGTCGGCGTGTTCGTCAGCCAGGGGGACCAGGGCGTGCGAGTCGCCGTCACCGGCGCGCGTTCGCACGCGTTCCGCGTGCCCGAGATGGAGCAGGCACTGGCGCGCGACTTCTCGCCGCAGGCGATCGAAGGGGTGAAAGTCGACCCGACAGGCTGCAATAGCGACCTGCACGGTTCGGCCGAGTACCGCGCGGCGATGATCGGCGTGATCGCCAAGCGCGCGGTCGCGAAGGCGCGCGAGCAATAGGCGACGCGCAGATGCGGCCGGCCGACGTCGACGAGACGCTGAAACTGCTGGCCGGCGAGGATTACCTCGCCGGCCGTTCGCTCGCCACGGCGGTCTTCCTCGCGTTGCGACTCGGCCGTCCGCTGCTGCTCGAGGGCGAGGCCGGCGTAGGCAAGACCGAGCTGGCGAAGGTGCTGGCGAGGGCGTTGCAGGCGCCGCTGATCCGACTGCAGTGCTACGAGGGCCTGGACGTCGCGTCGGCAGCCTACGAGTGGAACGTCGCGCGGCAGATGCTCGAGATCCGCGTGGCCGAGGCCGGCCACGAGGCGAATCGCGAGCGGCTGCTGCGCAACCTGTATTCGCGCGACATGCTGATCGAACGCCCGCTGCTGCAGGCGCTCACGCAGCCCGTATCGCCGGTGCTGCTGATCGACGAACTCGACCGCGCCGACGAGCCCTTCGAGGCGTTCCTGCTCGAGGTGCTCGCCGAATCGCAGCTGTCGATTCCCGAGTTCGGAACGATCCGGGCCGAGCACCCGCCGATCGTCGTCATCACGTCGAACCGCACGCGCGAGATCCACGACGCGCTCAAGCGCCGCTGCCTGTACGCGTGGGTCGACTACCCCGACGCGACGCGCGAGCTCGACATCATCCGGCGCAAGGCGGGCAACGCCGGCGAACGGCTCGCGCAGCAGGTGGTCGGGTTCGTGCAGCGCGCGCGAACGCTCGATCTGTTCAAGGCGCCCGGCGTCGCCGAGACGATCGACTGGGCGAACGCGCTGGTTGCGCTCGACACGCTGTCACTCGACCCGCAGTCGGTGTCCGACACGCTCGGCGTACTGTTGAAGTATCAGGACGACATCGCGCGTATCGACTCCGGCGCCGGTGCGGCCATCCTCGAGGAGCTGCGCGCGGAGGGGATCCTCGAGCGTCATCCGGCCCGGGCCTAGGACCCGGCCGAAGAGCCCGCCGATGGCCGGTCGCATCGCCGAGAACATCGCGCATTTCGCCCGCGTGCTGCGCGCCGCGGGACTTCCCGTCGGATCCGATCGCGTTCTCGCCGGCATCGCCGCGGTGGAGCTGGTCGGCCTCGAGCGGCGCGACGACGTGCACGCAGCGCTGTCGGCCGTGATGATCGACCGGCACGAGCAGCAGCCGGTGTTCGACGCCGCGTTCGCTGCGTTCTGGCGCGATCCGAAACTGCTCGAGCGGCTGATGTACCTGATGCTGCCGCGCGTGGAAGGGCGCGCCGGTGCGACGCCGCCGCCGCAGCGCCCGCGTCGCGTCGAAGAGGCGCTCTCGCCGCCCGCCCCGCGTCACACGCCGTCGGCGCCACGCGACGCCGACGAGCACCGCATCGAGGCGATCCTCGGATTCTCCGAACGCGAGCGGCTGCAGCACGCCGATTTCGAGAGTATGTCGGCGAGCGAGTTCGCACTCGCCCGACGCCTCGCCGAGACCGTGCCGCTGCCGGTGCGGCCGCTGCGCACGCGCAGGCTCGCTCCATCGCCGCGCGGACGCATCGACCTGCGCCGCGCGCTGCGCCGACTTTCGCGTGCGCCCGACACCATCGACCTGCCCCGCTCGTCGCCGCGCCTGCGCACGCCGCCGCTCGTCGTCCTGATCGACATCTCGGGTTCGATGGACCGATACGCGCGCGCATTCCTGCACTACGCATACGGACTCACGCAACGCCATCATCGCGTGCATACGCTGGTGTTCGGCACCCGGCTCACCGACATCACGCGCTGCCTGCGTCATCGCGACCCGGACGTCGCGATCGAGAGTGCCGACGCGCTGGTGCAGGACTGGAAAGGCGGTACGCGCATCGCGTCGAACCTGGCGCTGTTCAACCGGCGCTGGGCGCGCCGGCTGCTCACCGGCAACGCCGCGCTGCTGCTCGTCACCGACGGGCTCGATCGCGACGAGCACGGTTCGCTCTCCGCGGAAGCGGCGCGGCTGTCGCGCTATGCGCACCAACTGGTCTGGCTGAATCCGCTGCTGCGCTACGAGGGCTTCGAGCCGCGCGCCAGCGGCGTGCGCGCGCTGCTGCCGCACGTCGACCGGATGCTGCCCGTGCACAATCTTTCTAGCCTTGCCGAACTGGCGCAGGCGCTGCGGACGCCGCAACGCATGCACAGCGCACGCAGTGGACCGATCTCGCGACCACCCACGGAGTCCCCGACATGAACCTGCAGGGCGAACGACTGATCCCGGCGACGCCGGAAACGACGTGGGCGGCGCTCAACGACCCCGAGACGCTCAAGGCGTGCATCAAGGGTTGCGAGTCGCTCGAGCGCGTCGGCGACGACGAGTACCTGGCGACGGTCGCGATGCGCGTAGGTCCGGTGAACGCGCGCTTCAAGGGGCGCTTGAAGCTGCAGAACGTGGTGCCGCCCTCCTCGTACACGATTGCCTTCGACGGACAGGGCGGCGCGGCCGGCTTCGGAAAGGGATCGGCCGACGTGCAGCTCTCGCTCGACCCCGACGGCACGCGGCTGGGCTACAACGCGAAGGCGCAGGTCGGCGGCAAGCTGGCACAAGTGGGATCACGCCTGATCGACGGCGCTGCTGCGAAAATAGCGGATGACTTCTTCGCGTCCTTCGCGCAGCGCCTGAGCGCCACGGCGCGCGCGGTGGACGAGACGATCGTCAGCGAAGCSGSSGMRSMGGYGRSCGTGGGCCGGGAAGAAGCACCGGCCGCCTCCACTGCTGCGCCGTCCGGCTCGTCGCTGCGCTGGCTCGCGTGGATCGTCGCGATCGTCGTCATTGCGGCGCTCGTCGCGTACTGGCGCCGCTGAAGAGACTGAGGGAAAACCGGGCGAAGGCCCACTACTTCGGAGGGAACCGGATGGACAGCATCGATCGCGAAGTGCTCGAGCACGCACGCGACTGGTTCGCCGAAGGGCGCAACGTCTGGCTGATCACGGTCGTCGAGACCTGGGGCTCGGCGCCGCGCCCGGTCGGCGCACTGCTCGCGCTGCGCGACGACGGCCTGGTGGTCGGCTCGGTGTCGGGCGGCTGCGTCGAGGACGATCTGATCGAGCGAGTGCGCACCGGCGAGCGCGTGGGCAAGCCGTCGATGATCCTCTACGGCATCGACAAGGACGAGGCGGCACGCTTCGGACTGCCCTGCGGCGGAACGTTGCGGCTGCTGCAGGAGCCGCTCGCCGACACAGGCTGGATCGACGAGGTGCTCGAACGCACCGCGCGGCACGAACTCGTCGCACGCACGCTCGACCTGGACACCGGCGACGCCACGCTCGAGGCGGCGCAACTCGGCGACGCCTTCGCCTTCGACGGCAAGACCGCGCGCGCGGTGTTCGGCCCGCGTTACCGGATGCTGATGATCGGCGCGGGGCAGCTCTCGCGCGTGCTCGCCGAAATGGCGAAGGCACTCGACTTCCAGGTCTTCGTCTGCGATCCGCGCGAGGAGTACTACAGCACGCTCGAGCTGCCGCAGGTTACCTTGCTGCCCGGCATGCCCGACGACGTCGTCGCCGAGTTCAAGCCGGACGCGAATACGGCGATCGTCGCGCTCACGCACGATCCGAAGCTCGACGACCTTGCGCTGCTCGAAGCGTTGAAGTCACCGGCGTTCTACATCGGAGCGCTCGGCTCGCGCAGCAATACCGTGCGTCGTCGCCAAAGGCTCGCGATGTTCGACCTCACGGCCGACGAGATCGCGCGGCTGCACGGCCCGATCGGGCTGCATATCGGCAGCCGCACGCCGGCGGAGATCGCAGTGGCGATCCTCGCCGAGATCGTCTCGGTGAAGAACGGCGTCGCGCCCACGCAGAAGAAGGCGCCGCAGGAAAGCGACGCCTGCGCAGTCAGCGACTGATTCGGTTGCCGAGCGCCGGGGCGATCGCTAGCACGAGGCGCCCTTCCGCCGTGCGCGCGCCGTCGACCGGCACGCCGTACACGCGCGAAAGCGTCGCCGGCTCGACGAGCTCGTCTACGGCGCCGAACGCGACCTCCCCGTCCGGCAGGTAGACGAGCGCGCGCGTGCCGGCGCGCCGGGCGTGGTTCGGGTCGTGCGTGGAGTAGACGATGCCCAGTCCGTCGTCGGCGAGCGATGCGACGACGTCGAGCACGCGTCCCTGGTTGCCGAAATCGAGACTCGTCGTCGGCTCGTCGAGCACGAGCGTCGAGGCCTCCTGGGCGAGCGCGCGCGCCACCGCGGCAAGCTGGCGCTCGCCGCCCGACATCCGCGACAGCGGGCGCGTGCGGAAGTCCTCGAGCCCGAGCCGTTCGATCGCGCGCGCCACCGCAGCACGATCGGTGCGCCGCGGCGATGCGCCGGCGGCCAGCCGACCGAGGCGGCCCAGCATCACATACTGCTCGACGGTGAATTCGAAGGCGGCGCCCGGTGACTGCGGCACCCAGGCGACGCACTCGGCGAGCTCGCGCGGCGAATGCTGCGCGAGAGGACGGCCGGCCCAGTGCACTTCGCCGGCCACCGGCGCAACGATGCCGAGCAAGGTTCGGAACAGCGTGCTCTTGCCCGAGCCGTTCGGCCCGAGCACGACGACGATCTCTCCGCCGTGCAACGCAAGGTCGATCGGACGGGTGAGCGCGCGCCGCTGGTATCCGAAGGCGAGCGCGACGGTGCGCAGCAACTCACTCATTGCGGGCGCGCGCGAGCATCAGCGCGAACAGCACCGGCGCGCCGACCAGCGCGGTGAGCACGCCGGGCGGCACCTCCGAGGCGCCCAGGCTGCGCCCGATCGTGTCGATGACCAGCATCAGCCAGGCGCCGAGCAACATCGATACCGGCAGCACGCGCGCGAACGATGCGCCGACGAGCAGGCGCGCTGCGTGCGGTACGACGAGCCCGATCCAGCCGATGACGCCGGCCGCCGCCACCGTGGCACTGGTGGCGAGCGTGGCGCCGACGACGAGCACGAGTCGCAGCGCCGGCAGCCGCACGCCGAGCGCGTGGATCTCGTCGTCCGACAGCGCGAGCGCATCGGCGCGCCAGCGCATCACGACGAGCGGAGCGGCGCCGATCACGGCGAAAACGACGAGCAGCGCAAGATCGGCGGCGGTGACCGACGCGAAGCTGCCGAGCAGCCAGAAGACGATCGCAGGCAGTTGCGTGTACGGATCGGCGAGCGTCTTCACCAGCGCGATCAGCGCGCCGAGCACGCTGCCGATCGCGATGCCGGCGAGTACGAGGCTGAGCGTGCGATCGCGCAACGGAAGCAGCGTTCCCACCGCGTAGACGATCGACACCGCAACGAGTCCGCCGACGAAGGCTGCGCCCTGGATGGCGACCACACTCCATCCGAGGAAGATTCCGGCGACTGCGCCGAGTGCAGCGCCGGCCGAGACGCCGAGCAGGTCCGGCGCGGCGAGCGGGTTGCGGAACACCGACTGCAGCGCGACGCCCGAGGCCGCAAGCGCGGCGCCCACGGTCATCGACGCGAGAACCCGCGGCCCGCGCACCTGCCACAGCACGGTTTCGGCCAGCGGCACCGAAGCGGCGTCGCCCGCGGGCGAACGGCCGGCGAGCATGCGCAACACTTCGACGAGCGGCAGCTCGAAGCGGCCGCTGCCCAGCGCGTACAGCGTCGTCGCGACGAGCGCCACCAAGAGCAGGACAAGCACCGAGAGCCAGCCCAGTCGGCCTGCGCGCGGCGATGGCGAGGCGGTCGCGATCATCGCGGTCCGCCGACCAGTTGCCGCACCTGCGCGAGCGACGGGCGCCGGTGATACAGCCACTCGAAGACCTCGGCGATGCGCTCGTCGAGCCGATAGCCTGCGAGCCGCGGATGGAAAGCCGCCGACAGCCAGACGATGCCGACGACGCGGTTCAGCGCCGGCGGCGCATCGAACCAGCCGAACGGAAGGCGAGGAACGAGCAGTACGCGACCGGCGCGCACCGCTTCGAGGCGCGACCACACCGGGTGCGCGCGCGCACCGTGAAAGAAGCTCTCGTCGCTGGCGAGGATCCAGTCGGGCCGCCACGACAGCAATTGCTCGAAGGAGACGCGCGCGAGGTTCGGCGCTTCCACCTGCGCGACGTTCACTGCGCCGACTTCGTCGAGCACTTCGGCGTTCAGGCCGCCTGCGGCGGCGGTCGCCAATCCGTCGGGCCCGCGCGCAAAGTACACGCGAGGCCGCTCGCCGGGCGCCAGCCGAGCGCGCAACCCGGCTGCCGAATCAAGGATCGCGCGCACGCCGCGCGCGAGCGATTCGCCGCGCGCCGTCTCTCCCAATGCGTCGGCAAGCCGGCGGATCGTCTCCTCGGTGCGGTCGAAGGATCCGTCGTACAGGACGTAGGGCACGCCGGTTTGCCGCTGCACCTGGTCGGCCAACGCCGCATAGGTGGGCGCCGTCGAGCCGACGTCGGCGACGAGCTCCGTGCGCAGCGCGAGGACGGTCTCGAACGCCGCCGTGGAGCCGCGGCCGGTGAGCCGCCCGAGTTCGGGCAGCCTGGCCGTTTCGGGCAGCAGGAAGGCGGCTTCGTCGTCGCGCACGCGGCGCGGCCATCCGAGCAGTTTCCCCGGCGCGATGCAGTAGACGAAGACGGAGGCCGGCGGCCCGGCGGGGAAGACGCGTGCAGGCGTCGACTCGAGGACGACCGCGCGCTGCGCGTCGTCGATCAGCGTGCGGGCCGCGAGCGCGGCGCGCGGCGCGACGGCGGCGGCGAGCGCCGCGCCCGGCAACACACCGAGCAGGCGACGCCGCTGCACGAAAGTGTCATCGGGGAGGACCGAAGCCGTGCTTCGCGAGGATCGCCTGGCCATCGGCGGACAGGATAAACCACGCGAAACGCCACGCCGGCTCGGGCGCGCCGCGCATCACCGTGAGGCCGTAGTCGGCGCCGACGGCGAGCTCGGGCGGGATCGCGACCGAAACGAGCTGCGGAAAGTCGCGCTGCGCAAGCAACGCGTTGGTGCAGTACGTGAGGAAGACGTCGGCCTTCTGCGTGGCGACGAGATCGCCGTAGACGCTGCGGTCCTTGGGGGGAGGCGGCGAGTTCGGCCCGCCGGTGAGCTGCAGCGCCTTCGATTCGAGCGCGGCGCGCGCGCCGGCACGTACGGCGTCGGCGCGCCCGAACAATTCGAAGGCATAGTCGCCCGACGGATCGGCCTTCGGCGTGGAAATTCCCAGCTTCAGCGACGGATCGAGCATGCGCTCGAGCAGATTGTCGGAACGCACGCCGACGTCGCTGCGCGTGATCGCGCACAGCACGTTGCGCGCGAAGACGAGGGGGGCGACGGCCTTGCCCGCCTGCGCGAGTGCCTGCGGGTGCTCGACGTTGGCCGAAGCGAACACCTGCGCCGCCTCGCCCTTGGCGATGCGATCGCGCAGCAGTCCGGAGGCGCCGTAGGCGCGATCGACCTTCACCTGCTCGCGCCGTTCGAACTCGCCGGCCGCTTCGTCCAGCGCGGCGCGCAGGCTTCCGGCGGCGTGCAGCAGCACCGGCTGGGCGTCAGCAACGCCGGGGGCGACGATCGAACAGGCGGCGAACGACAGCGCGGCGAGCCAGGGAGCGCGGAGCAGCGACAAAAACGGCATCGAAGAAAACCTCCGTTTCAGGGTGTCTGCCAGAATAGGCGCGCCCCTGCCACGCATCGATATGTAGCTCCATGCATAAGTCCTCGGGAATCGTCGGCGTCGAGTTCCGGTACGAGTTCTCGCGCGAACCGGCGGCGCATCTCCGCAACACGTTCTTCGACGTGCTCGGCGCGGTGCGCCACGAAGGTTCGATCGCTGCCGCTGCGCGCTCTCTGGGGCTGTCGTACCGCTACCTCTGGGGCTACCTCAAGGAACAGGAAGAGCGACTGGGCCGGGCGCTGGTGCACTGGGACAAGGGACGAGCGGCGCGGCTCACCGAGTTCGCCGAGAAGCTGCTGTGGGCCGAGACGCGCATCCGAGCGCGCCTGGCTCCCGAGATCGAGAATCTCGCGGCTGATATCGGCCGCGAACTGTCGAGCGCCTTCAACGACAACGTGCGGATCACGCGCTGCGTGGCGAGCCACGACCTGTCGCTGCCGCTGCTCAAGCGCCTGTGCCAGGATCGCGAGCTGCTGCTCGATCTGCGCTTCGAAGGCAGCCTCGCCGCGCTGCAGGAGCTGAACGCCGGGCGCTGCGCCTTCGCCGGAATCCACCTGCCGCTGTCACGCCCGGATCTGGCTGCGCGCGGCTCTCACGTCCAGCGCACCTTCTCCCCGCTGCTCAGGCCACGTCGGCACGCGATGTTGCGCGTCGCACGCCGCACGCAGGGGCTGTTCGTCGCGCGCGGCAATCCGTTGCGCATCGGCGGGCTCGATGACCTGCTGCGAGTGCGCTTCGTGAACCGCGCGCCCACGACCGGCACGCGCGTACTGCTCGACGAGCTGCTCGAGCGAAGCGGCATCGCCGCCGATTCGATCGCGGGCTATCGCCATGAGGAAGCGAATCATCTGGCGGTTGCCGCGGCGGTGGCCGCGGGGGCTGCGGACGCGGGCTTCGGCATCCAGGCCGCCGCCGCGGGCAAGAGCATCGATTTCGTGCCGCTCGTCGTCGAGGACTACTTCCTCGTCTGCGACCGCGCGAGTCTCGAGACGCCGGCCGCGCGCGAGCTGGTGGCGCTGCTTTCGTCCGAAGGATGGCGTGAGCGGATCGCCACGCTGCCCGGCTATTCCGCTTCGGGTGCCGGCGAGGTGCTTTCCCCGCGCACGGCGCTGCCCTGGTACCGCTGAGGACGCAGCGCCTCAGGTGTCCTGGAAGACGATCTCCGGCACCTTGCCGCTCAGGTCCTGCGCTTTCTCGGCGATTCTCACCGCGATACGACGCGCGATCGCTCGATAGCTCTGCGCCACCGGCCCGTTCGGGTCGGCAACGACGGTCGGCTTGCCCGAGTCGGCCTGCTCGCGGATGCGGATGTCGAGCGGCAGCCCGCCGAGATACTCGACGTCGTATTCCTTCGACATGCGCTCACCGCCGCCCTCGCCGAAGATGTGCTCGACGTGGCCGCAGTTCGAGCAGCGGTGCATCGCCATGTTCTCGATGATGCCGAGGATCGGAATGCCGACCTTCTCGAACATCTTCAGGCCCTTCTTCGCGTCGATCAGCGCGATATCCTGCGGCGTGGTGACGATGACTGCGCCGGTGACCGGGATCTTCTGCGCGAGCGTCAGGTGGATGTCGCCGGTACCCGGGGGCATGTCGACGACGAGGTAGTCGAGCTCGCGCCAGTTCGTCTCGCGCAGCAACTGCTCGAGCGCCTGCGTGACCATCGGGCCGCGCCAGACCATCGGCGTGTCGAGGTCGATCATGAAGCCGATCGAGCTGGCCTGGATGCCGTGCCCTTCCATCGGCTCGAGCGACTTGCCGTCCTTCGACTCGGGGCGCCCGGTGATGCCGAGCATCGTCGGCTGCGAAGGCCCGTAGATGTCGGCGTCGAGCATGCCGACGCTGGCCCCCTCGGCCGACAGCGCCAGCGCGATGTTCACCGCGGTGGTGCTCTTGCCGACGCCGCCCTTGCCCGAAGCGATCGCGACGATGTTCTTCACGCCGGGCAGCGTCTTCACGCCGCGCTGCACGGCATGCGCCTCGATCTTCTGGTAGACGTTGGCGGACACGTTGCCGATGCCGGGCAACGCGCGCAGCGCCGCGATCGTCTGGCGCCGGATCGACTCGATCTGGGATTTCGCGGGGTAGCCGAGCACGACGTCGACCGACACCTCGCCCCCATCGACGCGCACGTTTCGCGCGGCGCCCGATTCGACGAGGCTCTTCTGCGTGTTGGGATCGACGACGCGCGACAGCGCCAACTCGACCTGTTCGGTGGTCACGCCCATGGGGGATCCGGAAAGCGGGAATGGGATGGGAGAAGTCTAGCAGGCAGCGCAGCGCGGCCGCCCCGGATGCCGCGTACCCCTTTGCTAAGATCCGTCGATGAGCGCGCGCACTCTTTTCGTCACGACGGCACTGCCGTACGCGAACGGCCCTTTCCACATCGGCCACATCATGGAGTACATCCAGGCCGACATCTGGGTGCGCTTCCAGCGCATGCGCGGACACACCGTGCACTTCGTCGGCGCCGACGACGCGCACGGCGCGCCGATCATGATCGCGGCCGAGAAGGAAGGCGTCACGCCGCAGGCCTTCGTCGAGCGCATCGCCGCCGGGCGCCGGCAGTACCTCGACGGCTTCCACATCGGATTCGACCACTGGCACAGCACCGACTCGCCGGAGAACGTCGCGCTGTCGCAGTCGATCTACCTCGCGCTGCGGGACGGCGGCTTCATCGACGTGCGCCCGGTCGAGCAGTTCTTCGATCCGGTCAAGGGCATGTTCCTGCCCGACCGCTACATCAAGGGCGAGTGCCCGAGTTGCGGCGCGCCCGATCAGTACGGCGACGCCTGCGAGAACTGCAGTTCGGTCTACGCGGCCACCGAATTGAAAAACCCGTTCTCCACGCTCACCGGCGCGACGCCCGAACTGCGCGTTTCAGAACATTACTTTTTCCGCCTCTCGGATCCTCGTTGTGTAACGTTCCTGCGCGAATGGACGCGCGAGAAGGACCGCTGGGGCGAGCCGCGATTGCAGCCCGAGGTGCTCGCCAAGGCGCGCGAGTGGCTCGGCGCCGACGCGAGCGAAGGCGGCAGTCTCGCCGACTGGGACATCTCGCGCGACGCCCCCTACTTCGGCATCGAGATCCCCGATGCGCCCGGCAAGTACTTCTACGTCTGGCTCGATGCGCCGATCGGCTACCTGGCGTCGCTGAAGGCGCTTTGCCAGGAGCGCGGCATCGACTTCGAAGCGCTGCTCGCCGATCCCGCCACCGAGCAGGTTCACTTCATCGGCAAGGACATCATCTATTTCCACGTGCTGTTCTGGCCGGCGATGCTGCACTTCGCGCACCGCAAGACGCCCGACCGCGTGAACGTCCACGGCTTCATCACCGTGAGCGGCGCGAAGATGAGCAAGAGCCGCGGCACCGGAATCTCGCCGTTGCGCTATCTCGAAATCGGCATGGATCCCGAGTGGCTGCGCTATTACATCGCGGCCAAGCTCAATTCGCACGTGCAGGACGTCGACTTCGATCCCGACGACTTCCTCGCACGCGTGAACGCCGACCTGATCGGCAAGTACGTGAACATCGCCAGCCGCGCGTCGGGCTTCGTCGCGCGGCAGTTCGACGCACGCGTGCTGCCCGCCGACGAGGCCGAGGACGCAGCGCAACGCGAGCGCGTCGCGCGGCTCGCCGCGCAGGTGGCCGACGCCTACGAGGAGCGCGAGTTCGGCGCGGTAGCGCGGCTGACGATGGCCTACGCCGACGAGATCAACCAGTACTTCGACGCGAACAAGCCGTGGGAGATGGCGAAGGACCCGGCGCAGCGCGATGCGCTGCATCGCGTCTGTTCGCGCTGCCTGATCGCGTTTCACCGGCTCACCGTGCTGCTCGCGCCGATGCTGCCGGCAACGGCGGCGAAGGTCGCGCAGTTGTTCGGCACGCCGCCGCTGCGCTGGGAAGACCTCGGCGTGGACGAAGGCACCACGTCGCCCGTGCGCTCGATCGGCCGCTACGCGCACCTGATGAAGCGCGTCGAGGCGAAGCAACTCGACGCCCTGTTCGAGCCGCCGGCCGACTCCGTGAAACCGGACGCCGCAGCCTCGACGACGGCGGGCGCGAAGGCGCCCGAGAAAGGGGCGAACACCCAGAGCGGCGCAGCACCGGTAACGGGACCGGCGGCACCGGCGTCGGCGGCAAGCGATCCGGCCACGCCGGGCATCGTTTCGATCGACGACTTCTCGCGCATCGACCTTCGCATCGCGCGCGTCGTCGATGCGCAGGCCGTGGAGGGCTCGAAGAAGCTGCTGCGCCTCGAGCTCGACCTCGGCGAGGGGCGCACGCGCACGGTGTTCTCGGGCATCCGCGCCGCGTACGAACCGGCGGCGCTCGTCGGAAGGCTCACGGTCGTCGTCGCCAACCTCGCGCCGCGCAAGATGAAATTCGGCGTCTCCGAAGGAATGGTGCTCTCGGCGTCGTCCGACGATCCGCAACAAGCCGCCGCGCTCTTCCTGCTCGATGCGGACGACGGCGCGCAGCCGGGAATGAAAATCAGCTGACAGCGCCGCTCACCCGCCCGCGTTGATCCGCTTCGGATCCGGCGTACGGCTCGTGCGCAACACGCGCCCTTCCGGCGACAGGTGCACGTGGAACATCTCGGTGTCGTGGCCGGTGGCCGTCTTCACGCGCCAGGTCCAGATCGTTTCGTTGCGCGCGGGGAAACGCTCCTCCTCGTCGGGCTTGCCGAGCAGGCGGCGCAGGTCGTCGCGGCTCATTCCGGCGCGCACGCGCTCGAGCTGCGCGGCGGAGCGCGCATCGGTCATGCCGCGGTAGCGGCCGTCCGAACCGATCTCGACCATCCAGGTTTCGCTGCCCTCCGGGCCGCGGGAGAACTCGAGCACCTGGCTGCCGTCGTCCTCCTCCCAGATCATCACCGGCGTGCCCATCAGCCGCCGCACGTCGTCGGCGGTGGACACGCCGGGCTGCAACTCCTTCTGCGCGAAGTAGTCGCAGCCGCCCACGAAGGCCAGCAGCGCGCACAACCAGCCGGTCCATAACGTCCGTCTCATCGGCTTCCTCCACTCGAGCGGCGAGTATCGCCGAAGACTCGCGGCAGCCCCGTTGGCGGGTTCGGCGATCGCTTACACTTCGGGTTGGAGCCAAGCCGCCATGTACAAGTCCGAAATCACGCGCTTCCTGGAACAGCTCAAGCGGGAACGCCCGCACCTGGAGCCCGGCCAGCGCGAAGGTCGCGCCCTGCTCTGGGATCGCCCCCAGGATCTCGAAACGATGCAGCGCCACCGGGAGTCGCGCGTGCCGAGATCCTCGTACGTGTACTACCCGAAAGACTACACTTGAGCGCGCTGTCCGCCGGGGCGCAGCTCGATGCGCCGCCCGACGCCGCCGACGTCGATTCCACGCCCGACGCACCGGAGCAACTGGAGTTGAAGGTCTTTGCGCGGCTGTACGGCGAGCCGATGCTGCGGCTGCCGCAGGACCTCTACATCCCGCCCGATGCGCTCGAGGTGTTCCTCGACGCCTTCGAGGGGCCGCTGGATGTGCTGCTGTACCTGATCCGTCGGCAGAACTTCGACATCTTCGACATCCCGATGGCCGAGGTGACGCGCCAGTACCTCGCCTACATCGACGAGATCCGCAGCCACAACCTCGAGCTCGCCGCGGAATACCTGCTGATGGCCGCGCTGCTGATCTCGATCAAGTCGCGGATGCTGCTGCCGGTGAAGAAGGCCGATAGTGGCGAGGATGTCGAGGACCCGCGCGCCGAGCTGGCGCGCCGACTCATCGAATACGAACGGATCAAGCTCGGCGCGGAAGAGATCGACCGGCTGCCGCAGCTGGGCCGCGACTTCCTCGCCGCCAACGTCTGGATCGAACAGGCGACGACCACGCGCCTGCCCGACGTCAACGCCAACGACCTGCGCAGCGCCTGGGCCGACATCCTGCGGCGCGCGCGCCTGGTGCAGCACCACCGCATCACGCGCGAGGAGCTGTCGGTGCGCGAATACATGACGGTCGTGCTGCGCAAGCTGCAGGACCGGCGCTTCGCCGAATTCGACGAGCTGTTCGACACATCGCGCGGCGTGCCGGTCGTCGTCGTCACGTTCATCGCGCTGCTCGAGCTTGCGCGCGAGTCGCTGATCGAGATCACGCAGGCCGAGGCCTTCGCGCCGATCTACGTGCGGCTCGCCTACCGGCCGAGCTAGGGCCTGTTCCACCTCACGATGGCGGCGATCGAGCGCACCGGCGTGTCGCTGCGTGCGCTGAACAGCTTCGGCGTCGAGGCGCGCGCGGCGCGCCTGGTCGAGGTGCGCGACGCCGGCGAGCTGGCCGCGCTCGTCGAAGACTTGCGGGACGGCCCGGCGCCGCTCGTCCTCGGCGGCGGCAGCAACATCCTGTTCACGCGCGATCCGCCGATGCCGGTGGTGCGCATCGCGGTGCCCGGCCGCCGGCTGCTCGCCGACGACGCACGCGGCGTCCTCGTCGAAGCCGGCGCCGGCGAGCGCTGGCACGACTTCGTCCAGTGGACGCTCGCGCAGGGGCTCGTCGGGCTCGAGAACCTGTCGCTGATCCCCGGCACGGTCGGCGCGAGTCCGATCCAGAACATCGGCGCCTACGGCGTGGAGATGCGCGAGCGATTCGATTCGCTCGATGCGGTCTCGCTGCGTGACGGCACGAGCAGACGCTTCGACGCCGCCGAATGCCGTTTCGCCTATCGCGACAGCGTGTTCCGTCACGACGAAGGGCGCGGCTGGGCGATCATCGCCGTGCGCTTTCGCCTCGCGCGCGACGCGCCGTTGCACCTGGACTACGGCGAAATCCGCGAAGAACTGCGAGCGCAGGCTATCGAGCGACCGGGCGCGCCCGACGTGGCGCGCGCGGTGTGCGCGATCCGCCGCCGCAAACTGCCCGATCCGGCGGTGCTCGGCAATGCCGGCAGCTTCTTTCGCAATCCGATCGTCGACGAAGCCGCGGCCGACGCGCTCGCGGCGCGCGAACCGGGCATGCCGCGCTTCCCGGTCGCGCCTTCCGAGGCCGGCGGCGCTGCGCGAGGATCGACGGACGGCAGGCCCGCGGTCAAGCTGTCCGCCGCCTGGCTGATCGAACGCTGCGGCTGGAAGGGCCATCGCGAAGGCGACGCAGGCGTACACGAGCGGCACGCGCTGGTGCTGGTGAACCACGGCTCGGCGAGCGGCGCGCAGATCGCTGCGTTGGCCACGCGCATCGCCGAATCGGTGCGCGACCGTTTCGGCGTGCGGCTCGAACCCGAGCCGACGATCGTCTGACCGCAATCAGCCGCGGCGGAACACCCAGATCGATTCGGTCGAGGCACGCGAGTCGA
This sequence comes from Burkholderiaceae bacterium, assembly GCA_032027205.1. Lineage (GTDB taxonomy): Bacteria > Pseudomonadota > Gammaproteobacteria > Burkholderiales > Burkholderiaceae_E > Zeimonas. The sequence goes on from JAVSMN010000001.1 coordinate 356,299, forward strand.
AGCGGTAGCCGTCCGCATCGAATCCCTGCAATTTCACCGGATCGTCGATGCGCCGCTCGATCGCGTAGCGCGTCATCGCGCCCCGCGCCCGCTTGGCGGGAAACGCCACCACCTTCCAGCCGTCGGGGCGGCGCTGCTGAAACACCGGCTGCACGACGCGCGAGCGCAGTCCGGTAAGGGCCTTGAAATATTCGGCCGACGCCAGGTTCACCAGCACCGGCACCCGGTGCGACGCGAGTTCCTCGTCGATCGCCTTCGACAGCCGCTCGCCCCAATACGAATAGAGATCGTCTCCCTTCGGATTGCGCAGCCGCGTCCCCATCTCGAGCCGGTACGCCTGGATCAAATCGAGCGGGCGCAGAACGCCGTACAGCCCCGAGAGGATGCGCACGTGTTCCTGCGCCCAGCCGAGATCGGATTCGTCGAGGCTGGATGCGTCGAGCCCCTCGTAGACGTCACCAGCGAAGGCGAGCACCGCCTGCCGCGCGTTGCGCGACGTGAACGGCGGCTTCCACTGACCGAAGCGGGCGGCGTTCAGCGCAGCCAGCGGGTCGCTGATCGACATCAGCGAAGCGAGCTCGCGCGTATCCATCTTCTTCAGCAACCCGACGAGCGGGCGCGCCTGCGACAGGAAGCGCGGCTGCGTGTGCGCCACGATGTGCGGCGCCGACTCGAAGTCGAGCCGCTTGGCGGGAGACAGGACGATCAGCATGGCACGCGATGATGGCACGAAAGCGAAGGCGCTCGACCGCGCGCGCGGCCCTCCGGGGCGACCCGCATCGCTCCTTATAATCGTCGGCGACCCGCCCAACGTTTCCGACATGAACGCATTCGCAGGCCCCGCCGCTCCCCGCCTCGCCACCAAGCTGCCGAAGGTGGGCACGACGATCTTCACCGTGATGTCGTCGCTCGCCGTCGAGCACGACGCGGTGAACCTCGGCCAGGGTTTTCCGGACTTCGACTGCGACCCCGCGCTCGTCGACGCGGTGGCCGACGCGATGCGCGCCGGGCACAACCAGTACCCGCCGATGGCAGGCGTTGCCGCGCTGCGCGAGCGCATCGCCGCGAAGATCGAGGCGGTGCACGGGCATCGCTACGATCCGCGCGACGAGATCACCGTGACCGCCGGCGCCACGCAGGCGATCTTCACCGCGGTGCTCGCGGTCGTGCGCGCCGGCGACGAGGTCATCGTCATCGAGCCGGTCTACGACAGCTACGTGCCGTCGATCGAGCTGGCCGGCGGCACGGCGGTCGCCGTGCCGATGCGCGCCGATTTCCGCATCGACTGGGCGGCGGTGCGCGCGGCGTGCACCTCGCGCACGCGCGCGATCCTCGTGAACTCGCCGCACAACCCCACCGGCACGATCCTGCGCGCATCCGACCTGCGCGAGCTGGCGTCGATCGCTTGCGCCAACGACCTGATCGTGATCTCCGACGAGGTCTACGAGCACATGGTCTTCGACGGCGAGCCGCACGAGTCGGTGAGTCGCTATCCCGAGCTCGCCGCGCGCAGCTTCGTCGTCTCGTCGTTCGGCAAGACCTTCCACGTCACCGGCTGGAAGCTGGGCTACTGCGCGGCGCCGGCGCCGCTGTCCGCCGAGTTCCGCAAGGTGCACCAGTTCAACGTGTTCACCGCGCACGCGCCCACGCAGCACGGCATCGCGCGCTACATGGCAGAGCGCGAGGCGTGGCGCGACGTCGCCGCGTTCTATCAGCGCAAGCGCGACCTGTTCCGCGAGGGCCTCGCGCGCACGCGCTTCCGGCTGCTCGACTGCGAGGGAACCTTCTTCCAGCTGGTCGACTACGGCGCGATTTCCGATCTTCGCGAAGCCGATTTCGCGAAGTGGCTGACCACCGAGGTGGGCGTCGCCGCGATTCCGCTGTCGGCGTTCTACGAGCAGGGCGTCGAGAACCGCGTCGTGCGCTTCTGCTTCGCGAAGACCGACGCCACGCTCGAGCGCGCGCTGGCGCGGTTGTCGACGCTGTGAATCCGCACCGACGCACGTACCTGGCGGCGGCGGGGGCAGCAGGGCTGCTCGCCGGCTGCAACGCGCTGCCGCCGGCCGACCTGAAGCCGCCGCGCCTGGCCTTCGCCGATTTCCGCGTCGAGGAACTCGGATTGAACGAGATCCGCTTCCTGCTCGCGGTCGAAACCGACAATCCGAACGACGTCGCGATCCCGTTGCGGAACGTGGATTTCGCGCTCGAGTTGCTCGATCGGCCCTTCGCCGACGGCAAGGTGCTCGATCGCGAGGTGACGCTGCCGGCGTTCGGCGTTCGAACGATTCCGGTGCAGTTCACGGTGCCCACCGCGCGCCTGCTACGGCTGCTGCGCAGCCTGCGCAGCGCCGAACCGGCGCAATGGAGCTATCGGCTCAGCGGATCGGCAACCTGGGGGTGGAGCGGTCTTCCGCTGCGCTTCGATCGGCGCGGCGACCTCGAAGTGCTGCGCGAGATCGACGAGTTGCTGAGGGCGCCGGTGCCGCGCTGACGCGCCGACGCGCCAGCTAGCCCTTCGATTCGCCGCCGGCCGCCGCCGGCTGCTCGGTCGGCGCCGGCATCGCTGCGCCAGCGCCGTCGTCGGCAACGGCGCCCGCGTCGTGCTCGGGCGGCGAGTCGGTCTTGCGCAGGCGCTTTTCCTCCTTCTTCTGCTTCTTCGCGAGCTCGCGCTGTCTCTTCTGGAAAGCGTAATTGGGCTTGGCCAACGGCATACCTCCGGTTGACCGAACAGGGTATCAAATGGCGGCGCTCACCGAGCGATCCAGTCTACGACGAGTCGGGCGTGCGCCGCAGCGACTTGATCCGGCCGCGATGCGTCTTCTCGTCGAGGCGACGCGCGCGCGAGGCGACCGTCGGCCGCGTGGCGACGCGCGCCTTCGGCGCATGCGCAGCCGCATCGACGATCGCCTGCAGCCGCGCGATCGCGTCTTCGCGATTCTTCTCCAGGCTGCGAAACCGCTGCGCCTTCACGACGACCACGCCCTCGGTGCTGATGCGCCGATCGTCGAGCGCGAGCAGCCGCTCCTTCACGTCGGCAGGCAGCGACGAGCGCGCCACGTCGTAGCGCAGCTGCACCGCATTGGAGACCTTGTTGACGTTCTGGCCGCCGGCGCCCTGCGCGCGGATCGCGGTGAACTCGATCTCCGCGGGATCGACGCGGGGCGAACGGCGCACGAGCCTCGCTACCTGCGGGCGTTGTTCTTCAGTGCTTCCAGTAGCCGTTCGCCGCAGCGATCGTCTGGAAGTGGACGGCGATGACCTGCGACGAAGCGATCAGGCTGTCGGCGTTCTGGTCGTATTCCGGGCGCAGCCGCGCACGCACCTCGTCGGACGGTTGCGTGTATTTCACGCCCATTCGTGAAAGCTTGATCGCCAACTCGAACCCTTCCTGTGCATTGCTCGTCTGCAACGACTGCAACCATGTATCGGCCATCTCGTCTCCCCCGATCGTGTGAGCAAAGGCGGTACGGTAGGACGCGCAGCCGGCGTCGGGTGGAATATCCACGCCGCGTGGCTCGAACGCGACAGCGGCGCCGGTGTCAGAATCGCGGGCGATGCGTTTCGCCCGTCGTCCTCCCGTCGCCCCCCCGTTGCCCGCGGCACGGCACTCGCTGATCGACGACACGGTCGCCTTCGCGTCGGCGGCGATCCTGATCGCGCTCGGCATCGCGTTCTTCGAGCAGGCGCGACTGGTCACCGGCGGCACCGCCGGTCTCGCGCTGCTGGTTTCCTATGGTCTCGGAGTGCCTTTCGGCGCGGTGTTCCTGCTGATCAACCTGCCGTTCTTCGCACTCGGCTGGATGAAGCTCGGCGCGTCCTTCGCGCTGCGCACCGGATTCGCCGTAGTGCTCGTTTCGGCGATCAGCGCGCTGCAACGACGATGGCTCGCCTTCGAAACGGTGCAACCAGCATGGGCCGCGCTCACCGGCGGCCTGCTCATCGGCGTCGGGCTGCTGATCCTCTTTCGCCATCGTTGCAGCCTCGGCGGATTCAACGTTCTCGCCTTGTGGCTGCAGGAGCGCCGCGGCTGGCGCGCCGGCTGGGTGCAACTCGGCCTCGACGCGCTGATCCTGCTGCTGTCGCTCGGCATGGTCGGCCCCTGGACCGTCGTCCTCTCGCTGCTGGGCGTCACCGCGCTGAACCTGACGCTCGCCGTGAACCACCGACCGGGACGCTACGTGGCGGTCTGACGACGCCCTCTCGCCCAAGGAGGTGCAAGCATACCGCGCGAGTGCGCAGTGAACCGTCCAGTCAGACCCAGGTGCGCGTAAGCGCGCCGAGCCAGCCGAGCAGCGCGAACACCGCAGCGCCAAGCGCCGACAGGATGAGGAACGCGGGAATCGACGCGATCGACAACTTGACGAGGAACACGACCATCGACCAGAACGGCATGCGGATGTCGACGATGCTCACGCGCTCGGGAAGGTTCGGGTCCATGGTCTGGCGGCCTCCAGGTCGATGACGCGGTGGTGCCTGCACGGGGCGGGCCTGCCGGCCCGCCGCGTGCCCCCAACGGCTATTCGATCTCCTCGTACAGCGGCAACGTGAGGAACTCGGCGAACGATTCCTGCGTGCTCATCTGCTCGAAGATCTGCGCGGCGCGATCGTAGGTGCTGGTTTCGCCGCCCACGGTCTGCTTCACTTTCGCCAGCTCCTGCGGGATGTACTCGCGAACCAGCTCGGGCGTCACCTTGCGCCCGTCGTCGAGCTTGCCCTTCGGCGAGCGGATCCACTGCCAGACCTGCGAGCGGCTGATTTCGGCGGTGGCGGCGTCCTCCATCAGGTTGTGGATCGGTACGCAGCCGTTGCCGGCAAGCCAGGCACCGAGGTAGTGGATGCCGACGTTGATGTTCATCCGCAGGCCGGTCTCGGTGATCGGCTGCTCGGGCTGGAAGTCCAACAGGTCTGCAGCGCTCACCTGCACGTCGTCGCGCTTGCGGTCGATCTGGTTCGGCCGGTCGCCGAGCACCTTCACGAACTCTTCCATCGCGACGTCGACCAGTCCCGGGTGCGCGACCCAGCCGCCGTCGTAGCCGTCGGTGGCGTCGCGCGCCTTGTCGGCGCGGATGCCGGACATCGCGATCTCGTTCTTCTCCGGGTCGCTCTTGATCGGGATCAGGGCGCTCATGCCGCCGATGGCGGGCGCGTTGCGCTTGTGGCAGGTCTTCAGCAGCAGCAGCGCGTAGGCGCGCATGAAGGGCGAGGTCATCGTGACCTTCGCGCGGTCGGCCAGGCAGAAGTCGCGGTCGACCTTGAACTTCTTGATGCACGAGAAGATGTAGTCCCAGCGTCCGGCGTTCAATCCTGCGCTGTGCTCGCGCAGTTCGTAGAGGATCTCGTCCATCTCGAAGGCGGCGAGGATCGTCTCGATGAGCACGGTGGCCTTGATCGTGCCCTGCGGGATGCCGAGCGCCTTCTGCGTGGCGACGAAGATGTCGTTCCACAGTCGCGCCTCGAGGTGGCTCTCGAGCTTCGGCAGGTAGAAGAAGGGCCCGGCTCCGCGTGCGACCTGCTCCTTGGCGTTGTGGAACATGAACACGGCGAAGTCGAAGATGCCGCCGGAGACGCGCTGGCCGTCCACCTTCACGTGCTTCTCGTCCAGGTGCCAGCCGCGCGGGCGCACCTGCAGCGTGGCGATCTTGTCGTTGAGCTTGTAGGTCTTGCCGCCCTGCTCGAGCACGAGTTCGCGGCGGATCGCCTTGCGCAGGTTGACCTGGCCCTGGATCTGGTTGGTCCAGTTCGGTGCGTTCGAATCCTCGAAGTCGGTCATGTAGCTGTCCGCGCCCGAATTGAACGCGTTGATGACCATCTTCGCCTCGACCGGGCCGGTGATCTCGACGCGCCGGCACTCGAGCGCCTTGGGGATCGGCGCGATAGTCCAGTCGCCGTCACGCACCGATCTCGTCTGCGGCAGGAAGTGCGGACGCTCGCCCTCATCCAGGCGCTTGGCCCGCGCGACCCGATCCGCCAGCAGTTGCCGGCGGCGCGGCTCGTACTGCCGATGCAGTTGCGCGACGAGCGCGAGCGCGTCGTGCGAGAGGATCTCGGCGAATTCCGGGGTGATGACGGGCGCGTCTACGGTGACGCCTTGCGGCAGGTTCAGAGAGGCTTTCTGGTTCATTTCGAGGCTCCGGTTGCGGATGAGGATCGGCGCCGCTTGCCGCTGCCCGCGGGCGCGCGGTTTCCCGCAGAAGCGGGCGCGAGGTTTCGCTCGCGCTCGAGGCGCGCGCGAACGTGATCGACGACGTGGGTGAGGCTGTGGCCGGTGGCGATCGGTCCGGCATCGAGTTCTTCGGGCGGCGCTCCCGAGCGGTCGACGCGGAATGCGTCGAAACCGAACCAGGCGCCGGCAGCGACGTCCCAGCCGTTGGATGAGACGAAGACGATCGATTCAGGCTCGCACGCGAAGGCGCAGGTCGCCAGCGCGTAGACGTCGGGGTGCGTCTTGTAGCGCCGCACCGAGTCTGCCGACAGGATCCGGTCGAACAGATCGTGCATCCCGGCGCTTCGCGCCGAGATCTCGAGCATCGCCGCCGTTCCGTTACTCAGGATCGCCAGCGGCACGCGGAGTTCGCGCAGCGCGCGCAGCGCCGAGACGTTCTCGGGGAAGGACGACAGGCTGGCGTACTGCGCCATCAGGCGCTCTTCATCGTCCCGATCGAGCGCCAGGCCGAGCGCGCGCGCCGAGAAGCGCAGCGCGTCGCGGGTTACTGCGTCGAAGGGCGAGTAGCGACCGGACAGGGTGCGCAGCCAGGTGTATTCGAGCTGCTTGCTGCGCCACAGGTTCGACAGGCGCACGCCCTGCCCCGGAAAGCGCTGCTCGGCAAGGGCAGCCACCGAGTGCACGTCGAACAGAGTGCCGTAGGCATCGAAGGCGACGGCGCGTAGCGTTTTGGCCATGGCGCAAGGATAGGCGCAGCGCAGCTTCGTTAAAACCCGAAGCGAAGCGGTTCACCTTTTACTTTTTTGCAATAATGGGCAGACCCGATTCGCCTCCGGATCTGTCCTGCCTCCGCACCTGCAATGGCCCGCTTTCGCCAGATCGAGACCTTCGTTTCGGTTGCCGCCCGCGGCAGCCTGAGCGCCGCGGCACGCGCCGAAGGGGTGGCGCCTGCGGTCATCGGGCGACGCATCGACGCGCTCGAGGCGCGCCTGGGCGTTCGCCTGCTCGTGCGCACCACGCGACGCATCTCCCTCACCTTCGAAGGCAGCGCGTTTCTCGAGGACTGCCAGCGCCTGCTGCGCGACCTCCACAACGCCGAGGCATCGGTGTCGCTGGGTGGCGTGAAGGCGAGCGGGCACCTGCGCGTCACCGCACCGGCCGGCTTCGGCCGCGTGCACGTTGCGCCGCTCGTTCCCGCCTTCCTCGAGACGCACCCCGAGGTGTCGATCTCGCTCGAACTAACCGACCGCATCACCGACATCGTCAACGAGAACATCGACGTCGCGGTGCGCATCGGCACGCTCGACGATTCGAGCCTGGTCGGCGTGCACCTGGCCGAGAACCGGCGCGTCGTCGTCGCAAGCCCCGGCTATCTCGCGCGGCGCGGCGAACCTCGCACGCCCGACGACCTCGCGCAACACGATTGCCTGACGTTCGGCAGCTACGGCAACCAGGCGCGTGGCTGGCAGTTCACCGTCGACGGCAGCGTCGTGTCGCTGCGCGTGCCGGCGAGCATCGAATGCAACGACGGCGCGGTGCTGCATGACTGGGCGCTCGCCGGTCGCGGACTGGCCTGGCGTTCGCTGTGGGAGGTGGGCGACGACCTGCGCAGCGGCCGCCTGCACAGCGTGCTCGACGACTATGCCGCGCCGCCGAACGCGATCCACGCGGTCTTTCCCCAGCGGCGGCACCTGCCGCTGCGCGTGCGCACCTTCATCGACCAGCTGAAGAATACGTACGGGAATCCGGCGTACTGGGGCGAGCCGCCAGCGCATCGCGCAGTCGGCTGAGCGCTTCACCGGGAGACCGGCGATCGGGCACGGACGCCGCGGCGCGCTGAAATCGAAAAGGGCGGCTCGTGGCCGCCCTTTTTCGAGAACCGGGAACGGTTCGGGAACGCTCAGCGCGACTGCGTCGACGATCCGGTGGTGTCGCGCAGGTGCTTGCCGACGAGGGCGGTCATCTCGAACATGTTGACCTGCGCCTTGCCGAACACTTCGCGCAGCTTCGCATCGGCGTTGATCAGCCGCTTGTTGACGCTGTCCTGCAGGTTCGCCTTCTTGATGTAGTCCCACATCCGCTTGACGACCTCGGTGCGCGGCAGCGGCTTGTCGCCGACGATCGACGCGAGAGCGGCGCTGGGAGTGAGCGCCTTCATGAAGGAGGCGTTCGGCGTGCGCTTCTTGGCGGCGGTCTTCTTCGCCGCCGTCTTCGGAGCGGTTTTCTTCGCAGCCGTCTTCTTCGCGACGGCCTTGGTCGCCGTCTTCTTCACGGCGGCCTTTTTCGGGGCCGCCTTCTTCACAGCCGCCTTTTTCGGGGCAGCCTTCTTCGCCGCAGTCTTCGTGGCGGCCGGCTTCTTGGCCGTCGCCTTCTTCGCAGCAGGTTTCTTCGCAGCCTTCTTGGCAGTGGCCATGCTCGGTTCTCCTGGATCCATGAGTGCGGTGTTCGTTTCGAACGGCGCGTTTTCAGAGGGAAAACGCGTCATCTCCACAGGAGCGAAGCATGACTTGTCTTGCACGGGTCGCCAACAAAAACAAGCGTCGATCGACCGCGTCGCGGCGTCAGTGTTGTATCGGCGACGCACCCGCGACTAGACGAGCTCGGATGCGCGCGACGCGCGCCGCCGTTCGTGCTCCTTCAGATGCCGCTTGCGCAGCCGGATGCTCTTGGGCGTGAGCTCGACCAACTCGTCGTCGGCGATGAATTCGACCGCCTTCTCGAGCGTGAGCCGGATCGGCGGCACGAGCGCGATGTGCTCGTCCTTGCCCGACGCGCGGATGTTGGTGAGTTTCTTCTCGCGCACCGGATTGACCACGAGGTCGTTGTCGCGCGAGTGGATGCCGATGATCATTCCCTCGTAAAGCCGCTCGCCGGGTTCGACGAACATCCGCCCGCGCTCCTGCAGCTTCCACAGCGCGTAGGCGACCGCCTCGCCGTCGTCCTGCGAAACGAGCACGCCGTTGCGCCGATCCTCGATGTCGCCGGCCCATTCGCCGTAGGCGTCGAAGACGTGCGCGGCGATCCCGGTGCCGCGCGTGAGGTTCATGAACTCGTTCTGGAAGCCGATCAGCCCGCGCGCCGGTACGCGGTATTCGAGCCGCACCCGGCCCGCGCCGTCGGGATGCATCGCCTGCAGTTCGCCGCGGCGCCGTCCGAGCAGCTCCATCACCGCGCCCTGGTGCGCCTCCTCCACGTCGGCTGTCAGCCGCTCGTACGGCTCCTCGCGTTCGCCGTCGACGATGCGCAGCTTCGGCTTCGGCCGCGATACCGCCAGCTCGTAGCCTTCGCGGCGCATGTTCTCGAGCAGGATGGTCAGGTGCAGCTCGCCGCGCCCCGAGACGACGAAGGCGTCGGTCTCGTCGCCGAACTCGACGCGCAACGCAACGTTGCTCTTCAACTCGCGCTCGAGCCGCTCGCGGATCTGGCGGCTGGTCACGAAGCGGCCCTCGCGACCAGCCAGCGGCGAGTCGTTCACCAGGAACTCCATCGACATCGTGGGCTCATCGACCTGCAACGTCGGCAGTGCTTCGGGCGTCTCCGGGTCGGCGACGGTGGAGCCGATGTCGATCGCGTCGATGCCGGTGATGGCGACGATGTCGCCCGCCTCGGCTTCGGGCACCGCGATGCGCTCCAGTCCGTGAAAGCGCAGCACCTGCCCGATGCGCGCGAACACCGGCTCGGCGCCGCCCGCCTGCGGATCGCCGTGCAGCACGAGCACGTTCTGCCCGGTGCGCACGCGGCCGCGACCGATGCGGCCGATACCGATCTTGCCCACGTAGCTCGACCAGTCGAGCGCGGAGATCTGGAACTGCAGCGCCCCCTCGGGGTCGTCGTTGCGCGCCGGCACCTGGCGCAGGATCGCCTCGAACAGCGGCTTCATCGACAGCCCGGCGGCGGCCGCCTCCTGCGGCGAGCGCACGCCCGCGGCCGGCAGGTCTTCGAGCCGATCGAGCGCGAAGCCGTTGATCGCCGACGCGTAGACGACCGGGAAGTCGAGCTGTTTCTCGCTGGCGCCGAGCTGGTCGAACAGGTCGAAGGTCTCGTCGACCACGCGGTGCGGGCGGGCGCCCGGGCGATCGACCTTGTTGACGACGACAATCGGCTCCAGCCCCAACGCGAGCGCCTTGCGGGTGACGAAGCGCGTCTGCGGCATCGGCCCCTCGACCGCGTCGACGAGCAGCAGCACGCCGTCGACCATCGACAGCGCGCGCTCGACTTCGCCGCCGAAGTCGGCGTGCCCCGGCGTGTCGACGATGTTGATACGCGTTCCCTCGTACTCGACGGCGCAGTTCTTCGCGAGGATCGTGATGCCACGCTCGCGCTCGATGTCGCCGCTGTCCATGACGCGTTCGGCCACCTGCTGGTTGCTGCGGAAGGTGCCCGACTGGCGCAGCAGCTGGTCGACGAGCGTCGTCTTGCCGTGGTCGACGTGGGCAATGATCGCGATGTTTCGGATGGCGAGGGTCATCGTTCGATTCCTGTGCCGGCCGCTGGCGGCGCGGGCATCTGTGTGGCGACGAGCCGCTGCGGTTGCAGCTCGCTGCCCTGTTGCAAAGCGACGCCGAGCAGTTCGTTGCCGGCGCCGTAGACGCGAACACGTCGGCTGGACGCATCCACGCAAGGGGTTTCCAGTCGCAGCTTCTGCCCGTGGCGAAAGCGCGCGCCCGATGGAAGGTCGAGATCGACGCGCGGCAGGCCGAGCAGCAGCGCATCGGCGGGCAGCAGCCGGGCGCGGCGCTCGGGCAGCGCGAGCGCCTCGAGCGCCTCGAGCGTGACGGCGTCGGCCACGTCGAGTGCGCCCACACGCTCGCGGCGCAGCGCGCTCAGATGCGCGCCGCAGCCGAGCCGCTCGCCGAGGTCGATGGCAAGCGACCGGATGTACGTTCCCTTGCTGCACCGGATGCGCAGTTCGGCGTGCGGCGGCGCAAAACGCAGCACGTCGATCGAATGGATCGTCACCCGCCGCGGCGCGCGCTCGACGACGATGCCGGCGCGGGCGAGTTCGTAGAGAGGACGGCCTTCGCGCTTGAGCGCCGAGTGCATCGGCGGAACCTGGTCGATCGCGCCGACGAAGGCGGCGACCGCGCAAGCGAAGGACGTCGCATCGCGCACCGGATCGCACTCTGCGAGCACGGCGCCCTCGGCGTCCCCGGTCTCGGTGGCGACGCCCAGACGCAGTTCGGCGACATAGGTCTTGTCGGCGTCGAGCGAATCGAGCGCGAACTTCGTCGCCTCGCCGAACAGCAGCGGCAACAACCCGCCGGCGAGCGGATCGAGCGTGCCGCCGTGCCCGGCCTTGCGCGCCTCGAGCAGCCGCCGCGCGCGCACCAGCGCGTCGTTCGAGCTCAGGCCCACGGGCTTGTCGAGCAACAGGATCCCGTCGACGGGATCACGCTTCGTCGGGATGCGTTTCGTCATGGTGGAGCGGCGGCGCGGTGGCCGCCGTGCGATCAGTCGGCGTCCGGGGGTTTCCGGGTGGCACCGTCCCCGTCGGCGAGCCGACGGTTGTCTTCCCCGGTGAGCCGACGGCTGTCTTCCCCGGCGAGCCGACGGTTGTCGTCCCCGGTGAGCCGAGGTTGGTCCTCCTCGGCGTGGCGGCGGTTCGCTTCGTCGATCAGCTTCGACATCGCGATGCCGTGCTCGGTGGAACGGTCGTGCACGAAGCGCAGTTCGGGCGTCGTATGGATGCGCACGCGGCGCCCGAGCTGCGAGCGCAGGAAGCCGGCCGCGCGCCGCAGCCCGGCGAGCGTTTCGGCCACGGTGGCCTCGTCGTCGGGCAGCACACTGAAGTACACGGTGGCGTAGGCGTAGTCCGGCGTGAGCTCCACGCCGGTGATCGTGACCATGCCGACGCGCGGATCCTTCAGCTCGCCGCGCACGAGCTCGGCGAGCTCGTGATGCACCTGCTCGCTCACGCGCACGCTGCGGCTGCTGCCGCCCGGACGTTGCCTCGCCATCGCTCGCCGCGGCGCACGCTCAGAGCGTGCGCGCGACCTCCTTGATCTCGAAGACTTCGAGCTGGTCGCCCTCGTGGATGTCGTCGTAGCCCTTCAGCGACAAACCGCACTCGAAGCCCTCGCGCACCTCGCGAACGTCGTCCTTGAAGCGCTTGAGCGAGTCGAGCTCGCCGGTCCACACGACCGTGTGGTCGCGCAGCAGGCGCACCTTCGCGCCACGACGCACCACGCCCTCGAGCACCATGCAGCCGGCGATGTTTCCGACCTTCGGCACGCGGAAGATCTGCCGGATCTCGACCAGGCCCAGCGCCTCTTCCTTCTGCTCGGGCGACAGCAGCCCGGACATCGCCTGCTTCACGTCGTCCACGGCGTCGTAGATGATCGTGTAGTAGCGGATGTCGATGCCGTTCGTCTCGGCCAGCCGCTTGGCCTGCTGGTCGGCGCGCACGTCGAAGCCGATGATCACCGCCTTGGACGCGGTGGCGAGGTTGACGTCGTTCTCGCTGATGCCGCCCACCCCCTGGTGCACGATCTGCACACGCACCTCGTCGGTGGAGAGCTTCAGCAGCGCGTGCGACAGCGCCTCCTGCGAACCCTGCACGTCGGCCTTGACGATGAGCGGCAGCGTCTTGACCTCGCCGCCGGACATCTGCTCGAAGATGTTCTCGAGCTTGGCCGCCTGCTGCTTGGCCAGCTTGACGTCGCGGAACTTGCCCTGCCGGAACAGGGCGATCTCGCGTGCCTTGCGCTCGTCGCCGAGCACGATGACTTCCTCGCCGGCAGCGGGAACTTCCTGCAGGCCCTGGATCTCGACCGGAATCGAAGGTCCGGCCTCGGCGACGGACTTGCCGTTCTCGTCGAGCATCGCGCGAACGCGCCCGAACGACGATCCGGCGAGCACGATGTCGCCGCGCTTGAGCGTGCCCGACTGCACGAGCACGGTGGCCACTGCGCCGCGACCCTTGTCGAGCCGCGCCTCGATGACCAGCCCCTTGGCCGCGCCCTCGTGCACCGCGCGAAGCTCGAGCACTTCGGCCTGCAGCAGCACGTTGTCGAGCAGCGCATCGATGCCGGCGCCGGTTTTTGCCGATACCGGCACGATCGGCACTTCGCCGCCGTACTCCTCGGGGACGACCTGCTGCGCGACCAACTCCTGCTTGACGCGATCGGGGTTCGCCTCGGGCTTGTCCATCTTGTTGACCGCGACGACGATCGGCACGCCGGCCGCCTTCGCGTGGTTGATCGCCTCGATCGTCTGCGGCATCACGCCGTCGTCGGCGGCAACGACCAGGATGACGATGTCGGTTGCCTTCGTGCCGCGCGCACGCATCGCCGTGAACGCCTCGTGGCCCGGCGTGTCGAGGAAGGTGACGACGCCGCCCGCGGTATCGACGTGATAGGCGCCGATGTGCTGCGTGATGCCGCCCGCCTCGCCGGCGGCGACCTTCGTGCGGCGAATGTAGTCGAGCAGCGACGTCTTGCCGTGGTCGACGTGGCCCATGACGGTGACGACCGGCGGCCGCGGCTCGGTGGCCGCGTCGGCCTGCGCCGCGTCCTCGACGAGGAACGCTTCCGGATCGTCGAGCTTGGCGGCCACCGCCTTGTGGCCCATCTCCTCGACGACGATCATCGCCGTGTCCTGGTCGAGCATCTGGTTGATGGTGACCATCTGCCCGAGCTTCATCATCGTCTTGATGACCTCGGCGGCCTTCACCGACATCTTGTGCGCAAGATCGGCCACGGTGATCGTCTCGGGGACGTGCACCTCGCGCACGATCGGCTCGCTCGAGAACGACGCGCCCGCGCCGGCTTCGTGCCGCTCGCCGCCGCGATGCCGGCCGCCCCGCGGCCCGCCGCGCCAGCCGCTGTCGGGCGCATCGCCACGCGTCTTGATGCCGCGCTTCTTGCCGGCCTCGTCGGACCACGTGGACGAGAGCTTCGCGCTCTTGACATGCTTCTTCGCCGCATCGCCGCTGGGCGCGCCCGCGGCGGGACGACCACCCGGCGGTCGATGCAGCGTGCCGCGCACGCCCGCCTTCGCGCCCGGCTGCGACGGCGCCTGCGCCGGTTGCGCACCCTTCGCGGCAACCGGTTGCTGTGCCGGCGCCTGCGCCGGCGGCGCCTCGGCAGCCTTCGGCTGCGGGCGGCGCTGCAGGCTCATCAACCGGTTGATCTCGGCCACCTCGGCCTCGACGGTGCGACGTGCCTGCGCCTGCTGCTCGGCTTCCTCGGCTGCCAGGCGCGCGGCTTCCGCGGCAACGCGCGCCTGCTCCTCGGCCGCGCGCGCCTGTTCTTCGGCAACGCGCGCCTCTTCCTCGGCGTGCCGTCGAGCGTCGGCCGATTCCTCCTCGGCGTGCGCGCCGGCGGTGCGCTCGGCCTCGCGGCGCGCTTCCTCCTCGCGTCGCTGCGCTTCGGCAGCAGCCTGCGCTGCGCGCTCACGCTCCTGCTCGAGGCGCAACTGCTTCTCGCGCAGCTCGGCCGCCTGGCGCTCGAGCAATTCGCGCTGGCGCTGCTCCTCGGCCTCGCGCAGTCGCTGCTGCTCTTCGTCTACCACCGACATCGGCGGCGCGACCTCGACCGGCTCGGCGGCCGGCACCTCGACCGGCGCGCCGTCGCCCGGGCCGCGCTTGACGAAGACGCGCTTCTTGCGCACCTCGACCTGGATCGTGCGCGCCTTGCCGGTGGCGTCGGCCTGCTTGATCTCGGAGGTCTGCTTGCGCGTGAGCGTGATCTTGCGCCGCGATCCGTCTTCCGAGCCGTGCGCGCGACGCAGCGCGGACAGGAGCTGCTCCTTGTCGACCTCGGTCAGCTCGTCGTCCGGCGACTGCTTGCCGAGACCGGCAGCCCGCAGTTGCTCGAGCAACGCCTCGGCCGGCATCTTCAGCTCCGCCGCAAACTTCGCCACGTTCGTACTCGCCATGTATTTCCTTCCCGAAACCTGATCGATGATGCCCGCGCGGCTGCTGCCCGACGCCGGCCCGGCGCGCGGTTCGCCGCCGCGCGGCCTTCCTTCGCCCGCCCTTACGCCCGCGCGCCCTCCTGGCCGTCACCGGACGCCGTGGCCGGCTCCTCGAACCAGTGCGCGCGCGCCGCGACGATCAACTGGCGCGCGCGCTCCTCGTCGATGCCGGTGGCCTCGACGAGTTCGTCGACCGCCAGTTCGGCAAGATCGTCACGCGTGTAGACATTCGCGTCGGCCAGCTTCGCCGCCAGGTCGCGATCCATCCCCGCCAGCGCGAGCAGATCCTCGGCCGTCGTGCCGAGCTTCTCTTCGGTGGCAATCGCCTCGGTGAGCAGCGAATTGCGGGCGCGATTGCGCAACTCGTTGACGGTGTCCTCGTCGAAACCCCCGATCTCGAGCATCTCGTTGATCGGGACGTACGCGACTTCCTCGACGGTGGTGAAGCCCTCTTCGATGAGCACGTCGGCGAGGTCTTCGTCGACGTCGAGCTTGGCGATGAAGACCTGCCGCAGCGCGTGGCGCTCGCCCTCGCTCTTCGCCTGTGACTCCTCGGCGCTCATGATGTTGATCTGCCAGCCGGTGAGCTCGGACGCAAGACGTACGTTGCGTCCGCCGGTGCCGATTGCAAGAGCCAGGTTGTCCTCGTCGACGACGACGTCCATGCTGTGCTTGTCCTCGTCGACGACGATCGACGAGACGTTCGCCGGCGCCAGCGCGCCGATGACGAACTGCGCCGGGTCGTCGGACCACAGCACGATGTCCACGCGCTCGCCGGCGAGTTCGCCGGTGACCGCCTGCACGCGCGAGCCGCGCACGCCCACGCAGGTGCCGATCGGATCGACGCGACGGTCGTTCGAGTGCACGGCGATCTTCGCGCGCACGCCGGGATCACGCGCCGCGGCCTTGATCTCGAGCAGGCCCTGCTCGATCTCGGGAACCTCGTTGGCGAACAGGTGACGGATGAAGTCGGGCGCCGTGCGCGAAAGGAACAACTGCGGGCCACGGCCCTCGCGGTTGATCTTCGCAACGTAGGCGCGCACGCGGTCGCCCACGCGCAGGTTCTCCTTCGGAATCATCTGGTCGCGCGGCAACCGCGCCTCGACCTTGCCCGACTCGACGATTGCGCCCTCGCGGTCCATGCGCTTGATGGTTCCGGAGAGCACCGACTCGCCGCGCGCGAGGAAGTCGTTGATGATCTGCTCGCGCTCGGCGTCGCGGATCTTCTGCAGGATGACCTGCTTGGCCGCCTGCGCGCCGATGCGGCCGAGGTCCACCGGCTCGAGCTCTTCCTCGTAATAGTCGCCGACCTGGATGTCGCCGATCTGCTTCTGCGCCTCGGACAGGATCATCTGGACGTCGTGATCCTCGAGTTCGCCGTCGGGCACCACGAGCCAGCGTCGGAACGACTCCGACTCGCCGGTCATCCGATCGACCGACACGCGGATGTCGACCTCCTCCTTGAAGCGCTTCTTCATCGCGGAGGCCAGCGCGCTCTCGAGCGCGCCGAACACGACCTCGCGCGCCACGTTCTTCTCGCGCGCGAGCGCGTCGACCAGCAACAGAACTTCCCGGCTCATTTACGCCTCTCCTGGAACTTCAGCTTCGGCACCAGCCGAGCCCGCTCGATCTCGTCGAGCGAAAAAACGAGTTTGCGTGCCGCCTGCGCCTGCGCATCGACCGCCTTCGGCGGTGCGCTGCGCGCGCGCTGCGGGCGCGCCTTCTTCGCCGCGCGTACGCCCTTCGCGCGCGACTCCTCGGGCGCGCGCTCGATCAACTCGAGCCCGAAGCGACCATCGTCCTCGACGGTGAGCAAGCCGTCGAAGTTGCGCCGGCCCTCGAGCGGCTCGCGCAACCGGATTGCGACTTCCGCCCCGGCGAAGCGCTCGAAATCGGCCGGCTTCTTCAGAGGCCGATCGAGTCCGGGCGACGAAACTTCCAGCCGCGCGTAGTCGACGCCCTCGACCTCGAGCACGTACGACAACTGCCGGCTGACCTTCTCGCAGTCGTCGAGCGTGATGCCCGACGGCGCGTCGATGAAGACGCGCAGCATGCCCTGCTGCCCGCGCTCGATATCGACCACCTCGTAATCCATCGCGGCCAGGGTGCGCTCGATGATCGCCTGCGTGGACGTCATCTCGGTCAATTGCCACCCCCTGCCGACCGCGGTCGACCGACGAGAAAAAAAAATGGGCCTGCGAGAGCCCATTTCTTCGAGCACGCCGCCGGTGCTTCGCGCCTCGTGCAAAACCGGTGACGTCGGCCGGTGTGCAGCGAAGCGCCGTACCTTGGCGGCGATTTCACCAGCCCGCGATTATATCGTCAAAAGGCCGCGTCCGTCAGCCCGACTGCGCTTTCAGCCCCGACTGCGGAGGTCAGCCCCCGGACGAGCCGCCGCCGGCGCCGCCGCGCCCCCCACCGGGTCCGCGACCGCGCGGACGGCCACCGCGCCGACCGGTTCGGCCGGGCGGTTTCGGCCCAGCCGACTGCGGCCCTGCCGGACCGCCCGGACCGCCCGGACCGCCCGGTCCTCCGGGTCCTCCGGGTCCTCCCGGCCCGCGCGGGCCGCCGCCGCGTCCGCGCGGACCGCCGCGCTGCTGCGGCTTGCCTGCACCGGTACCGCGCGAACCGCCGTAACCCTCGCGATTGCCGCCCTGCCCGCCGTAGCCGCCCCCGTAGCCCGTGCCGCGACCGTGATCCATCGGACCGGTGAACTGCGCCGGGGCGTGCGGTCCGCGGCCGCGCGACTTACCGAATCCGCCCCTTCGTCCAGCCGGAGGCGCCGCCCCCGGTTCGCCACTGCGCACCCGGCGCGTGATCGCCTCCTGATGCGCGTTCGCCGAACGCGGCTGCCATTCGTCGTCGTCGTACTCGGGGCTGTGCGGTTCCTCGTCGAGGTCGCCCGGCAGAAGGCGATTGCCGATGGCGTCGTCGAGATCGTCGTAGGCGTCGTCGTCGACGCCGAGATCGTCTCGTTCTGCATCGGCTTGCGACGCGTCGTCATCCGACACCATGTCGGCAGTCGGCGCAACGGTGTCGGCGTCGCCCTTCGCGCCGCGCACCTCCTGCATCAGCGCCTGCACCTCTGCTTCGTCGAGCTCCAGCCAGCGCCCGCGCGACAATCCGCGCGGCAACGCCACCGGCCCGAAGCGCAGGCGAACCAGCCGGCTCACCGTGACGCCGACCGATTCGGCCATCCGTCGCACTTCGCGGTTGCGTCCCTCGGACAGCACCACGCGATACCAGGTGTTCGCGCCGTCGCCGCCGATGTCCTCGAGCAACGAGAACTTCGCGGGGCCGTCCTCGAGCTGCACGCCGGCGAGCAGCTTCTCGCGTGCCTCATCGTCGATCCGGCCGAGCACGCGCACCGCGTATTCGCGCTCCCATCCGTATCGCGGGTGCATCAGTCGATTCGCGAGATCGCCCGAGGTGGTGAAGATCAGCAAGCCCTCGGTGTTGAAATCGAGCCGACCCACGGCTACCCAGCGCGCGCCCTTGATACGCGGCAGCTTGTCGAACACGGTTGCGCGCCGATCGGGATCGTCGCGCGTGCAAATTTCGCCCGCCGGCTTGTGGTACAGGAGCACCCGCTGCACGGGCCCCGCCGCGCGGCGCGGGATGGTCCGACCGTTCACACGCACCTGGTCGTTCGCGCCGATGCGCTGGCCGATGTGCGCCGGTTGGCCGTTGACCGACACGCGACCGGCGAGGATCAGTTCCTCCATGTCGCGCCGCGAACCGAGCCCGGCATCGGCCAGCACCTTGTGCAGCTTCGGCTGGTCTTCGCTTGCGGCGGGCTTGCGTCCGCCACGCCTGCGTGCCTGTGCCGAATCGAGACCGATCGCCGCGGACGCCGCATAGATGGGCAAGGGCTCCGGATCGGCGATCGCGCCCTCGGGCACCGGGGCGCGGCCTGGCTGCGCCCCCTGGGCAACGGGTCGGTCGTCGGCGCCCGGCTGGCGATGGGGCGCCGCTTCGCCGTCGTTGCGCCGACCGGCAGCCCTCGGCCCACGGCCGGAGCGACCGCCGCGGCGGCGGTTGTACGGTGTTCGCGTCTGGCGCGCCTCGCGCGGCTCGCCTGCCTCGCCCTGCGACGACGGTGCATCGGCCGACGAAGAGGAGGCCTGCGGTTGGGCAGAGCCCGCAACCGCCTGCGGCGAGGACTGAAGATCGGCACTCTCGCGACGCTCGTCGCCGCGTCGCTCGTCGGCGCCGCTCGTGTCGATCACGGTTTCGGAATGGCCGTTGCCGGGAGATTCTTGGTTCAAACGGACCCCTCGCTGGGTTCGGTGGATCGGGCGCGGTCGGAAAGATCGAATTCGTGCTCGGCTTCGGCCGGGGCATCGTCGGCCGCCTCGGCGATTGATTCGTCTTCGACCGACGCGTCAGACGCCGTCGTCGAAGCCGCGTCGGACGCCGTCGTCGAAGCCGCGTCGGACGCCGTCGTCGAAGCCGCGTCGGACGCCGTCGTGGAAGCTGCATCGGGGGCCGCGTCGGACCCCGCCAGCGAAGGCCCGTCGGACACCGACGTGCCGATACCTTCGCCGCCGAGCTCGATGACGCGCTGGCCGAGCGCATCGGCCACTTCGGCCGCCTGGCCCGGCTCGAGCAACTCGGGCAGCTCGGCAAGCGAGCGCAAGCCCAGGTCGTCGAGGAACTGGCGCGTCGTTCCGAGCAGTTCGGGGCGACCGAGCACGTCCTTGTGCCCGATGACCTCGACCCAGCCGCGCTCCTCGAGCGTTCGCACCAGGTGCCCGGCGACCGTCACGCCGCGGATCTCCTCGATGTCGCCCCGCGTGACCGGCTGCCGATACGCGATGATCGCCAAAGTCTCGAGCAGCGCACGCGAGTAGCGTGGCGGCTTCTCGGGATTCAGCCGACCGAGATACGCCGCCATCTGCGGCGTGCTCTGGAATCGCCAGCCGGTGGCAAGCGAGCTCAATTCGATGCCGCGACCGTCCCAATCACCACGCAACTCGTCGAGCAAGCGGCGGATCATGTCGGCGTCGAGCTCGTCGTCGAACAGCCTGCGCAGTTCGCCGACGCTCAATGGCTGGGATGCGCACAACAGCGCGGTCTCGAGGACGATCTTCGCTTCTTCGGTGTTCATCGGATACGGGCTGCTTCTGGGGAGCCACGTCGATGCGCAACGGCCCCTCGGTTTCGCGCTGCGCTCGTTCGATTCGTCCGCCGACCGGCCGGGTCCGAAAACGCGAAAGCGCCCGGAAAGTGCCGGAAGCGGCTCGGGTTCCCGCCAGGACATTGCGGCTCGCAGAAGCGCGCTTCGCGGAAAATGGAGGAGCGCAGCTCCCCAGGATCGATCCGCCGCGCTTCGGGAGGCAGTGGACCACTGCCTGCTCAAGCTTTGCGACGATCATACACGAACGGAGGACGTGGGACGTTGTGCGCCGGTGTCCGGTCAACCAAGGCGACCGAGCCAGGCATCGGCCCGTCAAGCGACGCCCAAAAACAAAGCGCCGACCCGGTAGGCCGGTGTCGGCGCCTCTAATCGTGGTTGCGGGGGCAGGATTTGAACCTGCGACCTTCGGGTTATGAGCCCGACGAGCTGCCAGACTGCTCCACCCCGCGTCTGGAGCCGGCAATTATAGTACGGTCCCGGCCTCGTCTGCAAACCGCGTCGAGCGACGTCGGGCGCGCACGTCGAACGCGCACCGTCGCGCCTCATCGGCATCGCATCGCCGCTTCACGCCTCGATGCCGCCGGCCCGCTGCCGACTCGCGCGCGCCCCGCTGCTACACTCGTTCGCCAACCCCCCTCGCGCCATGAAGTTCTGCTCGGTCTGCGGCCACGAAGTCGAATCGCGCGTTCCCGCCGGCGACAACCGGCCGCGCTTCTGCTGCGCGCACTGCGGAACGATCCACTACCAGAACCCCAACATGGTCCTGGGCACGATATGCACGTGGGAAGACCGCGTGCTGCTGTGCCGGCGGGCGATCGAGCCGCGCTACGGCTTCTGGACGCTTCCGGCGGGCTTCATGGAGAACGGCGAGACGACCGCCGAGGGCGCGCTGCGCGAAACCGTCGAGGAAGCCGGCGCGCGCATCGAGCTGGGCCCGCCGTTCGCAATGATCGACGTGCCGCACGTGAATCAGGTACATCTGTTCTTTCGAGCGGTGCTGCTCGACCCGTCGTTCGAGCCCGGACCGGAGAGCCTGGAAGCCAAGCTGTTCCGCGAGGACGAGATCCCATGGGATTCCCTCGCCTTCCGCAGCGTCACGCAAGCGCTGCACTGGTTCTTCGCCGACCGCAGCGAAGGCGCCTGGTCGATGCACACGGGAGTGGTCGCCGCGCGTCGACCGACGTCCTGAACACTGGAGGGCCGTGCGCATGCAACGTCGCGATTTCCTGTTCGGTTGCGCAGCCGCCGCAACCATCGCCGACCCGGTTCTGCATGCGCAACGCGCGCTGGCCGCGCAGCAGTCGTCCTCGGTCAAGCCGCACGACTGGTCACGCGCGCGGCTGCTCGACGCCGACGGACAGCCGATGAAAGCTTCCTCGATCGAGCCGCGCAAGGCGCTGCTCTTCGCCTACCCGTTCGTCGGCACGCCGGCCTTCCTGATCGACCTCGACAAGCCCACGCAACGTTCGGTGCCGCTCGAGACGCAGGACGACGAGCGCTACACCTGGGAAGGCGGCGTCGGGCCGAAGCGCTCGATCGTCGCGTTCTCGGCGATCTGCGCGCACAAGATGGCGTATCCGACGCGCGAGATCACGTTCATCAACTATCGGGACGAACCGTCGGCGGTGACCCGGCGCGCGCACGTGATCCACTGCTGCTCCGAGCACAGCGAATACGATCCGGCGGCGGGCGCGCGCGTGCTGTCGGGCCCGGCAACGCAGCCGCTCGCCGCCATCGTGCTCGAGCACGATGCACGCGACGACTCGCTGCACGCCGTCGGCACGCGCGGCGGCGAATTGTTCGACCGCTTCTTCGAGCGGTTCGCGATGAAGCTTTCGCTCGAGCACGGCGGCGACGAACACCGACCGGTCGGCGCATCGACGACCGTCGTACCGATCGAGCGCTACTGCCGCCAGCTGATGCGCTGCAACTGATCCACCGATCGCGAACGCCGTGTCCCGCTCGCCGCGTCGCGTGCTTGCCTGGCTGGGGCCGGAAGATCCGCTGCCCGACCCCGCGCTGGCCTGGCAGGTGCCCAACGGACTGCTCGCAGCGAGCGCGCAATTGTCGGTCGAACGCCTGATCGAGGGATACCGGCGCGGTATCTTCCCCTGGTACACCGACGGCCAGCCCGTGCTGTGGTGGTCGCCCGACCCGCGCATGGTGCTGCATCTGCCGGAGTTGCGCGTGTCACGCTCGCTGCGCAAGACGTTGCGCGCTGCCGAGCGCGACGCGCGCTGGCGCGTGACGCTCGACGTCTGTTTCGACCGGGTGATGCAGGAGTGCGCGGCGCCGCGCGCCGACCAGGACGGCACCTGGATCACGGCAGCGATTCGCGCCGGCTACGGCGCGCTGCACCGGCTCGGTCTCGCACACTCGGTCGAAGTGTGGAACGCCGAGCGACTGGTCGGCGGCCTGTACGGCGTTTCGCTCGGTCGGATGTTCTACGGCGAGTCGATGTTCGCGCGCGAACCCGACGCCTCGAAGACAGCACTCGTCTCGCTCGCGCGGATGCTCGAGACGCACGATTTCAGCGTGATAGACTGCCAGCAGAGCACGCGCCATCTCGCGTCGCTCGGCGCGCGCGAAATTTCGCGCGCTGCGTTTCTCGAGAGAGTCGACGAACTCGTTCGCCAGCCTGCTCCGGATTGGCGAACGATGCGCATCGCACTGCCGCACGCATGACGCATCTGAAGGAACTGCCGTTCTCGGCACTGCAGTTCTATGCCACGGCCCCGTACCCGTGCAGTTACCTGTCGCAGCGCCAGGCGCGCTCGCAGGTCGCAACGCCGAACCACCTGATCAACGCCGACGTCTACGGCGACCTGGTCCGCGCCGGCTTCCGGCGCAGCGGCATCTTCACCTACCGTCCGCATTGCGATGCATGCAGGGCCTGCGTGCCGGTGCGCATTCCGGTGGCCTCCTTCGTTCCCGATCGCAGCCAGCGACGCGCGTCGAAGTCGCACGGCACGCTGCGCACGCTGATCGCGCGACTCGGGTTCTCTCCCGAGCACTACGCGCTGTACCTGCGCTACCAGGCCAGCCGGCACGCCGGCGGCGGCATGGACCAGGACAGCCGCGAGCAGTACGCACAGTTCCTGCTGCAGAGCAAGGTCAACACGCGCCTGGTCGAATTCCGTGAATCGGACGGCACGCTGCGCATGGTCTCGATCATCGACGTGCTCGACGACGGCCTGTCGTCGGTCTACACGTTCTTCGACCCCGACGTCGCGTCGGCTAGCTACGGCACCTACAACATCCTCTGGCAGATCGAACAGTGCCGTCGCCTCGGGCTGCCGTACCTGTACCTCGGCTACTGGATCGAGCAGAGCCCGAAGATGTCCTACAAGTCCCGCTTCCGGCCGCTCGAATGCCTGCAGGACGGCGAATGGGTGCGCATCGAGGAGCGCGCGGTGCCCGCTTCACGATGATTCCGTACGCAGCCGCTCGCCCGCTGCTGTTCGCGCTCGACCCGGAGGCCGCGCACGACCTGACGCTGCGCGCGCTCGACGGCGCGGCCCGCTTCGGCGGCGCACGCGCGCTCTCGGGCTGTCCGGTCGAAGACCCGGTCGAGGTGATGGGGTTGCGCTTTCGCAACCGCGTGGGACTGGCCGCCGGGCTCGACAAGAACGCCGCGCACATCGACGCGCTCGCGGCGCTCGGCTTCGGATTTCTCGAAGTCGGCACGGTCACGCCACGGGCGCAACCCGGCAACCCTCGCCCGCGGCTGTTCCGGCTGCCGCAGCGCTCGGCGCTGATCAACCGGATGGGCTTCAACAATGACGGCGTCGACGCCTTCGTCGCCAACGTGGCGCGAGCGCGCTACCGCGGCATCCTGGGCATCAACATCGGCAAGAACGCGGCCACGCCGCTCGAGCGCGCCGTCGACGACTACCGCACCGGACTCGAGCGCGTCTACCGACACGCGAGCTACGTCGCAGTGAACGTGTCTTCGCCGAACACCGCGAAGCTGCGCGAACTGCAGTCGCACGACGCGCTCGACGACCTGCTCGATGCGCTGTGCACGCGGCGCGACGAACTCGCGCAGGAGCACGCGCGCCGCGTTCCGCTCGCGCTGAAAATCGCGCCCGACCTCGACGACGAGCAGATCGACGGGATCGCCGAACTGCTGGCCCGGCACCGGATCGATGCGGTGATCGCAACGAACACGACGGTTTCGCGAGAGGCGGTGGCCGGCCTGCCGAACGCCGCGCAGTCGGGCGGGCTGTCCGGAGCCCCGGTGTTCGAGGCATCGAATCGCGTGATCCGCGCGCTGCGCGCCGCACTGCCGCGCGGCTACCCGATCATCGGCGTCGGCGGCATCCTCTGTGCGGACGACGCGCGTGCCAAGCTCGTCGCCGGCGCCACGCTGGTCCAGCTCTACACCGGCCTGATCTACCGCGGACCGATGCTCATCGGCGAATGCGCGCGCGCCCTGCGCGACGCAACGCGGGTCGCCGCACGCGAACAGGTGCAGGCTGAGGCTTGACGCCGCAAAAGCATCATTCTAGATTCCGCTTTCGGCGAACGAGCCCTTCACGCGGCCAGCGCCAAACGCTCACCGGAGCAGCGAACATGTCGGACAACTCCCTGCGGATCCTCGGCGAAACGACCTATCCCTTCGACGCACGGGGTGTCGCGCGACGCTTCCGCCACTCGGCGATCTTCGGCGCGCTCGGCGCGCTGCAGCCGGGCGAAACAATGCGGTTCATGAACGACCACGATCCGCTGCCGCTGCTCGACCAGATCCTCGATCGTTTCGGCGAGCACATCGAGATCCAGTACGTCAGCCGCAACCCCGGCGAAATCGTGATCGACTTCACGATCCGCTGACCGCTCGCGGATGCCCTCGGCGCTCCTGCTCGACCTCTACCCGCAGATCCGCCTCGCGCACATCGGCTTCGTCACGGCGAGCGGCACGCTGTTCACGTTGCGTGCAATCGCGACGATGGCCGGAGCGCGCTGGAGCGCCTCGAAAGCGGCGCGCCGCGCGAGCTGGCTGATCGATACCGGCCTGCTCGCTGCGGCGCTGCTGCTGTTGTACGTGCTGCAGCTGAACCCGTTCGTCGTGCCATGGCTCGCGGCGAAAATAGCGTTGCTGCTCGTGTATATCGCCCTTGGCACGATGGCGCTGCGACGCGCCCGCTCGACCGCCTCGCAGATCGCCTGGTCGATCGCCGCGCTCGCCTGCTTCGGGATGATGGTGTCGATCGCCCGCGCGCACGACCCGCTCGGCATCCTGCGCACCTGGCTCGGCTGAAAGGTCTGCAGACACTGACCGGCCGGGGCTTTGCCATTCTGCCTTCCCTTCTCAACCGTCCGGCCTGCTCCACAGCCAGATCGCGACGATGGCCATCATCGACGGAGCCGCCAGCTTCACCCACGGCGGCACGGACATCATCGCAAGCGTCAGCGCGCTGAGCACCATCATCGTAGACGCCAGCCATTTCGCTCGCCGCGGCACGGCGCCGTGGTCGCGCCAGCGACGGATTGCCGGACCGTGTCGCGGATGCTCGAGCAGCCACGTTTCCAGCCGCGGCCATCCGCGACTGCCCGCCCAAGCGGCGACGATGAGGAACGGAACCGTCGGCAGCACCGGCAACACCATGCCGAGCAGCGCGAGCGCGACATTGACGAGGGCGAAGACGCGCCACAGCGTGGTGGCAACCGAGCGGCGGATCACTGCAGGCCGCCGCCTCCGCCAGGGATCGGCAGCGGGCAATTCTTCACGAAGCGTTGGGTGTACGGGGGAATCATCAGCGCGCGTGCGGTGCCAGATGCTGCCGTGCGAGTGTACCGACGGCGCCGCCCCGGGCGAAACGCGCGGCGATGAATAGCACACGCCCCGGCGGACCCTGTTTCACATTGCAGGATGCATTCGCGCATCGTGCTACCCTTGTGCCCAGGCCGCTCGGAAACCGACCTTAACCCGATGCCCCGCCCCCGAACCGCCCCGAACGAAGAGGGTCGCACTGCGATCCAGGTGATCGAGCGCCTCGTCTCGCTGCTCGACGCACTCGCCGAGCAACGCGAACCGGTGAGCCTGAAGGAACTCTCGCTGCGCACCGGACTGCATCCGTCCACGGCGCACCGCATCCTGAACGATCTCGTCACCGCGCGTTTCGTCGACCGCGCCGAGCCCGGTTCCTACCAGCTCGGTATCCGCCTGCTCGAACTGGGCAACCTCGTCAAGGCGCGCATGAACGTGCGCGATGCGTCGCTCGACCCGATGCGCGAGTTGCATCGAAGCACCGGACAGACGGTGAACCTGTCGATCCGCCAGGGCGACGAAATCGTCTACATCGAACGCGCAGTCTCCGAGCGTTCAGGGATGCAGGTCGTGCGCGCCGTCGGCGGCCGAGCGCCGCTGCACCTGACCTCGGTCGGCAAGCTGTTCCTGGCCGCCGACGATCCGCGACTGGTGCGCGCGTACGCCGCGCGCACCGGCCTCGCCGGACACACCCGCAACAGCATCACCGACCTGCAGCGGCTCGAGCGCGAACTTGCACTCGTGCGCGCGCGCGGCTACGCGCGCGACAACGAGGAGCTCGAACTGGGCGTGCGTTGCATCGCTGCCGGCGTGCGCGACGACAGCGGCAAGCTGGTCGCTGGACTGTCGATCTCGGCACCGGCCGACTTCATCCAGGACGATTGGATCGATCAGTTGTGCCGCACCGCCGACGGCATCTCGTCGTCGCTGGGCTACGACGCCGACGACCGCGCCGTTTCCTGAGCACCGGCCGCTGAGCACCGGCCGCCGCGCGCTGGGAGGCGCGCGCTGGGAGGCGCGTGCATCGAGCCTTCAGACGCTGTGCGCGCCTGCCTCGCGGGCCGGCGATTCGGCCTCCGCGTCCGGATGCGACACGCGACGCACGCCGCTCGGGCCGAGGCCTTCGACCCACTGGCGGATGCGCAGCGAATCGCTGATTCGCGCGGTGCGCTGCTCGGCATCGAGCAGCACCATCACGACCGGCCGCGATCCGATGCGCGCCTGCATGACGACGCAGTTGCCCGCCTCGGAGATGAAGCCGGTCTTCTGCAAGCCGATGTCCCAGTCGCTTCGATCGACCAGCCGATTCGTGTTCCGGTAGCTCTCGGTACGGCGTCCGGTGTCGATCGACAGCGCGCTCGCCGTCGAATACTCGCGGATCAGCGGGTAGCGGGACGCCGCCTGCACGAGCAGCGCCAGGTCGCGCGCACTCGATACGTTGCTGCTCGACAGGCCGGTCGGCTCGACGAAGCCGGAGCTCGTCATGCCCAGTTCGAGCGCCTTGCGATTCATCTGCGCAACGAAGGCCGGCATCCCGCCCGGATAGTGGCGGCCAAGCGCGTGCGCGGCGCGGTTTTCCGAGGACATCAAGGCGAGGTGCAGCAATTCGTCGCGCGACAGGCGCGTTCCGGTGCGCAGACGCGAGCGCGTGAAGCGCTCGGTATCGACGTCGGCCTCCGAGATGTCGAGCATCTCGTCGAGCGACAGCTTCGCGTCGAGCACGACGATCGCGGTCATCAGCTTGCTGATCGAGGCGATCGGCAGCACCGCGCGCGAGTTCTTCTCGAACAGCACTTCGCCGCTGCGCTGGTCGAGCACGAGCGCGACGGCTGACTCGAGCGACAACGGATCCTCGACGTCGTGCAGTCCGAAGGCGTGGCCGATCGACGGGCGAGCCTGCGTGGCCCGAACGGTATCGGCAACCTGCGCGCGCGACTCGGCGGCGACCTTCGTGCGCACGTCAACGAAAGCTTTGGTACGTCTGGCGCCCGAGGCGGCGGACGCGCGGGCAGCCTTCGGCCTGGCCGCGCGGCTGACAGGCGTCACAGCCCGGGAAGCGCGGTTCGCGGCCGCCGTCTTCTTCGCCCGCGCCGGTTCGGCATTGGCCGTGGCGCGTTTTCCCGAAGCAACCGCGACGGTCGGCTGGAATACCCCGGCTAGGCCGAAGGAAATCAAGAACGCGACGCACGCGCGCCGCCAGCCCCGCCGCGATCCACCCGCCATTGCCGTCTCCGAAAACCCCGACTCCCCCCGAGCCGCGAGTCTACAGAAAAGGCAACTAATTGAGGAACTTGCCGTCGAACCTTGAACCCGTTTCTCGATGATCGGTCGCTTTTGTGCGACGAATGGCCTTTTCTGCCTTGACAATCCGGCGAGTCTGGGACTCGCCGTCGACGGGCTTGCGTTGCATCGCAACAAAAAAGGCTTGACATCGACGTGGCGCACCGTAAACTGCGTATTGTTGCGTTGCAGCAAAACTGCTCCGCCCTTCTCCCTCCCCCCGAAAACGATCCCGGAAAACCAGGAGCTGACGAATGATCACCAACCCCGAACAATTCGCGCAAATCCAGAAATCGGCCCTCGAGGCCTTCCAGAACGCCACCGCCGCGTCGATCGCCGGCTTCGAGAAGCTGGCCGCGCTGAACGTCCAGGCCACGAAGACCTCCTTCGAGGAATCCGCCGAGACGCTGCGCACGCTGGTCGAAGTGAAGGACCCGAAGCAGTGGGCCGACCTGGCTACCACGTCGGTGCAGCCGACGACCGACAAGGTCGCCGCGTACTACAAGCACGTCTACGAAATCGCCAACGAAACCGGCAGCGAACTGGCCCGGCTGTTCGAGCGCCAGTACGCCGAGAACAACCGCCAGATCTACGCGGCGATCGACACGTTCGCGCGCAACCTGCCGGCCGGCAGCGAAGGCGTCGTGACGCTAATGAAGCAGGCGGTCAGCGCGGCGAACAGCACGTTCGACCAGCTGAACAAGGCGACCAAGCAGGCCGTCGAAGTGGCCGAGGCCAACATGGCCGCCGCCGCGAAGACGACGTCGAACGCCGCCGCCGGCGCAGCGACCCGCGCCGCGCAGCCGCAGCGCAAGACGGCCTGAGCGACCTCCCGGTGGCCCGCACGGGCCACCTCGGAGCGAAGCCTGGAAGAAGGCACCGCGCAAACGCGGTGCCTTTTTTTTTCGGGCCGAAGCGTCTCTCAGCCGGTCGCGACAGCAACCGGCGCCTCGTACCGCGCCATCTCCTCCGCCCAGTGCTGGCGCGCCGATGCGAGGTTGCGCGCCTTCACGTGGCCGAACCCGCGGATCTCGTCGGGGATCGACGCGATCCGCACGGCAAGGGGCAGACGTTGCTCGGCGAGCGTGGCGAGCAAACGGTCCACTGTAGCCTCGTAGTCGACGACGAGTTGCCGCTCGCTGCGTCGCTCCTCGGTGCGGCCGAAGGGGTCGAGGGCCGTTCCGCGCAGGCGGCGCAGGCGCGCGAGGACGGCGAAAGCGTTCATCACCCAGGGGCCGTACTCGCGCTTGACCAGTTCGCCCTTCGCGTTGCGTCGCGCGAGCAACGGCGGCGCCAGGTGGAAGCTCAGGCGGAACTCGCCTTCGAACTGCTCGTTCAGTCGCTCGCGAAACGCGCTCGCCGTATACAGCCGCGCGACCTCGTATTCGTCCTTGTAGGCCATCAACTTGAACAGATTGCGCGCCACCGCCTCGGTGAGCGCGAGCGGCGCGTCGCCGACGAGCGCGCGCTCGGCGTCTCGCACGCGCTCGACGCGTTCGCGATAGCGTCTGGCATAGCGCTCGTCCTGGTAGTCGACGAGGTAGTCGACGCGTCGCGCGATCGTCTCGTCGAGCGACGCGGACAGGCGACGCGACACCGGGGTGGGCGCGCTCTTCTTGAGCCCGGCGCTCGCCGCGGCTTCGACGCGGGCCCGATCGAGCGCCGCCGCACGGCCCCAGGCGAAGGCGGCACGGTTCTGCTCGAGCGCCACGCCGTTCAGCTCGATCGCGCGATCGATCGCCGCGCCCGACAGCGGGACGAGCCCGCGCTGCCACGCGTAGCCGAGCAGGAACAGGTTCGATGCGATCGCGTCGCCGAGCAGCGCCGTGGCCAGTCGCGTCGCATCGACGAACTCCGCGTGTTGCGCGCCGACGGCATCGACGATCGCCGACTGCATTCCGTCGACCGGGAACTTCCAGTCGGGGTTACGGGTGAAATCGGCGGTGGGCGTGCCGGCGACGTTCGTCACCACGCGCGTGGCGCCGCTCATCCGTGCGAGCGCCTCGCGCCCCGCGGTGACGACAAGATCGCAGCCGAGCACCGCGTCGGCGCCGGCAAT
Organism: Burkholderiaceae bacterium; assembly: GCA_032027205.1. Classification (GTDB taxonomy): domain Bacteria; phylum Pseudomonadota; class Gammaproteobacteria; order Burkholderiales; family Burkholderiaceae_E; genus Zeimonas. Next base: position 386,627 of record JAVSMN010000001.1, read on the forward strand.
GCCGATGCGGGGCGCGTACAGCGCCTCGCCCGCCTGCGCGAAGCGCACGAAGCTCATCACCGCGCCGTTCTTCTGCGCCAGGCCCGCCATGTCGAGCACCGTGACCTGCCGACCTTCGAGGTGCGCCGCCATGCCGAGCAACTGGCCGATGGTGACCACGCCGGTGCCGCCGATGCCGGTGACGAGCAGCGACCAGGGCCGAGCGACTTCGGGCAGGGTCGGCTCCGCGAGCGTCACGTCGGGCAGCGCGAGAGCGCGACGTGCGCCCGCCCCCGACGCGCCCGAGGCCGCCGAAACGCCCGATGCCGCCGTGGCGCCGGCACTCGCCCGGCGAACCCGTCCGCCGTGCACCGTGACGAAGCTCGGGCAAAAACCGTTCACGCAGGAGAAGTCCTTGTTGCACGACGACTGGTTGATCGCGCGCTTGCGGCCGAACTCGGTCTGCACCGGCTCGATCGACACGCAGTTCGACTGCACGCCGCAATCTCCGCAGCCCTCGCAGACCGCCTCGTTGATGAACACGCGCCTGGGCGGATCGGGAAACTCGCCGCGCTTGCGCCGGCGGCGCTTCTCGGCCGCACAGGTCTGGTCGTAGATCAGCACCGACACGCCGTCGTAGTCGCGCAGTTCTCGCTGCACGTCGTCCAGCCGGCTGCGGTGGTGCACGTCGATATCGGCGTCGAAATAGCCCGCCGGGTACTTGTCGGGCTCGTCGGTGACGACTGCGATGCGACGAACGCCTTCGGCGCGCACCTGCTGCGCGATGCGCTGCGGCGTGAGCGCGCCGTCGTGGCGCTGTCCGCCGGTCATCGCGACGGCATCGTTGAACAGGATCTTGTAGGTCATTCGCGTGTTGGTCGCCACTGCGTGGCGCAACGCGAGCGATCCCGAATGGAACCAGGTGCCATCGCCGATGTTCTGGAAGACGTGCGGCGTGTCGCTGAACGGCGCGAGCCCCACCCAGGTCATGCCCTCGCCGCCCATCTGCGTGAACGTGGCCGTCGAGCGGTCCATCCACTGCGCCATGTAGTGGCAGCCGATGCCGGCGAGCGCGCGCGAGCCTTCCGGCACCCGCGTGGACGTGTTGTGCGGGCAGCCCGAGCAGAAATACGGGATGCGCTCGATCGTCTCGAAGCGCTTCGCCGGCGCATGCTCGCGCGCATCGAGCGCGTCCAGCCGCGCGTCGATGCGCTCGTGCACTGCCTCGGCGCGCGCGCCGCGCGCGTCGTCGGGCGCCGCACGCCAACGGCTCAGGCGCTGCGCGATCAGCCGTGCGCAGAACGCCGGCGTGAGCTCGCCATAGTCGGGCGCGAGCGCGGCACCGTTCTCGTCGGTCTTGCCGACCACGCGCGGCCGCTCGACGAGCCCGTAGAACAATTCCTTCAGCTGCGCTTCGATCAGCGAGCGCTTCTCCTCGATGACGAGCAGCTCCTCGCACCCTTCGGCGAAAGCGCGGATTGCCTGCGGCTCGAGCGGCCATGGCATCGCGACCTTCAACACGCGCAGGCCCAGCGCGCGCGCGTCCGCCTCGCCGATGCCGAGGTCGGCCAGCGCCTGCATCACGTCGAGCCAGCTCTTGCCGCTCGAGACGATGCCGAGCCGCGCCGGCTCGCCGTCGGCGCGGCCGAAGACGTTGCGATCGAGCCGGTTCGCGCGCGCGTAGGCGAGCGCCGCCGGCACCTTGAAGCGCGACAGGCGCTCCTCGAGTTTAAGGAAGGGCTCCTCGGGCCAGCGCAGGCTCAGGCCGCCGGAAGGCATCGCGAAGTCCTCGGGCAGCGCGATGCGCACGCGATCGCGCGAGACATCGACGATGCCCGCCGACTCGATCGTGTCGGTGACGCACTTCAGCGCCACCCACAATCCGGCGAAGCGCGACATCGCGAAGCCGTGCAGGCCGAAGTCGACGTAGTCCTGCACGGTGGCCGGCGACAGCACCGGGATCGACACGGCCTGGAACACGAAGTCGGTCTGCGCGGCGACGGTCGACGACTTCGCGCCGTGGTCGTCGCCGGCGAGCGCGAGCACGCCGCCATGGCGCGCGGTGCCCGCGTGATTCGCGTGGCGGAACACGTCGCCGCTGCGATCGACGCCGGGTCCCTTGCCGTACCAGATCGAGAACACGCCGTCGTAGCGTCCGCCGGGCAGCGCATCGATCTGTTGCGTGCCCCAGATCGCGGTGGCGGCAAGGTCTTCGTTCAGCCCCGGGACGAAGCGGATGTGATTCGCATCGAGGTGCGAGCGCGCCTTCTCGAGCGCCTGGTCATAGCCGCCCAGCGGCGAGCCGCGGTAGCCGGAGACGTAGCCGGCGGTGTTCAGGCCGGCGGCCGCGTCACGCTGTCGCTGCAGGATCGGCAACCGCACCAGCGCCTGCGTGCCCGTGAGATAGACGGTCCCTTCGGTCGCTTCGTAGCGATCGTCGAGCGATGCGCGTCGCAGCGCGGCTTCGACCGGAGCATTCATCGTGGCTCTTCCTCCTCCCACTTCCTTTTCGTCGATCCGCTCTTCGCCTCGACCAATCTCGGCGAATCTCAGCGGATCTCGCCGCCGAGCGCCTGCACGCCGGCGCGCAGCGTCGAGAAGGCGTCGTCGACCGCCGGCGCCGGACCGCGCACGCCGAGTTCGATGTGCCGGCGTCCTCCATCCTCGCCCACCGACGGAAGGCTGAAGACGCGCACATCGGCGTATTCGCGCTCGATCCTCTCCATCAACGGCGTCACCGTCGATTCCGCCAGCCCGAACACGAGGAACGAACGCTCGCCGCGCGCGTCCCGGTGGAAGCGATCGGCGAATCGCGTGTCGAGCACTGCCTCGATCATCGGCCACGCCATCACCGGAAAACCCGGCACGAAGAAATGCCGCGCGACGGCGAAGCCGGGGATGCGGTTGAACGGATTCGGCAGGATCTCGGCGCCGGCCGGGAACTCGCCCATCTTGAGCCGCTGCCGATTCTCCGGCAGCGACAGGTCGGCGCTGCCGCCGCTCTCGGCCGCCATTTCGACGATCCGCTGCGCGATCAGTTCGGCCGCTTGCGGGTGCAGCACGAGTTCGACGCCGAGCGCAGCGGCGGCCGCCTGGCGCGTGTGGTCGTCGGGCGTGGCGCCGATGCCGCCGCAGCAGAAGACGACGTCGTCGCCGGCGAAGGTCCGACGCAGCAGCGCCGCGATCGCCGCGCGGTCGTCGCCGATGAAATGCGCCCAGGCAAGCGAAAGGCCGCGTCCGCGCAGCATCTCGACGACGCGCGCGAAGTGCCGGTCCTGGCGCTTGCCGGAGACGATCTCGTCGCCTATGACGATGAGTCCGAAGCCCATGCGGGACGTACCTCCACGGCCGCGCGCTGCCGTCGCAGCAGCGCGAGCGAGTAGTGAGCGAAGGCCAGTGCCGACAGCACCGGTGTGATCAGGAACAACGGCGGCACGTAGTTCAACAGCGTGACGAGCAGCGCGAGCAGGAAGTAGTCGCGCCGATGCTCGGCGATCGCCGCGCCGCGCTCGGCGGCGCTCGCGTGCTCGACGAGGCTGTCGAAGCGCATCACGCGCGCAGTGAGCCAGCTCCACCAAAGCCACGGCACGACAAGTGCGAGTGGCGGGATCAACCACAGCGGCAGCGAGACCAGATAGCCGACCGCGAACAACACGGTGCTCGACACCGCGTTCCATATGCTCGGTGCGAGCGCCATCGAACCTTCGCGCGCCACGTCGCGGTAGGGTCCGTTGCCCAGGTGCCGAACGACCATCGGCATCGCGAACACGGCGATGATTACGACGGCGCTCGCGAACATCACCGGCACGACGACGAGCAGCGCGAGCAGCGCGACCGTCCACTGCGCGAAACCGGTGAAGCCGTGCGAGGCCGCCCAGGCGTCGAGGCTGCCCATCCAGCCGCCGCCGAACAGCCAGCCCTGCAGCCAGCCGGTGATCGGCGCCCACAGCCACCAGGCGGTAATCACCCAGAAGACGATCGCGAGCACGAAGGGCACGATGAGCAGCGCGAGCATCTTCGGATGAAGCTGGCTGACGATCGCGCGCCCGAATGCGGTCAGGACGGACTGCATCGAACCATCATACCGGCGAGCGCCCGCGTCGGCTCCCGGCCGCCTCCCGTCGCTGGGCCGCCGGCGGGCGCCGGCGCGCCGCGCTATGCTGCCGGGCGCCACCATGCTCAATCTGCTCGTCCTGCTGCGTTTCGAGGCCGCCGACCCGGGCCTTGGCGCGATCGATCGTGCCATCGTCTCGTATGCCGAACGCGTGCGCGAGGCGGGCGGCAGCGTCGTCGATCGCGAAGCCGACCAGCTCCTCGTGTGCCTGACGGACATGCGATGGGGGCTGCAGTCGCTGCGCAACCTGCTTTCGCAGGCGCGACGCGAGGGCTTCGTCGTGCGCGCGGCGATGGTCCAGGCAGTGCTCGCGCGCGCCGATGCATCGGGCGCCCGCCCGGGTTTCACCACACGCACGCTCGACACGTTGCTGCGGCTGGCAGCGCACGTCGAGCGCCAGCAGGTCGGTATCACGCCGAAGCTGCTCAGCCTGATCCAGCTCGGCGCACCCGAGTACGTCGAGCTGTTCGCCAGGCTGCCCGACCCGATCGGCTCCCTGCCGGGCGAGACGACGCCGCAGCCGGTGCTCGTGATGGCCGGCTGAACCGCGCGCGCAGCGCATCGAGTTCCTCTCACGCGCGCAGCGCATCGATCGCCCTGGCCAGCCGCTTGACCGACACCGGAATCGGCGTGCGCAGCTCCTGCGCGAACAGCGACACCCGCAACTCCTCGAACAGCCAGCGCACCTCGTCCAGGCGCGCGTCGGGCTGGCCACGCCGCTGCTGCACGAGGCGACGCCAACGCGCGAGCAGCGGGTCGAGTTCGGCGCGCGCACGAAGATCGCGAGTCGGCGTCTCGCGCAGCTTGTCCAGCCGCATCGCGATCGCCTTCAGGTAGCGCGGCAATTCGCGCAGGCGTGCCGCCGGCGTGTGCGAGACGAAGCGCCTGGGCAGCAGCGCCGCGAGCTGCGCGCGCAGGTCGTCGTGCACGTCGGCATGCGCCTTCGCCACGGGCAGCTTCTTCTGCACCAGCGCCCACGCCTCGAGCACCTCGCCCAGCGTGCGAGCGAGCTCCTGGCCGACGAGGTTGATCCGCGTACGCGCGTCGATCACGCGCGCGGCGAAGGATTGCGCGTCGGTCGGCAGCGGCTCGGCGAGACAGGTGCGCTCGACGACGGCAGCCACCAGCTCGTCGCGCAGCTCGTCCGCGCCGCCGAAAGGCGCATACAACAGCGACATCCGCTGGAACCCGGGCACGTTCTTCGCGAAGAACTTCAACGGCTCCTTCAGCGCGAGCGTGAACAGCCGCACGAGCCCGGCGTGCGTCGACGCAGCGGCCTGCGCGGGATCGTCGAATACCTGCACCTCGACCGCGTCACCGAGATCGACGAGCGCCGGATAGCCGACCAGGCCCGCCGCGCCCGCGCGCACTCCTTCCACTCGATCGGGCAGCGTGCCGAACGACCAGTCGACGAAGCGGCGACGCAACGGCAGCGAAGCCGAGGCGAGGTCCTGGTCGGCCGGGCGAAGGCTCGTAGCCGCGGCGGACGCCTTTTGCACGACACTCGACGCGGCGCCGGCAGCAATGCCGTGCGCGTCCGCAGCGATCGACTCCTCGTCGGAACGCTGTGCAGCCGCAGAGATCGCAACGAGCGACGCGCGCTCGAAGGCCTGCTGCAACGCGCCCTTGGCCCGCGCGCCGTATTCGGCGCGCAGCGCGGCGAGCTGGCGCGACTGCGCGAGCACGCCGCCGTGCGCATCGACCAGCCGGAAATTCATCGACAGGTGTGCGGGCAGCGTCTCCGGTCGGAAGTCGGCGACTTGCGCGCGCAGCCCGCGCTGCTCGGCGAGATCGTCGACGATCGCCTCGACGAGTCCGCGCGAGCCTGCGCGCTCGCGCCAACGCTCGGCGAAGCCCGCTGCATATTCGGGCAGCGGAACGAGATGCCGGCGCAGCCGCTGCGGCAACGACTTCGCCAGCGCCTGTACCTTGTCGACGAGCATGCCGGCGACGAGCCACTCGCAACGCGTCGCATCGACGAGGTTCAGCGCCGCGATTGGCACCGTCATCGTCACGCCGTCGTCGGCAGCGCCCGGATCGAAGCGGTAATCGAGCGCGAAGGCAGCACCGTGCAGTTCGATCGAACGCGGAAACGCCTGCGCGTTCACCGCATCGGGGTCCTTGCGCAGCAGCGCGTCGCGGGACAGGAAGAGCAGGCGTGGGTCGTCTCGCGAGGCCGCCCTGCACCAGCGTTCGAGCGCCTGCGTCGAATGCACGTCGTCGGGGATGCGCGCGTCGTACCAGTCGTGGAGATCGCGCTCGTCGACCAGCAGGTCGGGACGGCGGATGCGCTGCTCGAGCGCTTCGATGTCGGCGACGAGCTTGCGGTTGTGCACGAAGAACGGCAACCGCGTCTCCCACTGCCCGGCCACCAGCGCCTCGCGGATCAGCAACTCGCGCGCGTGCTGCGCATCGAGCGGCGCGAGCGGCACGCGGCGCTGCGCGTAGACGGTCAGCCCGTACAGCGTACCGCGCTCGTTCGTCATCGCCTGGCCACCGGCGCGCGACCAGTAGGGATCGGACGTGCTGCGCCGGATCAGGTGTGCCGCCGCGCGCTCGATCCACTGCGGATCGATGCGCGCGACCGTGCGCGCATAGAGCTTCGCGGTGTCGACCATCTCGGCGGCCATCACCCACGGCGGGGGCTTCTTCGCCAGCGCACTGCCCGGGTGGATCGAGAACTTCGTCTGATGCGTGCCGAGGTATTGCGCATCGTCGGGCGACTTCGTCCCGAGATTGCCGAGCAGCCCGGCGAGCAGCGCGCGGTGGATCGGCTCGTGGGCGGCCGGCCGCTCGTTCTCCTTCCACTTCAGCGTGCGGCAGGCGTCGAGCAATTGCTCGCGCACGTCGGCCCATTCGCGCAACCGGCGCACGGACAAGAATTCGCGCTGCAGGCGCTGCGCGAGTCCGCGGTTCGATTCCCCGTTCGCCTGGCGGTCGCGCTGCGCGGCGCTCCAGTAGTCCCACAGCTTGACGAAGGAGGCGAAGTCCGACTTGTCGTCGGCGAAGCGCCGGTGCTGCTGGTCAGCGGCCTGCTGCGCGTCGAGCGGGCGCTCGCGCGGATCCTGCGTCGACAGCGCCGATGCGATCACCGCGACCTCGCGCAGGCAGTCGAGCTCGTGCGCGGCGAGCAGCATGCGCGCCACGCGCGGGTCCACTGGCAACTTCGCGAGCGTGCGGCCCACCGACGTGAGCTCGTTCCTCTCGTCGACCGCGCCGAGTTCGTGCAGCAGCGCGTAGCCGTCGGCGATCGCCTTGCGCGGCGGCGCGTCGACGAAAGGAAATCGCTCGATGTCGTCCAGCCGCAGCGACTTCATCCGCAGGATCACGGCAGCCAGCGACGAGCGCAGGATCTCGGGTTCGGAGAACCTCGGACGCGCGAGGAAATCGGCCTCGTCGTACAGCCGCACGCAGACGCCGTCGGACACGCGCCCGCAGCGTCCGGCCCGCTGGTTCGCCGCTGCCTGCGACACCGGCTCGATCTGCAGTTGCTCGACCTTGCCGCGATAGCGGTAGCGCTTCACACGCGCCTGCCCCGGATCGACGACGTAGCGGATGCCGGGCACGGTGAGCGAAGTCTCGGCAACGTTGGTCGCCAGCACGATGCGCCGCCCGTTCGAGGCGCCGAACACGCGCTGCTGCTCGGCCGCCGACAGCCTCGAATACAGCGGCAGCAGTTCGATCGGCCCGCGCGACCACGGCGAGCCGCTGCGCGCGGCGCTCTCGCGCGCATGCAGCCGGCGCAGGTGCTCGGCCACGTCGCGGATCTCGCGCTCGCCGGGCAGGAACACGATCACGTCGCCCGGCTTCTCGCGCCACAACGTCTCGATCGCTTCGTCGATGCGCGACGGCAGGTCCGACTCGTCGTCGTCGTCGCGATGCGCGTCGTCGAAACCCCGGTAGCGGATCTCCACCGGATAGAGCCTTCCCGAGACCTCGACCACCGGCGCCGGCTCGATCACCGCGTGCCCGTTCTCGTCGAGCCGATCGGTCGCGCGCCCGAAATGGCGCGCGAAGCGTTCGGCATCGATCGTCGCCGACGTGACGACGAGCTTCAGGTCGTCGCGCCGCGGTCCGTCGAGCAGCTGCTTCAGGTAGCCGAGCAGGAAATCGATGTTCAGGCTGCGCTCGTGCGCCTCGTCGACGATCAGCGTGTCGTAGGCGCGCAGCAGCGGGTCGGAGGCGGTCTCGGCCAGCAGGATGCCGTCGGTCATCAGCTTGATCGTCGCGCCGCGATCGATGCGCTCGTCGAAGCGGATCTTGTGACCGACGTGCGTGCCGAGCGGCGAGCCGATCTCCTCGGCGATGCGTCGGGCAACCGATGTGGCGGCGATGCGCCGCGGCTGCGTGTGGCCGATGAGCCCCGCCTGGCCGCGGCCGGCGAGCGCACAGATCTTCGGCAACTGGGTCGTCTTTCCGGAGCCGGTCTCGCCACAGACGATGACGACGGGGTGGCGGCGGATCGCCTCGGCGATCTCGTCGCGACGCGCCGAAACCGGCAGGTTCTCGGGAAAGCGCAGCGGCGGCAGCGGTCGCAGGGGCGGGCGCTGCTGGGAATGCATGAGAGCGAAATTATAATGCGGCGATGAACGCCACCCGCGAGCCGGATTCCCCCGCCGAAGCCTCGGCCCCGATCGATCCGTCCGCCGAGGACGAAGCGCGCTTCGTCGCCTGGCTGCGCCAGGTCGCCCCCTACATCCACGCTTTCCGCGGCAAGACCTTCGTCGTCGCCGTGCCCGGCGAACTGATCCAGGCCGGACGCCTGAACGCGCTCGTGCAGGACCTCAGCCTGCTGCACGCGATGGGCATGCGCATCGTCGTCGTGCATGGCTCGCGTCCGCAGGTCAACGAGCAACTGCGCCTGCGCGGCGTCGAGGCGGCCTACGCCGAGGGCCTGCGCATCACCGGGCCGGTGGCGCTCGAATGCGCGAAGGAGGCCTCGGGCGAGATCCGCCTCGACCTCGAAGCGGCGTTCTCGCAGGGGCTGCCGAACACCCCGATGGCGCACTCGGCCGTGCGCGTCGTCTCGGGCAACCTCGTCACCGCGCGTCCGGTGGGCATCGTCGAAGGCGTCGATTACCAGCACACCGGCTTCGTGCGCAAGATCGATGTCGCCACGATCCGCTTCGCGCTCGACGGCGGCGCGATCGTGCTGCTGTCGCCGCTCGGCTATTCGCCCACCGGCGAAGCCTTCAACCTGAGCATGGAGGACGTCGCCGCAAGCACGGCTGTCGCGCTCGACGCCGACAAGCTGATCGTGCTGGCCGAAACGGCCATAGAAGGCGCCGACGGCGTGCTGCACGGTGAGATCTCCGAAGCCGATGCCGGGCAACTGCTCGATTCCGGAACGCTCGCCGAAGACAGCGCGTTCACATTGCGCCATGCGTTGCACGCCTGCGAAGGCGGCGTCGCGCGCGCGCACGTCATCCCCTACGGCATCGACGGCAGCGTGCTGCTCGAACTGTTCCAGCACGACGGCGTCGGCACGATGCTCGTCGAGGAAACGCTCGAGTCGGTGCGCGAAGCCACGCCCGACGATGTCGGCGGGCTGCTCGCGCTGATCCGCCCGCTCGAGGACGACGGCACGCTGGTCAAGCGCGACCGCGCGCTGATCGAACGCGAGATCGGCAACTTCACCGTCATCGAGCACGACGGCGTCATCTTCGGCTGCGCTGCGCTCTACGCGTTTCCCGAGTCGGGCATGGGCGAGATGGCCTGCCTGGCGGTGAACCCGAACGTGCAGAACCGCGGCGACGGCGAGCGGCTGCTGCGGCGCATCGAGCAGCGCGCGCGAGCGGCAGGGCTGAAGAAACTCTTCGTGCTCACCACCCGCACGATGCACTGGTTCCTCAAGCGCGGCTTCGTCGTCGCGCCGGTAGACCAGCTGCCCGCCGAACGCAAGAACCTGTACAACCTGCAGCGCCGCTCGCTGGTGCTGATCAAGAACCTGTAGGAATCCCCGGCATGGCGCGCCTCGTCCACTGCATCAAGCTGAACCGCGAAGCCGAAGGGCTCGACTTCCCGCCCTACCCGGGCGAACTGGGCAAGCGCCTGTACGAGAACGTCTCGAAGGAAGCCTGGCAGGGCTGGATCCGCCACCAGACGATGCTCGTCAACGAGAATCGCCTGAACCTCGCCGACGCCCGCGCGCGCAAGTACCTGGCGCAGCAGATGGAGAACTACTTCTTCGGCGACGGGGCGGATCGGGTGGCGGGATATGTTCCGCCGAAGTGAAGGGTGAAGTCCCCTTCACCCTTTGGCTTCACTGCTCAACTCTTGCGCCACCGATAGCAGCGCATCGGCGGAATATTGACCAGCTCGAGCGAGGATTCCGGCTCGCCGAGGATCGGGCGCGCGCGATCGGCGACGGCGCCGCGGAACTGGTAGGCGACGAAGCAGCCGCCGGGGGCGAGCACGTCTCGGATCGCTTCGATGATGCGGGTGCCGACTTCCACCGGCATCGTAGAGAACGGAATGCCGGAGAGGATGGCCTTCGGCGGCTTCAGTCGGTGCGTGGCGATCAGCTCACGCAGGTTTTCGGCGCTGCCCTGATGCACGATCAGGCGCTTGTCGTCGAAGCCGCGCACGAGGTCGGCGAACAGCGGGTCAAGTTCGACGGCGAGAAGCGTCGAAGATTCGGGCATCGCCGAGAGAATCGCGCGCGTCGTTCCGCCGGTGCCCGGTCCCAACTCGACAACCGAATCGGCGTCGCGCACGCCTGCCATTCGCACCATCCGGCGCTCCAGAAAACGGGAGCTGGGGATGACCGAGCCAACGTCCCGGGGTTCTCGCAGAAACCCCTTCAGAAAGGCCAGGCGGTCATCCTGCTGCGGACGCAGCGCTTCGAGACGAAACATCGGGCGATCTCCTCCGGCTGACACAATTCGTTCCGATGGCCGGAGGGGGCGATGGACCTCATCCCCGCGCCCCGGTCGCCTTGCGGCGCACGATCCCTTCGGGCGCCGCGATGATTGCAACATCGGCCCCGTGGATGGCGAAGAGTCCCGCCGCAACCACGCCAGGCCATTGTTCGATATGCGCCTCGACCTGCTCCGGATGCGTGAGGTCGAGTCCGCGCACGTCGAGGATGTCGTTTCCGTTGTCGGTAAGGGCACCGTCGCGCACCCGCGGCTCTCCGCCCAGCGCGCGCAGCCGTTGCGCCACCAGCTCGCGCGCCATCGGGACCACCTCGATCGGCAACGGAAACGCGCCGAGCGACTCGACGCATTTCGACGCATGGACGATGCACACGAAGTGCCCGCTGGCCGACGCGACGATCTTCTCGCGCGTCAGCGCGGCGCCGCCGCCCTTGATCATCCGCAACTGCGAATCGATCTCGTCGGCACCGTCGACGTATACGGGGATCGATGCGCCGCTGGCGAGCACCTCGTTGAGCTCGACCACGCGTAGTCCGTGCGAGCGGGCTCGTGCGGCGGTGCGCTCGGAAGCGCAGACGAGCGCCGGAGGTGGAGAAGCGAGCGCGGCAAGCTCGTCGACGAAAAGGTCGACGGTGGAGCCGCTGCCCACGCCGAGTACGGCGCCGACGACGAGGTCGTCGAGCGCCGCGCGCGCGGCCGCCCGCTTCAATTCGCTGGCTTGCATCGCCGGAAGTTTACACATTCCCCGGGTGCGGCCTGCAAGCAGTCCCGGCCACGGCCCCGTTGCTTTTCCGACGCGCGACGGTTATGGCAGGGTGCGTCGTGCAGCCGCCCGCTTGCGCATCAGGCCGCGATCAGATCGGGGGCGGTCAACGCACGCAAAACTGCCTGGTTGCACTGGCCGAGGGACGTCACGCAGTCGTCGAGCCTCGACGGTAGTTTCGGATCGGGTCCGTTCTCGATCGACTCGACGACCTTCAGATACGGCATGTAGGGGCCGCGTCGTTCCACCAGCGTCTCGTGCACGCGCTCGGGCACGTGCAGGCTGCGAAACAGTTCGGCAAACGGACGCTTGAGCAGCTTGTCGAGCAACGACAGCACGCCGAGGATGAACACCTCGTCGCGCAACTGTTCGTCCTGCGCAGCGCCGATCAGATGCTCGAGGAAGACGCCGCGGCGAAACGACGCGACCATCGCCGGACGCAGGTTCGAGTCCTTGCAGGCGGTAGCGAGCAGCAGCGCGCACCAGCGCTTGAGCCGTCCATAGCCGAGCATCATCACCGCGTGGCGGAACGACTGCACTTCCACCGACAGGCCGAAGCCCGGCGAGTTGATATATCGCAGCAACTTGTAGGCGAGCGCGGCGTCGCGGCGAATCACCTTCTCGATCGCCACCGGGTCCTCGTTGCGATCGATCATCGACATCATCTCGATGATCGTCGTGTAGTTGGGATTGCCGTTCTCCCTGCCGACGTGCTGCAAGGCGTCTTCGGTGGGCCAGCCGACGACCGCCGCTGCGCCCCGCTCGAAGCACTTCTCCATCATCGCGATCGTTCGCACGCCTTCGTTCACGTGCGGAATCGAGCGCTGGGCCTGTGCCTGCTCCTTCGCCTGCGACTGCATCGCCTGCAGCAGCGGCTGCTGCAACCGGCGGTCGGCGTCGACGTGGATGATCGACATGCGGAACGCGGCGACCAGTTCGGGCGTCAACGGCACCTGCGGACGCCCGCCGAGCATCAGCGGAAAGCCCGCGGCGTGCAGTTTCGCCGCGAGCGACCTGCCTTCGTCCGCATCCATCATCGGGCCGGGCACCTCGATCCACAGCGTGGGCGAGGGCTCGACCGAGAGCAGCTCCTCGTCGATCGGCGCCGGCGAACGCAAAGCGATCGTGCCGCCTTCGCCCGCGCGCTGCCCGGTGAACTCGCGATACAGCCCCGCCATGTTCACCTTCGATCCGCCCGGTGAGACGCTCACCCGCATCGCCAGCGCATTGCGTTGCCGGTCGACGATCGGCTCGTAGCCGATCAGCGCATTCGTGAACAGCGACGTCGGGCTCATGGTCCTCAGAGGTAGTCGAACAGCGACAGGCGCGCGATCTGCGCGTAGGTCGCCATCGCCGCGTCGAGCGCGGTGCGGTTGTTCTGGAAATTCGAGATTGCCGCGGCGTAGTCGAGATCGACGAGATCGGACAGGGGCTCACGGGCGTCGAGATCGCCGTTGGCCAGCGCCGACTCGTGTGCGTCGATCGCGCGCAACTGTTCGCCGGCGCGCGTGCGCGCCATCAGCACGCGCTCGAGGCCCCCATCGAGTGCATCGGTAGCCGTCGAGAGCGCGGCATCGACGTCGGCCGCGCTCGCGCTGGCGTTGCCCAGGACGCCGACGATCGTGTCGAGCGCTGCGAACAGCGTGTTGCCCGCGGCGTCGGCGAAGATCGCACGTCCGTCCTGGCTGGTCGTGTACTTCGCATCCAGGCCGGTGTACTGCTCCCCGGGATGCGATCCCTGCGCGGCGGGCGGCGGCGCGGGCGCGACCGGCTCGCCGCTCGAGGCATCGAAAGGCGCCGACGTCGCGCCCTGGCCGCCGAACACGTAGCCTCCGGCGCCGTCGCGACTGTTGGCGAGCGAGACCAGTTGATCGCGTACGCCGCTCAACTGCTGCGCGATGAGCGCACGGTCGGCGGGCGACATCGCTCCGTTGCCGGCGGACACGAGACTCTCGCGAGCGAACTGCAGCGAATCGCTCACCTGTCCCAGCGTGCTGTCGGCAGTGGACAACATCTGCCGGGCGAAGCCGATCATCCGGTTTTCGATCGAGATGCGCGCGAGCTGCGAGCGCAGCCGCTCGGCCTGCGCCGCAGCCAACGGGTCGTCCGACGGATCATTCACGCGCTTGCCGGTGGACAGTTGCAGCTGGTCGTTGGTCAGCGCCGAACGTCGCTGCGCCATCGCGTCGAGCGCCCGCTGGTGCGCGTACAGGGTCGGAATGCGGGTCATCGCGTGCGGCTCCTTCGAGAGACTCAGCGTGCCGTAGCGGCGAGCAGCGAATCGAACATCGCCTGCGCCGCCTGGATCACCTTCGCCGCAGCCTGGTACATCTGCTGGTACTGCATCAGGCGGGCCGCCTCCTCGTCGAGGCTGACGGCAGAGACTTCGGCCTGGGCGGCCCGTGCATTCGACAACAGGCCGGCCGATGCGGTTCGGCTCGCCTGCGCCGACTGCGCACGCGCGCCGACTTCGCCGACGATCGTCGCAAAGGAATCGGTGAGTTTGGCGGACCCGGTGATCATCGCGCGCGCATTGCGCCCGTCGGTCCCGGGACTCGCGTTGGGAACGATCCGGATCTCGTCGCCGACTACCGGCGCGCCGCGCAGCGTCAGCGACCAGCCGTCGTGCGCAATCGCCGAACCGGACACGTAGCCTCCGGTGACCGTGCCGCCCGGCAGGCCATCGATGCGGTACGTACCGGCAGTGTCGAAGGAGATCGCCACTGCGGTTGCGGACGTCGCGTCGGCGAGGTCGAAAGACGAGATCTTCAGTTGGCCCTTGTTTTCCGCGCCGAGCTGAGCAGTCAACGGCCAGGCGGCAGCCAGCTCCGAGCCCGCGTCGAGCACGCTGCGGAAATCGACGCCGAAACCGCCGGTGGCGAACATGTCCTTGCCGACGGCGCCGGCGGCGTCGACGCCGAGCTTCTGGCGATCGTTGTACGTCTGCGCGATATCGCCCGCCAACTGTTTCAACGCCCCTCGCGTCAGCGCGAGATCGTTGTCGCGGAAATTCATCCAGCCAGCGATCGACCCGCCGCCGAAGGAGTCGGCGCTCATCGGCATGGTCGCGGTGCCGTTCTGCAGCGAGATCCGCTGGCTGGACGGATTCGACGGATCGGCGCCGACAACGAGCGTTGCCGCCCGCGCGCCGACCAGCAACGCCTCGCCACCGGCTGCGAACAGATTCACCGCGCCGTCGTCCTGCGCGAGCGCGGTGACCTTCATGTGTTCGTTCAGCTGCAGCAGCACGCGGTCGCGTTCGTCGAGCAGATCGTTCGGCGCATGGCCGCTCGCCTGCACTGCGGCGATGCGGCCGTTCAATCCGGCGAATTGCCCGAGCAACTCGTTGACACGGCCTGTCGCGTTCGCGATCTGGTCGTCGGCGTCGCGCCCGAGCGCGGCCATCTGCGAATCGGCCTGGCGGATGCGCAGCGCGAGCGTGTCGGCGCGCTGGACCACGATCTCTCGCGCAGTGGGGTCCGACGCCCGGTTCACGACGTCGGCGAGCGCCGCATTGAGGTCGTCGATCGCGGCGCCGATTCCGTCGTCGCCACCGGCGAGCACCCGCTGCAGGCGCTCCAGAGACGCCGCGCGCGTGCTGTCGGCCGCCGAAGCGGCCGTGCTAGACGCGAGCTCGCCGGCGAGGAAGCGATCGTAGCTTCGCTGCACGGTCACGAGATCCACGCCCATGCCTAGAAAGCCGGCGCCGGTATAAGTGCCGCCCGCAGTGGCAAACACCGCTTCCTGCCGGCTGTAGCCCGGCGTATTCGCGTTGGCGATGTTGTGCCCGGTCGTCTGCAGTTGCGCGTAGGCCGCCATCAGGGCGCCTTGCCCGATTCCCAGCAGGCCGGCCATCGTCGTCTCCTCAAACGCCCGAGCGCGCCAGGCGCAGTGCGCGCTGGATCGTGCTCTCGAGCTTGTCGGCGTAATCCGGATCGGTGGCGTAACCGGCGCGCTGCAAGCCCTGTGCGAAGCCCTCGGGCGATCTCGCGTCGCGCAGCACGCCGCCGTAGCGCGCGCTCGTCGACATCAGCGATGCCCAGTCGCGGAATGCCTCGGCATACGAGCCGTAGGCGCGGAACTTCTCGACCGCCTTCACCGGCTTTCCATCCACGTATTCGGTGGTCGTCACATCCACCGCCGGCCCGTGCCATCCGCCGGTGGCCTTGATCCCGAACAGGTTGTGCGCGCTGCGACCATCGTCGTGCCGGATTTCGCGTCGACCCCAGCCCGACTCGAGCGCCGCCTGGCCGACGACGAAAGCGGCGGGAACGCCGGTCGTGCGCTGGGCAGCAATCGCGTGCGGCCACATCCGATCGACGAACGCAGCCTGCGGCGCATCGAGGCGCTTGCCGAGCGATTCCTTCAGCGCGCGCGAGGCAGCCGGATCGAGCGACAGCGTGGTCGGCGCTTCCTTCCTGGCGGCGCGCAGCGCAGTGTTCGCCGGGTTCGTGCCGATCGACGCAGCATCCGTCTTCGCGGCAGCGCTCGCCGGGAGATTGCGCTCGAGTTGCTTCGCGATGATCTCGGCCAGGCTGCCCGGCCGATTCGCCATCGACTGCGACAACTGTTGATCGAGCATCGCGACGTAGGTCTCCTGCCCGGGGCCGTCGAACATACCGCTCTTCGGCATCGCGTCGCGCATGCTCTTGAGCAACTGCTGCAGGAACAGCGCCTCGAACTGACCGGCCGCCTGTTTCAGCGCCGCACGAGGATCTCCCGCGGCATTGCGACGCAACGCATCGAGCGATCTCGCGTCGAGCGCAAGTCCGTTCGCCGAAGTCGACCCCGGCGTCATCAGATGATCTCCAGCTCCGCCTTGAGGCTGCCGGCAGCCTTGAGCGCCTGGAGGATCGCGATGAGGTCCTGCGGGGTGGCACCGAGACTGTTCAAGGCCTTCACGACGTCGGGAAGCTTTGCGGATCGTTCGAGCATCATCATCGATCCCCCGTCCTGGCGGATCTCGATATCGGCTCTTTCGGCAACGACGGTCGAACCTTTAGAGAAAGGCCCCGGCTGGCTGACGATCGGCGTCGACTGCACGGTCACCGACAGGTTGCCGTGCGCCACCGCGCTGGGGGCGAGCGTGACCGACTGGTTCATCACGACCGAACCGGTACGCGCGTTGACGATCACGCGCGCGAGCGGCGCGGCCAGTCGCACGTCCAGGTTCTCGAGCCCGGCGAGGAAAGGAACGCGCTGCGCCGGGTCGGCCGGCAGCTGCACGCGGATCACCCGCGCATCGAGGGGCTGCGCGATCGGCACGGCAACGCCCGAGTCGGGCCGCACGCTCGCATTGATCGCTTCGGCGACACGATGCGCAGTGGCGAAGTCGGTCTGGTTCAGCTCGATGTGGATCGCATCCGCGGCGAGCGTCTGGTTCGGCACGGCGCGCTCAACGGTGGCCCCGCCCGGCACGCGTCCGGCGCTCAGGTGGTTGATCTGCACCTTGCTGCCCGCGGCCGAAGCGCCGGCGCCGCCGACCACCAGGTTTCCCTGCGCCATTGCGTACACCTGACCGTCGGCGCCGCGCAGCGGCGTCAGCAGCAAGGTGCCGCCGCGCAGGCTCTTCGCGTTCCCCAGCGACGAAACGGTGACGTCGATCGCCTGCCCGGGCTGCGCGTACGGCGGCAGCTGAGTGGTGACCATCACCGCGGCGGCATTGCGCAACTGCGGCGTGATGCCGGGGGGCAGCTGCACGCCGAGTTGCGACAGCATCGACTGCAGGCTCTGCACGGTGAACGGCGCCTGCGTAGTCTGGTCGCCGCTGCCGTCGAGTCCGACGACCAGCCCGTAACCGATCAGCTGGTTCGCGCGCACGCCCTGGATCGACGCGAGCTCCTTCACGCGCTCGGCGTGTGCGGGCGCATGCGACGTGAGGATCGATGCGACGACGAGCGCGACGGCGAGCGCGAAGCGAGCGCCGTCGCGCATGCTGCGCGGCGTGCGGCACAAGGCGCGGGAGCGCAGGAATCGGATCATGTTCGGTCTCCGGTTCGCCGTCGCGTTCAGATCGGCAGGAAACTGAGGAAGAAGCGCGCGAGCCAGCCGACCGTCTGCGCGTGGTCGATGTCGCCGCGGCCGCGCACCTCGAGCCGCGCGTCGGCCACGCGCGTGGACGACACGACGTTGCCGGGCAGCAAACTCACCGGATCGACCACGCCCGAGAAACGCAGCACTTCGACGTTCTGGTTGATGCCGACCTGCTTCTCGCCGGAAACGACGAGGTTCCCGTTGGGCAGCACGTCGATGACGGTGACGCTGATCGTTCCGGAGAACGCGTTGTCGGCGCCGGTCTCGCCCTTGCCCTCGAAGGCATTGCTCGAGCTGCCCGCGACACCGAGCTTCGGAATCAGGCTCGACGTCGGCGAACGGAACGGCAGCCGGCCGATGCTCGCGTCCACCGATGCATTGCGGTCCACCGAGCTGTTCGAGCTGCTGCGCGCGGAGGTCTTCTCCTGGATCTGGATGGTCAGGATGTCGCCAACCAGGCGCGCGCGCCGATCCTCGAACAGGCCGCGAAAACTCGACGGCTGGAAGATGGCGCCGTTGGCCGTCACGACCCGCGGCGCATTGGCCGCCGCGACCGCGGTCGGCACCGATTGCGGCCGCGCGGAGGTCGGCTCGAGCACGTGCACGCTCGGCGTGGCCGCGCACCCGGCGAGCGCGACCAGCGCGAGCGCCGAAGCGATTCGGACGAGCATCGCGCCGCTCACAGCTGTGCCAGCCGCGCGAGCATCTGGTCCGAAGTCTGGATCGACTTCGAATTGATCTCGTAGGCGCGCTGCGTCTGGATCATCGCGACGAGTTCCTCGACGACGTTGACGTTCGAGGTCTCGACGTACCCCTGGTTGATCAGCCCGGCGCCGTTGTTGCCCGGCGTTCCGATCGTCGGCGCGCCCGAGGCAGCGGTCTCCAGGTAGAGGTTCTGTCCCTTCGGGTCGAGGCCGGCCGGATTGACGAAGGTGGCGATCTGCACCTGCCCGACCTGCGTCGGATTGGGCTGCCCCGCCTGCATCACCGAAACCACGCCGTCGGCGCCGATCGTCACGCTGGCCGCGTTCGGGGGGATCACGATCGGCGGCGACATCGGCATGCCGTTCGACGTGACGAGCTGCCCGGTGGCGTCCACGCGAAACGATCCGTCGCGCGTATAGGCGACGCTGCCGTCAGGCATCTGCAGGCTGAAGAAGCCATTGCCGTCGATCGCCATGTCGAAGGTGTTGCCGGTCTGCTGCAGGTTGCCCTGCGTGAACAGGCGGGCCGTCGCAACGGGGCGCACGCCGGTGCCTACCTGCAAGCCTGTGGGCAGCTGGTTCTGCTGTGTTTCCTGCCCGCCCGCCTGTCGCATGTTCTGGTAGAGCAGGTCCTCGAACACCGCATGCGAGCGCTTGTAGCCGTTCGTGCTGACGTTGGCGAGGTTGTGCGAGATCGTGTCGAGCTGCATCTGCTGCGCGTCGAGCCCGGTCTTGGCGATCCAAAGCGAACGAATCATGGTTTCAGCCCTTCAGCGAAAGGAGTTGCGAGGCCTTCTGCTCGTTGCCCTCGGCGGTCTGCAGCATCCGCATCTGCATCTCGAACTGGCGGGCGAGCGCGATCATCCCGACCATCGACTCAACCACGTTGACGTTGCTGCCCTCGATCGAGCCGGGCACGACGCGCACCGATTCGTCCATCGATGCGGCGTCGCCCGCGCGCATGCGCACGAGCCCGTCGGCGTCCTTGCGCAGTTCCTCCACCGGCGGGTTCACCAGCTTCAGCCGTCCGATCTGGAGCGGCGGCTGGTTGCCGATGCGCGCGCTGACCGTGCCGTCCCCCCCGATCGAGACTTCCGCTCCGGGTGGGATGGTCAACGGGCCGCCGTCGCCGAGCACGATTTGTCCGCGGCGGTTCTGCAGCGTGCCGTCGGCACCCAGTTCGAGCGCGCCGTCGCGCGTGTAGGCCTCTTCGCCATCGTGCCCCTGCACGGCGAGCCAGCCGGCGCCCGCGACCGCGACATCGAGTGCACGGCCGGTCTGGCGTATCGGACCCGACGAGGCGTCGAACCCGGCATTCGCCTCGAGCGCCCAGACACGCGTCGTCGCCGCGTTCGGCTGCTCGCCGGGCACGGCGCGAAGCGCCATCAGGTCGGCGCGGAAGCCGTCGGTGCTGCCGTTGGCGAGGTTGTGCGCGAGCGCGTCCTGGCGCTGCATCAGCGCCTTTGCCCCGCTCATCGACTGGTAGATCAACCGGTCCATCGTGCCTCTCCTGCCGCGCGGCGACGCTCAGCGCGTCGCGCCGCGAACGAACCCGTCGTCACCGAAGGTTGACGATCGTCTGCATCACCTGGTCCTGCGTGCGGATCGTCTGCGCGTTGGCCTGATAGACGCGCTGCGCGGTGATCATGTTGACGAGCTCGGCGGTGAGGTCGACGTTCGACTGCTCGACTGCGCCGGACTGGATCACGCCGAGGCTGCCGGCGCCCGGGGTTCCGGCCATCGGCGAGCCCGAGTCCGCTGTCTCGGCCCACTGATTGCCGCCCAAGGGCTGCAGTCCCTGCGGGTTCGTGAAGTTCACCAGCACGACGCGACCCTGAGCGAGCGTCTTT
Organism: Burkholderiaceae bacterium; assembly: GCA_032027205.1. Taxonomy (GTDB): domain Bacteria; phylum Pseudomonadota; class Gammaproteobacteria; order Burkholderiales; family Burkholderiaceae_E; genus Zeimonas. The sequence continues at coordinate 406,948 of JAVSMN010000001.1, forward strand.
CCGTTCGTGTAACGCGAGACGACGGTGCCGTCGGAGGCGATCGAGAACCCGGAGAGGCGTCCGGCCGCGAAGCCATCCTGCGTCAGCTCCGAGACGGAGAACGACGAGCCGAACTGGCTCATCTTCGACAGGTCGATCGTCACCGGGAAAGTCGCTGCGGCGCCGGTCGAATCCGGCACGTTCACGGTCAACGTCGCCGGGATGGCGGAGAGCTTCCCGCTCGGGTCGAAGGAAAAGGAAGTCGGGCCGCCGAGCGTGCCGTCGGCCGCGGTGTGCACATCCCAGGTATTGGCGGCCGTCTTGCGGAAGTACACCGCGACCGTGTGCTCCGCGCCCTGCGAGTCGTAGACCGCGATCGACGTCGCACCGTTGTAGCTCGAGCCGTCGTTGACGCTGAAGGCATTGGTCGGCGCTTCGGCTCGCGCGTCCAGGTTGGCCGTCAGCGAGCCGGTCTTCGTGACCTTCGGAGCCACGTCGCCCGTCTGCAGGCGCAACTCCACCGGCACCCCGGCCATCACGCGCCCGTCGGCGTCGGCCGGGTAGCCGGTCAGTCGCCCGCCCTGCGCGTTGACCAGATAGCCTTCGCGGTCGAGCTGGAACTGCCCGTTCCTCGTGTACGTGACCTCCCCGGCGTCGGACATGCGGAAGAAGCCGCGTCCGTTGATCGCCATGTCGAGTGCGTTGTTGGTGGTCGCGATGTCGCCCTGGGTGAACTGCTGCGTGACCCCTGACACCGTCACGCCGATGCCGTTGAACTGCGCACCGGCACCGTAGAGCGACGTCGCATAGATATCGGCGAACTCGGCGCGCGACGCTTTCGCGCCCACCGTGTTGCTGTTCGCGACGTTGTTGCCGATCACGTCGAGGTTGCGCGCCGCGGCGTTCAACCCGCTCAATCCCTGCTGGAAAGACATTCGTGGCTCCTGTTGGAAAGCTGCGGGTTCAGAGAACGGCGCGAATCGCCGATGCGGCGACCGCCTCGCGTCCGATCAGATCGAGTCGCGCGCCGCCGGGCGCCTGGCTCACACCGTTCACGCGCGCCGGCACGAGCGCGACGACCCGCGACTCACCGCCCTTCTCGTCGACGCCGTAGGCGCGCAACCGGTACTTCCCCGACACAACGGTCTTGCCGTCGGCGTCGACGCCGTCCCAGTCGATCGTGTGCACTCCGGCCTGCGGTTCGGCGAAATCGCGCGCATGGACGATGCGTCCGGCGTCGTCGACGATCTCCACGCGCACCGCGCGCGCCGCGACCGGAAGCTCGAATCCGACGCGCACCGTCTTCGCGTTGTTTCCGTCGGCGTTCGGCATCGTCGGGTCGTTGTTCGCGCTACCCGCGGCCGCGCTCGACCACTCGAAGCGGTCGCCCTCGACGAGCACCCGGCGACCGAGCAGCCCCACCGCCGACAGCGGCGACACCGCGGTCGATGCCGCCGCAACCTTCGTCATCGAGGCATTGAGCTGTTCGATGCCGCGCACCGTGTTGATCTGCGCGAGCTGGCTCGTCACCTGCGCGTTGTCCAGCGGGTTGAGCGGATCCTGGTTGCGCATCTGGGCGACGAGCAGCTTGAGGAACCGGTCCTCGGTGCCGTCTGCCGTCTCGGTACCGTCGGTCGGCGCGCCGTACGCGGCCGCGGCCGCGTTCGCCGAGGCGTTCGCGCCTGCCGCGCGGTTCGCCGCGTCGTTCTGCGTGCTTGCGATCATCGTGCGGGCCCCTTGATCACTGGCCGAGCTGCAGCGTCTTCAGCGCGAGCTGCTGCGCGGTGTTCATCACCTCGACGTTGTTCTGGTACGAACGCGACGCCGAGATCATGTCGACCATCTGCTCGACGACGTTGACGTTGCTCTGCGTGACGTAGCCTTCGGCGTCCGCCATCGGATGCGACGGATCGTGCAGCCGCTTTCCGGGCGTCGCGTCCTCGATCACGTTCGAAACGCGCACGCCGACCTGCGCGGCGTTCGCGGCAGCCGCCTGTGCCTGGAAGACGACCTGGCGCGCTCGATAGGCCTGGCCGTCCGGCCCGGCGACGCTGTCGGCGTTGGCGAGGTTCGACGCAACGACGTTCAGCCGCTGGCTCTGCGCGGACACCGCGCTGCCGGAGATTCCCAGAATGTTCAGAAGCGACATCGTTCGACTCCCGGATTCATTCGCCGCGGATGGCGGACAGCACGTTGCGGACGTTGCCGTTGATGAAGCGCAGCGTCGCCTCGTAGCGCAGCGAGTTGTCGGCGAAGTCCGCCCGCTCGCGGTCGAGGTCGACGGTGTTGCGATCGAGCGAAGGCTGCTGCGGCGTTCGCCAAAGCATCGCCGGATGCGAAGACGTGCCGGCCCCGCTCGCCGGCAGGAAAGCCTCGCCGGCCACGCTCCCTGAATCCGGCGGGGCGAGTGCGACGCGCAGCGCGGACCCGGCGGACGACAGCGTCGATGCGCTGCCGGCGGGAACGTCGCCGATGCGCGCGGCCGCCTGCGCGAGCGCCTGGCCGAAATCGAAGTCCCGCGCCTGGTAGTTCGGCGTGTCGGCGTTCGCGATATTCGACGCGAGCACCTGCTGGCGCTGCGCACGCAGCGCGAGCGCCTCGCCCTGGAACTGCAGCGTGCCGGTGAGCCGCTCGAGCATCGTCCTCTCCTGTTTTTCCGATCGCTGCCGATTATTCGTCGGGGCTCTCGCGCGAATGAGTCGAAAAGCGCCGGCTTTGCCCCGCATCTCGCGCCACCGACGCGATGCAGCCGGCACTAGGCTGCGCGGATGGACTCGTCGAAATCGACCTCCCGCCCGCGCCGCCCGCTGCGTGCCCGCGCTGCCGTGCGTCGCTTCACGCTGACGAACGCGCTTGCCGCGGCCATCGGGGCCTGCTTCATCGCATCGAACGGCGTCGCCGCGGCGCCGAGCGCGGGGCGGCAGGCTTCTCCGCGGGCCACAACGGACGAAGGCTCCGCGCTCGCGAAGATGACGCCGCAGCTTCAGCGCTGGATCGAGGAGTCGGCTGCCTCGACCTGGACCGTCCGCCTGCCGGCGAACCCTGGTGCCGACGACGCGAATGCCGACGACAACATCGGAGCCGCCGGGCTGCGCGTGGAAGTGCAGGTCGGCACGCTGAACCGCGCGATGCGCCTCGCGCCCTGCGCGCGCATCGAGCCGTTCCTGCCGCCGAACGCGAGACTGTGGGGCCGCGGCTTCGTCGGCGTTCGCTGCGCCGAGGGTGCGTCCTGGTCGACGATGATTCCGGTCACCGTATCGGTCTTCGGACCGGCACTGGTGGCGAACCTGCCGATGCCGCCGGGTGCGATCCCGCGCGCCGAGGACTTCCGGATCGAGGAGGTCGACTGGACGCGTGCGACCGGGCTGCCGGTGTCCGATCCGTCGTGGCTCGCCGGCCGTTCGCTTGGTCGGCCGCTGTCGGCCGGCCAGGTCCTGCGCGCCAACGACCTGCGAATCCCGCAGACGATCGCCGCCGGCGATCCCGTTCGCATCCGCATGGTCGGCTCCGGTTTCAGCGTCTCGGCGAGCGGCTTCGCGCTGGCCGGCGCCGGCGAGGGACAGTCGTTGCGGGTGCGCACCGAAACGGGCAGGATGCTCGTCGGCACGGTCCGCGAGCGTACCGTCGAGATCCGGCTCTGATGCGATCTCCGGCAACGAAGCTCCGGCGTGCGCTCCGCAGGCCTCAAGTTCGGCGCAGCGCGGCCGAAACTCCCGGCATCCGGGCTGGTACCCGGGTCCGAAAGGGGAATCGCCATGAAGATCGGCAAACCCGCTGAGCCGCAACAACCCGACGCACTGTCGCGCGCCGGCCACGGCGCGCCCGCTGCCGGCACGGCCAGCGCCTCGCACAGCGAAGCCGTCGAGAAGACGTCGCCAGCCGGCTCCGTCCATCTGTCGCAGGCCTCGCGAAGCCTCGGCGCCGAAAGCGCTGCCGACGAGCAGGTGCGGCTGCGCAAGGTCGAGGAAGTCAAGGCTGCGATTCGCGAGGGACGCTTCCAGGTGAGCGCCCATGCGGTCGCCGACAAGATGATCTCGCAGGCGGCCGAGCTGCTCGAGACCTTGTCGCGCCCGAAATGACCGGCTCCCCGCGCGCGGAAGCCGCGCCGCTCGACGAGGGCCTTGCGCTGCTCGAGGAGCAGCGACGGGCGATGCTCGCGCGCGATCCGGATCGGCTGAACGAAATCAACGCGCGGCTGTCGTCGTGGATCGCCGCCTGTCGGGGCGCGACCCGGCCGGCCGCGGACGCGCGCCGGCTCCCGTTGCAGCCGGCACTCGACGCCAACGCGTCGATCGCGCGCCGCTCGGCGCTGCAGGCTTCACGCGCTCTGGGCGCGCTGCTCGGACCGGACGCCCGGTTGTACAGCGAGGAAGGCGTCGAAAGCGCACCGACACGACGCCGGGAAGTCCGTTCGGCCTGACACGACCGGGCACGCGGCCGTAACGCTGCGGCCGCTCGGAAAACCCTCAGAAGGTCTCCCAACCGTCGTCGGCACTTGCCTTCGCCGCAGCGGGTTCGGTCGGCGCCGGCAGCGCCGCGACGCGAACGCTCGTGGCAGGCGGCGTCCGCTGTCGGGCCGACTCGCGTGCGCGCGCGATCGCCGCCTCGGCTTCGTCGGAACGCTCCATGCGGAACACGCCGACCACCCGAGCCAGGTTGACGGCCTGATCCTTCAGGCTCTCGGCCGCTGCCGCCGATTCCTCGACCAGCGCGGCATTTTGCTGCGTCATCTGATCGAGTTGCGTGACGGCGACGTTGATCTGCTCGATACCGCCGCGCTGCTCGTCGGCCGCCGCGGTGATCTCGCCGATGATGTCGGTGACGCGCTGCACCGAGACGACGATCTCGCGCATCGACGCACCAGCCTCCTGCACGAGCCGCGAACCCGCTTCGACGCGCTCGACGCTCGTGCCGATCAGCGCCTTGATCTCCCTGGCTGCCTCGGCGCTGCGCTGCGCGAGGCTGCGCACCTCGCTGGCGACGACCGCAAAGCCGCGGCCTTGCTCGCCCGCGCGCGCTGCCTCGACCGCGGCGTTCAGCGCGAGGATGTTCGTCTGGAACGCGATGCCGTCGATCGTGCCGATGATGTCGGCGATGCGCCGGCTCGACTCGTCGATCTCGCCCATCGTCGACACCACCTCGTCGACGACGCCGCCGCCGCGCGCCGCCACGTCCGAGGCGGTCGCCACCAACTGGTTTGCGGTGCGCGCCGAATCGGCGGTCTGCCGCACGGTGCCGGTGATCTGCTCGAGCGACGCAGCGGTCTGCTGCAGGTTCGATGCCGTCTCCTCGGTGCGTTGGCTCAGATCCACGTTGCCGAGCGCGATCTCGTCGGCGGCCGTGCGGATGCTCTCGGTGGAAACGTGCACGTGCTCGATCGTCCGCTGCAATGACGCGATCATCGTCTGCAGCCCGTCGAGCAGGCTGCCGCTCGCCGCGCCGTCGAGGCGCGCGGCGAGATTTCCGTGCGCCACCTCCTGCATGACGCGCATCGCCTCGGCGGGATTGCCACCGATCCGGCGCAGCGCACTGCGTGCGCGGAACCAGCCGAACGCCGCGACGGCCGCCAACAGCGCGAGCGCGACTGCCATGTCGCGCAGGCGCTCGCCGCGCACCAGCGCATCGCCGTGCAGCGAGGAAACGAGCGAAAGCACGACGAAGCCGAGCAGTCCGGTTGCGGCGAGCGGGAGGAAGAGACGGCGGGACATCCTTGTGCTTCTCCGTTGCGTTGCGGGAACGGGTCTCAGAACTGATAGGCGAGGCGAAGTCCGCCCCAGTGCCGGCCGCGCACGACGATCGGCGCGGACAGGTCCTTCATGTAGACGAACTGCCCGCCGCCCATGTCGCGGCGGTAGGTCTGCAGCAGGAAGCGGCGCCGGTTGCGTCCGGCGCCCAGACCCGTGCGATCGTTGAACATGCGCCGGTTGCGGCAATGCGCGGCATTCCACACCGGGTCGGGGCCCTGCGGACGCGAATAGCGCGCGTTGTGCGTCGGGAGGAAGCCGTTTCGATCGACCACCGCGCACAGCGCAACTTTCGGCGAACACTGCAGCATCGGCTCCTGGATCTGCGGCAGCAGCCGATCGGTGAGCGCGACGAAGCGCGTCATGTACTGCTGCGGGTTCGTCCCCGGAACCGGCACGTAGTTCTCGTCGAACAGCTCGGGCATCGTGATCGCGCCGCTGTCGAGGGCTTCCTCGAACAGGCGCGAGACCTGCGCCGCCGCCCCGATCACCTTCTCGATCAGCGGGCTGTCCTCGGTCCGGATGCCCGACTCGACGGTCAGTTCGATCAGCGACTCGGACAGTTCGAGGAACTTCTCGGCCTTGCGCCGCGTTCCGCCGATCGCGTCGGCACTTCGATGCGAATCGTCGGCGAGCCGGCGCACCGATTCGAGCACCTCCTCGCAGCACTGAACGTTGTGCACAGCCGCCTGCACGACCTCGCTCGCCTGCACCTGAGAGCGTGCCAGCGCCGCGCGGAAGGTTCCGTCGCGCTTCGCGTCGTCGTCGATCTCGCTCGACAGTCCGGCAAGCCGCGCATCGAGCATCGACACCGTCTGCATGATCTGGCGCGATGCCCCCTCGACGCGCGCGGCGAGGTCCTTCACCGCATCGGCGACCACCGAGAAGCCCCGCCCCGCGTCTCCTGCGCGCTTGGCCTCGACCGAGGCGTTGAAGGCGACCAGCCGCGTCTGCAACGCGATCTGCGTAATCTCGTGCGCCGATGCAGTGACCTGCGCAAGGGTCTCGGTCGTTTCCGCAAAGCCGGAAACGACCTTCGCGACCGCGGCATGCGCGTCGACCAGGCACTGCTGGCCGGCGCGCGACGCATCGCCGATGCGGCGATTCGAGTCGACCATCGTCGCGATCGTCTGCCGCGCGGCGTCGAGCGTTTGCGCCTGGGCGACGGCGCCTGCCGCCACCTCGTCGAGCACGCCGTTGACCTCGGCGGCCTCCCGTCCCAGGCCCGCTGCCTGCCGAGCGATGCCTTCGAGCACCTCACCGGACTGCGAAGTCGAGGGGTGACTGCCGGGCGCTCCGACCCTGCCCGCCCCCGGCCCGACTGCCGCCTCGCTCTTCGACGGCTGCGCGCGACGGCGCGTGGTGAACATCAGCATCAGGAGTCTCCCGTGGCGCGCTGCCGGTATCGCTGTCTCAGGTCCATTGCTTCATCTGCGTGCGCAGTCGTGCCACCGCCTGGCTGTGCAGTTGCGAGATCCGCGACTCGGTGACGCCGAGCACCGCGCCGATCTCCTTCAGGTTCATGTCCTGCTCGTAGTACATGCCCATGACGAGGCGCTCGCGCTCGGGCAGCTTCTCGATCGCGGCGACGAGCGCATGGCGGAAACGCAGGTCACCGAGGATCCGTTGCGGATCGTCGTCGCGCGACGGCAGGTTGCGGTCGAGGAAACCCTCTTCGCCGTCGCCGTCGTCGTAGTCGGCGAGATGGACGAGTTGGGCGCCCTTCGCGTCGTCGAGCAGGTGCTGGTAGTCAGCCAGCGCCATCCCCAGTTCCTCGGCAATGTCGGTCTCCCCGGGGGCGCGGCCCAGCCGTTGCTCGGCACGATGGATCGCCGACTCGACCGTGCGCTGGTTGCGGCGCACCGAGCGGGGCAGCCAGTCGCTGCCGCGCAGCTCGTCGAGCATTGCACCGCGCACGCGCTGCGTGGCGAAGGTCTCGAACTGCGCGCCGCGGTCGGTCTCGTAGCGCGTCATCGCGTCGAACAGCCCGATCATGCCGGCCTGCACGAGGTCGTCGAGTTCGACGTTCGCCGGAAGCCTTCCGATCAGCTGGCTGGCCATCCGGCGCACCATCGGTCCGTAGCGCTCGATCGCGCTGTGCCGATCGAGGGTTCCTTGCGCGGTGTACATCGGAATATCGCCTTCGCGGTTCGAAGATCGGTTTCGTTTCAATGCGTCGTCGACGACGCGCACGACGGCAACGGCTGCGACCAGCGCAACGCATCGGCCGCGATGTGCCCTTCGTCGAGCGCATCACGTGCGCCGCCGAACTCGATCGCCGCGCCGAGGAAACGCGCCGCCGCGTCGGCCAGGCGCCGGTGCGATGCGATCGCCGCGGCTTGCGACGCGGCGTCGACGAACACCGTGCAGTACGAGCGGAAGCCGTGCGCCAGATGCATCGCCTTGATCTGCGAATACGTGCGCGTGAGCCCGTCGCTGCCCGCACGTGTGGCGAGCACGATGCGATCGGCCAGCCCCGCGCTGAGGTCCGCGAGCCGCAGCGGTTCGGCGGCGACGATCGCCACGTCGAACGAGCGCCACGGTGCACGCTGCGCGAGCGCGTCGAGCAGTTGCCCGAGTTCGTGGCTGTTCGCGCCCGACGGCAGCATGGCATTCGCGTCGATGACGGCGTACGAAGGCCGGCGCGCGACAGCGGCTCCGCCGAGCAGGTCGACGAGCAGCGGGCGGCGCCCGAGGCGTGTCAGGGCGCGGACTATCGCCTCCACGCCAGCACGCTCGCGCGCGTCGCCCGGCGTGCATCCGAGCGGCAGCAGACACGGCTGCCGCGACGGAAACAGCTGGCGCAGCCCGGCCGCCTGGTCGCGGCCCGCCTCAAACACGCGGCGCCTCCTGCGCGCGTTGCGCGCCGGTCTTTCGCCCGGCGGCGAGCAGCATCGCGAGCTCTGCCTCCTCGAAGGCGAAGGAGCTCGACTCGGCGGAAGCGTCGGCCGCCAGCGCGCGGTCGACCAGCATCCGCGGCTCCGGTCGATGCCAATCCTCGGGGACACGCTGGCCGTTGGCCACGCCCTGCAGCGTCAGCCGATGTCGGATCACGCAGTCGATCGCGCCGCCCAGTCGCACCGCCTCGTCTACCTTGGACAGAACGATGCCGGCGGCATCGCGCGCGCGGTACGCCTCGATCGTCTCGTCGATGGCCTCCGCCTGCGATGCCGCGTTCACGACGAGCACCTTGCGTACCTGCGCCGAGGACAGCGCGCCGAGCAGTTCGCCAACGCGCTCGTCGCGTTGGGCGACGCCGGCCGTGTCGATCAGCACGAGCTTGCGGTTCATGCACATCTGCAGGAAGTCGGCCAGCGTCGAGACGTCGTGCGCAACGTGCACCGGCACGCCGAGCAGGCGCCCGAAGGTGCGCAGCTGGTCCTGCGCGCCGATCCGGTAGACGTCGGCGGTGATCAGCCCCACCGACTGCGCGCCGTGCTTCAGCGCGAACTGCGCGGCGATCTTCGCCGCGGTCGTCGTCTTGCCCACGCCGGTGGGGCCGAGCAGCGCATAGGTGCCGCCGTCGTCGAAGATCGTCTGCTCGGGCGAATCGATGCGCAGATTGCGCACCAACGCCTCGCGCAGCCAGCGCTCGGCTTCGTCCTCGCCAAAATCCGCCGGCAGGTGGTTTGCGAGCGTGCGCGAAAGCGACGGCGAAAATCCGGCCTGCAGCAGTCGGCGCAACAGCCGGGACTGTCCCGGTCGACGACGCACGCCCTCGAACCAGGCCAAGGACTCGAGCTGGTCGCCGAGCGCGCCGCGCATCTCGCGCAACTCGGCCATCAGCGCCTGCGCATCGATGCCAGCCGGTGCGGGACCTGCCGTGCGCGCGGGCGGCTCGTTTGTCGGAGGCGCCGCGCGCGACACGTGGATGACCGGCGCGCCGATCTCGCTCCAGGAAGGCATCGTCTGCGGCGCGATCGTCGCCGGCGCGGCGGTCGCTGCCTTCGGCTGTGTAGGGTGCACCACCGCGGCGAGACCGGACCTCTCCTCCTGCTCGGAGGCGAGTCGGCGTTGCTGGCGCTCGCGCACGTAGTTCTCGAAATTCACCGTGCTCATCGCGGCGGAAGACGCACCCGACGCGCGATTTGCCATCGCTTCGTACGCGTCGTCGGGCTGCGCCCCGGGTGATTCAACGGACGACAGGGCGGGCGCCGTGTCGGCGTGATCGAGCTCCTCGCCCGCCATTGCGAAGATCTCCACCCCTCCGTCCACCGGCCGGTTCTTCAGCACGATCGCGTCGTCGCCCAGATCTGCGCGCACGCGGCCCATTGCCTCGCGCGCGGTCCGCGCGAAATAGCGTTTCACGTTCACTTCGCTTCTCCGATCAATCGTCCGATCCGGATCGAATGGGTGTCAGGGATCTCCGCGTGCCCGAGCACGCGCAGCCGCGGCGCGGCCTTCTTCAGCAGTCGCGCCAGCGGCACGCGGATGCGGTCGGGAACGAGCAGGCACGACGGATGGCCTTCGTCCTCCTGCCTCTGCGCAGCGTCGGCGCCCGCGGCGAGCAGGTATTCGGCAACGCCGGGCTCCAGCGCCGAAGCAGCGTTCGGCGCGAGCGCCTGCACGAGCAGGTTCTCGAGATTCGGCTCGATCGCGATGACGCTCAGCTCCTGCGTCGCGCCGAAGGTCTGCTGGACGATCGCCGGGGCGAGCGCGATGCGCACTTCGCGAGTGAGTTCGGCCGCGTCCTGCGTGCGCGCTCCGTGCTCACCGAGCGTCTCGACGATGCCGCGCAGGTCGCGCACGTGCACTGCCTCGTCGAGCAGGTTCTGCAGCACCTTCTGGAACACGGCCACGGGAACGAGCTTGGGCACGATTTCGTCGGCGAGCTTCGGTGCGTAGCGACCGAGATGTTCGAGCAGCTGCTGCGCTTCGCTGCGCCCGAGCAGGCGCGAAGCGTGCGTCTGCATCAGGTAATGCAGGTGTGTCGCGACGACAGTGGCCGCGTCGACCACCGTGTAGCCGCTGCCCTGCGCGCTGTCGCGTTGCTGCGCATCGATCCAGGTCGCCGGCAGGCCGAAGGCCGGGTCGCGCGTCGCGGTTCCGGGCAGTTTCGCGCTTGCCGAGCCCGGATCGATCGCGAGCAGCATTCCCGGGAGCGCCTCACCTTCGCCGACGACGGCGCCCTTGAGCAGCACGCGATAGGCCGAGGGCTTCAGTTCGAGCTGGTCACGGATGTGTACCGGCGGCGGCAGGAAGCCGACCTCCTGTGCGAATTTCTTGCGCACTCCCTTGATGCGCGCGAGCAGGTCGGCGCCGTTGTCCCGATCGACGAGCGAGATCAGCCGGTAGCCGACCTCCAGTGCGAGCATGTCGACCGGTTCGACGTCGTCCCAGCTCGCCTCGGCGTTCGCCGGCTGCGCTTCTACGTTCGTGGGCGGCTCGGTCATGCGCTTCGCCTGCTGCTGCGACAGCCACCAGGCCAGATAACCGATCGCCGCGGCGAGGAAGAGGAACGCGAAGTGCGGCATGCCGGGGACGACGCCGAGCAGCGCAACCACCGCGGCGGTCAGCCCGAGCGCGCGCGGCAGCGACAGCAGCTGCTTCATCACCTGGCCGCCGACGTCGTCATCATCGGCCACGCGAGAGACGATCAGGCCAGCGGCCACCGAGATCACCAGCCCCGGCACCTGCGCGACCAGCGCGTCGCCGATCGCCAGCAACACGTAGTTGTTCGCCGCCTGCTCGACCGACAGCGAATGCTGCGAGGTGCCGATCAGCAGTCCGCCGACGATGTTGATGAACACGATCAGGATGCCGGCGATCGCGTCGCCGCGCACGAACTTCGAGGCGCCGTCCATCGAGCCGAAGAAGTCGGCCTCGCGCGCGACCTCGTTGCGCCGTCGACGCGCCTCGCCCTGGTCGATCTGCCCGGCGTTCAGGTCCGCGTCGATCGCCATCTGCTTGCCGGGCATGGCGTCGAGCGCGAAACGCGCCGACACCTCGGCGATGCGTCCGGCGCCCTTGGTGACGACGACGAAGTTGATGACGGTGAGGATCGAGAAAACGATGATCCCGACCGCGAAGTTGCCGCCGATCAGGAAGTTCGCGAACGATTCGATCACCTTGCCGGCCGCATCGGTGCCGGTGTGCCCGTGCATCAGCACGGCGCGCGTCGAGGCCACGTTCAGCGAGAGTCGCAACAGCGTGGTCACCAGCAACACGGACGGAAACACCGCGAAGTCCAGCGGCCGGATGCTGTAGGAGGCCACCAGCAGCACGAGCAGCGACAGCGCGATGTTGAAGGTGAACAGCAGATCCAGCAGCGGCGCCGGCAGCGGCAGGATCATCATCGCCAGTACGAGCACGATGACGATCGGCGCGGCCATCGCCTTGAACGGCGGCAGCATCAGCGTGATCCCGCCGACGTTCACGGCGCGCGCGGCATTCGACGAGGCTGCGGGCAGGATCGCGTTCACGGTGTTTCACCCTGCGGATCGCCCGCCGGCGCGGCAGCCGGGTCGAGCGAGTCGGGCACCTCGAAGGTGTCGGGCATGCGCGGCGCCGCACCTCGACCCGGCACCCAGTTGCGCAACTGGTAGACGTAGGCCAGAACCTGCGCGACCGCGTTGTACAGCGCCAGCGGGATCTCCCGGTCGAGCTCGACGTGCGCGTAGAGCGCGCGAGCCAGCGGCGGCGCCTCGACGAGCGGAACGCTCGACCCGCGTGCGATCTCGCGAATGCGCCCGGCAAGCAGATCTGCGCCCTTGGCGACGACGCGCGGCGCGCCGCCCTTCGCCTCGTCGTAACGGATCGCCACCGCGTAATGCGTCGGGTTGGTGACGACGACATCGGCCGCGGGCACCGCGGCGAGCATCCGGCGCGACGCGATTTCGCGCTGGCGCGCGCGGATCCGGCTGCGCAACATCGGATCGCCGTCCGACTCCTTCGCTTCCTGCTTCGCTTCCTGGAAGGTCATCCGCAGGTCGGCACGATGGCGGAACCATTGGAACGGCAGATCGACGAGCGCCACCAGCGCCAGCACGGCGAGCAGCGTCGTCATCCCGGCGCCCATCAACGAAGCGCCTGAGCCGAGCGACTGCGCGAGCGGGTGCCCAGCGAGTTCGGCGAACTCGGGAAGGCTGGCTGCGACGAACCACGCACTCACCGCCAGCAGCGCCACCGCCAGCACGATGAGCTTGAGCAGCTCGACGCTGCCGCGAATCGAAAAGATGCGCTTCAGGCCGTTACGCGGACTGAGCTTCGAGATGTCCATGGAGAGCGGCTTGCCCGAAAGCACGATCCCGCCTGGAATCGCGCTGGCCGCGATCGCCGACAACGCGAGTGCGCCCAGAAAGGGCAGCAGCGAGACGAAGGCGTCGAAGCCGATCGACGCGAAGAGCTGCGGGACGTTTTCCGCGGCCAGCGTCGCGGGCCGGCCGAAACGCATCGCCCCGCGCACCATCTCGATCGAGGCCTGCGCGAGCCCCGGACCGAGCGCCGCCGCCGCGAGCAGCGCGCCGCCGAGCATCGCGAAATGCCCGAAATCGCGCGAGCGGGCTACTCGCCCTTCTTCGCGCGCTTTCTGCAACCGCCGCTCCGAAGCGGGAAGCTGGCGGTCTTCGCGGGAGACGTCGTTATCGGCCATTGCGCCCGGAATTCGATGCCCGAGGTCCTTGTTCGGGCCCGATTATTCGCGCGCAACCTCGCTCGCGTTCCGGGATAAGAGGCAGTTCGCCTGCCTTGTTCCTGAAGCGAAGTGTTTCAGGGTTGCGCGGCGGCCTCCCCGCCCGTGCCCGCGAGGGCAGATTCCGCCGCTGCCGATCCCTGCGAGGTGTCGACCTCGGTGCCGGAGAACACGCGTTCCTCTGCGTCCTGGTTCAGCACGACGATCGAGATGCGCCGGTTCATCGGGCTGCGCGGATTCGCGACGTCGTACATCACCGTGGAACCCAGCCCGATGACGCGGACGACCTTCGACTCGACCATGCCGGCCGCGACCAGCTCCTGGCGCGAGGCATTCGCACGGTCGGCCGACAGCTCCCAGTTCGAATAGCCGCGCTCGCCCGAACCGTAGGGCGCCGAATCGGTGTGCCCGGAGATGCTGACGCGGTTCTCGACGCTGTTGAGCACCGAAGCGATTTCGCGCAGCAGATCGCGCATGTATTCCTTCACCGTCGCGCGGCCGTTGTCGAACATCGGCCGGTTCTGGTCGTCGACGATCTGGATGCGCAGGCCGTCCGCGGTGAGATCGAGCTTGATCTGCGAACGCAGCTCGGCGAGCTTCACGTTGCGCGTGATCGCCTCCTCTAGCTGCGACTTCAGCCGGGTCAACCGCTTCTTCTCGGCCGCCCGCAGCTCCGCGCGCAGCGCCTGCAGATTCAACTTGCGCTGCCGCTCTTCGATGTCGCCGCGCGGCCGCGCGCCGACCGTGCGCGTGAGGTCGGTACCGCCGCCCTGGATCACCGACGAACTGTCGCCCGAACCGTGCCCGCCGGACAGCGCCACCTTCAGCGGCGTGCGGAAGTATTCGGCGATGCCATTCAGGTCGCCCTGCGTGGTCGAGCCGAGCAGCCACATCAGCAGGAAGAACGCCATCATCGCCGTGACGAAGTCGGCATAGGCGATCTTCCAGGCGCCGCCGTGGGCGACGTGCTTCGCCTTGCGGATCCGCTTGACGACGATCGGCTGCAGCTTGCGTTCGGGCACGACGGGATCCTGCCTGGCTCAGGCCTTCTTCTGCTTCACATGCGTCTCGAGCTCGATGAAGCTCGGGCGCTCGGTGGAGAAGAGCACCTTGCGCCCGAACTCCACCGCGATGGTCGGCGCATAGCCCTGCATGCTGGCGAGCAGCGTGACCTTCACGCACTGCAGCTCCTTCGTCGACTCGTCGGCCTTCTGCTCGAGCAGCGTCGACAGCGGCGCGACGAATCCGTAGGCGAGCAGGATGCCGAGGAAGGTGCCGACCAGCGCGTGCGCGATCATCTGGCCGAGCTCGGACGGCGGCCGCCCGACCGAGCCCATCGTGTGAACGACGCCCATCACCGCCGCGACGATGCCGAAGGCGGGCAGCCCGTCGGCCACCTTCTGGATTGCATGCGACGGCACCATCGCCTCGTGGTGATGGGTCTCGATCTCGTTGTCCATCAGGTTCTCGAGCTCGAAGGTGTTCAGGTTGCCCGAGACCATCATCCGCAGGTAGTCGGTGACGAACTCGACGACCTCGTGATCGGCGGCGATCGCCGGATAGCGCTGGAAGATCGGGCTGTCCTGCGGCGCCTCGACGTCTCTCTCGATCGCCATCAGGCCCTCCTTGCGGGCCTTCACCAGCAGGTCGTAGAGCAGCGCCATCAATTCCATGTAGCGCGCCTTCGTGTACTTCGAGCCTTTCAGCAGGCCGGGCAGCGCGCGGAACACCGCCTTCAGCACCTTGACGTTGTTCGAGACCACGAACGAACCGAGGGCCGCACCGCCGATGATCAGCAGTTCGAGCGGCTGGAACAGCGCACCCATGTGGCCGCCGGCCAGCGCGTATCCCCCGAGGACCGAGCCGATGACGAGCAGATAACCGACGAGAACGAGCATGCGCGGCGGGGACCGGAGGCGAAGGGCGTCGGACGAGCCGACGGGGTTGCCTTAGCGTTTTCGGTTGCGGGGCGCAGTTCTTGAGTCGGGGGCGCGGCACTCCTCGCC
Source organism: Burkholderiaceae bacterium (assembly GCA_032027205.1). Lineage (GTDB taxonomy): Bacteria > Pseudomonadota > Gammaproteobacteria > Burkholderiales > Burkholderiaceae_E > Zeimonas. Next base: position 422,307 of record JAVSMN010000001.1, read on the forward strand.
ACGCAAGCCGTTTCGGACGCGAGAACGCTGTTCTTCGCAGCGCGTCTGTTATGGGCGGACGACTTCGAATCCCTCGCGCGCCGCCGCCTCGGTCAGCCGCTGGTCGAGACAGACGAACGCCAACGTTGCCGGTTGGTGCTCGGCCGCGACCAGCGCAGCGGCGAGTGGCGTGCTATCGGCGGCGCGCAGCGGATGCACGCGCAGTGCACGCCCGAGCATCGGCCCAGTATGGCCGCACCGTACCGGGCTGGCCGACGCAGCCAACGCAGGCGAAGCTCAGTGGATGGCCCCGCTGCGCCGCCCCTTCCCGGCACGCGCAGGCGGCTGGCACAACCCGCAGACGAAATTGCGCTCGATCTCGTGCGGATGCGAAACGAAGCGCCCACTGCAACGGCTGCACTTCGTCGTCCCTAGCAGACCCGCATCGACGAAGCGCACGAGGCGCCAGGCGCGCGTGATCGACAGCAGCGGCTCGACCCCGAGCGACTCGATCTCCGCCGCATAGAGCTTGTAGGCCTTGACGATCGCCTCGACGTCGTCGAGCGGACTGGTCTTCAGCAGATAGCCGTACAGGTTGTAGAACAGCGACGCGTGGATGTTCGGCTGCCACGCGACGAACCAGTCGGTAGAGAACGGCAGTTGCCCCTTCGACGGCGAGCGCCCTGCCACTTCCTTGTAGAGGCGCAGCAGCCGCTCGTAGGGCAGCGCCGTCTCGGCCTGCAGCATCTGCAGCCGCGCGCCGAGCCCGATCATCTCGATCGCGCGCGCGACCTGCCGGTTGTCCTCGAGCAGCGTGCGGGGCGTGCTCATGGCTGGATCGCCTCGTCGAACTTGCCGGCCATCAGGATGCTCGCGTGCAGCCGCTGCGCGCTGCCTTCGTCGCGCTCGGCGGCGCGACCGTGACTGGTGAGCAGCGACCAGACGACCTCGTCGTCGAAGCGCATCCGGCACATCAGCTGATTGCCCGACGCGATCTTCAGCAGCTGGCTCGGCGTCAGCGCGTCCACCAGATCGGCGACCTCCTCGGATACGCCCAACCGGTACAGCGCCTGCGCGCGATCCTCGCGAATCAAACGCTGCGCGAGGATCAGGTATGAGAGATTCGTCTCCCGAATCTCCGACATCCATCGTTGTTCGTTATTCATCCCGTCACCCCTGTCGTTCTTTCGGCTGCCGGCGGTGCCGGCGCGTGGTCTGCGCTGCATTTCGACCGTGGCGCCAGTGTCGGCCGAGGGCGGCGGTTCTTGAATCGGAAAAGGGAGGCAGCGGGTGACGGAAAAACTCCGGTGGCTGTAGGAAGAACTCCTATCAGGTTGTCCGGTTGCGACCGGATGCTAAAGCTGCAAGCGATGTCGCCGATAACGCAGGGACCGGGGGCTGTTCCCCCACTGGTCCGGCGAGGCCGAAACCCCGCCGATTCGAAAGCAAAGAGTCAAACAGGACAAGGCAGGAGTTCGGCAAATGGCACAGATCAATACCAACATGATTTCGCTGAATGCGCAGCGCAACCTGGGCACGACGCAGAGCGCGCTGGCGACGTCGATCCAGCGCCTGTCGTCCGGGCTGCGCGTCAACAGCGCGAAGGACGACGCGGCGGGACTGGCGATCGCGGAGCGGATGAACGCGCAGGTGCGCGGGATGAATGTCGCGATTCGCAACGCGAACGACGGCATTTCTCTCGCCCAGACGGCGGAAGGCGCGCTCGGCAAGGTCGGCGACATGCTGCAACGGATGCGCGAACTCGCGGTTCAGGCCGCTAACGGGACCAACGGAACCGCCGACCTGGGCAATCTGCAAGAGGAGTATGACCAACTCGGCTCGGAAATCACACGCAGCCTCGGTGCGACGAAGTTTAATGGACTGGCGATCCTTGGTGACGACGCGGGCGACAAAGCCTTCCAGGTTGGAGCAAACTCGGGAGAGACCATCAGCGTCACGACGACCGACATGGTGAGCGATGCCGATCTCGCGGCAGCGATCGCTGGCGACCTTACGGCCGACGCCGGCGCTGCGCTCGGCGTGATCGACACCGCGCTCGATACTGTCAACACCGAGCGCGCGAAGTACGGTGCAGTCCAGAATCGCTTCGAGGCTGTAATCGGAAACCTGCAGGTCGCCTCCGAAAACCAGGCCGCCGCCCGCGGCCGCATCATGGACACCGATTTCGCCGCCGAAACCGCGAACCTCTCGCGTGCGCAGGTGCTCCAGCAGGCCGGCATGGCGATGCTGTCGCAAGCCAACGCGGTGCCTCAGAACGTCCTGTCGCTGCTGCGCTAAGGCGACCGGAAGGTGAAACGGACGCTGCCTGCACGGAGCCCGTTTTCCGGCTGAACCCGAACGGCCGGCGCCGATAAGCGCCGGCCGTTCGCCGTTTATGGGCCGTTCGTCGCCCGTTGCAGCGCCTACAGTCGCCGTCATCGAGCAGACGAAGGCGCCGAAGCATCTCGACGGAGCGTGCCCCGTCCGCACAAGCAGGAGCCTCCATGGCCATCAGCGCCACCTCCAACCTCGACGTCGCCGGCATCGTCTCGCAGTTGATGCAGATCGAGCGCCGCCCGATGCAGTCGATCGAGCGCACGCTGTCCGGCATCCAGACCCAGTTATCGGCGTGGGGAAAGCTGCAGTCGGCGCTCTCGACGCTGCAGGACTCCGCGCGCACCCTCGCCCGCACCGAAACCTGGAAGGCGGCCAGCGCGACCAGCAGCGACGAAACGCATGTGAAAGCGACTTCGCGCAGCGGCGCGATCACCGGCTCGTATTCGATCGAGGTGCTCGCGCTCGCCAGCCGGCAGACGCTGGCGACCGAGCAGGCCTGGGAGTCGGCGGACGCAGTCCTCGGCAGCGGCACGCTGACGGTCCGCGTCGGTCCGACGGCCGACGGCTCCCGCGAAACGACAGTGACGATCCCGCCGAACGCAACGCTCGCGCAGGTCCGTGACGCGATCAATTCGGCCGACGCCGGCGTCACCGCGTCGCTCGTCGCCGACGGCGCGGGCCAGCGCCTGATGCTTCGCAGCGCCGAGACCGGCGCCGCGCAGGCCTTCTCGGTCGAGGTCACCGACGCCTCCGGAGATCTCGGGGCACTCGCCTACGACCTCGCCGCCGATACCGGAATGTCGCGCACGCAGACGGCGACCGACGCAAAGGTCAAGGTCAACGGCCTGGAAGTTGCCGCCACCGGAAACCGCCTCGACGGCGTGATCGAGAACGTCACGTTGGAGCTGAAACGCGAAACGACGGCGCCAATCGAGATCGGCGTCGAGAGCGACGCGAAGGCGTTGCGCGAATCGATCGACACCTTCGTCAAGGCGTACAACGAGCTGAACAAGCTGGTCGCCGACCAGACGCGCTACGACCCGGCGACGAAATCCACCGGTCCGCTGCAGGGCAACCAGAGCGCGGTGCGCGTGCAGCAGCAGATGCGCGAACTGCTGCGCACGACGATCGGCGACGGCTCGTTCAACAGCCTGAACGCGATCGGCCTGGAGTTGCAGCGCGACGGCTCGCTCTCCGTGAAGGAGTCGAAGATGAGCGCAGCCCTCGCGTCGCCCGACAAGCTGCAGTCGTTCTTCGCCGCGATCGGAGCCCCGCCGGACGAAGGCGGTCTGGCCCATCGGCTTGTCAAGCGAATCGGCAACCTGCTCGACCCCGAAGGAACCGTCCCCGGCGCGCAGGAATCGCTGAAGGCGCGCCAGCGCAGTGCCGAGCAACAGCAGGAACGACTCGAGGCGCGGCTGACCGAGATCCAGAAGCGCCTGATGCGCCAGTACACCGCGCTCGACGCGAACCTGTCGCGCATCAACGGCTCCTTCGCCGGCGTCGAGGGGCTGCTGCGCAACATGAACAACGGGCAGCAGTGACGACGAACAGCGAGCGGAGAGCGATGTTCGCGGCGCAGATGCATCAAGACGGGCGACGGACGGCCGATAACCGGTACATCGGTCATCGCAAGGACGCCGCCGCATGTTCGCCCCGCCCCGCAGTCCCGCCGCTTCCGCTTTCGCCTCCTCCGCCTTTGCTTCTTCCTATCGGAACCTCGAACTGGAGACCTCGGTTGCGCACGCGGATCCCCACAGGCTGATCGAGATGCTATTCGACGGCGCTGCCGCCGCGATAACGCACGCGCGCAGCGCATTGCGCGAGGGCCGCATCCCTGCCAAGGGCGAAGCGACGGGCCGCGCCGTGCGCATCCTCGACGAGGGCCTGAAGGCGTCACTCGACCCGCGCGGCGGCGAACTGGCGACGAACCTGAAGGCGCTCTACGAGTACATGACGCACCGCCTGCTCGAAGCGAACCTGTCGAACGACGATGCAAAGTACGAGGAAGTCGGCCGTATGCTCGATCAATTGCGCGACGCCTGGAAACGCATCGCGGACCAGGCACGCAAGCCGGCCGCCGCCGCCGCCGCGGCCAGCCCCCTGCCGCGAAACGCGGCGCTCGCTGCGGCGTGAACTCGGTGCGCTGCACGATGCGCAAACGCACCGGCACGCCACGGATGCGCGTCCCGAGCCCGAGCACGCCGCTGCTCGATCGCTATCGCCAGATCGAAAGCGTTGCGCTCGAGATGCTCGAAGCGGGTCGCGCCGGCGACTGGACGCGCGTCGCGACACTGGAAACGACGATCCGCGGGCTGGCCGACGGGATCGCCCGCGACGGCGGCCCCGACGCCCTCGACGCCGAGCAGCGACGCGAGCGGCTGCGCATCCTGCGCCGTCTCGTGCTGCTCGACGGCGACCTGCGCCGGCTTGCCGATCCGGTCCACGGCTGGCTGGATACGATGTTCGAGGCGCGTCCGAACGGGGGCGGCGCTTCCCGCATCGCTTGACAGCAGTCGCCCTCCGGAGAAATGATCCGGCGCTCGTCCACATTATCATGCCGAACGCCGCCGCTTCGTCGATGGGACCGGATGCCCCCGGTTCCCTGAATCCGCAATATCGCATCGAAGGCGAGTTCGCGGTTCGCGCGGTGTTTCGCGAGTTGATGTCGCGGCGCTCGCTCGTCACGCTGTATCCGGAAGGGCGTGCAGACGACGCGCTCGTCACGCGCATAGTTCACGTCGCCCCCGACGGCGTCGAGCTCGACGCTTCCGGCCAGCCGCGCAGCGCCGCCGCGCTGCGCGATGCGCGCTACGCGATCGGCGTTGCCTTTCCGGAGAACGTGAAGACGCAGTTCCGGCTCGAATCGATGTCGGTGGCCGACGAGCGGCCGGCCGACGACAACGCAAAGCCCGTCGCGCTCGTCACGACGTTGCAGGCGCCGGTGCCAGCCGAGATCTACCGGCTGCAGCGGCGCGAAGCCTTCCGCGTGCGCCCGCCACTCGAAGACGAGGTGTACTGCGTACAACGGGTCGGAATCGGACGCGAGTTGCGTCACCGGCTCATCGACCTGAGCGCCGGCGGATTGTCGTTGCGCCTGGCGGCCGACGAAACACCGCCGGCTCCCGGCCGCATCTGGCGCCAGAGCCGCATCGAAACGGCGACCTCGCTGGTCATTCCCTGCGAACTCGTCGTGCGCGGCGTCTACGAGGACGCAGCGCTGGGAGGCGACCGGCGCGTCGCCTTCGCATTCCACGCGATGCCCACCGAGGTGCTGCGGCGGGTGCAGATGTACGTGCTCGACATCGAGAAGCGGCTGCGCCGCGAGGAGTCGGCCACCGGCCCTACACCGGCATGTTCATGATGTCCGTATAGGCGGCCACCAGCCGGTTGCGCACGGTGAGCGCCGCCTGGAAGGCCACCTGCGACTTCTGCATCGCCATCATCGTCTGCTCGAGGCTCGCTCCTTCGGCGCCGATCAGGAACTGGCGCTGCAGCGTGGCGCTCTCGTCCTGCAGCCGGCTCACGCCCTGGAGCGCGTCCTTCAACGCGCCGGAGAAAGAATTCGCATCGGTTGCGCCGCCCGCTCCGGTCGTCGCGCCGGTAAGCGCGCGCGCGCTCGCGCCAGCCACGCCCGCCGAACCCGCTGTCGCGGTCGTGGGCGGAGGCTGGAAGGCAGGAAAGCGGACATCCATCGTCGAACTCCTCGGCATCGACGCACGCATCTTGACCCCGCGCGCATGCCGACCGAGCGCGAAATAGCGGCATCCATGCCCGCTATTTGCCGGTTAAGCGGCAGCGCGCTCGACCGATACTGCGCCGCATGGATGCCGCCCTTCGACCCCTGCCGCCCGCGACCGCAACGCCGTTCGCGGCGCTGGCCGCGATTCCGCCCAGACGCAAGTGGATGGCCGCCGGCGGTATCGCCGCGCTGATCGCGATCCTCGCCGTCTCGGTGTTGTGGACCCGTGAGCCCGACTGGGGCGTGCTGTTCGCCAACACGACCGACAAGGACGGCGGCGCGATCATCGCGTCGCTGTCGCAGATGAACGTGCCGTATCGCTTCGCACCCGGCGGCGCCGCCATCCTCGTGCCGGAGAACCGCGTTCACGACGCGCGGCTGAAGCTCGCCTCGCAGGGCCTGCCGCGCGGCGGCACGGTCGGCTTCGAGTTGCTGGAGAACCAGAAGTTCGGCGTCACCCAGTTCCAGGAGCGGCTGAACTTCCAGCGCGGCCTCGAAGGCGAGCTCGCCCGCTCGATCCAGTCGATCGCCGCCGTGCAGGGCGCACGCGTGCATCTGGCGCTGCCGACGCAGAACGGCTTCCTGCGCGAGCAGCAGAAGGCTTCCGCCTCGGTGCTGCTGTCGATGCACCCGGGGCTGCAGATCGATCGTGCGCAGGTCGCGGGCATCGTTCACCTGGTCGCCTCGTCGGTGCCGAATCTTTCGCCGAAGCAGGTGAGCGTCGTCGACCAGACCGGCGCGCTGCTGTCGTCCGACAGCGACGCCGCGGCCAACGGGCTCGACGCGACGCAGCTGAACTACGTACGCAACATCGAGACAACGCTGAACCGGCGCGTGCTCGACATCGTCGAGCCGATCGTCGGCGCCGGCAATGTGCGCGCGCAGGTCGCTGCCGACGTCGACTTCACGCAGAGCGAATCGACCGCCGAGCAATACCGTCCGAACCAGGGCAATGAACCGGCGGCGGTGCGCAGCCAGCAGAAGATCGAAGCGCCCACCGGGGATGCCGCGCAGGCGCAGGGAGTGCCCGGCGCACTGTCGAACCAGCCGCCGCAGGCGAGCACCGCGGCGGTCAACGGGCCGGCTCAGACAGTGCGCGCCGCCGGCGCGGCAAACGGCGCCGAGGCGCCAGCAGGTGCGACCAGCACCCGTCGCGAATCGGTGACCAATTACGAGGTCGACAAGACGGTGCGCGTGACGCGCAACGCGAGCGGCACGATCAAGCGCCTGAGCGCCGCCGTCGTCGTCGACCACCGGCGCAGTATCGACGAGAACGGCAAGGTCGTTCGCACGCCTCTGACGGCCGACGAGCTGAACAACGTGCACTCACTGGTGCGCGAGGCGATCGGCTTCAACCCCGAGCGGGGCGACTCGATCAACGTCGTCAACGCACCGTTCACCGAGATCGAAGCGCCGAAGGAAATCGAAGTGCCGCTGTGGCGCGACCCCGCAAACCTGGCGCTGGCACGCGACCTCGGCAAGCAGCTCGGCCTGGTCGCGCTCGCGCTGATCGTCGTCTTCGCGCTGATCCGCCCCGCCCTGAAGGCGGCGCCCCGCACGCCACGCGCACCGGCGCTCGCCGCGCAGGTGGACGACCCGCTGCAGTTGCCCGAGCCCGCGGCTGCGCCCCGGCAGCTGCCGTCGAGCGGCCAGCGCCACGACGACATCCTGAAGACTGCGCGCGACAACCCGGGCACGGTGGCGAACGTCGTGCGCAGCTGGGTCGCCGCCGAGCCGAAGGGCACCTGAGGACGCGCCGATGAACGAACAGGGACTCGCCGACAGCGCGATCCTGCTGATGGCGCTGGGCGAAGACGCCGCCGCCGAAGTGTTCCGACACCTCGCGCCGAAGGAGGTGCAGAAGCTCGGCGAGGCGATGTCGCGCACACGCACGACGAGCCGCGAGCGCCTGCAATCGGTGCTCGATCGCTTCCACGCCGACGCCGGGGGACTGAGCACGCTCGTGAACGACACCGACGAATACGTGCGCGCGGTGCTTCGCCGCGCGCTCGGCGAGGACAAGGCGGGCCTGCTGATCGAGCGCATCCTGCAGGGCGGCGACGTGTCGGGCATCGAGAGCCTGAAGTGGATGGATGCGCAGTCGGTGGCCGAACTCATCCGCAACGAGCACCCGCAGATCGTCGCGTCGATTCTCGTGCACCTCGAGCGCGATCAGGCCTCGGGGGTGCTGATGCACCTGGCCGAGCGGCTGCGCAACGACGTGATGCTGCGCATCGCCACGCTCGACGGCATCCAGCCGAATGCACTGCGCGAACTGAACGACGTGCTCACCCAAGTCCTCGCGGGCGGCGAGAAACTCAAGCGCAAGAAGCTCGGTGGCACGAAGGCAGCAGCCGAGATCATGAACTTCCTCGGAGGCTCGAACGAGACGGCGGTGCTCGATGCGATCCGCGAGCAGGACGCCGAACTCGCGCAGCGCATCGCCGACCAGATGTTCACCTTCGACGACCTGAACCGCCTCGACGACCGCGCTATCCAGCTGTTGCTGCGCGAGATTCCGGGCGACTCGCTGATCGTTGCGCTGAAGGGCACCGACGCCGAGTTGCGCGAGCGCCTCTTCCGCAATATGAGCCAGCGCGCCGCGGAGACGCTGCGCGAGGACCTGGAATCGAAGGGACCGGTGCGGCTCTCCGAGGTCGAGTCGGAGCAGAAGGAGATCCTGAAGACCGTGCGTCGCCTCGCCGACGAGGGACAGATCGCGCTGGCCGGCGGAGGCGACGATGCCTTCGTTTGAGGCGCTGCTCGATCACCTCGCGCAACGCGACACGCCGCGCGCAACGAGCCGGATCATCGCTTCGGAACGGCTCGACCGGTACAAGCGCTTCTCGCTGGGCTCGCTGTCGGACGAGCGTGATGTCGAAGGCGACGCGCCGTCCGGCACGCACGCACGACACGTCGCGCCCGACTACGCCGCCGGACACAAGCTGGGCCTCGCCGAGGGATTCCGTCGCGGCTTCGATGCGGGCGTCGCCCACGCGCACGCCGAGCGTGCCGAGCAGGAGCGCCAGGCAGGCGTCGAGCTCGCCTCACGCGTCGCCTCGCTCGTCGAAGAAATGCAGCAACGACTCGCGGCGATCGAGCGCGACGCGGCCGACGAGGTCGTCGCGCTGGCGCTCGAGGTTGCGCGCCATGCGCTTCGCACGACGCTGGCAGTGAAGCCGGAAACGATCGTGCCGGTCGTCCAGGAAGCGCTCGCCAGCCTGATCGACGAATCGGTGCGCATGCATCTGTACCTGAATCCGGACGACGAGGCGCTGGTGCGCGAGGAACTGGGCGCGCGCCTGGCGCGGGCGAGCTGCGAGATCGTCGCCGACCCGTCGATCCATGTTGGCGGTTGCCGAATCGGCACCCCGCGCGCCGAGATCGACGCCACGATCCAGACCCGTTGGCAGCGCACGCTTGCCGCGCTGGGTCACGACAGGGGCGACGTCGCGTGACGCTCTCCCCCGCGTGGACGTCGCTCTTGGCGAACCAGCGCGCGCTGCTCTCGGCCGCCGCGCCGATCGCCGTGCATGGGCGTCTCGTTCGCGCGGCGGGTCTGGTGCTCGAAGCCTCGGGACTACGCCTGCCGGTCGGGAGCCTTTGCACCGTTTCGCAGGGCGACGGACGCGAACGCGTGTCGGTCGAGGCCGAAGTTGTCGGATTCGCCGAAGATCGCCTGTTCCTGATGCCCACCGGCGAGACGCTGGGCCTGTCGCCCGGCGCGCGCGTAATGCCCGCGGAGTTTCCGGTGCGCGCAGCTCGCCTGGGCTGCGCCTCGCATCCGCACCGGCGAGCGACCGACCGCATGCGACAACTGCCGATCGGCGACGGCCTGCTCGGACGCGTGGTGGATGCCAACGGCACTCCGCTCGATCGTCACGGCGCACTGCACCAAGTCGAGATGCGGCCGGTAAACGCACGCCCGGTGAACGCGCTCGAGCGCGAACCGGTGCGCCAGCCGCTCGACACCGGCGTGCGCGCGATCAATGCAATGCTCACCGTCGGTCGCGGACAGCGCCTGGGACTGTTCGCCGGAGCGGGCCTGGGCAAGAGCGTGCTGCTCGGCATGATGGCGCGCTACACGTCGGCCGACGTCATCGTCGTCGGATTGATCGGCGAGCGCGGCCGCGAGGTGAAGGAGTTCATCGACGACATCCTCGGCGACGAAGGACTGCGCCGCTCGGTCGTCGTTGCCGCGCCCGCCGATTCCCCCCCGCTCACGCGCATGCAGGGGGCGGTATACGCAACCGCAATCGCCGAACATTTCCGCGATCGCGGCCTGCACGTGCTGCTGCTGATGGATTCACTGACGCGCTACGCGATGGCCGCGCGCGAAGTCGCGCTTGCCGTCGGCGAGCCTCCTGCGACGAAAGGCTATCCGCCGTCGGTCTTCGCCCGGTTGCCGCTGCTGGTCGAACGCGCCGGCAACGGCCTGAACGGGGTCGGGTCGATCACCGCGTTCTACACGGTGCTCGCCGAGGGCGACGACCCCCACGATCCGATTGCCGATTCGGCGCGTTCGCATCTCGACGGGCATTTCGTGCTCAGCCGCACGCTCGCCGATGCCGGCCATTACCCGGCGCTCGACATCGAGCAGTCGATCTCGCGCGTGATGAACAACGTCGTCGCGCCCGATTCGCTGGCGCGCGCGCGGCGCTTCAAATCGTTGTGGTCTCAGTACCAGCGCAGCCGCGACCTGATCTCGGTCGGCGCCTACGTTCCCGGCAGCGATGCGGAGACGGACCGCGCCATCGCGCTGCACCCGGCGATGATGCGCTTCCTGCAACAGGATCTCGCCGAACGCTGCGACCTCGACGCCGCACAGCGTGCCCTCGTGGCGTTGCTCGAACCCGGCGGCATCGAACCGAAAGAGACGAGCTTCGCGCAGGAATGAAGAAACGAACGCTGCAGCAACTGATCGACAACGCCCGCCGCGTTCGCGACGACGCCGCGGTGCGCGTCGCCGGCGCGCATCGCGAAGCGGACGGCGCCCAGCGCACGCTCGACATGCTCTCCTCGTACCGCGACGAACAGATGCGCAATGGGGCGGCGCTGTCGCGCATCGACCCTGCGCTGCTGCGGCTGCGCGGGCGCTTCGCCGACAAGCTCGGCGTTGCGATCGACGACCAGACACGCACGCGCGATGCGCTGCACGTGGCGGTGGAACGCCAGCGCGACGCATTGATCGATCGCCAGCGCGCGTTGCTCGCCTTCGAGGCGCTGCAGGCGCGCCGCGAGGCGGCCGCTCAGCAGCGTCGCGCGCGTCTCGAACAGCGCGACACCGACGAACTGGCAGCACAGACGGCGCGCCGCGGCCCATGGCAATCGCGATGAGCGGCTCGACGACGATCCGGAGCGCCGGCCCGGACACAGCGCAGATTCCGATTCCGGCGAGCGAGCCGGGAACCTCGCGAACGCGATCGACAGAGAAATCGGCTACTCCGCCCGAGCGCGCGCGGCCGGAAGGCCCATCATCGCGCTTCGGGGACACGATCTCGCGAGCGATCGAGCAGGCGCGTTCGGAGCCTGGCACCGGGGCCGGCGTTGCAGCTTGTGCGGACGACGGTGACCGCGAAGACGCTGTCGAGGAAACCGGCGACGACGCCCGAGAGTCGCCCTCGCAAGCGATGCTTGCGGCGATCTCAAGTCCGGCAGTCACGCTTCCAGAACTGCGCGCGCGCGCGCCATCCGCCAAGCCAGCAGAAGCAACTACCGCGAACGACGCGATACCGATGGCAACCGGCGCCGATCTCGTCGCATCCATCGTCGCCGGCGGCACCGAGCCGATGCCCACGGACGCAACGGGAAAGGGGCCCGCCGTCGACCGGTATTTGCCGATCGACGTTCCCGAACACGAATCGACCTCCGAAGCCGCACCCGACGTCTCCTCGGCGTCGGACCCGTCGACCGCGTCGGTCGCATCGGTCGCATTGGTGGCCGACACGGTGCTCGCGCGCCCGACCACCGAACCGGCGGCCAGCCTTGCGCACGCGCGCGGCGTCGCCCACCCGAACGCCGCGTCGGCAACCGCCGCCAGCGACGCGCCTGTCGCGCAGGCAACAACTGCGCTGCATCGCTCCGACATTCCCACGGCAGTGGGCCACCCGTCATTCCCGACCCATATCGCGGCGGAAATTTCGCTGCTCGGCGCAGCCGGCGTGGAACGCGCCGAGATCCAGCTGCAACCTCGCGAGCTCGGGCCGGTGCGCGTCGAGCTGACGTTGAGCGGCGAAACGGCGCGCGTCGCCTTCTCCGCGGCGCAGCCGGAGACCCGAAACGCAATCGAGCAATCGCTGCCGATTCTGAAGGACCTGCTCGCCGAGCGCGGACTGACGCTCGGCCAGGCCAGCGTATCGGACGGCCGCACCGGAAGCGGCTCGCAGGAAGGCGCGCCGACCCCGTCTGGCGAAGCTGCGCGCGCAGGCTCCGGCGCCGCTGCCAACGAGCGGTCGTTTGCCGGCGACGGGCCGCGCACGACATTGCGCCGCACGCTGCTCGACGTCTACGCCTGAACGAGCGGCGCGAATAGCGCCGTCGCAGCTTCTCTTTTCGCGCTTTGGATCGCGCCCGCGCGGCCGAGAATCGTCTCCGTTCCCGCGGATCGGCAATGTCGGTCCGCCTCGATGGATACAGGGCCAGGAGTCACGATGTCGGAAGCACCCGCGCAGCCCGCGAAGAAGAAGAATCGCGCAAAGAAGTGGACAATGATCGTCGGCGCCGTCGTCGTGCTGACGGCGGCAGCGGGCGCGGGTGCGCAGTTCCTGGTGCGCCCGCAGGCGGATGCGGAGAAGACCGCGTCGGCTCGGAAAATCGACCCGATCTTCGTATCGCTCGAGCAGTTCACGGTGAACCTGGCCGACGAAGGCGGCGAACGCTTCGCGCAGGTCGGCGTCACGCTCGAAGTCCTCGACGAGAGAATCGACAAGGCGATCCGCGCGCACATGCCGTCGATCCGCAACACGGTGCTGTTGCTGCTGTCATCCAAGCAGACCGACGACCTGCTCACGCTCGATGGCAAGAAGCAGCTCGCCGCGCAGATCGCGCAACAGGCAGGCCGGCAACTCGGCTGGGCGCCGCAGGCGAACGATGGGCAGAAGACCGAGGCGCCGAACCCGATCGCTGCCGTGCACTTCTCGCACTTCATCGTGCAGTGAACCGCTACCCGCACAACGGAAACCCGACGATTATGGCCGGCCAGTTCCTGTCGCAGGACGAAGTCGACGCACTGCTCGAAGGCGGGAGCGACGGGCCCGAACCCGAAGTCGCCGAGACGCCGGGCGGCGTGCGCCCCTACGACCTGGCAACCCAGGAGCGCATCGTGCGCGGGCGCATGCCCACACTCGAGCTGGTGCATGAACGCTTCGCGCGCAACCTGCGCGTCGGCCTGTTCAACTTCATGCGCCGCAACCCGGAGATTTCGGTGGGGCCGGTGAAGGTGCAGAAGTACTCCGCCTTCCTGCGCGACGTCGTCGTGCCGACCAACATCAACATCGTGCAGATACGGCCGCTGCGCGGCAGCGGCCTGCTGATCTGCGAGCCGCAGCTCGTCTTCGCGATCGTCGATTCGCTGTTCGGCGGCGACGGTCGTATGCAGGCGCGCATCGAGGGCCGCGACTTCTCGGCTACCGAGCAACGCATCATCGAACGCATGCTCGAGGTGGTCTGCGTCGAGTACCGCAAGGCATGGTCGGGCGTGTATCCGATCGAGCTCGAGTACACGCGATCGGAGATGCAGCCGCAATTCGCCAACATCGCGACGCCGTCGGAAATCGTCGTCACGGCGAAGTTCGACCTCGAGATCGGCAATGCCGGCGGCGCGATGCACCTGTGCATCCCGTATTCGACGCTCGAGCCGATCCGCGAGACGCTGTATTCGACGCTGCAGGGCGACGCACACACCGGCGACCGGCGCTGGGTCGTGAAGCTCTCGCGGCAGATCCAGTCGGCCGAGGTCGAACTGGTTGCCGAACTCGGTCATACGCGCGCGAGCGTCGCCGACCTGGTCTGCCTGAAGGCGGGTGACTTCATCGAGCTCGACCTCGCCGAGACGCTCAGCGCCAAGGTCGACAGCGTACCGGTGTTCGAGTGCCGCTACGGCGTCTCGAACGGCCGCTACGCGATCAAGGTCCAGTCCTTCCTGACCGGAAACCCCGAGGAAAGCCCCGGAGCCCCCCATGACGAGCGATGAACCGATCGAAACGAGCCGCGTCGACGACGAGTGGGCCGCCGCGCTCGCCGAGCAGGGCGCGACCCAGGGCGCGCGAGCGACGGTCGACGTGACCGCGGTCGAGAGCGCGGGCGATACCTCGCAGCTGTTCCCGCGCCTGTCGGGCGTCGCTTCCGAGGCGCGCAACGACATCGACATGATCCTCGACATTCCGGTGCAGCTCACCGTCGAGCTCGGTCGAACGCGCATTCCCATCAAGCACATCCTGCAGCTTGCGCAGGGCTCCGTCATCGAGCTGGACGCACTCGCCGGCGAGCCGATGGACGTTCTCGTCAACGGCTGCCTGATCGCGCAGGGCGAGGTCGTCGTGGTCAACGACAAGTTCGGCATTCGCCTCACCGACATCGTCACGCCTAACGAGCGCGTGCGTCGGCTCAACCGCGCGTGACACTCGAATGGGTTCGACCTGGCCCTCGCTCGTCGCACTCGCGCTGATCCTCGGCGCGCTGCCGCTGGCCGCCTGGCTGATGCGCCGCGCACCGGGTGGCCTGGCGGCGCGCGGCTCCGCGCTGGCGATCGTCGCGGCAGTGCCGGTCGGCGCCCGCGAGCGCATCGCACTGGTGCGCGCCGACCGCAAGTGGCTCGTTGTCGGCATCACCGGACATTCGATCACGACGCTCGTCGAACTTGACGAGCCGCCGCAGGGAATCGACCCCGCCGCCACCGGCCCGGTCGCCGGCGGCTTCGGCGACGTACTGCGTTCGCTGTCGAACCATGCAACGCGCCGGCGCTGACAGCCAGGGACTGCGCGACCGCGCAGCGGCGGGCGTGCTTCGCTTCACCGCGGGAGCATCGCTGCTTGCCGTCGCCACCGGCGCGTCGGCGCAATCGCTGCTCACGCTGAACAGCTCCAGCGGCCCCGCAGGCACCACCTGGTCGGTGCCGATCGAGACGCTGCTCGTCTTCTCGGCGCTGTCCTTCCTGCCGGCGATGCTGCTGCTGATGACGAGCTTCACGCGCATCGTCATCGTGCTCTCGCTGGTGCGCCAGGCGCTCGGCCTGCAGTCGAGCCCGCCGAACCAGGTGATCGTCGGCATCGCGCTGTTCCTGACGTTCTTCGTGATGGGGCCGACCTTCGATCGCCTGTACGCCGAAGCGTACAAGCCCTATTCCGAGCAGCGCGCCACGCTCGAGCAGGCAGTGGCCAGCGGCAGCGCGCCAATGCGCGAGTTCATGATGCGGCAGACGCGCGACAGCGACGTCGGTCTGTTTGCGCGCATCGCGCGCTACGAGCCGGCCTCGCCCGACGAAGCCCTGCCGATGCGCATCCTGATTCCGGCCTTCGTCATCAGCGAACTGAAGACCGCGTTCCAGATCGGCTTCATGGTGTTCGTGCCGTTCCTGCTGATCGACCTGATCGTCGCCAGCGTGCTGATGTCGATGGGGATGATGATGCTCTCGCCGGTACTGGTCGCGCTGCCGTTCAAGCTGATCCTCTTCGTGCTCGCCGACGGCTGGAACCTGCTGGTGGGCTCGCTCGTCTCGAGCTTCGGATGAGAATTCGATGACACCCGAATCGGTGCTCGGCTTCGGAAGACAGGGGCTCGAGGTACTGCTCGCGGCCGCCGCTCCCGTGCTGCTCGCGGCGCTCGTCGTAGGCCTGGTGGTCAGCGTCCTGCAGGCGCTCACGCAGATCAACGAGGCGACGCTCTCGTTCCTGCCGAAGCTGGTCGCGATCGCCGCCACGCTGATGATCGCCGGCCCGTGGATGCTCGCGCTGCTCGTCGATTACCTGCAGCGCGTGCTCATGGGTATCCCGTCGGCGATCCTCGGCTCGCCGGCGCCGTGATCGAAGTCACCGAGACGCAGCTGCTCGACTGGCTGGGCGCGCTGCTGCTGCCTTTCTTCCGCGTGCTCGGGCTGTTCACGGTCGCACCGATCGTCTCGCAGCGGGCAGTGCCCGCGCGGCTTCGCGTCGCAGCGAGCCTGGCGATCGCCGCGCTCGTCGCGCCGTTGATTCCCGCCGCTCCGGCGCTGGAGATCGCCTCGCCCTCGGGCTGGCTGGCGGTGGCGAGCGAGGCGCTCGTCGGTTTCGCGATCGGCTTCGTCGCCCGCGTCGTGCTCGCCGCCGTCGAGGTCGCCGGCGAGACGATCGGGCTGCAGATGGGTTTGTCCTTCGCGGGCTTCTTCGATCCCGACAGCGGACAGTCCAACGGCGTGAGCCGGCTGTTGAACACGCTGTCGCTGTGGGCCTTCGTCGCGATCAACGGGCCCGTGCTTCTGGTGGCGGCGGTCGTGCAGAGCTTCGACGTCATTCCGCCGGCAACCGCGCTGGGCGAATGGATCGGGCGAATGCAGCCGGCGAGCCTGGGCGCCGGCGTCTTCGAACTCGGCGTGATGATCGCGCTGCCGTTCATGGCGCTGCTGCTGTTCGTGAACCTCGGCCTCGGCGTGGTCTCGCGCATCGCGCCGCAGCTGAACATCTTCGCGATCGGCTTTCCGGTGACGATCGGCGCGGGCCTGCTGTTGCTGGCGCTCGCGATGCCGCTGCTGCAGCAGCCCTTCCAGATCCTCGTCGAACGCCTGCTCGCTGCCTGGGCGATGTGACGCCCGGCCTGCCGGCGGCGTCCTGCTTTCAACCGGTCGCGAACTTGCGGTAGGTCTGCTCGCCGATCAGCAACTCGGGCAGATGCGCGAAACCCCATCGGTCGTTCGACTCGCGCCCGATGATCCGGTCGGTCGTTCCCGGCGCGGACAGGTCGATGCGGGCGATGTGTACGGGCATCGACTTCTGCGTGGACCAGAACACCTTCACGCACGGCTGCGCGGGCAACGCCGCGTTCTGGTCGACGACCACCGCCAGGCGTCCGGACTGCATCCGCACCAGCGACCCCACCGGATAAATGCCAACCGCGTTGGCGAAGGCGCGGAACACGCGCGGGTCGAACTGGCCGCCCCGAGTCCACACCGCCATCTTCGCCAGCGACTCGGCCGGATCCCACGGCTGCTTGTAGGCGCGCAGGGACGTGATCGCATCGTAGACGTCGCACACGGCGTTCATCCGCGCGACGAACGGAATCCGGTCGCCGGCCAGTCGATGCGGATAGCCTTTGCCGTCGTGACGCTCGTGGTGATGCAGGCAGGCGAGCAGCACGACATCGTTGGTTGCCGCGTTCGCACGCAGCATCTGGTGGCCGATCTCCGGGTGGCGTCGTATCGCGCCGAACTCCGCGTCGTCGAGCGGCCCGGGCTTGTCGAGGATCTCGCGCCCGATGCCCGCCTTGCCGATGTCGTGCAGCAGGCCCGCCAGCGCCGCCTCCTGCGTCCTCGAATCGTCGAAACCGAGTTGGCGCGCGAGCGAGGTCATCAGCGCGCACACGGCCACCGAGTGCATGAAGGTGTAGGTGTGATGGGTGCGCACGCGGGCGAGCGTGACCAGCGCGGCCGGATTTCGGGTGGCCGATGCCGAGATCTGTTCGGCCACTGCCGCGCAGCGATCCAGTTCGAGCGCGCGCCCGAGTCGCGCCTCCCGAAAGAGCGACTGCGTCACGCGCGCAGCCTGCGCGCAGACGACCGCTGCCTGCTCGATCTCCTCTTCGTAGCCGATGCGCTGCGCCACCGGTGTCGGCGTTGCAGCGGAAGAGTGCGCTTCGGGCGCTGGGGCATGCGAGCGGCCGGCCGCGGCCGGCGCGACGGACGGGGTCGACGGCGCGCGCCCCTTCGACTTGTCGATCCAGCACTCGTCCACGCCGCTTTCCTTCAGCGCGGCGAGATCGCGCTCGGTGCGCACAACGAAGCGCCTGCGCCAGAACGGATGATCGATCCATCTGCCGCACAGCGACTCGACGTACATCCCGACCTCGAGCCGCTGGACCGCGATTCGCTCGCGCATCGCCTGGCGGGCCCGCGCTAGAAACCGAGATTCGCCAGCAACTCGTCGACCTCGCCCTGGTCGGACACGACTTCGGCGCAGCGCTTCGCGTCGACCACCGGTCCGGAGAGCCGCTCGCACCCGGTCGCGGGTGCCGCCGGGGCGGGCGCCACCTGCACGAGCAGTCGGATCAGGTTCTCCTCGAGCTCGCCGGCGAGCGCGACGACCTTCGACACCACCTGCCCGGTCAGGTCGTGGAAATCCTGCGCAATCATGATGTCGGTCAGGTGGGCATCCACGCGGCCGGTCGCTTCCTCGACCTCGCGCACGAAATCCAGCGCCGCGCCGCTCGCCACCGCGTCGACCGGGTCGGCGCCGATCGCGTCGGCGATCCGCCGTGCCGACTCGCCGATGCGCGCGTGCTCGAGCTTCGCCCGGTCCACCGAATTCAGCACCTTGTCGGCGGCCTCGCCGGTCTTGCGGGCGATGTAGTCGAGCCGGCTGCGCGCATCGGGCAGATCGTTGGCCGCCTGCTGCAGGCGCGACATCAGACCGATCTCTCCGAGCGCATCGTGCAGCTCGCGCGTGAGCTGGCCGATCTGCTGGAACGCGTGCGAGGTGATCTCCGCGACGACCTGCGGATGCACGACCCGCCGCTCGGCGTCCGACGAGGCATTCATTGTCGCTCTCTCCTTGCGCTTGTCGTCAGGCCGCGGAGCGCCGCTCCATGATCTTGGCGACCTTCTCCTCGAGGGTCGCCTTGGTGAAGGGCTTGACGATGTATCCGGCAGCGCCGCTCTGCGCGGCCTGAACGATGTCTTCGCGGCGCGCCTCCGCGGTGACCATCAGCACCGGCAGGTGCCTCAGGTCGTCGTCGGCCTTGATCGCCTTCAGCAAGTCGAAGCCGTTCATGTTCGGCATGTTGATGTCCGAAACGACGAAGTCGAATGGCTGCGAGCGCAGCTTCGCAATCGCGGCCACGCCGTCCTCGGCCTCGTCGGCGTTGCCGTAGCCCATTTCCTTCAACAGGCTGCGCACGATCCGGCGCATCGTCGAGAAGTCGTCGACGATCAGGAATCTCAAATCGGTATTGGCCATCTTGCCTCTCGCTCAGGCTCGCAGCGCCCGCGGCGCTTCGCCGTCGGCCGCGTGGACGTGCGCCGCCGCCTCGTCGGCCGGAAACGCTGCGCGCATCGGAAGACGCGAGACGTTTCGCGCCCGGTTCGCTCCGCGGCGCTCCACGCCGACCGCGGAGACGTCGGGCGATGCGCCTGCATCGAAGACGTCGCCGGACGCGTCGCTCGCAGGCAGCCCGTCGCCTGGGCGCGCATCGCCGGCGAGCCGGAATACGGCCGTCGCGCGCAGCAGGTCCTGCGCCTGCCCCTCGAGACTCGCCGCTGCGGCCGCGCTCTCCTCGACCAGCGCCGCATTGTGCTGCGTAGCCTGGTCCATCTGGCCGACCGCGGAGCCCACCTGCGCGACGCCCGTGCTCTGCTCGGCGCTGGCGGTGCTGATCTCGCCCATGATCTCGGTCACGCGCCGGATCGAGGAGACGATCTCCCGCATCGTCGAACCGGCCCGATCGACGAGCTTCGTTCCGCGCTCCACGCGCTCGACGCTCGCGCCGATCAGCGTCTTGATCTCGCGCGCCGCCTCGGCCGAGCGCTGCGCCAGACTGCGCACCTCGCCGGCGACGACCGCGAAGCCGCGACCCTGTTCGCCCGCGCGCGCCGCCTCGACCGCGGCGTTCAGCGCGAGGATGTTGGTCTGGAACGCGATGCCGTCGATCACGTTGATGATGTCCGCGATCCGTCGCGAGCTCTCGTTGATCTCCTTCATCGTGTCGACGACCTGGCCGACCACTTCACCGCCGGACACGGCGACTTCGCTGGCTCCGCGGGCGAGCTCGTCGGCCTGGTGCGCGTTGTCGGCGTTCTGCTTCACCGTGGCGCTGAGCTCCTCCATCGACGCAGCCGTTTCCTCGAGCGCGCTCGCCTGTTGTTCGGTGCGCGACGAGAGGTAGGAGTTCCCCTGCGCGATCTGCGCGCTGGCCGCCGCAACGCCCTCCGCATGGCGGCGCACGTCGCCGACGACGTCGACGAGCCGGTCCCTCATCTCGACGAGGGCGTCGACGAGCTGCCCGACCTCGTTGCGACCTCGCGACTGCAGCGTCACGTTCAGGTCGCCGTCGGCGATCGACCTCGCAAGCGAGACGGCCTCGGCGAGCGGTATCGTCAGGCTGCGCACGAAGACGACCATCAGCGCGAAGGACAATCCGACAATGGCGGCGAGCGCACCGACGACCGCGAAGGCCGTGCGGCGCAACTCCGAAACGCGGGCGTCGAACAGCGCAGCCAGGCTTCCCGTCGCCGCCTCTTCGAAGGCGTACAGGCTGTCGATCGTGCCGGTCAGTCCCTCGTAGTACTCGTTGCTGGGCAGGTCCAGTTGCTGCGCCGCGACGAGGCGCTGGTCGATCACGCCGAGCGACGCCGAGAGTTTCGTCTTCATCGCCGCGACCGAAGCGCCGAGCCGTGTCGAGTGCTTGGAGTCTGTGGCGTAGGCGCGCGCCAGGCTACGGTCGACCTCGGCAAGCCGCTCGTTCAGCCGCTGCTTCATCGCGGCCAGTTCGGCGCGTCCGCCGTACGAGAGATTCTTCTCCACCAGCGCCTGCGTGCCGAAGGCGCGCATCCGGCCCAGCATCTCGGCCGCCCACGGCATGTGCACGAGCGAAGCATCGACGAGCGCGTTGCTGTCGCGCTCGGGCGCGAGCGTCAGGCCGAATTCGTCGATCATGTCCTCCGACAGCGACAGCAGCGAGGCGATCCACTCGGAATGCAGCTGCGTGCTGCGTTCGGCCGACTTCAACTCGCCCGCAGCAAGCTGTCGATCGAGCCCGTCCCATCGCTCTCGCGCCTCTTTCCAGCGGGCGACGAAACCCGTCGAGACCGGCGCCTGCTCGAAACGCGTCTCGAAGGCGGCGAGCGCTTCGATCAGCGCGCTGCGCGCGGCAGGCTGCAACGACGACAACGCCTCGTTGTCGCTCTGCCACAGCGCCGACAGCGACGCGGCCGTGCCGAGGGAGGCGGCGACCACATCACGATGATTCTGCGCGAGCCGGATCACCTTCTGAAGCGCGATCGCGGAGGCGACACCGTCGACGCGTCGCTCGGCCGTGCCGACCTCGTCGGCAGTCCGCAGCAGGTACAACGAGGTCGGCAGTGCGATCATCGCCATCGCCAGCACGCCGAGCACGACGAACTTGTGCGACAGGCGCATCCTGTGCAACCACGACATCGCGTTCCCCTTCATCGGTTCGCCGTCCTCACTGCACCGCCGGTTCGACGAGACCCATGTCCGAGCTCGTCATCAGCTTCTCGATGTCGACGAGGATCAGCATCCGGTCGTCGACCGCACCGATCGCCAGCAGATAGTCGGCCTCGACTCCCGCCGCGAATTCGGGGACGGGCCGCAACTGCTCCGGCGTGAGCGTCATCACGTCGGACACCGAATCGACGACGATGCCGACGACGCGCGAACCGATGTTCAGCACGATCACGACGGTGAACCGATCGTATTTCGCCTCGTCGAGCCGGAACTTCAGCCGCATGTCGACGATCGGTACGATGACGCCGCGCAGGTTCACCACGCCCTTGATGAACGGCGGCACGTTGGCCAGGCGCGTGGGCTCCTCGTAGGAACGGATCTCCTGCACGCGCAAGATGTCGATGCCGTACTCCTCGTTGCCGAGCTTGAACGCGAGAAATTCGCGCACGCTCGCTGCGGACGCGGCCTGCGCAGCGGCTGCGGCCTGCGATGCGGGTTGCAGGGAAGCGGAAGCGGTCATCGGTCGTCTACCTGGCAAGCGGAAAGGAGGCGCACCACGGGCGCGCGGTCGATCGTTCGATCTTCGGCGAAGGCAGCGGCCGTCCCCGTCGAAAAAGCGGCAGTCGAACGGCGCTTATCGACGGCGCGAACGCGCATCAGTGGATCCAACCCGAGACGCTGCGGCTCTCGTCCACGCGGCGCGCGAGCGATGCGACGTCGAGGATCAGCGCGACGCGCCCGTCGCCGAGGATCGTGGCGCCCGAGATGTCGTCCACGCGGCGATAGTTCGCTTCGAGGTTCTTCACGACCACCTGTTGCTGGCCGACGAGCGCATCGACGACGAGCGCAGCGCGCCTGCCTTCGCTCTCGACGACGACCATGATCGGCATTTCGGTCCGTCGCCCCGAGTCCGGAACGTCGAAGACCTGACCCAGGTCGACGACCGGCAGGTACTCGTCGCGCACCTGCACCACGCGAGCCCCCGCGCCGATCGAGCGGATCGTCGCGTCACGCAGCTGGAACGACTCGACCACCGAAGCGAGCGGAACGATGTAGCAGTCGGCGCCCACCGCGACGCTCATGCCGTCCATGATCGCCAGCGTCAGGGGCAGGCGCACCTGCACGCTCATGCCGCGCCCCTCGCAGGAGTCGATCTCGACGGTTCCACCGAGCGAGACGATGTTCTTCCGGACGACGTCCATGCCGACGCCGCGTCCGGAGACGTCGGTGACCGCATCGGCCGTCGACAACCCGGGCGCGAACACCAGGTTCCACACTTCGCCATCGGCCATCGCATCGGACACTTCGATTCCGCGCTCGCGCGCCTTGGACAGCAGCCGCGAGCGCGACAGCCCGCGCCCGTCGTCGCAGACCTCGATGACGATCGATCCCCCGTGATGCGAGGCCGACAGCGAAATCGTTCCGGTCTCGGCCTTCCCCGCGGCGCGACGTTCGCCCGGCAGTTCGATTCCGTGATCGCAACAATTGCGCACGAGGTGCGTGAGCGGATCGATGATTTTCTCGACGACGCCCTTGTCGAGTTCGGTCGCCTCGCCGTGCGTGACGAATTCGACCTGCTTGCCGAGGCGGGCCGCGAGGTCGCGCAGCATTCGCGGGAAGCGATTGAAGACGACCGACATCGGGATCATCCGGATCGACATCACCGATTCCTGGAGGTTGCGCGTGTTGCGCTCCAGATCGGCAAGGCCGGCAGCCATCTGCTGCTGCGCGCTCGCGTCGAGCCGGGCGCTGTTCTGCGCCAGCATCGCCTGCGTGATGACGAGCTCGCCCACCAGGTTGATCAACTGGTCCACCTTGTCGACCGACACCCGCAGCGTGGACGTCTCGTTCGACGCAGTGCGCGCTGCCGCGCCGGCCTGCAGGCCGGCGCCCGATGCGGGCATCGCTGCTCCGGGCAGCGCGCCGGCCGCCGGCGCCGATGGGGTCTGAACAACGCCCGGCACACCGCCGTCGTGCGCGCACCCGCCGGAAATCGGCTGCAGGCGGACCCGGTCGCGATCGACGTGAAAGGTGAAGAGATCCAGCAGGTCCGCATCCGAACTGCTCGTGCAGATCCGGAAACGGCGCATGCCGTCGGCCGCCGGACCGGCGTCCAGCCGCTCGATCGTGCCGAGGTCTTCGATCTCGCGGAACAGCTCGAACAGGTTGTCAGCCTGCTCCGGGGCGACGAGCGGACCGACAACGAGTTCGAGCACGCGCTCGGCCGCGGTCGCGCCCTCGGCGAGCTCTCGCAGGCGCGCACGCAGTTGCGCGTCGTCGGGCGGCGCGCCGCTACCGCCGTCGCGATGGCGATCGAGGTGCGAACGAAGCGCGTCGCCGGCCTGCAGCAGCACGTCGACCATCGCCACGGTCGGCGCGAGTTCGCGTCGACGCAGCCGATCGAGCAGCGTCTCCATCTCGTGCGTCAGTTCGGCGAGTTCGGAAAAACCGAAGGTTGCCGCCCCGCCCTTGACCGAATGCGCGCAGCGGAAGATCGCGTTCATCGTTTCGTCGTCGGCAGCTCGCAGATCGATGTCGAGCAGCAGTTGCTCCATGCGCTCGAGGTTCTCGGCGGCCTCCTCGAAGAAGACCTCGAAGAACTGGCTGAGGTCGAACGACGCGCTCGCGCCGGGCGCGGCTTGCGGCTCGCTCATTGCATCTGTCTCCCCTGCTCCCTACGACGTCGCCACTGCGCGCGCATCCGGCCGCGTGGCACGAACCCGTTCGATCAGGTGCGCGGCGATCGCCGACAGCGGAAGCACTTCGTGCACCGCGCCGTGCGCGATCGCCTCGCGCGGCATTCCGAAGATCACGCAGCTCGCCTCGTCCTGCGCGATGTTCCAGCTGCCCGCATCGCGCATCTCGCGCATCGCGCGCGCTCCGTCGGCGCCCATGCCGGTGAGCATCACGCCCAGTGCGTTCGCGCCGACGGCGCGCGCTGCCGAGCGGAACAGCACCTCCACCGAAGGGCGATGGCGATTCACCGGTGCGCCATCGTCCACGCGCGCCACGTACTGCGCGCCGCAGCGCTCGACCGACAGATGCCGACCGCCTGGCGCGATGTACGCGTGGCCGGGCAGTACGCGTTCGCCGTCGACGGCTTCCTTCACGGCAATGCGGCACAGCGTGTTCAGCCGCGCCGCGTAGCTCGCGGTGAAGCCGGCCGGCATGTGCTGCGTGATGAGAATCGCCGGCATGTCGGCCGGCAGCCGCGTGAGCAACTCGCGAGTCGCCTCGGTGCCGCCGGTGGAGGCGCCGATGAACACCAGCTTGTCGCTGCTCAGCCAGCGGTGCTGGGCCGAAAGCGCCATCGGACGCGAAGCGGCCTCGCCGTGCACGGCGTTGGCAACGCCCTGCGTCGCGGCCGAAGCCGCTATCCCTGCCACTGCCGTGCGTCGGGCCGATCTCGGGCGCGCGCGCGCGGCGATGCGCAACTTCTCCACGATCTCGCTGGCCAGCGCCTCCAGGCCGCCTGCTACGCCGATGCGCGGCTTGGCAACGAAATCCACGGCGCCGAGTTCGAGTGCCTGCAGCGTGGCGTCGGCGCCTCGCTCGGTGACTGTCGAAACCATCACGACCGGCATCGGCCGCAGGCGCATCAGGCGGCCCAGGAAGTCGAGCCCGTCCATGCGCGGCATCTCGACGTCGAGCGTGAGGACGTCGGGGTCGAGCCGTCGGATCATCTCGCGCGCGATCAGCGGGTCGCTCGCCGCTCCGACGCATTCGAGATCGGGCTGCCGATCGATGATCTGCGCGAGCAGCCGGCGCACCAGTGCCGAGTCGTCGACGACGAGCACGCGGATGCGCGACGCAGGGGCCGGCGTCGGCGCTGGCATTCCGCTCGGGTTCGCCGGCGTCATTCGCGCGCGTACACCGTCTTGCCCAGCGCGCGGAACAGGTCGCGCGAAGCGGCGAAGTTCTCGGAATGGCCGGCGAAGAGGCTCCCCCCGGGCGCCATCGCCGCATGCACGCGCTCGAGCACGCTGCGCTGCGTGGCGGCGTCGAAATAGATCATCACGTTGCGGCAGAACACGATGTCCATCGGCTCTTCCAGCGCCCAGCGCCGGTCGGCGAGATTCAGCACGCGAAAGGCGACCAGGCGCCGGAGCTCCGGCCGCACGCAAACGAAGCCCTCGTTGCCGCCGGTGCCGCGCAGGAAGTGGCGGCGCAACCGCTCGGCGCTCAACCCGCGCGCGTCGGCCGGATAGACGCCGCGTTCGGCCGTCGCCAGCACCTTCGTGTTGATGTCGCTGCACAGGATGCGCACGTCGGTCGCCGGGCCGAGCGCTTCGATGACGGTCATCGCGATCGAGTACGGCTCCTCGCCGGTGGACGCGGCGTTGCACCAGATCCGCACCCGCCGTCCCGCTCGTCGCCGAAGCTCGTCGGCGAGCCGCTCGAAGTGATGATCCTCGCGAAAGAATGCGGTGAGATTGGTCGTCAGGCAGTTCACGAACTCCTGCCATTCGCACTGCGCGGCCGCCTCGCCCGAGCATTCGAGCCAGTCGAGATAGCTCGCGAAAGTCGAGTGGCCGAGCGCGCGCAGGCGCCGGGCGAGCCGGCTGTAGACCATTGCCTGCTTGGCGCTGCCCAGGTGGATGCCCGCACGCTCGCGAATCAGCGTACGCACCCGCTCGAAATCGGCGGCCGCCAACGCGAACTCGGCTCCGGGCGTCGGTAGCGAGGCCGTCCGGGCAACTGCGGAGGAAGCGACACGCATCGCGATTCGAGAACAAGACAGTAAGGCGGCGGCCGCACGAACGGGACGCCTGCCATCCCGTTATCGGCACGATCCGACGCAGCTGTAGGGTCGAGCGATTATCGCGACGGCGCCGCAAGACGATGCGCCGAACAGCGGCGCGAAGACCTTACAATTCCCCCTCGCGATCCCACCTGTCCGTCCCATTGAACGCCGACCCCCCCGGGCCGACCGCTTCCGGCCGCCCGTTCCGCCTGCTCGTGCTCGAAGACTCCGAGCTCGACTACGAGTTGCTGATGGCGACGCTGGTGCGCGACGGGCTCGCGGCCAGCGCCCGTCGGATCGAAACGCGCGAACAACTGTTGCAGGCGCTCGGCTCCGACGAATGGGACGCCGTCATCGCTGACCATCAGCTGCCCACCTTCTCCGGCACCGAAGCGCTGCAGTTGGTGCGCGCGACAGGACGTATCCTGCCGTTCCTCATCGTCTCCGGCACGCTCGGCGAGGAAGCGGCAGTGGCGGCGATGCGCAACGGCGCCGACGACTATCTCGTCAAGGGGCGCCTCGCGCGGCTGGCGCCGGCGCTGCTCAACGCCATGTCGATGGCGCAGGCGAAGCGCGAGCGTGAGCGCGCATCGCTCGCGCTCGAGCGCTCGGAGCAGCAACTGCGCGAGCTGTACGCGCAACTTCAGACCGTCGTCGATGACGAACGTGCAGCGATCGCGCGCGAGATCCACGATGACGTCGGCGGGATGCTTACGACGCTTCGCTTCGACCTGTCGTGGATCGAGCGCAACGGTGACACCGCTTCGTCCGAGCGCGCGCGACACGCGCTGCGAACGACCGTGGCGATCATGCAATCGGCCCAGCGCATCCAGCGAAACCTGCGTCCGGCGGTACTCGACGAAGGGCTGCCGGAGGCGATGAAATGGCAGATCGCCGAGTTCCGGCGCACCACCGGCATCGAGGTGCAGTTCTCGCACAACGTGGCGGCGGTCGCTCTCGACAACGCGCGCGCGATGACCGTCTACCGCACGTTGCAGGAGTCGCTGACGAACGTCGCGCGCCACGCGAATGCCGCGCGGGTTCGCGTCGACCTGATCGTCGGCGCCGACGAGCTTTCGCTCGAGATCTCCGACGACGGTGTCGGCTTCTCCGGGCAGGCGCTCGCGAAGGCCGGCTCCTTCGGGCTGCGCGGCCTGGCCGAACGCGCCCGGCGCGTCGGCGGCTGGTTAGACGTCTCGCCAAGCGGGCGCGGGGCATGCGTGCTGCTGTCGATGCCGCTCGCCGACCGGTCCGCAGCGCCAGAAGCGGAGGTCTCGTCTTGATCCGCGTCGCGCTGGTGGACGACCACGCGATGATCCGGCGCGGCCTGCGTGAGACGCTCGCGGAGTCCGGAGACATCGAGATCGTCGGCGAGGCGGGCGACTACCCGTCGCTGCGCAGTCTGCTGCGCGAGACGCCGGTCGACGTTCTCGTGCTCGACCTGAACCTGCCCGGCCGCAGTGGAATCGACGTGCTCAAGGCGCTCGACGGCGACGAAAACGCGCCTCGCGTCGTCGTGCTGTCTCAGTACCCCGAAGACCAGTACGCGATCCGGGCGCTGCGCAGCGGCGCGATGGCGTACCTGAACAAGACGACCGAGCCGCGCGAGATCGTAGCCGCGGTGCGAACGGTCGCCGCCGGCCGCAAGCATTTGACGCCCGAGGTTGCCCAACTGCTGCTCGACGCGGTCACCGGTAACGGCGGCGGCCCGCGTCACGAGCAGCTCTCCGACCGGGAACTGCAAACGCTGCTGCTGATCGCCTCGGGGCGTCGTTTGTCGGCAATCGCCGAGGCGCTGACGCTGTCGCCCAAGACGGTCAGCGTCTACCGAGCCCGGGTGCTCGAGAAACTCGGCGTGTCGACGAACGCCGAGCTGGCCTCGTACGCGCTTCGCCACGGGCTGATCGAATAGGGACGCGGCTTCGCATCGGACACCGTCCATCGTCGTCGGACCGCACCCGGCGTTGCGATTCGTGCACGGTTTCCTTGTTTTCGCGCACGGCTCGGGTAGATTGACGCGGCTTCCCGAGCATCCGATCCCCATGTCCTCCCCCGCTCACGCCAGCGCTGCTCGAAACGGCGCGTGGGTCTTTGCTGCGCTCGCCGTGCTGGCCGGTTTCCTGGCGTTCCAGCCGATCCGTTTCGCGATCGACCATCTCGGCACGCACGCCGCCGTGGCGAATTCGGCGGTCGAAGCCGATTCCCCGTTGTTTGCCGTGTTCGCGTCGAGCGCACTGGCGTTCGTCGCAGTCTGCTTCGCGCTCGTCGCATGGCTGCGCTGGACACGCGCTGAAGCAGCGCTTGACGGGCTGGCCGCGACCGCGACGCGCATCGCGATCGGCGAGCGCGGACTTCGCGCGCTGCCGCGGGCATCGGTCCTGGATCCGCTTGCCGGCGCGTTGAACCGGCTCGGCGCCCTGAACGAATCGGCCGAGGCCATGCTCGTCGATCGCAATCGCCAACTGGCGACCGTTCGACGGCAGGCCCGCGTCGGATACTGGGAAACCGACCGCGACGGACGCGTTCAGCGCGTCGAGTACGAGCCGTCGTGGCCCACTGCGGAACGATGGGCGCCGATTGGCGGCTCGCATCTCGATCAGACGCGGCCGATCGACCGACAGGCGTGGCAGGCGGCGCTCGAGGCGCTCGCCGCTCGCAGGCCGTACAGCGACCTCGTCGTCGAACGCACGAGCGTCGATGGCAGGAGGATCCAGGTCATCGAATCGGGCGAACCGCGCTTCGGCGCCGACAGCAGCTTTCTTGGCTACTGCGGCACGGTACGCCGCATCGACGCCGCGTCGACGACGCGACACGCCGCGATGCAGGCCGCCGTCGACACCGGCAGCCGATGCGTCTTCGTCCTCTCACGGTCCCCCTGGCCGCCGCCGATCGCCTGGATGAATGCAGCCGGCCAGGCCATGGCCGGCCAGGGCGCGCACGGCGGGTCGTCGACGATCGGGCCGATCCTCGAGACGGCCGATGCCGAGGCGCTGCACGAACTGCAGCAGGCGCTGCTGCACGGACATCCGCTGCGCCGCTCGCTCACGGTGCGCGACCGCTACGGCGTCCGCACCGACGCGATCGCGCACCTCGAGCCGCTCCAAGACGGATCGGGCGCCTTCGTGCTCGTGCTGGACGCACAGGCGGCGCAGATTGAACGACTGCGAGAGGCCGCCGATGGGAGCGCCGTGCTGCGCGCGAAGGTCCGCGACCTCGAGCGACAGGCGCACCAACTCGACGTGCTTGCTTGGAGCGTCGCGCACGACCTTCGCGCGCCGCTGCGCGCCGTCGACGGATTCGCACGCATCGTCCTCGAGGATCACGCCCCGCAGCTCGATGCGGATGCTCAGTCGCATCTGCAACGGGTGGTCGCCGCCGGCGCCCGGATGGAACGGATGATCGACGCGTTGATGGCGCTCGCGCGCTCGACGACGCACCCGATGCAGCGCGTTCCGGTCGACCTCAGCCGGCTGGCGCAGGACATCATGCGCGACCTGATGCGCACACAGCCGCAGCGCACGGCACAGGTGCACTGCGAGCCTTCGCTCGTCGTCGAAGGCGATCCCGGCCTGCTTCGGCTGATGCTTCAGAACCTGCTCGAGAACGCGTGGAAGTACACGTCGAAGAATCCGATCGCATCGATCCGCTTCGACGCGCACGACGACAAGCGAGGGCGCACGGTCTATTGCGTGGCGGACAACGGCAGGGGCTTCGATTCTGTGAACGCCGATCGCCTGTTCGCGCCCTTCCAGCGGCTGCACGCGGACGACGACGTTCCCGGCACCGGCATCGGCCTGGCGATCGTCCAGCAAATCGTGCAGCGCCACGGCGGCGCGATCTGGGCCGAGTCGCGTCCTGGCGAAGGAAGCCGTTTCCACTTCACGCTCGCGCGCTGAGTGCGCGAGCGCAACGGCCCGCGTGGCCTCAGCTCTCTTCGTCGGCGAAGGCCTCCTCGCGCTTCTTCGCGATCGCGGGCAGCAGCACCATCACCAGCAACGCCGCCGCGATTGCCAGCAGCGTCGCCGACAGCGGACGGGTGACGAACACCGACCAGTCGCCGCGAGAGATCGTCATGGCGCGACGCAGGTATTCCTCCATCAGGCTGCCGAGCACCAGGCCGAGCAGCAGCGGCGCCGGTTCGCAATCGAGCTTGCGGAAGACGTAACCGAGGATCGCGAAGGGCAGCGTCACGAACACGTCGAACACGTTGTTGTTGATCGAATACGCGCCGATGCAGCAGAACAGCAGGATCGCCGGATAGAGCAGCCGGTACGGCACCGTGAGCAGCCGGATCCAGATGCCGATCAGCGGCAGGTTAAGGATCACCAGCATCAGGTTGCCGATCCACATCGACGTGATCAGCCCCCAGAACAGCGTCGGGTTGCCCGTCATCACCTGCGGACCGGGCTGGATGTTGTGGATCATCATCGCCGCGATCATCAACGCCATCGTCGGCGTGGTCGGGATGCCGAGCGTGAGCATCGGGATGAACGAGGTCTGCGCCCCGGCGTTGTTCGCCGACTCCGGCCCCGCCACGCCCTCGATCGCTCCCTTGCCGAAGCGCTCCGGCGTACGCGAGAGCTTCTTCTCCAGCGCGTAGGAAGTGAACGACGAGAGCACCGCGCCGCCGCCGGGCAGCAGGCCGAGGAACGAACCGAGCGCCGTGCCGCGCACGATCGGCGCGGCCGAGGCGCGAAGCTCGGCGCCGCTGGGCAGCAAGCGCCCCACCTTGCGCGTGAAGACCTCGCGCGTCTCACCCTGCTCGAGGTTCGCGATGATCTCGCCGAACCCGAAGATGCCCATCGCGATCGCGGCGAGCTCGATGCCGTCGGTGAGCTCCGGGATGTCGAACGAGAAGCGTGCGACCCCCGAGTTGACGTCGGTGCCCACCATGCCGAGCAACAGCCCGAAGACGACCATCGCCAGCGCCTTCAGGACAGAGCCGTGCGCGAGCACGACGGCGGCGATCAGGCCGAGCACCATCAGCGAGAAGTACTCTGCCGGGCCGAATTCGAAGGCGACCTCGGCCAGCACCGGCGCGAAGCCCGCAACGAGCACCGTGGCGACGGTGCCGGCGAAGAACGAGCCGATCGCGGCGATCGCCAGCGCCGGGCCGGGCCGTCCCTGCCTTGCCATCTGGTAGCCGTCCAGCACGGTGACCACCGACGACACCTCCCCGGGCAGATTGACCAGGATCGCCGTCGTCGAGCCGCCGTACTGCGCGCCGTAGTAGATGCCGGCGAGCATGATCAGCGCCGTCGTCGGGTCAGCGAACTGGTAGGTGATCGGCAGCAGCATCGCGATCGTCGCGAGCGGTCCGATCCCGGGCAGTACGCCGATCAGCGTGCCCAGCAGCACGCCGACGAAGCAGTAGAAGATGTTGGTGGCCGTGAGCGAAGCGGCGAAACCGAGGCCGAGGTTCGACAGCAGTTCCACGAGCAGCTCAACGAACTAGAAAGACCGGCCAGACCGGGAACTGCAGGTCCAGTCCCTTGACGAAGACGAGCCAGGACAAGGTGATCAGGACGACGATCGAGGCGAGCGTCTCCTTCCAGCGAAAGTCCTCGGCCGCCAGCGAGGAGATGCCGACCAGCAGCGCGATCGACGCGATGACGCCCAGGCGCGGCAGGGCGATCGCGAAGACGAGCACCGACAGCAGGATCAGCCCGAGCGGTCGCCAGCG
Source organism: Burkholderiaceae bacterium (assembly GCA_032027205.1). Classification (GTDB taxonomy): domain Bacteria; phylum Pseudomonadota; class Gammaproteobacteria; order Burkholderiales; family Burkholderiaceae_E; genus Zeimonas. The sequence goes on from JAVSMN010000001.1 coordinate 454,157, forward strand.
CACCCTTTCCACCCGCTTGCCGTCGACGGTGGCGATCGAACGCACGACGATCGCGGCGCCCAGCAGCGCGAGTAGCACGCCGAGCATCGTCGGAAAGAACCCCGGGCCCATGCGGGCAGGCGTGCCCAGCGCGTAAGCGCGCGCGAACGCGGCGAACGCGACGCCGATAACGACGAACATCGCGCCCGCCCAGAAGTCGCGGTGATTGCGAATGCGCATTGCGGACGTTGAAGAAGAGCGACGGAACAACGCAGCGAAGAACGTCGTCCGGTCGGCGATGCAGCGCGTCTACGGGTTGCCGAGAAAATCGCGCTTGCCGATCGGCACGCCGTTCTGGCGCAGGATGTTGTAGGCGGTGACCGAGTGGAAATAGACGTTGGGAATCGAGTGCCCGAGCAGCAGTTGCATCCCCTTGTAGCGCGTTTCCTTGCCGGTGACCGGAAGCACGATCTCGTCGTCCTCGGTGCCGTCGATCCGCTCGGCCGGCACGCTGCGGAGGAACTCGACGCTGCGCGCGATGCGCTCCTTCAGTTCGGCGAAGGTCTTCTCATCGTCGGGGTAGTACGGCACCTCCATGCCCGCGAGACGGGCAACGACGCTGCGCGCCTTGTCGCAGGCGATCTGCACCTGCTTGGAGAACGGATACATGTCAGGAGCGAGGCGGTAGTCCATCACCGCGGCCATGTCGACCTTTCCCGCATCGGCATGCGCCTGCGCCTTGTCGAGGATCCTGGACAGGTTCTCGAGCAGGTTTGCCAGGCGCGGAACGCTCGCCTGGTACATCGAAATGGTCATCGCGACTCCTCCTCGTGCAGCGGTCCATGCAAGGCTGCTGCATCGCCCAGGAAAGCGCCCTGTTCCCGCAGCCGCCCCTGCAGCAATCCGATCGGCAGTGCGCGAAGACTACACCGCTCGCGCAGCGACAACGAGGCCGCCGTGCCGGCCGCCTGGCCCATTACGAAACACGTCCCGCTCACGCGGGCTGCCGATTGCGCTTCGTGCGTCATCGATGCGCAGCGTCCGGCAACGAGGAGATTGTCCACGCCGGCGGCGGTATCCGCGCGCGGCAGCAGCATCCGGTACGGGAGCTGGTTGTAGCCGCGTGACTCGGGAATCGCAGGCCATGTCCACTCGACATTGCCGGAGACGTGCTGCTCCAGTGGCCAGCTGTTCACGCCGATGCTGTCCGGGAAGTCCGCACAGCCGAGAACCTCGTCGCGCGTGAGCATGGCTTCACCAACCAGACGCCGCGTTTCACGGATGCCGAGTTGCGGAGCGATGTCGAGCGCATACGCCTCCTCGAAGCCAGGCATGCGCGCCCGCAGGAAGCGCAGGTACTCGACGATCTGTCGTCGCCCCTCGATCTCTCCGGCGCTCAGCGAGCGTGCATCGGTGCCGTCGGTTGCGGACCCGTCGGGATTGCGCAACTGCGTGACGTTCACCCGCCATTCGTACGGATGCTTCTGCGGACGAAGGATTGCGCCGCGGCGCGGGAACCGGAACTCGCCCGTCGCCTCGGCTGCGTCCATGCGGCCCGCCACGGTGCTCCAGGCTTCGCCCGCCCGTGCGGCGTCGACGTTTCCAACGCGAAACATCAGCGTCGGGTACAGCATCACTCCGCTTGTGTCGCCTTTCTCGGTCGGAACGCCTGTCCAATGGGCAAGATCGGCGTCCCCCGAGCAATCGACGAACACGCGCCCACGCACCGCGAACCTTCCCGACTTCGTCTCGACGACGAGTACGTCGATCGCGCCGTTGGCGGCACGCTGCGCGCCGACGGCCAGCGCGTGGAACAGCAGTTCCACGCGGCTCTCGAGCAGCAACGCGTCCGCGGCGCACTTGAAAGCAGACGCGTCGTATGCCTGCGCATGCGTCTTCCCCATCACGAGATGCGGCTCGTTCAGCCCGCCCAGGGCATGCATGCGCGCCAGAAGGTCGTCGACGACGCCGTGTACGACGCGACGGATCTCGCCGAAGACGTTGGCGTGCAGGCCGCAGAAGTTCGTCACGCCCGCTGCGGTGCCCATGCCGCCGAGAAATCCGTAACGCTCGACGAGCAGCACCCGTGCACCGTTTCGGCCAGCGCTCGCGGCGGCGGCGATCCCGGCCGGCCCGCCGCCGAGCACGACCACGTCGTACTCGCCGTACACGGGGGTCCGGCGCGCAGGCTCGTGCACCGCATCGGGCAGCGAGCCCTGGGCTGTCTCGACTCGATATTCCGGTGCCGCAGGCATCTTGCGACCGTGTCGCGCTTCGACGCGCGCAGACGCTCAATCGAGCTTGATGTCGTGCTGCTGCACGATCGGCCGCCACCGGTCGAGATCACTCTGCAGCGTCGCCTTGAAGTCGCTCGGCGTGCTCGCGACCACGTCCATGTACAGGCCCCGCAGCTTGTCGCGCACGGCAGGATCGCCGAGCACGGCGACGATCTCGTCGTGCAGGCGGCGGACGACCGCTTCCGGCGTCCTGGCCGGCGCGATGACGCCCATCCACGCATCGGCCTGGACGTCTTGAACGCCGCCTTCGGCCAGTGTCGGCAGGTCGGGCAGCGCCGGCGAGCGCTTCGCCGTCGTGACCGCCAACGCCCTCAGCTTGCCCGCCTTGACCTGCGGCATCACCGCCGCAGCGGGCAGCACGGCGAGGTCGACCTCGCCGCTCATGACCGCCATCGCGGCCTTCGTCGACCCGGCATAGGGAACGTGGACGATCTCGGTTCCCGCACGAGCGGCGATCGCCTCGACCGCGAGGTGCGAGATGCTCCCGGCGCCCATCGACGAGAAGTTGTACTTGCCCGGGTCGCGCTTCAGCCGCTCGATCAACTCCGCGGTGTCCGACGCCGGCAGACGCGAACCGACGACGAGCACGCTCGGTTGCGTCGCCGCGATCGTGATCGGCGCGATGTCGCGCGCGGGGTCGTAGGGCATGTTCCGGAACAGCAAGGTGTTGACGGCGAGCGGCCCGGCGATGCTGATGCCGATCGTCTGGCCGTCGGGCGCGGCCTTGGCCACCGCATCGGTGCCGATGTTGCCGCTGGCGCCCGGCTTGTTCTCGACGACGAAGGGCTTGCCGAGGCGGGTGGTCAGGTGCTCCGAGACGATGCGCGCGACGATGTCAGGCGTCGAACCGGGACCGTACGGAACGATGACCTTGACCGGGCCGCTCGGCCACTGCTGGGCAAGCGCCGGCAGGGCCGCCACGGACAGGCCGGCAAGGGAGAGACGGAGAAAGGGTCGGCGTTTCACGCGGAATGCTCCCTGGACACGGACGGAGAGTCGGTGCTCATTCTCATCCAAACGAACCCAGTGTGGCGATCGCGCCCGGCACCAATGCTCAATGGGTGAGGCTGCTCGGGCCGGGCGCCGGATCGGCGGACTTCTCGACTCGGGTAACGAACGCGATGCCGGCCGCCGCAAGCGCAGCTCCGACCGCAAAGGTGGCCGCATAACTCTGCAGCTGCGAGTAGATCCCCGCGAACAACGACGGACCGATCAATACCCCGGCAAACGTGAAGAAGAGAGCTCCGCCGGTCGCGGTGCTCGCCTGCCCTGCAGGCGCCAGGCGCGCAACCTCGGCCAGGAACACGCCATTCCACCCGATCGCAGTGGCGCCCATCGCGACGAACACGATGGCCGTACCGAGCGCACTCCAGCTCTCGTCGATCTGCGTCGTGCCGATCGTGGCGAGCAGCATCAACGCGCCGAGCACGAGCAGAGTCGTTCGACTCGCACGCAACCGGTCGGCAATCCATCCCCAGCCTATACGGCCCGCTGCGCCGGCGAATTGCACCATCGACAACAACACCCCGGCCTGGACGAGCGTGTAATGCGCTTCCTTCACCAGGAACGTCACTGCGAACGTCATCAGGCACAGTTGCACGCCTGCGAAGCACAACGCCATCAGCGACAGGTACCGAAGGTCGCGCCGCATCCAGACGAGGGCGATGCCGCTGAGCACACCGGGACCCACCTGTGCCAGCTCGCGGCGATCCTCCGTGCGAGCGCGGGAGAGACGATCGTCGTCCCAGCGCGCTCGCACGGTCTGAAGCAGCGTGAGCATCGCGATCGCGCACAAGAAGACGACGGCCAGCGCGGCGCGCCAGCCGAAAGCGTGCGCGACGGGCGGCGCAACGAGCGCCGCCGCCATTCCGCCGAGCGGAACGCCCGTCTGCTTCAACGAGAAGATCAGGTTGCGTCTCGAGGCCGGGGTGAAACGCGTGAGCAGGTGCGCGCCCGCCGGGTTCGACGTGCCATAGCCGAAACCGAGCAGCACCGAGGCGACGACGAGCGCGGCAACGTGCGGCACCATCGCGAGCAGCATCGCGGCGGCGACGAATGCGAGGGCCGCCTGCGTCGCGCGGCAGGCGCCCAATCGCGCAACGACGCCGCCGCCAACCGCCGCGCTCGCCATCGCTCCGGCATAGACGATGCTGACCTGGTAGCCGATCGTCGAGGCGTCGACGTCGAACACTTCCGCGAGCGCGGGCGCAAGCACGGGCAGCGTCAGCGAGGCCATCGACACGATCGTCTGCGCGACGAGCGTCGCCCCGATGACCAGGGGAACGGACGGAGACGCCATCCCTTCAGCGCACGCGCTCACCCAGCGCGGTGGCCAATTGCGGGAAGATCGCAACCAGCGCCAGCACGCCGACCATGATCAGCACGTAGGGCAAGGTGCCGCGAATGATCTTCTCCAGGGGAACGTCGCGCACGACCCCCTGCACGACGAACAGGTTCAGGCCGACCGGCGGCGTGATCAGCGCCATCTCCATGTTGATCGTCAGAATGATGCCGAACCAGATCAGGTCCCAGCCGAACGCCGAGACGATCGGAATCAGGATCGGCGCCGTGATCACGATGATCGACAGCGTCTCCATGAAGCAGCCGAGGAATATCAGCAGCAGGTTGATCGCGATGAAGATCAGCCACGGCGATACGTCGAGACCGGCAACCGTTCGTGAAATCACGGGCGCCACCTGCGTCGTCGTCATCACGTAGCCGAACACCATGGCCCCGGCGATGATCATCAGCACCATCACGCTGCCGCGAGCGGCGTCCTCGAGGATGATGACGAGCTTGCGCAGCGTCAACTCGCGATAGATCACGCCGGAAAGCAGCAGGCTGGCGAGCGTGCCCAGTGCTGCCGCCTCGGTGGGCGTGGCTACGCCCTGGTAGATCGACCCGAGAATGATCCAGATGAGCACGGCGATCGGCGCGACGTGCCTGAGAGCAACGAGCCGGTCGCGGGCGGTGACGCGAACGCTGTCTTCTCGCACCGGAGTGGCTGCAGAGCGACGCAAGGCAGCGCGCACCTGGTACGCCATGAACGCTGCCGCCATGATCAGCCCCGGCACGATCCCGGCAATGAACAGCTTTCCGATCGACTGCTCCGCAACGATGCCGTAGACGATCATCGGAATGCTCGGCGGGATCAGGATGCCGAGCGTACCGCCTGCCGCCACCGCGCCGCACGCGTCGCTGTCGCGATACCCGAAGCGGCGCATCTCGTCGACGGAGAACCGCCCGATCGCGCCTGCGGTGGCCACGCTGGACCCCGAGACGGCCGCCATGACCGTACACGCGAGCGTGGTGGCGACCATCAATCCTCCGGGAACGCCATGCAACAAGGTGGCAAGGGACGCGTACAAGCGCGACCCCATTCCCGAAGCCGAGATGATCGCGCCCATCAGGATGAACAGCGGCACGGCCGTCAACGTGAAGCTCGTGATCGAGCCCCACAGCGTCGGAGCGACGAGGCCGAGCGCATCGACGCCCCCGCCGACCAGCAGCAGGGAGACGATGGCGACACCGAACAGGCTGAACGCAACCGGAATGCCGATCGCGAGACACGCAATCAGCGCGGCGAACATCGCCAGACCGAGCCAGATCTCCATGGGTCGAAGAGCGGGTTACGCCACGGCTAGCGGGCGCTCGCGCGCCGACGGTCGAACATTCCGGCGAGATGCACGACGAGCAGCCAGAGCATTCCCAGCGCGAAGAAAGAGTACGGAATCCACAGCGCGACCTCGAACAGGCCCCACGATTTCTCGCCGCTCTCGAACGCTTCCCACCAGAACTGCGCGCTCAGCCAGGTGAGCAGCGCAACCACCCCGAGCACGACGAGATCGGCCGTCCACTCAAGGATCCTGCGCGCCGCAGGCGAGACGCGAGTGACGACGAGGTCGACGCCGACGTGGGCGCCCTCGGCAAGTGCGTAGGCCGCACCGCCGAAGGCGATGAACCCCATCAGGTACGTCGAGACGTCGTTCACCCAACCGGTCGTCGATCCGAAGAACGTGCGTGCGAGCACCTCGTACGTGACGAGCAGCGCGATCGCGAACGCCCCGAGTCCGACGAAGACGCCCGACACGCGCGTGAGCGCTGCAATCGACCGCAACGCCGGCGACGGTCGACGTGCGGACGACCCCGGGTTCGCGCGGTTCAGGCTCACTTGGCAGCGTCGCCGCCGGCGGCCTTCAGCAACTCCTCACCGCCGGGCACGTCGGTCTTGAACTTCTCGAAGCTGTACTGGCGGAACCAGTCCTGCCACTTCTTCCACGACGCCTCGGTCATCTTCTCGACCTTCACGCCGTTCTTCGCGAAGAGTCCGGCAACGCGCTTGTCCTCGCGCTTCGCGCCGTCGAGTGCGGACTGCTCGAGGCTCTGCCCTACCTCGATGAAGATCTTCTGCTGCTCGGGCGAGAGCTTGTTCCACGTCTTCATGCTGATCGCAATGGGCTCGATCGTGAAATAGACGCTGTAGTCCTCCGGAGAGTTGTAGAACTTCGCGACCTCGTACATCCGGTACGCGCCGAACGACCCCGACGACGTCCACATTCCGTCGAGCAGTCCGGTTTGCATGGCGCTGTAGTTCTCCGACGACGGCATCGATACGGTCGTCGCGCCCGCCTTCTGCAGCGCGAACTCCATGAACTTGCCGGCGGCACGCAGCTTCATTCCGGAGACGTCCTTCGGCTCGTGGATCTCCTTGCCGGTCGTGGCGACGCCGCCGGAGATCTGGATCCAGGACAGGGTCTTGAAGCCGTAGTCCTCGGCCTTCTTCTCCAGCTGCTTCCACGCGTCGGACTTGCGGAAGGCAAACACATCGTCGTGATTGCGCCACAGCCCCGGCAACAGGACCATGTTCATCTGCGGGATCGCCCCGGCCGAGTAGATGTACGGGTAGATCGCGAGATCGACGGTTCCGCTCTTCAGTGCCGTGTGCGTGGCGCTCGCCTTCACCAGCGACTCGGCCGGGAACATGGAGATCTTGACCTGCCCGTTCGTGCGCTTTTCGACTTCCTGCGCGAACTTGATGCCGGTCGCAATCACGTAGTCGGACTCGTCCTGTGGCCACTGGTGGGCCATCTTCAGGTTCAGCGTCTGTGCAGTAGCGACGCTGCCGAACGCGAACGCCGCTCCGGCGACGAGCGCCGCTCCATGCTTTGCGAATCGAATTCTCATGATTCCTCCTCTGGGGTTCGCCGTAGGTTCAGTCCGGCGGTCGGTGCACTCGCGACATCGTGGCGAGAATCTCGTGGTAGAGCTCAGCCGGCTGCCTGTCGAAACAGGACTCCGGCCACTGCGCGAGCGTCGCCTGGAACCGTCGCCAGACGAGCCGCTGCAATCGATAGCGGTTGAACCGCCGCCTGCGCGCCGCCAGCGGAATACGCTCGAGCGTGTCGCGCAGCGTCCGGTCGATCAACGCATCCAACTCGAGCAGGCCCTCGTCGTCGCCAGCCCTCACGAGCACGATGCGGGGCGCGGGAACGGAACGACGCTGCGAAAGCGTGTTCTTCAACTCGAGCGCCATGCGGCGGGCGCCGTCGAGATCGGCCTTGTTCACGACGATCAGGTCGGCGGTCTCGAGGATGCCGGCCTTCATCGCCTGGATCGCGTCTCCGAGCCCGGGCATCAACAGCAGCACCTCGACGTCGACGAGTTCCCGCACACCGAACTCGGCCTGACCGACGCCGACCGTCTCGACCACGATCTCGGCGAAGCCGAACGAATCGAGCGTCGAGAGGATTTCCGGCAGGTTGTCGCCCAGCCCGTCGCGCGTCTCGCCGCTGGGCATCGAGCGCACGTAGAGGCGAGGATCCTCGGCCAGTTCCTCCATGCGGATCCGGTCACCGAGCAGCGATCCGGCGCTGTGCGGGCTCGTCGGATCGATCGCGACGATCGCCAGCGGTTGCGCCTTCTCAACGCGCACGCGCGCGAGCCGCGCGATCAGCGAACTCTTGCCCACGCCCGGCGCGCCGGTAATGCCGATGCGCGGGGCCGGCGTCGCGGCGGGTGCCGGCGCACGCAACACCTCGTCCACACCCATGCGAGCTGCGCGCGTGAGTGCGCGACCGACCGCACGCCGATCGAACGGAGGGACGATCGACGTCATCCCGCCTTCCCCGCCGCGCGACCGTGCTCGCCGAGCAGCGGCGGCGCCCGGAAGTCGTCGCGAGCGTCGGAGAACTTCACCGGGTTGCCGACCACGCGTAGCAGCGTGCCCTCCTCGAGGGTGATCTCGGCAACCATGTTGCGCGCCGCGGTCTGCTCGCTCGCCAGCGCGGTCTCGAGCGTCTCCACGCCCGCCGCAACGACACCCAGCGGCGCAAGGCGCTCGACCCACCGGCTCGTCGGCTCGCCGGCCAGCACCTCGCCGATCGAGCGCAACACGAGCTCGCGGTTGTGCCTTCGCGCAGCCATGGTGGCGAAGCGCTCGTCGTCGATCCACTCCGCATGTCCGATCTCGCGACAGAACGTGCGCCAGAAGTCGTCGTGCGTGATGAACAACGTCAGCCAGCCGTCGGCGGTCCGGAAGATCTGCGCCGGCACGATGTACGGATGGGCCGACGCCGGGTAGCGTTCGGCGCGCTCCCCGGCGTTGAGCCACGCACCGGCAAGGTAGTTCAACTGCGAGAGCATCACGTCGTACATCGCGATGTCCACCTGCCCGCCCTCGCCCTGCACGAGCTTCGCGAGCAGGCCGACCGCGCCCATGATGCCCGCGGAGTTGTCGACCGCCGAGTAACCGGTCTTCGTCGGCGGGCCGGACGGATCGCCGGTCAGCGACATGATGCCGGTGAGCGCCTGGATCACGTAGTCGTACGCCGGGCGCTCCGCATAGGGGCTGTCGAGCCCGTAGCCCGTGAGTGCGACGCAGACGAGCTTCGGGTTGAACTGCGCGAGCCGCTCGTACGTGAGCCCGAGCTTGCGGATCGCCTGGGGACGAAGGTTGGTGACGAGGCCGTGCGCGTGACGCACCAGCTTCGCGAGCTCGTCCTGCCCATCGTCCGACGCGAGATCGAGCACGACGCTGCGCTTGCCGCGGTTCAGGCTGGCGAAATACGCGTTATGCGGCCCGATCCTGTGCGGGCTGATGCTGCGCGCAATGTCGCCTCCGGGCGGCTCGACCTTGATCACCTCGGCGCCCAGGTCGGCAAGCAGCATCCCGCAGTACGGGCCCATCAGCATGTGCCCGATCTCGATGATGCGCTTGCCACGCAGCGGCAGCGTCACGACAGCATCCTCGCGATCGTCGCGACGACGTCGGCGAGTGGAATGTCGCTGGTGAAGACGCCGCGCACGCCCCGCTCGCGAAGGCTCTGCTGGTCAGGCGCGGGAATCGTGCCGCCCACGAACACGGGAATGTCCTCGCCCTGCAGCTCGCGCAATTGCGCGAGCGTGTCGGCAACGAGCTCGTTGTGGCTGCCCGAGAGGATCGACAGCCCGACAGCGTCGACGTCCTCGTCGACCGCGACGCGGGCGATGTAGCCGGGCGTCTTTCGCAGTCCCGTGTAGATGACGTCGGCGCCCGCATCGCGCAATGCGAGCGCGACCACCTTGGCGCCCACGTCGTGGCCGTCCAGCCCGGGCTTGGCGACCAGGATCCGCTTTCCGCGCAGAGGCGTCTTTTCGGTCGAAGGATTCATAGTCTCACCGGTTCCTGGAACTCGCCCCACTTCGCCTTCAATCGCCCCACCATCTCGCCGACGGTCGCGTAGGCGTGGCAGCAGTCGATCAGGTAAGGCATCAGGTTCTCGTCGTCGACGTCCGCCGCCTGCTCGAGCCGATCGAGTGCACGCCCGACCGCTGCCGCGTTTCGGCTGTCGCGGATCGCCTCGAACTTCTCGAGCACGCGCCGGCTCGCGTGCGGATCGACGCTGAATACTTCCTCGGGCGCCGACGCCTGGCCTTCGTGGCGGAAGCAGTTCAGCCCCACGACGGGCAACCCGCCGCTGTCGGTCTGCTGCTTGCGCTCGAGCGCGCGGTGCGCGATGCGCAGTTGCAACCAGCCGTCCTCGATTGCCTTCACCGCGCCGCCGTAGTCCTCGACCTCCTTGATCAGCGCATCGATTAGTTGCTCCATCCGGTCCGTGAGGTGCTCGGCGAAATAGCTGCCGCCCAGCGGATCGACCGTGCGCGCGATGCCGCTCTCGTACGCCACGATCTGCTGCGTGCGAAGCGCGAGTTCCGCCGAGAACTCGGTCGGAATCTGGAACGGCTCGTCGAGTGCGCAGGTGAAGATCGACTGGGCGCCGCTCATCACCGCGGCCATCGTCTCGATCGCCACGCGTACGACGTTGTTGTAGGGCTGCGGCGCGACGAGCGACGAGCCCCCGCAGACGACGCCGAAACGGAACATCTGCGCCTTCGGGTCGGTTACGCCGTAGCGCTCCTTCAGCAGCCTCGCCCACACGCGGCGCCCGGCGCGGAACTTCGCGACCTCCTCGAAGAGATCCATGTGAACGTAGAAGAAGAACGACAGGCGTTTGGCGAAACTGTCCGCGTTGCCGCCTCGGCGAATCAACTCGTCGACGTAGGCAAGACCGTTGGCCAGCGTGTACGCCATCTCCTCGGCCGCGGTGCAGCCGGCGTCGCGCATGTGAGCACCGGCGATCGAGATCGTGTTGAAGCGCGGCGTCTCGCGGTTGCCGAACAGGATCGTGTCCGAAATCAACCGCATCGACGGGCGTACCGGAAAGATCCAGGTTCCGCGCGCGACGTACTCCTTGAGGATGTCGTTCTGGATCGTTCCAGTGAGCTTCTCGCGCGGCACCCCGTTGCGGTCGGCGCAGGCGATGTACATCGCATAGAGGATTGCCGCGGTGCCGTTGATCGTGAACGAGGTCGAGATGCGCGACAGGTCGAGGCCGCGGAACAGGATCTCCATCTCGGAGAGGTTCGACAGCGACACGCCGACCTTGCCGATCTCGGGTCGCGCCATCGGATCGACCGGATCGAACCCGCATTGGGTGGGCAGGTCGAGTGCGACGGACAGGCCGGTCTGCCCGCGCTCGAGCAGGAACCGGTAGCGCTCGTTGGATTCCTCGGCGGTGCCGAATCCCGAGTACTGCCGCATCGTCCACAGCCGGCCCCGATAGCCGTCGGCGAAGATGCCGCGCGTGAACGGGAACTCGCCGGGTATTCCGGGATCCTCGGCGGGAAAGTGCGTCGGATCGACGACGACCGGGACCTCGATCCCGGAGCGCACCTCGCTACCGACGCTCGGCCCAGCCGCGGGCCCCTCGCCCTGCGTGCTTCGCTGGCTCATGCTGCTCCTCGACTGCTGCGTGACAGGAAGCGATCGCTCGCCTGCCAGTGATCGGGGTGCACCCAGGTGCAGACCAGCGCCTCGCGCTCGCGTTGCTCTCGCTGCGCCCTCGTCAGCACGAGTCGGTCACCGACTGCGATCGTCTTGAACGCGCGCAGCACCTGCGGAGCGTGAGCGCGGGTCGGTTGGAGGAAACGCTCGACGCATGCCTCGAGCGTTTCGCCTTCGGCGGCGATCTCGTCGACGAGTCCGATCGCCCGCGCCTGCTCTGCAGGCATCGTCTCGGCACGGATGAGGATCGACAACGCGCGCTGTCCGCCCACCAGCGCGACGAGATCTGCCCCACCGCCGAAGCCGGTGCAGATGTTCAGCCGGCCCTGCACGAAACCGATCGCTGCGTGCGGCGCCGCGACCCGGAAATCGCAGGCGACGGCCAGCTCGGCGCCACCGCCGAGCGCAACGCCGTTCAGCGCGGCAATCACAGGCAACGGGAACTCACGCACCGCGCGCAACGCCTCGTTCGCGTGCGCCCATAGCCGCTCGGCGTCGTCCGTGCCGCGCAGCTTGTCGAACTCCTTGAGGTCGCCGCCCGCAGCGAAGCTCTTCTCGCCAGCGCCGGTGACGACGGCCGCCCGCAAGGCGGGGTCGTCGGCCGATTCGGTGAACGCCCGCCGCAACTCGCCGAGTACCTCGGTGCTCAGCGGATTGCGCTGCTCCGGTCGGTCGATCGTCACGCGCAGGACGCTGTCGCGGCGCTCGACCCTCAGGTGGCGGTATCCGGTCATTGATGGAAGACCTCCTCGATTCGTCGTCGCGCCGCGACCAGCCGCGCGGCCAGATCGTCGATGCGCTTCTCCATCCGATGAGACGGGCCGGCGACGGCCAGGCCGAAAATCTCGTCGCGGATCGACAACCCGACGGCCAGCGCCGTCACGTCCTCGACGTTCTCCCCGCGCGTCATGAACCAGCCGCGCCGACGGCTTTCGTCGAGATCGCGACGCAAGCGCTTCCCGTCCGAGAGCGTGCGACCGGTGACCGCCGGCAACGGATGCGAAAGCAGCCACTCGGCGAGCACATCGTCGTGCAGTGCGCCAAGCATCACCTTCCCGATCGAGCTCGAATGCAGGGGCTTGTATTCGCCTGGCCTGGCCGTGTAGCGCACGGTGTGCGTCCCCTCGACGACGTCCAGGTAGAGAACGGCGTCGCCCTGGCGCTTGCCGAGGATCACCGTCTCGCGCGTTTCATCGCGCAGCGCCTGCAACTCGGATCCGATCCGCTCCAGAAACGGGTCGTTGTGCACGATCGCCTGCGCAAGATCCAACAGGCGTCGCGTCGGATAGAAATCCTTGCGCCGGCTCACGGCGTAGAGGTAACCGCGAGCGACGAGGGTCTGCACCAGACCGTGGCAACTGCTCACCGGCACGTTCATGCGCTGTGCGAGTTCGCTGAGCGCGAGCGGCCTGCCGCTTGCCTCGAAGGTCTCGAACAGGTTGAGCGTGCGCTCGGCGGACGGAACCGATGGCATCGATTATTTCAGCGGACTGAAAGTGTTTTCAAGACTCAAGGCCATTGTACGGAAGACGACGCGGGCCGCAAGTCGTCGGGAGTCGGTTCTCCAGCCGTGCCGGAGTCGCGCCGAACCGGGAAGTCGGCGCTGGGCAACCGGGCCGATACGCGACGGCACGACCCGTCAACGGAGCAGGCTGCTCACCATGGAACGCAGTGCCGCCGACTCCCGACCCGGATCGAACAACGCCGCGCGCGCATCGCACTGCGCCTGCAGCGTCTGCAGAGCTTGCGGGTCATCTCGCATGCGCTGCAGCAACGCGGCGAGCGCCGCGGAATCGCCGACCGGGAAATAGCCGCCGTAGTCTTCGCCAAGAAGGCCGACGTTGCCGTCGATGCGCGAAGCGAGCACCGCCGTGCCGTTGCGCACCGCCTCGATCACGACGTGCGCGCCGCCCTCGATGCAACTCGGGTGAACGAGAACGTGCGCCGCGCGGATGCGCGCGAGCGTTTGCCGGTGCGAAAGCGGGCCGAACCAGCGATAGCGCGGGTCCTGAGCGACAAGCGCTCGCGCCTCGGCGGCGAGCGTGGGATCGAGCGCATCGCCGACGTGCTCGAAAACGATGTCGGGGCGACCCGCCAGCCTGCGCGCGACATCGAAGAAGGTCTCGGGGCATTTCTCGTCGCGCAGGTGGCCGACCATGACCACCCGCAGCAACCGACGCGTCTTCGCCGCGCGACTGCGCCCCGGAGACGACTGCAGGATCACCACCGCTTTAGACCGGAACTGCGCGGGCAGCGCCGCCGGGCCGCGCTCGTTGAGCACGACGAGCCGGTCGGCCAGCGCGAGAGAGTGCTGCGCGCTGCCATCGACCGCGATGTCGCGATACAGGTCGGTGCCGGTCAGCACGAGCACCAGCGGCCGTCGCGGGTGCCGTGCGCGCCACGCTGCGATGGACGCCGCCGAGCGACGCGCGTGCAGCGCGATCATCAACGCCTCGTCGCCGTCGCTCCATTCCTGCGCCAGGCGCACCCGATAATCGCCGGCGAGAAAGCGCGCCCAGCGCCGCGCCGTTCGCCAGTTCCCGTTGTTGGCATCGGCATTCGCCGGTGTCACGATGACGACTTGCAGCCTCATGTCGATGCGTCGGATACGCGAATGATCAAGAATCGAATCGCCGGCATCGCGATCCGCCGTGCGGGCATCGAAGCGCTCGGCGAGGCGCTGGCGGCCAGCCGTCGCAACACGCTCGCCGCCTTCGAGTCTTTCGAGCGGAACCTCGAGTCGCTCGACGTGCCGCGATGGGTCGAATTGAATCCGCCGCTGTGGGAACTGGGGCACATCGGATGGTTCCAGGAATGGTGGATCGCACGCAACCCGCAACGCGCGTTCGGCGTGCAAGCAGACCCCGATGCACCACGCATCGCCGGCATCCGTCGCGATGCGGACCGTCTCTACGATTCGGCGAAGGTCGCGCATGAAACCCGCTGGAACCTGCCGCTGCCCGGCGCAGACGAAACCCGCAACGACCTGGGCGCGCAACTCGAACGCACGCTCGCGCTGTTGCAGCTAGCCGATGAGAGCGACGCCGGATTGTATTTCTTCCGGCTGGCGCTGTTTCACGAGGACATGCATCACGAAGCCGCAAGCTACATGGCGCACGCGCTCGGCTTCGCGATCGACGAAGCACCTGGGCCTGCTGCGCTCGCCGACGAATGCCGGACGATCGATTTCGACGCGGGCCAGTGGCGCCTCGGCTTGGACGGTCCGGGCTTCGCCTTCGACAACGAATGCCGGCCACACGAGGTCCAATTGTCCGACTATCGCATCGACGATCGGGTCGTGCGCTGGGCGGAATACCTGCCCTTCGTCGAAGACGGCGGCTACGAGGACGACAACTGGTGGAGCGAGCCCGGTCGCGCATGGCTTCGTGCAAAGGGCCGGCGGGCACCGCGCTATCTCGAGCACACGTCGCGCGGCTGGCGACGATGGTCGAACGGCCGCTGGGTCGAACTCGACCCGGCGCTGCCAGCCTGTCATCTGACCCTGCATGAAGCGCTCGCCTGGTGCAACTGGGTCGGGCGTCGCCTGCCCACGGAAGCGGAATGGGAACGCGCGGCGATCGAAGCAGGCGATGCGTTCCGCTGGGGCGACGTCTGGGAGTGGACGTCGAGTGCGTTCGCCCCGTACCCGGGCTTCACCGCGCACCCGTACCGCGCGTACTCGTCACCGTGGTTCGATGGCCGGCCGGTTCTGCGCGGCGCGTCGTTCGCAACCGCGTCGCGCATGCGTAATCCGCGCTACCGCAATTTCTTCGGCGCCGAGCGGGACGACATCTACGCCGGGTTCCGCAGTTGCGCGTCGGAACGCGCACCATTGCGCCACGTCGAAGACCGGAGGCATTCGTGGACAGATTCGCGATCGGCGATCACGTCAGCTGGAATTCCGAAGCCGGCCGGGTAAGCGGCAGGATCATCCGCGTCCACCACGCGGACTTCGACTACAAGGGCCACCGGCGCCGCGCGTCGAAAGACGATCCGCAGTACGAGATCAAGAGCGACAAGACCGATCACGTCGCCGCGCACAAGGAAGGCGCGTTGACGAAGATCGATTGATCAACGCATGCCTTCGTTGTTCAAGCGGTCCTCGTCGCCGAGCGGCCCAGTTCCTGGATCATCCGTTCCCGCATGAGGAACTTCTGCGGCTTTCCCGTCACCGTCATCGGGAACTCCGGCACGAAACGGATGACACTCGGCACCTTGTAGTGGGCTATCCGCCCCCGGCAGAAGGCCTCGAGTTCGTCCACGGTGCCCGCCTGCCCGGGTCGCAGAACGATCCAGGCGCAGACCTCCTCGCCGAGTCTCGGATGGGGAATGCCGAAAACCTGCGCCGACTGCACCTTCGGATGCGTCTGCAGGAACTCCTCGACCTCCCGCGGATAGACGTTCTCTCCGCCTCGAATCAGCATGTCCTTCACGCGACCGACGATGTTGCAGTATCCGTCCGCGTCGATCGTCGCGAGATCGCCGGTGTGCATCCAACCGCTCTCGTCGATCGCCTCGCGCGTGCGCTCGGGGTCGTCCCAGTAGCCGCGCATCACCAGGTAGCCGCGCGTGCACAGCTCGCCGGCCGTTCCCAGCGGAACCACGCGACCGGCATCGTCGACGATCTTCACCTCCGCGTGCGGCTGGATACGCCCGACCGTGGAGACGCGGCGATCGAGCGGGTCGTCCACGCCCGACTGGAACGAGATGGGGCTCGTCTCGGTCATCCCGTAGGCGATCGTAACCTCGCCCATGTGCATCTCGTCGATGACCCGGCGCATCGTCTCGACCGGGCAAGGTGCTCCGGCCATGATGCCGGTGCGCAGCGACGCAAGGTCGAAATCGCGAAAACGGGGATGCTCGAGCATCGAGACGAACATCGTCGGCACGCCGTGCAGCGCCGTGCAGCGCTGCGCCTGCACCGCATGCAGCGTCTCGCCGGCGTCGAAGGCGGCACCGGGAAAGATCATCGTCGCGCCGACCGCCGTGCAGGCGAGCACGCCGAGCACCATTCCGAAGCAGTGATACAGCGGAACCGGGATGCACAGCCGGTCACGCGAGGACAGCGCCATCGCGCGCGCGCAATAGCGCGCATTGTTGACTACGTTGAAGTGGCTCAGCGTCGCGCCTTTGGGCGACCCCGTCGTGCCACTGGTGAACTGGATGTTGATCGCGTCGTCGGGGTCGAGCGCTTGCGAGAGCGCGGCGAGCCGTGCACGGTGTGCGGGGCCTGCCTGGCGGACCAGTTCGTCGAAGGACAGCGCGCCGCGCGGCTGCGGCCCCTTGCCGATGAGCACCACGTGGCGCAACCGCTCGAAGCGCTCGAGCCGAAGCCGCTCGCCGCGATCGATGCGGTCGATCTCGGGCGCGAGCTTGCGTACGATGTCCACGTAGTCGCTGCTGCGGTGCGCGCGCGCCATCACCAGCACGCGGCACTGAACCTTGTTCAGCGCGTACTCGAGTTCCGAGCTTCGATACGCCGGATTGATGTTCACGAGCACCGCGCCGATCCGCGCCGTGCCGAACTGCACGAGCAGCCACTCGACGCAGTTGGGCGCCCAGATTCCCACTCGGTCGCCGCGGCCGATGCCCAGCGCGAGCAGCCCCGCAGCGACGGCGTCGGAGCGCGCCATCAGGTCGTGCCAGCTCAAGCGCTCGCCCTCGGCAACGAAGACGGCGGCGTCGCCGCCGCCGTTGCGCTGCACGGCGCGCGCGAGCAGCGCGGGAATCGTCATGAAGCGCAGCGGATCTTCGGTACTGCCGCAGACGTACGAGAGCGCGCCCTGCGGCCGCTGGCGGTCGTGCGCATCGCCGCGCAGCCAATCGGAGACGAAGGGATTGCGGTCCATCAGAACTCGCGCCAGTCGCCCAGTTGCTCGAAGGCGTGCGCGGCGCGGTAGATCGTCGATTCGTCGTAGCGTCGTCCGACCAGCATCATCCCCACCGGCAGCCCATGGCTGAGCGCACAGGGGACGTTCATCGCCGGATGTCCGCTGACATCGAATGGGCAGGCGTTGCCGAGCATCTCGAAGCCTCGCTGGCACCACAGCGCCAGCGGCGCGTTGTTCGGCGGCAGCGGCGTCGCCTTCATCGGCAGCGTCGGCATCAGCAGCAAGTCGTGGCGCTCGAGCGCCTCGTCGTAGGCGCTGCGCAGCAGGCGCGCCAGGTTCTGCGCCTTCGCGTAGTAGTGGCCGCGGTACTGCCGCAGGAAATACTCGCCGACGAACATCGAGATCTTCAGCGTGCGCGACAGTTCGTTGGCGCGCGCGCGCCAGTTCGCGTGCGCGTCGAGCAGGCTCGTGGTGTACAGCCCCTGCCAATTGAAGCCCATGCCGTTGCCGTGCATCATCTGCGCCTGCAGTCCCTCGAGGGCGATCGGGGTCCAGATCGCCGGCCCGTCGAGGTGCATCGGGATGGAAACATCCTCGACGATGGCGCCGAGAGCGCGCAGCCGATCGGACGCCTGTCGCACCTTCTGGTCGACGTCGGGCTCGCTCTCGGGACGCCCGAAGCCCTCGCGCACGATGCCGACGCGCAGTCCGGCGACGCCGCGACCGAGCGCGCTCGTGTATCGGTCGACACGCACGTCGTACTGACGCGGATCGAGCCCGTCGGCGCCGGCGATCACCTCGAGCAGCAGCGCGTTGTCGGCAACGGTCGCGGTGATCGGGCCTGCGTGATCGATCGTCGCCTCGATGGGCATGATTCCCGTGTACGGAACGAGCCCGTGGGTGGGCTTCATGCCATAGACCCCGCACCACCCTGCCGGCATCCGGATCGATCCTCCCTGGTCTCCGCCGATCGCCATCTCGATCTCGCCGGCACCGACGAGGGCCGCGCAACCCGAGGAGGAACCGCCGGAGGCATACCCGTGACGCCATGGGTTGTGCACCGGCCCGCGCGCCGATGTGTGGCTGCCGCCGGAAAGGCAGAAGTACTCACAGTGCGCCTTGCCGACGATGGTCGCGCCGGCGTCGAGCATCCGGGTGACGACCGTCGCGTCGATGTCCGGCACGTAGCCGTCGAGCGTCGACGCGCCGTTCATCATCGGCACGCCGGCCAGGCAGATGTTGTCCTTGAGCACGACGCGCTTGCCGGCCAGCGGGCCGGTGCGCGCACCGTGCACCTCGGTCTTCACGGCCCAGGCGTTCAGCGGGTTCTCCGCGGCCGACGGGCGATAGCCAGGCGTGCGCGGCCAGGCGACCGCCGGCAGGTTGTCGGGCAACTCGCTGATCCGGTCGTAGGCCTGCAAAGTGCCATCGATGACCTCGAGGTATTCGGCGACCTCGGCGTCGGACATGCTCATGTGCAGCTTCGAGACGATCTCGCGCAGCTGCTCGAAGGTCGGGCGCTTGACGGTTCCCATGCTTGTTCCTGCTGGCGATGGCGCGACGTTCGTCGCGGAGTGCCGTTGGGGCTGGGCGGCCGCCCGTTGCGCAGTTGCGGGAATCGCCGAACGCGTCGCGCGTCCGGCGACGGTCACCTGCGATGCTGGCAGCGCAGGACCGTGCGCGGACGCCACCCCGCGCGAAAGCGGGTCTGCGCCCCGCGTCCTGCGCACGCTGCCCATGCCGAGCGCTTCCACGAGCGAGGCCGGGGCGCCGATCTGCTCGGCGCCGAATTCCCGCACCAGGCGCCCCTTCTCCATCACGGCGATGCGGTTCGCGACGTCGAGAACGAGATCGAGGTTCTGCTCGACGATCAGGATGGCCAGCCCGTGCTCACCCCGCAGTCGGGACAGCGTCTGGCCGATCTCGTCGACGATCGAAGGCTGGATTCCCTCGGAAGGCTCGTCGAGCAGCAGCGCCCACGGATTGGACACCAGCGCGCGTGCGAGTGCGAGAAGTTGCTGCTCGCCTCCGGACAGCGCGCCGCCTCGCCGGTCGAGCAAGCGCTCGAGGCGCGGAAACAGGCGTACGACACGCTCGACCGCCTCCGACTCGGCCTCGTCGGTAGCGCCGGTCCAGGCCAGCCTGAGGTTCTCGCGTGCCGTCAGCGCGGGCAGGATGCCGCGCCCCTGCGCGACGTAGCCGAGGCCGCGACGGCTGCGCGCGTACGGCGGCTCACGCGAGACGTCGACGCCGTCGATCGCGATTCGGCCGCCGCAGGCCGGGAGCAGCCCGATGATCGTCTTGAGCAGCGTCGTCTTGCCCATCCCGTTATGGCCGACGATGCCAAGCGCCTCGGATTCGTGCAGTTGCAGCGTCACACCGTGCAGGACGGGTACGTGTCCGTAGCCGGAGCGAAGATCGTGCACTTCGAGCACGACTCGCCCCTGGGTCACCGGCGGCCGCGACGCCGCGTCGCGCGATACGCCGGCGACTACATCGCGCGCAGGGTTCAAGTCGTCGCGCCTCATCGCGCGCGCTCTCCCAGGTAGACCTCGCGCACCCGGGCGTCGTTCAACACCTCGTCCGCGGGCCCCTCGAGGAGAATCGAGCCCTGGTGGAAGACCGTGACCAGCGAACCGAGCAAGCGCACGAACTCCATGTCGTGGTCGACCACGACGACTGCGGCCGTCTCGTTGATCCGTTGCACCACTGCAGCGAGTCGCTCGACCTCGTCGCCCGTCATCCCGGCCGCCGGTTCGTCGAGCAGCACGAGCCACGGACGCTGCGCGAGCACGACGCCGATCTCGACCATCTGGCGACGCCCGTGCGCTAGCTCGCCGACACTGCGTCGCGCGACGTCAGCCAGTTGCAGGATTTCGATCGTCTCGTCGACTGCGTGGTCGCTCGCGCCGGCTTCGAGGACCCTGCGCGCGGCGAGCCAGACGTTCTCCTCCACCGTGAGCCCGTTCATCACCGACGGCACCTGCGTCTTCACGCCCACGCCGAGCCGCACGATGCGATGCGTGCGCCATCCGGTGACGTCGTGGTTGCGGATCAGCACTCGCCCGTTGCCGGATCCGAGCCGATGCTGCCCGGCGAGACACTTGAAGAAGGTGCTCTTGCCGGCGCCGTTCGGACCGATGAGACAGCGCAGCTCGCGCTCGCGCAGCGAGAAGTTCACGGAGTCGAGTGCGACGACGCCGCCGAAGCGCATCGTGAGGTCCTGCGTCTCGACGACGTCGCTCACGTTGCGCCCCCACCTGTAACGCCGAGCCTGCGCCGGGCGACGCCTGCGCCCGCCCGCGCCCGGCTCGCCCGCGCCCGCGCGTTCCACAACCGCTGCAAGGCAGGAACGACGCCGGTCGGCACGGCGAGCACGACCACGACCAGGATCACGCCGAGCACCAGCGAGTTGTCGATGAGCGTCTGCTCGCCCAGTAGCAGCTTCACCATGCCGAGCGCGACCGCACCGATGATGGGACCGAGCAGCGTTCCGAGACCGCCGACGATGACCCAGATCAGCACCTCGGCCGCCTGGCGCAGGCTGAAGAGTCCGGGCGTGACGATCTCGGCCCAGTTGGCGAAGAGGCAGCCGGCCAGCCCCGCCATCGCCGCGCTCAGCGAGAACACCGCCGTCTTCAGCAGCGGCACGTCGTAGCCGAGCAGTTCGCAACGCGCCTCGTTCTCGCGAACGCCGACGAGCACGCGCCCGAACGTACTCGCCAGCACCCAGCGACAGATCAGGTAGCACGACAGCAACGCCGCGGCGCACACGTAGTAGGTGGGTACCCCGTACAGCGAGACGTCCGGAAAGCCGGGCAGGTTCAGCGTCGGGAAACCGGGAATGCCGTTGAAGCCACCGAGCCGCGCCTCGCCGATGCGATAGGCGTCGCCGGCGGTGGCGCTCATGAACTTGAACAGGATCAGCGTGACGACGAGCGTGATTACGCCCATGTAGACGTCGCTGATGCGACCGTAGAACATCATCGCGCCGACGACCGCGGCGAAGGCGGCGGGAACCAGCACGGCGAGCAGCAAAGGCACCGTGCTCTCGCCGAAGTTCAGCGCGGCGATCGCGTAGGTATAGGCGCCCAGGCCGAAGTACGCCGAATGACCGAAGCTGAGCAGCCCCGCGAAGCCCCACATGAGCCCCAGCGACATCGCAAAGAGCGCCCAGATCAGCAGGACACTCGCGGTGTGCGTGTCGAAGACAAGCGGGTAGAGCGCGAGCGCGGCCGCGACGGCGAGGAACCACCCCCAGCGAATCGATCCGGTGGAGCGCCAGTCCTTCACGTGCCGTTCCGGAAGAAGCGCCCGGTGATGCCCTGCGGCATCAGGCGCAGCAGAACGATCGCGAGCCCAAGCATCGCCAGCTCGCCGACGACGGGCCCGGCCTCGAACGAGAAGAGCTGGTTGACGAAGCCGAAGAGCACTGAACTGGACAGCGTGCCCGAGATGACTGCGGCGCCGCCCGTGATCACCGTGATGAACGCCTTGGCAATGTAGGCGCCGCCCGAGGAGGGAAGCAGTCCCGTGAGCGGCGCCAGCACTCCGCCCGCGAGCCCGGACAGCGCCGCGCCGAACGCGAACGTGAGCATGTAGACCCGGCGCGGGTCGTAGCCCAGCGCCGCGACCACGTCAGGCCCCTGCATCGCCCCCCGTGCCACGAGCCCGGCGCGCGTGAAGCGCAGCAGCGCCCACAGGGCGAAGAACAGCAGTGCGGCGACCGCGACAATGAACAGGTTGTAGCCGCCCATCTGGTAGTCGCCGACCTGGTAGCCGCCGATCGGAGCGGGAACGCTGACGGCGCTGCTGCCGAAGACCAGCGTGATCACGCCGATCATCAGCAGGCTGAGTCCCCAGGTGGCGAGCATCGTGTCGATCATTCGCCCGTAGAGGAAGCGGATGATCAGGCGCTCGGCGAGAAGACCCCAGGCCGCGACGACGAGCGGCGAAACGACGAGCATCGCGAACCAGACGTTCCATCCGGCCTTCACGCACGCGATCGTCGTGTAGCCGCCGAGCATGACGAACTCGCCGTGCGCGAGGTTGATCACGCGCATCATCCCGAAGACGATCGCCAGCCCGGCGCTGATCAGCGCCAGGAAGGCGATCATGTACAGCATCTCGAGAACGACGACAGCTGTGTAGTCCACGACCGCACGCGCCCGCAATCGACCAATGGCTAGATCGACACCTCGAACTGCTTGTTCTCCTTCGGGTTCTTCTGCAGGTCGCAGTACTGCGCGGTGTCGCTCGGCGGCCGCTGCTTCACCGTCTCGAGGATCGTGTTCTTCTGGTCCTTGACTTCCATGACGCGCACATCGAGCGCAGCATGATGGGTCTTCGGCTCGATCGTCACGGTGCCCGAAGGCCCTTCGATCGACACGCCAGACTCCAGCGCCGCAAGCACGGCCGCGTGCTCGATCGCCTTCGCGTTGCGCACCGCCTGCGCCCACAGGTGGATTCCCTGGTACTGGGAAACCGCGATTTCGTGGACGGACTTCGGATCGCCGAAGCGCTTCTGCCAGCGGGCGAGGAAGTCCTTGTTGGCCGGCGTGTCGATCTCCTGACTGTAGTTGCCGGCGATGAGAATGCCGTTGCCTTCGGCGGCAGACAGTGCAAGCTGTTCATTGCCCACGCCGAACACCGTCGCCGCGAGCGGGATCTTGCTGTTCATGCCCGAGGCGGCCCACTGGCGGTAGAACGACATGTGCGCCCCGCCGACGAGCGCGGAGACGACGAACGACGGCTTTTCCTGCTGGATCTTCGCGATCGTCGAACCGAAGTCGGCGACGTCGAGCGGAAAGAAGTCGGTCTTCAGCGTGGTTCCGTTGCGCTGCTTGACGTAATGCGCGATCCACTTCGCGGCGATCTGACCGTAGTTGTAGTCGGCCGCGAGCACGTAGACCTTGCTACCCCACCGCTTCATCGCGAGGTCGACGACCGGCTCGATGACCTGCGCCGGCGTCGTCCCGGTGCAGAAGGTATTGCGGTCGCAGACTCCGCCTTCGTAGAGGATGTTGTAGAAGTAGAGGGTGTTGGCGCGCCGGAAGGTCTGTCGGACCGCTTCGCGCGAGGCCGACGTGATGCCGCCGTGCACCACGTCGACCTTGTCGTCGCGCACGAGTTGCTGAGCGAACTTGGTGTAGAGCGCGATGTCGGACTGCGTGTCGTATTCAATGAGCTGCAGCTTGCGACCGAGCAGCCCGCCCGCTTCGTTGATCTCGTCCACGGCCATCCTCGACGCCATCGCCATCGGCTTTCCGTAGATGTCGATGTTCCCGGAGGCGTCGAGCAACACCCCGACCTTGATGGGAGCGCCCTGCGCGAAGGCCGCACGCAGCGGCAGGGCCGTTCCCAGAGCGGCCAGTCCTGCGCCCGCGACGAAATCACGACGCGTGATGCTCATTGCTGTCTCCTGTTTGTGTTCGACGACGCCCGGCTCACTCACTCGCTCGCGCGGGGCGCGGCTGCTGTCTCGCGGCCCGCCGGCTGCGACGGGGCGGCCAGCCCGACCGCCGACGAGAAGTCGACTCCAATCGAGTCGCCGATGCTCTTGAGGGCCGGCAACTGCAGCGCCATGCCCATGATGCTGTCCATGACCTGGTTCACCGGCGGGCGCGTGGCGTCGCCGGCTCCGCCACTGCCCGGCGCACCCGTCAGACCGCTCACCTGGTGAATGCGGATGCTGTCGATCTTCTCCACCGGCTTCATCATCTGCGCGACGATCTCGGGCATCTTGTCGAGCCGGTAACGCTCCAGCTGCAGCCTCACGAGGCCATCGCTTCGCGTGTTCTCGGCGTCGATCAACGCCCGGCTGCCTTCCGACTCGGCGAGCATCCGCAGCCGCTCGGCCTCGGCTCGCGTGCGCACCGCCTGCGCCTCGGACTGCGCGCGCCGGATCAGCACCGACGCCTCGCTCTCGGCCTTCGCCGAGGCAACCTCGCCGGCCTCCTGCTCGCGCTTCACGGCGATTTCGCGCGAGCGTTCGACGACTGCGCGCTCGCGCTCGGTCTGCACGTGCTCCTGCGCCAGGATGATCTCGGCGCGAGCGCGTTCGGCGCGCGCCTGCGCCTGCGCCTCCTCGGCATGCTTGTCGGCGAGCCGGATCGCGCTGTCGGACTTGCGCACCTCGGAGTTCAGCTGAGACTCGATCTCCACCCGCCTGATCTCGCTCTGCTTCGCCAGCTCGACAAGCCGCGTCTCGCGCTCGCGAAGGATGCGTGCGGCCTCGCTGGCAATCAACGCATCCTCGCGCGCCTTTGCGGCCTCGGCTTCACTGGCCGACTTGATGCGCTCGATCTCGAGCCGCTGCTCGATCTGCGCCTGCTCTTCCTGCTGCGCCAGGCTCAGCCGCCGCTTCGTGGCGTCGAGCTGCGTCTGCCGAACAGCGATCTCGGCCTCCGCCTCGACCTCGGTGCGCTTCTTGCGGTTGGCCGAGATGATCTCGGCGAGCCGTCGCATCCCGACGGCGTTGAACGCGTTGTTCTCGTCCAGCGCCGCGAACGGCGCCTGGTCGAGCCTCGTGAGCGAGACCGAATCGAGCAGCACGCCGTTGTGCGAAAGATTTTCGCGCAGTTGCTCGGCCACCTGCTGCACAAACTCGCCGCGCTGCTCGTGCAGGCTGTCCATCGTCCGCGCCGCCGCTACGGCCTGCAGCGCATCGACGAAGCGGCCCTCGAGCAGGTTGCGGATGCCCTCGGGGCTCAGCGCCCGGGCACCGAGCGCCTGCGCTGCGGTCGCCACCCCGTCGACGGTGGGTTGCACGCGCACGTAGAACTCGAACTCGGCATCGACGCGGATGCGATCGGTGGTGATCAGCGATTTCTCGGACGTGCGCCGAACCTCGACGCGGATCGTCCGCATGTTGATTTCCTCGACGCGATGCAGAAACGGCAGCGCGAGGCAGCCGCCGGCGAGGATGGTCTTCTGGCCGCCGAAGCCGGTGCGGATCAGCGCGACGTCGCGCGTGGACTTGCGATAGAAGCGGTTGAGAAAGGCGACGACGATCGCGACGACGACGATCGCGAGCGCGATCGCGAAGATCCAACCGAGCAGAACCATGACTTCCCCGTACGTGGGCAGTGCGGCTCAGTATCGGAAGGAATTGTTTTCCGTGTCAAGTAATTTGTTTTCCGATTCAAGCAATCGGATTCAGGAACCGCGCCCGCGGATGAAATCCTCGAGCAGCTGCTTCAGCTCGCGGCCCCTGTCGCGACCGAGCGCAGACTCCATCGATTGCCGTTCGCGCTGCACCGTGCTCTCCAGACGGCGCACGCACGCGAGCCCCACGTCGGATATGTAGACGAGGACCCTGCGATTGTCTTCTGGGTCGAGAGCGCGCTGCACCAGCGCATTGGCCACCATGCGGTCGACGAGCTTCGACAGCGAGGGAAGCTTCATGGAGACGGCGTCGGCGAGCGCCGACATCGAACGGCCGCTTTCGTCGGCGAGTACCTCGAGCACGCGCCAGGACTCCAGCGGCACGCCCTCGGGATCGAGCACGCGTTC
The DNA here is from genome assembly GCA_032027205.1 of Burkholderiaceae bacterium. Lineage (GTDB taxonomy): Bacteria > Pseudomonadota > Gammaproteobacteria > Burkholderiales > Burkholderiaceae_E > Zeimonas. The sequence goes on from JAVSMN010000001.1 coordinate 480,100, forward strand.
GAGGTCGGCGGTGGCGCGCCGGCTCGCTTCGTGGAGCAGCGCCTGCAGGGAGGCGGCGCCGCCAGCCTTCTTTCTGGGCTTCGCCATGATCCCGGGATTCTAGGGCGAGCGGACCGAGCGCGCCAGACGAACGCTTTCGACCCGTTCGCCGGTGGGGTACAAATGCCTGCGTGCGACGACGGCGCGCCCGCGCACGGAATGCCGCAAGACACGACGACACGACGATGAGCCGATCGGAGGAACTGCGCGATGCACGATCACCAATCCCTGCACGAACTGGAAGCGAGCGAGCTTGCGCGACTGCTGCATTCGCGCAGGCTCTCGCCGGTGGAAGTCACCGAGGCAATGCTGCGCAGGATCGAAACGCTTGACCCGAGTCTGCACGCATACGCCTGCGTCACGCCCGAGCTCGCGCTCGAGCAGGCGAGGAAGGCGGAAGAGCGCATCGGCCGACGTCAGATCCTCGGGCCGTTGCACGGGGTGCCGATCGCCGTGAAGGATCTGTGCTTCACCAGGGGCGTGGACACATGCGCCGGCATGCCGCTGAACCACGGCTTTCGCCCGGATCGGGATGCGACGATCGTGACACGACTGCGCGAAGCCGGTGCGGTGCTGCTCGGCAAGCTGCAGCTCACCGAGGGCGCGCTCGTCGAACACCATCCGTCGGTGGTGCCACCGGTGAATCCCTGGCACCCCGATCATTGGTCGGGCGCTTCGTCGAGCGGGTCCGGTGTGGCGACGGCAGCAGGACTGTGCTTCGGTTCGATCGGATCCGATACCGGCGGATCGATCCGCTTTCCGTCCGCAGCCAACGGCGTAACCGGAATCAAGCCAACGTGGGGACGCGTATCGCGCGACGGCTGCTTCGAGCTCGCGGCTTCGCTCGATCACTTCGGGCCGATGTGCCGCAGCGCAGCCGATGCCGGCGCGATGCTCGCCATCGTTGCAGGCGCCGACCCCGAAGATCCGACGGCCCTCCTCGATCCGGTGCCCGACATGCTCGCCGGCGTCGACACCGAGTTGCGCAACCTGCGAATCGGCATCGACGAGCGCTTCGTCCACGAGGGCGTCGACGCGACGACGTCGGCCGCCGTGCGCGAGACACTCTCCGCGCTGCGCGAACTGGGCGCGAGCGTGCGCAACGTCGCGTTTCCCGCGGTCGACGCGGCGCTCGCCGACTGGGCGCCGATCTGCGCGATCGAGGCAGCTGTCGCGCACGGCCGCACCTACCCCTCACGCCGTGCAGAATACGGCCCTGCGCTGGCGTCCTTCCTGGACAGCGCCTCGGCATTCTCCGCGCTCGACTACCAGCGAATGCTGCTGCGCCGACGCGACTTCGCCGGTCGCCTGATGGCGCTGTTCGAGCAGGTCGACCTGCTGCTGCTGCCGGCGCAACCGTTTGCGTCTCCGACGAAGACGGAACTGTCGCAACTCATCTCCACCGAAGCCGGGCTGCGCTCGCTGATCCGGTTCACTGCGCCCTTCGACCTGAGCGGCCACCCGACGATCACGCTGCCGGCGGGCTTCACCGCGCAACACACGCCGGTGGCGGTGCAACTCGTCGCACGGCGCCTGCACGAACCGCTGCTCGTGCGCGCCGGCCGGGCTTTCCAGCGTGCAACGGACTGGCACCGCCGACACCCTCCGGTCTGAGCCGGCTGGACGACGGCACGCGGCACGGCTCGCGCAGTCGCGCGCGGTATGCCCCCCACGTGCCGCGCGCAGCGCAGAGCCGTCGCCGCTATTGCATCGCAGCATGAAAACGCACGGGACATGCGGCACTATCGGAATCCCTTTGCGCCGGAGCCCCTCCCATGCAGTCTCGTTCGGACTTCGATTCGGGGAGGCGCCATCGCGCGGCGCAGCCGTACCGCGCGGCGCGCTGGTACGGATCGAACGAACGAATCGGCGAGCAGGAATACCGCATCGGCGCGCTGATCCCGATGTCGGGCGCCGCCGGCATCTGGGGGCCTTCCTGCCTGGCGTGCGCGACGCTCGCCGCCGAGGAGTGGAACGCCGCCGGCGGCGTGGACGGCAAGAGCGTCGCGCTCACGGTCCTCGACGCCAGCGACGAATCCGACGACCTCGAGGAGCAACTCCAGGCGCTCCTCGACGAAGACGCGATCGAGTCGATCGTCGGCATGCACACGAGCTCAGTGCGCGAGCGCGTGACCGCGCAATTGCGCGCCGCACTTCCCTTCGTCTACACGCCGCTCTACGAGGGCGGCCCGCTGCCGCCCGGGGTCATGGCCATCGGCGAGACGCCTCGCGAGCAGTTGCTGCCGGCGCTCGATTCGCTCACCGAACGCTACGCGCTGCGACGCTGGTTCCTGCTGGGCAACGACTACTGCTGGCCCCGACGCTCGCACGCAATCGCCACCGACGCCTTGCGCAGCAGCGGCTGCGAGGTGGTGGCGAGCCGCTACGTGCCACTGGGCGCGCTCGACGTGCAGCGGCTCGTCGACGAGATCCGCAGCACACGCGCGCAGGCGGTGCTCATGTCGCTCGTCGGCCAGGACGCGGTCGAGTTCAGCCGTGCGCTCGGCGAGTCGAAGCTCGCCGGCAAGGTGGTGCGGCTTTCGTGCGCGGTCGAGGAGAACGGGTTGCTCGCGATCGGCCCGGAGCACACCGAAGGGCTTTTCGTCGCTTCCGGATACTTCGCTTCGCTCGATACCGACCGCAACGGCGCATTCCGCGAACGCTACTGGTCGCGCTTCGGAGAGCGGGCGCCAGTGCTCAATTCGCTCGGGCAGTCGATGTACGAGGGTGTGTCCTTCCTGCGCTCAACCCTGGGCCGCAAGCTACGCGCCGGCGCGCCGATCGGCTTCGACAGCGTCCGCTCCACGCGCTTGCGCAGCAACCTTCAGACTTCGATGCCGATCTACCTGGCGCAGGCCGAGGCGATGTCGTTTCGCGTGGTTTCGGCGCTGCGGCGGTGAAGGCGGAGCGGCTCCGCTCGCCGCGCTCGACTTCGAGCTTTAATGTAATCGGATACCTCGTCGGATCGAACTCAGGCCCCCTGCTCAAGCAACGCCTTCTCGCGTTTCCCAGCACCGGGGCATTTCTCGGCGCGCAGGTGGCGCGCCCATGCGAACTCACAGCCCGTCGGCGTATTCGCGCAAGAACGCCAGCGTGCGCCCCGGCGAGAACGAGGGCAGCGCACAGCCGGGCGCCAGGATCAAACGCTCGCGTCCGGCCTGCTCGAGCGCATCGTCGATCTGGCGCGCAAGCATCCCGAGCGACATGTCCGGGAAGGCGCTCTCGTCGATGCCGCCCATCAGGCAGCGATCGGTACGCTTGCGCAGTTCACGGAGCGTCGGATTGTTCGGCGAGCGATCCGACAGGCTGAGAACCTCGTACGGGTACCGATCGATCCGGTCCAGATCGACACCCGTGCCGTGCACGTGCAACACCCGCACCATGCCTTCCGCTGCCGCGAGCACGTCGAGATCGAACGGCCGCAGGAACGTTTCGTAAACCTCGCGCGGTGTGCCGCGGGGAAAGCCTTCGGGTATCGCCGAGTTGATCGAATAGAAGAAACCGTCGACTCCGATGCGCTTCAGCTCACGGATGTAGTTGCGGATCGACTCGCTGACGGTCTCCAGCGCGCGAAGTGCTTCGGCCTCGTTGCGCCGCAGGTGCTCCTGCTGATCACGCCCGACGTTGCGGACGATTTGCTGGTAGGGATCGAATGCTGTCTCGAGCAGCGGAAAGTCCGGTCCCATCGCGCTGCGCAGGCGCGCGAGGCAAACGAGTTGCTGCGCGAACGCCGGATGGTCGAGGCCCACCGGTTCGAACGCGCGCAGCGACGCCGGATCCTGCAGGTCGCGCACCCCGGCGGGGACCGGATAGCGGTAATCGGACATGACCTTCGCGAGGTCCCACCGATAGGTCTTCAGGAAGCGCTCGTGCAGTCGCGCCGTTTCCTCGCCCGACAGATGGTCGGAGAGGAAGTGGACCCATGCGGCCGTCGGGATTCGGTCGACCTTCCGCCCATGCACGGCAGCAAGGAAGCGTTCGCGGGGCGTCATCTTCGTCGTCTCCTGCATCGAATGAGCGGCGTCGCACCGGTGCTCGTGAAACGCCTCCGGATGGTACGAGATACACTTTGCCGATGCTCGCGACGAATCCCTCGCGCCTGCATCGCCCAGCCAAACCCGCCCGAGAACGAGATCGCGGTTCTCGACCACGAGAGGAACGCATGCCGGATCCCATCCTTCGTTCGCCTGTCGCTCGCGTGCGCCGTCGATTCGTGGCGACCATTCTGCTGGGCGCATTCGCCGCGTTCGGCGCCGTTCCGTCCCCCACGGTTGCGCAGGATTTCCCCGGCGATCGTCCCATCCGCATCGTCGTTCCGTACACCGCCGGCGGCTCGTCCGATTTCATCGCGCGCACCGTCGCGGGCAAGCTCGCCGAGAGCATGAAGGCATCGGTGGTCGTCGAGAACCGCCCCGGCGGCAACACCGTTATCGCCGCCGACCACGTCGCGAAAGCCGAGCCCGACGGCCATACGCTACTGCTGATCGGCGAGCTCACGCACTCATCGGTTGCGGCGCTGAGCAAGCAGTTGCCCTTCGACCCGGTCGCCGACCTGGCACCGATCACGAACGCGATCAAATCGCCGCTGGTCATCGTCGTGCATCCGTCGGTGCCGGCGAAGACACTGCAGGAATTCATCGCGTACGCGAAGGCGCACCCGGGCGAGATCGCGTACGGATCCGCGGGCATCGGGAACACGCTGCACCTCGGCGGCGAAGTCTTCGCGGCAACGACCGGAACGAAACTCACGCACGTTCCCTACAAGGGCGCGTCGCAGGCGGTAATCGATCTTGTCGGCGGTCGCATCCAGGCCATGTTCGATCTACCGCAGACGCCGCTGCCGCACATCCAGGAAGGCCGCCTGCGAGCGCTCGCCGTCACCAGCGGCCAGCGGCTCGACATCCTGCCGCAGGTCCCAACGACTGCCGAAGCCGGCGTGCCCAACTATCGCTTCGCGACTCGCGTCGGCTTCGCTGCGCCCGGCGGAACGCCGCAGCCGATCCTGCAGCGATTGCACAAGGAGATCGTCGCCGTACTGCAGCAGCCAGATGTGCGGCTCGCCTTCGAGCAGCGTGCGATGTTCGTCGATCCCAGCGAGTCTCCCGACGCGTTCCGCAAATCGATGCTCGCGGAGATGGAGCGCGTGAAGAAGGTGATCAGCGATGCGGGGATCGTGCCGCAGTGAGCGGCGCCCTTCGCTACACCTTCATGCAGTTTCGCCGATACCAGTCGTTCACTTCGTCCGCGGTGGTCAGCCAGACGTTCCTGTGCCGAGCGATGTACTCGAACGCTCTGCGCAGGTGCTTGAACTTGTTCGGCTGACCTACCCAGAACGTGTGCAAGCAGATCGGCATGCAACGGGCGTTGCTCTCGCCTTCCTCGTAGAGCACGTCGAACTGGTCGACGATCATGTCCCCGAATGCTTCCGAACTGAGGCCGATGTTCTGGAATGCCGGGACGTCGTTGAGCTCCAGCGAATATGGCATGGCGAGCAGCGTCCCGGACGGGGTCCGCAGCGGAAACGGATGATCGTCGGCGGTGTAGTCGCAGAGATATTCGACACCGAGCTCCGTGAGGATTCGCGGCGTGTTGTTCGTGTGCGTGAGGAACGGCGAGATCCACCCCTTCGTCTCGCGCCCCGTCGCGGCGCGAATCGCGTCGAGCACTCCCGAGACGATCTCCCGTTCACGCTCCTCGTCGATGCCACTCAGGAAGTTCGCCGGAGCATTGTTCGCGCCGTGTCCCATGAACGCCCAGTTGCGCCTGATCGTCTCCTCCATGATGCGCGGATACTCGCGAATGACGTCCGAGTTCAGGCACACGGTGCCACGCATCTCGCACTGGTCCATCAACTCGACAATTCTCCACAGCCCGACACGATTCCCGTAGTCGCGCCATCCGTAGTTGAGCGAATCGGGATTGAATCGCTGCGTGCCGGGGATGATCGCGGTTCCGGGCAGGTCGTGTGGAAAGTGCTCGAGATTGATGTACGGAAGCACGGCCACTCGCGCGCCACCAGGAAGCTCGAGCGGAGGCCTATCGATGATCGGTACGTAATCGTAGTGCGGCGTTTGCGTCCTCGCGTCGTTCCTCGTCGACATCAGCCTCGCTCCTCGATGCGCGGCGGGCGGCGCTCGTGCCAGTCGGTCGCCGCCTGGTATGCGATCCCCATCTGCAGCAGGACGTCTTCCTCGAAGGCGCGCCCGATTAGCTGCAACCCGATCGGAAGTCCGTCGCGTGTGAAGCCGCAGGGCAGCGACACGGCCGGCAGGCCGGCGAGGCTGGCGGCGCTCGTGCAGCGTCCCACGTCGGCGACCCTCGCGGAGTTCCGCGGCGATTCCGAAAGCGGATGCGCCGCGATCGCGGTAGTCGGCGTCAGGATCGCGTCGACACCGCCAAGCGCGGCCTGGAATTCGCGCCGGATCCGGTTGCGAAGCTGCTGCGCCTTCAGGTACACGTGGCCGGGGATCAGCAATCCCTGCACGAGCCGGCCGCGAAAGATCTCTCCGTAGGCGTCGAACTGATGCGCGATCAGCGGACGGTGCACGGCGGCCGCCTCGACCTGCAGGATGATGGCGGTCGCGAGGTTCGCATGCGAGGCGAGCGGGAGTTCGACTTCGCGAAAGCGCACGCCCAGGCCCTGAAGTTCACGCATCGCTTCGTTCATCGCGCGTTCGACGTCTTCGTCGAGCGACTCGAAGAAGTGCGTCCTCGGTATGCCGAGCGTCGCATCCGCCATGGAGATCCGGCGCCGTACGGCCGCGCGCGCGGGCGGGGTCGGCTCCGCGATCGCCGCGAGAACGATCTGCGCGTCACGCGCGCGTCGCGCGAGCGGGCCGGCGCAATCCATCGTCCACGCAAGCGGGACCGCGCCACGGCAGCTCACCCGGCCGAAAGTCGGCTTGATGCCGACGACGCCGCAGAACGCCGCAGGCATCCGGATCGATCCCGCCGTATCTCCGCCGAGCGACGCGTACCCGATCCCGGCGGCCAGCGAAGCCCCGGACCCGCTGCTCGATCCTCCTGCGAATCGTTGCGGGTCCCACGGATTCGCGAGCGCGCCGAAGGCGGACTGCACCGAACCCCACGCAAACTCGGAGACGTTCGTCTTTCCGATGACGACCGCACCCGCTTCACGAAGGCGGCGAACCGCTTCCGCGTCGGTTCCCGAAGGCGGTCCGCGGTCGACCCGCGAGCCGCACGTCGCTGGCGCGTCGGCGGTCTCGAACATGTCCTTCACCGAGACCGGCACGCCGAGCAACGGCATCGCCCGCGGGTCTGCCGCCGAGCGGGAGATGCTCTCGTCCGCTCGTCGCGCGTCCTCCAGGGCCCGCTCCTCGGTGAAGGTCACGAAGGCGTTCAGCCACGGGTTCGAACGCCTTGCGCGCTCCAGTGCCGCACGCGTCACCTCGACCGACGAGACCTCTCGTGCACGGATCTTCCGTGCCGTTTCTTCGAGCGACCAGAAGTGCACGGCGCGCACTCACAAAACCGGCGGATCGGCGAACGTGATCGCCGGATCCTCGAAGCCGAAGTCGAGCGACTCGAGTCGCTCGACGTTGCGTCGAACGGCTTCGAGGTCGCCGCGGATGCTCTCCAGCCGCTGCGGCGTGAGCTCCAGCCCCACGCTCTCGAGCATTTCCAGCTGGCGTGACGCTTCCTTGGAGGGATCATGGGTCGGTGGCATGCGGTCTCCTCGTGGGCGCTATGCGATCTTCATCCGCCGCTTCGCGCGATCGTAGTCGCGGTGGCCGACGATCGGATTCGCGGCGACACGAGCGTGCAGTCGTCCGGCGCGGTCCCCAGGAACCGCTCCATCGAGCGCAGCACGTCCTGCGGCCGCAGGTCGCGAACGACGAAAACGAGAAACATGGAGCGATCCTCGTCGGGCCATTCCGGCAGGTGCTCCGGCGGATGCACGACATGCCGCACCGAATTGACGAGCACCGGCGACACGCCGTCGTCGAAGCTGACGATCCCCTTGACGCGCAGCAAGTCGCGGCCGTGCGCGTGCAACAGCAGCGAGAACCAGGTCGTGAAGCCGATCCAGTCGATCGGCTTTCGAATCCGGATCCCGAACGCCTCGACGCCCGTGGTGTGATGCACCTTGCCGGCGGCGTCGCGTTGCGGTTCGAACGACCACTGCCGCACCGCGCGGTCCGAGAGGAAACGGCTGCCCGCGTCGGCGAGATCGCGGCCAATGTCCGGCGATCGCGCATCGTGCGACGAAGCGAGCGGGTTCATCGATTCCAGGCGCCGCCACGCCTGCTCGAGCGCGTCCGACGAAGCGAGATCGGCCTTCGACAGCACGAGGACGTCCGCGGATTCGACCTGCGATGCGAACTCGGCGAAGTCTCGCAGTTGCTCGGCCGCCTGCAGCACGTCGACTACGGTGACGACCGCCTGCAGACGCAACACGCAGGCCAGACGCGGATGCGCGGCCAGCGTCGCGATCGCGGAAACCGGATCGGCGAGCCCGCTCGTCTCGATCACGATGCGGTCGATTCCTCCGAGCACGGCGGGATCGTCGACGACGTCCAGCAGCACCCGTCGAAGGTCCTCCTCGATCGCACAACACAGGCATCCGTTGCCGAGCAGCCGGACCGTCTGCCCGCCGCGCGTTCGCAGCACGCGGTCGTCGACACCGATCTCCGCGGCTTCGTTCACGAGCACGAGCGACCGCGCCATCTTCTCGCCCGTGAGCACCTTGCGCAGCAGCGTCGTCTTGCCGCTGCCGAGGAAGCCCGACACGACGAGCACCGGCAGCCGCCGGCGATCAACGCGTTCGGTCACCCGACCGTCCCCGGCGCGGAGGACCGCGCGGTGGGATCTGCGCCGAGCATCGGCGGCGAGAGCGGATCGAGGCGCCGTCCGGACAGCGCCTCGCACGCTCGCCAGACCTCCGGCAGCGAAGCGACGATCTCGCTGGCTCCGCTTGCGTTCGAGACGATCCAGCTGCTTGCGCTCCAGTCGCGCACCGACAGCCCGAGCGGACGAACGACGCGCTCGATCGACGCCTGCTGCAACGCGCGCAGCCGTGGCGCCGCCCGCGCCGCTTCGCGTTTCGTCGCGTCGGGACGAGCGGAGACCGAGGTCCAATGCGCCGTCTCGCCCCAAAGCCCGCACAGGCCGCACATCGGGTTCACTCCGCGAAAGGATGCTCGCGGTCGTACGCGTCGGCGATCGCCTCGAGCGGCTTGAACTCCACCCCCGGATGACGCAGCATGTGCCCGAGCAGGCGCTCGAGCATCAGTAGCACCTGCGGGCGCCCCGCGACGTCGGGATGCAGGCACAGCGTGAAGACCGCTTCATCCATCTCACGGTACACCCAGTCGAACTGCTCGCGCCACAGCTCCTCGATGTCGCGCGGGTTCATGAAACCGTGGCTGTTCGGCGCCTTCTTGATGAACATCATCGGCGGCAGGTCGTCCAGGTACCAGCTGACCGGAATCTCGATCAGCGGCGTGGCGCGCCCCCGCACCAGCGGCTTCATCCAGCTCGCGGCCGGCTGCGAGTAGTCGATCGGCGTCCACTGGTCTCCGACCCGAAGACGGTGGCATTCGAAGTCGCGGTGCATCATGCTGTGGTCGTAGACGACGCCGCGCTTGAGCAGCAGGTCCGGCGTCGCCTGGCTCAGCTCCCACCACGGCGCCGCGTAGCCGCGCGGGCGCTTCCCGGTCAGGCGCACGATCAGGTCGATGCACCGGTCGAGCACGTCCGCCTCCTGCTGCGGGCTCATCGCCAGCGGATTCTCGTGCGAATACCCGTGCAGGCCGACCTCGTGGCCGGCCGCGACAATCGACTCCATCTGCTGCGGGAACGTCTCGATCGAGTGCCCCGGGGCGAACCAGGTCGCGGGCAGGTCGAAGCGGCGCAGCAACTCGACGAGCCGCGGCACGCCGATCTCGCCGGCGAACATCCCGCGCGAGATGTCGTGCGGGGAATCGGCCCCACCGAACGTGCCAAGCCAGGCGGCGACGGCGTCGATGTCGATTCCCAGCCCGCACGTTATCCTCTTCGTCATCGGAAAACTCTCCATAAGACATGAAGCGGGACCTTCCGCCCCTGCTCGCCCTGCGCGCCTTCGATGCGGCCGGACGTCATCTGAGCTTCTCGAAGGCCGCGCAGGAGTTGTGCGTCACGCAAGGTGCGGTCAGCCGCCAGATCAAGATCCTCGAGGAGTTCCTCGGGGTTCCACTGTTCCGCCGGCTGACGAGTCGCGTGGAGCTCACCGCATTCGGCAGCGAATACCTTGCCATCACCTCCTCCGCGCTGGAGCAGATCGCCGGCGCGACGCACCGTACGCTGCAGCAGCCGAAGGAGCTCTCGATCAGCCTGCTTCCGTCGATCTCGACGCTGTGGCTGTTCCAGAGACTGAACTCGTTCACCCGCGCCTATCCCGAGATCCAGCTGCACGTATCGGCCTCGCTCGATCCGGTGTGCTTCAAGCGCGACGGAGTGGACGTCGCGCTCCGCGTGGGTAAGGTTCCGGGGCTGACCTATCCGAACGCCGGCTCGCAGATCAACTTCCAGATGGTCGACGACTGGACCGGCGTGAACGCGATGCACCTGTGGGACGACCACGTCACGCCCGTGTGCGCCCGGAGACTCCTCGAGCAGGGACGACCGTTGAAGCGGCCGCAGGACCTTCGCCATTTCCCGCTGATTCACAACGCCGCCCGGCCTGACTGCTGGTCCGCCTGGTTGAGCTCGAACCAGGCGCCGGGGATCTGCGGCACATCCACGCTGAAGGTAGGTCATTCGTTTCTCGCCGTGCTCGCCGCGCGGGACTGCCTCGGCGTCGCCTGCGTTCCTACCATCGAGGTCGAGGCACTCGAATGGCGCGACGAACTGGTGTTCCCCTTCGAGTCCACGGTGCGCAGCGCCGGCGCCTACTACCTGCTCACGCCCCGTGAGAGCGCGAAGCCGTTCGAAGTCGAGCTTTTCACCAACTGGCTCTCGATCCAGGTCTGATCACTTTGCGAACTTGCAGGTCTGTGGATTCATCGGCGAGAACGCCTGCTCCGCCGGAATCGTCGCCCGCACGTGGTAGTAGTCCCAGGGCGTCTTCGATTCGGAAGGCTTCTTCACCTGCATCAGGTACATGTCGTGCAGGTGCAGGCCGTCGGCGCGGATCCGGCCGTTCTTCGCGAACATGTCGTTCACCGGCGTCGCCTTCATCTTCTTCATGACGGCAGCTGTGTCATCCGTGCCGGCCGCCGCGACCGCCTTCAGGTAATGCATAGTGGCCGAGTACATGCCGGCCTGGACCATCGACGGCATGCGCCTGGTCTTCTCGAAGAAGCGGCGCGACCATTCGCGCGTCGCGTCGTTCAGGTCCCAGTAGAACGCTTCCGTCAGCACGATGCCCTGCGCCTGCTGCAGGCCCATCGCGTGCACGTCGGTGATGAAGGTCAGCAGGGTGGCCACTCGCTGCTTGCCCGACGTCGTGATGCCGAACTCGTTCGCCCCCTTGATCGCGTTGATCGTGTCCGAGCCGCCGTTCGCGAGTGCGATGACTTTCGCTCCGGAGGCCTGCGCCTGCAGAAGGTAGGACGAGAAGTCGGTCGTGTTCAGCGGATGCCGCACCGATCCGAGCACTTTGCCGCCGGCCTCCTTGACGACCTCCGACGTGGCCTTCTCGAGGCCGTGGCCGAAAGCGAAGTCCACCGTGATGAAGTACCAGGTATCCAGCCCCTGCGCGATCAGCGCCTTGCCCGTGACGTTCGACAGCGCGTTCGCGTCGTAGACGTACTGGATGCTGTTCGCCGTGCACGAATCTCCGGTGATTCGCGTCGTGCTCGAACCGCCGATCATCACGATCCGGTCCTTGTCCTGCGTGAGCGCCGTCACCGCAAGCGTGACCGCAGAGTTGCTGGTGTCGAAGATGGCGCGAACGTTCTGCTGGTCGTACCACTCGCGCGCGATGTTCGCTCCGATGTCGGCCTTGTTCTGATGATCGGCCGACAGCAACTCGATGTTGCGCCCGAGCACCTTCCCGCCGAAGTCGTCGATCGCCATCCGTACGGCGACGAGCGATCCGTTGCCGGAGAAGTCGGAGTAGACGCCGCTCATGTCGGTCAGCACGCCTATGCGAAGCGGACCGGACTGCGATCCGCCGGGCTGTGCATACGCGAGCGGCGTGAGCGCTGCTGCGCAGAGCAGCGTGCGGAGCAGGAACGAGGCGAGTCTCATCACGAAGGTCCTCTCTTTTGGCGGCGGAAAGCGCCCCTCTGCGGGGGCTGTTCAGCCTAGGGCCTGGCGTGAAGGCGGACCAAACGATTATTTCTGGGGCGGGGGATGAGCCGAACTCATTGCGGCGGCGATTTGACGCGCTTCCCGGGTTCGTCCGCAGCACGACGAGAGAGTCAAACGGCAAGGTCGTCGTCGTGACGCACGGCCCGGAGTTGCGCGCATTCGCGAAGGAGAACTACGAGAAATACCAGGGCATCGTCGACAAGCTCGCCGAACTCACCAAGGAAGGCGTCGCGTTCCGGATGTGCAACAACGCGATGCGCGCCGCGGGCTTCCGCGCCGAGGACATGCACGGCTTCGTGACGATCGTTCCTGCGGGTTTCGCCGAGATCGCGTATTGGCCTAGCGAGCGCTGCTGCGAGGCGCTTGAATTGATGGGGTGGGCGATGGGATTCGAACCCACGACAACCGGAATCACAATCCGGGACTCTACCCCTGAGCTACGCCCACCATCGGGATGGCCTGCCCGACAGGATTCGAACCTGTGACCCTCAGCTTAGAAGGCTGATGCTCTATCCAACTGAGCTACGGGCAGAATCGCGTCGGACTTTCCGGGAATCGCGCGTCCGATGCCGTGTGAGCGGCGCATCGGGAGGCGCGATGGTCGGGGCGAGAGGATTCGAACCTCCGACATCTTGCTCCCAAAGCAAGCACTCTACCAGGCTGAGCTACGCCCCGGAGGACGCGAATTGTAGCATCAGCAGAGCCTGGCTGATCGACGCGCGACGCCGCGCTACGCCACCGATCGCACTGCGTCGGCCAGTCGCTGCGCGGTTCGCTGCGCCAGCCCGGCCTCGCGCGCCTCGACCATCACGCGCAGCAACGGCTCGGTGCCCGACGGCCGGATCAGCACCCGACCTGCCTCGCCGAGCGAACGCTCGGCCTCGTCGCTGGCCTGCTGCAGCGAGCGATCGCTGCGCCAGTCGAAGTCCTTGCGGATGCGCACGTTGATCAGCGTCTGCGGAAACAGCTCGAGTCCCGCGCAGGCCTCGGCGAGTGTCTCGCCGGCGCGGCGCATTGCGGCGAGCACCTGCAATGCGCTGATCGTTCCGTCGCCGGTCGAGTGGCAGTCGAGGCACAGGATGTGGCCCGAGTTCTCGCCGCCGTAGCGCCAGCCTTTCGCATGCAGCATCTCCAGCACGTAGCGATCGCCGACACGCGCCCGCGCGAAGCCGATGCCCATCCGCTCGAGCGCCTGCTCGAAGCCCAGGTTCGTCATCAGCGTTCCGACGACGCCCTCGACGCGCTCGCGTTGCGCGCGATCGCGCACGATCGCGTAGAGCAGCGCGTCGCCGTCGTAGAGCCGGCCCGTGGCGTCGACCATCATCACGCGGTCGGCGTCGCCGTCGATCGCGATGCCCAGGTCGGCGCGCTGCGCGACGACCTCGCGCTGCAGCGCCTCGGTGTCGGTCGCGCCACATCCGTCGTTGATGTTCGTTCCGGTGGGCGAGACGCCAAGCGGGATCACATCGGCGCCCAGTTCGTGAAAGACGTTCGGCGCGGTCTGGTAGCCGGCGCCGTTCGCGCAGTCGACGACGATGCGCATGCCGCGCAGGTCGAGCGCACTCGGGAAGCTGCTCTTGCAGAACTCGATGTAGCGCCCAGCCGCGTCCTCGATGCGGCGGGCGCGGCCAAGTTCGGCCGAGGGCACGCAGTCGAGCGGCGCGTCGAGCTGCGCCTCGATCGCCGCCTCGACGTCGTCGGGCAGCTTGTTGCCGTCGGACGCGAAGAACTTGATGCCATTGTCCTCGTACGGATTGTGCGAGGCGCTGATGACGACGCCCGCCTGCAGGCGCAGCGCGCGCGTCAGGTAGGCGACCGCCGGAGTAGGAATCGGGCCCGAGCGCAGCACATCGACGCCGGCGGCCGAGAAGCCGGCCTGCAGCGCTGCCTCGAGCATGTAACCCGATACGCGCGTGTCCTTGCCGACGATGACGGTGGGTCGCGTGCTCGCACCGGCCAGCTGCGCCGCGCCGGCGATCGATGCACCTTCCGCGCCGGCCAGCACCTTGCCGGCGGCGTAGCCCAGCCGCAGGACGAAATCGGGGGTGATCGGGGCTTCGCCGACGCGGCCGCGAACGCCATCGGTGCCGAAATACTTGCGTGCCATCGTGTGCCTGCTCTCCGCTTGTTCCGTTCGAATCGGTCACCCTACTGCGCGTCGTCGATCGCCTGCCATACGCGCAGCGCGTCGCGACTCTCCGCGACGTCGTGCACACGCACGATGTGCGCGCCGCGCATCACCGCAGCCAGCATCGCCGACAGGCTGCCGGCGAGTCGATGATCGACGTCACGCCCGGTCAAGGTTCCGATCATCGATTTGCGCGAAAGGCCGACGAGCACCGGCACCCCGAGCGCGACCAACTCGTCCAGCGCCGCGAGCAACTGCAGGTTGTGGCGCAGTGTCTTGCCGAAACCGATCCCCGGATCGACGACGATCCGTTCGCGGGCGATGCCGGCTGTCACGGCCGCGTCGAGTCGCCCGGCGAGAAAATCCTCCACCTCGCCGACGACGTCACCGTAGTGCGGCGCCTGCTGCATCGTTCCCGGCTCGCCCTGCATGTGCATCAGGCACACGGCGCACTCCGACGCCCGCACGGCGTCGAGCGCGCCCGGCGCGCGCAGTGCGCCGATGTCGTTGACGAGGTCGGCGCCGTGCTCCAGCGCCGCTCGCATCGTCTCCGGACGGCGCGTGTCGACCGACAGCGGCCGCCCGCAGTCGCGCAGCGCATCGAGCACCGGAACGATGCGGCGGATCTCCTCGTCCGCAGACACTTCGGCCGCGCCGGGTCGTGTCGATTCGCCGCCGATGTCGAGCAGGTCGGCGCCTTCCTCGATCAGCCGGTTTGCATGGCGCACCGCCGCTTCGTGCGTCGCGTACCGACCGCCGTCGGAGAAGGAATCGGGCGTGATGTTGACGACGCCCATCAGCAGCGGACGGCCAAGCGAAAGAACGAATCGCCCGCAGCGCAGGCGCAGCGGCGATTCGGCAAGGGGCATGAGGGAAGGGAAAGGAAAAGAGAGTGCGCGGCCACCGAGGCGGCCGCGCATCGCCGGAGGATCAGGAAGCTGCGGGCTCGGCCGGGCTCGCCGGCTGCGGCGTGGGCGCGATCACGCCGCCCGTGCTCGAGCCGCTGCTGCCGCCGCCGCTGGACGACTGCTTCGGCGGACGCGGCGGACGTCCGGCCATGATGTCGTCGATCTGGTCGGAATCGATGGTTTCCCATTCGAGCAGCGCCTTGGCCATCGCCTCGACCTGGTCGCGATGCTCCTCGAGGATCGAGCGTGCGCGTGCGTACTGGTCGTCGATGATCTTGCGGATCTCGCTGTCCACTTTGCGCATCGTCTCCTCGGACATGTTCGTCGTCTTCGTGATCGAACGTCCGAGGAAGATCTCGCCCTCGTTCTCCGCGTAGACCATCGGACCGAGCAGGTCGCTCATGCCGTAGCGGGTAACCATGTCGCGCGCCAGCGCCGTGGCGCGCTCGAAGTCGTTCGACGCGCCGGTAGTCATCTGGTTCATGAACAGTTCCTCGGCGATGCGACCGCCGAAGAGCACTGCGATCGTGCTGAGCATGCGCTCGCGGTCCATGCTGTAGCGATCGCCCTCGGGCAACTGCATGGTGACGCCGAGCGCGCGTCCGCGCGGAATGATCGTGACCTTGTGCACCGGGTCGGTCTTCGGCACGACGCGTGCGACCACCGCGTGACCCGACTCGTGGTACGCGGTGTTGCGGCGCTCGTCCTCGGGCATGACGATCGAGCGACGCTCGGCGCCCATGATGATCTTGTCCTTGGCGCGCTCGAAGTCGTGCATTTCGACCAGCCGCGCGTTGCGCCGGGCGGCGAACAGCGCCGCCTCGTTGACGAGGTTGGCGAGGTCGGCGCCCGAGAAGCCCGGCGTGCCGCGTGCGATGACATCGGCGCGCACGTCGGGGCCCATCGGCACCTTGCGCATGTGCACGTTCAGGATCTGCTCGCGGCCGCGGATGTCCGGCAGCGGCACGACCACCTGCCGGTCGAAGCGCCCCGGGCGCAGCAGCGCCGGGTCGAGCACGTCGGGACGGTTGGTGGCGGCGATGACGATGACGCCCTGCCCGGCCTCGAAGCCGTCCATCTCGACGAGCAACTGGTTCAGCGTCTGCTCGCGTTCGTCGTTGCCGCCGCCCAGGCCCGCTCCGCGCTGGCGGCCGACCGCGTCGATCTCGTCGATGAAGATGATGCACGGCGCGTGCTTCTTCGCCTGCTCGAACATGTCGCGCACGCGCGCGGCGCCGACGCCGACGAACATCTCGACGAAGTCGGAACCGGAGATCGAGAAGAACGGGACCTTGGCTTCACCGGCGATCGCGCGCGCAAGCAGCGTCTTGCCGGTGCCGGGCGAGCCGACCATCAATACGCCGCGCGGAATGCGCCCGCCGAGCTTCTGGAACTTGGACGGGTCGCGCAGGAACTCGACGAGCTCCTGCACCTCTTCCTTGGCCTCGTCGCAGCCGGCGACGTCGGCGAAGGTGACCGTGTTGTTGTTCTCGTCGAGCATGCGCGCGCGCGACTTGCCGAACGAGAACGCTCCGCCCCGGCCGCCTCCCTGCATCTGCCGCATGAAGAACACCCAGACGCCGATCAGCAGCAGCATCGGGAACCACGACACGAAGATGTTCAGCAGCAGCGACTGCTCTTCCTCGGGCTTGGCGTTGACCTGCACGCCGTATTTCATCAGGTCGCCGACCATCCAGATGTCGCTAGGCGAATAGACGAGGGCATTGCGCCCGTCCTTGGTGCGCACGCGCAGCGTGCGGCCGTCGACGACGACGCTGTCGATGCGCCCGTCACGCGCCTCGGTCATGAACTGGGAATACGGCATGTCGACGCCGCGTGTCTGCCGCGTGTCGAACTGCTTGAAAACGGTGAACAGCACCAGCGCGATGACCAGCCAGATCGCCGCTTTCGAGAACACGTTGTTCACTCACCACTCCTTGGCGGCCTTCCGGCCGGCAGGCGACCCCTGGTGACCAGTTGCGGGGACCGCCGGTTTCGAACGAGCATTCTACGCGGAACTTGACGAGCGCCCGGTCATTACGGTAGAGGAGCCACCCGGTGCCGACCTGTCCCATCCGCCGCCGTCACATCAGCCGCCGACGGGCGGGCGACGCGGGCGACGCCCGAGCAGGTACGTCTCGGCCGACGCGCTGCGCGATGCCTCGGGCTTCCTGACGTGCACCTCGGCGAAGTGCCGGCGAAAGGCCTCGACGATCTGGCTGTAGCCGCTGCCGTGGAAGCACTTGACCAGCAGCGCGCCGTCGCTCTTGAGGTGACGCACCGCGAAATCGATTGCCAGCTCGGCCAGGTCGCTCATCCGCGCGGCGTCGGCCGCCGCGATCCCGCTCAGGTTGGGGGCCATGTCGGAAATCACAAGATCCACCGGCGCCTCGCCAAGCATCGACTCGAGCCGTCCGACCGTTTCCGCTTCGCGGATGTCGCCCTGCAGGAACTCGACGCCCGGGATGGGATCCATCGGCAACAGGTCGACGGCGACGATGCGTCCGTCCAGGCCCGGCTCCGGCCCCGGGCGCGCCAGGCGCTCGCGCAGCGCCTGGCTCCAGGCGCCGGGCGCACTGCCCAGGTCCACGATCGTCATGCCGCGGCGCACCAGCGCGTCGCGCCGGTCGATCTCCAGCAGCTTGAACGCCGCTCGCGACCGATAGCCGTGCTTCTGCGCGAGTTTGACGTAGGGATCGTCCAGATGCCGCGCGACCCACGCACGATTCGTCCGATTCTTGCGCCCGCTTCCTCCACCGGTCTTCCGCTGACTGTTCACCGCCCCGTCCCGTGGTTCTCCCGCCGCCTGTCCCGGCGCCGTCCCGCGCCTGTCACGCCGTTATCCCCTGCTTGTACACCGCAGCGCACCGTGGCAGGGATGCGCAAGCCCTACTTGCGACCGGCGCCCGCACAGCCCACACTTGCGGATCCCGTCGGCGCGGAGTCGCCGTTCCGAACGGCAGCCGATCGACGTGAACCGACGATGATCTCGACCCCATTTCCCCTCCCGATCATGCTGGACGCCGCCGATCGCAAGGCGCTGCGGGCGCGCGCGCACCACCTGGACCCGGTCGTCATGATCGGGGAAGCGGGCCTCACGCGCGCGGTGCTCGACGAAACCGACCGCGCGTTGCGGGCGCACGAACTGATCAAGGTGCGCGTTCTCGGCGACGACCGCGCCCAGCGCCAGGCACTGTCGACCGAGATCTGCTCGGCGCTCGGCTGCACCGCGGTGCAATCGATCGGCAAGCTGCTCGTGCTGTATCGGCCCCGGCCGATCGAGGACAACGCCGGGCCGCACGTGCCGAAAAAGCGTGCGGCGCAAGGCGCGGCCTCGCCGGGGAAGAAGGGCACAGTGGCGCGCAGGGTCGCCGCGCCGCGCAAGGTTACCGGCGCACGAAAGGCCGCCCCGCGAGCCCGTACAGGAGTTGGCACCATGACCGCGATGAAGACGAGGAAAGGCGAGCCGCAGGCCGACGCAGCGCCTTCGGCGCGCTCGCCGCGAGCGCGCGTCGGAGCGCATGCGGCCGGCGAGAAAGCGCTCGCCACCGAAGGCAAGCGCACTGCGCTGGCCGCGCGCAAGCGAGCGCCTGCGCGCCGCGGAACCACGAGCGCGACCACGCAGGGGCCGTCGCGGCTGCAGGGGCAGGAAAGCGCTTCGCCGCGCGGCCGGCGCGACCGCGCGAAGAAGGCCTGATACCTCGCCCGGGCGGCGCGCGCCGGCGACATCGCCGGGCGGCGCACTCACTCGTACGAGATCCCGAGCACCTCGTATTCGCGCGTGCCGCCGGGCGCCCGCACCTCGGCCACGTCGCCGACTTCGCGACCGATCAGCGCGCGGGCGATCGGGCTCGACACCGAGATGCGGCCTTCCTTGATGTCGGCCTCGTCGTCGCCGACGATCTGGTAGCGCACTTTCTCGCCCGACGACAGCTCCTCGAGCTCGACGGTGGCCGCGAAGACGACGCGGCCGTCGGCCTCGATCTTCCGCGGATCGATCACCTGCGCGTTGGCGAGCTTCGATTCGATCTCGGCGATGCGCCCCTCGAGGAAGCCCTGGCGCTCGCGCGCTGCATCGTATTCGGCGTTTTCGGACAGGTCGCCCTGCGCACGCGCGTCGGCGATCGCCTGGATCACGTTCGGGCGCTCGACCGACTTCAGTCGCTGCAGTTCCTGACGCAGCAACTCGGCGCCGCGCAGCGTGAGCGGAATGGTGGCCATCGGAGTTCCCCGGAGCGGGACGCGCAGCGCGCGTCTTCAAAAGAATGCGGACCGCCGGGGCGGGCGGCGTCGAACGACGCGCCGGACCGGGCGATCCGTTGGTGTCCGTCACTCTAACGCAAAAGACGCGCTCGGTGCGGACCGCTCAGGGGACTCAGGGCGGACCACTCAGTGCGCCAGCCGCTCGTGCAACTCCTGCACCGAATGCACGTCGAGTTCGCTCATCGCGCGCATTCCCTGCACCGCGGCGATCGCTCCGGCAATCGTCGTGAAATAGGTGACGCGCTGCGCGAGCGCCGTGGTACGGATCGCGCGCGAATCGGAGATCGCGCCGCGCTTCTCCTCGACGGTGTTGAAGACGAGCGCAACCTCGCCGTTCTTCAGCAGGTCGACCACGTGCGGACGTCCTTCCTGCACCTTGTGCACGGGGGTGATCGGCACGCCCGACGCGGCGACCGCGGCCGCCGTGCCCTTGGTGGCGACCAGCGCGAAACCCATCTCGTGCAACTGGCGAGCGAGCGCGACCGCCTTCGGCTTGTCGGCGTTGCGCACCGAGATGAACACCGTGCCGGCCTCGGGCAGGCGCACGCCCGCGCCCAGCTGCGACTTGACGAAAGCCTCGCCGAACGAGAAACCTACCCCCATCACCTCGCCGGTGGACTTCATCTCGGGGCCGAGCAGCGTATCGACGCCGGGGAACTTCACGAACGGAAAGACCGCTTCCTTCACCGAGTAATACGGCGGGACGACCTCGCGCCCGATGCCCTGCCGGGCCAGCGTTCGACCGACCATGCAGCGCGCGGCGATCTTCGCCAGCGGCAGGCCGGTGGCCTTCGACACGAAAGGCACGGTGCGCGAAGCGCGCGGGTTGACCTCGAGCACGTATACCGTGCCGTCGCCGTCGATGCCCGCGTCGTGCTGGATCGCGAACTGCACGTTCATCAGCCCGCAGACGTTCAACGCCCGCGCCATCAGCGCGGTCTGCCGCTTCATCTCGGCGACCACCGCCATCGACAGCGAATACGGCGGCAGCGAGCACGCAGAATCGCCCGAGTGCACGCCGGCCTGCTCGATGTGCTCCATCACGCCGCCGATGAACACCTGCTCGCCGTCGGCGATGCAGTCGACGTCGACCTCGATCGCGTCGTTCAGGAAGCGGTCGAGCAGCACCGGGCTGTCCTCGGAGACCTTCACCGCCTCGCGCATGTAGCGCTCGAGGTCGCGCTGTTCGTGCACGATCTCCATCGCGCGGCCGCCCAGCACATAGCTCGGGCGCACGACGAGCGGGTAGCCGATCTCGCCGGCCAGCGCCAATGCCTGCGCCTCGGTGCGCGCAGTGCGGTTCGGCGGCTGCTTCAGGCCGAGGTCGACGAGCAGCTTCTGGAAGCGCTCGCGATCTTCGGCAATGTCGATCGACTCGGGCGAAGTGCCGACGATCGGCACGCCATTGGCCTCGAGCGCCAGCGCAAGCTTCAGCGGCGTCTGACCGCCGTACTGCACGATGACACCCACCGGCTTCTCGAGCGCGACGATCTCGAGCACGTCTTCGAGCGTGACCGGCTCGAAATACAGGCGGTCGGATGTGTCGTAGTCGGTAGAGACGGTCTCCGGGTTGCAGTTGACCATGATCGTCTCGTAACCGTCGTCACGCAGCGCGAAGGCGGCGTGCACGCAGCAGTAGTCGAACTCGATTCCCTGGCCGATGCGGTTGGGGCCGCCGCCGAGCACGACGATCTTGCGCCGGTCGGTGGGCTGCGCCTCGTTCTCGTCCTCGTAGGTGGAGTACAGATAGGCGGTGTCGGTAGCGAACTCGGCCGCGCACGTGTCCACGCGCTTGTAGACCGGACGCACGCCGAGCGCCCAGCGGCGCGCGCGCACCGTGTCGGCGTTCGTGTCGAGCAGATGCGCCAGGCGCCGGTCGGAGAAGCCCTTCGCCTTCAGCCAGTGCAGCTCCTCCTTCGACAGCGAGTCGAGCGGCACGCCGCGCAACTTCCGCTCGATCGCGACGAGTTCCTCGATCTGCGCGAGGAACCAGGGGTCGATATCCGATTCCTCCTGCACCTCCTCGACGCTCATGCCGACGCGGAACGCGTCGGCAACGTAGAGGATGCGCTCGGGCCCGGGCTCGCCGAGCTCGGTGGCGATCTCGTCGCGGTCGTCGCTACGCTCGTCGAGTCCGTCGATGCCGGTTTCCAGCCCGCGCAGCGCCTTCTGCAGGCTCTCCTGGAAGGTGCGGCCGATCGCCATCACCTCGCCGACCGACTTCATCTGCGTGGTGAGATGCGCATCGGCGAGCGGGAACTTCTCGAACGCGAAGCGCGGCACCTTGGTCACTACGTAGTCGATCGTCGGCTCGAAGGAGGCCGGCGTCGCGCCGCCGGTGATGTCGTTCTTCAGTTCGTCGAGCGTGTAGCCGACGGCCAGCTTCGCGGCGATCTTCGCGATCGGAAAACCGGTGGCCTTCGACGCCAGCGCGGAAGAGCGCGAGACGCGCGGGTTCATCTCGATGACGATCATCCGCCCGTCGACGGGACTGATCGCAAACTGCACGTTCGAGCCGCCGGTCTCGACGCCGATCTCGCGCAGGATCGATATCGACGCATCGCGCATCAGCTGGTATTCGCGGTCGGTGAGCGTCTGCGCGGGCGCAACGGTGATCGAGTCGCCGGTGTGGATGCCCATCGGATCCAGGTTCTCGATCGAGCAGACGATGATGCAGTTGTCGGCGCGATCGCGCACGACTTCCATCTCGAATTCCTTCCACCCGATCAGCGACTCCTCGATCAGCAGTTCGCTGGTGGGTGACGCTTCGAGGCCGCGCTTGCAGATCGCGTCGAACTCCTCGGCGTTGTAGGCGATGCCCCCGCCCGTGCCGCCGAGCGTGAAGCTCGGACGCACGATCGCCGGAAAACCGATCTCCTTCTGCGCAAGCCAGGCTTCCTCGAGCGTGTGCGCGATCGCCGAGCGCGCGGAGGCGAGGCCGATGCGCGTCATCGCTTCCTTGAACTTCTGGCGGTCCTCTGCCTTGTCGATCGCCTCCGGCGATGCGCCGATCAGTTCGACGCCATGCTTCGCGAGCACGCCGTGGCGGTGCAGGTCGAGCGCGCAGTTCAGCGCCGTCTGCCCGCCCATCGTCGGCAGGATCGCGTCGGGCTTCTCCTTCTCGATGATCTTCTCGACGATCTGCCAGGTGACCGGCTCGATGTAGGTGACGTCGGCCATCTCCGGGTCGGTCATGATCGTCGCCGGATTGCTGTTGACGAGGATGACGCGGAAACCCTCCTGGCGCAGCGCCTTGCAGGCCTGCACGCCGGAGTAGTCGAATTCGCAGGCCTGGCCGATGACGATCGGGCCGGCGCCGATGATGAGGACGCTCTGGAGGTCGGTGCGCTTGGGCATGGTGCGGAAGAAGGATCAGGAGCGCGCGCCGCGGCGCTGCTCCATGGCGTCGACGAAGCGATCGAAGAGGTAATGGATGTCCTGCGGGCCCGGGCTCGCCTCCGGGTGGCCCTGGAAGCAGAACACCGGATGATCGGTGCGCTCGAGCCCCTGGATCGAACCGTCGAACAGCGATACGTGCGTCACGCGCAGGTTGGACGGCAGCGATTCCGGATCGACCGCGAAACCATGGTTCTGGCTCGTGATGTGCACCTTGCCGGTGTCGAGATTGCGCACCGGGTGGTTGGCGCCGTGATGGCCGAACTTCAGCTTCATCGTCTTCGCGCCCGACGCCAGGCCGATCAGTTGGTGCCCGAGACAGATGCCGAACACCGGAAGATCGCGATCGATCAGCTCGCGGATCGTGCGAATCGCGTAATCGCAGGGTTCCGGGTCGCCGGGCCCGTTCGACAGGAAGATGCCGTCGGGCGCGAGGGCGAGCGCGTCGGCGGCGCTCGCCTGCGCAGGCAGCACGATGACGTCGCAGCCGCGGTCGGCGAGCAGGCGCAGGATGTTGCGCTTGACCCCGTAATCGAAGGCGACGACGCGGTAGCGGCGCTTGTCGCCATCGGCGTCGGTCGACGGAGCGGCGAAGCCCGCGCCGAGCCTCCACGAACCCTGCGACCAACGATACGAATCGGGCGACGAGACTTCCCTGGCAAGGTCCATCCCGCTCAGGCCGGGGAAGGCGCGAGCCACGTCGATCGCTGCGCGCTCGTCGAGCGCGTCACCGGGCTTCGAGGCAGCCACCAGGCATCCCGCCTGCGCACCCGTATCGCGCAATCGCCGAACGAGCTTTCGCGTATCGATGCCGGCAATGCCGGGAACGCCCTCGCGTTGCAGGTAGTGGGACAGCGATTCGACGCTGCGCCAGTTCGACAGGCGCTCGGGAACGTCTTTCACGACGAGGCCTGCCGCGTGGATCTTCGCCGCCTCGACGTCCTCGGGGTTGATGCCGTAGTTGCCGATGTGAGGGTAGGTGAGCGTGACGATCTGCCGGCAGTAGCTGGGATCGGTGAGGATCTCCTGGTAGCCGGTCATCGCGGTGTTGAACACAACCTCGCCCACCGTCTGCGTGGCGGCGCCGATCGAGCGGCCGCGAAAGACCGTGCCGTCGGCAAGCGCGAGGACGGCGGGCGCGTACGGGGAAATGAGGCCCGCGCCGGTGGACCGGGCAGGCTGCGTAGTGGGCTCGGCGGGCAACGGAGACTCCTGGATGGTCACCGGTGCACCTCGGTCCGAATCGAGCCGGAGGGTCGACTCCGGGCGGAAAGACGATCGGCGCGGCGTCGAAAGACGCCGCAGGCGACGGATTCGGCGCGATGAGCGGGGGAAGTCAGGCGCTAGCCGGTGAGATGCGTAAAACCTTTGGATTCTAGCATTCCGCCATCGCCGAGCGGTCGGGACCGACCGCGCACCCTATCGCTGGTCGGGTAACAAGCGTCGAAAAAGTTGACAAGGTAAACGTGCGATATACCTATTCCGACAGCTAAGGGACTGATCGGCAAGGAAACACTTTGCATGGCAGGTTTTTTGCGTGTGACGGCATGGAAGGTGACCCTCGTTCGCAAACCGCCCCTACAGGGAGCAGACCATGAAGGTGCGAGCAGTTTCCCTGACAGTCGCCCTCGTCACCGCCGGCTTCACGAGCTTGGCGGCAGCAAATGCGATCCTCGTTTCCCCAAACGGTTACGTTCGGATCGGCATCAACGACAGCGGCTCGCTCGATACCAGCGCAGGCGGACAGACCGCAGGCATCGGCTACAGGTTTCCCAGCGGCTTCGCCGACGCGCTGACGCCCGGTTGCCCTTGCGAAGCATGGGGCGTGTCGGCCAATGGCCTCGGCGGACAGGTGGGGGAGACGACCGGCAACCAGAACATCACCATCAACGCCCCGTCCTCCACGGCGACGACCTTCACATCGAACACCGCGTTGTCGACGCTGCCCGGGTTGACCGTCACCCAGACCTATTCGATCGGCGCACAGTCCGCAACCGGTGCGCTGTTCCAGGACACGGTGACGATTCACAACGGCACGGGCGCCGCAATCACCGACCTGCGTTACGCGCGCGCCATGGACTGGGACGTTCCGCCTACGACGTTCAGCGAGTTCGTCACGATTCAAGGCACCGGTACGACGCCGAGCCTGCTGCATTCGACCGATGACGGTTTCGCCAACGCGAATCCGCTGACCGCCACGGGCAATGCGGGGATCATCGGCCCAGTCAACGCGGACGGCACGACCGGCCCGGCAGACCACGGCGCGTTGTTCGTCTTCGGCTTCGGCGGCCTCGCCGACGGGGCGGATTTCACGTTCAACATCTTCTACGGCGCCGGCGCGAACCGCAGCGATGCGGTTGCCTTGCTCGGGTTGATATCGCCCGAGTTGTTCTCGCTGGGGATGTCCAACGCGGGCGGAAGTGCCGCTACCGGCTCGCCCACCTTCGTCTTTGCCTTCAACGGGGTCGGCGGGGAGGTGATCATTCCCCCACCCGACGACGGCGGCGGCTCGGTGCCGGCGCCAGCCGGCTTGGCGCTGCTCGGAATCGGCGGCCTCGCGCTGATCGCAAGGCGCCGGCGCGGCTGATTCGCCGAGCGTCGAGGGCGGGTCTACACGCAAGCGTCCCGCGGCGCTGCCCCTGGGTGGCGCCGCTTCATTTGTTCAGAGCTTCTCCGTCTCCCCAGACCTCGGCTGCCACTTCATCAGCCGCTTCTCTGCCACGCCCACCACCGCGTCGAGCACCAGCGCGAAGATCGTCAGCACGACGACGCCGGCGAACACCGTGTTGATGTCGAAGGTGCCTTCCGCCTGCAGGATCAGGTAGCCGACGCCGCGCGCAGAGCCGAGGTACTCCCCGACCACCGCGCCGACGAACGCGAGCCCCACCGAGTTGTGCAGGCTCGAGAACACCCAACTGGTGGCGCTGGGCAGATAGACATGGCGCAGCAACTGGCGCTGGCTCGCACCGAGCATGCGCGCGTTGGCCAGCACGTTCGGGCTGACCTCGCGCACGCCCTGGTAGACGTTGAAGAACACGATGAAGAAGACGAGCGTGACGCCGAGCGCAACCTTCGACCAGACGCCCAGGCCGAACCAGATCGAGAAGATCGGCGCAAGGATGACGCGCGGCATCGAGTTCGCCGCCTTCACGTACGGATCGAAAATCGCCGCTGCGGTGGGACTGAGCGCGAGCCACATGCCGACCGCGAGCCCGCCGACGGTGCCGATGACGAACGCGGCAACGGTCTCGAACAGCGTCACACCCAGATGGATCCAGATCTCGCCGCTGACGAACCAGTCCACGATGCGCACGAACACCTTCTGCGGTTCGCCGAAGAAGAACGCGGCCTGATGCGGATTCGAGAAGTAGAAGTTCGGCAGCAGCGTGGGGCTGGTCAATGCCCACCACAGCAGCAGGAACACCGCCAGGACCAGTGCCTGGTAGAAGCGCAGGCGCAGCGACGCGGCAGTCACGGTTCGAAAGCGATCACTGCGTGCGCTTCTGCTGCGCGTAGCCCTTCAGCACCTCCTCGCGCAGCACGCCCCAGATCCGGTCGTGCAGGTCGAGGAACTCGCGCTGCGAGCGGATCTCGGCGACGTCGCGCGGACGCGGGAGGTCGACACGGAACTCGCCGATCGGGTGCGACCCCGGGCCGGCTGCGAGCACGACCACGCGATCGCTCATCGCGATCGCCTCGTCCAGGTCGTGGGTGATGAACAGCACCGCCTTGCGCTGCGCGGCCCACAGCTCGAGCACCTCGTTCTCCATCAGCTGGCGCGTCTGGATGTCGAGTGCCGAGAACGGCTCGTCCATCAGGATGATGTCGGGATCGAGGATCAGCGTCTGCGCGAGCGCAGCCCGCTTGCGCATGCCGCCGGAGAGCTGGTGCGGATATCGGTCGCCGAAGCCGCGCAGGCCCACGCGCGCGAGCCAGCCCTCGCCGCGCTCGCGCGCCTCGGCGCCGGGCACGCCGCGGAACTGCAATCCGGCGATCACGTTGTCGATCGTGCTGCGCCAGGGCATCAGCGCGTCGCTCTGGAACATGTAGCCGGCGCGCCGGTTGATGCCGTCGAGGCGCTCGCCGAACACCTCGACGTGGCCCGACGAAGGCGCGAGCAGGCCCGCGCCGACGTTGAGCAGCGTCGACTTGCCGCAGCCGGTGGGTCCGACCACCGAGACGAACTCGCCGGGCGCGACGCGCAACGTGACCTCGCGCACCGCGGTGTGCCGCTGCGCGGGGTCGTCGCGCGAGACGAAGGTGCAGGTGATGCCTTCGAGCGCGAGCGCCGGCGCCGACGACGATGTGGTCTCGGCGGCGGCAGCGCGCGCCGAGGGGCGCGCGCCGTTCGTCCGCGTCATTGCGCTCACTTCAGCGAAGCGAGCGCCTTGCGCGTGAACTCGTTCGTGTACGTGCGCGAAAGATCGATCTTGTCGGGCTGGATCTTCGGGTTGAAGCTCGCCAGCGCCTTGAGCGTCGTCTTCGCGCCCGCTTCGGGAATGAGACCGTCCGGGCTTATCGCGTCCTTCACGTTGTTGTACGACGCCAGGTACAGCGAGCGATCGCCGAGCAGATAGGTTTCGGGAACGGTCTTGACGATGTCCGACGGGCCAGCCTGCTGCAGCCACTTCAACGCCTTCACCATAGCGGTGGCGAGCGCCTGCACCGTGTTCGGGTTTTGCTTGACGAAGTCCTCGGGCGCGTAGAGGCAGCCGGCCGGCATCGGACCTCCGAACAGCGCCTCGGTCCCTTTCAGCGTGCGCGTGTCGGCGACGATCTTCACCGCGCCGCGCTGCTCGAGCATCGTCATGACCGGGTCGACGTTCGACAGCGCGTCGATCTGGCCCGACTCGATCGCAGCGATCGCCGCGTTGCCGGTTCCGACCCCCACATACGAGACGTCGGAGGCCTTCAGCCCATGCCTCGACAGGAAGTAATTCGCGACCATATTCGTCGACGAGCCGGGCGCCGACACGCCGATCTTCATGGCTTTCATGTCGGCCGGCGACGAGTACTTCGCTTTCGTGGAGACGCCGACGGCGATCTGCGGCGCGCGCCCCTGCAGCACGAAGGCCTTGAAGTACTGGTTGCTGGCCTGCAGGCTGATCGTGTGCTCGTAGGCGCCCGAGACGACGTCGGCCGATCCGCCGACGACCGCGCGCAGCGCAGCCGAGCCGCCGGCGAAATCGAGGATCTCGACGTTCAGGCCCTGCTCCTTGAAGTAGCCGAGCTGCTCGGCGATCGTCAGCGGCAGGTAGTAGAACGCCGCCTTGCCGCCGACGGCGATCGTGAGCTTCGGCTTCTCGGGCTTGCCCTGCGCCTGCAGGCCGAAGGGCACGACGGCAAGTGCGGTAGCGGCGAGCGTGCAAGCGAGAAAGCGTCTGCGCATTTCGGGTCTCCTCAGGGGGCCGCGTCGTCTTGCGGGCCACTTCATGCGGGTGGACGTCAGGTTAACCGATCCGGTCGATGGCAAGACGTTTTCAGGAGCGCAGACTGGGTCCAGGGGCGAGCGGGCGTCGAGGAAAGCTCGTCCGTCAAACGACGCCCGACTCCCGCAGCTTCGCCACCGCCTCGTCGTCGTAGCCCAGCTCGCCGAGTATCTGCGCCGTGTGCTCGCCGAGCGCCGGCCCCATCCAGCGTGTGCCGCCCGGCGTCTCCGAGAACTTCGGCACGATGCCCGGAATCGCCAGCGGCGTTCCGTCGGGCAGCGCCGCCTGCTCGATCATCGACCGCGCCAGGTACTGCGGGTCGTCGACCATGTCGGCCGCGCTGAAGATGCGACCGCTCGGCACCTCGGCCTTCGCCATCACGGCCAGCGATTCATCCAGCGACCGCGACGACGTCCACTGCGCGATCGCGTCGTCGATCTCCTGCGCGCGTGCCGCGCGGCCGGCGTTGTCGGCCAGCGTGGGATCGTCGGCGAGATCGGCGCGGCCGATCGCGCGCATCAGCCGCTTGAAGATCGAATCGCCGTTGCCGCCGATGACGATGTGCCGGCCGTCGGCCGTCGGGTAGGTGTTCGACGGCACGATGCCGGTGAGGTTCGTACCGGTGCGCTCACGCACGATGCCGTAGCGGTCGTACTCGGGCAGCGTGCTCTCCATCAGGTTGAACACCGCTTCGTACAGCGCGACGTCGACCACCTGTCCACGGCCCGTCTCGCGCCGGTGGTGCAGCGCCATCAGCACGCCGATCAGGCCGTGCAGCGCGGCGAGCGAATCGCCGATCGACAGGTTCAAGCGCACCGGCGGACGATCGGGAAAGCCGGTGACGTAGCGCATCCCGCCCATCGACTCGGCGATCGCGCCGAAGCCGGGGCGGTCGCGGTACGGGCCGGTCTGCCCGTACCCGGAGAGCCGCAGCAGGACCAGCGCCGAGTTGGCCTTGGCCAGGTCTTCGTAGCCCAGGCCCCATTTCTCCAGCGCGCCCGGTCGGAAGTTCTCGATGACGATGTCGCTGCGCGCGGCGAGCTCGCGCGCGATGTGCTGGCCCTCGGCATGTCGCAGGTCCAGCGTGATCGAACGCTTGTTGCGCGCCTGCACGTACCACCACAGCGAGGTGCCGCTCGCGTCGTCGGGGTACAGCTTGCGCCACTTGCGCAGCGGATCGCCCCCCTCGGCGCCGGCGCGCGCCGGCGGCTCGACCTTGATCACGTCGGCGCCGAAATCGGCAAGCATGCGACCGGCGAACGGGCCGGCGATGAGCTGGCCGAGCTCGAGCACGCGCAGGCCGGCGAGCGGACCGCGCTTCGCGTCCGCGGGCGCAGCATCGGGCTGCGCATCGCGCCTCGCCTGATCGGTCACGTCGTCGTACCTCCGCGCGCGTCGTCTTCGGCTACCGATCGACGATCGCGCAGCGCCTGCGCCACCGTACTCGGATCGACGTACTCGAGCTCGCTGCCCACCGGCACGCCGCGCGCCAGGCGCGTGACCGCGAGGCCGCGCGCGCGCAGCAGTTCGCCGATGTAGTGGGCGGTGGCCTCGCCTTCCTGCGTGAAGTTCGTCGCGAGGATCACCTCGCGCACGACGCCGTCGCCGGCGCGCTCGAGCAACCGCTCGAGCCCGATCTGGCGCGGCCCGATCCCGTCGAGCGGCGACAGGCGCCCCATCAGCACGAAGTAGAGGCCGCGGTAGCTGAGCGTCTGCTCGATCGTCAGCTGGTCGGCCGGCGTCTCGACCACGCACAGCAGCGACGGGTCGCGGCGCGGCGACGAGCAGGTCTCGCAGACCTCGAGTTCCGTGAAGGTGTTGCAGCGCGCGCAGTGGCGGATGCGCGCGCACGCCTGCGCGAGCGCTTGCGCGAGCTGCGCGGCGCCGTCGCGATCGTGCTGCAGCAGGTGGTAGGCGAAGCGTTGCGCGGTGCGCGCGCCCACGCCGGGCAACCGGCGCAGGGCGGCGGTAAGCGCATCGAGCGGCGCCGGCTGCTTCATCGCGCGAACCCTGCGTGCAGCGGCGCCCTCAGAACGGCATCTTGAAGCCGGGCGGCAGCGGCATGCCCGCCGTCATCGCGCCCATCTTCTCGGAGGCGGTCTGCTCGGCCTTGCGCAGCGCATCGTTCATCGCCGCGACGAGCAGGTCCTCGAGCATGTCCTTGTCCTCTTCGAACAGCGTCGGATCGATCGCGATGCGCTTGACGTCGTTGCGGCAGGTGATCGTCACCTTCACGAGGCCGGCGCCCGATTGGCCCTCGACTTCGATCTGCGCGAGCTGCTCCTGCGCCTTCTTCATGTTCTCCTGCATCTGCTGGGCCTGCTTCATCAGGCCCGCAAGCTGTCCTTTCATCATTCGCTTTCTCCTGGGGTCTGTCGACGCTCGCGCGGGCGCACCGAACCCGGCACGATCGCGCCGTCGAACTCGTCGATCAACGTGCGCACGAAGGGATCGGACTCGATCGCCGCCTGCGCCTGCGCCTGGCGGTCGGCGCGTTGCTGCGCCGAGACGCCGGCCGCGGTCTTTCCCTGCACGCGCCCGACCTCGACGTCCAGGCGCACGTCGGCGCCGAAATGCGTGGCGAGCGCCTCGCGCACGCGACGTACCGTACCGGGTTCCGCGAGCGGGCGGATCGGCACGCGTACGCGCAGCCGCAATCCGTCAGCCGCGAGAAGTTCGCTCTGCTCCATGAACTGCCGAACGAAACCGCTGACGTCGAGGCGCGCGGCGAGCCGCGGCCAGTCGCCGTCGAACGACGGCGCGTCGGGGGGCGCGGCCGACGACGCCGCGACCGACGACGCCTCGGCCGGCGTCGACGTGATGCGCGCGGCCGGCGCCGACGCGGAGCGCTCGACCGACTGCGATGCGGCACGCGCAACCGACGGCGATGCGGCACGCGCGGCCGCGACCGGCGACGCAGCGCGCGCAGCCGGCGCCGCGCTCGACAGCGCGGCCGCGCCAGCGTTGGCCGCTGCTCGAGACGCCGCCGGCGCGGCATCGGTCGGCCGCGACGACGCAGGCGCTGAAGACGGCCGGAACGCCAGCAGGCGCAGCAGCACCATCGTGAAGCCGGTATGCGCATCGGGCGCCAGCGCCAGTTCGCGCGCTCCGTGCGTGACGATCTGGTAATAGACCTGCAGGTCTTCGGCCGCGATCGATCGCGCGAAACGCTGCAGCGTCTCCGGGTCGTCGGCGTCGCCGAGCGCGCCGACCTGTGCGAGCGCGATGCGCTGCAGGAGCTGCGCGAAGTCGGAGAGCGCGCGCTCGAACGGCGCGTTCGCCGTGAGCATCGAATCGGCGATGTCGACGAGCGTGCGTCCTTCGCCTGCGACCATCGCGTCGAGGATGCGAACGAGCCAGCCGGCGTCGACTACGCCGAGCATCTCGCGCACCTCGGTCTCGCGCACGCTGCCCGCGCCGAAGGCGATCGCCTGGTCGAGCAGCGACAGCGCATCGCGCATGCTGCCCGCCGCGGCGCGGCCGATGCGATCGAGCGCGCCCGCGTCGTGCTCGACGCGCTCGGCCTCGAGGATCGTCGCCAGATGCCCGGCGATCGCGGGGGCCGGCATGTTCTTCAGGTTGAACTGCAGGCAGCGCGACAGCACCGTGACGGGAACGCGCTGCGGATCGGTGGTGGCGAGCACGAACACGACGTGCGGGGGCGGTTCCTCGAGCGTCTTGAGCATCGCGTTGAACGCGTGCGGCGACAGCATGTGGACTTCGTCGATGACGTAGACCTTGTAGCGGCCGGCGGTGGGCGCGTACACCGCGTTCTCGAGCAGCTGCGTCATCTCGTCTACGCCGCGGTTCGACGCCGCATCGAGCTCGATGCAATCGACGAAGCGACCGGCATCGATGCCGGTGCACGCCTCGCACACCCCGCACGGGCGCGACTGCACGCCGCGCTCGCAGTTCAGCGCCTTGGCGAGGATGCGCGCGATCGTCGTCTTGCCGACGCCACGCGTGCCGGTGAACAGGTAGGCGTGATGCAGCCGGCCGGTGTCGAGCGCATGCGACAGCGCGCGCACGACGTGCTCCTGTCCGACCAGGGAATCGAAATCCCGGGGTCGCCATTTGCGAGCCAGCGCGAGATGGGTCATGTCGGGAACGCGATCGGACGAAGCGCGCGGTTCGGGTGAAGCTCGCCGGAAGCGAGTCGGGTGGGCGAGCCGGAACCCCGGCACGCGCGGGAAATGGCTGTGGCTGCTTCCTTCCGGACCTGACCAGATTGACCACGCCGCACTGCGGGGAGGCCCGCCCGCGCCGATTCTAGCAGCGGCGCGCAGCGCACCGAGCGACGACGTGCGCGTGTACCATTGATCGAAGGGCGCCGTCGCTGCCGAGGCGTCGCAATCCAGGAGGGAGAATGGCGATCCAGCACGTATCCGACGCATCGTTCGAGCAGGACGTCCTGCAGGCCGAAGGGGCGGTGCTCGTCGATTACTGGGCCGAATGGTGCGGCCCGTGCAAGATGATCGCGCCGATCCTCGACGAGGTGTCGCGCGAGTACGAAGGCAAGGTTCGCGTCGCGAAGATGAACGTCGACGAGAACCAGTCCACGCCGTCGAAATACGGCATCCGCGGCATCCCCACGCTGATGCTGTTTCGCGGCGGCGAAGTCGTCGCAACGAAAGTCGGTGCGTTGTCGAAGTCGCAACTCTCGTCGTTTCTGGACACCAACCTCTGATCGGGTGTAAGCTCACGGCCGCCCGTTGAGGTGCGGCCGTGATGCCCGCCTTCTCGCGGCGCGAGGCGCCCGAGGCAAGGCGCGACGCGAAATCCCCACGTCGACCCCTCCCCCGCCTTTCCAGGGCCCTCCCGGCCCGACCCTCCGACACGTTGTCGATTCCTGCGGCCCAAGCCGCTCGCGCTCGTCCGTCGTCGCACGCGTTCCAGCCAGCTTCCCTGCGGGGAGAACCAGCCCGATGCACCTGTCCGAACTGAAGTCGCTGCACGTTTCGCAGCTGATCGAGATGGCAACCGCCCTCGAAATCGAGAACCCTCAGCGCATGCGCAAGCAGGAGCTGATGTTCGCCATCCTGAAGCGCAAGGCGCGAACCGGCGAGACGATCTTCGGCGACGGCTGCCTCGAGGTGCTGCCCGACGGCTTCGGCTTCCTGCGCTCGCCCGAGACGTCGTATCTCGCGAGCACCGACGACATCTACATCTCGCCGTCGCAGATCCGGCGCTTCAACCTGCACACCGGCGACTCGATCGAGGGCGAGGTGCGCACGCCGAAGGAAGGCGAGCGCTATTTCGCGCTGGTGAAGGTCGACAAGATCAACGGCGAGCCGCCCGAGGCGAGCAAGAACAAGATCCTGTTCGAGAACCTCACGCCGCTGCATCCGAGCAAGCCGATGGTGCTCGAGCGCGAGATCAAGTCCGAGGAGAACATCACCGGCCGGATCATCGACATGATCGCGCCGATCGGCAAGGGGCAGCGCGGGCTCATCGTCGCCCCGCCGAAGGCCGGCAAGACCGTGCTGATGCAGCACATGGCGCACGCGATCACGACGAACCACCCCGACGTCGTTCTGATCGTGCTGCTGATCGACGAGCGGCCCGAGGAAGTCACCGAGATGACGCGCTCGGTTCGCGGCGAGGTCGTCGCCTCCACCTTCGACGAGCCGGCTACGCGCCACGTGCAGGTCGCCGAGATGGTGATCGAAAAGGCCAAGCGCCTCGTCGAGCACAAGCGCGACGTCGTCATCCTGCTTGACTCGATCACGCGACTGGCGCGCGCCTACAACACGGTGGTTCCCGCCTCGGGCAAGGTGCTCACCGGCGGCGTCGACGCCAACGCGCTGCAGCGCCCGAAGCGCTTCTTCGGCGCGGCGCGCAACATCGAGGAAGGCGGCTCGCTCACCATCATTGCCACCGCGCTGATCGACACCGGCAGCCGGATGGACGAGGTGATCTACGAGGAGTTCAAGGGCACCGGCAACATGGAGCTGCACCTGAACCGGCGCATGATGGAAAAGCGCGTCTATCCGGCCATCGACATCAACCGCTCGGGCACGCGGCGCGAGGAGTTGCTGATCAAGCCCGAGGTGCTGCAGAAGATCTGGATCCTGAGGAAGCTGCTGCACGACATGGACGAGCTCGAGGCGATGGAGTTCCTGCTCGACAAGGTCCGCCAGACGAAGAGCAACCAGGAATTCTTCGAAATGATGCGCCGCGGCGTCTGATCCGCTATAATCAGCGGCTTTCCCCTGCACTGGCTTTGCCCCTGCTACGGACCCGAACATGAAACAGGGCATCCACCCCGAATACCGCGAAGTCGTCTTCATGGACATGGCGAACGGCTTCAAGTTCGTCACGCGCTCCACGGTCGGCACGCGCGAGAAGATCAAGATGGACGACGGCAAGGAATACCCGTTGTTCAAGCTCGACGTCACTTCCGAATCGCATCCGTTCTACACGGGTGCGCAACAGCGCATCATCGAAACCGGACGCGTCGAGAAGTTCCGGCAGAAATTCGCGCGCAGCGGCAAGTAAGCCGGGCGTCGCGCACACAGGCAGCTTCGGCTGCCTTTTTTTTCGCTGTCGTCGATGAGACCGTTCATCGTCACCGAGTTGCAGGCGGGCAAGCTGCCGCGCTGGGGGCTGCTGCTGGTCTGCGCGCTGTACGCGGTGCCCGGATTCGTTGCGCGCGACCCGTGGCGCAAGCTCGACGCCGCCGGCTTCGGCGTCGCATTGACGATGATCCGAGGCGATTCCGCCGACTGGCTGATGCCCAACATCGCCGGCCAGCCGGTGGTCACCGAGGGGCCGCTTCCGTTCTGGATCGCCGCCGCCTTCGGACGCGCGACGCAAGCCCTGTTCGGCGAGCACGCCGCCGTTCGAGCGGCGGTGCTGGCGACGCTGGCGATCGGGCTGGTGCTCGTCTGGTACGCGATCTATGCGCTGGCGCGCCGCCAGGGCGTTCAGCCCTCCGACCCGTTCGGGGCATCGGCCTCGCGCACCGACTACGGTCGGGCGATCGCGGACACCGGGCTGCTGGTCCTGATGGCCACCTTCGGCCTGCTGCTGCGCATGCACGAAACCACCGCCGAGCCGGCGCAGTTCGCCTGGATCGCGTTGTTCCTGTTCGGCTGCGCGCAGGCGCTCGAGCGTCCGGCGATCGGGGGCGCGCTGGCCGGGGCAGCCATCGCCGCGAGCCTGCTCACGCGCGGCGTCGGACACGCGGGTGCGCTGCTCGTCGTTCTCGTGGCGCTGCCGCTGGCGAGCCCGTCGTTTCGGCTCATCGGGCGCCGCATGCTCGTCTTCGCCGTCGGCGCCGCAGTCGTGCTCGCGCTGCCGTGGCCGTGGGCGCTGTCGCGCTCACTACCCGGGCGCGAGCATCTGGCCGGCTGGCTCGGGTGGAACGTGGAGGCGCTGTCCGGCCCGACGATCGACGCGCTCGCCTATTTCGCGCAGACCGCGCCCTGGTTCTATTGGCCTGCATGGCCGGTGGCCTTGTGGGCCGCGTACCGCTGGCGCGGACGATGGAGCGAACCCGCCGTCGCGCTACCGGCGCTGGCCGCGCTCGCGCTGGTGCTGCGGGCGCTGCTCGCGCCCAACGGCGCAGAAGGCTGGCTGTTGCCGGCCACCGTGCCACTGGCGATGCTCGCCGCCGTCGGGGTGCCCACGCTCAAGCGCGGCATCGTCAACCTGATCGACTGGTTCGCCGTCACCAGTTTCACGCTGTTCAGCGTCGTGATCTGGGCCTACTGGATCGCGCTGATGACCGGCTTTCCGCCGCGCATGGCGTTCCGCATGCGGCAGATGGCGCCCGGCTTCCTTCCGGAGGGCGTCTTCGGCGAAGTCGTCCTCGGCGTCGCGGCTACCGCCGCGTGGCTGCTGCTGGTGCGCTGGCGCGTCTCGCGCCAACCGCCGATGATCTGGCGCCCGATGGTGCTCTCGTGCGGCGGCGTCGTGCTCGCGTGGTTCCTGCTGATGACGCTGTGGTTGCCGGTCTTCAACGAGCGGAACACCTATCGCGATCTGTCGACCGAAGTTCGCCGTGCCTTCGACGCGGGCGATGCGCGCGCCGGCGACTGCGTGGTCGCCGACAATGTCGAACGCGCGGCGCGCGCGAGCTTGTACTACTTCGCGAACCTGCCTTTCGGCGAACCGGGCGCGCGCTGCCGCTGGCTGCTGGTGCAGGACGACGGGCCGATGGCGCGAACAGACCCCGGCCCTCGCCCCGGCTTGGATCTGCTGTGGGAAGGCAGGCGTCGCAGCGACCGCAACGAGCGCTTCCTGCTGTACCGGCGCGCCGGCGAAGCGCCCGCCGGCGCCGACCGCCTCAGGCAGCCGGGGCGCTGACCAGGAAGTGCTGCCGGTAGTAGCGCAGCTCATCGATCGACAGCAGCGCATCGGCCAGGGCGGTGTGATCGCTCTTCTTCGAGAATCCCTTCGCGATCTCCGGGCGCCAGCGGCGGCACAACTCCTTCAACGTGCTGACGTCGAGGTTGCGGTAGTGGAAGTGCGATTCGAGCTGCGGCATGTAGCGCGCGAGGAAGCGGCGATCCTGGCAGATCGAGTTGCCGCACATCGGCGAGCAGTTCGCCGGCACCCAGGTGGAGATGAAGTCGAGCAGTCGGCGCTCGACCTCCGCTTCGGTGTACGGCGACGCG
Organism: Burkholderiaceae bacterium; assembly: GCA_032027205.1. Taxonomy (GTDB): domain Bacteria; phylum Pseudomonadota; class Gammaproteobacteria; order Burkholderiales; family Burkholderiaceae_E; genus Zeimonas. The sequence goes on from JAVSMN010000001.1 coordinate 517,142, forward strand.
AGCACGCGCTCGACGAGACCGGTGCGCGCATGCGTCGAGCGGTTCCACTGGTCCATCGCGTCGAGCACGGCGCGCGGCTGATGCACGGCGTAGGATTCGCTGTGCGCAACGACTGCGAGTTGCGCATCGGTGACGACGACCGCGGCTTCGATGATGCGATCGACGGAAGGACTCAGGCCCGTCATTTCGAGGTCGATCCAGATGAGCCTCGATTCGTCGGGTGAAGGCGCAGGGGCCTCCGGACGCTGTGACATAATTTTTTTCTCCTTCGGTCGATTCTCGCATAGCGTTTCCCCCCGGGTTTCCCCCTTGACATCGCAGGCCTTCACGCTGGTTTTCGCAGTCGCACTGCTCGCTTCGGTGGCGACGAAGCTGTGGCTGGCGACGCGGCAGATCCGGCACGTCGCCGGGCATCGCGATTCGGTTCCCGCCGGCTTCGCCTCGCGCATCGACCTGGCCGCGCACCGACGTGCCGCGTCCTACACGATCGCGCGCACGCAACTGTCGATCGTCGAGTCCGTGTTCGGCGCGCTCGTGCTGGTCGGCTTCACGCTGTTCGGCGGCCTGCAGCTCCTGCTTGGCGCACTCGAGTCGCTGCTGCCCGCGTCCTCTTTCCTGCGCTCGATGGCCTTCGTCGCCGTGGTGTTCACGATCTCCGCGCTGCTCGAGTTGCCGTTCGCATGGGCGCGGCAATTCCGCATCGAGCAGCGCTTCGGCTTCAACCGGATGACGCCGGGCCTGTTCTTTGCCGATGCCGCGAAGGCGGCCGCGGTGGCGGCCGTACTCGGGCTGCCGCTGCTCGCCCTCGTGCTGTGGCTGATGCGCAGCAGCGGCAGCTGGTGGTGGCTGTGGGTGTGGATCGCCTGGGCCGTGTTCAACGTGGGCGTGCTGGTGCTCTACCCCACCGTCATCGCGCCGCTGTTCAATCGCTTCGAGCCGCTGCCCCAGGGCGAGCTGCGACATCGCGTCGAGGCGCTGCTCGCGCGCTGCGGATTTGCGTCGAAGGGACTCTTCGTGATGGACGGCAGCCGGCGCTCGGCGCACGGCAACGCCTATTTCACGGGACTGGGCCGCGCCAAGCGCATCGTCTTCTTCGACACGCTGGTCTCGCGCCTCGAACCGCCCGAGATCGAAGCGGTGCTCGCGCACGAACTCGGCCACTACGAGCGACGCCACGTGCAGAAGCGGATCGCGCTGATGTTCGCCGCCAGCCTCGCCGGGCTGTGGCTGCTCGGCTGGCTGTCGCGGCAGGCGTGGTTCTTCGAAGGACTCGGCGTGTCGCCGGGCATCGGCGATCTCGACGCTGTCGCGCTCGTGCTGTTCCTGCTGGTGATGCCTGTGTTCACCTTCCTGCTGCAACCGCTGTTCTCCGCGGTATCGCGACGCCACGAGTTCGAAGCCGACGCCTTCGCCGCGAGGCACGCACGCGCGCAGGACCTCGCCGCCGCCCTGGTCAAGCTGTACAAGGACAATGCATCAACACTCACCCCCGATCCGGTCCACTCGGCGTTCTACGACTCGCACCCGCCGGCGTCGCAGCGCATCGGCCGGCTCGGCGAGCTCTCTTCCGCCTGATCCGCGCTGGAGGTCTTCGATGAGAGAACCGATGTCCCGCGCCGAATTGCTCGCACGCAGTTCACGGCCGCTGTCGGGCGGCGCGTGGTCGCAGACCGAGATCGACGCGCAGTTGTCCGAGTTGCCCGGCTGGAGCCAGCGCGAAGGCGCGATCGAACGCGGCTTCGCCTTCGGCGACTACTACGAGACGATCGCGTTCGTGAACGGCCTTGTCTGGATGGTGCACGGCGAGGACCACCATCCGGAGCTCGTCGTCGAATACAACCGGTGCACGGTGCGCTTCGCCACGCATTCGGTGGGCGGCATTTCGGAGAACGACTTCATCTGCGCAGCCAAGACCGATGCCGTCTTCGGACGAAGCGGCAACTGATCCTCCCGGCGCCACGGGGGCGGCTGCCGCGGGCACCGAGCCGGGGCGCATTCTCGCCAGCTTCGGGCGACATTACTGGGTGCGCGGACGCTCGGCAGACGAGTGCCTCGCGGTCACGCGCGGCAAGCGCACCGACCTGTGTGTCGGCGACGAGGTCGAACTGCGCGCGCTCGGCGTCGGGCAGGCGGTCATCGAATCGCTGCACGCGCGAACGACGCTGCTGCAGCGAAGCGACGCGTGGCGCACGCGGCTGATCGCGGCCAATGCGGGACGCGCGGCAGTGGTCGTCGCCGGCGAGCCGCCGTTCTCCGAAGAGCTGCTGATGCGCATGCTGATCGCGATCGAGACCGCGGGCATCGAGCCGGCGATCGTCGCCAACAAGGCGGACCGTCCTGCAGCACGCGAAGCGATCGCGGCGCGCATGGCCGTCTATCGCGCGCTGCACTACCCCGTCTTCGAAGTGAGCGCATTGACCGATGCATCCGCGACGCGCTCGGCACTGGGCGGCTGGCTGGCCGCACATACGACGGTACTGCTCGGCGAATCGGGAATGGGCAAGTCCACGCTCGTCAACGCGCTCGTGCCCGACGCGCAGGCGCGCACGAACGAAATCTCGCAGGCGCTCGGCACCGGCCGGCACACGACCACCTTCAGCCGCCTGTTCGACGTGCCGACCCACACCGCAACCGACGCGCACATCGTCGACACGCCCGGCTTCCAGACCTATGGCCTGAACCACCTGTCGCATTCGCAGCGGCTGCACGCAATGCGCGAGTTCGTGCCGCTGATCGGCCGCTGCCGCTTCAACGACTGCACGCATCGGGACGAGCCCGGCTGCGCGATTCGCGAGGCCGCGCAACACGGCGAGATCGACGCGTTGCGGTATCGGCTCTTTCTGCTGATCGAAGCCAGTGAAGGGTGAAGGGACCCTTCCCTATCTCCCGAGCCACGCGGCGATCGTCACCATCGCGAACAGGCTGATCCACAGCACGACCGAGCGCCAGACGAGGCCGACGGCGCTGCGCAGCGCGCCGGCGTCGGGCTCGGCGCCGGGCCACTCGAAGCCCTGGTCGCCGGCCGCCCAGCGCGCTTCGAGCACGGGTTCGGCGATGCGCAGGCCGAGCGCGCCGCCGCCGGACGCGAGCAGCAACGCGCGCGAGTCGTTCGCCGTGCCGGACGCGACGGCGCCACGCCAGCAGTAGACGGCATCCTCGAAGTTGCCGACCACCGCGAAGCCGGCGGCGGAGAGCCGGGCAGGCAGCCAGTCGAGGACGCGGAACGCGCGGTCGGCGAACACGCCGTATGGCTCTTCGACCTGTGCAGCGCCTTCGACGACCGGGTGCGCCCATCGGCGGGCGAGGAGCTCGGCGACGCGGTAGAGCACCGGGCCGACGACGCCCGGCAGCAGGATGTACCAGAACAACGGGCCGAAGACGTGACGGTGCGCCGCGACAAGCGCTCCGGCAATTGCCTCTCGGCACACGCCCTGCACCGACGCGTCGCGCACCGCGCGCTCGATCGAATCGTCGGCGTCGACGCGGCCGAGCCAGCGGTCGAGCACGCTGCGCGCGCCGGCGGGGTCGTCGGCGGCCAGCGCTACCTGGATTTCGGTGAATGCGTGACTGAACTGGCGGAAGCCGATCGTCAGGTACAGCACTGCCACGTGCACGACGAATACGGCGAGCGGATGCAGGGCCGACGCCAGCCACTGGAGCAGCGCTGCGCCGAGAACCGCCGCGCCGACCACCAGCAACCAGCCGAGGATGCCGTACTGGCGCTCGCCTGCGTCGGTGTTGGCACGGACGAAATCGGCAACGGCCATCGCGGCGCGATGCGCCGGGTTGCCCGCACCGAGCGGTCGGCCCTGCTCGATGAGCAGCGTGAAGATCAGCGCGATAAAGCCCATGCGTTCGTGTGGCTCGCTGCCGCGCCGGTACTCAGGCGATCAGCAGCCGATACAGGTTGCGCAGCATCGCCGCGGTCGCGCCCCAGATGAACCGCTCTTCGGCTTCGCCCGGCACGCGATACGGCATCGTGAAGAACGTGCGCTCGGCGCCGCCTTCGATGCGTATGCTGCGACGCTGATGATGGCGGGGATTCATCAGGAAATCGAGCGGCACCTCGAACACGTCGGCGACTTCGGACGGATCGGGATGCAGCGCGAAGCCCGGGTGCAGCAGTCCGACGATCGGCGTGACGAGGAACCCGGTGCCGGTGAGGTACTCGGGCAGCGGTCCGATCACCTCCACGCGCGTCGGTTCCAGGCCGATCTCTTCGTTCGCCTCGCGCAGCGCCGCAGCCACCGGCGACGCGTCCGTGCTCTCCAGTCGGCCGCCGGGAAAGGCGACCTGGCCCGAGTGATGGCGCAGGTTCCACGTGCGCTGCGTCAGCAGCAGCGTGGCGCTCTGCGCACGCATGATGATCGGAACCAGCACCGCCGCCGCGCGCGGGTCGCCGCGATCGATGCGGAATCGGTCGTCGGTCTGCTCGGGTTTCCAGCGCGGCGGATTGGCGAAACGCTCGCGCAGCGCCGGCTCGCTCAGCCGCTCGGGCGGAACCGGCGGCAGGCCGTCGTGCGCCTCGAAGGCAGGCAGCGCGCGCGGGTCGAAGGACGGAAGGGGCGCAACCGGCTCGCGCGGCATGCGCCCTCCCCCGCGCGCCCGGCTTCGCGCTCAGCTGCGCGCGGCGCCCGCCCGCGGGGAACGGCCGGGCAGCTTTTCCTTGATGCGCGCCGACTTGCCGGAGCGCTCGCGCAGGTAGTAGAGCTTGGCGCGGCGCACGTCGCCGCGGCGCTTGACCTCGATGCCGGAGATCAGCGGCGAATACAGCTGGAAGGTGCGCTCGACGCCTTCGCCCGAGGAGATCTTGCGGACGATGAACGAGGAATTGAGCCCGCGGTTGCGGATCGCGATAACCACGCCTTCGTACGCCTGCACCCGCTTGCGCGTGCCCTCGACGACGTTGACGCTGACGACCACGGTGTCGCCGGGTGCGAAGGAGGGAATCGTCTTGCCGAGCCGGTCGATTTCTTCCTGCTCGAGTTGTCGGATAAGGTCCATCGGGATCTCCTGGCCGTCGTGTCGCGCCCGATCTTTTCGTCGGCACGTGCCCATGCACGTGCGCTGTGGGTCTCCGCGGCCGAGGCCGCCAGGAGAACTGCGCGCAGAGGACGGAAAACCCGAGATTCTAGCCTGTACTCCGGGGCGGCGCCAGCGACGCTGCGCCCAGGATGCGCTCGTCCTGCGCGTCGAGCTTTCCCTGCGCCCGCGCGCGCTCGATGAGATCGGGTCGCTTGCGCTGCGTCGCGAGCAGCGCCTGCTCCCGGCGCCACCGCGCGATCTGCGCGTGGTGCCCCGACATCAGCACGGCCGGCACCGGCTCGCCCTCGAACACTTCGGGACGTGTGTACTGCGGGTGATCGAGCAGTCCGTCGGCGAAGGATTCCTGGACGGGGGATCGCTCGTCGTTCATTGCGCCGGGCAACAGGCGCACCACCGCATCGATCAGCATCATCGCGGGCAGTTCGCCGCCCGAGACGACGAACTCGCCGACGGCGATTTCCTCGTCCACGCGGCGGTCGAGCAGTCGCTGGTCGATCGCCTCGTAGCGACCGGCAACGAGAATGGCGCCGGACGAGCGCGCGAGCGCACGCACGCGCGCGTCGTCCAGTGGCCGGCCCTGCGGCGACAGCGCGATCACCGGTCGATCGTCCGGCCCGTCGGCGCGCGCCGCTTCGATCGCCGCCGCCAGCGGTTGCGCGAGCATGACCATGCCCGGGCCACCGCCGTACGGGCGGTCGTCGACGCTGCGGTAGGCATCGGTGGCGAAATCGCGCGGATTCCAGCAGGCCAGCGACCACAATCCGCGCTCGTGCGCGCGCGACGTGATGCCGAAGCGCGTGATCGCGTCAAACATCGCGGGGAACAACGTGATCGCGTCGAAGCGCACGATCACCAGTCGCGACGCCAATCGGCGACGACGGTTCGCGCCGCGACGTCGACCGAGCGGATAAATTCGGGCACGAGCGGCACGAGACGCTCGTGGCCTTCGTCGGACAGGCGCATCACCGGATGCGCGGGATGGTCCTCGATGGCGACGATCGTGCCGAGCGGGTCGCCGTCCGGGTCGAGCACCGCGCAGCCGATGAGGTCGGCCCAGTAGACCTCGTCGGCCGTCGGCTCCGGGAAACGCTCTCGTTCAAGAAAGAGTTCGAAGCCCTCGAGGCCGAGCGCTGCATCGCGGTCGTCGATGCCGGCGAGCTTGGCGACGATCTCGTCGGCACCGTGGGCCCGGGCCCGCTCGATTTCGACGGCGCGCCATCCGGCGACGGATGGCGCAGCCCCGCCGGGGGCGCGCAAGGCAGCCCCGCCGGGGGCGTGCAAATACCAAACCGGCAGGCGCAGCAGCAGCGAGAGACGGGGGTCGTTGAAGGGAACGACACGCACCCAGCCGTGCACGCCCCAGGCACCGGCGATGCGACCGACGAGGACCGGATCGGCAGGCGGGACCGGCGCTGCCGAGCCGGACTCAGGCGGCGGGCGCTTGCTCGGGGGCGTAGCCACGCGCGAGACGCGCGACCGTCGGCGACAACGCCGCGCCCTGCTGTTTCCAGTATTCGAGGCGCTCGACCGCCAGCTTGAGTCCGGGCTCGTTGCCGGCGGCGATCGGGTTGTAAAACCCGAGGCGCTCGATGAATTCGCCGTCGCGCCGGCTGCGTTTGTCCGCCGCGACGATGTGATAGAAGGGGCGCTTCTTGGCACCACCGCGCGTCAGGCGGATGACAACCATGTTCCGATTTCCTTGGGGAGGGGCGAAAAACCGCACATTCTAGCGCAGAACGGCCGGGCGACGATGCGGCGCACACGCGCTTAGAACAAGCCGAGCTGCGCGGCCTGCGGTTCGCGGCGAAAGAGGTCGGTGCGAAGCGCGAGCCGATCGTGCTCGTAGCCGAGCCGACGCAGCGCCATCTCGAAGCGCAGTTTCACCAACTCGGCCCAGGGCCCCTCTCCGCCCAGGCGCGCGCAAATGCGCTCTCGCCCCGGCGATGCGCCCTTCCCCTTGTGCAACTCGCTCAGCCGGGCCAGCACGCGCGTCGCGCGCTGTGGATAGTGCTCGGCGAGCCAGTCGACGAAGAGCCCGCGCAACTCGTGCGGCAGGCGGAGCAGCGCGTAGAACGCGCGCCGGGCGCCGGCTTCGCGGGCGGCGGCGAGGACGCGCTCGATCTCGGGCTCGTTCAGGAACGGCGCGATCGGCGCGAGCGATACCCCCACCGGGATGCCCGCTTCGTGCAACCGGCGCATCGTCTGCAGCCGGCGCCAGGGCGCCGCAGCGCGCGGTTCCCAGCGTCGCGCCAGATCGGGATCGAGCGTGGTGAGCGTGAGCGAGACGCTGACCAGTCCGTCGCGCGCCATCGGCGCGAGCAGGTCGATGTCGCGCTCGACCAGCGACGACTTGGTCAGCACGCTGAACGGGTGCCGGTGCGCGTGCAGCACCTCGACGATCGCGCGCGTGATCCGCCGATGGCGTTCGATCGGCTGCCACGCGTCGGTGGCCGTGCCGATCGCGATCGGCGCGCAGCGATACCCAGGCGCGGACAGTTCGGCGCGCAACCGCTCGGCGGCGTCGACCTTGACGAAGATCTTCGACTCGAAATCGAGCCCCGCCGACAGGCCGGCGTAGCCGTGGTTCGGGCGTGCATAGCAGTAGATGCAGCCATGCTCGCAACCGCGATACGGATTGATCGAGCGATCGAAGGGAACGTCGGGCGAATCGTTGCGGGTGATCAGCGAGCGGGTACGCTCCTCGAAGACCTCGGTGCGCAGCACCGCTTCGTCAGGGCCGGTCTCGTCGTCGGTCCAGCCGTCGTCGAAGCTTTCGCGGCGGGCAGCCTCGAAGCGGTTCTGCGGATTGGAGACGGCGCCGCGTCCGCGCGGCGGGGTGTTGCGCGGTGCTGGAGATCCCGGCGACATGCGCGGCTCCCGGAATACTGTAAGCACATACAGTATATGCGGAAGCCGGCGAAAAGGAGATCAGAACGCGGATTCGGGCAGCGCGAGCACGCCGCGCGCGCCTTCGACGATGGTGTCGGCGATTCCCGGGGCCTGCACCAGGATGTGATCGGCGTAGAAGCGCGCCGTCGTGATCTTCGCGTCGAGGAAGCGCGCATCGCCGACGCCGGCGCTGCGCATCGCCTGCGCCTTCGAGGCGGCGCGGGCCATCTGCCAGCCGCACAGCACGACACCGGCGAGCTTCAGGTACGGAACGCTGCCGGCGAACACCGAGCGCACATCGTCGCCGAAGGTGTCGACGACGTAGTCGACCGCCCGTGAGAGCGCCTCGCGCCCGGTGCGCAAACGGGCGGCGATCGCGACGAGATCGTCGCCGCCGCGCTCCTCGAGCGCCTGCTCGGTTTCGCGGACCTGCTCGAGAAACTGTCGCGCAACGGCGCCGCGGTCGCGCACCGTCTTGCGTCCGACGAAGTCATTCGCCTGGATCGCGGTGGTGCCTTCGTAGATCGTCAGGATGCGCGCATCGCGGTAGTACTGCGCGGCGCCCGTCTCCTCGATGAAGCCCATTCCGCCGTGCACCTGCACGCCGAGCGACGCGACCTCGATCGACATCTCGGTGGACCAGCCCTTGACGATCGGAACCAGGTATTCGTAAAGCCGCCGGTGCTGCTCGCGCGTGGCGTCGTCGGTTGCGTGATGCGCCCAATCGGAGTGCGCCGCAGCCACGTAGGCCAGGGCGCGCGCGGCCTCGGTTTGCGCACGCATCGACATCAGCAGACGGCGCACGTCGGGGTGGTGGATGATCGTGACCGGCCCGGACGAACCCGCCACGTCGCGGCTCTGCACGCGCTCCTTCGCGTAGGCCACCGCCTGCTGATAGGCGCGTTCGGCCACCGCAATGCCCTGGATGCCGACGGCGAAACGCGCGGCGTTCATCATCACGAACATGTACTCGAGGCCGCGGTTCTCTTCGCCGATGCGATAGCCGATCGCGCCGGCGCCGACCTCGCCCTTGTCGTCGCCGTAGAGCAGCACTGCGGTCGGGCTCGCCGAAATGCCGAGCTTGTGTTCGATCGACGCGCACCAGACGTCGTTGCGCTTCCCGCTTTCGCCCTGCTCGTCCACCATGTATTTCGGCACGACAAACAGCGAGATGCCCTTGATGCCCTCCGGTGCGTCGGGCGTTCGCGCGAGCACGAGATGGACGATGTTCTTCGCCATGTCGTGTTCGCCGTAAGTGATGAAAATCTTCTGGCCGAAGATGCGATAGCTGCCGTCGGGCTGCGGCACCGCCTTCGTGCGCACCAGCGCGAGGTCGGAACCCGCCTGCGGCTCGGTGAGGTTCATCGTCCCGGTCCAGTCGCCGGAAATCAGGTTCGGCACGTACAGCGCCTGCTGCGTGGGCGAGCCGGCGGTGAGCAGCGCCTCGATCGCTCCGTCGGTGAGCAGCGGACACAGCGCGAACGACAGGTTCGCCGAATTGAGCATCTCGATGCACGGCGTCGCGACGAGCTTGGGCAAGCCCTGTCCGCCGAACTGCTCGGGATGCTGCACGCCCTGCCAGCCGCCTTCGGCGAAACCGCGGAATGCCTCGGCGAAGCCCGGAGAGGACTTCACCTCGCCGTGGTCGAGCGTGGCGGGTTGCAGGTCACCGCTGCGGTTCAGCGGCGCGACGACACCCTCGTTGAACTTCGCGCATTCCTCGAGCACGGCACGGGCGGTGTCGTAGCCGGCGTCGGCGAAATCAGGGAGCGCGGCGAGCTCGTCGATGCCGGCGAGTTGCCGGAGGACGAAGAGCATGTCTTCGAGCGGGGCACGGTATGTCGCCATGACGGCTCCTCGCGCGCGGCGCACGCTCGGCGCCCGCGCGCAATGCGGGTTCGGTTCAGCCCAGTTCCTTGACCAGCTCCGGCACGATCGCGAACAGATCCCCGACGAGGCCGTAATCGGCGACGCCGAAGATCGGCGCTTCCTCGTCCTTGTTGATCGCGACGATGACCTTGCTGTCCTTCATGCCGGCCAGGTGCTGGATCGCCCCCGAGATGCCGATCGCGATGTACAACTGCGGAGCGACGATCTTGCCGGTCTGGCCGACCTGCCAGTCGTTCGGCGCATAGCCCGCGTCGACCGCCGCGCGCGAGGCGCCGAGCGCGGCCCCCAGCCGGTCGGCCAGCGGATCGAGCATCTTGAAGTTCTCGGCGCTGCCCAGGCCGCGGCCGCCCGACACGACAACGCGTGCGGCGGTGAGCTCGGGCCGATCGCTGCGTGCGATCTCGCTGCCGACGTAGCTCGACGTGCCGGAATCGGCCACTGCCTGCACCGGATCGACCGGCGCCAGGTTGCCGCTCGCTTCGACCGCGTCGAAGCCGGTGGTGCGCACCGTGATCACCTTGACCGGATCGGCGCTCTGCACCGTGGCGATCGCGTTGCCGGCGTAGATCGGACGCGTGAAGGTGTCGGGCGACTCCACGCCGATGACGTCCGAGACCTGTGCGACGTCGAGCTTCGCCGCCACGCGCGGCAGCACGTTCTTGCCGAAGGCGGTGGCCGGCGCGAGGATGTGGCTGTAGCCGTCGGCCAATGCGAGCACCTGCGCGGCGACGTTTTCGGCGAGCTGATGCTCCAGTTGCGGCGCGTCGGCGAGCAGCACCTTCTTCACGCCGGCGGCTTGCGCGGCGGCCTGCGCGGCGTTTTCGCAACCGCTGCCGGCAACCAGCACGGTGACGTCGCCACCGATCCTGCCTGCCGCGGCGATCGTATTGAGCGTGCTGGGTTTCAGCGACGCATTGTCGTGTTCGGCCAGTACGAGAACTGCCATGTCGTCGTTCCCTTTCAGATCACTTTGGCTTCGTTCTTCAGCTTCGCCACCAGCGTGGCGACGTCGGGCACCTTGACGCCGGCGCTGCGCGCGGGCGGCTCGCTCACCTTCAATGTCTTCAGCCGCGGTGCGGGATCGACGCCGAGGTCTTCAGGCTTGACGACGTCGAGCGTCTTCTTCTTCGCCTTCATGATGTTCGGCAGCGTGACGTAGCGCGGCTCGTTCAGGCGAAGGTCGGTGGTGACCACCGCCGGCAGCGAAACGGAGATCGTCTCGAGTCCGCCGTCGATTTCGCGCGTGACCTTCGCCTTGCCGTCGGCGACCTCGAGCTTCGACGCGAAAGTGGCCTGCGGCAGGTCGGCCAACGCTGCCAGCATCTGCCCGGTCTGGTTGGCATCATCGTCGATCGCCTGCTTGCCAAGGACGATGAGTTGCGGCTGCTCGCGATCGACCAGCGCCTTCAGCAGCTTGGCCACGGCCAGCGGCTGCAGCTCGACGTCGGTCTGCACGAGGATCGCGCGGTCGGCGCCAATGGCCATGGCAGTGCGCAGCGTCTCCTGGCACTGCTGCGGGCCGCAGGAGACCGCGATGATCTCGGTGGCGACGCCCTTCTCCTTCAGCCGCACCGCTTCCTCGACGGCGATCTCGTCGAAGGGGTTCATCGACATCTTGACGTTGGCGATGTCGACGCCGCTCTGGTCGCTCTTGACGCGCACCTTCACGTTGAAGTCGACCACGCGCTTGACGGGGACGAGGATTTTCATCGGGGGTTCACCAGTGGGAATTCGCGGAGGAAACGACGATTATAGGGAGTCGGGCCGCGGCGTTCCGCGGCCGAAACGGCCGGATGCGGCCATTCGCGGCCGCCGGGATGCCGCTCGGGCTCGACCTCGGTGCTCGCCCTCAGTTCCAGTTCGGCTTGCGCTTCTCGATGAAGGCCTGCACGCCCTCGAGCGCCGACGGTTCCATCATGTTGCACGCCATCGTCTGACCGGCGAGCTGATACGCGCCCTCCACGCCCATCTCGAGCTGGCGGTAGAACAGATCCTTGCCGATCGCGATCGCCTCGGGCGGCTTGGCGACGATCAGCTTCGCCAGCGCGTCGATCGTCGCGTCGAGTTCGGCCGCCGGCACGACGCGATTGACCAGGCCGCGCGCGAGCGCGGCCTGCGCGTCGATGAACTCGCCGGTAACCAGCATCTCGAATGCGGCCTTGCGCGGCACGTTGCGCGACAGCGCCACCGACGGTGTCGAGCAGAACAGCCCGAGATTGACGCCCGACACCGCGAAGCGCGCGCTGTCGACGGCAACGGCGAGATCGCAGGCGGCAACGAGCTGGCATCCGGCCGCGGTGGCGATGCCCTGCACGCGCGCGATCACCGGCTGCGGCATGCGCTGGATCGTCGTCATCAGCCGCGAGCACTGCGCGAACAGCGTGCGGTAGTAGTCGTGCGACGGCTCGGCGCGCATCTCGCGCAGGTCGTGCCCGGCGCAGAACGCCTTGCCGGCGGCGCCCAGCACGACGACGCGCACCGATCGGTCGTCGGCAATCGCGTCAAACTCGCGCTGCAGTGCGTCCATCAGCGCCTCGGACAGCGCGTTGAACTGCGACGGACGGTTCAGCGTGACGCGGGCCACCGGCCCGTCGCGCTCGACGGTGACGAGGGCCTCGCCCTCGCCTGCAGGCGTGGTCTGGGGTTGCGCGGACATGGGATCCTCCGGGAAAGCGCGGCGACGCGTGCAGCGCCGCCGATGACGGCCGAAGCACCGATTATCGGCGCGCCGGCCCGATCGGCCAAACGAGAGAACAGTGACACGCGGCGCGCGCAGCGCATCCCGTACACTCGACGACGACTCCCCGAACCCTTCGATTCTCCATGCTAGAGCGCATCCAGGCGGTTGCCGCGCAGGTCGGCGAAATCGTCGTAGGCAAGCAGCCGCAGATCCGGCTCGCCCTCGCCTGCCTGCTCGCGCGCGGGCACCTGCTGATCGAGGACCTGCCCGGCGTCGGCAAGACGACGCTCGCGCACGCGCTGTCGATCTCGCTCGGGCTGCGCTTCAAGCGCGTGCAGTTCACCAACGACCTGCTGCCGGCCGACATCGTCGGCGTTTCGGTGTTCGATCGCGAACGCACTGCGTTCGTCTTCCATCCCGGCCCGGTGTTCTCGCAGGTGCTGCTCGCCGACGAGATCAACCGCGCGTCGCCGAAAACGCAGTCGGCGCTGCTCGAGGCGATGGAGGAAGGGCAGGTGTCGATCGACGGCGAGCCGCGCCCGCTGCCCGAACCTTTCTTCGTGATCGCCACGCAGAATCCGCAGGACCAGATCGGCACCTTTCCGCTTCCGGAGTCGCAACTCGATCGGTTCCTGATGTGCATCGAGCTCGGCTATCCGGACGCGAAGGCCGAGCGCGCGCTGCTCGAAGGCGTCGACCGGCGCGAGCTCCTCGAGCGGCTGCCCGCGCGGATGGAGCCTGCGCAGCTCGTGCAGGCGCAGCGCCGCGTGCGCGAGATCCGCTGTGCGCCGGCGCTGCTCGATTACGTTCAGAACCTCGTCACCTACAGCCGGCGCAGTCCGTCGCTGGCCGAGGGCCTCAGTCCGCGCGCCGGGCTGGCGCTGCTGCACGCGACGCGCGCGTGGGCGATGCTCGACGGACGCAACCACGCGCTGCCCGACGACGTGCAGGCCGTACTCGTTGCCGTGGCCGGACACCGACTTCGTCCGGCGAAAGGAAGCAGCGGATCGCATCGTGCACGCGCCGAGCTCGTCGCCGAACTGCTGAAGGCAGTCGCAGTGCCGTGAGCGCGCTCGCGCAGCCAGGCGAGCATCGGATCGGCCGGCGCAATGTCGCGGTCGGCCCGAGCACGGCGGGGGCGCTGTTCGGCGCAGCCCTGCTCGCGATGCTGGTCGCCGCCCTGAACTACCAGCTCACGCTCGGCTACGCGCTCACGTTCCTGATCGCCGGCGTGGCGGTCGTGGCGCTGCTGCACACGGTGCGCAACCTCTCGATGCTAACGTTGCGCGGCGCGCGCGCCGAACCGGTGTTCGCCGGCCAGCACGCCGAGTTCAGTTTGATCGCGCGCAACGCCTCCCGCTTCGAGCGCTTCGCGCTGGCGCTGCACGCCCCCGGCATGGCGCAACCCGAGCACTTCGACGTGCCGGCCGGCGCCGAGCAGTTCGTCTCGGTGGCGCTGCCTACCGAAAAGCGCGGCTGGATGCCGATGCCGCGCTTCACGCTGACGACGACCTTCCCGATCGGCATCTGGCGCGCGCGCGCTCGCTGGCAGCCGGCGCAGCGCGTGCTCGTGTTCCCCGCGCCGGAGACGCCGGCGGCGCCACTACCTGCGCGCAGCACGGCGCACGGGGAAGGCACGCGCAGCGGCAACGGGCACGGCGACCCGATCGCGTTGCGCCCCTACGCCGACGGCGATCCACCGCAGCGAATCGCATGGAAGGCGGTGGCGCGCAGCGCATCGGGCGAACTGGTGACGCTGCAGCGAGGCGAGGCCGAACTCGGCGAAACGACGCTCGACTGGTACGAGCTTCCCGCATCGATGGACGACGAGGCGCGCTTGTCGCGCCTGACGCGCTGGACGATCGATGCCGACGCGGCCGGGAGCCGTTTCTCGCTGCGCCTGCCCGGCGTGCTCGTCGAGTCCGACAGCGGACCGGCCCACCGGATGCGCTGCCTCGAAGCATTGGCCACCTGGCGGAACTGAGCGGAGCGCGCGAAGCCGATGGCACGTCCGCTGCGCTATTCGCTGGCCGCACTGGGCGGCGCCCTGGGCGCGCAATGGGAACGCGAGCGGCGCGATACGCTGTTCCTGATGCTGCCGGTGCTGGCGTCGGTATTGCCGCACCTGCCGTACATCCCGGCGTGGGCCGGCATCGCCTTCGCAGTGTTGTTCGGGTGGCGCTTCGCGCTCGTGCTGTCCGGACGCTGGCTGCCGCGGGCGTCGGTTCGCTGGGTCGCGGCGATCGGCTGCTGCGCCGCGGTCTATGCGCAATACGGAACGTTGTTCGGCCGCGAGCCGGGCGTCGTGCTGCTCGTGCTGTTCCTCGGCGTGAAGCTGATGGAGATGCAGGCGCGGCGCGACCTGTTCGTCGTCATCTTCCTGTGCTTCTTCCTGCTGCTGACGGCCTTCTTCCATTCGCAGTCGATCGCGACTGCCGCGGCCGTCCTCGTCGCGCTGTACGGACTGCTCGCAGCAATGCTGACGATGCAGTACCGGCGCGCCGAGGCGTCGATTGCGGCGCGATCGAAGCTGGTGGGATCGATGCTCGCGCAGGCATTGCCGCTGGCGCTGGTCGCGTTCGTACTGTTCCCTCGGCCGGGCGCGCCGCTGTGGGGAACGAGCACCGATGCCGGCCGCGCGACCACCGGCCTGTCCGACTCGATGACCGTCGGAGACATCGCGCAACTCGGAGAGTCGGATGCGATCGCCTTCCGCGTGCAGTTCGACGGCCCGACGCCGCCCAACGCGCTGCTGTACTGGCGCGGGCCCGTTTTCGGCGATTTCGACGGACAGACCTGGCGCGCGCTCGCGGCGCCGCGCCGCCTGGGTGCCGCACGCATCGAAGTTGCCGACGAGCCGTCGCAGCGCTTCTCCTACGAGGTGACGCTGGAGCCTTCGGGGCGCGACTGGCTGTTCGCGCTCGAAATGCCGCTGGAAGCCGACGCCGGTCGCCACGGCGCCGCGCTGCGCCTGCCCGATCTGCAACTGGTCACTTCGGCGCCGATGCACGAACGGATCCGCTACCGCGTCGTTTCGCAGGCGAGCTTTCGCATCGGCGTGGATGAGACCGCCGAGAGCCTTCGTCCGTGGCTCGCGCTGCCCACCGGCTTCGATCCGCGCACGAGCGCGCTGGCGTCGCGCTGGCGCGGCACGGGCGACGGACCGGAGGCGCTGGTCGCCCGCGCGCTGGCGATGTTTCGCGAACAGCCTTTCCGCTACACGCTCGAGCCGCCGCCGCTCGGCCCCGACGGCGTCGACGACTTCCTGTTCGAGACCCGCGCCGGGTTCTGCGAGCACTACGCCAGCGCGTTCGTCGTGCTGATGCGCGCGATGTCGATCCCCGCCCGCATCGTTACCGGCTACCAGGGCGGGGAGCGCAACCCGGTCGACGGCTACTGGCTGGTGCGCCAGGCCGACGCCCACGCATGGGCCGAAGTGTGGCTCGCCGGGCGCGGCTGGGTACGCGTGGATCCCACCGCCGCGGTCGATCCGGCGCGCATCGAGCACGGCCGGCGACTGGCCGCCCGGGCCGCCTCCGACACGGCCGGCGCATCCGCATTCGCATGGCTGCATCGCGCCCGCTTCGGCTTCGAGGCGATCGGCAACGCGTGGAACCAGTGGGTGCTGCAATACGACGAGGGCCGCCAGCGGTCGCTGCTGTCGAAGTTCGGCATCGACGCCGGCGGAACGCGGCTCGCCGCGCTGCTCGCCGTCGTGCTCGCCGCGATGATCGTCGGCGCGGCGCTGCTCACGCTGCGTCCGCGCGTCGTGCGCACCCCGCTCGAACGCTGCTGGGACGAGTTCTGCGCGCGGCTGTCGGCGATCGGCCTGGGGCGGATGGCGCACGAGACGCCGGCGCGCTTCCTCGCGCGCGTCGAGCGCGCGCTCGGCGACGAGTCGCTGACGCAGGCGCGTCGCATCGTTGCCACGTACGAGCGGCTTCGCTACGAGGTCGTGGAGCCCGACCGGGAGGCCGTGCGAAACTTGCGCCTCGAGGTGCAAGCGTTCCAGCCGTGACCCGCCGCAGCAGTCGAACCCGCCTTTTCTCCCCGATCAATCGCTCCTCTCGCACCGCGCTGCTCGCGCTGACGCTGGCCGCCGGATCGATGCTCGCTCCGGTCTCGCTCTCCACAGCATCGGCGCAGGCGAAGTGGCCCGCCGCCAGCGCGCCGGGAACCGGTACGAACGCCGTCCGCACGGAGCCCGCCTATGGCGGAAGGACCGACGTCGACGCGTTCATCGTCGACATGGTGGCGCGGCACGGATTCGTTCCCGCCGAACTCGAAGCGATGTTCGCGCGCGTGCGCCGCGATGACTCGGTGCTGCGGCTGATCGCACCGGCGCCGACTGAGTTCCGCAAGTCGTGGCGCACGTACCGGGCGCGCTTCCTCGATCCGGTTCGCATTCGCGAAGGCGTGCGCTTCTGGAGCGAGAACGAGGGCTGGCTCGCACTCGCGTCGGCGCGCTATGGCGTGCCGCCGGAGATCATCGTCGCGATCATCGGCGTCGAGACGATGTACGGACGCATCACCGGCGACGTGCGTGTCGTGGACGCGCTGAGCACGCTCGCCTTCGACTATCCGCGACGCGCCGATTATTTCCGCGGCGAACTCGAACAGTTCCTGCTGTACGTGCGCGACGAACGTCTCGACGCATTCTCGCTGCGCGGCTCGTTCGCCGGCGCGATCGGACTTCCGCAGTTCATGCCGGGCAGCATTCGGCGCTACGCGATCGACCTCGACGGCGACGGTCACATCGACCTGCGGGGAAACGCGGCCGATGCGATCGGCAGCGTGGCCAGTTTTCTCGCCGCGCACGGGTGGCGCAGCGGCGAACCCGTGGTCTTTCGCGCGCGCTACGACGCCGAAAGCCGGTTGTCGCCGCTGGTCGAAGCGGGCATTCGCCCACAGTTCACGCTGCAGGACCTGGCCGGCTACGGCGTAGCGAGTATCGAGCCGGTTTCGCTCGACCTGCCGCTGGCGCTGATCGACCTGCCCAACGGCGACGACGAGACCAGCTATTTCCTCGGCGCGCCGAACTTCTACGTGATCACGCGCTACAACCGCTCGAGCTTCTACGCGATGGCGGTGCACGACCTGGCGCGCGCGCTCGCCGAGGCGCGCTGAAGCGCGCCCCGGCTGCCGCGCTGACGACCCGGGTCGTCAGCGGTTCGAGGGTTGCGACGGCGATGGCGAGCGCGGCGGCATTTCCGATTGCGACCGCGACGGCATCGACGAACGACTGCTCTGGCCCATGCTGACGGTGGAGCCTTTCTTCACATCGTCCATCGTCGACTTCGCCAGCTTCTCGTGCTCGCGAAGCGTCGAGAGCTCCTGGCTGGCGTGCTGCTTCACCTGGTCATCCTTGGCCGACTTCGCCGCGTGCTCGTACTCGGAGACGTCCTTCTTGTGGTCGGAGCTCATCTCCTTCATGTAGGCGCGATCGAACTCGGCGCCCGACAGCTTCGCCAAGCGGTCGTAGGTTTTCTGGTGCTTCGAGTCGAGCTGCGACGGAAGCGTCACGCCGTCCTCGCTGGCAATCTTCGACAGCTTCTCGGTCTCCTTGCCGTGGTCGTCGATCATGCGCTGCGCGAACTCCTTCACTTCGGGTCTCGACGCCTTGTCCTGCGCGAGCTTGCCGAGGCGGACCTCCGCCATGCTGCCGATGTACGCCTCCTCGAGGAACTTGCGGTCGCTCTTCGCGATCTTGCCGAAGTTGGCCGACCTGCCGTTCGAAGCCGACGCGCGTTGCGAAGTCATGGAGTCGGACGTCGTGCCCGACGCCCCGCCTTGAGCAGCGGCCGCGCCGGTGGCCGACGAGGCGGTGCCCGAAGCGCTGCTGCCGGCACTGCCCTGTGCGAGCGCGCCCATCGAGAAGCCGAGCGACAGGACCGCCGCGGCCAATGCGCTTTTCTGGAAACGGGAGTGGGACATTTTCGGGTCCTCGCAGATGAATCGTGGAGGTATCCGATCCGCAAGCCCAATGCCCGAGAGAAACGGACAGGGTGTCGAAAGGAAGGGTTTGCACCCGAAGCGCTTACGTCTTCTCGAACACTCCGGTCGACAGGTAGCGATCGCCGCGATCGCACACGACGAAGACGATGGTCGCGTTCTCGAGTTGTGCCGCGGCGCGCAACGCAATGCAACAGGCACCGGCGGCGGAGATGCCGCAGAACAGCCCCTCCTCGGCGGCGAGCCGGCGCGCCATCGCCTCGGCCTGTGGCTGTGTCACCGACTCGAGTCGATCGACGCGCGCGTGGCGGAAGATCTTCGGCGTGTACGCCGGCGGCCACTTGCGGATTCCCGGGATCGAAGCGCCGTCTGCCGGTTCGGCGCCGATGACGACGATGTCCGGATTGCGTTCCTTCAGGTAGCGCGAAACGCCGGTGATCGTGCCGGTGGTCCCCATCGCCGACACGAAATGCGTGATCTCGCCGTCGGTATCGTTCCAGATCTCGGGGCCGGTCGTCTCGTAGTGCGACCTCCAGTTGTCGTCGTTCGAGAACTGGTCGAGCAGTCGGCCGCGCCCCTCGCGTTGCATGCGCTCGGCGAGATCGCGCGCGCCCTCCATCCCGTGTTCGCGATCGACCAGCACGAGCTCGGCGCCGTAGGCGCTCATCGCGCTTCGCCGCTCGGCCGTCTGGTTGTCGGGCATCACGAGCACCATCCGGTAGCCCCGCGCGGCCGCCGCCATCGCCAGCGCGATGCCGGTGTTGCCCGACGTCGCCTCGATCAGCGTATCGCCGCGGCGGATCTCACCGCGCGCTTCGGCGCGCTCGATCATCGCGAGTGCAGGACGGTCCTTCACCGAACCCGCCGGGTTATTGCCCTCGAGCTTGCCGAGCAGCACGTTGCCGCGCTCCTCGAGCACGTCGCGCCCCATGCGCTGGATGCGCGCGAGCGGCGTGCGGCCGATGGCTTCCTCGATCGTGGGGTACTTCCGGTGTCGAACGGGAGGCGACATCGGCTCGCGGCGCACTCGGTCTCTCTCTAGTGCGCCACCGGGCGCTCGTCGGGCAACTTGATCGTGCCGCGCAGCTCGCAGTCGAGAATCGCCTGGCGCAGCCTTTCGATCGCCTGCAGGCGCGTGAAACTCTTGCGCCAGACGAGCGACACGCGACGCGTCGGTGGCGGCGCCGAGAACGGCACGTAGGACAGCAGGTCGTCGTCGCTGCGCGGCGTGTTGCACGCGGTGATCGGCAGCACGCTGATGCCGACGCCCGAGGCGACCATGTGACGGATCGTCTCGAGCGACGACCCCTCGAAGGTTTTGTGGATGCCGACGCTCGCCTGCGAATAGCGCGACAGCTCCGGACAGACCTCGAGGACGTGATCGCGGAAGCAGTGGCCGTGGCCGAGCAGCAGCATCGTCTGCTCCTTCAGCTCGGTGGAGCGGATCGTTTCGCGCTTCGCCCACGGATGCGCGGCGGGCACCACCACGACGAAGGGCTCGTCGTAGACGCCGAGCGAAACCAGCCCGGTGTCGGGAAACGGATCCGCGAGGATCGCGACGTCGATCTCGCCCTGGCGCAGCAGCTCGAGCAGCCGCACCGTAAAGTTCTCCTGCAGCAGCAGCGTCATCTGCGAGGCGTCGTCGATCGTCCGCCGCACCAGCTCGGGAAGCAGGTACGGCGCAATCGTGTAGATGACCCCGATGCGCAGCGGCCCGGCCAGCGGATCCTGGCCCTGCTCGGCGATCGCGCGGATCGCGCTCGTCTGCTCGAGTACGTGCTGCGCCTGCTCGACGATGCGCACGCCGATCGGCGTGACGGCGATCTCCACGCCGCCGCGCTCGAAGAGCTGCACGCCCAGCTCTTCCTCGAGCTTCTTGATCGCCACCGACAGCGTCGGCTGGCTCACCAGGCAAGCCTCGGCGGCGCGCCCGAAATGGCGCTCGCGCGCCAGCGCGACGATGTACTTGAGCTCGGTGAGGGTCATGGGGGCGAAATGATAGCAAGCGTCGGGGCGGTGCGGGCGTGCGGAACGCCGCACCCACGCCATCACCGTCAAGCCTTCAGGAACTCCTCGCGGCTGCCCAGCCATCGTCGCAGGTGCGTCTCGACCTGCACCGGGGTCTGCTGCAGCATGCGCGTCGCCGTCTCGCGCGCCGCCTCGACCAGCTCGCTGTCGCGCTCGAGGTCCGCGAAACGCAGCAGCGCGTCGCCCGACTGCCGAGCGCCGAGGAACTCGCCGGGCCCGCGCTGCTGCAGGTCTCGCCGCGCGATTTCGAAGCCGTCGTTGGTCTCGTACATCGTCTTCAGTCGCTCGCGCGCCGCCGGCGACAGCGGCTCGCGATAGAGCAGCACGCAGACGCTCTCGCTGGAGCCGCGACCGACGCGCCCGCGCAGCTGGTGCAACTGCGACAGGCCGAAGCGCTCGGCGTGCTCGACGATCAGCAGCGACGCGTTCGGCACGTCGACGCCGACCTCGATGACCGTCGTCGCGACCAGCACCGGCAGCGCGCCGGCGGCGAAGGCGGCCATCACCTCCTGCTTCGCCGACGGCGGCAGCCGTCCGTGCACCAGTCCGACCTCGAGTGGCGCGAGCTCGCGCGCCAGCGTCGCGTGCGTATCGATCGCCGTCTGCAGTTCGAGCGTCTCGCTCTCGTCGACCAGCGGACAGACCCAGTAGACCTGGCGTCCGGCCTGCGCGGCGGCGCGCACGCGCGCAATCACCTCGTCGCGCCGCGCAGCCGACACGAGCTTCGTCGTCACCGGCTTTCGTCCCGGCGGCATCTCGTCGAGCACCGAGATGTCGAGATCGGCGTAGTAGGTCATCGCGAGCGTGCGCGGGATCGGCGTCGCGCTCATCATCAACTGGTGCGGCAACTGCGCGCGCGCGTCGCCGCTCGCGGGGCCGCTCGCTTCGGCGCGCGCGCGCAGCGCCAGGCGCTGCGCGACGCCGAAGCGATGCTGCTCGTCGACGATCGCAAGGCCGAGCTGGGCGAATTCGACGCTGTCCTCGATCAGCGCGTGCGTGCCGATCAGCAGGTCTACCTCTCCCGCGGCGACGCGGCTGCGCACCTCGCGCTTGGCGCTCTCCTTCAACGAGCCGGAGAGCCAGGCGACGCGCGCGCCCAGCGACTCGAGCGGCCCGCGCAGCTTTGCATGGTGCTGTTCGGCGAGGATCTCGGTCGGCGCCATGAATGCCGCCTGCCAGCCGCTACCGATCGCCTGCGCCGCCGCCAGCGCGGCGATCAACGTCTTGCCGCTGCCGACGTCGCCCTGCAGCAGCCGGTTCATCGGTTGCGGGCGCGCGAGATCGGCGGCGATCTCGTCCCACACCCGGCGTTGCGCGCCGGTGGGCGCGAAGGGTAGCGACGCCAGCAGGCGCTTCGCCAGCGCACCGTCGGCCAGCCGCGGGGCGCGCTGTCGCGAGCGGGCACGCCGCGAACGCGCGAGGGAGAGTTGCTGGGCGAGCAGTTCGTCGAAGATCACGCGCCGCCACGCCGGTGCGCTGCGATCGGCCAGCGCCTCCAGGCTCGCCCCCGGATCGGGACGATGGATCGCGCGCAAGGCGTCGGCGACCGGCGGCAGTCCGAGCTTCGCGACGACGTCGGCCGGCGCGGTCTCGTCCCAGGCAAGACCGTCGAGCGCCTCGTCGATCGCCTTGCGCAGCCGCGCCTGGCCCAGGCCGGACACCGTCGGATAGACCGGGGTCATCGTCTCGGGCAGCGGTTCGCCGAGGCGAACGACGCGGCACTGCGGATGAACCATCTCGGCACCGAACAGGCCCGCGCGCACGTCGCCGAACGCGCGCACGCGGGCGCCCTCGGCGAACAACTTCGTCTGCGATCCGTAGAAATGGAAGAAGCGCAGCGACACCAATCCGCTGTCGTCGCGCAACTCGACGCGCAGCATGCGGCGCGGCCGCGTCACGACTTCGCTGCGCACGACGACCCCCTCCACCTGCGCGGGCCTGCCGTCGCGGGCAGCGGCGATCGGAACGATGCGCGTGCGATCCTCGTAGCGGATCGGCAGGTGGAGCACGAAATCGGAGTCGACCCGCAGGCCGAGTCGCGCGAAGCGCGCGGCGTCGCCGCCGCCATCGCCGGCCGCACGCCGCACGCGCGTGGCGGCAGTCACGTGCCGGACGGGCGCCTTGCGTCGAGCACCATCACCGCCTCCACCTCGAACAGCGCGCCGCGCGGCAGGCTGGCGACGCCGACGGTGGAGCGCGCCGGATACGGCGCCTCGAACCACTTCTGCATCGCGTCGTTCACCTTCGCGAAGTTCGCGAGATCGGTGAGGAACAGCGTGAGCTTCACGCAATGCGCCAGCGACCCGCCGGCAGCCGTCGCCACCGCCTGCAGGTTTCGAAACGCCTGCTCGACCTGCGCTTCGACGCCGCCGTCGACCAGTGCGCCGCTGGCCGGTTCGAGTGCGATCTGGCCCGACAGGTAGACGACGTCGCCGACGCGCACCGCCTGCGAGTACGGCCCGATCGCCGCCGGCGCATCGGCGCTGCGAACGATCTGTCTTGCGGTCATGCTTCCTCCCCGGGTTGTGGCAGCGGAAAGATCAGGCAGGTGGTCGAGCCCAGCGCGTACAGGCGGCCGGCGGCGTCGACGACGCGCCCCTCGGCGATCCCGATGCGGCGGGTAACGCTGACCACGCGTGCCTCGGCGCGCACGGGGCCGGTGCGATCGGTGAGCGGGCGCACGTAGTTCACCTTCAACTCGAGCGTGGTGTAGCCGTAACCGCGCTCGAGCGTCGTATGCACGGCGCAGCCGAGCGCCGAGTCGAGCAGCGTCGCGACGTAGCCTCCGTGCACGCTGCCGATCGGGTTGTAGTAGTCGGTCTTCGGCGTTCCCTGGAAAGCCATCGTGCCGTGCCCCGCTTCCACCGGAACGAAGTCGAGCGTCTGCATGATCGGCGGCAGCGGCAACTCGCCGCGCCCGATGCGCTCGAGGAACTGCAGGCCGGAGCCGGCGCCGATCTCGGCCGCGGCGATCTTGCCCGGGGCGGCCATCAGGAGTCGCACTTCGCGCTCGCGCGCGAGCCACTTCTCGAGCGTCGCCTCGGCCTGCGGGTCGCGCTGCTGCGGTTCGGTGTTCATCGCGTTCTCGGTCGCATGCGCATGCTCGCGCATCGTATCAAGCGAGGCGTCGGTCGGTGGCGCTAGGCGAGCGTCGGAAGGAACAGCGTCTCCAGGGCGATCGCCAGCACCGCGAGCAACAGCACCGTGCCGACCAGCAACGCAGCGATGGCGACGAACACGTTCGACCAGCCGCCGTGCGAGCGACGCGCGAGGTCGGCGTTGTATCGCGCGTCCCAGCGCTCGTCGGACGCGAGGCTGAACATGATCGCCTCGAGCATCGCGGCGACGACGACGAGGCTGGCGACGAAGAAACCCGGATGTCGGTACCAGGGATCGGCGCGCAGCGCCAGGCCGATCGCGGGCATCGCGATCAGCGGATAGAGCGGCCACCAGCGCGCGCCCAGATAGGCGCGATGGACGCCGGAGAAGCCGACGAAGAGCGCGAGCAGGCCGGCAACGAGGCGCGAACGGTAGCGGGCGGGAGCGGTCACGGGCGCGATTGTCGGCGATGACGCCCGCGCCGCCAAACGCGCGGGCGCCGCGCCGGGTCCGAAACGCGCCGCTGATAGACTCGTCGTCTCCCCCTGCCCTGCCCGCCTTCCCGATGCTGCACGAGCCCACGCCCGACCGCACGGACGCGTCGGACGAGCCGCGGCATGCCGCGGCGCACGCCGCGATCCGCATCCGCGGCGCGCGCCAGAACAACCTGAAGAACCTCGACCTCGACATTCCGACCGGCGAACTGGTCGTCGTCACCGGTGTCTCGGGCTCGGGCAAGTCGTCGCTGGTATTCGACACGCTGTACGCCGAGGGCCAGCGCCGCTATGTCGAGACTTTCTCGGCCTACGCGCGCCAGTTCCTCGACCGGATGGACAAGCCGCAGGTCGATCGCATCGAGGGCGTGCCGCCGGCGATCGCGATCGACCAGACCAATCCGGTGCGTACCTCGCGGTCGACGGTCGGCACGATGACCGAGCTGAACGACCACCTGAAGCTGCTGTTCGCGCGCGCCGCGACCTTGCATTGCCGCGGCTGCGGACGGCCGGTGCGACGCGACACCGTGGCGAGCGTGCGCAAGGCGCTCGTCGAGCGCACCGCCGCTGCAGGCGACCCGCGCATCGTCCTCGGGTTCCCGGTGCCGGTGCCGGCGAACTTCGGCGAAGCGGAGATACGAGCGCACCTGGACGCACAGGGCTACGCGCGGGTGCAGGCGCGCGAGGTCGACGGCGAGCGCATCGTGCTGCACGTGGTGCAGGACCGCTTCCGCGCCTCGACGGTGGAGCCGTCCCGACTCGCCGATTCGATCGAGGCGGCGTTCCGTCGCGGGCACGGCCGCCTGACGCTGCACGTGCTCGACGACGACGGCAGCGAGCGCGAGCGCTGGCGCTACAGCACCGGGCTGCACTGCGCCGACTGCGACATCGCCTACGCCGAGCCGCTGCCGAGCCTGTTCTCGTTCAACTCGCCGATCGGCGCCTGCGAGCGCTGCCGCGGCTTCGGCCGCGTGATCGGCGTCGACTTCGGCCTCGTCGTCCCGGACGAAGGCAAGACGCTCGCCGGCGGCGCGGTCAAGCCCTGGCAGACGAAGAGCTTCGCCGACTGCCAGCGCGACCTGATGAAGTACGCGACGCGTGCCAGCGTGCGCACCGACGTGCCATGGCGCGCGCTCGACGAGCGCGAGCGACGGTGGGTGATCGAAGGCGCGCCCGACTGGACCGGCAAGTGGGAAACGCAGTGGTACGGCATCCGCCATTTCTTCGAATGGCTGGAATCGCGCGCCTACAAGATGCACATCCGCGTGCTGCTGTCGAAGTACCGCTCGTACGACACCTGCAAGGCCTGCGCCGGCGCGCGTCTCGTGCCCGATGCGCTGTTGTGGCGCGTCGGCGACGACGACCGCGGCGACGGCGGGCGCACGATCCACGAACTGATGCTGCTGCCGATCGATCGCGTCGCGGCGTTCTTCGCGCAGCTGCGCCTGCCCGCGCCGCTCGATGAAGCCACCGCGCTGCTGCTCGACGAGATCCGCAATCGACTGCGTTTCCTGCGCGAGGTCGGACTCGGCTACCTGACGCTCGACCGGCAGTCGCGCACGCTGTCGGGCGGCGAGGTGCAGCGGATCAACCTGACGACGGCGCTCGGCACGTCGCTGGTGAACACGCTGTTCGTGCTCGACGAGCCGTCGATCGGGCTGCACCCGCGCGACATGGGTCGCGTCATCGCCGTCATGCAGCGGCTGCGCGAGGCGGGCAACTCGCTCGTCGTCGTCGAGCACGACCCGCTGGTGATGCGCGCCGCCGACCGCGTACTCGACATCGGTCCCGGCCCCGGCGAGCGCGGTGGGCAGATCGTCTTCTACGGCACGCCGGCGTCGCTGGCCGACGCCGACACGTTGACCGGCGATTACCTCGCCGGACGGCGCGCGGTAGACACCGGGCGCCGCCTGCCCGTGACGCCGTCGACGAAGCGCCTCGTGCTCGAAGGCGCGCGCGAGCACAACCTGAAGCTCGGCAGCGTCGAGTTCCCGCTCGAGCGCCTCGTCTGCCTCACCGGCGTGTCCGGCAGCGGCAAGTCGACGCTGATGCAGAACGTGCTGCTGCCGGCACTGCGCCGGGCCAAGGGGCAGCCCACGGATGCGCCCGGCGCGCACGACCGGCTGCTCGGCGACGACTGGATCGACAATGTCGTGTTCGTCGACCAGTCGCCGATCGGCAAGACCGCGCGAAGCAACCCGGCCAGCTACGTCGGCGCCTTCGACGCGGTCCGCAAGCGTTTTGCGGCAGCGCCACTCGCGCGCGAGCGCGGCTATACCGCCGGCACGTTCAGCTTCAACGCCGGCGACGGGCGCTGCCCCACCTGCAGCGGCAACGGCTTCGAGCACGTCGAGATGCAATTCCTCTCCGACGTGTACCTGCGCTGCCCCGACTGCAACGGCAGCCGCTTCCGCGACGAGGTGCTCGAGGTCACGATCGAAGGCGACGACGGCGTCGCGCGCTCGATCGCCGGCGTGCTCGAGCTCACCGTGAGCGAAGCGCTGGCGGTATTCGGCCGCGAACGTGACGTGCGCACGAAGCTGCAGCCGCTCGCCGACGTCGGACTCGACTACCTTCGCCTGGGGCAACCGGTGCCTACGCTGTCCGGCGGCGAAGCGCAGCGCCTGAAGCTCGCCGGGCACCTGGCCGAAGCGGCAGCGCGCGGGCTCACCGATCCGACCACGCCCGGTCACCCGTTCGCGAAGGCCGGCCGGCGCGGCACGCTGTTCCTGTTCGACGAGCCGACCACCGGCCTGCACTTCGACGACGTCGCGAAACTGCTGCGCGCGCTGCGCAAGCTGCTCGCCGCCGGCCACTCGCTGCTCGTCATCGAGCACAACCTCGACCTGGTTCGCGCGGCCGACTGGATCGTCGATCTCGGGCCTGAAGGCGGCGACGGCGGCGGCGAGCTGGTCGCCGCAGGAGCGCCGGAAGACGTGATGCGCGAGCCGCGCTCGCACACCGGCACGGCGTTGCGCGAATACGAGGCGCAGTTCGAGCGGGACGACCCCGCCGCGACGCCCGAAGGCGCAGCGCAGGCAGAGCGCGACGACGACCTGCACGCCGGCGCGGCGCTGCAGGTGACCGACGTTTCGCTGCCCGCGCGCAACGTGCTGCGCGAGCGCGCGCGCTCGTCGATCTTCGTGCACCACGCGCGCGAGCACAACCTGAAGAACGTCGACGTGACGGTGCCGCGCGACCGCTTCACGGTGATCACCGGCGTGTCGGGCTCGGGCAAGTCGACGCTGGCCTTCGACGTGATCTTCGGCGAGGGCCAGCGCCGCTACCTCGAATCGCTGAACGCGTATGCGCGCCAGTTCGTGCAGCCGTCGGCGCGTCCCGACGTCGACGGCGTCTACGGCATCCCGCCCACCGTGGCGATCGAGCAGCGCGTGAGCCGCGGCGGGCGCAAGAGCACGGTGGCCACGCTCACCGAGATCCACCATTTCCTGCGGCTGCTCTACACGAAGCTCGGCGAGCAATACTGTCCCGACTGCCACGTGCGGATCGAGCCGCAATCGCGCGAGGCGATCGCCGCGCGCATCCTGCGCGACTACCGTGGCCGGCACATCGGACTGCTCGCGCCGCTGGTGGTCAAGCGCAAGGGTCTCTACACCGACCTGGCGAAGTGGGCGAAGGCGCGCGGGTTCACGCACCTGCGCGTCGACGGCGCGTTCCTGCCCACCGAGCGCTTCCCGCGCATCGACCGCTACGTCGAGCACGACATCGAGTTGCCGGTGGCGGCGCTGCACGTCGACCCGGCCCACGAGGCGGAACTGCGCGACGCGCTCGCGCAGGCGCTCGTGCATGGCAAGGGGCTGGTAATGGTGGCCGCACCGCTCGACGCGTTACACGCGGCGAGCACCGTCGGCGACGTCGACGCGTGGGCCGCCGCCTGCGGCGCGATCGAAACGCGCCTGTTCTCGACGAAGCGCGCGTGCGCATCATGCGGAACGAGCTTCCCCGAGCCCGACCCGCGCCTGTTCTCGTTCAACTCGAAGGCCGGCTGGTGTCCGTCGTGCCTGGGCACCGGCATTCGCCTGCCCTACGTGCCGAAGATCATCGACACCGGGCGCAGCGAAGACGACTCGACGAGCCAGTCGGTCGGCGATCACGCCGAGGCGCTCGCCGACCAGCGCATCGCCGAGACGCGCAGCGCGCCGGATGCGCCGGCAAATGAAGCGGCGGCGCTCGCGCGCAGCGTCGACGAAGTCGAGGCCGAACTGCGCTGCCCGCAGTGCGAGGGCCGACGCCTGAACCGCAATGCGCTCGCCGTGGCGTTGCGCGGCAAGTCGATCGCCGAGGTCGCCGCGCTGCCGGTGACCGACTGCGCGCACTGGATCGATTCGCTCGAGCTGGACGGGCGCGAAGCCGAGATCGGCCGTGACGCGCTCGCCGAGATCCGCTCGCGCCTGCGCTTCCTCGACGAGGTCGGGCTCGGCTATCTCGCGCTCGAGCGCAGTGCGCCGACGCTGTCGGGTGGCGAGGCGCAACGCATCCGGCTGGCCGCGCAGCTCGGCTCGACGCTGCAGGGCGTCTGCTACGTGCTCGACGAGCCGACGATCGGGCTGCACCCGCGCGACAACGACGTGCTACTCGACACGCTCGAGTCGCTGCGTGACAAGGGCAACACGCTGCTGGTCGTCGAGCACGACGAGGACACGATCCGCCGCGCCGACCACGTGATCGACATCGGTCCGGGCGCCGGACGGCTGGGCGGGTACATCGTCGCCGCCGGGCCGCACGAGACGCTTGCGCGCCACCCGGACAGCATCACCGGACGTTTCCTCGCGCACCCGCTCGCGCATCCGCTCGCCACGCAACGTCCCACGGCGCCCGACACCGCGGGCCTCGAATGGCTGACGCTGCGCAACGCGCGCCTGCACAACCTCGCCGGCGTCGACGTGCGCATCCCGCTCGCACGCATGACGGTGGTCACCGGCGTATCCGGATCGGGCAAGTCGACGCTCGCGCGCGACCTGCTGTTACGCGGCGTCGCGTCGCTCGTGCACGCGCGCAATCGGCGCGAAGCGGCGCCGCGCATCGCCGGCGTCGACGCGATCGAGAACTGGGAAGGCGTCTCGCGCGTGCTCGAGGTCGACCAGACGCCGATCGGGAAGACACCGCGTTCGTGCCCGGCCACCTACGTCGGCTTCTGGGACGCGATCCGGCGCCTCTTCGCCGATACCGCCGAAGCGCGCCTACGCGGCTGGGGACCCGGACGCTTCAGCTTCAACACCGCCGGCGGCCGTTGCCCGGCGTGCGAAGGCCAGGGAATGCAGACGATCGCGATGAGCTTCCTGCCCGACGTGAAGGTGCCCTGCGACGTCTGCGGCGGACAGCGCTTCAATGCACAGACGCTCGAAGTCGCGCTGCGCGACCGCTCGGTCGGCGAAGTGCTCGCGATGAACGTCGACGAGGCGCTCGCATTCTTCGCCGCGCACCCGTCGATCGCGCACCCGCTGCAGCTGCTGCAGGACGTCGGCCTGGGCTATCTGACGCTCGGACAACCGAGCCCGACGCTGTCGGGCGGCGAAGCGCAGCGCATCAAGCTCGTCACCGAACTGGCGAAAGTGCGCGCCACCCACGCCGGCGACGATCCGCGCGTGGCGGCGGCGCGCGCGCGCGCGATTGCGCGCGGACGCAAGCTGCCGCCCGCATCGAACACGCTGTACGTGCTGGACGAGCCGACGGTCGGGCTGCACATGGCCGACGTCGAGAAGCTGATTCGCGTGCTGCACCGGCTGGTGGACGCCGGCAATACGCTCGTCGTCGTCGAGCACGACGTCGACGTCTGGGCCGAGGCCGACTGGATCGTCGACCTCGGACCCGAAGGCGGCGCCGACGGCGGTCGCGTCGTCGCCGCCGGATCGCCGCAGGAACTCGCCTCGCGCGCAGACACGCACACCGCGCGGGCGCTCGCCGACTTCCGCGACGAACGCGGCGCGCTTCAGCCGCGGTAGACGTTCAGCTTCAGCCGCTCGCGTTCGATAGCGGCGGCCACCGCCGGAACCTGCGCGACGCGCTGCACGTGCGCCCAAAGACGGGGCAGCGATTCCGGGTCGATGCCGGCGAAGCCGCCCCAGCGCAGCAGCGTGAGCGAATAGATGTCGAGGAACGACAGCCGCTCGCCGAGCAGGAAGCCGTCGCCCATCTCGACCGTCCATTGCTGGATCCGTTCGAGATACTTGCGGAACTGCCCGATCGCGAAGGCCTTGATCGCCTGCTGCGCCGCCTCGTCGTCGGTGAAGCGCTCGGGCATGAACACGTGCGTGAAGGTCGGATGCACCGTGTTGTTCATCCACGCGAAGCGCGACATCGCCTGCGCGCGCGCCCACGACTCGGTGGGCAGCAGCCCCGCCTGCGGAAAGCGGCGGTCGAGCCAGTCGCAGATCGCGACGATCTGGGTCAACGGCTGGCCGTCGACCACCAGCGTCGGCACCTGGCCGTTCGGGTTCAACGCAAGGTACTCGGGCGTGCGCTGCTCGCCCTTGTGCAGCTTGACGACTTGCGCGACGAAGTCCTGGCCGGTGGCCGCCTTCACGACTTCGAGCGCGGCGTGCGGAACGAAGGAGCAGGCGCCCGGCCCGTAGTGCAGTTCGATCATGGAGTCTCCGGAAACGAAAACGACGCCCGCAGCACTGCGGCGTCGCCCGCCGAGTATACGAGGGGCGCCGCATTCCGGGCCGCTCAGGCAACCGTCCGATACTCGCTTCGGGCAATACCGGACAGGCGTCGCGCGCGTCCGCAGCCCGAAAGGCGGAATGCTTGCGTGCGCCGCTCCTCTGGACTCATGCTTCGGCCGTAAGGTCACCGAGAATCGTCCAACGACGGGGAGGCAACGCATGCCCGCGCATCCGATCGAGAACCTTCGAACGCTCGCATTGGTCGGGCACGCGGGAGTGGGCAAGACCTCGCTGATCGAGTCGATGCTCGCCGCGGCGGGCGCCATCGCAGCCCCCGGCTCGGTCGAGCGCGGCACCACCGTCTGCGACTACGACCCGCTCGAAAAAGAGCACGCGCACTCGCTGAAGGTCGCCTGCGCGCACTTCGAGCGCGACGGCGTGCGGGTCCATTTGCTCGATACGCCCGGCTATCCCGACTTCTCCGGTCGGGCAATGGCCGCGCTCGACGCCGTCGAGTCGGCGGCGATCGTCGTCGATGCGCAGCGCGGCGTCGAGATGTCCACCGCCCGCATGGCGCTGCTCGCGCAGACGCGGCGACTGTGCCGCTTTGTCGTCCTGCATCGCATCGACGCCGAAGGGGTCGACCTGCCGGCCCGCGTGGAGGAGTTGCGCGCCACCTTCGGCGCCGAATGCCTGCCGCTGAACCTGCCGGCCGACGGCGCGACGCGCGTCGTCGACTGCTTCTTCTCGCCGGAAGGCGCCGTAACCGACTTTTCCTCGGTGGCCGACGCGCATCGCGCACTCGTCGAGCAGGTCGTCGAGGTCGACGACACGCTCACCGAACGCTACCTGGCCGGCGAATCGATCGAGGCCGGCGAGTTGCACGATGCCTTCGAGCGCGCGCTTCGCGACGGGCACATCGTCCCGGTTCTGTTCGCCTCGTCGCGCAGCGGCGTCGGCGTGAACGAACTGCTGGACTTCGTCGTGCGGCTGGCGCCCAGCCCGCTCGAAGGCAACCCCCCGTTGTTCGAGCGCTGGCCGGGCGGCGACGTCGCGCGCGCCGAGCCTTTCGTCGCGTCACGTCGAGCCGACGACCACGTGCTCGCGCACGTCTTCAAGGTCGAGATCGATCCGTACGTCGGGCGCATCGCGATGGTCCGCGTGCACCAGGGAACGATCGTTGCCGACACGCCGCTGTACGTCGGCGAGGGCCGCAAGTCGGTCCGCGCCGGCGCGCCGCAGCTGGTCCAGGGCCACGAATTCCGGCCACTCGTCGCAGCCGGTCCGGGCGAGATCTGCGCGCTCACGAAAATCGACGAACTCGCCTACGACGCGGTGCTGCACGATGCGCCCGACGACGCGACGATCCACTACCGGCCACTGCCGCTGCCGCACGCCGTCTACGGCCTGGCGATCCGCGTGAAGAAGCGCGGCGACGAGCAGAAGCTCTCCGAAGTGCTGCATCGGCTCTGCGCCGAGGATCCGAGTCTCGCGGTCGAGCACGATCCCACGACGCACGAAGCCGTCGTGCGCGGCCTGGGCGAGGTGCACGTGTCGCGCGTGCTCGAGCGCATCCGCTCGCAGTACAAGCTCGAAGTGGATGCGCATCCACCCACCGTGCCGTATCGCGAGACGATCTCGGGCTTCGCGGAAGGGCATCACCGCCACAAGAAGCAGAGCGGCGGCGCCGGCCAGTTCGGCGAGGTGTTCCTGCGCGTCGAGCCGCTGGCGCGCGGCGAGGGCTTTCGCTTCGTCGACGAGGTCAAGGGCGGCGCGATTCCCGGCCCGTTCATCCCGGCCGTCGAGAAAGGCGTGCGGCAGGCGCTCGCCGGCGGCGCGGTCGCCGGCTTCCCGGTGCAGGACGTGAAGGTCACCGTCTACGACGGCAAGACGCACCCGGTCGACGGCAAGGAGATCGCCTTCATCACCGCCGGACGCAAGGCCTTCCTCGATGCGGCGTCGAAGGCGCGTCCGGTCGTGCTCGAGCCGATCGTCTCGCTCGAACTGACGA
Organism: Burkholderiaceae bacterium; assembly: GCA_032027205.1. Lineage (GTDB taxonomy): Bacteria > Pseudomonadota > Gammaproteobacteria > Burkholderiales > Burkholderiaceae_E > Zeimonas. Next base: position 549,857 of record JAVSMN010000001.1, read on the forward strand.
TACCGGCCGACGCCATCGGTGCGGTGTCCGGCGAGTTGTCGGCGCGTCGCGGGCAGGTCTCGGGAGCCGATTCCGCGCGCGCCGGAATGGCAACGATGAACGCACGCGCGCCGATGGCCGAGCTGGCCGACTTCCAGGGGCGGCTGAAGGCGATCACCGGCGGACAGGGCAGCTATTCGCTCGAGTTGCTCGGCTACGAGGAAGCGCCCCCGCCGGTGCAGCACAAGCTGCACGCCGCCTGGCGACCGCAAGAAGAAGAGTGAGAATCGCTCGCGTGTCACAATCGATGGCTTGTCGAACCAGCGAGGTGATGCGCTCCATGTACGAGGATCTCCGTCTCTACATCGATGGCGAGTTCATCGCGGCGCAGGGCCGCCGCGAGCAGGACGTCTTCGATCCCGCCACCGGCGACGTGATCGGCAAGCTGCCGCACGCCACGCGCGAAGACCTCGATCGCGCACTCGCCGCCGCGCAGCGCGCGTTTCCCGGCTGGCGCGACACCTCGCCGCTCGAACGCAGCCGCATCCTGCGCAAGGCCGCCGACCTGCTGCGCGAGCGCGCGCCGGAGATCGGCCGCAACATCACGCTCGACCAGGGCAAGCCGCTGGTCGAGGCGATCAACGAAGTCAAGGGCTGCGCCGAGCACGCCGAGTGGCACGCCGAGGAAGGCCGGCGCATCTACGGTCGCGTGATTCCGCCGCGCCACCCGGCGGTGCGCCAGTTCGTCGTGCGCCAGCCGGTCGGCGTGTGTGCGGCGTTCACGCCGTGGAACTTCCCGGCCAGCCAGGCAATCCGCAAGATCGGCGCTGCACTCGGCTCGGGCTGCACGATCGTGCTCAAGGGACCCGAGGACGCGCCGAGCGCGATCGTCGCCCTCGCGCGCGTCTTTCACGACGCCGGCCTGCCGGCTGGATGCCTGAACGTCGTCTGGGGCGTGCCTCACGAGGTTTCCGACTACCTGGTGCGCTCGCCGATCGTGCGCAAGGTGTCGTTCACCGGATCGGTGCCGGTCGGCAAGCAGCTCGCCGCGCTGGCCGCGCAGCACATGAAGCGCACGACGATGGAGCTGGGCGGGCACTCGCCGGTCCTGGTGTTCGAAGACGCCGACGTCGAGCGCGCCGCCGACCTGCTGCAGGCCTTCAAGTTCCGCAACGCCGGGCAGGTATGCGTATCGCCCACGCGCTTCTATCTGCACGAGAAGATCCACGACCGCTTCCTCGCGCGCTTCCTCGAGAAGACGCGCGAGATGAAAGTGGGCGCCGGACTCGACGAGGGCACGCGCATGGGGCCGCTCGCGCACGAGCGGCGCGTGCCTGCGATGGAGCAGTTCGTCGAAGACGCCAGCCGGCGCGGCGGACGCATCGAGGTCGGCGGAGAGCGTCTCTCGGAGCGCGGCAACTTCTTCGCACCCACCGTCGTCACCGGGCTGCCTGACGACGCGCTGCTGATGACCAGCGAACCTTTCGGCCCGATCGCGCCCTTCGCGCGCTTCAGCGACTTCGACGACGTCATCCGCCGCGCCAACGCGCTGCCCTACGGGCTCTCGTCATACGTGTTCACCACGTCGACGAAATACGCGAACGCCGCGGCGAACGCACTCGAGGCCGGCAACGTCAACATCAACCACTTCGGGCAGGCGATCGCCGAAGCGCCGTTCGGCGGCGTGAAGGACAGCGGCTGGGGCAGCGAAGGCGGCGTCGAGACCTTCGACGGCTACCTCAATACCAAGTTCATCACGCAACGCGACTGAGACGATGGCCGGCGCACGTTCCACGGTCGAGCTGCTGCGCCGGCTCGTCGCCTTCGACACGGTCAGTGCGAAGCCGAACGTCGAGCTGATCGAATGGGCCGCGCAACGGCTGGAAGACGCGGGCTTTCGCTGCTTCGTGCAGCACGGCGACGAAACGGGAAAAGCGAACCTGTTCGCCACGGTCGGCCCGGAAGACGTCGCCGGCTGGATGCTCTCGGGGCACTCCGACGTCGTGCCGGTCACCGGGCAGGCCTGGTCCTCCGACCCCTTCGCGTTGCGAGAGGAAAGCGGACGGCTGTACGCGCGCGGCGCCGCCGACATGAAGGGCTTCCTCGCCTGCGTGCTCGACGCCGCGCCGCGGCTGGCCGCGCGCCGGCTGCGCGCGCCGGTTCACGTCGTGCTCTCCTACGACGAGGAGACGACCATGCGCGGCATGCGCACGCTCGCCGCGCACCTGGCCGACGCGCCGCTTTTGCCGGCCGCCTGCATCATCGGCGAGCCGACGTCGATGCACCTGGTCGTCGCCAACAAGGGGGCGGCCGGCTACCGGGTGCACGTTCGCGGCCATTCGGTGCATTCGTCGCTGCGCGACCGCGGCGTCTCGGCCGTCGAGCAGGCGGCGCAGATCATCGTCTTCGTCGGACAACTGCAGCGCGAGCTCGACGCCGCCGCCCGGCACGACGGTTTCGAGTATCCGCACACCAGCGTGCACGTCGGGCGCATCGAGGGCGGGACGGCGCACAACATCACCGCCAAAGACTGCGAGTTCGTGCTCGAGATCCGCACGCTGCCCGGCATGCGATCGGCGGAGGTGCTCGAGCGGGTTCGCCGCCACTGCGACGAGGTCGTGCTGCCGGCAATGCGACGCATCGCCGCCGACACCGCGATCTCGTTCGACGAGATCTTCGACACGCCGCCGCTCGACGAGCACGGCAACCGCTCGCTCGCGCAGGCGGTCGCGCCGCTGTGCGGGCACGCCGAAGCGCGCCGCGTGAGCTTCGGCACCGAGGCGGGAATCCTGCAGGCGATCGGCATTCCCACCGTCGTCTGCGGGCCGGGTGACATCGCCGTCGCGCACCAACCCGACGAATACGTCGAAACGGCGCAACTCGAACGTTGCAGCGCCTTCCTAGACGCGCTCGGCCGGCGCCTGTCGGAAGACCCGAAAGGCTGAGCGCGGCGCGGGGTCTCTGTGAGACAATGACCGGTTAGTTCCCTTTCCGTGCCGCTGCGCACAGCCGCGGCCCCTCCGCCGATGGCCCTCTGGATCTCCATCGCGATCGTCACCGTGCTGGCGACCGCCCTGGTCGTCTGGCCGCTCGTTTCGACGCGCCGTCCGGTCGCGAACGCGCGTCGCGACGACGAACGACGCCTCGCCGTGTTCCGCGACCGGCGCCGCGAAATCGATCGCGAGCGCGACGCCGGACGGCTCACCGTCGCCGAGGCAGAACAGGCGCACGCCGACCTCGTTCGCCAGTTGGCCGAAGACCTGCCGGAGGTGACCGAGGCAGCCGCGTCGGCGAATGCGCCCGGCGCGTCCAGCGTCACGGTTGCCGCGCCCGCAGCAGCAGCGTCTTCGCCGCGCGCAGCCTGGGCCGCCGCGTTGTTCGTCGCCGTGCTCGTGCCGATCGTTGCACTGGGCGTGTATCGCCAGGTCGGCGCGCCACATCTCGCGTCGATCGATCCGAACGCCGCGCCCGGACCGGTCGATGCGGCGCAGATCGAGACGATGATCGAACGCATCGAACAGCGAACGCGCGAGCAGCCGGACGATGCCGAAGCCTGGGCGATGCTCGCCGAGGCGCGCAAGATGCAGGGGCGGCACGACGAAGCCGTTGCCGCCTTCGCGAAGGCGGTCGAGCGGCTGCCGAACGACGCTCGCCTGCTCACCGACTACGCCGAATCGGCGGCGCTGCGCGCCGGCGGCGATTTCGCCGGCCAGCCGGTGGAGTTGCTCGAGCGGGCACTGGCGATCGACCCGAACGAACCGAAAGCGGTCGCCTTGATGGGCGCCGCGCAATACCGGCTCGGCAACCTGCCGCGCGCGCGCTCGTACCTGCAGCAACTCGAAACCTTCCTCGCCCCTGGCAGCGAGGAAGCGACGCAGATCGCCTCGATCCTGAAACGCATCGACGACGAGATCGGCGCAGCGTCGCCCACCGACGGCGCGGTCGCGCGATCGCCGGCCGCGCCGGGCGCTGCTGCGTCGCTCGCCGGCACCGTCGCCGTCGACCCGTCGCTCGCCGAACAGGCTGCGCAGGGCGGCACGCTGTTCGTCATCGCGCGCGCCAGTGGCGGCCCGTCGGTTCCGATCGCCGTCGTGCGGCTGACGGCATCCGCATTTCCGGTGTCGTTCACCCTCGATGACAACAACGCGATGGATCCCTCGCGCCGGCTCTCCGGCGTCGAGTCGCTCGAACTGGAGGCGCGCCTGAGCCGCAGCGGCCAGGCGATGCGCGAGCCCGGTGATCTGTTCGGTCGCATCGAGAACGTGCGACCGGGCGCCGACGGCCTGCGCATCGTCCTCGACCAGGTCGTTTCGCGTTGACGCCGTCGGACGCCGCGGCGGGGCTCGAGACGCGCGCGCTCGCGTGCGCTGCCGGCCTGCGCACGCTGTTCTCCGCGCTCGACCTGCGCATCGCGCCGGGACAGTGGACGATGCTCGTCGGCCCCAACGGCAGCGGCAAGTCGACGCTGCTGCGCACGATCGCCGGCCTGGCGCGACCGCTGGCCGGACAGATCCTGTGGCATGGCGCGCCGCGTCGCGTGAACGACGCCGAATGGCGCGCGCAGTGCGTCTACCAGGGACACGCACCGGGATGGAAGGACGCGTTCGACGTGCGCGAGAACCTTTCGATGCAGCTGGCGATCGATGGCCTGCCCGCGTCGGCGGACACGCTGCAGGCGGCGATCGAGCGCGTCGGCCTGGCGCGCCAGTCACGACTGCCGTTCGCACGGCTGTCGGCGGGCCAGCGCCGCCGCGTTTCGCTCGCCCGCCTGTCGTGCTCGCACGCCCGCAAGCTGTGGCTCCTCGACGAGCCGGGCACCGCGCTCGACGCCGACGCGCTGAACCTGCTCGGCAGACTGATCGACGCGCATCTGCGCGAAGGCGGCCTCGCGCTCATCGCCACCCACCAACCGCTGCCATGCGCCGCGATCCCGACCCGGCTCTCGCTCGACGACCCGAGGTCGTGAGCGCGCCCACGCCGCCCGGCGTGTTGTCGGCGCTGCACTGGGCGTGCGTGCGCGACCTGCGACTGGCAATGCGCTCGCGCAGCGAACTCGCACTGATCGTCGTCTTTTTTCTGCTGGTGACGAGCCTGTTCCCGCTCGCCGTCAGCCCCGATCCCGACCTGCTGCGCACGATCGCCGCCGGCATCGTCTGGGTCGCCGCGCTGCTGGCGAGCCTGCTCGGGCTCGCCCGGTTGTTCGCCACCGATCACGGCGACGGCACGCTCGAGCAGATGGTGCTCGCGCCGGCGCCGCTGCCGGCTTTGGTCGCCGGCAAGGTGCTCGCGCACTGGGCCGCCACCGGCCTGCCGCTCGTGCTGCTGGCGCCACTCGCCGGGCTGCAGTTCGGCCTGGGCGCAGAGGCAATCGGCGTGCTCGTCGTCTCGCTGGCGCTCGGCACGCCGATCCTGTCGTGGCTCGGTGCGGTCGCCGCCGCACTCACGCTCGGCGCGCGCGGCGGCTCGTCACTGCTGGCACTGCTCGTCTTGCCACTCGCCGTGCCGGTGCTGATCTTCGGCGCCGGATCGGTCGAATCGCAGGTCGCCGGTCTTGGTTCGCAGGCGCACCTGTCGTTGCTGGCCGCCGGCGCGATCGCAAGCTGGGTGCTGGGGCCGGCCGCTACGGCGCTCGCGGTTAGAATCGCACACGAATGACCACCTTCGCCCGGTTCTGGTATCGCTACGCGTCGCCGGCCAGCTTTTACCCGCTCGCCCAGCGGCTGACGCCGGTGTTTGCTGCAATCGCGGTGGTTCTCGCCGTGGCCGGGCTCTACGTCGGCTTCTTCGTCGCCCCTACCGACTGGCAGCAGGGCGAGGCGTACCGGATCATCTACATCCACGTGCCGGCCGCGTGGATGGCGATGTTCACCTACCTCGTCATCGCGTTCTGGTCGGCGATCTCCCTCGCGTTCAACACGCGCCTGTCGGCGATGCTGGCGCAGGCGCTCGCCCCCACCGGCGCGATGTGGGCCTTCGTCGCGCTGTGGACCGGCGCCTTCTGGGGTCGGCCCACGTGGGGCGCCTACTGGGTATGGGACGCGCGCCTCACGTCAACGCTGATCCTGCTGTTCCTGTACCTGGGCTACATCGCGCTGCGCGCGTCGATCGACGATCCGCGTCGCGCCGATCGCGCAGCGGGTCTGCTCGCGCTGGTCGGTGCGATCAACGTGCCGATCATCTATTTCTCGGTGCGCTGGTGGAACACGCTGCACCAGGGCGCCACGATCTCGATGACGGCGGCGCCGAAGATGGCGCAGACCATGCTCACCGCAATGCTGCTGCTGACCTTCGCCGCCTGGGCGTACACGATCGCCGTCGCGCTGCATCGCGTGCGCAGCATCATCGTCGAGCGCGAGGCGGCGAGCAGCTGGATGTCGCGCATCGCCGCCGACAGCCGCGGACCGTCCGACGACGGCTCCGCGTCGGGCGCGATGGCTCGCTGAGCGGCGAGGAAAGGATGCTCGACTGGCTGCACATGGGCGGCTACGGCTTCTACGTCTGGAGCTCGTACGGCATGCTCGCGCTCGCGATCGTCGTCGAGTTGGTCGCGCTGCGCCAGCGGCGGCGCACGGCGCAGCGCCGAGCCGACGAGCTGCGTGCCGAACAGCAGTCGCTGCGGCCGGCGCCCGAGCAGTCGCTGCGAGCCCCCGAGCAGTCGCTGCGAGCCCATTACCGCGGGAATTCCCAATGAAAGCACGTCATCGTCGGTTGCTCTGGATTCTCGGCGGGCTCGCGGCATTGGCCGTCGCCGCGACCCTGGTCACGAACGCATTCCGCAGCAACCTCGTCTTCTTCTTCACGCCGACGCAGATCGTCGACGGCGAGGCGCCGACCAACAAGACCTTCCGCATCGGCGGCCTGGTCGAGCCCGAGAGCGTCAAGCGCGTCGGCGACGGCACGACGGTCGTCTTCCGCGTGACCGACAACGCGAAGACGATCTCGGTGGCGTACACGGGCATCCTGCCCGACCTGTTCAAGGAAGGCCGCGGCGTAGTCGCCCAGGGAACGCTGCAACCCGACGGGACGTTCAAGGCCCGCGAAGTGCTCGCCAAGCACGACGAGAACTACATGCCGCCGGAGGCGGCCGAAGCGCTGCGCCGCGCCGGACATCCGGTGGGCGCGCCGTCGCAGTTCCAGCAGGCCGACCGCTGAACGCACACCGCATCGAGGAGTTCCGCAGATGATCGCCGAATTCGGCCAGTACACGCTGGCCCTCGCCCTCGCCGTCTCGATCGTCCTCGGCGTGCTGCCGATGACCGGCAGCTTCCTGCGCGGGGCGATGGGCGCGCGGCTGATGGCTGTCGATCGCCCGGCGGCGCTGCTGCTCGCCGCGCTGGCGATCCTCGCCTTCGGCTCGCTCGCCGCCCTGTTCGTGCGCAACGACTTCAGCGTCGCGCTGGTCGCCACGCACTCGAACCTGAATCTGCCGCTGCACTACCGGATCGCCGCCACCTGGGGCTCGCACGAGGGCTCGATGCTGCTGTGGGTGGTGATCCTGTCGTTCTGGACCGGCGCGGTGTCGTTCTTCTCGTCGTCGCTGCCCGACGTGCTGCGCGCGCGCATCCTGTCGACGATGGGCCTGATCGGCGCGGGCTTCCTGCTGTTCCTGCTGTTCACGTCGAACCCCTTCGAGCGGCTGATGCCGCCGGCCATGGACGGGCGTGACCTCAATCCGCTGCTGCAGGATCCGGGCATGGTGTTCCACCCGCCGTTGCTCTACATGGGCTACGTCGGGCTGTCGGTGGCCTTCGCATTCTCGATTGCCGGGCTCATCGGCGGTCGCTTCGATGCGGCCTGGGCGCGCTGGGCGCGTCCGTGGACCGTGGTCGCATGGTGCTTCCTCACGTTGGGCATCGCGCTCGGCTCGTACTGGGCCTACTACGAGCTCGGCTGGGGCGGTTGGTGGTTCTGGGACCCGGTCGAGAACGCCTCGTTCATGCCGTGGCTCGTCGCCACCGCGCTCATCCATTCGCTGGCCGTCGCCGAGAAGCGCGGCACCTTCAAGAGCTGGACGGTACTGCTGGCGATCCTCGGCTTCGGGCTGAGCCTGCTCGGCACCTTCCTCGTGCGCTCGGGCGTGCTCACGTCGGTGCATGCCTTCGCCACCGATCCGGCGCGCGGCGTGTTCATCCTGTTCTTCCTGTCGATCGTCGTGGGCGGATCGCTGACGCTGTTCGCCGTGCGCGCACCCACCATCGGCAACGGCCCGGGCTTCTCGGCCGTTTCGCGCGAATCGCTGCTGCTGGCCAACAACGTGCTGCTCATCGTCGCGATGGCCGCGGTGCTGCTCGGCACGCTGTATCCGCTGATCCTCGACACGCTCGAGATGGGCAAGATCTCCGTGGGGCCGCCCTACTTCGAGTCGGTATTCGTGCCGCTGATGGCGCCGGCGCTGTTCCTGATGGGCATCGGTCCGATCGCCCGCTGGAAGCAGGCGCAACTGCCCGATCTGTTCGCGCGCCTGCGCTGGGCGCTGGCAATCGCCGTCGTCGTCTCGCTGCTGCTGCCGCTCACCGTCGACGGCTTCCGTCCGATGACGAGCATCGGCCTGTTCTTCGCGCTGTGGATCTCCGCCTGCGTTGTCGTCGCCGTGCTCGACATGCTGCGCGGACACGACGGTCGGCTTTCGCTGTCGCGTGTGCGGCTGCATCCGGCCAGCGCCTGGGGCATGCACTTCGCCCACCTGGGCGTGGCGATCTTCGTCGCCGGTGTAACGCTATCGAACAGCTATTCGGTGGACCGGGAATTGCGCATGGAAGTCGGGCAGACGATCGCGCTCGGCAACTACACGGTTCGCTTCGTCGGGCTGCGCGACGTGAGCGGGCCGAACTACGACGCGACGCGCGGCCGCTTTGAAGTGCGTCGCGCCGGCGCCGCCGAGGACGCCGCGCCGATCGCGACACTGTCGCCCGAGAAGCGCATCTACCGCGCGAGCGGCCAGCCGATGACCGAGGCGGCGATCGACCACGGCTTCACGCGCGACGTGTACCTGTCGATGGGCGAGCCGCTGGGCGGCCAGGCCTGGGTCGTGCGCGCGCACGTGAAGCCGTTCGTCAACTGGATCTGGATCGGCTGCCTGGCGATGGCGCTCGGCGGCTTCGTGTCGGCTGCGGACAAGCGCTATCGGCGACGGCTGGCGGAGCGCAGCGCGGCGCAGATCGCGCCGGCCGCAGCATGAAGGGCGTTCGACGCGTTCGACGGTTGGCGCGTCGGACCGGCGATGCGCCGACGATCGCATGCTTCATCGCCGCGGGACGCGTACCAATGGGAGTCAGATGAGAGCGCTGCGTTTCATCGTGCCGGTCGCGGTCTTCGCGGTCATCGCATGGTTCCTGCTCGCCGGGCTCGATCGCAATCCGCGTGAGATCCCGTCGCCGCTGATCGGCAAGCCGGCGCCGGATTTCTCGCTGCCAGTCACGCACGACCTCGCGCGCACGTGGTCGCCGCAGGCGCTGCGCGGAAAGGTGTGGCTGCTCAACGTCTGGGGCTCGTGGTGCGCGGCCTGCCAGGTCGAGCATCCGGTGCTCAACGACCTCGCGCGCAGCGGCGAGATCCCGATCATCGGGCTCGCCTGGAAGGACATGCCGGAGAACTCGATCGCGTGGTTGCGCAAGCTCGGCAATCCGTATTCGGTGGTCGTCAGCGACGTGCAGGGTCGTGTCGGCATCGACTACGGCGTCTACGGCGCGCCGGAAACCTTCCTGATCGACGGAGCGGGGATCATCCGGTACAAGCACGTGGGGCCGGTCACGCCGGAGCTGCTGCAGCAGAAGCTGTTGCCGCTGGCCCGCGAACTTGCCGCCTCGTGAAGGGCCGCCGAACGTGAACGCTCGCAGAACCATCGACGCTCGCCGTATCGTGAACGCTTGCAGCGCCGTGGGCGCTCGCCGAAGCGCGAACGCTCGCCGCTGCCTCGTGCGATCGCTCGCCGCGCTGCTCCTCGGCGCGGCCGCCTGGCTCACGCTGCCCGGCGCGACCGGCATCGCCATTGCGCAATCGCAATCGCAACCGGCGCGCGAAGCGCCGGCGCCGGCCGCGAGCCTGTTGCCGACGCAGGCCGAACGCGAGCGCTTTCATGCGCTCGCCGAGGAACTGCGCTGCCTCGTCTGCCAGAACCAGACGCTCGCCGACTCCGACGCATCGCTCGCCGCCGACCTGCGCCGCGAAGTCGAGGAGCTGATGCTGGCCGGACGCAGCGACAAGGAGATCAAGGCCTACCTCGTGCAGCGCTACGGCGACTTCGTGTTGTATCGGCCGCCGCTGCAGAGAAACACCTGGATGCTGTGGCTCGGACCGTTCGCGCTGCTCGTCGTCGGCGGCTTCGTCTGGTGGCGCGTGCAGCGTTCGCATCGGGCGCAGGGCACGGCGACGAACGCCGAAAGCGCTACCGGCGCGTCCCCAGCAGGCTCTCACCCGCAGCCCGATGGGCGTGGCACGCCTTCGCCGGGTGCACAGAACGTCTCCAGCGCCGATCTCGAGCACGCGCGTCGACTGCTCGACTGACGCAGGGAAACCGGCCAGGCGCAGCCGCGACGAGCGCGGCTCACCAACCGGCGCTCATCGTGCAGGCGCGGCGGCCTCGAGCTGCCGCCACCGCTCGGTGGTCAGCACGATCTTCCCCGCGGCGCGCCGATCGCGAAGCTGCGCCAGCGCGCGAGGGGCGTCCTCCAGCGCAAAGGAACCCGCCAGGTCGGTGCGCAGCAGCCCCTTTTCGTGGAACGCGAACAACTCGGACTGCACCCGGCGCATCCACTGCGGATGCCGTTGTCGGTAGTCGCTCGAATTGAGGCCGATCACGGCGACGTTGCGAAGCAGGATCCGGTTCACTGCGATGCTCGGAATTCGTGCGCCGGCGAAGCCGACTGCGACGAGCCGCCCGCGCCACGCGAGCGAACGGAACGCTCCTTCGAAGGCATCGCCACCGACCATCTCGACGACGACGTCGGCACCCTTGCCGCCGGTGCGCGCACGTACCTCGTCGGGGATCGAATCGCGCAGGCACGCGCCCGACAGATCGACGATCGCATCCGCACCGGCGGCGAGTGCGGCGCCTTCCTTGCCGGCGCTGCCCACGCCGGCGAGGACCTGCGCTCCCAACGCCTTGGCCAACCGCACGCAGGCAAGGCCCACGCCGCCGGCCGCACCGGTGACCAGCACGACCTCGCCGGGCTGCAGGTTCGCGCGGTCGACCAGCGCGTAGTGGGCGGTCTGGAACGCGAGCCCGAAACCGGCCGCTTCGAGGAAGTCCATCGCGGCGGGCAGTACGAAGCAACTTGCCTGCGGCGCGAGCACGCGCTCGGCGTACGCACCGCGATCGACGAGCACGAAGACGCGGTCGCCGACCCTGCAGCGATCGACGTCCTGCCCGACGGACGACACGACCCCGGCGGCTTCCTCGCCGGGCACGAACGGCAGCGGCGGTAGCACCTGGTACTTCCCGCCGATCACGAGGAGATCCGAGAAGTTCACCCCCGCCGCCATCACGTCCACGACGACCTCGTCGTCGGCGGGCTCGGGATCGGGCCAGTCCTGCACGCGTAGCGCCTCGATAGCGCCAAAATTCTGCACGACGACGGCCTTCATCGGACTTCTGCGTCGAGAGGCGCGCGCATTTCGATGAACAGGTCGGGCGCGACCCGCTCGAGCTCGTCGAACAGCGCCTTGACCGTGGCCGGCATCAGCCGTCGCTCGTTGATCACCGCGTAGACGCACAGTGGCGTGCAGCGAAACGCCGGCAGCACCTTGCGCAGGAGACCCGAACGGACCTCTTCGCGGCAGAAAGTAGCCACCGTTCGCGTCACGCCGAAACCTCCGATCGCCGCCTGCTTTCGGATGCTCGCGTTCGAACTGCGGATCGGCGAATCGGGAATCGGCACTTCGATCGTTCGACCCTCTGCGTCGACGAAGCGCCACTGCAGGTCCTGCGACGAGGCGATCAGCGCAATCTGTGCGAGATCCTCGGGCCGGCGGACAGCCGGGTGCTGGTCGAGGAACGTGGGCGATGCGAACAACGCGCGCTCGAGCAGGAACATCCGGCACGACACGACGCCGGAATCGGTGAGGTTCCCGTTGGTCATCACGAACACGACGTCGTATCCGATGCCCAGGAGTTCGCGCACGGGCGCATATTGAACGTCGACGGTGATCGCCAGTTGCGGGTTGCGTGAAACGAGGTTGCGCACGACCGGAGCCAGGTGGTGCGCGCCGAACTCGTAGGGCGCGGCGATGCGCAGCGAGCCGACGATCTGGCCGCTCGAGGCGCGGAAATCGGACGTGATGTGGTCCACCTGCGCGAGCAGCGGAGCGATGCTCTCGTAGAGGATCCGTCCGCGCTCGGTGAGATCGAAGCGATGCTTCGTGCGATCGACGAGACGCACCGACAGGTTGTCCTCGAGGCGCCGCACGGCGAGGCTCAGGCTGGATTTGGGTCGGCCGAGCGCCCGGGCTGCAGCACCGATGCCGCCGTGTTCGACAACCGCGCACAGGTCGATGAGATCGCTCGGCCACGCATTTCTCATCGTGCCATCGTCCATCCCGCTGAACAGGGCGTCCGCAATCTTAGACCTAGTGCACGTCCCGCGAAGCGACTACCGTCTGCGCAAAGGACCTCGAGCGTCCACAAAAAAGACATCAGGAGACGTACGACATGCAGAGCTTCGTACTCAATGATTTCATCGAATACGACTCGAAGCTGCGGGTGCGAAAGCCGATTCTCAAGGTACCGACGCTCGTGTCGGAAATCGTCTGCTACGAGCCGGGACAGACGACGGCCTCCCATTACCATCCTGTTCAGGACGAGATCTGGGTCGTGCTCGAAGGCTACGGCGAGATATCGGTCGGCGAGGAACGGCTTGCGGTCGAACCGACCAGCATGATCCTCATTCCGGCGGGTATTCGGCATGGCTTGACCGCAAGCGCGAACAGCCGTCTCGTGCTTCTGTTCATCAAGAGTCCCGGCATTCCCGAAGCCGCATCCTTCCCGGCGGTAAGCACGGCTGCCGCCCTCCCCGCTGCGACCTTGCCGGGCCCGAAGCTCCAACTCCAGGTTACCGACGTCCAGGCCGAAGCGCGAGACGTCATCCAGGTCGAATTGCGCGCCCCCGGGAACGCCGAACTCCCCGCGTTCGAACCGGGCGCCCATGTCGCAGTCGACCTGCCCAACGGACTGGTCCGTCACTACTCGCTCAGCAACGACTGGCGCGAGCGAGATCGATACGTACTCGGTGTCGCGCGCGCCCCGCAAAGCAGGGGCGGATCCCAATTCATTCACCAGGCCCTGCGGCGCGGCATGACCTTGCCCGTCAGCGCCCCACGCAACGGCTTCCCGCTCGACCCGTCGGCCACGCAGTACCTGTTTCTCGCCGGTGGCATCGGAATCACACCGGTCCTGGCCATGCTCCGCTGGTGCGCGGCGAACGCGCGCCCCTGGCGATTGGTCTATGCCGTGCGCAGTTCGCATCGCGCCGCCTTTCTCGAAACCTGTCTCTTATACACATCTAGATGTGTATAAGAGACAGCGGCATGACCTTGCCCGTCAGCGCCCCACGCAACGGCTTCCCGCTCGACCCGTCGGCCACGCAGTACCTGTTTCTCGCCGGTGGCATCGGAATCACACCGGTCCTGGCCATGCTCCGCTGGTGCGCGGCGAACGCGCGCCCCTGGCGATTGGTCTATGCCTGTCTCTTATACACATCTAGATGTGTATAAGAGACAGGCCGGGAACAGAACGGCATCCCGGTGGTGAGTTCGTGCCGCGAAGGCACCTGCCGCACCTGCGAAACGGGTGTCTGCGAAGGCGCCGTCGAACATCGCGATTTTTGCCTGACACCGCAGGAGCACGCGGAGGGAAACACGATGCTCGTGTGCGTCTCGCGCGCGAAGTCCGAACGCCTCGTCCTGGATATCTAGCCACGCCCCAGTCCAGGACTCAAGGGAGGAACACATGGAAAAGAGAACGTTCCTGAAGAATTTGCTCGCCGTCGCGGGAGCAGCGGCTGCATCGGGCACGACCGGATCGCTTGCGGCGCAGGAGCCGATCAAGCTGCGGATCTCGCATTTCCTCTCGCCAACTTCACACCACCACACCAAGCTGTTCCAACCGTGGGCGCAGCGCGTCGAAAAGGATTCCGGTGGGCGCATCAAGTGCGAGATCTTCCCGTCGATGCAAATTGGCGGCAAGCCGCCGCAATCGTACGACCTGGCGAGAACCGGAGTCGCGGACATCGCCTGGGCCTTGCCCGGCTACACGCCGGGGCGGTTCCCCATCAGCGGCGTCTTCGAGCTTCCGTTCATGACGGCGAAGACCGCCGAAGGGACGAGCCGGGCAATCTGGGAGTTCTACAACAAGCACCTGAAGGAAGAGTTCAAGGATGTCCACCTGCTGACGACTCTCTGCCACGCACCCGGGCTCGTGCATACGAAAGACCGCCTGGTCACGAAGATGGAGGACGTGCATGGCATGAAGATCCGCCTTCCGACGAAACCGGTTGGAGATGCACTGAAGCTGATGGGCGCGATACCGGTCGGAATGCCATTGACGGAAGCCTATGAGGCACTGTCGCGGAGCGTCGCCGACGGCGTCACCTTGCCGTGGGAGGCCATGCGGTCGTTGCGTCTCTTCGAGCTCGTGAAGTACCACACCACAACCGACCTGTACACGACCGTGTTCACGATCGTGATGAACAAGCATAAATACGAGAGCCTGCCGGCCGATCTCCAGGCAGTCATCGACAAGAATTCGGACTCGAACTTCGTCTCGGAAATCGGCAGGATGTTCGACGAAGCCGAGTTGCAGGGGCTGCAGCAAGCGAGGGAAATGGGCCACGGAATCGGCGAACTTTCCAACGCCGAGAAGGCGCGCTGGAAACAGGTGACTCAGCCGGTCGTCGACGCGTGGATCCAGTCAACGCCGAACGGCAGGGCGCTCTACGATGAGGCCACCCAACTGATCGCGAAGTACAACGGCTAGCACGCCGTCACATTTGATGCAGCATGGCTGCGCCCGTCCCGTTCAAAATGCCGCAGTACGTCATCGACCGCGTGATGAAGAAGCGCGGCCGACGGCGCGTGTTCGAGCGCTTCGAACCGCGCGAGAGCGCGCTGATCGTCATCGACATGCAGGAGTTCTACGTTCGCGACGTGCCCACCGCCGTGGCGATCCTGCCGACGATCGATCGCCTGGCACGCGCCTTCCGCGAACGCGGCGCTCGCGTCGCCTGGGTGAAGATGGTCGCCGGCGATAATGGCAGGAGCCTCTGGCCGCTCTATCACGAGTACTTCTTCACGCCCGAGAACGCGCGCCGTCACCGCGACAACCTGACCAAGGGCCACCCCGGTCAGGAGCTCCACGCCGATCTCCACCCGGAGCCGGGCGACATCTACGCCGAGAAGCAGCGCTTCAGCGCGTTCATCCCGAAATACTCCGACCTTCCGCAACAGCTGGAAGCGCTCGGTATCCGCAACGTCGCCATCGCAGGGATGCTCACCAACTTCTGCTGCGAGACCTCCGCGCGCGATGCAATGATGCTCGACTACCGCGTGGCGATGGTCACCGATGCGAATGCCGCGCGGTTCGATGACGATCACGACGCGGGCTTCCCGACCGTCTACCAGAGCTTCGGCGACGTTGTCACCGCGGACGAACTGCTCGACGAGATCCTCCTGCCGAAAACTCCGGGCGCCGGCGCATGAAGACGCAGGTTGCGATCGTCGGAGCCGGGCCGGCGGGCCTGTTCCTCGCCCACCTGCTGAAGCGGCAGGGCATAGAGTCCGTCGTGCTCGAGGCGCGCAGCCGCGAGCACGTCGAGGCGCGCGTGCGCGCCGGCGTGCTCGAGGCCGGAACCATCGATACGCTGAACCGCCTCGGACTCGGCGAACGCATGGCGCGCGAGGGCCTGGTCGACAAGGGTCTGGACATCCGCTTTCGCGGACGCACGATCCACATGGACTTCCCGTCCCTGATCGGCCGCAACGTCTGCATCTACGGACAGCAGGAGGTCGTGAAGGATCTSGTTGCYGCCCGCCTGGCRGCCGGCGACCCGCTGCTCTTCGAGGCGGAAGTCGTGCGYCTCGAAAGGCTCGAGACGTCGTCGCCGCGCCTGCACTACCGCCATSAGGGAACGGACARGCAGCTCGACTGCGTGTTCGTCGCCGGATGCGATGGATTCCAYGGCATCTCGCGCGCGTCCGTCCCCGAGAGCGCGATCACGAATTACGTACGCAGCTACGACTTCGCCTGGCTCGGCATTCTGGTCAAGGCGCCGCCCTTGCCCGACATGACCTACGCCAACCACGACCGCGGTTTCGCACTGTGCAGCCGGCGTTCGCGCAGCGTATCTCGCCTGTATCTGCAGGTACCGTCGTCCGACCGGCCMGAGAACTGGTCCGACACGCAGATCTGGGACGAGTTGCACGCGCGCATGTTCGACGAACGCGGTGCGGAGGTGAAGGAAGGAGAGATCTTCCAGCGCGAYATGGCGCAACTGCGCGCTTTCATTGCCAGCCCCATGCAGTACGGAAACCTGTACATGGCGGGCGACGCAGTGCATATCGTSCCGCCGACCGGCGCGAAAGGCCTGAACATGGCGGTAGCCGATGCCCGCGTGCTCGCGCGAGGCATGGTGCAGTATTTCTCGGGGCACTCGCGCACCGAGCTGGATCGCTACAGCGAGCAATGCGGACTGCGCGTCTGGAAGACGATTCGCTACTCGACCTACATGACCGGCCTGCTGCACCGCTTCGAGGAGCAGTCGCCGTTCGACCGGGGCATGCAGATGGCGGAGCTCGAGTACATCGCGAGATCGGAAGCCGCGCAGCGGACGATCGCCGAGCAGTACGTGATGCTGTCGGACGTATCCGATTAGCACGCCGCGTCGGGAAGGCCCCCGTCAAACAGAGGAGACAGACACCATGAACTTCGCGACGCATCGCTGGCTCGCCCTGCTCGCGCTCGCCGCCTTCGCGCTGTTCGCCCACGCCGCCGGGCCGATCCGCATCGGATCGGTCGTGTCGGCCACCGGATCGGCCAGCATCATCGGCGATCCACAGTTGAAGACACTGCAGATGTACGTCGACTCGATCAACCGGCAGGGGGGCGTGCTCGGCCGGCAACTCGAGCTCGTCTCCTACGACGACACGAGCGACGTCAACAAGGCGAATTCGTTCACCAAGCGACTGCTTGCCAACGACCACGTCGACGTCATCATCGGCGGGTCGATGAGCGGCGCGGCGATGTCGATGATCCCGTTGGTCGAGCAGGCCGAGGTTCCGTTCATCACGATGGCCGGCGCCATCTCGATCGTCGAGCCGGTGAAGAAGTGGGTGTTCAAGACCTCGCTGACCGACCGCATCGTTGCCGAGATGGTCTTCCGCAACATGCACAAGCGCGGCATCACGAAGATCGCGCTGCTCAGCGAGAACAGCGGCTACGGCCAGTCGGGCAAGACGCAGTCCGAGGCGGTCGCGCCGAAGTACGACGTGCAGATCGTTGCGCGCGAAGTGTACGGCGCGACCGACGTCGACACGACCGCGCAGCTCGCGCGGATCAAGCAGGACGCCGACGTGCAGGCGATCTTCGTCTTCGGCGCAGGCCAGGGGCCGGCCGTCGTGACGCGCAACTATCGGCAACTCGCCATGACGCGACCACTCTATCAATCCTATGCCGTGTGCTCGAACGATTTCATCCGGCTGAGCGGCGAGGCCGCCAACGGCACGCTGCTGCCCTGCACCGCGATGCTCGTCGCCGACGCGTTGCCCGACAGCAACCCCCAGAAAGCGGTCGTCAGCGGCTACGCGACCGCCTACCGCAATCTGTGGAAGTCCGACGTCTCGCACTTCGGGGGCTGCGCCTTCGATGCGCTGATGCTGTACATCGACGCCGTCAAGCGCGTGGGCTCCACCGACAAGGCGAAGGTGCGCGACGCACTCGAACAGACGAAAGGCATGGTGCTGACCGCCGGCACGTACAACATGTCGAGCACCGATCACATGGGTCTCGACGTGAACGCCTATCCGATGCTGGAGATCCGCAACGGCAGTTGGGCGTTGGCGCATTGACGCGGCCTCCCTCACGCACCCGATCATCCGCGGGACCGGGACACGCGCGTCATTGCCGTCCCGATCGCCACGGTAACCATCGCAGCCGCGCCGGTGGCGATCCAGATCGACTGCCATCCGCCGGTGTACTGCGCGAGCGCCGCAACCACGGGCGGCAGCAGCAACTGCCCGAGGCTCGAGCCCTGCTGCATCATGCCCACCGTGGTGAAAATCGTCTCCTGCGACGGCGCATAGAACGGCACGGTAGCGAAGAGCGTCCCGGGGATCAGTCCGGCCGAAGCGGCAAACAGCAGAATCGACGCGTAACGCGACGCAAAGCCGAACGAACTGCCGAATGCGAGCCAGGCGCACGCCGCCATCGCGAGGCCGCCGCAGACGACGAGCACCGCGCGCGAGACGCCGTGCTGCAACAGGAAGCCCGCCGCGAAGTTGCCGGACATGCTGACCATGACCGCGATTGCCGTCAGTGTCGCGCTCCACTGCGACGACAGTCCGGCGTCCTGATAGATGCTCGGCAGGAAGCTGAATATCGCGGTGAACTGTCCCGCATAGAAGAGAAAGCACAGCGCGAGCAGCCGCGGCCCGGGCGATCGCATCGTCTGCCGCACCAGGGTGGCGATGCGAACCCGGATCACGGCAGCGGGCGCCACATCGGCGTCGCGCGCCATCGGATGTACCAGCGCGACGAGCGCCGCGGCGAGAACGGAGAGCGCCGCGCACGTCAGCCAGACGCCGCGCCAGCCCATCGCGTCCATCAGGGCAGGAGTGGCGAGCAACGCGATTCCCATGCCGGCGGGCATGTACGCCGACCACGCGCCGAGCCAGCCGCGCACCCGCGCGCGGGGCACGAGACGCGCAATGAGCGCAGGCGCGGGCAGCACGGTCATCAGGTAGCTGACGCTCTCGAGCGCGCGGCTGGCGAACAGTGAACCGGGTGACGACGCGAATGCGCCAAACACGCTGGTGACGGCGCTGAGCAGCAGGCCCGTGATCATCGTGCGCCGCGCGTCGAAACGATCGGCCACCGAGCCGGCGATTGTGCCGATCAGCGCCGGCCCGAGCATGAACAGCGACACCATCCAGCTCACCTGCACGAGCGACAGGTGGAAGTCGGCCTGCAGCACGGGCAACGCCGGCGGCAGCTTGCCGATGTGCATGGCGGAAGTCAGGCCGGCGAGCACGACGACTCCGGCGCGTGCGGCCCCGTTGGCCGCGGATTCCGACTCGGGCGGTGAAACGGCGATCACGCGGCGGCTCGGGCGAACATCGGCCGGATTGTAGCGGGCGCGAAAACTGGCACCATGCGCGCTGCCACCGAAACGGAGCCGCCATGAGCCTTCCCGCGATCCTCTCCGAGCGCCTGCGACTGCCGATCGTCGCCGCGCCGATGTTCATCATCTCGAACCCCGCACTCGTGCTCGCGCAATGCACGTCGGGAATCGTCGGTTCGTTCCCCGCACTGAACGCGCGGCCCGCCGAACAACTCGACGAGTGGCTGACGCTGATCCGCGAAACGCTGACCGCCTACGATCGCGCGCATCCCGATCGACCCTCGGCGCCCTTCGCGGTCAACCAGATCGTGCACCGCTCGAACGACCGGCTCGAGCACGACCTCGAACTGTGTGTGAAGCATCGCGTGCCGATCGTCATCACGTCGCTCGGCGCGCGCACCGACGTCAACGACGCCGTTCATTCATACGGCGGCATCGTCCTGCACGACGTCATCAACGACAGTTTTGCGCGCAAGGCGATCGAGAAAGGCGCCGACGGGTTGATCGCCGTGGCCGCCGGCGCGGGCGGACACGCGGGAGGGCATTCGCCATTCGCGCTGGTGCAGGAGATCCGCACCTGGTTCGACGGCCCGCTGCTGCTGTCGGGCGCGATCGCCACCGGGCGCGGCGTGCTCGCCGCGCAGGCGACCGGCGCCGACCTCGCGTACATCGGTTCGGCGTTCATCGCCACCGAGGAGGCACGTGCAGATGCCGCATACAAGCAGGCGATCGTCGACAGCGGCGCGCAGGACATCGTCTACACGAACCTGTTCACCGGGGTGCTCGGCAACTACCTGAAGTCGTCGATCCGCAACGCGGGACTCGATCCCGACAACCTGCCGAGCAGCGATCCGTCGAAGATGAACTTCGGCTCCGGCGAAAAACCCAAGGCGTGGAAGACGATCTGGGGCTGCGGCCAGGGAATCGGCGCGATCGACGAGATTCGACCGGCGGCGGCGTACATCGACCAGCTTGCCGCCGAGTACCGGCAGGCCTGGGGCGAGATGCGAGCGCTCGACACACAGTGGAACCGACGAGCCGCCCCGACGCCGGCTTGAGGGCGGGCCGCGCGCGCAGGTAGGACGCGGCGGCGTAGCGACGCGCCTCCGCAACTCTTTCGGATGCGCGCGGGCACGCCGACTGCAACGCACCGGGCGCGCGGTTCTTCGTCGTCGGGTGGTCGTGGACCGCGCAGGTCCACCGACTCACCGGACGCGAAGCCGCCTTGTACACGCTCGGAATCAACGCCGCCTATCACGACTCTGCCGCCGCGCTGATCGTCGACGGCGAGGTCGTCGCCGCAGCGGAAGACGAACGCTTCACGCGCATCAAGCACGGCAAGCGTCCGGTGCCGTTCTCGACCTGGCAGTTGCCGTACGCCGCGATCGATTTCTGCCTCGCGACGGCAGGCATCGAACTGAGCGACGTCGATCGAATCGCCTATTCGTACGATCCGTCGCTGCTCGGCGTCGATGCCGTCGACGGGCAACTCGTGTTGCCGATCCAGCCTTCGGCGCATGCGGCTGCCGACGAAGATCCCTGGCATCCGCTGTTCGTCGCATCGGTGGTGAATGCGCCGCGCCAGCTGGCCGGCGGCGCTCCGCATCACCTGCAGCGCCGCTTCCGCGGCCTGCGCCACGAGGACGTCGCCGCGCGTTGGAAGTTCGTCGAACACCACCTCGCGCACGAGGCGAGCGCCTTTCTCGCAGCACCCTTCGAGAAATGCGCGGTGCTCACGATGGACGGCCGCGGCGAACGCGCGACGACGAGCTACGGTGCCTTCGACGGGCGCGACTACCAGCGGCTCGGGCAGATCGACCTGCCCGATTCGCTGGGCCTGTTGTACGAGGACGTCACGCGCCACCTCGGTTTCCTGCACTCGTCGGACGAATACAAGGTGATGGCGCTCGCCTCCTACGGTCGTCCGACGCTGCTGCCGGCCTTTCGCGAGATCGTCCGCATCGGCGCCGACGGACGCTACACGGTGTGCCGCGAACGGCTCGCCGAATTGCTCGGCGCTCCGCGCGAGCGCGGCGCGTCCTTCGAGGCGCGTCACCAGGACATCGCGCATTCGCTGCAGAAGGTCCTCGAGGAAACCGTGCTGGAGATGGTCGGCTGGCTGCAGCGCGAAAGCGGCATGAAGCAGCTCGCGATGGCCGGCGGCGTCGCGCTGAACTGCGTGCTCAATGCGCGCGTGCGCGATCGCAGCGCGTTCGACGAGGTCTGGGTGCAACCGGCAGCGGGCGACGCCGGCACTGCGCTCGGCGCGGCGCTGTGGATCGACTATCGCGAGCGCCGCAGGGCGCGCAACTGGTCGATGCAGCACGCGTACCTCGGCCCCGAATACGACGACGGCGAGATCGAAGCCTTCCTGCGCTGGTCGAAGCTGCCGTACGAGCGACTCGACGACGTAGCCTCGAGCAGCGCCGCACTGCTCGCGGACGGGTTGGTGCTCGGCTGGTTCCAGGGCCGCATGGAGTTCGGCCCGCGCGCGCTCGGCGCGCGCTCGATCCTCGCGTCGCCGATCGACGCAGCGATGCAGGCTCGATTGAACGAGATCAAGGACCGCGAAGACTTCCGCCCGGTGGCGCCGGTGGTCGCCGAAGAGCGCGCCGCGCACTGGTTCGCGCGCGAAGGCCGCGGCATCGAGGCGGAAACCCCGTTGCATGCGCCGTTCATGCTGTTCGTCTACGACGTGCCACCCGAGCAGGCGCGCCGCATCCCGGCCGTCACGCATTTCGACGGCACTGCGCGCGTGCAGACGGTGAACGCGCAGCAGAACGCGCTGCTGCACCGGTTGCTGATCGCCTTCGAGCAACGCACCGGCGTGCCGGTGCTGATCAACACGTCGTTCAACACGCGAGGCGAGCCGATCGTCTGCTCGCCGCGCGACGCAGTCGAGTGTTTCTGGACTTCGCCGCTCGACGCGCTCGTCATCGGCTCGTTCCTGCTGCGCAAGCAGACTTCACCAGGCAGCGCGAACGGACCGACGCAACGAGGCGAATCGTGAGCGTGATCGTTTCGGTCGTCGTTCCCACCTGGCGCCGGCCTGCGCTGCTCGCGCGCTGCCTCGACGCGTTGCTCGCGCAGGCGCTGCATCCGTCGCTGTACGAAATCGTCGTCGCCGACGACGCGCCCGAGGAAGCGGTGCGCGCGCTCATCGAACGCCTGCAGGCGCGCACGCGCTGCGCGCTGCGTTACGTCCCGGTGCGCGAGACGCAGGGCGCCGCCGGCGCGCGCAACGCCGGATGGCGCGCCGCACGCGGCGAGGTCGTCGCATTCACCGACGACGACACGATTCCCGATCGCCGCTGGCTGCTCGCCGGCCTGCAGGTGCTCGCCGGCGGCGCGAGCGCGGTCACCGGGCGCGTCAAGATGCCGCTGCCGACGCGGCCCACCGACTACGAGAAGGACGCCGCCGGGCTGACGCGCGCGGAGTTCGTCACCGCCAACTGCTTCGTGCGCCGCGACGTGCTCGAACGCATCGGCGGCTTCGACGAGCGCTTCACGTCGGCCTGGCGCGAGGACTCAGACCTGCATTTCCGCCTGCTCGAAGCCGGCTGCCGCATCGAGCGCGCACCCGGCGCGCTCGTCGTGCATCCGGTGCGCGAGGCCGGCTTCGGCGTGAGCCTTGCGCAGCAGCGCAAGGTCGTGTTCGATGCATTGCTCTACCGCAAGCACCCGCGCCTGTACCGGCAACGCATCCGCCGCGTGCCGCCGATCGAGTATTACGTCGCCGCCGCCTCGGTGCTCGCGGCGATCCTTGCAGCGGCCACCGGACGGCCTCGCGGCGCCCTCGTCGCACTGGTGCCGTGGCTGCTCGTCACGCTGTACCTCACTTCGAAGCGACTGCGCGGCACCACGCACGCGCCACGGCACGTGGCCGAGATGGCGATCACGTCTGCGGCGATCCCGCTCGCTTCGGTGTTCTGGCGAAGCGTCGCGTCGGTTCGCCATCGCGTGCTCTTCCTGTGACGGACCAACGGAGCCGACCATGCGAATCGACGGTACAAGAACAAGGCGGACGCGGTCGGCCGCGAGACCCGCAGCCCGACGGGTCCTGGTCGCCGGCGGTGCTGGACTGATCGGCTCGCACGTCTGCGCGCGCCTGCTCGAAGCCGGCGATCGCGTGCTGTGCGTGGACAATTTCCGCACCGGCTCGCGAGCGAACGTGCGGCCGCTCGCCTCCCAATCGCGCTTCACGATCGTCGAGCACGACATCGTCGAGCCGCTGCAACTCGACTGCGACCTGATCCTGAACTTTGCGTGCCCGGCATCGCCTCGGCACTACCAGGTCGATCCGGTGTACACGGCGAAGGTCAACGTGCTGGGCGCGCTGCACCTGCTCGAACTCGCGCACCGGTTGCAGGTGCCGATCCTGCAGGCCTCGACCAGCGAGGTCTACGGCGATCCGGCCGTGCATCCGCAAACCGAAGCGTACTGGGGACACGTCAACCCGATCGGTCCGCGGGCCTGCTACGACGAAGGCAAGCGCTGCGCCGAGACGCTCTTCATGGACTTCCACCGGCAATACGGAACGCCGATCAAGATCGCCCGCATCTTCAACACCTACGGCCCGAACATGCACCCGGACGACGGACGCGTCGTGTCGAACTTCATCGTGCAGGCGCTCGGCGGGGAGCCGATCACGCTGTACGGCGACGGAACGCAGACGCGCTCGTTCTGCTACGTGGACGACACGGTCGCCGCGCTGCTCTGCATGGCGGACACGCCGCCCGAGTTGACCGGTCCGATCAACATCGGCAACGCGACCGAAACGCGGATGATCGACCTGGCACGCCTGGTCCTCGAACTCACCGCTTCGGCCTCGCCGATCGTCTTCGAACCCTTGCCGGTGGACGACCCCGTTCAGCGTCGCCCGGATCTCTCCCGCGCGCGCGGTGAACTCGCCTGGCAGCCCTCCGTTTCACTGCGCGCCGGGCTCGCGCGCACGATCGAGTATTTCGACCGGCTGCTGCTCGGCGGCGCCACCGGCGCCACGCTCACCGCATCCGGCGCGCCTGCGCGCAACACGCGCACTTCCGCCTGACGCTTGCTGCGGCGCGAAGCGGCACGCCGATTGCTGCGCCGCCCGCATCATCGGCAACCTCGAGGCTTCGATGCAGTACCCGGTGCGGCGCGGCGCCGTGCTCGTGCCGACTGTCCTGCCGAAGGCGCACGGCGCGACGGCTGCGCCGTTTCGCTCGTTCTGGATGGGCGGCTACGAAGGCGCGGATCATCGCAACGGATCCGGCGTCGACCTCGACATGGCGCGCGCGAACGCCCATCTCGAACGGATCGAAAAGGACTACGCCGACGCAGCGCGACTTGGCATTCGAACGGTACGCGAGAGCATCGGATGGCGCGTGTCGGAGCCGCAGGCAGGCCGTTTCGACTGGCATCGGCTGCATGCGATCCGCGTTGCCGCACAACGCCACGGCATCCAGGTGCTGTGGACGCTGATGCACTACGGCACGCCCGACGACGTCAGCCTGCTCGACGACGCCCTCATCGAACGCTTCGCGCGTTTCGCCGGCGCCGCAGCCCGGGAACTGGTCGGTCACGGCGAGCGCAGCGCGTTCGTCACGCCGATCAACGAGATCGGATTCCTCGCCTGGGCGGCCTGCGAGTCCCGGCTGCTGCATCCGTATTGCACGACCGCATCGGCCGACGAGAGCAGTCGGGAGAGCGGCTATCTCGTCAAGCGCCGGCTCGTGCGAGCAGCGCTGCGCGCGATCGAGGAAATCCGCGCGCTCGATCCCGAAGTGCGCTTCCTGCACGTCGAACCGCTGATCCACGTCGCCCCACCTGCGACCGACGACCCGCAACAGCAGGCCGCGCTCCACGCGCTGGCGCGCACGATCGACTCGTACCAGTGGCAAGCGTGGGACATGCTCTGCGGGCGGGAAGCCCCGGAGCTCGGTGGCTCGCCCGAGGCCGTCGACTGGCTCGGCGCGAACCACTATCACTCGAGCCAATGGGAGATCGTCTCCGAGAAGCGGCTCTCGTGGAGCGATCGCGATCCGCGACGCGCGCAATTCTCGACGCTGCTCGCCGCCGCGTGGAAACGCTACGGACGCCCGCTGATCGTCGCCGAGACCGGCCACTTCGGCGCAGGACGCGCGCAATGGCTCGACGACGTCGCTGCCCAGGTTGCCCGCGCACTCGACCGGGGCGTGCCGGTCCACGGCCTGAGCCTGTACCCGCTCGTCAACCGCAGCGACTGGGACGACGAGAACCACTGGCACGACAGCGGCCTGTGGGACGTCGTTCGCGAGCAGCGCCCCTTCGGCGACCGTCCCGGCGGATCGCGACTGCTGAACCTCGAATGCGCCGAACGGCTGCGAAGCTGGCAGGCGCTGCTACCCCGGAAACAATCCTCGGAAAGCAACATGCCGCACCTGATCGTCTTCTCCCACCTGCGCTGGGATTTCGTCCGCCAGCGTCCGCAGCACCTGATGTCGCGCCTGGCGCGACGCTACCCGGTGCTGTTCGTCGAAGAGCCGGTGCGCAGCGACGGCGAATCCCGGCTCGAGGCCACTAGCGGCGGCCCCGGGGTACAGGTGCTGCGCCCGCGCACGCCGGTCGCAGCGGCGGGCTTCCACGACGACCAGCTGCCGATCCTGCGCTCGCTGCTTGCGGCCTACCTGAGCGAGCACGGCATCGACGACTATCTCGTCTGGTGCTACACGCCGATGGCGTTGCCGCTGCTCGGTTCGATGCGCCCGCGCGCGCTCGTCTACGACTGCATGGACGAGCTGTCCGCCTTCGCCGCCGCGCCGCGCCAGCTCGGCCAGCGTGAAGCGGCGCTGCTGAAGGCCGCCGACCTCGTCTTCACCGGCGGCCCGTCGCTGCACGAGGCACGCTGCACGCAGCGCAGCGACGTGCACTGCCTGCCCAGCGCAGTCGAGGCGCTGCATTTCGCGCCGCCGCCGGAGGCCTTCGATTCGGAGGAAGCGCGCGACGCCGCCGAACTGCAGCGGGACATCGCGCACCCCCGGCTCGGCTTCTTCGGCGTCGTCGACGAGCGTCTCGATCGCGAACTCGTCGCGCGGCTCGCCGATTCGCATCCCGAATGGCAGATCGTCATGGTCGGTCCGACGGCGAAGATCGATCCGGCTTCGCTGCCGCAGCGGCCGAATCTTCACTGGCTCGGCATGCAGTCCTACGCGCGACTGCCGTTCCTGCTCGCCGACTGGGATCTGTGCCTGCTGCCCTTCGCCGCGAACGCGGCAACGCGCTTCATCAGCCCCACGAAGACGCTCGAATACATGGCCGCCGGCAAGCCGATCGTCAGCACCGCGGTAAAGGACGTCGCCACGCTGTACGGCGACGTCGTCGCAATCGCCGATGACACCGAGGGCTTCGTTCGGGCGTGCGAACGGCTGCTCGACGAAGCGGCGACGACGCGCCGCGAGCGCGAACAGCGGATGGCGAGTCACGTCTCGCAATGCTCGTGGGATCGAAGCGTCGAACAGATCGACGATCTGCTGCAACACCACCTGGCGAAAGGGACCACGCCGGTGGCGCTGCGAGAGCTGGCCGGCCTGGGCGACCAGACCGCCGCACTCGACGCCGAGCCGCTCGCCACCACACCCCGCGCACCGGCGAGACGCGCGCAGCGCGACGTTCGCCACCTCGTCATCGGCGCCGGCCCGACCGGCCTGTCGGCGGCCTACCACCTCGGCCTCGCCGGCGAAACCGACGTGCTGCTGGTCGAACGGGGCAAGCGCGTGGGCGGCTGGTGCCGCTCGATCGAGGACGGCGGCTTCGTCTTCGACTACGCCGGCCACATCATGTTCTCGAACGATCCGTACGTGCTCGAGCTGTACGCTCTGCTGCTCGGCGAGAACCTGCACTGGCAGAACCGCGAAGCGTGGATCTGGAGCAAGGGCGTGCACACGCGCTACCCGTTCCAGGGCTCGCTGCACGGGCTGCCTCCCCAGGTGCTCGAGGAATGCCTGGTCGGCGCGATCGAGGCGCGCTTCGGCGCGATCGACGGCGATGCGCCGGCGCAGGTCGCGCCACCGCCGGCGAACTTCCTCGAGTTCATCCACCGCGTCTGGGGCGCCGGCATCGCGAAGCACTTCGCCGTTCCGTACAACGAGAAGCTGTGGGCGGTTCCGCTCGACGAGATCGAAACCTCGTGGCTCGGCGGACGCGTTCCGCTGCCCGACCTCGCACAGATGATCCGCGGCGCGCTCGTCCCGACGCCCGCGCCGATGGGACCGAATGCGCGCTTCGGCTATCCGTTGCGCGGCGGCTTCCAGGCGTTGATGGACGCCTTCGTTCCGCGGCTGCGCTGCGAGCTCTCGCTCGAGACGAACGTGCTGCACGTGTCTCCGCGCTCGCGCACGGTGCGCCTGGACGACGGCCGCTCGGTGGGCTTCGAGTCGCTGGTCAGCACGATGCCGCTGCCGCAGCTCGTCGCCGCCTGTGGCGACGAGGCGCCCGAAGTGGTACGCGCGGCGGCGGCGGGGCTGCGCCACGTGTCGGTGCGCTGCGTGAACCTGGGCATCGGACGCGAGAAGCTCTCCGACAAGCACTGGATCTACTACCCCGAGGACACGGTCTTCCACCGCATCTTCCTGCAGGGCAACGCGAGCCCGCACAACAGCCCGCCCGGCGGCTTCGGCCTGATCTGCGAGATCTCGTACAGCGAGCACAAGCCGCTGCCCTGCGACGGCGCGGCGCTGGTCGAGCGCGTCGTCGAAGACTGCCGGCGCGTCGGCATCGTGGGCGCCGACGATCCGGTGCTGGTCGCGAACCAGATCGACATGCCCTATGCCTACGTCGTCTACGACCACGCGCGCGCAGCGAACGTGGCGACGATTCGCAAGTGGTTCGCGCAGTTCGGCGTGATTCTCGCCGGCCGCTACAGCGAGTGGGAGTACTACAACTCCGATCACGCGTTCATCGCCGGCCGTCGCGCCGGCGAGCAGGCCTTGGCAGCCGATGCGCGCCGGCTGCGCACGGCATCGGCCTGAGAGAAGCCGCCGCGATGGTCATCGACGCGCACCTGCACTGCACCGGGCGCGAACGCGCCGACGACGTGCTGCGCTCGCTCGACGACGCCGGCATCGACCGCGGCGTGCTGCTCGCGCCCTTTCTCGGCGACGGCTACTCGCTCGACGACTTCGAGTCGCTCGAACGCGGCAACCGCCATCTCGCCGATCTGGTGCGCGGACACCGCGATCGGCTCAGCGGCCTGGCCGTCGTCGATCCGCGCGACGAGCGCGCTCCGCAGCTGCTTCGCCGCGCCATCGAATCGTGGGAGCTGGACGGCGTGAAGATGGTGCCCACCGGCTGGTATCCGTACGACGAGCGCGTGCAGCCCACCTTCGCGGTCGCCGCCGAACTGAAGCTGCCGATGCTCTTCCACAGCGGCATCTTCATCGACGGACGTTCGGGTCGATTCTGCCGACCGTCGTTCTTCGAAGCGCTGCGCGACCATCCCGGCGCGCGCGTCACGCTCGCGCACCTCGGGTGGCCGTGGACCGACGAAGCGATCGCCGTCGGCGTCATCGACCGCATCAAAGGCGTGCCGCCCGACGACTGCGCGTTCCGCTTCGACATCTCCTTCGGTCCGCCACCGCCGTATCGAAAACGGGCGCTCGAACTCGCGCTCGAAGTGCTCGGCGCCGAACTGCTGCAGTTCGGCAGCGACTGCTTCCTGCCGTGCAGCGGCAGCCACATCGCCGAGCGGCGCGGCTGGGTGCAGGACCTGCTCGACGAGATCGACGTGCAGCCCGATGCACGCAAGCGCATCTGGAGCGGCACCGCGGCGGCCTGGCTCGGCATCGAAACGCGCGAGTCGTCGCCCGCACCGGCGCTTCGCCCGAGGTGCTGCTGATGGCCGACAAGCGCATCCACGTGCTGCAGGTGCTCGGCAACGCGATCGTCGGAGGCATGGAGACCTGGGTGCTGCGGCTGCTCGAACACCTGCCGCACGAGCGCTTCACGGTCACCGCGCTCTGCCCGTTCGAGAGCGCGATCACCGAGCGCCTGCGCGCGCTCGACGTCGACACGATGATCGTCTCGATGCCGCCGGATGATCCTTCCTGGGCCGCGCTGCAGGTCACCTGCTCGCTCGTGCAGGCGACGAGCGTGGACGTACTGCACGCACACCTGCCGAACGCGCACATGCTCGCCGCACTGGCCGCGCGACTCACCGGCAAGCCGATCGTCACCACGATCCACGGGCTGCGGGTGACGCCGCAGGACCTCGAAGTGCACCGTTGCACCGGCTCGCACGTCCATACCGTATGCCGCCAGACGTACTACCAGGCGCTCGGCGTCGGCATCGACGCCGACCGCCTCTGCTGCATTCCGAACGGTGTCGACACGAAGCGTTTCCGCCCGCCGGCGGAGCGGCCCCGCGTACTGCGCGATGCAATCGGCGTCGATGCCGCCGTGCCCCTCGTCGGCTTCGTCGGCCGCCTCTCGCCGGAGAAAGGGCCGGACCTGTTCGTCCGCGTCGCCGAACTCGCGCACCGCGCGGCGCCCGATGCGCATTTCGTGATGGTCGGCGACGGCCCGATGCGCGACGAACTGATCGCGCGGATCGACGAGGAAGACCTGCGCTCGCGGGTGCACCTGACCGGATTGCGCGACGACCTGCCGCAGCTCTACGGCGAACTCGACCTGCTGGTATCAACCTCGCGCTCGGAGGCGATGCCGCTGGCGCTGATGGAAGGGATGGCCTGCGGCGTGCCGATCGTCGCCACGCGCGTTGGCGGCGTGCCCGATCTCGTCGTGCACGAAACCACCGGATTCCTCGCCGGATATTGCGACTGTCGAAGCGCGGCCGACGCAGTCGTCGACCTGCTCGCGGCGCCCCGCAAGCGCGAGCGGATGTCGGAAGCCGCGCGCGCTCTCGCGCTGCATCGCTTCGATCTCGACGACAGCGTCGCGCAGATCTCGCAACTGTTCGCGCGCCTGTCCGCACCGCGCACTGCACGCCGCGTGAGCCCGATCGGCGCGGACGCGAGCAGCAGTTGAACGACAAGAACGGAGCCCGCCGTGCCGCGAAACGTCCTGCCGTCGAACGCCCCGACACTCGCCGCCGCAGCCGCTGCCTTCGGCGCAGCCTTCGCCGCCGCGAAGTTGTGGAGGCAGCAACCCGACGAGCCGGTACCGCTCGGACGCGTTGCGCGGGCCGCCGGCGTTGCGCTCGGCGGCGTGGCGATCCCCGGCGAATCGAAGCGACAGCGGCGCAGCCGGGAGGCCCATCGCCTCGCGCTGGCCGGCGAGCAGGCGGCATCGACTCCGCCACGCGGGCTGCGCGGCTTCTACCACCTGCTGGTCGACTCGGTCTCGTCGTGGATCGAGGACTACGCGCCGAGCATGGGAGCGGCGCTGTCGTACTACACGCTGTTCTCGCTCGCGCCGCTGCTGCTGATCGTTGTCTCGGTCGCCGCCCTCGTGTTCGGCGAGGATGCGGCGCGCGGCGAAGTCTTCGGACAGTTGCAGGGGCTGCTCGGCGACGAGGGCGCGTCGGCCGTCGAGAACCTTCTGGCGAGCGTCGAGACGAGCGGCAAGGGGCCGCTCGGCAGCGTCGTCGGCATCGTGCTGCTCGCGGTCGGCGCCACCACCGTCTTCGGCGAGCTGCAGAGCAACCTCGATCGCATCTGGCGTACGCCGCGCAAGCAGCAGGCGGGCGGACTCTGGAGCCTGGTCCGCACGCGACTGCTGTCGTTCGGCCTGATCCTGTCGCTCGGTTTCCTGCTGATCGTCTCGCTCGTCGCCAGCGCCGCCATCTCGGCGCTGGGCAAATGGTGGTCGCCGGTCTTCGGCGGCTGGGAACTGCTCGCGCAGATCATCAACTTCGTCGTGAGCTTCGGCCTGCTCACCGCGATGTTCATGCTGATCTACAAGCTGATGCCGAGCGTCGACATCGCCTGGCACGATGTGCTGCTCGGCTCGGCAGTCACGGCGGCGCTGTTCACGGTCGGCAAGTGGGCGATCGGCGTGTACATCGGCACGAGCGGCGTCGCGTCGGGCTTCGGCGCCGCCGGCTCGATCGTCGTCTTGATGGTGTGGGTCTACTACTCGGCGCAGATCTTCCTGCTCGGCGCCGAGTTCACCTGGGTGTATTCGGGGCGCTACGGGTCGCGGGCAAAAGCCCGGAACGAAGGGAGCGGTTCGGGCGTCTGATCGGCAGCAGTCCCACGGAGGGACGACCGACGGGCCATCAACTACGGCGCCGTCGGGTCGATAACGAGGGTTGACGCCCTCATCGCCGATCAGGAGCCATGCAGCGGACCGAGCCCGCGCACGAGCCGAGCGTGCCTGCGGCCCCGGCCGCACGGATGGCGCTCGTGCTGACGGGCGGCGGTGCGCGCGCCGCCTACCAGGCGGGCGTATTGCGCGCGATCGCCCGCCTGCGCCGCCAATCGGGCATCCGCTCGCCGGCGAGCCCCATCGACATCGTCGTAGGAAGCTCGGCCGGCGCCATCAACTGCGCCGCACTCGCCCGCCATGCCGACGACTTCGACGGCGCCGTGTCGAAGCTCGGCCAGGTCTGGCGCGAGTTCCACGGCGATCACGTCTACCGCACCGACTCGACCCGGGTGATCGAATCCGGCGCCAAATGGCTCTCGATGCTTTCGCTCGGATGGCTGATCGCACGCTGGCACCGCGCACGGCCCAGGTCGCTGCTGAACAACGACCCGCTCGCGCAACTGCTCGCCGAAACGCTGGACATGGAGCGGCTCGATCGGATGCTGCGCGAGGACTTCCTGCAGGCCGTTGCCGTCACCGCGTCGAGCTATTCGTCGGGGCGACATTCCGTCTTCTATCAGTCGCACCGCTCGATCGAACCCTGGAGCCGCTCGCAGCGCCACGCGATTCGCACGCGACTGACGAACGACCACCTGCTCGCCTCGGCGGCGATCCCGTTCCTGTTTCCGGCCGTGCCGATCCCGGTGCAGAACGTGCCGGAGTACTTCGGCGACGGCTCGATGCGCCAGACCGCCCCGCTCTCGCCCGCCATTCACCTGGGCGCGCAACGGATCCTCGTGATCGGCTCGGCGCGCACCAACGAACCGGCCAACGGCACGCTGATCTCGCCCGACTACCCGAACCTCGCGCAGATCGCCGGGCATGCGCTGTCGAGCATCTTCCTCGACACGCTCACCGCCGACATCGAGCGCGTCGAGCGGCTGAACGACCTGCTGGCGGCGTTGCCCGAAGAGAAGGCGCATCTCAGCGGCCTGCGCCGGATCCAGGTGCTGTCGATCACGCCCAGCAAACGCATCGACCGTATCGCGGCCGAGCATGTGCAGGCGCTTCCGGTGACGATCCGAGGGCTGCTGCGTTCGGTGGGGGTGAGCAGCCTCGCCGGGGATCTGCGCGGGGCGGCGTTCGCGAGTTATCTGCTATTCGAGGCGAGTTTTACGCGGGCGCTGATGGAACTGGGGGAGAGCGATGTGCTGGCGCGGCGGGAGGAGATTGCGGGGTTTTTTGGGTGGAGGGGCGAGCGCCATGAGGCGTGCGAAGACTCAATGCGGACCAACGTGCTTCTTGGTCGAGTGAGCACCACCACTGACTAGTACGACCGCTGCTCAGTCATTTCCGGCCGCGGCATCTGAGATAGCTGGCGGCGTGCATCTCTGATCCGCCGGCGATCGAACCACCCGGCATAGACAAAAGACGGTTGCTGACCGTATCTTCAAGCAGTGCCTGGAATCCAGTGTGGCAAGGAGCCGTCCCGAATCCCCGATGCTCCGTTTGTTGTGCCGCAACTGCAGTGTCGGCAAATAGGCCCATGTCCCTCCAAGGCGAGGAGTGGCACATTCGACGTCTCGTTTATGCCGATTCAATAACAACTGGGGCGAAGAAAGTCCAATGTTCAGAAGAACTTGATCCCAAAGAGCGAGCGGGTTATTCGCGGCGTAGCGCTTTATAATTTCGGTTCATGCTTGATACAAAACACACTAGGCCTCACAGCCCACCATGAGCCATACGTATTACTCTCAGCGCAAAGGTACGAACCCCAATGCGTTCGGGCTACCGTTGGTCGACGTTCTTGATCTATTCGTGAGGCTCTACGATCAGCTCAGGGCGGATGGGTACTTTCATGAAGCGTTTGGCTATGAGTGTGTAGATGCAGGTGACATCCCAGGCTACGTGCGCGACATCGAACTAGAACTGCTGCTGAGCGTTCGCAAGAAAGACCTTTGGCCAGTGCATATCAACGCGCCCGCCTATTCCGAAGACGACTTCTTCGACATGGTCGAGTTCCTGCATCAGTACGTCTCGAAACCCATGGAGGGCACATTCCATAGTTGGGGCGACTGTGGAATGCATTGGGAGACCTTCAACAAGACGCAGGGGCAAACGGAGTACAGAGAAAAGGTGAACGGCGTTCTCGCGCATTACGCGAAACCGTTCGAACTCTCGGCAGGTGGCGAGGTTCTTCACAAGCCAGACGCCGGCTTTGAGAAGATCTTTGAAGCCGATGTTCCGTCGGGAGACACCAACGTGACGAGCCGCATAGACGCTGCGGTGCTCAGATATCGCCGTCACGGTTCGACGCTTGATGACAGGCGTCAGGCCGTCCGAGATCTCGCTGATGTGCTTGAGTATCTTCGCGCACACGTCAAGTCACTGCTTACATCGGCTGACGAGCGGGACTTATTCAATCTCGCCAACAATTTCGGAATTCGACACCACAACGATCAGCAGAAGACCGAATACGACGCGAGCATCTGGCTTAGTTGGATGTTCTATTTCTACTTAGCAACAATTCACGTCATCCTTCGAAAGCAGCAGCGCGCGGAAAAGTGAGACCTCACCACTTCATCGAGCGAGCGCCTTCCGGCAAGCAGAAAGCCGCCGCTTATTTCGAACTTAGATGTATTGATGGAAACTGTTCTTCGCATTCGAGATAGGATCTATGATCATATCCAGAACACCGCCACTTGCCAGTGGATAACTCGTTCGACGCACACCGAATATATCGGCTACTGCATTTCGATGGACACAATCCAAGACACCGCTGAAGTTAGTTACACATCGGCGTCACGGGTTCTCGTTGAATATGTATGCGAGGTATTTTGAGTACCACGGAATTCTTCAAGCGGTCTATATTCAGCAAGACGCCGTTGGAGCGCTATATCGCCTCTTCTTCGGAACTTCGCAAGATCGCAAGAACGCGCCCAACTGGAATCGAATGCGTGACCTCAGAAACGATACTGCGGGGCATCCGGTTGGGCGCCGTCGCTTCTTGAATCGCACTGCCGTCGGATACGACAAGGTGACCTACTCCTGGTGGTCCGAGGGCGACCGCTTTCCCAAGTCGGAGGATGTTCCGCTGGGCTCTCTGCTAGATGGTTACGCTCTCGAAGCGGCCACTGTTATGCAAGCGATTCAACCAACCGAGGACTGTATCCCCGTTGCGGTACCAAAAACGGGAGCAGGCACAGGCTCAGTTCCGCGAGGAGCTTCTTCAGCCGCCTGTTTTCCTCCCGCACTTACTTCATTTCTCGGACTCGGTCAGACTCATTGAACCCGAGCGACTTGTTGGACGAGTGACGCCTTCTCACGCATGGAGGACATTCCATGAGGACAAACGCGTCATTCGGACGCGGACCTCGAGACCCAGCCCCGCGAAACCGAACTCCGGATCGCTGCAGAAGCGTCCTCGCTCGGAACCCTCAGTCAGGCAAACCTGTGACCAGCGACTTGCCGTTCTCCGAACCTCTTTACACGCCCCAATCGAATGTATACAGTATCCCGTCGACGCTAACCGCTCGTCCCCGCAGGTCCACCGTTGGTCCCCTCCCTAGCACCCGTCGAACGCGCCCCCGGCCTGGGTGACCAGGTCTATCAGGCGCTGCGCACGCAGCTTCGCAACGGGAGGATCGCCGCCGGCCGGCCGCTGCAGGAAGTGCAGCTCGCGCAGCAACTCGGCGTCTCGCGCACGCCCGTGCGCGAAGCGCTCACCCGCCTCGCCGGCGAGGGTCTGCTCGTGCTCTCCGGCCGCAGCTTCGTGGTGCCGGCGCTCACGATCGACGACGCCGAGGACATCTACGAAGTCCGCTTCCTGCTCGAGACGGCGGCGATGCGCCGGATCGCTGCGCGCTGCAAGGACGAAACGGTGCGCGCGCCGATCGAGCAAGCGCTGGCGGCGGCGACGCGGGCGCACGCGGCAGGCGACGTGCTGGCCTTCCGCGAAGCGCATGCCCACTTTCGCGCCGCCTGCCTGGCACTCGTGCCCAACCGTCGCCTGGTACGGGTGATCGAGCAGTACGGCGATCACCTGCAGCACATCGGCGCGCTCACGCTCGACGACCGAGAGATCCGCACGATCGTGCTCGACGGGCTCGCGCGCCTGGCCGCGGCGCTGCGCACCGGCGACGGCGCCGCTGCCGCGAACGCGATGCACGCACACCTGATGCAGGCGCGTCACGCCTTCATTGTCGCCATCGGACTGCAGGACGAGGAAACCGCATGAAATACCGCGCCGAAATCCCGTACGGAGCCTACTGGAGCACGCCCTTCACCCGCTGGCAGGGCAGCTTCGCGAACCTGAATAGCGTCGAGTTCGCCGCGCACGTCGCGCGCAACGAGCTGAAGAAGCGCGACATCGACCCCGAGCGCTTCGATTACGGCGTACTCGGCTTCTCGGTGCCGCAGAAGCACTCGTTCTACGGTCTTCCCTGGCTGACGGGGATGATCGGCGCGAAGAGCGCAGGCGGCCCGACGCTGATGCAGGCCTGCGCCACCGGCGTACGCACGCTGCTGGCCGCCGTGCAGGAAGTCGAATGCGGCATGGCCGAGACGGCGCTCGTCGTGAATTGCGACCGCACGTCGAACGGCCCTCACCTGTACTACCCGAACCCGAGAGGACCCGGCGGCACCGGCGCCTCCGAGGACTGGGTGCTCGACAACTTCGGCTGCGACCCGCTCGGTCGGCACTCGATGCTGCAGACCGCAGAGAACGTCGCGAAGAAGCACGGCATCTCCACGTCGCAGCAGCACGAAGTCGTGCTGATGCGCGAAGCGCAGTACCAGCGCGCGCTGGCCGACGACAGCGCGTTCCTGAAGCGCTTCATGACGCTGCCCTTCGAGGTGCCGGCGCCGAACTTCCGCAAGACCGTCACGACGATCGCCGGCGACGAAGGCGTCTCGCAGTCGACCGTGGAAGGGCTCGCGAAGCTCAAACCCGTGATGGAGGGCGGCAGCGTCACCTTCGGCGGGCAGACGCACCCGGCCGACGGCAACGCGGGGATCGTGGTGACGACACCCGAACGGGCGCGAGAGCTGTCGAAGAACCCGAAGATCGCCGTCCGGCTGCGCGGCTTCGGCTTGGCGCGAGTCGAGCTCGCGCACATGCCGGAAGCCACGGTGCCGGCGGCGAAGCGTGCGCTCGCGCAGGCAGGTGTCGACGTCTCACAGCTCGCCGCGATCAAGACGCACAACCCGTTCGCGGTCAACGATCTCTTCTTCGCGAAAGCCACCGGAGCCGACCTCGCGAAGATGAACGACTACGGCTGCTCGCTGGTCTGGGGCCATCCGCAGGCGCCGATGGGCACGCGTGCGGTCATCGAACTGATCGAGGAACTCGCGCTGCGCGGTGGCGGTCTCGGCCTGTTCACCGGCTGCGCAGCGGGCGACAGCGCGATGGCCGTCGTCGTGGAAGTAGGCGACGCCTGACCGCCCGAGCAGCAACAGAAAGTAGAAAACAAAGAAGAACGAGCAGAGCGACCGGGGATTTCCGACGAGGAAACGGAGATGAGCCTCGACGAATGGATCGAAGAGCACGCGAAGCGCACCCCGGATCGGATCGCCATCCGCTTCCCGGGCCGTGACCTGCGCTACGCGCAATTCGCGCGGCAGATTCGCCGGCTCGCGGCCGCGCTCTCGCGCCAGGGCGTCGGGCGCGGCGGCTGTGTGGCCTGGCTGGGCTACAACAGCCCCGAGATGCTCGAACTGCTCTTCGCCGCCGCGCGGCTCGGGGCGATGTTCATGCCGCTGAACTGGCGGCTCGCCGCACCCGAGCATCGACAGATGCTCGCCGATTGCCCGCCCGGCGTGCTCGTCGTCGAACCGGCCTTCGTCGCGCAGACCGATGCGTACCGCGGTGCCCTCGAAGGCGTTCGCCTGGTCACGTTCTCCGACGCACCTTCGGGCTGGACGAGCTGGACGGCCTTCCTCGACGGCGCCGAAGAAACCGGTCTTCCGCCGGCGGCCGACTTCTCCGACGAGCCGCTGCTCGTCTGCTATACGTCGGGCTCCACCGGCAAGCCGAAAGGCGTGCTGCTGACGCAGCGCGCACTCGACGCCAACGCAGCCAACAGCGTGGCGATGCACGAGATGACGGCCGACGACCGGATCCTCACGACGTTGCCGCTCTTCCACGTCGGCGGGCTGAACAACCAGACCACGCCCGCGCTTCGCATCGGCGCCACCGTCGTGCTGCATCCGCGCTTCGACGTCGAGCCGACCTTCGATGCGATCGAGCGCGAGCGCATCACGCTCACCGTGCTCGTTCCCGCGCAGCTCGACCCGATGATGGCGCACCCGCGTTGGGTGAGCGCCGATCTTTCGAGCCTGCGGATGATCACGACGGGCTCGACGATCGTCCCCGAGAAGCTGATCCGCGACGTTCACGAGCGCGGCATCCCAATGGCGCAGGTGTACGGCGCCACGGAAACGTGTCCGATCGCCGCATACCAGCGTCGCGAGGATGCGCTGCGCGTCGGCAGTGCCGGGCGCGCGGCGAAAGCATGCGAACTGCGCATCGTCGACGACTACGCGCGCGACGTCGAACCCGGGGCGAGCGGCGAGATCCTCGTACGAGGACCGAACGTGATGCGCGGGTACTGGAACGACCGGACCGCCACCGACGCGGCGCTCATCGACGGCTGGTTCCACACCGGTGACGTGGGCCACCTCGACGCCGACGGTTTCCTCTGGGTCGACGGCCGCAAGAAGGACATGATCATCTCGGGCAGCGAGAACATCTATCCGGCCGAGATCGAGAACGTGCTGATCGAGTCGCCCGACATCGAAGAGGCGTCGGTCGTCGGCCGGCCCGACCCGCGCTGGGGCGAGATCGTGGTCGCCGTCGTCGTGCGGCGCCCCGGCAGCACGATCGACGCCGACGGCGTGCTCGCGCTGCTCGAGAACCGCATCGCGCGCTTCAAGCATCCGAAGGACGTCGTCTTCGTCGACGCGCTGCCGAAGACCGCACTCGGCAAGGTGCGCAAGGAAGAGGTTCGCCGCTTCGCGGCGCAGACGGGCGAAGCCGACGCCGCAACCGAACATCACGCAGGAGCCCGGGCATGACGCTCAAGATCGGAATCGACGTCGGTGGCACCTTCACCGATTTCGTCGTCACCCGCGACGGCGCCGAGCCGGCGATCTTCAAGACGCTGTCCACCCCGGCCGACCCGTCGATCGCCGTCGTCGAGGGTCTCACCGACATCGCCGCGAGCATGAGCCCGCCGATGACGCTCGCTTCCTTCGCGCCGACGATCGACACGATCGTGCACGGCACGACAGTGACGACCAACGCAACGCTCACGCACACCGGTGCGAAGAGCGCGCTGCTCACCACCGAAGGCGTGCGCGACGCGCTCGAGATGCGCCGCGGCGTGCGCGAGGAGCAGTACAACAACCGCTACACGAACGTGAAGCCGCTGGTGCCGCGCTATCTGCGCGCCGGCATCCCCGGCCGGCTGGACCGCAACGGCGCCGAAACGCAGCCGCTCGACGTCGATGCCGTGCGCCGCGCGATCGCGCAGTTCCGCGCCGAAGGCGTGCAGGCGGTGTCGATCTGCTTCATGAACTCGTTCGCAAACCCCGAGCACGAGCGTGCCGCCGCCGAGCTCGTGCGCAGCGAGATGCCGGGGGCGTACCTCACCGTCTCCACCGACCTGCTGCCGTCGATCCGCTTCTACGAGCGCGTAAGCACCACCGCGCTGAACTCGTACGTCGGGCCGAAGCTGAACCACTATCTCGACCAGCTGGTCGCGCGCCTGAAAGGCGCCGGCTTCGGCGGGTTGCTGCTGATCATGCAGTCCAACGGCGGCGTGATCACGCCGCAGCTCGCACGCGAGAAGGCCGCGCTCACGCTGCTGTCAGGCCCGGCCGGCGGCCCCGGCGCGGGTCTGTTCTACGTGCGCGCGCACGGCCAGAACAAGTGCATCACCACCGACATGGGCGGCACCAGTTTCGAAGCGTCGGTATCGGTCGATGCGCCGATGATCAAGAACGACGGCGAGATCGCGCGCCACAAGCTCGCGCTGCCGATGCTCGACATCCACACGATCGGCGCCGGTGGCGGCTCGATCGGCTGGCTCGACGAAGGCGGCCTGCTGCGCGTCGGGCCGCAAAGCGCCGGCGCCGATCCCGGTCCGGCCTGCTACGGCAAGGGCGGCGAGTTGCCCACGACCACCGACGCCAACGTCGTGCTCGGCTACCTGGATCCTGCGTTCTTCGCCGGCGGGAAGATGAAGCTCGACGTCGAGGCCGCGCGCCGCGCCATCGAGACGCACATCGCACGGCCGATGGGAATGTCCGTCGAGGAAGCGGCCGCCGGCATGTACCGCGTCGCCTGCAACAACATGGCGCAGGGCGTGCGCGAGGTGACGATCAAGCGCGGCTTCGACCCGCGCGAGTTTCCGATCGTTCCTGCCGGCGGCGCCGGGCCGATCCACGCCTGCGCGATCTGCGACGAACTCGAGATTCCGCTGCAGATCGTGCCGCGCGAATCGTCGGTGCTGTGCGCCTTCGGCATGCTGATGAGCGAACTGAAGCACGACTTCGTTCGCACCTTCGTCGCGCGCCTCGAGTCGGCCGACTGGCAGCGCCTGGACGCGATGGTCGACGAGATGGCGCGCGAAGGCGACGCGCACCTGGACGAGGAGCGCGTGCCGGCCGCGCAGCGGCGCACGCAGCTGAAGCTGGATTGCCGCTACATCCGCCAGTACCACGAGGTGTCCTTCGTCGTGCCGCGCGAACGGGTCGCCGCACGCGACGCCGCCGGCATCGCCAAGCTCTTCCACGCCGAGCACGAGCGGCTGTACGGCTACTCGCTCGAGCAGGAGGCGACGCCGATCGAAATCATCAACGTGCGTGTGCAGGCGATCGGCAGCACCGCCAAGCCCGGCTACCGCAAGGACGACTGGCAGGGCGCCGACAGCGCGCACGCAGCGAAGGGCCGTCGCGCGGTTTACGTGCCGGCGCGCAAGGCTTTCGCCGAGGTGCCGATCTACGACGGCCACGCGATGCGCCACGGCAACCGCGTCGAGGGACCCGCAATGATCGAGCAGGTGACGACGGCGATCTTCGTCGACGCGAGCTTCGACTGCGTGGTCGACGCACTCGGTTCCTTCGTGCTGTTCCGCAAGGGACGCGAGGATCTGGTGCGCGCCGCGCTCGGCGAAGCGAAATCCGCTCAACCGGCCGGAGCGACGGCATGAGCGCCACCGCGCCCGCCGCGCCTGCTGCACGAGATCGTTCCGCGCAACCGGAGACGAACATGAACGCCCCCGAAGCGACCATCGCCATCGACCCGATCCTGCTGTCGGTGTACGCGCGCACCTTCAAGTCGATCACCGACGAGATGAGCATCTCGATGCAGATGACGACGCGCTCGCCGATCCTGTGCGAGGCGAAGGACTACGTCACCGGTCTGTACGACGGCGAAGGCCGCATGCTCGAGCAGACCGAGAACCTGCCGATCCTCGCGTTCTCGCTGGCGCCGGTGTGCAAGTACATCAAGGACTATTTCGCAGACGACCTGCACCCCGGCGACGTCATCTTCCACAACGACGTGTTCAGCCTGGGCAACCAGAACAACGACGTCGCCGTCTTCAAGCCGGTGTTCTTCGAGGGCAGGCTCGTCGCGTGGACGGCCGTGAAGGGCCACCAGGCCGACATCGGCGGCAACGTCGCCGGCGGCTACAACCCGAACGCGGTCGAGGTCTGGCAGGAGGCGCTGCGCATCCCGCCGGTGAAGGTCGTCGAGCGCGGCAAGCTGCGCAAGGACGTCTGGAACCTGATCTTCGCCAACGTGCGCCTGGACATCGTCCAGCACGACATGAAGGCCGAGATGGGTGCGTGCACGGTCGGCGAGCGGCGCGTGCTGGAACTGCTGAACAAGTACGGCCTGCCAAGCTTCGAGTCGCACAAGCTCGCGCTGTTCGACGCGACGCGCCGGATGATGCAGGCCGAGATCGCGAAGATCCCGAACGGACGCTACTCCGGAGAGGGTCGCGTCTACTACGACGGCCGCCATGAAGGCTCGAAGTTCACCATCCGCGTGGACATCGATGTCGAGGACGACCGGATCCGCTTCGACTACTCGCGCACCGACGCGCAGACGAACGGTTTCGTCAACGGCACCTTCACGTCGAGCGCATCGGCCACCATCCTCACGCTGTTGCAGATGGTCAACCCCGACATCCCGCACAACGAAGGGATGGTCGAGCCAATCGACATCGTGATCCCCGAGGGCACGATCCTCAACGCCGCGTACCCGAAGGCGACGACTTTCGGCAACCACCTGTGCCCGCCGAACGCCGACGCGATCCAGCGCGCGCTGGGCCCGGTGCTGCCCGACCGCGTCACCGCCGGCTGGAACAACCTGCTCGCGTCGCTGACCACCGGCATCGACCCGCACACCAACGAGAAGTACGTCGACATCGGCTTCATGGGACTGAAGGGCGGCTCGGGCGCAATGCTCGGCACCGACGGCTACGACCACATCGGCATGATCGACGCCTCCGGCGGCGTGCTCGACCAGGACTACGAGATGTTCGAGCAGCAGACGCCGCACACGCTGCTGCGCCACGAGCTGCTCGAGGACTCCGCGGGTGCCGGACAGTGGCGCGGCGGCCTTGGGGTGGAGACGATTTTTCGCATTGGCTCGGACGACACGCAGCTCGTCACCTTCGGTGACGGCGACTTCGAGCCGGCCTTCGGCCTGTTCGGCGGCGGCGACGCCGGCTTGAATTTCATACGGCTCAGCTATCCCGACGGTCGAGAGGTCGTGCCGCGCAACAAGGACCTGATCACCGGCGTGCCGAAAGGCACCGTCTATCATCAGGTCGCCAGCGGCGGAGGCGGCTACGGCGATCCGAAGAAGCGCGACCGCAAGCTGCTCGCCGACGAGGTGCGCAACGGCGTGATCTCGCCTGAGAAGGCGCGCGAGCTGTACGGCTGGGAAGGTTGACGATGGATTTCGAGCTCAGCGACGACCAGCGCGCGGTCCAGGAGACCTTCGCGCGCTTCTGCGACCGCCGCATCGCGCCGAACGCAGCGGCGATCGACGACGCGCACGAGTTCCCGCGCGAACTGTTCGGCGAGCTCGCCGATCTCGGCTTCTTCGGCATGCGCTATCCCGAGGAAGTCGGCGGCAGCGGGATGGCGCTCTCCGAGTTCTGCCTGGCGCTCACCGAGATCGCCCGCGGCTCGATGTCGCTCGCCGGCGCGGCCGCGATGCAGTCGCTGATGGGAACGAAGTTCCTGCAGATGCTCGGCAACGCCGACATCGTCGAGCGGCTGTTCCGCCCTGCCCTGCAGGGCAGGAAGATCGGCGGCATCTGCATGACCGAGCCCGACTCGGGCTCCGACCTCGGCTCAATCGCCACCAGCGCCCGCAAGGTGGACGGCGGCTACGTGATCGACGGTCACAAGACGTGGATCACCTCGGCGCCGATCGCCGACTTCTTCACCGTGTTCGCCAAGGCCGGCGACGAGAAGAAGCTCACCATCTTCCTCGTCGAGAAGCACTTCGAGGGTCTGCACGTCGGGCGCCCGATCCACAAGATGGGCGTCTGGGCGCTGCCGACGTCCGAAGTTTCGTTCGACGGCTGCTTCGTCCCCGACACGCACCGGCTGTCGAAGGAGGAAGGCGACGGCGAGGTGCACCTGAAGAAGACGCTCGCCGAGATCCGCATCATCACCGGCGCGATGGCGCTGGGCGTCGCGCGCGCCGCGCTCGACGAGGCGGTGCGCTACGCCGGCGAGCGCAAGCAGTTCGGCAAACCGATCGACCGCTTCCAGGCGATCCAGCTGAAGCTCGCCGACATGGCCACGGGGCTCGAGGCGGCGACGCACCTCGTGCGCTACGCCGCGTGGCTCGCCGACGCGAAGCGCCCGCATCACAAGGAGGCGGCGATGTGCAAGCTGTTCGCCACCGAGACGGCCGCATCGATCTGCGACCAGGCGGCGCGCGTGCTCGCCTCCTACGGCTATGCGATGGAATACCCGGTGCAGCGCTACCTGCGCGACGTGCGCTTCACGTTGATCGGCGGCGGCACCAGCGAGATTCTCAAACTGATCATTGCGAAAGAGGTCACGTCATGAGTACGACCACCGTCGCCGCGGGCGCAGCGGCGCAGGCGGGCACGCGGCGCATCCGCGTGCTGCTCGCCAAGCCCGGCCTGGACGGGCACGATCAGGGCGCGAAAGTCGTCGCACGCGCGATGATGGACGCCGGCTTCGAGGTCATCTACACCGGGTTGCGGCAGTCGCCCGAGGCGGTCGCGCGCATGTCGCTCGACGAGGACGTCGACGTGATCGCGCTCTCCAGCCTCGCCGGCTCGCACCTGCCGTTCTGCCGCAAGCTGAAGACGTTGCTCGAGGCGAACGGCCTGACCGACAAGCTGTGGGTGATCGGCGGCAACCTGCCGGCGCAGGACCACGACGAGCTGCGCGCGCTGGGCTTCGCCGGCATCTTCCCCACCGGCTCGAAGCTCGACGCGATCTGCGACTACATCCGGGAGAACGTGCGATGAACGATCGCGCGCCAATCGAAGCGAAGCCCGTCGTCAACGAATCGGGCCTGCCGGTGCAGCCGCTGTACACGGCGGCCGACGTCGAGGAGAGTGGCGGGCTGGCGATGCTCGGCGAGCCGGGCGAGTATCCGTTCACGCGCGGCATCCACCCGCTGATGTACCGCAAGCAGCCGTGGACGATGCGCCAGTACGCGGGCTTCGGCAATCCGCACGAGACGAACCAGCGCTTCAAGTACCTGATCGCCAACGGCCAGACCGGGCTGAACGTCGCCTTCGACCTGCCCACGCAGATCGGCCTCGACTCCGACGACCCGATGGCCGAAGGCGAGGTCGGCCGCGTGGGGATGTCGATCGACACGCTGCGCGACGTAGAGATCGCCTTCGACGGCATCGACCTCAGCAAGATCACCGTGTCGCTGACGATCAACGGCGCGGCGGCGATCCTGATCGCGATGTATCTGGCGATGGCGGAGAAGCGCGGCTACGACGTTTCGAAGTTGCGCGGCACCTGCCAGAACGACATCCTGAAGGAGTTCGTCGGCCGCGGCACGTGGGTCTTCCCGGTCGAGCCGTCGATCCGGCTGGTCGGCGACACGATCGAGTACTGCGCGAAGCACGCGCCGAAATACAGCCCGGTGTCGGTCTGCGGCTATCACATCCGCGAATCGGGCGC
Source organism: Burkholderiaceae bacterium (assembly GCA_032027205.1). Taxonomy (GTDB): domain Bacteria; phylum Pseudomonadota; class Gammaproteobacteria; order Burkholderiales; family Burkholderiaceae_E; genus Zeimonas. The sequence continues at coordinate 594,589 of JAVSMN010000001.1, forward strand.
GACGCCCGCGCAGGAGATGGCCTACGCGTTCTGCATCGCGCGCGCCTACGCCGACGACGTGATCCGACGCGGCCTGGCGGTGGACGAGTTCGCCGGGCGCCTGTCGTACAACTTCAACATCTTCGGCAACCTGTTCGAGCAGATCTGCAAGTTCCGCGCGGGCCGCGGCCTGTGGGCGCAGATCATGAAGGAGGAGTACGACGCGCAGAAGCCGGGCTCGATGTGGCTGCGCATGATCGCTGGCGGCGGCGGCGGCGGACTGACCTTCGAACAGCCCGAGATGAACATCGTGCGCGGCGCCTACTATGCGCTGATCAGCGCGCTGTCGGGCGCGCAGACGATGGCGCTGTGTTCGTACGACGAGGCTTACACGATCCCCACCGAGTACTCGGCGCGCATCTCGCTGCGCACGATGCAGATCCTGATCGAGGAGATGGGGCTCACCGAGACGGTCGACCCGCTGGGCGGCTCGTTCTACATCGAGACAATGACGAACCGGATGCGCGACCTGATGAAGGAGATCATCGCCGACGTCGACGCGCAGGGCGGCATCGTCAAGCTCATCGCCGACGGCACGATCCAGGCGAAGGTGTCGGAGCAGGCGTACCGGATGCAGCGAGACATCGAGTCGGGCGCGTTCCCGAAGGTCGGCGTGAACTGCTACCGCAACGAGAAGGAAGAAGACCACCCGGTCGAGTTCCATCCGTACAAGGACGAGGACGCGCGGCGACAGGTCGAGTCGCTGAACCGCGTGCGCGCCGAGCGCGACGAGGCGCAGGTCGCGCGCGCGCTCGCCCGTGTCGGCGCCGACGCGCGCTCGGGCACGAACCTGATGCCGGCGATCGTCGAGGCGGTGAAGGCCTACGCGAGCGTCGGCGAGATCACGCGCGAGATGGTCCAGGTGTTCGGGCGCTACCGCGAGCCGATAAGGTTCTGACAGACATGGACATGCAACGAATCACCAATTACCTCGCGCCGCGCAGCGTCGACGAGGCCCTGCAGGCGATGGCCGACGGCAACGCCACGCTGTTCTGCGGCGGCACCGATCTCTCGCCGCAGACCGAATCCGGCGTACGCCAGTACGCCGCGACGCTGCTGAACCTTCGCCGCATCGAAGCGCTGGGCGGCATCGACACCGAGGGCAGCGAGATCCGCATCGGCGCCACGACCACCGTCAGCGAGATCCGCCGCAACGCGGCGCTGGCGCAGATCGCGCCGGCGCTCGTCGAGTCGGCCGAGCACTTCGCGAGCGAGCAGATCCGCAACGCGGCATCGGTGGGCGGCAACCTGTGCAACGCCTCTCCGGCCGGCGACCTGAGCCCGCCGCTGCTGGTGCTCGACGCTTCGGTGGAACTCGCGTGCTGGCGCGAAGGCGCCGTGCAGACGCGTCGGGTTCCGCTGGAACGCTTCTTCGTCGCCCCCGGCAAGACCATCAAGCGACCCGAAGAATTGCTGACCGCGGTCGTGTTCGAGCGACCCGCAAGCGATTTCGCGTCCCGGTTCCGCAAGTCCGGCCCGCGTCCTGCGCTCGAAATCTCCACCGTATCGCTCGCGCTGGGCGCGCGCGTCGCAGACGGCAGACTGACCAACGTGCGCGTCGCGATGGGGTCAGTGGCGCCCACCCCGTTGCGGGCGCGCCAGGTGGAAGCTGCGCTCGAAGGCAAGGCGATCGATGCGTCGGCACTTGCCGCCACGGTTGCCGCCGCCGCCGCCGCGGCCCCGCAGGACGCCAAACCCATCGACGACGTGCGTGCCAGCGCGTGGTATCGCGGTCATCTCGTTCGAGTGTTCATTGAAGAGGTGCTGAATGATCTCCGTCGAGACTGAAATCCGCTTCCGGCTCAACGGCCGCGAAGTCTCCGTGAAGATCCCGGCGACAATGAAGACGCTGGCGATGCTGCGCGACGTGCTCGACCTCACCGGCACCAAATACGCGTGCGGCGAAGGAGAGTGCGGCGCATGCACGATCCAGGTCGACGGCAAGACGGTCAACAGTTGCCTGATGTACGCCGCCGACTGCGACGGACGCGAAGTGGTGACGATCGAGGGGCTGCGCACCCCCGAAGGCCTGCACCCGGTACAGCAGGCGTTCGTCGATCACGGCGCCGTGCAGTGCGGCTTCTGCATGCCGGGCATGATCATGCAGGCCAACTACCTGATCGAAAACGACCCCAATCTCACGCGCGAAGATGCGCAGCGCGGCCTCGAAGGCAATCTGTGCCGCTGCACCGGCTACACGAAGGTGCTCGACGCGGTGCAGGCCGTGGCCGCGCAGGAACTGCGCCGCGACCGCTGAGCGCGCATCGCCGATCATCCGATTTGTACGAATTCCACGGAGGCCAGCCATGGACAAGTCCGTTGCCGATGTCCACACGACGAAGAAAACGCTGATCGGCGGTCGCGTCCGGAAACCCGACGCACCCGACAAGGCCACCGGCAAGACGCGCTACATCAACGACATGGTGTTGCCGCAGATGCTGATCGGCAAGGTGCTGTTCGCCGGCCGGCCGCACGCGCGCATCGTGCGCATCGACACCACGGCGGCGCAGGCGCTGCCCGGCGTGCACGCGGTGCTCACCGGCAAGGACGCCGCCGGCCTGAAGTTCGGTTTCGTGCGCGACAACGTCGCCCTCAAGGACAAGGTGCGCTGCGAGCACGACGAGGTGGCCGCGGTCGCCGCCGAGTCCGAAGAAATCGCCGCCCGCGCGCTCGAACTCATCGACGTCGAATACGAAGACCTGCCCGGCGTGTTCACGCCCGAGGACGGCGCGCGCGAAGGCGCGCCGCTGATCCACGACAACTTCGCCGGCAACAAGAGCCTGCGCTTCGAGTTCCAGCACGGCGACCTCGCTGAAGCCGAGGCGAGATCCGACTTCGTCGTCGACAGCGTGTTCCGCCCGCACCACGTGACGCACTGCTGCATGGGCACATCGTGCGCGATCGCCGACTTCGATCACAACGGCAAGCTGACGATCTGGACGCAGACGCAGTATCCATACAACTACAAGATGGATCTGGCGCCGGCGCTGGGCATCGGCCCGGGCGACATTCGCGTCATCCAGCCGCCCATCGGCGGCGCCTTCGGTTCCAAGCTCGACGTCTACCCGTACGAGCCGATCGCCGCGCTGCTGGCGAAGAAGACGGGCCGGCCGGTCAAGGTCCTCTACACGCGCGAGGAGGAGTTCCGCGCGGCGCCCACGCGCCAGGCGGCGATCATCCACATGCGCACCGGCTGCACGCGCGACGGCGTGCTCACCTTCCGCACCGCCGACGCGCTGCTCGACAACGGCGCGTATACCTCGTGGGGGCCGACCATCCCGGTCATCATGATGCGCACCACTTCCGGCCACTATCGCGTGCCGGTGGTCGACTTCAAGGCGCAGGCGATCTACACGAACAATCCGTACGCCGGTTCGTTCCGCGGCTACGGAAACGTGCAGACCACCTGGGCCACCGCGCAGCAGATGGACATGCTGGCCGACCTGGTGGACATCGACCCGCTCGAATTCCACCTGAAGAACGCGCAGAAGTCCGGGGAAGTCACGCCGCAGCAGTCCTTCCTGCGCGAGAGTGCCTTCGCGCAATGCCTGCAGACGGCCGCCGAGGCCAGCGACTACAGCCGCAAGCGCAAGGAGTACGCGGCGCAGCGCGAGCAGCCCGGCCGCTACAAGAGAGGCATCGGGCTGGCCTCGTCGATCCACAACGCCGGCGGCGCGAAGATCCACAAATCCGACGGCATCGGCACCATCCTCAAGGTGGACGATTACGCGCGCGTAACGGTGATCACCGGCGCATCGGAAATCGGCCAGGGGATCGACGCCGTCATCACGCTGATCGTCGCCGAAGAACTGGGCGTGCCGCTCGAGCACGTGACGATCGTCAACAACGACTCCGACATCGCTCCGTGGGATGTCGGCGTGCACGCCTCCCGCACCACCTTCATCGCCGGCAACGGAACGCGCCGCGCCGCGCGCAAGGCGAAGGCGCAGATCCTGAATGCCGCGGCGCGGATGCTCGACGAACCCGTCGAGGGGCTCGAGCTGCGCGACGGATCGGTCGTGCGCGAGCGCGACGGCGCTGCGCTGATCAAGCTCGACCGGCTGCTGCGCCAGATGCACTTCCAGGCCGAGCCCGAGCTCGTGATGGTCACCGACTACTACGAGCCGAAAAGCGAGCCCGAGGGCGCGAAGCACGTCTCAGACCACTCGGCCGCGTACGCCCATGCCGTGCACGTCGCCGAGATCACCGTCGACACGCTGACCGGCGAGATCAAGGTGGACAAGATCACGGTGGCGCAAGACGTCGGTCGCGTGATCAACCGCATGGGTCTCGAAGGCCAGGTCGAAGGCGGCATCGCGATCGGCCTGGGCTATGCGCTGAGCGAGAGCATGCGCATCGAAGACGGCCACCTGAGGAACGCCTGCTTCCGCGACTACAAGCTGATCACGGCGCCCGAAATGCCTCCGATCGAGATGCACCTGATCGAAAGCGATTGCGCCGAGGGTCCGTACGGGGCCAAGGGCATCTCCGAACTGCCGACGATCGTCATCGCGCCGGCCGTCGCCAACGCGCTGTACAACGCGGCCGGCGTACGCATCTTCGAGCCGCCGATGTCGCCGGAGAAGGTCGCGCGCGCCATCCACGACCGGAAAATGCAGACAGTCGCCGGCGAGCCGGTAACGCCGCTCGAAGGCGTGACCGTTTGAGCACGAATGAAACTGAGGTACTTCGCCTGGCTGCGCGACAGCCTCGGATGCGACTCGGAAACGGTCGTCCTGCCGAAGGAGATCCGCACCGTCGGCATGCTGCTCGACTGGCTCCCCACGCAGGACGAGCGCTTCCGCAAGGCGTTCGAGTACATCGACGTCGTGCTGGTATCGGTCAACTCCCACTATGCGGAGCGCGGCTATCCGGTGCACGACGAAGACGAAGTCCTGCTGACACCACCAATCGCCGGCGGCTGAGATGAAGCGACGAACCGTCCTCTCGATGGAGCAGGCGCTGTCGCTGCCGCACGCGACGCTGCGCTTCGCGCAGCTCGGCTGGCGCGTGATCCGCATCGAGTCGGTCGGCGGCGGCGGCTTGCCCGGCGATCCGAACCGCTACATCGGCTCGCGAGTGGCCGACGACGACCGGCGCAGCTATTTCGTCGCGCCGAACGTCGGCAAGGAAGCGATCGCGCTGAACCTGAAGGACGCGCGAGCGCACGAGATCGTGCGCCGGCTGCTGCGCGAGCTCGACGTCGACGTCTTCTGCTGCAACACGGTGCCGTCACGCTACGCGTCGCTGGGCATCGATCCGGCGACGCTGCGCGCGGCCAGGCCCGAGCTGATCTGGGCCGGCATCTCGGCGATGGGGCCGCGCTTCCCCGACGCGCCCGGCTACGATCCGGTGCTGCAGGCGATGGCCGGCTACATGGAGGTTACCGGCGATCCCGCCGGGCCGCCGATGCTTTCCGGGATCCCGGTCATCGACCTGAAGGCCGGCGACGAGGTCTACGCGAACGTGATGCGCGCGCTGCTCGAGCGCCACGAGACCGGCCACGGCTCGGAGATCCACGTCTCGATGCTGCAGGCCGCGGCCTCGTGGCTCACCACCGTGCTGCCGTTGCTCGACTTCGACTGCGCGCCGAACGAGGTCACGCGCGCGGGCAACGAGCACCGCAAGTTCATCCCCACCAACGTCTATCCGGCACGCGACGGCTTCGTCTACCTCGCAATCGGCAGCGACGTGCAGTGGCGCCGGCTCACGGCAATCCCGAAGTTCGCGCCGCTGGCCAACGAGGCACGGGCGACCAACGAGGGACGGTACCGCGAGCGCGAGGCTATCCATCGCGACATGGCGTCGGTCACCGCACAGCACGGCGTGGAGCAGATCCTCGCCGACCTCCGAGACGCGAAGATCCCGGCCACGCGCATCCTCGACATCCGGCAGGTGCGCGAGCTGCCGGCGCTGCGCGATCGACTGACGCACACGACGATGCCCGACGGCCGAACGATCCGCATGCAGCCGATGGCGGTCGACGTCGAAGGCGCGCGTACCGATTTGCCGTTCCCGCCGAAATACGGCGCCGACACGCGCCGCGTGCTCGCCGAGGCCGGCTACGACGGCGGACAGATCGAAGCTTTCGTTGACGAGGGCGTCGCCGCGTAAGCGATCTTCCACACCGCCGCCGTGCGGTCCCGGAAAAATGATGTGGTGCCAAACACTCTCGTCTAGTACCAGCCGCCGAAACGTGCCCGTCGTGCCTGCAGCACGGCGCAATTGCCGAGGCCAGCACTGATGCGCATCGCCGTCCTGGGCGGCGGAAACGGCAGCCACGCCGCCGCCGCCGACCTTGCCGAGCAGGGACACGAAGTGCGGCTGTGGCGCCGCGACACACACGCGCTGGCGCCGCTGATCGAATCGCCGCGCATCACGCTGGTCGACCATGCCGGACGGCGGGAAGTCCCGCTCGATTGCGCGACGCCGGACGCGGGCGAAGCGCTTCGTGGCGCCGAACTCGTGCTTGCGCCCTGCCCGGCCTTCGCGCAGGCCGATCTCGCGCGCACGATCGCGCCGCACCTGCGCGACGGCCAGGTCGTCTACCTGCCGCCGGGCACTTTCGGTTCGTTCGCCATGGCAAGCGCAGTACGCGACGCGGGCAGCCGCGCGCGCGTCGCCTTCGCCGAGACCGGCACGCTGCCCTACCTCGCTCGCAAGCACGGACCCGCCGAAGTCGCCATCACGACGCGCGCCACGCGCCTGCCGACCGGCGTATACCCGGCCGCCGACAGCGAACAGGCGCTCGCCACGATCGCGCGCGCGTATCCGGCGATCGAGGCGGTCGAGGACGCGTTGTCCGCGGCGCTGATGAATGCCGGCCCCGTCATCCACCCGCCGCTGATCCTGATGAACGCAGGGCCGCTCGAGCACTTCGAGCGCTGGGACATCCACGCCGAGGGCACGCAGCCGGCGATCCGGCGCGTCACCGACGCGCTCGACGGCGAACGCATCGCGCTGCGCGAGGCGCTCGGCTACGCCGCGCCGCATTTCCCGCTGTCGGATCACTACGAGAACGACCGCTGGATGTACGGCAACGCGCACGACAAACTCGTCGACAGCGGCGACTGGCGCGAGCATATCGACCTGCGCAAGCACCGCTACATGCGCGAGGACGTCGCCTACGGTCTCGCGTTCCTCGTCTCGGTCGCCGATTGGGCGGGCGTCGCGTGTCCGGTCGCGCGCGGGCTGCTGTCGATCGCCTCCGCACTGGTCGGCGAGCCGCTCGATCAGGGCCCGCGCACGCTCGGCGCGCTCGGACTCGCCTCGCTCGACGCGCCGTCGATGCGCGAGTTGCTGCGCAACGGAAACGCCGCGTGAGCGTCGCCGCACCGCGCCGCCCCAGCATCGCAGCCCTGGGCGCAGGACGCATGGGACGCGGCATCGCCACCGCTTTCGCCTACGCGGGGCACGAAGTGCGCCTCGTCGACATCAAGCCGCGCGCGAGCGCAGCCGCCGAGACATTGCATGGCGAAGCGCTCGCCGAGATCGACGCCTCGCTCGCCGCGATGGCCGCGTGGGGCGCCTTCGACGATTCGCTGCGCCCGCAGGTGTTGCGGCGCGTGCGCATCGCCACGCGCGGCGATGCGGCCGAGGCGCTCGCCAACGCCGCCTTCGTCTTCGAAGGCGTGCCGGAGGTCCTCGACGCCAAGCGCGAGGCGTTCGCGTTCATCGGCGCGCACGCGCGGCCCGACGCCGTCGTCGCGTCGACGACCTCGACCTTTCTCGTCACGCAGTTGGCCGGCTTCGTCGAGCGCCCCGAGCGCTTCCTGAACGCGCACTGGCTCAATCCGGCGCACGTGATCCCGCTGGTGGAGCTGAGCTCGCACGAAGGCACCTCGCCGCAGGCGCTGCGGTCGCTGCACGCGCTGCTCGAATCGATCGGAAAGGTGCCGGTGCACTGTCGTGCCGCGCCCGGCTACATCGTGCCCCGGCTGCAGTCGCTGATCATGAACGAGGCGGCGCGCATGATCGAGCAGGGCGTGGCGAGCGCCGAGGAGATCGACCGCGCGACGCGCTACGGYCTGGGCTTTCGCTTCGCCAACATGGGYGTCGTCGAGTTCATCGACTACGGCGGCAACGACATCCTGTACTACGCGAGCCGCTACCTGGCGCAGGCGCTCGGCGACGAACGCTACGCGTCGCCGCCGATCGTCGACCGGCACATGCGAGAAGGTCGCAACGGCCTGCGCGACGGCAAGGGTTTCCACGATTTCGACGGCATCGACCCGGCGCGATACCGTTCCGAAACGCTCGGCCGGATGCTCGGCATGCTCTCGCACGTGGGGCTGCTGCGCGCACCGGTCGCGGATGAATACGATCGACCGACGTCGACCGGAGGAGCCTCATGAAACGCAGCACCCTGCAAGCACTCGCGTGACCGCGCCGCTGCTCGAAGTCGACGCGCTCAGAGTCTGCTACGGAAAGGTCGAAGCGCTGCACGGCGTCTCGCTGCGCGTGGACGAAGGCTCGATCGTCACCGTGATCGGGCCGAACGGCGCGGGCAAGTCGACGCTGCTCGGCGCGATCATGGGGCTGCTGCCGTCCACCGGCCGCGTGCGCTACGCCGGAGCAGACCTCGGCACGGCCGAGATCGAGGCGCGTGTCGCGCGCGGCGTGTGCCTGGTGCCCGAACGACGCGAGCTGTTCGGCGAGATGTCGGTGGAGGACAACCTGCGCCTGGGCGCCTTCCAGCGCGTGCGCAACGGCGAGCGCGGAGCCGACTCCGATTTCGCCGAGGTCTACACGCGCTTCCCGCGGCTGCACGAGCGGCGCACGCAGCTCGCCGCCACGCTCTCGGGGGGAGAGCGGCAGATGCTCGCGCTGGGCCGTGCGCTGATGGGCAAGCCACGGCTGCTGATGCTCGACGAGCCCAGCCTGGGCCTGGCGCCGCGCATCGTGCGCGAGATCATGCACATCGTCGCCGATCTGCGAAAGACCGGTGTCTCGATCCTGCTCGTCGAGCAGAACGCGCGCGCCGCGCTGCAGGTCGCCGATCAAGGCTACGTCCTCGAGACCGGCGACATCGCGCTCGCCGGAACCTCCGCCGAGTTGAGCGGAAACCCGCGCGTCGTCGAGTCGTATCTCGGACTCGCCAACCGAACGAACGAAAGGAAGGAAATCTCCGCATGAAGCATCGATTCGCGAACCCGCTGCTGGCCAAACCCACGCGCGCGATGCCGCGGCACATCGGAATCATCGGCGCCGGTTCGATCGGACCCGACATCGGCTACTACCTGAAGAGCGCGCTGCCCGGCCTGAAGCTCACGCTCGTCGACCTCGCGCAGCCGGCGCTCGACGCGGCGCTCGCGCGCTTTCGCGGCTACGCGGAGAAGGCCGTCGCACGCGGAAAGATGAAGCCGCACGAGGCCGAAGGCGTGCTGCGCGACGTGCAGGGCACCACCGACTACGACGCGATCGCCGGTTGCGACTGGGTGCTCGAAGCCGCCACCGAGAATCTCGCGCTGAAGCGACGCATCTTCGCCGACGTCGAGCGGCGCGTCGCCGACGACGCGATCATCACGTCGAACACGAGCTCGCTGCCGGCGGCGCGCATCTTCTCCGAGTTGCGCAACCCGCGCCGCGCAACGGTCACGCACTTCTTCGCGCCGGCCTGGCGCAACCCGGCAGTCGAAGTGATCGACTGGGAGCGCGTCGACGCCGACCTCGTCGAGCACCTGCGCCGCTTCTTCTGCGAGACGGGAAAACTGCCGCTGGTCACGGCCGATGCGCCGTGCTTCATGCTCGACCGCATTTTCGACAACTGGTGCAACGAGTCTGCGCTGCTGCTCGATCGCGCGAACGCGGCGCAGGTCGACACGGTCGCTTCCGACTACGTACACGCGGGCCCGTTCTTCGTGCTGAACCTCGCACACGGCAACCCGATCATCGTCGAGACGAACACGCTGCAGGCCGACGAGGAAGGCGAGCACTATCGCCCGGCCCCGATCTTCGGCTCAGTCGAGCGCTGGCTCACCATCGCGCCGGGCAAGTCGGTGCCGGTCGACGCGGAAAGCGCGGCCGCCGTGCGCGATCGCCTGCTCGGCGTGCTGTTCTCGCAGTCGGTGGACATCCTCGACCGCAACATCGGCGAAGCCGCCGACCTCGACCTCGGCTGCCGGATCGCGCTCGGCTTCCGCGAGGGCCCGCTCGCGCTGATGCGCGGACTCGGCGAGGCCGAAACCGCGCGCGTGCTCGGTCGCTTCGTCGCCGAGCGGCCCGGCATGCCGCAGCCGCGGCGCGCGCTCGGCGAATACCAGCGCTTCGAACGGCACGTGCTCGTCGACGACGTCGACGACGTGAAGGTGATCACGCTGCGCCGGCCCGAGGCGCTGAACGCGCTGCACGATGAGATGACCGACGAGATCCTCGACGTGATCCGTCGCCACGAGAACGACGAGGCCGTCGCCGGCTTCGTCCTCGTCGGCTACGGCACGCGCGCGTTCTGCGCCGGCGCCGACATTGGTCGCTTTCCGTCGATGCTCGGCGATGAACAGGCCTCCGCGCAGTACGCGCGCGACTGCTCGCGGCTGCTCGTGCACCTCGACGCGATGCGCAAGCCGGTGGTCGCGGCACTGAACGGAATGGCGCTGGGCGGCGGCTTCGAACTCGCGATGCGCTGTCATGCGCTCGTCGCCATGCGCGCAGCGTCGATGCAGTTGCCCGAGGTCACGCTCGGCATCGTCCCGGGCATCGGCGCGATGGTCGTACCCTATCGGCGCTGGCCGCGCGCCGCCGAAGTCTTCCACGCGATGCTGCGCAAGGGCGAGCGACTTGGCGCCGAACGCGCGCACGAACTGGGCATCGTCGAGGCTCTCGCCGGCGATTATCGCGAGCTGATCGGCTGCGCGATCGAGCGCGTGCATGCGCTCGCCGAGCGCATGCCGAGCATCGCCGAAGGCGCGGTAGACGTGCCCGGTTTCGGCGAACGGGTGGAGCGCGCATCCAACGGCATGGCGCTGAGCGCCACCACGATCGGCCTCATCGAGAAGGCGGTGCGCGAAGCCGCCGCGGCGCCCACGCTCGCGCAGGCGCTCGAGATCGGTTACGCGTCGTTCGGCGCCAGCGCCTGCACGGCCGCGGCACGCGAGGGCATCGCCGCGTTCGGCGAACGGCGCACCCCGGATTTCGGGCGCACGGGTTGACGGTAGTGCGCTCAACGACTCCATTGCAGCACGGCTCGCCCGCATGAATCTGCAGATCGCACTGCTGCTGTCGCAGGACGGCATCACCAATGGCGCGATCTACGCGCTGCTCGCACTCGCGCTCGTGCTGCTGTTCGCGGTCACGCGCGTCATCTACATCCCGCAGGGCGAATTCGTCTCGATGGGCGCGCTCACGCTGGCGAGCTTCCAGGCCGGGCGCACGCCCGGCACGCTGTGGCTGCTGATCGGCGCCGGCGTTGCGGTGGCCGTCATCGACGGAGTCGTGGCGTGGCGGCGCGCGCGCGAGGGCGGCGCAAGCGCGAGCGTCGCGTCGATCGTCGGCTGGAACCTCGCGTATCCGGCGCTCGCCGCGCTCGTGCTCTACACCTTCGACCCGGCGCGACTCGCGCTGCCGGTGCAGGTCGCGCTCACGCTGGCGCTGATCGTCCCACTCGGGCCGATGATCTATCGCCTGGCATTCCAGCCGATCGCGCACGCCTCCGTGCTCGTGCTGCTGATCGTCGCCGTCGCGGTGCACCTCGCGCTGGTCGGCCTCGGGCTGCTTTTCTTCGGCGCCGAAGGCACGCGCACGCCGTCGTTCTCCGACGCGCGCTTCGAACTCGGATCGATCGGCGTGAACGGGCAGACGCTGTGGGTGATCGGCGCGTCGATCGCACTGATCGCAGTGCTCTACCTGTTCTTCGAGCGCACGCTGTATGGCAAGGCGCTGCGCGCCACTGCGATCAATCGCTCGGGCGCGCGGCTGATGGGCATTTCCACCGTGCTCGCCGGCAAGCTCTCGTTCGCGCTCGCAGCGCTGATCGGCGCGCTCTCCGGCGTGCTGGTCGCGCCGATCACGACGATCTACTACGACACCGGCTTCCTGTTCGGGCTCAAGGGCTTCGTCGCGGCGATCGTCGGCGGAATGGCGAGCTATCCGCTGGCGGCGGCCGGTGCGCTGCTCGTCGGCTTGCTCGAATCGTTTTCGTCGTTCTGGGCGTCGGCGTACAAGGAGGTGATCGTCTTCACCGTCATCATTCCGGTGCTGCTGTGGCGCTCGCTCACTTCGCGCGCGACCGGAGACGACGAGTGACGGCGCCGGCGATCGGAACGCAACCGGCGCGCGCGCGCGCGCTGCCGATACGCGCGGTGGCGCTCGCGGCCTTCGTTGCGCTGCTCGCGCTGGCGCCGCTCGTGCTCGCCGACTTCCACGTCACGCTGCTCGACTACATCGGGCTGTACGCGCTCGTCGCGCTCGGCCTGGTGCTGCTCACCGGAGTAGCCGGTCTCACTTCGTTCGGCCAGGCCGCCTTCGTCGGCATCGGCGCCTACGCGAGCGCCTGGCTGACAACGACCACCTCGCCGCCGGCGTGGCTTGCATGGGCCGCGGGTTCGCCGTGGGCGGGCCTCGCGCTCGGCCTGTTGCTCACGCTCGTCGTCGCCTGGATGCTGGGCGCACTCACGCTGCGCCTGTCCGGGCACTACCTGCCGCTGGGCACGATCGCCTGGGGCATCAGCCTGTACTTCCTGTTCGGCAACCTGCAGTTTCTCGGCGGGCATACGGGCATCACCAGCATCCCGCCGCTGGAGGCCTTCGGCGTGCAGTTGCGCGACGCGCGCGGCTTCTACTACCTGATCTGGACGGTCGTGCTCGCCGCCATCTGGATCACGAGCAACCTGCTCGACTCGCGCGAAGGTCGCGCGATCCGCGCGCTGAAGGGCGGCGCGGTGATGGCCGAATCGATGGGCATCGACACCGCGCGCGCGAAGATCGTCGCCTTCCTGATCGCCGCGCTGTTCGCCGCGCTGTCGGGTTGGATGTACGCGCACATGCAGCGCTTCGTGAACCCGACGCCGTTCAGTCTGGGCTTCGGCATCGAATACCTGTTCATGGCGGTGATCGGCGGCGCCTCGCACGTCTGGGGGGCGGTCCTCGGCGCCGGCGTCATCACGATCCTGAAGCAGTGGCTGCAGGACCTGCTCCCGGCGCTGCTGGGGCAGACCGGCAACTTCGAAGTAATCGTGTTCGGCGTGCTGATGGTGCTGGTTCTGCATCGAGCGCCCGACGGCCTGTGGCCGATCGTCGCGCGGCTGTTCGCGTCGCGCGTACGCGCCGCTGCGCGCGAAGTGCCGCAGGGCGAACCGCTGCCGCGGCGCGCACTGCCGCCGCGAGGGACGGCGCTGCTCGAAGTGCGCAACCTCACCAAACGCTATGGCGGACTGGTGGCGAACCACCGCATCGCACTCGAAGTGCGCGCCGGCGAGGTGCTCGCGCTGATCGGACCGAACGGCGCGGGCAAGTCGACGCTGTTCGATTGCCTGTCGGGCGTGATCGCCCCCACCGAGGGCGAGGTGCGCTTTCTCGGCCGCCGCATCGACGCGATGCGCGCGCGCCACATCGCGCGCCTGGGCATGAGCCGCACCTTCCAGCACGTGCGCCTCTTGCCGGCGATGAGCGTGCTCGAGAACGTCGCGATCGGAGCACACCTGCGTGGCACGCGCGGCGTCGTCGCCGCGTCGCTGCACGCCGAGCGCGACGACGAACGGCGCCTGCTCGCCGAGGCCGCGCGCCAGATCGAGCGCGTCGGACTGGGCGAGCGAATGTTCGAGGCCGCCGGCAGCCTCGCGCTCGGCCAGCAGCGCCTGGTCGAGATCGCCCGCGCGCTCGCTGCCGATCCGTGCCTGCTGCTGCTCGACGAGCCCGCGGCCGGCCTGCGCTATCGTGAGAAGCAGGCGCTCGCCGAACTGCTGGCCCGACTGCGCGCAGACGGAATGGGCGTGCTGCTCGTCGAGCACGACATGGAGTTCGTCATGGGCCTGGCCGATCGCGTCGTCGTGATGGAGTTCGGCGAAAAGATCGCAGAGGGTCTGCCGGAGCAGGTGCAGAGCGACCCGCTGGTGCTCGAAGCGTATCTGGGCGGGATCGATTGAGAGGCAATTTCGAGGGCCTGCGATGCAGGCCCTGAGGTGCGTGCGGCAGCCGCCGCACGATTTTCGAGTCGAAGTTCGATCGAGGGGAAGGAGGCAACAATGAAGTTCCGCAGTCTCGGATGGGCGCTCGCGGGCGCCCTGCTGGCAGCGTTCGTGCCGGCGCAGGCGCAGGTGAAGATCGGGGTGATCACGTCGGGCACGGGGCCGACGGCCTTCGTCGGCATCCCGCAGAAGAACTCGGTGGCGCTGCTGCCGCGCAAGGTCGGTGAGTTGAGCGTCGAGTACGTGTCGTACGACGACGCGAGCGATTCGACCCAAACCGTGCAGCTCACGAAGAAGCTGCTCGGCGAAGACAAGGTCGACGCGATCATCGGTCCGTCGGGTTCACCCAACGCGATGGCCGTGCTGCAGTTCGTCGCCGAGGCGAAAACGCCGCTGCTCGCGCCGGTGGGCACGAGCGCGGTCGTGCTGCCGATGGACGACAAGAAGCGCTGGGCCTACAAGACGCACCCCAACGACGACGTGATCAGCGACGGGCTGGTCGAGGCGATGAAGGCGCGTGGCATCAAGACGGTCGGATTCATCGGCTACAACGACCCGTACGGCGAGAACTGGTACAAGGTCTTCGCGCCGATGGCCGAGAAGGCGGGGCTGAAGATCGTCGCCAACGAGAGCTACTCGCGCCAGGACACCAGCGTGACCGGGCAGGTGCTCAAGCTGATCGCCGCGAAGCCCGACGCGGTGATGGTCGCCGGCGTGGCTGCGGGCGCCGCGCTCCCGCACATGCAGCTCGTCGATTCCGGCTACAAGGGGCCGATCTTCCACACGCACGGCTCGGCCTCGGGCGCGTTCATCCAGATCGGCGGCAAGAAGGTCGAAGGCGCGCTGATCGTCGGCCCGCTGCTGCTCGTGCTGGACGAAATCCCCGACAGCGTGCCGACGAAGAAGATCGCGCTCGAGTACGTCACGCACTACGAGAAGCAGTTCGGCCAGCGCCCGCCGATCTTCGGCGCCGGCGTGCACGACGCGGGCATGCTGCTGCAGCACGCGATTCCCGAGGCCGCGAAGAAAGCCAAGCCGGGTACGGCCGAGTTCCGCTCGGCGCTGCGCGATGCGCTCGAGAACACGCACGATCTCGTCACCGCGCAGGGCGTCGTCAACATGTCGGCGCAGGACCACTCCGGCTACGACAAGCGCGGACGCGTGCTGCTGACGGTCAAGAACGGCAAGTTCTCGCTGGTGCGAGACTGAACGGGCTTGCCGGGCGTCGCGTGCGGCGCCCGGCGCGCCGCCGCGATCGCCCTGTTTCACCTTGACTGGATGCGCACCACGGCGCCGCTCTGGGCGAGCGGCTTTCGCCCCTTCTTCCTGCTCGGCGTCGGCTACGGCGCAGCGCTGATGGTGACGTGGGCCTTCGCACTTGCGAGCCCCGACGCGATGCCGTGGCTGGCCTTCGCCGCGCGATCCTGGCACGCGCGCGAAATGGTGTTCGGCTTCGCCGTCGCGATCGTCGCCGGCGTCGTTCTCACGGCGCTTCCGAGCTGGGCGGGGACGCAGGAGGAAGTGCACGGAACGCAGCTGGCTCGGCTCGCGATGCTGTGGATCGCAGGGCGCGTCGCCTTCTGGCTTGCCTCGGCGTCCTCGTATCGATGGATTGGCGCCGTCGACCTGCTCTTCGTTCCTGCGCTCTTCGCCACCGTGTTGCCGCAGTTGTCGCACGTGGCGAACCGGCGTTACCTGCTGCTGTTGCCGGTGCTGGGCGGGCTCTACGCGGCGCAGCTCGCCACGCACGTCGTCGCCGACCCCTCCGGCGTCGGCGCAATGCGCGTCGCAGCGAATGCGGCGATCTACGCGATCGTCATCCTCTACGCGCTCGTCGGCGGCCTGCTCACGCCGGTGTTCACCGGCAACGCTTTGCGTGCGAAGGGCCGCGGCGATCAGCCGCGCTTCGTTCCGGCGCTCGATGCGGCAGCGATTGCGCTCGTCGTCGCGCTCGCGGCGCTCGACCTCGCCGGCGCCTCCGATGCGTGGATCGGGGCCGCCGCGCTCGGCTGCGCGCTCGTGCACGGCTGGCGCGTCGCGCGCTGGCACGGATGGCGCGCGGCCGACGACCGGATCGTGCTGGCGATGAACCTGGGCTATGCGTGGCTCGTCGCGGCGTTTGCGCTGCGCACCGCCGCCGCGCTGGGCGGACTTGTCCCATTGGACGCCTGGGTGCACGCCTTCACCGTCGGCAGCCTCGGCATGATGATGATCGGCCTGATGACGCGTGTCGTGCTGCGGCACACCGGCCGGCCGCTCGCCGTTTCGCCGCTGATCGTCGGCGCCGGTGCGACGATGTTCGCGGCGGCGCTGCTGCGCCTCGCGGCGAGCGTGCACGCGCTCGGCAATGCGCCGGTGGCGCTGTCGGCGTTGCTGTGGGCGGTGGCCTTCTCGGCGTGGCTCGTCGCCTGCGCGCCTATGCTGCTCGCACCGAGCCTGCCGCGGAAGCCGGCTCCTGCGCCGGCTCCTGCGCCGGCTTCGCGTAACGCGCGCGGATGAGCTGCGCGACGATCGCCACCGCGATCTCCACCGGCGCGCGACCGCCGAGGTCCAGCCCGACCGGCGCGTGGATGCGGCCGATCGCATCGCCCAGGCCCGCCTCGGTGAGGCGCGCCACGCGCTTGGCATGCGTGCGCGTGCTGCCCAGCGCGCCGATGTAGAAGGCGCGGCTGCGCAGCGCAGCGATCAGCGCGGGGTCGTCGAGCTTCGGATCATGTGACAGCGTGACCACCGCCGTGCGCGCATCGATGCCGATGCGCTGGATCGCTTCGGCCGGCCACTCGGTGCTCACGCTGACGCCGGGCAGGCGCTCGGCGGCCGCGAAGGCGCGCCGCGGATCGATCACGTGCACCTCGAAACCGGCCATCGCGGCCACCGGCGCCAGCGCCTGCGTGATGTGCACGGCGCCCACCACGACCAGCCGCGGCGGGCGCGCATGGCAGCGGACGAACAGCGTTTCGTCGGCCGCCTCGAGTGCGCCGCTTCGATCGGCCAGTGTGCGGCGGCGCGTCTCGTCGAGTTGCGCGTCGTCGAGGACGAGGTCGCCGCGCACCGCGTCTTCGCAAACGAGCGCTTGCGCGCCGTCGCGCAGGCGGGTGACGACCGCGAACGGGCGCCGTGCAGCGCGTTCGGCCAGCATCGAATCGAAGAGTGCCGCGTCCATCGCAACCTTCCCGTGCCTCGTGGGCGGATCCAGTGGCCGATGATTGCACGAAGCGCGCTTCAGCGCGGCTTCAGCGCTACCGTTTTCAGCCCACCCGCTCCACGTACACCTGCACCTTCCCGCCGCAGGCGAGCCCCACCTCCCACGCCTGCTCGTCGCTGACGCCGAACTCGAGCATGCGCGGCTTGCCGTCGGCGATCACCTCGATCGCCTCGGAGATGACGGCGCCTTCGACGCAGCCGCCGGACACCGAGCCGAGGAAGCCGCCGCCCTGCTCGACGGCGAGCAGGCTGCCCTCGGCGCGCGGCGACGATCCCCAGGTGCGAACGACGGTGGCGAGCGCGACGCCCTTGCCCGCCGCGCGCCACGCACGCATTGCCTCGAACAACTCGTCGTCGCTCGCATGCGGCGCGGGCGCGCGCTTCGGGCCGGTCGACGACGCGCTCGACGGCGACGCGCCCGACGACGCGCCGCTCGATGCCGCCGGGCTCGCCGGAGCGTTGCCGCGCCGCGCGAGCCGCGTGCCCCGGCCCGCCGCCTTCGCGTGCTCGCCGAACGCGGCAACGAGTTCCTCGATCCCCTCGCCGGTGGTCGCAACCGTGCGCAGGACCGGCACCGACCATTCCGGCCGACGCCGCAGCCGCGACAACGCACGCATGTCGTCGTAGGTGCGCTTGGCGATCGGCGAGTCGGCCTTGTTCACGACAAGGACGTCGGCGATCTCGAGGATGCCCGCCTTGATCGACTGCACCTCGTCGCCGAGTCCCGGTGGGCAGACGACGATCTTCGTGTCGGCGAATTCGCGGATCTCGACTTCGGACTGCCCGGTGCCGACCGTCTCGACGAGCACGACGTCGAAGCCGGCCGCATCGAAGAGGTCGATGATGCGTCCGGCCGCGCGCGACAATCCGCCCAGATGCCCGCGCGACGACAGCGAGCGCACGAAGACGTCATCGTGCGACGCCGCCTCGCCCATGCGAACGCGGTCGCCGAGGATCGCGCCGCCGCTGACCGGACTCGACGGATCGACCGCGACGACCGCGACCGAGCGGCCGCGCGCGACGAGCGCCTCGAGCAGCGTGTCGATCAGCGTGGACTTTCCGGCGCCCGGCGCGCCGGTGATGCCCACGACGTGCGCGCGTCCCAGGTGCGACACGAGGCCGGCGTGCAGTTCGTCGGCGCCGGGCCGCTCGTTCTCGAACATCGTCACTGCGCGCGCGAGCGCGCTACGCGAGCGGCCGAGGATCGCCGGCAGCGAGACGGCTTCGTTCACCCTGGTTCCTCCTTGCGTTGCCTGCGGTGATTATCCTCGCCGGCGCGTCGCAACGGCCGCTGGCGGAATGCGAGCACCGCGCCCAACGCAAGCGCGAGCGCCGAAAAGCCCAGGCCGCGCTGCAACCCGCCCGCCGCGTCGGCGATCCAGCCGACGACACTCGGCCCGACGATCTGTCCGAACGCGAAGACGATGGTGAACGCGGCGATGCCGCCCGCCCATAGCGAGGCCGGAAGGTTGTGCCGCACGAGCGCGGTCGTCGACGCCACCAGCGACAGGAAGACGCTGCCGAACAGTGCGCCCGAGACGAAGACGGCGACCGGGTGCGCGCTGAACACCGGCAGCACGGTGGCGACCGCGAGCAGCGCGTTGAGCAACGCGAGCGCCTCGCCGCCGCGCGCGCGCTGCAGCACCCCCGCCCACAGCCACGACGAAGCGACCACGCCGGCGCCGAGCAGCACGAAGAAGGCGATCGTCTGCCCGTGGCCGAGTCCCTGCTCGCGCAGCAGCGCGATGACGAAGGTCATGTACCCGATGTAGCCGATGCCGAACATGAAGTAGCCGGCCAGCCCGAACGAGAACGGACGCCATTCGAAGCCGCCGTGCGCCGGGTCGCGCGGCACCGGCTTCGCGGCGAGCGGACGCGTGGGCGCCGACATGGCGAACGTGGACAGCGCGGCAGCGACGCCGAGCGCAACCCACGCCCACTGCCAGGCGTGCGCCACGCCGAGCGCGAGCAGCGGCGGGACGAGCAGCGCCGATGCGACGATGCCCAGGCCGGTGCCGCCGTAGAAGATGCCGAGCAACAGCCCCGCACGCGACGCGTGCGCAGCGCCCAGGCGCGCGGCGAGCACGCCGCCCGAGACGAACAACGCCGCGCTCGCCACGCCGGTGAGCAGCCGCAACGCGTAGAGCGGCGCGTCGGCGAGAACGACGCCGTGCGCGACCAGCAGCAGCGACGCCGCGACGCCGCCGGCGAGCAGGATCGCGCGGGCGTCGTATCGGGCGAGCCAGCGCGGCGCGAGCAGCGCGCCGACCAGGTAGCCGGCGGCGTTCACCGTGTTCATCGCGCCGGCGGTCAGGTAGCTCCAGCCGAGGTCGTCGCGCATCGGCTGCAGCAGAAGCGCGTACGAAAAGCGCCCCAGGCCGAGCGCGATCGCCGAGCCGAGCGCGAGCGCGAACGCCACGCGCAGCGCATGCGCGGCGTCGTGCGGATCGCGAGCGCCGCTCAACGGTCGTGCGACGGTGCGAGGGCGATCACGACAACCGGATCTCGCCGTCGAAGATGACGTTCAGCTTCAGCCCGGCGACCTCGAGCGTCATCGTCGCCGGAAACGAATCGTCGTCGCCGATGAGGCCATCGGCGCGCGCCTGGGCGACCGCCTTCTCGATCTCCTGCTGCGAGCGCACGCCGACCGTGCGCAGGAACTTGCGGATGCTCTGCTGGAACGCTTCGTCGTCCATCTCGATCTCCGTTTCAGGGCGGACTTTGCCGATAATGCCGCGCGAGCATCGACGCGATCGCGCACGAGGCGATCCGCGATTCGCGAGAGTCGGCACGGCTCGTCAGCACGATCGGCACCTTCGCGCCGACGACGATGCCTGCGCTCGCCGCGTCGCCCATATGCTCGAGCTGCTTGGCGAGCATGTTGCCGCTCTCGAGGTCGGGCACGACCAGCACGTCGGCCTGTCCGGCGACGGGCGATTCGATGCCCTTGACGCGCGCCGCCGCCGGCGACACCGCGTTGTCGAAGGCGAGCGGCCCGTCGAGCACGCCGCCCACGATCTGTCCGCGGTCGGCCATCTTGCACAGCGCCGCCGCGTCGAGCGTAGCCGGCATCGCCGAGCTCACCGTCTCGACCGCCGCGAGGATCGCCACGCGCGGCCGCTCCACGCCGATCACGCGTGCCAGGTCGATCGCATTGCGCACGATGTCGGCCTTGTCCTCGAGCGTGGGCGCGATGTTGATCGCCGCGTCGGTGATCAGGAAGGGGCGCGGATACGAAGGCGTCTGCATCACGAAGCAGTGGCTCACACGCCGTTTCGTCCGCAGGCCGGCGTCGCGGGCGACGACGGCAGCGATCAGCTCGTCGGAGTGCAGGCTGCCTTTCATCAGCGCTTCGACCTCGCCGCGTGCGGCGAGCGCCACCGAACGCTCGGCGGCCGCGTGGCTGTGCGGCACGTCGATCGTCTCGATGCCGGCGAGGTCGATTTTGGCCTCGCGCGCAGCCGCCTCGAGCCGCGCGCGCGGCGCGACGAGCACCGGCTCGATGAGCCCGGCATCGCGCGCATCGATCGCCCCGCCCAGGCTCAGCGTGTCGCACGGATGCACGACGGCGACGCGGATCGGAGGCCATTCGGCAACGTGATCGAGGAGTCGCCGCAAGCCGCCGTGGCCGACCGACAGCCGCACTTCGGGCAGGGCCGTGCGGGCGAGTTCGACGCGCTCGTCGGGCGCGATGACCTCGGCCTCGCCGTCGACGACGTCCTCTCCGCGCTGGTTGACCGCGCGGCACGCGATTCGAAGCTGCCGCGTGCTCTCGTCGCGTGCCACCACTTCGATCATGATCGTCAGCGTGTCGCCGACGCGCACCGGTGCGAGGAAACGCAGCGATTGGGCCAGGTAGCGGCTGCCCGGTCCGGGCAAGCGCGTTCCGACCAGCCCCGAGATCAGCGCGCCGGCCCACATGCCGTGCGAGATCACGGAGTGAAGACGGCTCGACGCAGCGAGTGCCGGATCGAGCGGCAATGCACTCTCGTCGCCCGAGAGCACCGCGTAGAGCTGGATGTCCTGCGCGGTGAGCGTGCGCTCGAGGCTTTCGCGGTCGCCGACGGCGATTTCGTCGAAGGTGCGGTTGCGAAGGATTCCGAAGTTCATGGGGCAGGAGATCGTCGGCAGCGTCGTGCGGGCGCCGGGACGTCCGGCACCGATCGCGCAACGAGGATACAGGCTCCTATAGCGGATTGCCTTGCCGCTGCTGCGTCTGAGCCCTGGGCCGGGCCTCCCGCGGCGCTTCGACGCCGGCGATCTCCGCCACGCAGCGCGCCCCACCGGAGATGGCGTGTTGCGGATTCGGCAGCTCGAGCCGAGCCACGAAGGTACTGCTGGCCGCGTCGATCAGCCGGTCCACCAGCTTCACCGAGGCCGAATGGCGCACGTTGCTGCCGGCCAGCACCACGGTGGCCTTCGTCCCGGGCTTCGGCTGCCCGAACACGCTATCGGGCAACACGATGTCGACCCGTAGCGGGTCGATCTGCGCGATCTTGAGCACGCCCTTGCGGCCGGCTCCGGATTCGGCCAGATCGCCGGGATTGAGCATGCGGTCGACGACGACGCCGTTGAAGGGGCTCGTCAGCGTGCGCAGCGCCAGTTGCTCGACGGCGCGCCGGTACTCGATCTTCGCCAGCTCCCGGCTCTCGACGGCGACCTGCAGCTCCGATTCGGCCAGCCGCCGCTCGGCGTCGGCATCGTCGCGCGCCTGCGCCGACGTGAAGTTGTGGCGATAGAGATCCTCGGCACGCGCGAGCTTGCGAACCGCGGAGTCGAGCCGGTTCTGCGCAGTGGCGACCTGGCCGTTCATCGTCGATCGATAGCGCGCCGACTCGACGGCCACGCGCTCGGCGGCCGAATCCAGCTCCACCAGCACCTGCCCCTTGCGCACGAGCTCGCCGCGCTGCACCGACACCCTGGCAATCACGCCGTCCACCGCGGGCCGGATCTCGACCACCTGCGACGCCTCGACCAGGCATTCGAACCCGCCCGCGCTGCCCAGCGTCGGCAACGCAACCGCGAACAGGACCGCCCATCTGCGCTTCATTCGCCTCTCCCCGAAAACGCCAGGACCTGCGCGAGGCGCCGCTCGTGCTCGAGCGTGTCTTCGCGCGCATGGCGGTTGTGCCGCTCGGCCCTGCCCTGCGCAAGACGACGCAGCCAGGCGACTGCCAGCCGCGAGGGCGCGCCGCCGGCACCCGTATGCCGGGCGAGCCAGCCCGCAAGGCCCGCGGCGTGCGCAACGAAGATCTCGTCGTCGAACGCGACCATCGCCTCGCCGCTGCCCGGGTCGCCCTGGCGCGCACTGCGACCGAACAGCTGGCGATCGATGCGCCGCGATTCGTTGTACTCGGTCAGGATCACGTGCAGGCCGCCGCGCTGCGCGACTCCATCGCCCAGGCGGATGTCGGTACCACGGCCCGCCATGTTGGTGGCGACCGTGATGCGTGCCGCCTCGCCGGCCGATCCGATCACGCCCGCCTCCTCGCGATCCTGGCGGGCATTGAGCACGACGTGCGCCAGGCCGCGTGCGTGCAGCAGCGCGCTGATCCGCTCGGAAGCCTTGACCGTGCGCGTGCCGATCAGCACCGGCCGGCGCGCGGCAGCAACGAGTGCCGCCGTCTCGGCAACGGCCTGCCACTTCTCGGCTTGCGTGCGCCAGCAGCGCACCGGGCCCATGCGGCGCTGCGACGGCTTGTGCAGCGGCACGCGCATCACGCGCAGCCCGTAAGTGCGGCCGATTTCGGCGGCGACCTCGGTCGCGGTGCCGGTCATGCCGGCCAGTCGGAGATAGCGGCGAAACAGGCGCTGGTAAGTGATGCGCGCGAGCGTCTCGCGCTGCCCGGTCGGGACCAGGCCTTCCTTGACCTCGATCATCTGGTGCAGGCCGCGCTCCCACGCGCGATCGGGCATTACGCGACCCGTCGAGGCATCGACGATCTGCACCTTGCCGTCGATCACCACGTAGTGCTCGTCGAGCGCGTACAACCACAGTGCCGCGAGCGCGCGCTGCACGTTCTCGTCGCGTTCACGGCCGGATCCGAATGCGCCGGACGCCGCACCGTCCGCTTCGAGACGATCGAGTGCGTCGCGTCCGCCGTCAGTGAGCAGCACGCGGCGACGGCCGAGGTCGAGTTCGAAGTCGCGCCCCGCCTCGAGCATTCGCGCCGCAGACAGCGCCGCCTCGAAGGATTCGCGCGCGGTGTCGCCGCCCGGCGCGCCGGAGAGAACGAGCGGCGTGCGCGCCTCGTCGATGAAGACGCTGTCGGCTTCGTCCACGATCGCGAAGCACAGGCCGCGCAGCACGATCTTCGCGTCGCGCGGGTGGTCGTCGCGCAGGCTCTCGGCGGCAAGATGCAGAGGACTCGCTCGATCGCCCAGCGCGGCACGGTCGCGCAGGTAGTCGAAGGCAAGCTCCTTGTTGCTGGCGTAGGTGACGTCGGCCGCGTAGGCGGCGCGGCGCTGCGATGGCGACAGTCCGTGCACGACCGAGGCGCAGTGCAAGCCGAAGAAACGGTACAGCGGCGCCATCGACAGCGCATCGCGCTCGGCCAGGTAGTCGTTGACGGTGATGACGTGGACCGGCATGCCGGCGAGCGCCGCCGTGCAGGCCGGCAGCGTGGCGGCGAAGGTCTTGCCTTCGCCGGTGGCCATCTCGACCAGCGTGCCGCGCAGCAGCCACCAACCGGCGATCAGTTGCGTGTCGAAGTGGCGCTTGCCGAGCACGCGAGCAGCCGCCTCCCGCACCAGCGCGAAGCAGCGCGCCGACGGCTCCGCGGTGAAGCCGAAGCGCCGCAACTCCGCGCGCAGCACGCGTGCATGACGGCGCAGTTGCTCATCGTCGGCGGCGGCGAACTCGGCCCCGTGACGGTCTACGCGAGCGACGAAGGCGTGCATCGCGCGCTTGCGCGCGCCATGCAACGGCGCGGCGAGCGGAACCACGACGCCGTGCCACAACCACGTCGCCAGTCGGTCGTGCCACCCCGCCTCGCGCTCGTCCTGCTCCGCATAGGGCCGGCCGGTGGCGAGATCACGTGCGGCGCGCTGCAGCAGGGCGGCGTTCACGTCAGACGCTGAAGTGTTCGAGGAAGAGCCGGCGCAGGCTCCGATACCACTGCACGCCGAGCGGCTCCGGATTCAGGTCGAAGCGCACGAATACGCGTTGCCCGTAGGCAGCGGCCCGGTCGATCGGGCTCTCGAGCGCCACGTCTACCTGGAAGATGCGCTCGAGCGTTCGCTTGCCCTGCGGATCGCGCGGATCCGCCGCGATGCGTCCGCCACCCGGAGACACCAGGGCAGCACTGGGCGCTTCGTCGCCGCCGGCAGGCACCTGCCGCACGATGCGGCCGGTCAGCACCCGGCCGACGTCGCTCGCCAATCGCAGCTCTACAGCCCGCGTGTTCACGCCGACGGCGTCGACGAGCGCCTGCTCCATCACGACCCGCACGAGCGGTTGCACTCCACCCAGCACGTAGCCCATCACGTCGCCCTGGTGGTAGTAGCGACCGATCATGTCGACGGGCTGGACCACGGTGAACACGCCGCTGCTCGCGGCGTCGACGACGAGCCCGCGCGACCGCTCGCGCGCGCGATCGAGCGCGTCGCGTTCGAGCGCGAGCTGCTCGCGGGTGATGTCGGCGGCAGAGCGGTCCGTGACGAACTGGATGCGGTAGGTCGCCTCCAACTCGGCAACGCGCGCCTCGAGCAGCCGCAGCTGCGCATCGAGCGCAGGGTCGTGGCTCGCGAGCAGCGGCTGGCCGGCTTCGACGCGGCTGCCCGCCTGCGCGTCGAAGCGACGAAGGAAGCCATCGACGCCGGCGCGCAGTGTCGCCTGCTCGGGCAGCCAGACCACGCCTTCGGCCTGCATCCGGTAGGGCGCTGGCGCGAGCACCACGAGCAGCGCGAGCAGCACGGCTGCCGCCCCGCCGGCCGCCAGCGCACGCGCGCGACGCTCACGCAGGGAGGGCCGCGCACGCAGGTGCCGCAGCGCCTTGACCAGAGGCACGCCGACCATCGCTACCGCCGCCCACAGCGCGAGCACCACTCCGATGAAGAAGAACTGCGCGCCGATGAACAGCGCGATGGCCAGCGTGACGAACAGGCGGTAGGCGGAGGAAGCGAGGCCGTACACGCCGAACCAGATGCTCTCCGAGCGGCTCTGCGCGGGCGACTCGGCATCGTCCACGCGCAGCAGGTAGCGTTCGAACAGGTAGGCCCAGTAGCGCGTCGATTGCTGCGCCAGGTTGGGCGCCTCGATCAGGTCGGCGAGGATGTAGTACGCGTCGTAGCGCAGCAGCGGGTTGCCGTTGAAGACGATCGTGGAGACGCCGGCGACGATCATCACGTTGAAGCAGACCGCGCGCACGATGCCCGGCTCGACGGCGAGCCACAGGTAGAACGCCAGCGCCGCGATCAGCAGTTCGACCGCCATGCCGGCCGCGCCCACCTGCGCGCGCGACCAGCGCGAGCGGAACACGGTAGACGACGACGCGTCCACGTAGGGCACCGGCATCAGCACCAGCAGCATGATGCCCATGTCGTGCACTTCGCCGCCGCCGGCGCGCGTGGCGGTGGCATGGCCCAGTTCGTGCAGCGCCTTGATGACAGGAAAAACGAAAGCCAGCAGCAGCAGGTTGTCGGCCTGCAGCACGCGGTCGGACAGGTTGTCGGTCAGGTCGGGCCAATGCGCGGGCAGCAGCGCCAGCGCGGGCAGCACGATCAGCAGCCACCAGGCCATTCCGGTGCGGCTCCAGAGCGCGCGCCACAACGGCACGTGGCGATCGAGGAAGCGGCCCGGATCGAGCAGCGGGATGCGCAGCGCCATCGGGTTCACCCAGGAACGCCGCCGCTTCTGCGCCGTCTCGCGCTCTCCTCTCGTGAACAGCTCGAGTGCATCGGGCGGCACGTCGGTGTGCAACAGGTCGCTCGCGTGCAGTTGCCCGAGCAGCCGGATGATCTCGTCCTGCGTGGGCGCCTCCTCGCCCAGGCGCCGCTGCGCGATCTGCCACAGCTCGTGCACGGTGCGCCGCCCGTCCATTGCCGCCAGGATCAACCGTGCCGCCGGCGTGAAGCGATGCACGCGACCCGAGGCCGGATCCTGCAGCAGGTACCACAGCTCGCCGCGGTACCGGTGGCGATGAAGGCGTGCACGCGCGAGCATCTGCGGGCGCAACTCGGCCACGCGATACCAGAGGTTGCTCAACAGCGGGGCGTCGGGAGACATCGCGCGCTCGTCGCGGGCCGCTCAGGGCAACCAGCTCCAGGTGGCCAGGCGCAGCCAGTCGACGAAGCCGCGGGTCCAGATCCACAGCAGGCTGCCCTCGCCTACCGTCACCTTGCCGATGCCCTCCATCCCCGGCCGCAGCCGCGAAGCGATCGCGCCGTCGATCTGCGCTTCGACGCGGAACACGTTGCGCCCGTCGTGCTGGGTCGCCACCGGCGTGATCGCGCTGACGGTGAACGGCAGGCTCTGGTCGGGCAGGCTGGACAGCACCAGCGCGCCGGCCTGCCCGGTCGCGACGTAGGAGATGTCGCGATCGTCCACCTGCAGCACGACGCGGAAGCCTTGCAGCGGTGCGACCTCGAACAGCAGCTTGCCCTGCTCGACCGGCGATCCGATCTGCTGGCTTAGGTCGCCCGAGACGACCAGGCCGTCGAAGGGTGCGAACAGGGTCGCGCGCGCCAGCTTTTCCTGCGCCAGCGAGAGCTGCGCGTCGACCTGGTCGATCTGCGCCGCAAGCACGCCCATCGTGCCGCGATCGGCCGACGCCATCGCCACCTGGAAGCGTCGCTGCAACTGCTCGCGCTCGGCGCTCCAGCGCGCTCGCTCGAGGAGCAGGTCGCGCTCGTCGAGGCGAGCCAACGGCTGGCCGCGCCGCACGGTGTCGCCCGCGCGCACCAGACCCTCGGCCACGTAGCCTTCGAAGGGCGCCACCGCTGCCGCCTGTACCGAGCCTTCGATGAGCGTGCGTGCGGAGACGCGGTGGTCGACATGCACCAGGCTCACCACGAGCAGGAATGCTGCGGCGGTGCCGGCGATCAGCTTCAGGCCCGGGTGACGCGGACCGAAGGTCGAGCGCACGCCCGAGCGCACAGCGTCGCGCAGGCGCTGCCAGGGGTTGCGTTCGTTGGCGCGCTGCACGGCCCAGACCGGTCCGAGCATCACGCCCAGCGCGCGCGCAAGGCGCTGCTCCGCGGCGTCGAACACCGGCCCGGCATTGCGCTCGAGGACGAGAACGCCGACCGTCTCGCCGACGGCGAGCAAAGGCACCGACAGCAGCGCCTGGACGTGAAGCGCGCGCGCCGCCTCGGCGTGCGCGAGCGCGCCGAACTCGTCGTCGTGCGCGGGCCACACGACGGCCACGCCCAGGTCCAGCACCTCGTCCATCGCCTCGCCGAGAGTGCGTACGAGGTCGGAGCGGACGTCGAAGGTCGCGGTGTGCGACATCACCAGCGGCACCACGCGACCGGCCTCCTCGAAGCCGATGCTGACCCGATCGCAGCGCAGGCGGGCGGCAAGGTCGTTGGCCGTGGCCAGCGCCGACGGCTGCAGCAGGCGGTGCTGCAAGGCGGTCGCCATCAACTCGTTGAGCGCGGTGACGCGCTGCAGCTCGGCCTGGCGCTCCGACAGCTCCTGCTGGCGGAAGTGGTCGACCAGCCACGCACTGCCCCAGTGGAGCTGGCGCAAGGCGACTTGCAGCTCCGCCTGCGCAGCGCCGAACACGTCGAGGACGACGGCGCCGCACAAGCGCCCCGTCACCTCGACGGGATAGCCGACGTGCGCGCTGCGATCGTCAACCGCGACGACCAGCCCGCGTCCTTCGGTCAGCGCGCGCTGCGCGGCAGGACCGAGGTACTGCAGGTCGTGCATTGCATCCGGCCATGCCGCCGCGACCCGGTACGAGCCCGGCGATGCGTCGGCCACCAGCAGCAGCGCCGCGCGCGCGTGCTCGACGCGACTGCAGAGCAGCGAGAGCCAGGCGGCGAAGAACTGGCTGCTGTCCTCCGGCGCCGTGAAGCGCGACCACGCCGCGGCTTCCGCTCGCGAGCGGTGTTCGTCGGCAAGCGAGTAGACCGGCGCCGGTGCGTGCATGCCTCGTTACACGCTCGTTGCCACCGGCACCTGCACGCGCAGGCGCGCATTCGGATGCAGCTGCTCCGTTGTAGCGCCGAGATGGTTTACGAAGCGCTGCCGCCAGTCGTCCGAGAACGCATCCGCCGCCTTCGTGCGCCAGCTCTGCGTTGCCGGCGGGACGCTCCAGTCGATGAACGGCGCCGGAGCGCCCGCGGGCACCGATGCTCGCGACAACGGCGACTGCGGTTCGGCAAGCGAGGCGGCGCCGGGCAACGACGATGGCGAGACCGATGTCTCGAGCCAGGCGGGCGCAGGCAGCGACTGCGACGCTTGCGTCGTCGCAGCGGCGTACCAGAGCTCGGGCGTGGCACGCTCGCCCACCGACAACTGCTCGCCCATCACGCCGCCGGCGCTGTGGCCCAGGCCGATCGCGTGTCCCATCTCGTGCGCGAGCACCGACAGCAGGTCGATGCCGGCGGCCGCGTCGGTCCCGCGCAGCGCCTGCAGCACGGCGCCTTCGCCGCTGAACTCGCGATCGTCCTGCGGCGTCGCGTCGACGAACCAGCCGCGTCCGCCCGCATCGATGTCGACGAGAATGCGGCCGTCGACGTAGTTGCCCACCTCGTCGCCCGGCAGATCGGCGATGGCGACGGTGACGGCGCCGAGTCGATCGACGAAGGACGCGTCCTCGACCATCGCCCAGCGCCGTGCCGCTTCGGCCAGCAGCGGCTGCAGTTGAGCCTGCGTGAGCGACGAGACCTGCGGCTCGATGGTCGCTGCACTGTCGACGCGCGCCGCCGCAAGCTCGGTCGCCGGCACCGACGGATCGTTGGTCTTGATCGTCACGCTGTCGAACGCAGCGGCGCCGCCCGCGGCGAACACGCCGAAGCGCCCGTCGAGCGCGATCGCGTTGAAGGCGAAGCCGACGACCTGCTGCCCGTCGAGCGTCACGCTCACCGTCGAACCGCGGATCGTCACGCCGAGCGCGACGTCCACGCCGGATGCGAGCGACGTGCGCGTGACCGCCGCGTCGACGACCCAGTCGTTGCCGATGCGGTGCCCGATCGTCACCTGCCGCGTCGCGACGTCGATCGACGCGTATTTGAAGTCGGTGTCGCCGTACCAGTCGAAGACCAGTCCGGCACGCGACGACGTGCCGAGCACGGCGCCGAGTTCGAGCAGCGAATTGGGGTCGATCCGTTCGATGCCACCCAGGTTGGCCAGGCTGATCGCCGTGTTGCCGCTGGCAGCAGAACCGACGTAGCGTTCGGCCGCAACCGTCCATTCGCCGGTCGTGGCGCCGTCGAACAGCGTCGGCGTCTCGTCCGCGAAGTCGTCGATCCGCGTGACGGTGGACGCCGGCGGCACGACCTGCACCGCGATGTCGTCGAGTTCGCCGCGCGCATTGTTCGAGCCGAATCCGACCAACCCCCAGTTCAGGCCGTAGCTCCAGCCATCGACCACGGTCGGCGCAAAGGTGAAACCGAACGCGCTGCCACCGTCGACCAGCAGGGTCGCGGTCAGGCCGTTGACCGAGAGCAGCAGGTTGTACGCCGTGCCGGCCTTCAGTCCGCCTTGCACGGACCCCTGCCGATCGACCACCCAGCCGCTGGCGTCGCGGTGCCCGATGACGAGCTTGTTGGTCGACACATCGATGCCGGCAAACTTGAAGTCGGCCTGGCCGTGGTAGTCGAAGACGATGTAGCTGTTCGCGTTCCATCCCTGTGTCGGCTTGTCCGCGACGACCGTCGCCAACACTTCGAAGTACCCAGGCAATGCGTCGCCGATCTGGAAGACCGACACCGCATCGGAATGCAGCGATGTGGCCGCCACCTGCAGGCGGCCCCCGCTGACGATCCAGGTGCCGCTGTCGGCAGCGAGCATCGGCTCGCTCGCGCCGTTGAAGTTGGCCGAACGCAGCACGTCGCGCTTGCCGCCGGGAATGTTGCCGGCCTGCGGATCGGCCGGTGCGCCGGTCTGCGCCTGCCAGGCGACGTCCTTCTGCCGCACGACGCCGAGCTCACCYTCGGGYTCACCGTTGCGYGCGGCTTCCTTGCCGGTATCGGCAGCGCGCGTCGGATCGGCGCCGTCGCTCGCCGACAGCGCATAGAGGAACTCGGCCAGTTGCGGCTGCAGCGTGCGGCTGACCGTCGCCATGCCGAAGGGCGCAAACGGCACCAGGTAGGAGTTGAACTCGCCCACCCAGTCGATCAGCCGGTCTCCTCCGGTGTTGCCGATCAGCACGTCGCGACCGGCGCCGCCGTAGGCACGGTCCTCGAAGCTCGGCTGCGTGTCGGGCTGGTCGTTCAGGCCGTCGTGCGTCCGCTGGTCGTCGTCGGCATTCAGCAGGTCGTTGCCGAAGCCGCCGTAGAGGTCGTCGCGGCCGCTTCCGCCGACCAGCCAGTCGTTGCCGGTGTCGCCGAAGATCCGGTCGCCGCCATCGCTGTAGGCCGCGGGGTAGGTATCGACGCCGTTGCCGCCCTGTTTGGGCACGTCGCCCGCGGGCACGAGCACGCCCTCGTCGTTGCGGAAATTGAGGAAGAACTCGACCCCGGCGCCGCTCTTGTCCAGGCCGAAGGTGCGCGGGTCGAGCAGGATACGGCGCAGCGGATCGTACTCGTCATAGAGTGCGAATTCGCCCGCGCGCCGGGTGCGATCGACGTGCCGGCCGTCGGCATCGACCGGGTCGAAGCGCAACGCATCGCCCGGGTTGTAGGGCCGGTCGAAGTCGCTGCGCGCGATGCCGACGAGGTTGCCGACGCCGTCGTCCACCTGGGTCCATCCGGTGGGTCCGTCGGGGCCGCCGAGCGCCTCGGCGCCCGAGATCGCGTCGTCGCCCGAGCCGCCGTGCAGCCAGTCGCTGCCCAGGCCGCCGAACACGATGTCATTGGCGTTCGGCTGCGCCGGCAGGCCGGTGTAGTCGATCGTCTTCCGGTCCGCGGTGGTGAACTCGTCGGCCTGGCCGTTGAAGGTCGGGTCGAAGGAGAACGGCGTGAGATTGACCGCCTTCTTCAACGCGCCGGAGATGTTGATCGTCGCCTGCTGGATCGAGCCGGGCGTGGCGATCGCCTCGTTGAGCATGTTGCCGTTGAAGGTCTTCGTGTCGCCGTTGTCCCTCAGCAGCGGCGCGACGCCGTTCAGCGCCTCGCCCAGGCTCTTCAGGTAGTCGGCGCTGCCCGGGTCGCTGCTCAGGCTGTTGCGGCTGGTCATGAAGCGGCCGTCGTCGCCGATGACGCCGTCGTCGCCGGTGCCGCCGCTGATCCAGTCGTTGCCGTAGCCGCCGACCAGGTCGTCGCTCTGCCCGTCGCCGAACAGCACGTCGTTGCCGACCATCCCGTAGACGAAGTCGTCGCCGGACTCGCCGTGGATCTCGTCGGCCGCGCCGCGGTCGTTCGCGGCCTGCGCGCTCGTGTCGATGCCGCCCGGCGTGTAGTCGAGCCATTCGACCGCTCGCACGACGATGTGGTGATGGCCCGCACCGGTGCCGATCGCCTCGTTGTCGTAGTTGTACTCGAGCAGCCCGCCGGTGCTGGCGACGCCGTTCGCGCCGGCGTCGCTGGCGTTCACGTGCACGCTCGCGTTGCGCGGCGTGCCGTTCACGCCGACCAGGCGCAGCAGGCGGCCGTTGTCGCCGACGACGGTGTCGGCATCGCGCGCGTGGCCATCGGCCTGCACCGTGACGACGCCGTTGGCGTCGACCATCGCGTCGCCTGCATGGTTGCGCGAGATGTCGATGCCGGCGCCGCCGAAGATCAGGTCGCTGCCCGCGGGCCGCTGCGTGGCGAGCGCGAAGCCGTACAGATCGGAGCTGTCGCCGACAATGTCGTCCTGACCCAGGTTGCCGAAGATGACGTCGTTGCCGCCGTTGCCTTCGAGGTAGTCGTCGCCGTCGCCGGCGCCCCCGAAGCTCGCGCGCACCTGCAGGTCGACTTGCGCATCGAGATCGAAGCCGAAGGCCGACGGCTCGGTGGGAGCCGAACCGCGCCCGGCGCCGAAGGTCGTGAAGCCGTTCGGCAGCGCGTAGTTGCCGCCGTCGGCCAGCGCCAGGCTCAGTTGCGCCGCAGCCAGTTGCGCCGCGCTGCTGCCGGCCGCGACACCGATCGTGCCGTCGCCCTGCAGGACGTCGTTGCCGAGTTGCCCGAAGATCTCGTCCTCGCCCGCGCCTCCTGCGATGTAGTCGTTGCCGAACAGCTCATGGCGGTTCGTCTCGATCTCGTCGCTGTGATCGAGGAGCGCGATGTGGTACTGGGCGTGCCCGCTGTTTCGGTCGAGTACGCCGTCCACGATCGTGCGCGGCGCCGAGCGAGGGTCGGCCTGCCAGTCGCCGGTGGCGAAGCTGTCGATGCCGTTGAACTGCAGCAGCTGCGCGGCCGTCATGCCGGTCGGGTCGGGAAATACCGGCGAGTTCGCGACGCCCGGCACGTAGTAGATCTGCGTGCCGGAGAGCACGCGGAAGCGCGGATCGATCGCGTCGGGCCGGAAGCAGATGTCGGCGTTGTCGCCGGCGATCGCGTCGTTGCCCGCGCCGCCGTCGAGACGATCGTCGCTGTCGAGCGCACCGGCGACGTTGCTGCCGCCGATCAGGATGTCGTCGCCGTTGCCGCCGTACAGGACGTCACGGCCCTGCTGGCCCATCAGCAGGTCGCTGCCGTCCTCGCCGTAGATCGTGTCGTCGCCGGCGCCGGTGTTCGTGTCGACGTTCAGCGCGGTCCATTCGAGGAAGCCCTGCGCAGGGAAAAGATCCCAGCAGATCGGGCGCAGGCTGGTCTCGGGGTCGAACGGATGGTCGTTGCGGCACTCGACCTTGCCCTGGTCGCCGAACACGAGGTCGTCGCCCGCGCCCGCGTAGATCACGTCGCCGCCGGCGCCGCCGAAGATGACATCGTTGCGGTCGCTGCCGCGAATCGTGTCGACTCCGCCGTCGGAGAAGTCGCCGTCGCTCGTCGTCTCGATCGTGCAGACGAGGAACTCGTGCACCGAGAACACGAAGTCCGGGTCGGTGGGCTTGTGATCGCGCTCGTCCGCGGTGACGCGCCCGCTGTCGCCGAGCACGATGTTCGAGCCGCTGCCCGAGTCGATCGTGTCGGCGCCGAAGCCGCCGACGAGGATGTCGTTCCGGCTGCCGGTGGCGATGACGTCGTCGCCGCCGAACGCCGTGGCAATCGACCAGACGCGGTCGATGTCGGCGGTGCGCGGCGGGTTGACCAGCGGCTGGTTCTGCGCGATCTCCTCGGCCAGGTAATCGACGAGTCCGTGGTCGCCGAAGACGATGTTGTTGCCGTCTGCCGCCGCGGTGCCGCCGCGGCTCGAGAAGCTGTCGATGACGTCGTTGCCGCCGCCGCCGAAGATGATGTCGCGCCCGATGCCGGTGGTGATCGTGTCGTTGCCGTTGCCGCGGTCGTTGGCCGCGCCGTTGACGTCGCCGACGTCGATCGCCGTGACGAGACCCAGCACCTGCATCTGGTAATCGTCGTCGGTCTTCGCCGGGTTCGGGTCGCCCACCGGCGCATTCACGCCGCTGTCGACGCCACGCAGCAGGCCGTGGTCGCCGAACACGATGTTCTGGCCGGCGCCGGTGTCGATCGTGTCGTCGCCCTGGCCGCCGATGACGATGTCGTCGGAGGCGTCATCGACGTCGCCGTCGGTGATCGCATCGGCCTTGCCCCACGCGGTCAGCGTGTCGACGCTCTCGATCAGGTCGAGCGTGGCCAGGTCGGCGTCGATCGTGCCGTAGTAGTCGCCGGCCACGTAGCTCATGTGGCCCTGGTCGCCGAAGATCACGTCGGAGCCGGCGTCACCGCTGATCGTGTCGCTGCCGTTGCCGCCGAACAGGCGGTCGCGTCCGTCGTTGCCGTGGACGACGTCGTCGGCGCCGTTGGCCGGCTGGTCGGTGCGCAGGTCCTCAATGGCGCGCACGTCGAGGATCTTGCGCGCCGCGGGCAGCGCCTGCGTCACGATGCCGTGGTCGCCAAAGACGATGTCGTCGCCGGCGTCGCCGAAGATCGTGTCGCTGCCCGCCACCAGGTCGTCGCGGTTCGATCTCGAGTTGTCGCCCGCCGGTCGCGGCGCATCGGTGGTCGGCGCCGACAGCACGCGGCCGACGACGTCGACGTTGACGCCCGAGTCGCCGTAGATCTGGTCGTCGCCGGCCTGTCCGAGGATGACGTCGTCGCCCGACCCGCCGGCGAGCACGTCGCCGATTTGCGTGCCGGTGATCGTGTCGTTGCCGGCGCCACCGTAGATGACGATGCCGAGCGCATCGGCGCCGAGCGTGCCGGTGTCCGGCGTGTCGGCGCTGGCGTCGATCACGTCGTTGCCGGMGYRGTCGAACGGATTCGCCCGCGGCATGCGATAGAAMGCGCCTTCCTGCGCGGGATTCGGCCCGAGCACCAGCGTGTCGTTCACGTCGGCGACGTACGGGCGCCCCGCGTACCACGAGGCGTCCTGCGAGGTGTCGCCGTAGACGACGAGCGGCGAGGTCGGACCGCCGCCGCCGAGAACGGTGATGCGGTCGCCGTCGATGGTGCCGGTGTAGGCCCCGGCCACCGGCGCCTGCACCACGAGGTTGCCGCCGCCGTGGACGACGGTGAGCCCGCCGTGCATCGCCGTCGTCTGCAGCGTGCCGGTGATGGTGAGTTCGTCGTTGCCCGCGCCCATCAGCAGGTTGAACACCTCGATGTTCGACTGGCCGTTGCGACCATAGGTGATGCCGGCCGCRAAGTCGTTGCTCTCGCCGTAGGCGCTGCGATCGAAGTGCAGGCCGKCCGACAGGCCCAGRCCCGTCAGCTGCGTGCCRTCGAGAACGCCGCGCTTGTCTTCCTGGCTCGAATCGTCGAACACGTTGAGGACGTCGATCGACTCGCCTTCCGGCGGCTGCGCCGCGATCGCGAACACCGGGAGGTTCGCCTCGCCGGGCAGCACGACGGCATTCACCAGYGGGTGCACCGCGCCGCCGACRCCGCCTTCGATTTCGAGCGGCCCCTTGATGTCCGACAGCAGGTGCGGCTGCACCGCGAACCGCTTCGTGCCCGGGTGCAGCAAAGGCGAGTTCGGGTCGGTGATGTTCACCGCACGGACCGTGACGGTCTGCGCGATCCACCAGTTGYYTGCATCGAAGYKCAGCGRYGCSGGCGTCTSSSYGGTSAGGCCGTCGTTGTRCGGCGTGAAGATYACCGTTCCGRTCGGCGCCGAGGTCAGGCGCACCTGGTAGGTGTCATCGATCGGCGTCGCGCCGGCCGCCACCCGCGTGTCGCCGTYGCTCTGCAGGATCAGCACGCCGGGGAMGTCGTCGWCGRCGACGGTGACCGCCAGCGTCTCGCTGATCGTGCTGCGACCGGCCGCGAAATATGCCGCGTCGCTGCTGCCCGATACGCGGTGCGAGATCAGCGACAGCTTCTGGTCTTCGCGCAGGCTGTCGTCGAGCGCCGTGACGGTGATCGTCTGCGCGACGTTCCAGTTGTCCTTCGTGAAGGTCAGCGTCGACTGCGACAGCTGCAGTTGTCGATCGTCGAAGTCCAGCGCGATCGTCACGTCGGCGGTCGGCGCGCGCGTCAGCTCGACCGTGTACGTGTCGGAGATGCCATGCGTCGCGCCTTCGAGCACCAGCGTGCCGTTGTCGTAGGCGTCGCGACGCAGCTCGGTGAGCAGGATCCCGGCGGTATCGTCGTCGATCACCGTGACGAGCACGTTGCGCACCTTCAGCCCGCCGTAGGCGGCAAGCGTCGCCGCCTGCGCCGCATCGGCCGGATCGGACGCAACCGCCTGCACGCTGTGGCTGACCGCCACGACGCGCTTGCCCTCCTCCTGCTCGTCGTTGGCCGCGGCGACGTAGACCGTCTGCGCCTGGTCCCAGTTGTCCGCGTCGAAGACGAGCACCACCGCGCGGTTGCGCTGCTGCGTCGTCACGCCGTCGACGTCGACCGCGCGCTCGAAGCTCGCTGCGTCGGTCGAGACCAGCACCGAGTCGCCGTGCCCGCTGTCGTCCTGCTCTTCCTGCGGCGAGCGCGCGGCGCTGACCGTGACGTAGACCGTCGTTCCTGCCGCAGGCGCGATCGCCAGGCGCACGGTGTAGCTGTCGATCGTGCCCCAGGCGCTGTCGCCGGCCGYCTCGCGCACCAGGCTCGAGCCGTCGGACTCRCTGASGATCACGTTGCCGCTGAAGGCGCCACCGCTGCCGCTGCCCGGAAGGCCCGCCACGTCGAGATCGATGCCGGGGACGGCCAGGCCGTCGTAGCCCGCGTCGCCTGCGGCAGTGACTTCGTGGTCGATGACTGCACCGTGCCCGTCGAGATCCTGCGTGGTGATGACGTCGGTGACGTCTCCGGCCACGTTGAAGATGTCGTTGCCCAGGCCGCCGACCACGCGCGTCGCGACGCCGAAGGGCGTGCTCTGGATCGTGAAGTGGTCATCGCCCTCGAGACCGTCGAGCTCGACCACTTCGACGTTCGCGTAGGTGACGTTCAGCCCTGCGCCGAACACGCCGCGGTCGGTGACGACGAAGCTGTCGCCGAACTCGGTGCCGAGCACGAGCAGCTTGTCGAAGCCCGCGCCGCCGTCGATCGAGACCGGCGCGTTCAGGTTGTATTGGATCAGGTCGTTGCCGCCACCGCCGTGCAGCAGTTCGGCTGCGGCGGTCGAATACGCGTTCTGGCGAACGAGCGCGATGCCGTCCGCGTCACGCAGGATGTTGCCGGCGGCGTCGGTCTGCGCCAGCGCGAAGGCGCGCACGACGAACAGGTCGTCGCCGTCGTCGCCCTCGAGGCGCAGCGCCGCCTGGTTGCTGTAGACCTGGAACACGTCGTCGCCGCTGCCGCCTTCGGCCACCAGCGGCGCGCTCGTGCCGCGGCTCAGGTAGCCGCGCGTGGTCGCGACGGTCGCGAAATCGAAGGCGTCGGTGCTCGCGAGGTTGGCCCCGCCGGCGCCGCTCACGCGCCGCGAGCCGTAGATCTGGCCGATCTGGAAGTTGTCGTCGCCGGCGCCGCCGTCCAGCGTGGTGATCGCGCTGTTGTCGTCCACGGCAAAATAGTCGTTGCCGCCGTGACCCTCGACGATCAGCCGGCCGTTCAGGTTGGCGTCGTAGTTGATGCGCTCGACCTGCACCGGCGAGGTGCCCGACATCGCCTGCGCCAGCGAACCGTAGAGCTGCGCGACGAAGGATGGCGCTTCGCTCGTCTCGGACGGAATGCCCGTCATGCTGCGCAGCAGGAAGATGTCGTCGGTMGGCCACGCGTCGTTGTTCGAGTCSYTGCCGTTCGACGCGCTGTCGAAGCCGACCACCTTCAGCTCGTCGACGCCGACGTCCTTCGCGCCGGTGTCGAGCACGTTGATGACGTAGTTGTGCCGGTTCGACGCGGCCACCTGGCTGCCGGCCGTGTTCACGACGTAGTAGTCGGTGTCGCTCTGGCCGTCGAGCGTCAGCGTGTCGCCGATACCGTCGCGATCGACGTGCATCGAGTCGAGCTGGTTCACGACGAAGCGATCCTCGCCGTCGTGCGCCAGCAGCGTCTCGCCCAACGCCTTCCAGCTGCCGTAGACGCGCGTGTTGGCGTCCAGCCGCGTCTGCTCGAAGGTGAAGGTGTCGGCATCGTCGTGGCCGAAGATCTGCGTGAAGCGCTTGTCGGTCGCGTTCGGCAACGTCGGGTCGGCCGGCGCGTGGATCGAGCCGATCGTGCCGCGCAACTCCATCCGCGTGCCGCGCCCGTCGTCCACTTCGTCCGGATCGACGTCGTTGCCGTTGCCGATGCGCCGCGTGTCTCCGCGGACGACGATGCCGTTGCCGGCCACGATTCGGCTGTTGGCCGCGGTCGACACGTTGTCACCGACCCAGAGCGTGGCAGTGACGAAGGCGCTGATCTCGCCCAGGCTCACCGTCGCCGCCTCGGCGCTTTCGACGACGCGCGCACTGCCGTTCGGCAGCAGCACCAGGTTCTCGGTGTCGGCCGCCGAAGTGTCGGGGACGGTCAGGCGCAGGCTGCCGCCGAGGGCGCGCGCTGCGAGCACGCGGAGTGCGCCGTTCGTTTCGGTGACGAAGACGTCCGCGTCGGCCTCGGCGTAGAGCCGGCCGTCGACCGATTCGCCGCCCCAGACGCCGGAGTCGATGTCCAGGTCGTCGTCGTCGACGCCGATGCTGCCGCCGCCATTGGCGTCGAGGTCGATGTTGACCGCCATCACGTTGACCGCGTCGCGCACGGTGCCATCGGCATCGGTGAACGTCCCGGCCACGCCGTCCGCATCGAGATCGTCGTTGCCGTCGAGGATGGAACCGGCGCGCGCAACCAGCGTGACGTCGGCGAACTGCGAATAGACGTGGTGCACGCGCAGGTCGCCGGTCGTCTCTTCGACGTAGATGCCCTGCGGCGCGTCGGCGCGCAGCACGCCGATCGCAGGCGCACCGTCGGCGAGCTCGAGCAGGTTGGTCTCGACGAAGTTGTCGCCGCTGCCGATGCCGCCGGCCAGTGCCCTGAGCGTGATGTTCACGCCGGTCACGTCGGCCGCCGCGTCGGCCAGCGCATCGACGATCGACGCCGGCGCAGTCAGCGTCACGTCGTCGGCGGTCGAATGGATGTCGCCGATTCGCAGGTCGCCGACCTGCTCGGTCAGGGTAATGAAGCCGTTGGTCAGCACGTCGACATGGCCGCCGCCGAGGATGTCGGTGATTCCGCTGACGTTGACCTGCTGCGCCGACGGCGCGGAGTCCGCCGCGGTGACGACGATGTTCCCGCTGCCGGCGGCGATCAGCCCTGCGCCGTGGTCGCGCGGATCGACGAAGTCGTAGGTCGCATCGATGCCGACCGGATCGTGACCGAAGAATCCGACGTCCACCGCCGCACCCTGCGTCGCGTTGTCGGGACGGAAGCGGCTGTAGAAGATGTCGTTCGGCGGCGGCAGCGTCGGTGCGTCGGCGCGCGCACGCACCCGGACGCCGCCCGCGTTGCCCGTGGCCGTCTCGCGGACGGCCGACTGCAGGATGACGTCGCTGCTGCCGCTGCCGACGAGCCCGGCCCGCACGAGGTCGATGCCGAAGACGTGCGGGTTCGGGTCGACCAGCGGCGGCGTCGCCGACGGATCGCTGCCGAGCCGGGCGGCAGGGTCGCGCAACCGGCCTTTCAGGTCGAGATAGGCATCGGCGCCCGCCTGTGCCACCAGGCGGATGCCGTCGGTGATGGCGAGCGTGTCCGAGCCGTGCGTGATGCTGTGTTCGCCGGTCGCCAGGTTGGCCGGATCGATCGCGATCGCCTTGCCGTCGAAAGCATCGGCGCTGGTCGCTGCCAGCCGCAGCCGGTGATCGTCGAGCCGGATGACGTAGTAGTCGGTGTCGTCCACCAGTCCATCGAGCGGCGCCGAGGCCGGGCTCGCGTGGTAGCGCACGACGTCTCCGGTCTCGAGCGTGTGCCCGTCGTCGAAGACGACCAGCGCGCCTTGCACGATGTCCACCGCGAGATGGTTCTTCGCGCCCGGATGCTGCGCGTCGTAGCCGATCGTGCCCTGCGGTGCGTCGAGTTGCACGTCGCGGCTGCGGATCAGCGTGGTGCGCAACTTGCCGTCGAATCCGGCTGCATACGCGTCGCGCGCGGTGGCGGCGACGATGTCGCCTTGCGCGGCGAAGACGCGCGTCTGCCCGATCGGGTTCTCGATCGTTCCGGCGAGCACGATGTCCGGCGACGCGCCGGCCTGCGTTCCGGTGTTCTCGATCACCACGTCGGTCGGGGCGACCGCGCGGCGCAGGTTGAAGGTCAGGTCGACGTGGTTGCCCTGCAGGTCGACGAACGGGTTGCTCGCGATGCCGACGAAGATATCGTTGACGATCAGGTCGAGCGTGGACTCGTTGGTGATCGTCACGCCGGCATAGGTGTCGGCGAACTGCAGCAGCGCGCGCAGGTCGCCGCCGTTGTCGGCGACGTCGTTGGTGATCTTGTCGGCGATGAACAGCACCTGCCCGCCGGCGCCGCCGGCGATGTCGCCGACGATCGCCTTGCCCGGTTGGCTCAGGTCCACCGTGGCCCCGATCGCCTTCGCGACCGTGCCGTCGGCAGCGATCACGATTTCGGGGCTCGCACCGGCCGAAACCTCGACGTCGGCGTCCCACTGGATCGTGCGCGTCTGCTTCGACGCATCGGTAGTGGCGATGTCGCTCGCCTGCACGAGCAGCGCGAGGTGCTCGTAGGCCTCGCTCACACCGCCGGCGTTTGCGTCCGCATCGGCCCCGGTCCCCAGCGCGCGCAGCGGCGTGTCGCTGTTGGCCCGCGGCGCGGTCTCGATGCGTGCGCCATCCCTGGCCCGGACCAGGTCGGTCAATTCGGTGCTGTTGTCGCCCCGCTCGATCGGGATCGGGATGAAGGCGATCGGGATCGCCGTCGTGCCGCGACTGGCCGAGGCGTTGCGATGGAAGGCGCCGATGTCGACGCCGCGCGTGGCAGCGATGCGCACGTCGGTGTCGATGAAGGCGGTGACCGTCGAGTCGGTGTCGATGTTCGAATCGGAGATCGCCACCGCGACGAAGCCGCCAGCCAGCGCGCGGCTGTGCGCATAGGTGCTCAGCTTCGAAACCTGCGCGTTCAGGCGCACGGTGTCGGCGTCGATGTGCGCGCCGTCGCCGATCGACGTCGCGGTGCCGTGGCCACCGGCACTGTCGCTGTCCACCGTCGAGTAGGCCTTGGCGTTCGAGCCCGCACCGATGCCGCCGCCGTCGGCCTTCGCGTATACGTGCGTGTAGATCGACGAATCGGACAGGATCGCGACCTGACCCTGCGATCGCAGCGTCACCGCGTCGCCCGTCACGTACGCCTTGCTGGTGTTGTGGATCGCGACGTTGGCTTCGACGTCGGCCGCGGCGATCGCGCCGCCGCCCGCATTGCTGATGTAGCCGTCGCCGCGGCTGACCGACTGCGTGGCAACGACGATGTCGCCGACCGCGTCGACCAGCGTGCCCGCGATCCACGCCTGTGCGTCGTTGGTGATGACGAGCCGCGCCGTCGGCACCGAAATCGCCAGCCCGCCGCCGCCGCCGCCTTCGACGTGCGTCGTCGACAGGCCGCTGCCCGCCGGCGGATTCAACTGTCGCAGCGAAATCTCGTCGGGCCCGAACAGTTCGTGCTGACCCGAGGGCTTGCTCGAAAGGTCGATGTGCAGTTCCTGCCTCCCGCCGCCGCTGCGTACGAACCGATGCGGGCCGCTGCGACCGCTGTCGTCGAGCACGATCGCCGCGCCGCCCGGCGTTGCGCTGAGCTGGAAGGAATCGGCCGTGGCGCCGACCACGTAATAGGTCGCGCCGGCCTGCAGCCCGCCGATCGCCGGCCGCGACAGGTACAGCGTGCGGCCCGGGTCGCCGAGGTCTGCGGGGGCTCCGCCGGGACTTTCCAGCAAGCGGATCGACGTGGCACCGACCGGATCGACGTAGTAGGTCCGGCCCACCGTCAGCCCGCCGACCTCGCCGGCGAAGCCGTCGGCGAGAACGACCACCGGGTCGTTCGCGGCGAAGCCGTGCGCGATGCCGAAGTCGATCGTGTTGCCCGCCGCATCGACCTTCGCACCGTCGAAGGCGAGCGTCGGCGCCGGCTCGTAGACCACCGCGGCGCCGTTCGCGAGACCGTGGTGCGCGATGTTCACCGTGCTGCCGTCAACCACCGAAGCGATGCCCGGATCGAAGAAGATCGGTCCGCTGGTGGCCGTCAGCTCGATGCCTGCCTTGCCGAAGGCATGCGTGCCGCCGCGGCCGGTGTCGTCGACGTTCAGTGAAGCGCCGCCCGGCACGGCGGCGAGCTGGAACTTGTCGGCATCCGCATTCACCACGTAGTAGGTCACGCCGTCCTGCAGCGCGCCGAGCGTCAGCCGCTCGAGCGCGTGCTGCACCTTCAGGCCGGCGTCGGTCTTGTCGGCGGAAAGCGGAATGGCAGTGCCGTGCAGGGTTGCGGCATGCGTCTCGTCGGTGAGCACGTCGCCGTCGAACGAGAGCGTTGTGGCTGTGACCGACTGGATCGTCAGCGTGAGGTTGTTGTGGTCCGTGCCGCTGACGACGATCTTCTGCCCGGCCGCGAAGCCGTCGGCGAGCCAACTGCCGCTGGCGCGCGTGATCGTATCGGCCGCGCTGTCGACCCGGTCGAAGGTCACGCTGCCCAGCGCCGCGTAGCTGGGCAGCAACTGGATGTTGTCCTTGTCGATGCGCAGCACGTAGTACGACTGATTGTTCGCCAGTCCGCCGATGGCGGTGCCGTCGGTGCGGTAGACGAGCCTGTCGCCGGTGACATAGCCATGGCCGGTGTCGCTGCCGTCGATCACGCCGTCCTGGTTCGTGTCGCGGGCGAGCAGCAGGTAGTCGTTGTCGACCGTGGCCACGCCGGGCTGGTCGCCGTCCTTGCTCGCGTCCGTGTCGATCACGTAGGTGGCGTCGACCACCAGGCTGTTGAAGCGATCGGGCGCCGGTGCGTAGTAGGTCAGCGCCTGGCCGTTGGTGAAGCCGCTGCGGTGGATGAAGTTGCTGCCATCGACGACGTTCGGGTCGGCGGACGGATCGAAGGCGACCGGGTCGGCAAGCGCATCGCTGCGGTTCGCGAACAGCTTCACCGTCAGGCCGTCGAGCACGCGCACGTAGTAGGTGCTCGACGCGTCCAGGTCGGTTGCGTTCAGGCTCGCAGTGCCGAGCGGCGCGTAGCGGATCGCGTCGCCGGTCTCGAAGCCGTGCGGCGCSTCGAAACGGATGCGGTCGCGCACCGCRTCGACKCCGCTGCCCGCGCTGAACACGCTGCCSGTATCGGCGGCCGTCGAACTGAAGGTGGCGCCGAGCCGGATCGTGTCGGCGTCGACCACGATCACGCGATATTCGCGACTCGGCCCGGACTCGAGCGCRGGGTCCCCGGCCACGCCGGTGGCGATCGGCGTGTTGCCGTTGCTGTCGTAGACGACGCTCGCGCCGTCGTTCAGGCCGTGMGARACGAAGCGGATCGTRTCGTYGCCGGTATCGACGTCGGTGGCCGGCGTGAAGGTRTCGTCGAGCGTCTGGCTGCTCGTCGTCTTCGCGAGGATGTCGGCCAGCACCGAGACCGAACCGCCGGCGGTGATCGTGGYGTTGTCGCCGACGTGCGCCTGCGCGGTCGGCGTGACGGTCGCGTCGGMCAGCACCACGCCGACGGCGACGCCGCCGATGACGATGCCGAAGCCCTTGGCGTCGGCCTTCGCGCGCACCGACGTGGCGACAACCTCGACGTCGCCCGTGGTCGTAACCTGCGCGTCGTTGCCGATCGACGCGAGCACGGTCGGCGTCACGTGCGTCTCGGCCTTGGTGCCGACGCCGGCACCCAGCCCTCCGGCTGCCGAGACCGTGCCCACCGTGCTGTCGCTGGTGTTGTCGGCCGACACCTTCAGGCTGCCGGCGCYGATGCGCGCGCCCCTCTTCACGCYSGACTGCGTCGTGCTGACCACGTCGGAGCGCGCCACCATCGCGCCGATGGCGATGGCGCCGATCGCGCCGCCGTCGGCGCGCACCACGGCCTGGTAGGTAGAGGTCGCATCGAGCGTGACCGCTCCGCTGGCGTCGATCGTCGCGTCCTGCCCGATTGCCGT
Source organism: Burkholderiaceae bacterium (assembly GCA_032027205.1). GTDB lineage: Bacteria > Pseudomonadota > Gammaproteobacteria > Burkholderiales > Burkholderiaceae_E > Zeimonas. Next base: position 638,584 of record JAVSMN010000001.1, read on the forward strand.
GCCCACCGTGAGCGCGGCGCCGTCTACGTCGCCCATGCGCGCGTCGGTGATGCCCGCGGAACCCGCCAGCAGCCCGCCCGAGAGCGCGATGCCCATCGGCCCGCCGTCGACGAACGGCTTGATCGACGCCGTGCCGTCGGCGCTCAGCGAGACGTTGCCGACCTTGTCCAGCGTGCTGCCGATCTCGGCCAGGTCGCCGACCTGCGCCGAGGTGTCGCCGGTGACGCGCGCCACCGTGATCGCGATGCCCAGGCCCGCCGTGCCGCCGATGCCGGCGGCGCCAGTGGCCACGTGCAGTTCGCGCGACGAATGCGCATCGGCGCTCACGTTGCGGAACGAGACCTTCGTGCCGATGTCGGCGCCGCTCGTCACCGCGTCGATCGAACCGCCGGCATTCACGCGCGCGCCGATCAGCGCGCGCACGTCGCTGGTGTCGATGACGACCGACACCGCCGACCCCAGCCCGACGAAGCCGCCGGCCGCGCCGGCGAAGCCGAGCGAATGGATGTCGGAGTCGAGGCTGGCGGTGACGCGCAGCGCTCCGTCGCCGCCCAGGACGCCGTCGGAATCGATGCTGTCGACGGTGGTGCCGTGCGAGACGAAGGCCGAGACGTCGGAATCTACGCTCGCCACCACCACGCCGACGCCGATACCGGCCGCGGCGCCGAAGCCGACGCCGCCGGTGAGCATGTCGAGCCGCGTGTGGTTGCGCGCAGTCACGCTCACGTCGGTGGCGACCACGGTCGCGCCGAAGTCGATCGCCGCGGTGGTGCCGCTGCTGATGCCGGAGGCCGGGTCGGGCGCCACGGCGGCGCTGACCCTTCCGGCCGGCGTGTTGCTGGCGACGGTGCCGCGCGCATCGTTGGCGATGCCGACCGAGCCGCTCGACAGCCGTTGCGTACCGCTGCCAGCCGAGCTGAAACCGATGCCCTGGCCCGCAATCGCCTGCCTGGCGCTGGCGGCGAGCCGGAACTCGTTCTTGCTCACCTCGATGACGTAGTAGGTGCCGCCCGACTCGAGCCCGCCGATCGGCGCGCCGCTCGATCGGTAGACCACCCGGTCGCCGGTCTTCAGTCCGTGCCCGGTGATCGCGATGGTGCCGGYCGCGRYGTTCACGTTCGCGGCGCCGAAGTCCGGCACGCTTTCCACGTCCGACTGGGTGAAGCCGTCGACGGTCTTGCCGGTGGAACCCTCGCTCGAAGTGATGACGGTGTTGCCCTTGCCRTCGGACAGCGCATCCTGGCTCTTCTCGTTGCCGCCGCCGTCGTTGGCCGTGTAGTCGCTGCCGAAATTYCCGCCCAYCGAATAGACGCTGATSGCGCCCGCGAGGCCGAGCCCGCCGGCGGCGGCCGAGATCGTGTTGCTGCTCAGGTCGCGTCGGGCAATCGCGTTGACGTCGACGGCTGCCCGCGCGCGCACCTTCGTGTCGGTGCCACCGATCACCGCCAGCGTGTCGTTGCGGATCACGCCGATGTCGACGCTCGCGCCTATCCCGCCGATGCCGACGCCCACCGACCCGTCGATCGACAACAGGTCGAGCTGGTTSACCGCCGAAACGTTCACCGACTGCTCGGTGCCCGCCGTTTCCGCGTTGTTCTGGTTGACCTCGGCGCCGCCGATGATCTGCGCCTTCGTGTCGGAGTCGACGACCTCGACAGAGACCGCACCGGCCACGCCGACGAACAGGCCGCCGCCGACGCTCGCGCCCAGGGCGAACAGGTCTTCGCTCGAACGTGCCTGCACGGCCACGCCGTGCARSCCGGCGAACAGCGGMRCRSCGCTGTCGTTCACCTCGCCGGYGGCGCCGTCGATGGTCACGCCGCTTCGGCCAGCGGCGTCGACCACCGCCCCGCCGCCGATGACGGCACTGGTTTCCTTGGTGAGGACGGTCACCGCCACCGCGCCCGCGCCGCCGCCCCACAGGCCGACCCCGACGCCGCCCGCGATGACCCAGGTCTTCGTGTCGTCCTGCGCGCCGACCAGCACGTTGCCGCCCGCCGACACCTGCACGTCGCCGCTGATCGCGGCGACGGTGTGCGTGTCCATCACCAGCACGGAGCCCGAGCCGGCAATGCCGACCTGGGCCACCGAGATGCCGACCGCCACCGCGATCGCCTTCTCCTGCGCCACCGCCTGCACTTCGACGTCGCCCGCGGCCCGGATCACGCTCGCGAAATCGGTGCCGGAATGCGCGTCGCTGGCGAAACCGCTGTCGTTTCCAATCCAGGCGCGGGTCTCGCCCAGCAGCACCGGCACGGCCGCGCCGGCCGCGCCGGCGAAGCCGAGCGAACCGGCCGCGCCGACACCGACCACCACTTCCGAGAGGCTGCGTCCGGCATCGACGTAGACGCCTTGYTGTGCCCCCGCGCCGCTGTTGTCGGCGTTGATGTCGGCGCCGGAATCGATGTGCGCCAGCGTGCGAATGATGTGGACGTTGACGCCGCCGGYGAGCGAAACCGCTGCGTCGCCCGAGGCGGCAACGGCCGCGCCGACGGTCRCGATATCGTTGGTGCTCACGGCGCTGACGATGACGCCGCGCCGCTGCGCCGTGACGATGTTCGTGCCGGCCCGGCTCAGGATCGCCGAGTCGTCGAAATGCTCGTTGTCCACCCCTGGCGTGCCGGCCGCGGTAACCGTGCTCAGCGAATGCGCTGCACCCTCTGCCGGGCCGCCGTTGGTGGCCGTGCTCGCAACGAGATCGACCGCCGTGCTGTCGCCGGCAGCCAGGCGCAGCTGGATCGTGTTTGCGTCGATCACGTGCACCGCATAGCGCTTGCCGCTGCCCAGGCCGCGGATCGCCTGCGTGCCGGCCGAATAGACGACCTCCTGGCCTTCCGAGAAACCGTGGCCGGCGATCGTGATGCGGTCGGTCGCCGCATCGACGTTCGCGGTGATGAATTCCTTGCTGACGCTGATCTGCTGCGAGCGGTCCACCTTCGCGGCATCGGTGAAGGTGCCGGTGTTCGCCACGAACGAGGTTTCGCCATCGGCCGCCTTCGCAGCGACCTGCGCATCGCCGGCGATCCAGCTTCCGGTGTCCTTCGAGATGGTCGAGACGCCGCCGGCCACGCCGACCGCAACGCTCGCGCTGGCCGCGACGCTGCCGGTCACGATGTCCACGCGCGTGGTGTCCAGAGCCTGCACGACGACGTTGCCGTTCGCGCTGGCGCTCGCGCCCGCGCCGAGCCACGCCTGCGTGGTCAGCGAAAGCACCGACACGCCGGCCGACACGCCGACGGCCACGCCCCCCGACAGGGCGCCGGTGACCGAGATCGACAGCACGCGTTCATCGGCCAGCGCCTGCACGACGACCGAGTCGCCGGCGTCCACGCGGGCGCCGTCACCGACCCAGGCGCGCGTGCGCACGCTGGCCACGCCGACGTCGGCCCCGACGCCGATTCCCGCGTCGCCGCCGATGGCCACCGAACCGGCCGCGCCGGTCAGGTCGAAATGACTGACGGCGACGACGTTCACGTCACCGGCGGACGACACGAGGCCCGCGGTGCCGCCGGCAGCGACCGGCGAGACATAGGCCTCGGTGATGTCGTCGATGACGGTCACCGAGAACGAACCGGCAACGGCGGCTTCCGAGCCGGCCGCACCACCGATCGCGAAGATCTCGATGTCCTTCGGCGACAAGGCTTCGATCGACACGCCGCGYACRTAGCGCCCGCTCGCGTCGATGAACCCGGCGCGCGCGGCATCGGCGCTGACGTTCGCACGCCCGTCGATCCACGCCGTGGTGTCGTTGACGATCGTCACGTTCGTGATCGAGGCGCCGACGGCGTTGCCGCCGCTGGCCGCGAACTGGCCGGCGATCGTCCCTGCGTGCGCGGCGTTGCGTGCCTTGACCCTGACGTTGCCGGCCGCCTGCACCGTCGCGGCGCCCGCAATGGACGCGCTGACGGTATCGACGATGACGTTGACGGTAACCGAACCGGCCACCGCCAGTTGCCCGGAGGCAAGGCCCAGGCCGACGGCGATCGAGTCGATCGAGCCCGTTTCGTCGGCGCTGACCGACACGCTGCCGCCCTGCGAGGTGACCGACGAGCCGTCGATCGTCGCCGTCACGTCGTTGGCAATGAAGTTCGCCGACAGCCCGATGCCGATCGCGCTGCCGCCCAGCGAGACTGCGGCGCCGCCSGTGAGCGACTTGATRCCYGACTCGTCGAGCGCGCTGACCTCGAYGTCGCCGCCGGCGACGATCGTCGASSCGCSCGAGACGTGCGCATCGATGGTGTTGATGATGCCGTTGATCGCRAGCGCGCCGCCTGCGGCGACGTTCTCCGAMGAGCCRGCCGCGCCGATCGCSGCAGACGAGATCTTGCCGTCGAACAGCCCGTCCTCCTGCGTCGATTCGGCGACSACGCTGACCYKGCCGCTGAYGCCGGTGAGACTCGAATCCTCGATGCGCGCGACCACCRWGTTGGTGACGGAGTTCCAGCCSAGCGARCCGCCGAARCCGCTGCCGTTSAAGCCGATSGCGAGCGCGCCGCCGATCGCCTGCAGCACCGAGTCGTCCTGCGCCAGCAGCRAAACCGACGCCGCGCGGSTCARCGYGCTGCCGGAGATGCGCGCCTCGTCGGTRTTGRTGATCAGGTTCACGCCGATCGTGAACGCGGCCGAATCTTCCTTGCCGAGGCCGGCCGACACGCCGACCGAGCGCAGCGCGTTGTCGTTSCGCGCGACGAGCGAGAGCGCGCCGCCRTACGACAGCGTCGAGTCGTCGATKGCGGCCAGCGTGTTGCCGGTGATCTCGTTGAAGCCGATCGAAAAGCCGATGCCCGTYKCGCCGCCRATCGCCGCCGCGCCRCCGATCGCGACGATGCCGGAGTCGTCGGTGGCGAYGACGTTGCCGTCGCCTTCGGCGTGAACGTCGACGCCATCGAGRAAYGCRTGSGTCGTGTTGACCAGGCGATTGACCGACACCGARCCGGCSAGGCTCAGKCCGTTCGACGARGTRCTCACGCTYGCGCCGGCACTGAGCGTGACCAGGTCGCCGGTGCGCWCSGCGCTCAGATCCACGTCGYGCGCCGCRATGTCGGTGTCGAGCACGTAGGCKCGCGTGCCGATGTCGAGGTTGTTGAAGCTGAGCGCRCCGGCCARCGMGYTGGCGCTCTGGTTGCCGGTGTTCCGCGCGAACGCCGCACCGCCGGTYGCGGCRAAGTGGGACAGGTCGTCGAGCGCGACCAGYTCGAYGTCGCCACCGGCCGCCAGGTGCCCGGCGCCGACGATCGCCGCACGCGTGTCGTCGTKCACGACGTTCACCGACACMGCGGCCGCGACCGCGGTGGTGCTGCCGGTCTGCGGAGCGATGCTGGCATCGAACTGGGCCGGCTTCTGGCTCGTGCTGGCAGACGCCTTGCCGACATTGGGCATCTCGGGCGACGAGCCGGTGGCCGCCGCACCGGCGATCGAGAACGACATCAGCTCCCCACCGACGAAGGCGCGCAGCTTCACGTCGCCGCTGACGTCGATGTGCTTCGCCGCGTCGATCGCGCCGCCTGACTCCAGCGCATCGGCGTTGCCGATCACCGCTCGCGTGCGGCGATCGAGGTTGTTGATGCCGACGGCGATGCCCACGCCGGTGGTCTCGCCCTTGGCGATGCCGCCGACCCAGTTGATGTCGCTCTCGAGATCCCCTGCGTACAGGCGCGCATCGCGCCCGGTGACCACCGCAGCGGCGCCGAGCTGCGCCAGCGTGTCGTTGGTGATGCCGTTGTAGGCCACCGAACCGCTGATCGCGAGCTTGCCGCCCTCGCCGCCCGCCTGCACGAGGTTGACTGCCGAGATCGCCTGCTCGGCCTTCATGTTGAAGCCGCCGTCGGCGCCGCTGTAGATCTTCGCGCCGTCCTGCACGATCGCGTGCGTGGTGTTGTTCGCCACGCTGATGAAGAACGCGCCTCCGAAGCCGCCCTTCGAGCCGCTGGTGCCCGAAGGATTCAGCGTCAGGCGCTCCTTGAACGAATCCTTCGTAGTCGGGTCGAAATCGAAGGTCGGCAACGCGAAGATGCCGGTCATGTTGATCGTCTGCGCGTAGTGGGTGGCCTCCACCGAGACCACCTCCTCGCCGCGGCCGTCGCCGTCCGGGACCGCCGCCTGGTTCGCGTGCGGATTCGTGTCGTAGCTGTGCCACGCCGCGTCCTGGTTGATCAGCGCGCCGCCCTGCACCGTCGTGACCGCATCGTTGTCGAACACCAGCACGTTGACGGTGCCGGCGATGCCGACCTTGTCGGCTTTCGCCGTGGCGGTGCTCCAACTGTTGAACAGGCTGTCCTGTGCGCCCAGCGTGCTCGTCAGGTACTTCRTGATCGCGTCCGGTCCGTCGGAACGGATCGAGTCGACCAGTTCGCCCGCCGACAGCGGGATGTACTTGTCGGGGCGCGTGAGGAACGGGTAGAGCACGCCCGAGACGACGCGCGTGGCGCGCAGCCCGTCGAGCTGCGCGCCGCCGTCGACGGTGGCGCTCGCGTGGTTGCCGTAGATGCCGACGCCGACCGCGACGCTCACGCTGTTCTCGGCGCTCGATCCGGCGCTGCTGCCCTTGCCGTCGTCCTGCGGCTCGGTGTTGCTCGCCGCGCTCAGCGTGTAGCTCTGCTCGATGTTCGCCTTGACCTCGAGGTCCTCGTTCGACTTGACGATYGCCTTCGCGCCGACCTCGGTCGTCACCGTGTGCTCGGCGAAGCTGAAGGCCAGCGCACCGGCGACGCTCAGCTCGCTCTTCTGCCCGGCATCCGCCTTGGCAGCGTTGTCGGCGTAGGACTTCGTGAGCTTCGTGAACAGCAGGTCGCCCAGGTTGGTGTCGACCTTTTCCATGAACTTGTCGTACCGGCTCGGCGTCTTGTCCTCGCTCTGCAGCCCCGCGCTGGCGCTCGCGCTGTCTTCGGCGCCCAGCTTCGCGACGATGCCGACGCCGGTGGCGAAGTCGGAGTCGAGCACGTGCTTGGCCGCGAGCTTGAAGCCGGTCGCGCCGTCGGCAGCGCCGATGTCGATGAACACGCCCGCGCGCGCCTCGTTCTCGGTCTCGGCCAGCTGGATCACCTGCCCGGTGGCGAAGCGCGTGTCCCCCTGCAGGTTGTTCTCGCTGGTGCCGACGATGACGTAGTAGGTGTTGTTGTCGACCAGGTTGGCGATCGGCGCCGAGCCCTGGTGATAGACGACTGCCTGGCCCAGTTCGAACTTGTTGAAGTTGCTGGGCGAATTGGCGGCGTCGCGCAACGTGATGCTGTCGGCCGCAGCGTCGACGTCGCTGCCGCCGAAGAGACGCTCGTTGTTGGCCGTGGCGAGCGCCGTGCCGCTCAGATCGACCAGGTTGACGATGTTGCCGGTGACATTGCCGTACCCGGCCCGAATCGCCTGCGCTTCGGTAGCGGCGAGGTGGATCCATCCCGCGTCGTCGGTAGTGACGACGTAGTAGGTGGTGCCGTCGACCAGGCCGCCGATGCTCGTGCCGTAGCGGTTCGTGTAGGTGACCGTGTCCTCGGTCACCAGCGAGTTGCCGCCGACGTAGATTCGGTCGTTGTCGTAGTCGACGTAGCCGAGTGTCGGATTCGTCGTCGGATCGTGATCGCCGTCGGAGTCCGGGTCGGTCACCGTTGGATCGATCTCGATCTTCACCGTGTAGTCGGCCGCGGCGTGCGCGGTGACGCTGCCGAGCATCGTGGTCCGGATGTCGGCGTTGGAGAACTCGAGCGCGAAGGCGAGGCCCGCCTTGCCGTCGGCGAAGAGGCCCGACTCGGCCTCGGCCTCGGAGCTCACGTCGCCGCCGGCAGTGATGTTGGCGGTCTTGCCGGCGGTGATGGTGGCGCCCTCGGCGACGTCGACGTACGAGGTGACGTTCGCGTCGCTGACGGCCAGCGAGATCGCGACCTGGTTGGCCTTGCCCCCCGGATGCGGCGTGCTGTCGAGCGCGCGCTCGGTGCTCGTGCTCATCGCCGCGGTCGCTTCGCCGGTGGCGGTAATGACCACCGCCTCGTCGTTGGAGACGATCTCGACGTTCTTCTGGATGTCGATCTTCGCCGTGCCGACCGCACGGCTGTAGCCGATGCTGAACAGACTGCCGCTCGCGACGCCGGAAGCGTCGGACGAAGCCGTGGCATACAGCCCAACCGTGCTGTCGGACACGAGCCTCGCGCCTTCCTGCAGCGTGATCGTGGCCGACGTGTTCTTCACCAGCAGCTTGACCGGCAGCGCGGTCARGCCGGCKACCTTGTCCATCAGCGGCTGAATGACGAAATTGTCGACTTCCTTCGGCGCGCCGGCGAGTTCGGCRATGCTCTTGTCCTCGGCCTGCGCGATCAGGAAGATGCCGCCTTCGGACGCGAGTTCCGCGCCCTTGCCGATGTCGATCGACACGTCGCGCGAGGTGCCGAAGATCGGCAGCAGGTTCTCGAGCTCCGCGATGCCGACGAGGCGCGAGCGGAAGTTGATGTACTGCGCGCCGACGTCGATGTGCACGCCGTCGTCGACCTTGATCCGGTCGGCCCACGCGTCGAGGACGCCGCCCTGCGTATCGATGTTGCCGCTGAACGTGATGCGATCGACGAACGGGTCGTCGACCGGCACGCCGAGGCTGTTCAGCGAACTGCCGTAGAGCAGCAGATCGGCCGAGAACAGGCTGTCGAGCGACAGGACCTGGATCAGGTCGCTGCCGTCACGGCCTTCGATCGTCAGCGAGTCGGCGGGAACCGAGAACGTGAAGCCGCTGGTCGTGACGCTGCCATCGAAGAAGTTGCGGCCGAGGAATCGAGCCTGCATCAGGCCGTCGTCGGCGGCGCCGTAGTCCTCGAGAATGATCGTGTCGTCGAAGATCGTGCCGCCGAGCGATCGTGCGGATGCGTCGCCGCCGAACAGGTCCTCGTGATCGATCCCGGCGTACTGGATCGTCTTGCCATTGAGAACGAGCGAGCCGAACTGGTCGACCCCGGAAGCCGGGTTGAAGACCGTATAGCCGCCTGAGCCGTCGGCGACCTGGATGCTGTCGAAGGTGCTGGCGCCGCCGTCCACCGTGCCGCTCAGGCTGCCCCCCACCTCGAAGGTGAAGGCGTCGCTCACCGTGCCGCTCACGCCAGTGAGGTTCTCGATGCCGCTGAAGGCGACGCCGCCGACGTTGCCGGCATCGCCGCCGTCGATCGTCCAGGCGGCGCTCGTTTCGGCACTCGGACCGATCAGTGTGTCGGCGAACGCGCTGCCGTTGACCTCGTCGATCGCCGTGAAACTGCCGACCACGCCGGCGACGCTGCCGGCGCCGAGGTCGATCTGTACCGAATTGGAGAGCGCGCCGAAGTCGAGCTTGTCGCGTACCGGCGTGGCGAGTTGCGAGTCATCGATGCCGCCGTCGACGACGCCGCTGATCGACCCCGCACCCGTGAATGCGAAGGTGTCCGCGCCCTTGCCGCCGATGAGATTGGCGATCGCGCTGAACGAGGTCGTGCCGAGCGTGCCGGCATCGGCGCTGTCGATCTTCCAGTCGTTGGTCGCGTTGCTGGCGATCACCGAGTCCGAGCCGCCGCCGCCGGCGATGCCGAGCGAGATCGCCCCGCCGGTCTCGAACTCGAAGTTGTCGTCGCCGCTGCCGCCGGCGAGCGACTCGACGTTCGTGAAGCCGTGCACGCCGCCAAAACTGCCGCTGTCGGCGCCGCTGATCAACCAGTCGGTGTCGTCATTCGGCCCGATGATCGCGTCGTTGCCGGCGCCGCCGTCGATCGCCACTCGCACCGTGACCGGCGTGAGGAAGGTGAACGTATCGGCATCCGACCCGCCGGCCAGCGTGAGTGAGCCTACGCCGTTAGAGGTGTCACCGTACGTGGTCGTCACACCGTTGACGGTGAGGTCGATGACCACGCCGCCACTCGGCACCACGGTGTCCTGCTGGGCGATCGTCACCACGTTCGGCGCCGCCGCGGCGAGCGCCGGCGTGATGTCCGCCGACAGCAGCAGGCGCTGCTCCATCGCCTCGAACAGCACCTTGCGCCTCAACGGCGGCCTGCCCCCTCTCGACTTCACGTGCGGAAGTGCAGGAAGTGCATTGCGTTTCGCGCGGCCAGCAGCCAGCGTGCCGTTCTGGAACAGGCGCATCTCGACCCCCCCATTTCACCTGACGAGCATCGCCGCGGAGCAGTCCAGGCGGGCTGCGGCTCGGTCGGGGGTTGTCGCACGCCCCTTGTTGGATCGAGGCGTTACGCCGAGCAGCAATGGCCGCTACTCAGGCGGCCATTGTCGGGATCGACAGCGGCGGCACACGGACCCCCATCCGTTGGTGTCGCCTGACGAGAAATATAGAACCGCTTTCTATCGACGTTGCAATACCTATAGGGCAAAAGGTTCCGATAACTGTGTGTGCCCGGTGCCGGAGCCGACGACACGACACGCGCGAACGAACGCGCGCGCCCGTAGTGCGGCGCGCGCGTCCGTCGAAGCTGCGCAGGCGAAAAGGGCGGTCAGGAAACCGCTGCGTCAGCGGCAGCAGTCTCGCCCGCCTGCAATGGCAGCGTCTCGAGCAGCCGGTCCTTCACCGAGTGGAAATTGCGCATCGAGTAGAGGTGCAGATAGAGCAGTTCCAGCTCGTCCGTCCTGGCGAGCGTGGAGAGCTGTTCGCCGCTGAGCGCGCGCAGCTTCTCGCGGTTGACTGCACGGAAACCGGTGAGCGACAACGTCGCACCGCTCGGCGTCGTGACCTTCGCCTGCATCGGCTCGAGCAGCCCGTATTCCTCGACGCGCCGGCCGAAGATCTGGCTGCGCGCGAAATGCGCCTGGTACTCCTGCAGGAACTTCAGCACCTGATCCACGTAGGGCGACGGCCGGCCGTCATCGCCGAACAGGCGCTGGCCCCGACCTTCGCTGTTGAGCCCCGGGTAGGCCTCGTCGATGCACAGCGTCAGCGTCTTCCTGTCGGCGCTCGCCGAAAACACGAACGGATAGCGGCGCAGGAACGCCGGGACGTACTTCGCCTTCCACTCGCCGTCGGGGCCGAGATAAAGGTTCTGGTCGCCCTTCACGCCCAGCACGACGGCCGGAATGATGTCGTCGCCTTCCCCGGTGAATACCACCGCATACTCGGTGGCCGCCTGCAGGATCTCGACCGCCATCAGCGGCACGGCGTTGATGCCCGCGCTGAATGCGTAACCGTGCCCGGCGTCCACCGACTGCTTGCCGTGCCTCGCTGCAGAGATCGGCACCGCCGTCTCGTAGATCAACAACTGTTTGCTCATCGTCGTCCTCCCCCTTTTCGCGCATCATTCTAGGGACGGGTCTGCGCGACACGCGGATAACCCTCGTCGTGTAGGGCGTGTCAGCCAAGTCGCGCGCTCTTCGCGCCGTCGGCGCCCCGTGCCAGCGCCGTCTCGATACCAGCCGCGGCTACGCGCACCCTGCTCGACTTCGACGGTTGCGAGCCGCGCTTCGTTCTCGATGCGGATGGCGGGATCGATGGGATGGTCAGGCGACACCACAGGCGGGGAATGCAGTTCATCCCAGCAGTACGCCCGAGGAACAAAAAAAGCCAGACCGAACGGCCTGGCTTTCCGAGTGAATGGTGGAGCGGAGGAGGATCGAACTCCCGACCTTCGCATTGCGAACGCGACGCTCTCCCAGCTGAGCTACCGCCCCGAAGAGCGCGGATTATACACGGGCGCAGACACCCCCGCCCCGCCGCTTCACTGCAGCCTGGACAGCTCCGCGCGAAACTCGCGCAGCACCTGCTCGGGGCGCTCGAGCCCCTTGGCTCGCGCCTCGGTGATCCACTTCAGCTCGATCGGCGACGTGCGCGCGCGCACCGCCTCGACGAAGGCGCGATCGGCGAAATTGGCGCGCACGTCGTTGGCCTGCATCGCCGCCAGTGCGCGGCGGTCGACGTCGTCCCACGCGCGGCCGAACATGCGCGCGGCATGCTCGCCCGACAGGCGGGCGATCGCCGCCTGGTCGGCCGTGCCGATGCGATCCCACGTGGCCTGGTTCATCACGAAGGCGAAGCTCGTGTTGTAGAGCCCGCCAGGGAACACGATCCGATAGCGGATCAGCTTCTCCAGGCGCATCGAGTCGATCGTCTCGGCCGGGCCGAACAGCCCGTCGATCGCACCCGACGAGAGCAACTCCTGCGCTTCGACCGAAGGCTTGAGCACGATGCTCACGCCGATCGCCTTGCCGACGTTGGCCACCATGCCGCCGTCGCCGCGCAGCTTCAGCCCCTGCAGGTCGGCGAGCGACTCGACCGACTTCTTCGTCGTGTACAGCTGCCCGGGCCCGTGCGTGAACACGGCAATCACTTTCAATCCGCGATGCTCGTTCAGCCGCGCGAAGTAATGGTCGAAGATGCGCTGATAAGCGATCGAGTTCGCTTCGGCCGAATCGCCGGAGAACGGCAACTCGGCCAACTGCGACAACGTGTAGCGATCCGGCGTGTAGGCGTGCACCGAATACGAGACGTCGGCCAGCCCCTCGCGCACCGCATCGAAGGTGCCCGGCGGCGGCGTCACCGGCTTGGGCAGCAGCTTGCAGACGACGCGCTTGGCGGTGGCTTCGGCGACTTCGTCGCACCACTTGCCCACCGTTTGCGATAGCACGTGCGCCGCCGGCGCCCAGCTCGACACGTTCAATGTCACCTGCTGTGCCGCGGCCGGCCCGAGGGCCGTGAAGAATGCGATCGCGCCTGCCACCGTGCGCCAGTTCGCGACGCCCATTTCCCGTTGTCCACTCCCATTTGCGTGCGTTGCGCCGTTTTGCGCGCCGCATCGCCCGCCGAAGTATAAGCACGCGCCCGCGACGACCCGGGCCGCCGCAGCCTTCGCAACAGTGGGGGATTACCCGGAGCTGCGCGCACCCGGCGTGCGTTGCGCGCGCACCTGCCGCTCGAAGACGCGCAGGTCGACGCCCGGAACGAACAGCTCGATGAAGCTGAGCGCGAATCCGCGCAGGAAGGCGTCGCGGCGCACCGCCAGCTTCACCGAGTTCACGCCGAACAGCGCGCCGGCGGGCATCATCGCCAGCCCCCGGTCGTGCTGCGGATCCCAGGCCAGCCCGGTGACGATGCCCACGCCCAGCCCGATTCCCACGTAGGTCTTGATCACGTCGGAGTCGATCGCCGACAGGACGATATCGGGGCGCAGCCCGGCGTCGGCGAAGGCGCGGTCGATGCGCCGGCGGCCGGCGAACTCTTCGACGTAGGTGATCAGCGGATGCCGAACCAGCGCATGCAGCGACAGCGGCTGGGCGAGCAGCGGATGCTTCCTCGGCACGATGACGACGTGTTCCCATTCGAAGGCGGGAATCGCCAGCAGTTCCTCGGCGTCCTGCGGTACTTCGGTGGCGATCGCGAAGTCGACCTCGCGCGACAGCAATAGCTGGGTGATCTGGCTGGGGCTGCCCTGCAGCAGCGTCAGATGCACGGCCGGATAGCGCCGGCGGAACTCGCGCACGACGTTCGGCAGCGCGTAGCGTGCCTGCGTATGCGTGGTCGCCACGCGCAGCTCGCCGTCGTCGCGAGCGCGGTAGTCTGCCGTCACGCGCTCGATGCCGTCGATCTCGGCGAGCACGCGCTCGGCACGCTCGAAGACCGCGCGGCCGGGGTCGGTGAAGCCGAGGATCCTCTTGCCGTGGCGGACGAATACGTCCACGCCGAGTTCGGCCTCGAGCTCGAGGATGCCGCGCGAGAGCGCCGGTTGCGAGGTGCCGATGGCCTGCGCGGCGCGCGTGAGGCTGAAGCCGTGGCGTGCGGTTTCGCGCAAAAAGCGAAGCTGCTGCAGGTTCATCGGGGCACGGGTTTCAGTGCGCCGCCGCGCGCGCGGTTCAGGGCGCGCGGCACGACCGGTCGGGGAAATAGCGATCGCAAAAATAGCACGCGTTGCCGGGCAGCCAGCGAAGGACCGCGTAGTAGTGCCGGCGGATCTCGTCGAGCACTCGGTCGCGATAGACCTCGTAGCGAAAGCCTCGGCCGTCGACCAGATAGAAGGTCGCCCCGCGCACGGTGATCGTCTCGTGCGTCGCCCGATCGAAATACGCATCGAACTCGCCGAGGCGATCGCCGCGACGACGCACGATGAGGATGTCCTTGCCGTCGAGCTCGCGGAAGTCGGTGAGGATGTCGTCGTGCCGCGCGTGGCTCGTCCCGCGGCCGAAGACGATCACGTGCTCGCCGAGCGCGTCGCCGATCGTCACCGCAGGCGAATAACCGTCCGACGCGATCACGTGGGTCTTGCGCCACGGCGCGAGCGCGGCGGCCAGTTCGTCGCCGTGCACCGTCATCACCAGTCCCGGATAACCGCTCCACGCACGGAAGGCCTCGGTCGGCACGACGGCGAGCGCGCCGATCACGACCCAGTGCAGCAGCGCGAAGACCGATGCAAAGGCGAGCGCGCGCGCCATCGAGCGCGCGCTCGCGGTGAACGCGAACCACAACACCGCCGGGAAGGCGAAGCTCGCCAGCCAGTGCAGGCCGATCGTCTTCACCAGCGACAGCAGCGCGAAGATCGCCAGCGGCGCCAGCGCGAGGAAACGCAGCGCGCGGCGATCTCGTGCGGCGTCCTCGCCCGTCACGCGCGGCACATCGCGCACACCGCGCAACAGCCGCCACGCAACCGGCGGCGTGAGCACGTAGGCGACACTCACCGCATACAGCAGCGGCGTCCGCCACGACAGCCCCGCGTCGCCGTGCCGGTTGACCAGGTTGAACATCACGTTCGGCCAGCAGTTCTGCGCGTTCCACGCGATCTGGATCGCTGCCGCGGGCAGCGATCCGGCAACGATCCAGAGCAGGCCGCGCAGCGACGCCGGCGTCGGCCGGGTAACCGCATGCAGGAACAGCGCGATCGCCAGCAGTCCGGCGAAGTATTTCGACAACAGCGCGCCCGACAACGCGAAACCGCAGAGCAGGTAGTCCAGGGTTCGCCCGCTCGCCAGCGCGCGCAGGTACAGCGCGACCGTCAGCGCGGCGAACAGCATCAGCGGGATGTCGGTGGTGATCGCCACGTTCCAGGCGTTCAGCGGCACGAGCAGCAGCAGCGTCGCCGCCGACCAGGCGAGCGCTTCGCCGCGCCGGCGCATCAGCGCCCAGCCGAGCGCGGCCACCCACGGCGGGGCGAGCAGCGCCGGCAGCCGCAGCACGAAACGGCTGTCGGAGATGCGCTCGAGCAGCGCAAGCCACCAGCCGATCATCGGCGGGTGATCGTAGAAGCCCCAATCGGGGTAGCGGCCCCATTGGGCGAAGTAGGCTTCGTCGCTGGTCATCGGCAGCGCGGCGGCGAACCACGCGCGCAGGGCCGTCAACACGAGGAGAGCGATCCAGAAGCTGCGACGCGCGCGATCGGCATCGCCGAAGGCGCGTTCGAAATACGACGTCATCGACACAATAAAAAGGGGCGCACATCGCTGTGCGCCCCGAAAACGGCAGGACTCGCCGCCGAAACGGCAGAGACCGCTGCCAGTGCGGCAGCGTTCGCTGCCCCTCCTCCTCGAATGCCGGCCATCCTAATCGACGTCCCGGCGATCGTCCACGGCTTTCGGCCCGCGGCGGGTCCGGGCTTTCCCGAGGTGCGTGCGTACACGGACGCTCCGCCCACCCTCGAGTGGAGGACGCGCATCGCGCTCACCGTGCACGATCGACCCACGCGAGCATGCCCAGTGCGAGCACGAACGCGGCAATGCTCGGAATGCTTACCGAGACGAGCGGGGGCCACGTGTTGAGCAGGCCCAGGTGCGAGAACAGCCCGTTCAGGAAGTGGAAGGCGATGCCGAGCATCACGCCCGCGAACACCTTGTAGCCGATGCCCCCGGCGCGCGCATGCAGGTATCCGAAGGGCAGCGCAAGCGCCATCATCACGACGACGGCGAGCGGATAAACGACCTTCTTCCATAGTGCGATCTCGTACTGCGCGGCGTTCTGCCGGTTCTCCTCGAGGTGCTGCACGTATCGATACAGCGCGACCGCCGACATCCGGTCGGGCTGCACGAGCAGCACGCCGAGCAGCGCCGGCGTGAGTTCGCTGCGCCATCGGCGCTGCGCCTCGTGCGCCTGCGTGGCCCGCACCAGCGGCGCGTCGCCGGCGAGCGTCACCTCGTCGAATCGGGTCGCATCCACGCCCTGGAGCAACCAGGCTTCGGGCGGCGCGTAGTGCGCCGAACGCGCCTCGACGAGCTCCGAGAGCCGCATCTGCGGATCGAACTCGAAGACGCGCACGTCGCGCAGCGTGCCGTCGGGCATCAGCTCGCCGATGTTCACGAAGCGAAGTTGTTCGACCTCTCCGGCCTGGTCGCGCACCGAGTCCTTCAGCCACAGCCCGGAGCGGAACTGTCCGCCGGCGGATGCGCCGATCGCCGTCAGCCGCAGCTGCTGCGCGAGGCGCTCGGCAGGCGGCGCCAGCCCTTCGCCGACCAGTGCGGTGAGCAGCGCGAAGACGAGGCCGATGCTTGCGATCGTCGACAGCGCCTGGCGTCGCCCGAGTCCGGCCGCGCGCATCGCCGTGAACTCCGAATTCGACGCGAACTGCGCAAGCGCATAGATCGCGCCGATCAGCGCGGCGATCGGCATCAGCTCGTAGATGTGCGCCGGCAGGCCGAGCAGCACGAAGGCGACGGCGTGCTGCAACCGATAGCCGCCACGGCCCACGTCGTCGAGCTCGTTGATGAAGTCGAAGAACGCGAACAGCGCGAGGAAGCCGAACAGCACGAAGGCGACGGCGGCGCCGATCTGCCTGCCCAGGTAACGGCGCAGCACCTTCATGGGCGCCCCTCCATCGCCAGGCGTGCGCCTCGCCTCATGCGCGCGAGGCGCGCCAGCGCGCGAACCAGCGTCCCGGAAGCGTCGTGCGCCGGTGGAACAGCCAGGCGATGAGCAGCAGCATCGTCGCGTGCAGCACCCACACGCCGAAGCCGAACGAGGCGCGTCCCTGTCCGATGCGCGACTGCACCACGCTGAGCAGGTTGCTGTAGACGAGATAGATCAGCAGCGCCGCCAGCAGGTTCACCGAGCGCCCGGCGCGCGGGTTCATCGCCGACAGCGGAATCGCCAGCAGCGCCATCAGCACGGTCGATACCGGCAGGCTGATGCGCCAGGCGAGCTCGCCCAGGTTGCGGGGCGACGGATCGTCGACGAGTTCGCGCGTCGACTTGAACTTCGCACGGTCTTCGGCAACGACCGTGTCGCGCGGCTCGAGCCGCAGCCCGTAGCGTCCGAACTCCATCAGCCGGAAATCCGCGCGGCCGCGCGTGCCGTCGTAGCGGCGACCGTCCTCGAGCACGAGGAAGCGGCTGCCGTCGGGTCGATTCTCGATGCTGCCGCTGCGCGATACGACGACGCTGAGCGCGTCGCCGCGCGCCTGCGTGACGAAGACGTTGCGCACCTCGGTCTGCGCTTCGTTCAGCGACTCGACGAAGAACACGCGGTTGGCGGACACCGATTCGCGAAAGCGCCCCGCGGCCACCTGCGACACGTCCTCGCGCTGCGCGAAGCGCTGCTGGTATTCGTTCGCCTGGCGGCTCGCCCACGGTGCGACGACGAAGGCGACGAGCGCCACGAGCAATGCGATGGGAACGGCCACGCCGAGCACTGGCTTGATCCAGGCGGTAAGGCTCACGCCGCTGGCAAACCAGATCACCATTTCCGAGTCGCGGAACGCGCGCGTGAGCGACATCAGCACGGCCACGTACACGGTGAGCACGAGCAGCACCGGCAGTATGTTGATCGAATTGAACGCGATCAGCGGCAGGACGCTGGCGGTGTCGACGCGATCGCTCGCAGCGCGGCCGAGGAAGCGGATCAGCGACGTCGTCAACATGATGACGAACAGCGCCGCGAACACGACTCCGGCCAGATTGAGCAGGTCTCGTCGCAGTGCTTTTTCGAAGAGCATCGCGGGACGACCCTCGTATAATCCGCCGGTCGACTCTCGAGAAGAATAAACGATGAAATTTAGCACAACGACTTCCGCTGCGGCGCGCGCGCGCGCCGGCGTCGCGCTCGTTCCGGTTCTCGACGGAAAGCTTTGCGGCAGCGCGGCCCAGGCCATCGACGAAGCCAGCAGCGGCCGTCTTTCGCGCCTGCTCGCGTCGGGCGACCTCGCGAAGAAGGCCGGGTCGACGCTGTCCACGCACCTCGACGGCTCGATCGCGCGCGTCGTGCTCGCATCGTTCGGCAAGGACAAGGAGGCGAACGAGAAGGCCTACATCGACACGGTTCGCGCTGCCTACAAGGCGGCCAGCGCGTTCTCCGCCGACGATGCGCTTTCGCTGCTGCACGACGTCCCGGTCGCCGGGCGCGAACTTGCCTGGAAGGTGCGCGTGCAAGCGCTCGAGGGCCGGGACATCGCCTACCGCTTCGAGCAGATGAAGAGCGAGCGCGAGCCGAAGCCACCGAGACCGAAGCGCGTCGCGCTCGCGCTCGAGCGCACGGACGCCGGCGCGGCCGGACGCGAGATCGACCGCGCGAGCGCCATCGCCAACGGGGTAGACCTCGCGAAAGACCTCGGCAATCTGCCGGCGAACGTGTGCACGCCCACCTACCTCGCCGACACCGCCCGGAAACTCGCGCGCGATCTCGGCCTGAAGTGCGAGGTGCTCGACGAGAAGCAGATGCAGGCGCTGAAGATGGGTGCGCTGCTCGCGGTCGCCCGCGGCTCCGCGCAGCCGCCCAAGCTCATCGTGCTGCGCTACCAGGGCGCGGGCGCGAAGCAGGCGCCCATCGTCCTCATCGGCAAGGGCATCACCTTCGACACGGGCGGCATCTCGCTGAAGCCGGCGCCCGAAATGGACGAGATGAAGTTCGACATGTGCGGCGCGGCCTCGGTGCTCGGCACGATGCGTGCCGTCGCCGAAACGAAGGCGAAGGTGAACCTCGTCGTCGTCGTGCCCACCACCGAGAACATGCCGGGCGGGCGCGCCACGAAGCCGGGCGACATCGTCACGACGATGTCGGGCAAGACGGTGGAAATCCTCAATACCGACGCCGAGGGGCGACTCATTCTGTGCGATGCGCTCGAATACGCGAAGCGCTTTGCACCGGCCGCCGTCGTCGACGTCGCGACGCTCACCGGCGCCTGCGTCATCGCGCTCGGACACCATCACTCCGGGCTGTTCTCGCCGAACGACGAGCTCGCCGGCGAGTTGCAGGCGGCCGGTCGCGAAGTGGCCGACACCTGCTGGCGCATGCCGCTGGACGAGGCATACCAGGAGCAGCTGAAGTCGCCCTTCGCTGACGTCGCCAACATCGGTGGACGGCCGGCCGGCTCGGTCACCGCCGCGTGCTTCCTGTCGCGCTTCACGAAGGACTACACCTGGGCGCATCTCGACATCGCCGGCACGGCGTGGCGCTCGGGCACGAACAAGGGCGCGAGCGGGCGGCCCGTTCCGTTGCTCACGCGCTTCGTGCTGGCGCGCGCGGGCGCGGCCTGAGCGGCGGCCGCTTCCGCGTGCGAATTCGGCAAGGTCGCCGCCTTTCCGCATGACGCGCGTCGACTTCCACTTCAACGCGCCCGACAAGATCGCCTATGGCTGCCGCCTGGTGCGCAAGGCGTACCGCGCGAAGCACCCGGTGCTCGTCTGGTGCGACGACGAAGCCCGGCTCGACGCTTTCGATCGACTGCTGTGGAGCGACCCGCCCACCGACTTCGTTCCGCACGTGCGTGCGGGCGATGCGCTCGCTGCGCAGACGCCGATCCTGCTCGCAAGCGGTGCAGTGGACACCGACACGCACGACGTGCTGGTGAACCTCGGACGTGTCACGCCGCCGATGTTCGCCCGCTTCGAGCGGCTCATCGAGATCGTCGGCGCCGACGAGGACGACCGCGTCGCGGCGCGCGAGCGATGGCGCTTCTATCGCGATCGCGGCTATCCGATGACGCGATACGACGTGGGCGGCACTTCCGGGTGAACGAACCGATGGACACCGACGACGAACTGCAACGCCTGGTCGCGCAATTGCGCCATGCGGCCGACGCCGAAACGAGAGCCGATGCAGGCGACGACGCGATCCCGATGCTCACCGAAGTCGTCGATCTTCCCCGCTACGACGCGGCCGAACTGCCGCAAGCGCTCGCCGACGTCGACTGGGCGCACCTGGCGCTGCGCGTCCAGGAGAACGTGCTCGAACGTCTGCTCGGGCGCTCGGAGGCGCTGATCGACGACGAGATGCAGGCCGGCCTCGAAGCCGTGCTCTCGCGCGCCACCGAGTCGCTCGCCGCAGAGCTGCGCATGACGCTCGGGCAATTCGTGCGCGACCTGGTCGCGCGGGCGGTCACCGACGAGCTCACGCGCGTGCACGACGAGATCATGGGAGAGCGCGGACGGGAGTGATCGGACACCCGCCTGATATAGTGATTCGGTGACTTCGCCGATTTGCCGCAAAGACGACCGATGTCGAAGCTCACCATTCACATTGACGAAGAAGCGTTGCGACGCGCGCGCATCGTCGCGGCACGGCGGGGAATGAGCGTTTCCCGCTTTGTCGGTGCGGTTCTCGAGGAAAGTCTCGGCCAGTGCGACGAATACGAGCGCGCGATGCACGACTTCTTCACTCGCGCTCCCTGTCTCCGCCTGCGCGAGCGCGACGAAGCGCGCCGGTGGCCGATGCGCAACGACACGCACAAGAGATCGCAAATCCCCCGCTCCCCGAAATGAGCACAGCACGCCCCTCTCCTTCCACTGGCGACGATGCCGTGAATCCGTCCCATGCAACGGCGACCACGGAACTCGCGAAGAGCTTCGAGCCCGCCGACATCGAATCGTTCTGGTATCCGCTATGGGAGTCGCGCGGCTACTTCGCTGCCGGCAACACCGACGATGCGCCGGCGTTCTCGATCCAGTTGCCGCCGCCGAACGTCACCGGCACGCTGCACATGGGGCACGCGTTCAACCAGACGGTAATGGACGCGCTCACGCGCTACCACCGGATGCGCGGCGACAACACGCTGTGGCTGCCCGGTACCGACCACGCCGGCATCGCCACGCAGATCGTCGTCGAGCGCCAACTCGATGCGCAGCGCGTCACGCGGCACGATCTCGGACGCGAGAAATTCGTCGAGCGGGTATGGGCCTGGAAGGAGGAATCGGGCTCGACGATCACGCGCCAGATGCGGCGCATGGGCGCCTCCACCGACTGGTCGCTCGAGTACTTCACGATGGATCCGAAGCTGTCGGCCGTCGTGCGCGAAGTGTTCGTGCGGCTGCACGAGCAGGGGCTCATCTACCGCGGCAAGCGGCTGGTCAACTGGGATCCGGACCTCCTCACTGCGGTGTCCGACCTCGAGGTCGTCAGCGAGGAAGAAGAAGGCCAGCTCTGGCATATCCGCTACCCACTCGCCGACGGCAGCGGCACGATCACCGTGGCGACTACGCGCCCGGAGACGATGCTCGGCGACACCGCGGTGATGGTGCATCCGGAGGACGAGCGCTATGCGGCGCTGATCGGCAAGACGGTGCTGCTGCCACTGTCGGGGTTGGGCGACGAGCCGGCCTTCGACGCCGCACCGCTGCCGCAGGAGGCGCGCGACGCGCCGGGAGGACCCGACGTCCTCGCTGCCCTCGTCGCGCGCGGCGCCGAACGCGGCTGGCGCGAGATTCCGATCATCGCCGACGCCTACGTCGATCGCGAGTTCGGCACCGGCGCGGTGAAGGTCACGCCGGCGCACGACTTCAACGATTACGCGGTCGGCCAGCGCCACGAGCTGCCGATGATCGGCGTGCTCACGCTCGACGGGCGCATCAACGAGAACGCGTCGCCGCGCTACCGCGGCAACGGGCGCTTCGACGCGCGCCGGATGATCGTCGCCGACCTCGAAGCGCTCGGCCTGCTCGAATCGGTGCGTGCGCACAAGATGATGGTGCCGCGCGGCGATCGCACGAACGCGGTCATCGAGCCGATGCTCACCGACCAGTGGTTCGTCGCGATGAGCAAGCCTGCGCCGGCCGACTCGATCCTCTCCGGCGGCAGCATCGCGCAGCGCTCGCTCGAAGCGGTGGCCGACGGACGCATCCGCTTCGTGCCGGAGAGCTGGAAAGCCACCTACGATCACTGGCTGACCAACATCCAGGACTGGTGCATCTCGCGCCAGCTCTGGTGGGGACACCGCATCCCGGCCTGGTACAAGGCCGACGAAAGCGGCACGGCGCTGCACGACGGCAACGTGTTCGTCGCGCGCAGCGAGGACGAGGCGCGATCGAAGGCGCGGGCGGCCGGCTGGAACGGCCCGCTCGTGCAGGACGTCGACGTGCTCGACACCTGGTTCTCGTCGGCGCTCGTCCCCTTCTCCACGCTGGTCGACGCGAACGAGCCCTTCCGCGACGGTCATCCGAACCTGATGCCGGCGCTCGCGCGCTACCTGCCTTCGTCGGTGCTCGTCACCGGCTTCGACATCATCTTCTTCTGGGTGGCGCGCATGGTCATGATGACGCTCGCGTTCACCGGTGAAGTGCCTTTCCGCGACGTCTACGTGCACGCACTCGTGCGCGACGCCGAAGGCCAGAAGATGTCGAAGAGCAAGGGCAATACGCTCGACCCGATCGACCTGATCGACGGCATCACGCTCGACGCGCTGGTCGCCAAGCGCACCTACGGGCTGATGAACCCCAAGCAGGCCGCGTCGATCGAGAAGCGCACGCGCCACGAATACCCGAAAGGCATTCCCGCTTTCGGCGCCGACGCGCTGCGCTTCACCTTCGCCTCGCTCGCCGGCCCGGGACGAAACATCAATTTCGACCTGAACCGCTGCGAGGGCTACCGCAACTTCTGCAACAAGCTGTGGAACGCCACCCGCTTCGTGCTGATGCACTGCGAGGGGCGCGACAACGGCTTCGCACCGCACACGCCCGAGCAGTGCGGCCCGGGCGGCTACCTGCACTTCGGCACGCTCGAGCACTGGATCGTCTCGCGATTGCAGCGCACCGAGGCGCAGGTCGAGCGCCATTTCGGCGACTACCGCTTCGACCTCGCGGCGCGCGCGATCTACGAGTTCGTCTGGAACGAATACTGCGACTGGTACGTCGAGCTGGCGAAGGTGCAACTGCAGGGCAGCGACGAAGCGAGCGCGCGCGCCACGCGGCGCACGCTGCTGCGCGTGCTCGAGGCGGTGCTGCGGCTCGCGCATCCGATCATCCCGTTCGTCACCGAGGCGCTGTGGCAGAAGGTCGCGCCGCTGGCGATGCGCTACGGCGATCGCGACGAACAGACGCTGTCGGGCGACGACCTGCAACGCGCGATCGCCGAGCGCCGCTACTCGATCATGATGCAGCGCTTCCCGCAGGCCGACGAGGCGCGCATCGACGAGCGCGCCGAGGCGTGGGTCGGCGAGCTCGAGGCGATCATCGAAGCCTGCCGCGCATTACGCGCGGAGATGGGAGTCTCGCCCGCGCAGAAGCTGCCGCTGGTCGCCGTCGGCGATGCGCAGCGGCTCGCCGCATTTGCGCCCTATCTACGCGCGCTCGCGCGCCTCGAGGAAGTCCGCATCGTCGACCGCCTGCCCGAGGGGTCGATCGCACCGGTGCAGGTGGTCGGCGAAACGCGGTTGATGCTCGCGATCGAAGTGGACGTCGACGCCGAACGGCAGCGACTCGAAAAGGAACTCGCACGGCTCGACGCGGAGATCGGCAAGGCGCAGGCGAAACTGGCGAACGCGAGCTTCGTCGATCGGGCGCCCGCGGCGGTAGTCGAGCAGGAGCGCGCGCGGCTGGCGGCGTTCGGGGCTACGCGAGAACGGGTGAGCGAGCAGCGCGCGCGGCTGGGGTAGGCGAGCGCCGAGCGATCGGCTCGAATGGGCCGGCAACGAGCCGGCCCTCGTGCTCCGTTTGCTCAGCGCCGCTTCAGATAGAACGTCCACTCGCGCTCGCCGACGTCGGTGCGCACGAGTTCGTGCCCGGTCTGGCGAGTGAACGCTTCGAAGTCGCGCTTCGATCCCGGGTCGGTGGACATCACCTTGAGCACCTGCCCGCTCGGCAGGTCGGTCAGCGCCTTCTTCGCTCGCAGGATCGGCAGCGGGCAGTTCAGGCCACGCGCGTCGACTTCACGATCGAAGTGCACGTCGTTCTCGGTCATCGGGTGTTCTCGGAAGAAACCGCAGGGAATGCCCCGAGTCTAGCAGCGAGCCGCCGCCGCCGTTCACGCCGCCGTCGCGCTCGACCCGGACTCTCGCTAGTTGCCGGACCCTTCGTCGGCGCTGCGCCGCGGGAGATCGACGAACTCGAAGGGCAGCCCGCGCGCGCGCATCCAGTCAGCCACCGCCAGGCCCGTCCCGGCACGCCACGGCTTCAACCGCTCGGGTGCGACCATCCGGTATTCGACGAGTTCCTCCGACAACGTGACGGTGCCGCGCGCGATCGCGTGGTAGGCAATGATCACCTCGTTCTTGCGCACGAAGTCGTAGACGCCGATCAGCGTGGCGCTCTCCACTTCGAGGTCGGTCTCCTCCTTGATCTCGCGCCGAATGCCCTCCTCGGGCGTCTCGCCCGCTTCGAGAAAGCCGGTGATCAGCGCGAACATCTTCGCCGGCCACGCGGCATTGCGCGCGAGCAGGATCTCGTCGCCGACCTGCACGAGTCCGGCGACGACCGGCGCCGGATTGTTCCAGTGGGTGAAGCCGCAACCGCGGCACGTGCTGCGCTCGCGACCGCCGAGCGTATCGGTCGCGAGCGGCTGCGCGCAGCGCGGACAGAAGCGGTAATCGGGATGCAGCATCGGGTGATGGTCGGGTTACGAACCGTCTAGCTCGACGACCGCGGTGCTACCCGCGCAGCGAGCCGCTCGAATCCGGGATAACGGTCGCGCGCGATGACGTACTTGC
Organism: Burkholderiaceae bacterium; assembly: GCA_032027205.1. Lineage (GTDB taxonomy): Bacteria > Pseudomonadota > Gammaproteobacteria > Burkholderiales > Burkholderiaceae_E > Zeimonas. The sequence goes on from JAVSMN010000001.1 coordinate 663,339, forward strand.
GCGCGAAGCGCCCCCACGCCTCGCCGCGCGCAACGGCGTCGGCGAAGCCGTCGCGATCGACGATCGTCGTTCCGCCGAGCAGCGTGACGCCGCGCGCAAACAGGTCGTCTGGCACGCAGCCGCCGCCCGGACCAACCAACGCAAGCCAGCGCGCGGTGCGCACCGACGCGAGCACCGCGTCGAGCGTGTCGTTCAGCAGCACCGTCGTCGTGCACAATACCTTCCCGCAGTCGGCGAGTTCGGCGGGGTCGAGCGTCACGCGCCAGCCGTCGTGCTCGCCAGCGAGGCGGCTCTGCAGCTCGAGCACGACGAGCGAAGCGCCGACATCGACGATGCGCGGCACCAGCGGGCCGAACAGGCCGACCATGCCGATGTGCTCGCCCCGCTGCGGATCGAGTGAACCGATCGAATCGGTGGCGCTGTCGAGCGCGTAGCCCGCTTCGCGAAAGAAGCGCTGCGAAATCGCGTTGACCGCGGCGAAGCCGAGCGTGCGGCGCACCGGATCGTCGTCGAGATAGCCGCGCGCAAGCTCGAGCGCGGACACGCCGCGCAGCGCCCGCGCCGGACTGTCGCCGCGCAGACGAGCGAAGGTGTCGCCGAGCAGCAGGAACGACAGGCCGATCGAGCCGTCGTCGAGCTCCACGCCGCAGAACTCGGATTCGCGCGAGCCTTCGTCCGCGGCGAGCGGAAGATGCACGGCGGCCACGGCGGGCAGCCGCCCGAGTGCCGCGATCGCCTCGATGCGACCGAGCAGCTCGTGCGCGAAAGCGCGCCGGCCCTTGCCGCTACCGGCGTCGTTCGTCGCTCGGGAATCGGTCATCGGAGGCCGCGCAGGCGATTCATCCACGCGTTCAGCGGCGCCCACGCACCCAGTCGGGTACACCGGCGAGCGCCTGCGGCAGCCGCGCGGGTTCGCTGCCGCCCGCCTGCGCCATTTCCGGCCGTCCACCGCCCTTGCCGCCGACCTGCTGCGCGACGAAATTCACCAGCTCGCCCGCCTTGACCTTCGACGTGGCGTTCGGCGTGACACCCGCGATGAGGCTCACCTTCGCGCCGTCGACCGCGGCGAGCACAATCGCCGCGCTCTTCAGGCGATCCTTCAGCCGGTCCATCGTCTCGCGCAACGTCTTCGTGTCGGCGCCGTCGAGCGTAGCCGCCAGCACCTTGATGCCGTCGACCTCGACCGCCTGCTCGGCGAGATCCTCGCCGTGCGAACTCGCCAGCTTGGACTTCAGACGCGCCAGCTCCTTCTCGAGCGCGCGCACGTGATCGAGCGACTGGCCGATGCGCCCGACCAGTTCGCCGGGTGCGGCCTTCAGCATCGACGCCGCCTCCTTCGTGCGCGCGTCGAGCGCCTGCACCCAGGCCACGGCGTTCTCGCCGGTGATCGCCTCGATCCGACGTACGCCCGCAGCGACGCCGCCCTCTGCAACGACCTTGAACAGCCCGATGTCGCCGGTACGCGCGACGTGCGTGCCGCCGCACAGTTCGCGCGAGCTGCCGATGTCGAGCACGCGCACCTCGTCGCCGTACTTCTCGCCGAACAGCGCCATCGCGCCGCTGCGCACCGCGTCGTCGAAGGCCATCACGCGCGCCTGCGTCGGCGCGTTCGCGAGCACCTCGCGGTTGACGATCGCCTCGATGCGGCGGATCTCGTCGTCGTCGAGCGGGGCGTTGTGCGCGAAATCGAAGCGCGTGCGATCGGCATCGACCAGCGAGCCGCGCTGCTGCACGTGCGAGCCGAGCACCTCGCGCAGCGCCTTGTGCATCAGGTGCGTGGCCGAATGGTTGCGCATCGTGCTCGCGCGGCGCGCGGCGTCGACCGACGCGTCGAGCCGGTCGCCGATCGCCAGCGTGCCGGCCGCGAGCGTGCCGTGATGCCCGAATACCTCGGCGCGCACCTTCTGCGTATCGTCGACGTCGAAGCGCACGGCGCCGCCCTTCGCGACGAGCACGCCGGCGTCGCCAACCTGCCCGCCCGACTCGGCGTAGAACGGCGTGCTGTCGAGCACGACGACGCCGCGCTCGCCGGCGGACATCTTCGCGACCGATGTGCCGCCCACGTACAGCGCGACGACGCGCGCGTCGACAACGTCGAGCTGCTCGTAACCGTGGAATGCCGTGCGCTCGCCCTCGTAGTCGAGCGCCGCCTCCGCCCGGAACTTGCCCGCCGCGCGCGCCTGTCGGCGCTGGCGCTCCATCGCCCGCTCGAAGCCGGCCTCGTCTACAGCGACACCGCGCTCGCGGCAGACGTCGGCGGTAAGGTCGAGCGGGAAGCCGTAAGTGTCGTAGAGCTTGAACGCCGTCTCGCCGTCGAGCACCGCGGGCTTCGACGCCAGCGCGCTCTCGAGGATCGCCATGCCGTTCTCGAGCGTCTCGCCGAAGCGCTCCTCTTCCTGCGCGAGCACCTGCTCGACGCGCACCCGAGCCGCGCGCAACTCGGGATAGGCCGCTCCCATCACGCGATCGAGGTCGCCGACCAGCCGATGGAAGAAAGGCTCGCGCCGCCCGAGCTTGTGGCCGTGGCGCAGCGCGCGGCGCACGATCCGGCGCAGCACGTAGCCGCGCCCCTCGTTGCCGGGAATGATTCCGTCGACGATCAGGAATGCACAGGCGCGAATGTGATCGGCGATGACGCGCAGCGACGGGCTGTCGAGATCCAGCGTGCCGGTCTCCCGCGCAGCGGCGCGAATGAGGTCCTGGAACAGGTCGATCTCGTAGTTGCTGTGCACGTGCTGCAGCACGGCCGCCAGCCGCTCGAGCCCCATGCCGGTGTCGACGCAGGGATGCGGCAGCGGCGTGAGCGTGCCCGTCGCGTCGCGGTCGAACTGCATGAACACGAGGTTCCAGATCTCGATGTAGCGATCGCCCTCGGCGTCGGGAGAGCCCGGAGGGCCGCCGGCGACGCCCGGCCCGTGGTCGTAGAAGATCTCGCTGCACGGCCCGCAGGGGCCGGTGTCGGCCATCTGCCAGAAGTTGTCGGAGGCGTAGCGCGCACCCTTGTTGTCGCCGATTCGCACCAGGCGTTCGCGCGGCACGCCGATCTCGTCGGCCCAGATGCGATATGCGTCGTCGTCTTCCTGGTAAACGGTGACCCAGAGCTTGTCGACCGGCAGCTGGTAGACCTTCGTCAGCAACTCCCACGCGTAGGCGATCGCCTCGCGCTTGAAGTAGTCGCCGAACGAGAAGTTGCCGAGCATCTCGAAGAACGTGTGATGCCGCGCCGTGTAGCCGACGTTCTCGAGGTCGTTGTGCTTGCCGCCGGCGCGCAGGCTGCGCTGCGAACTGGTCGCGCGCGTGTACGAGCGCGTTTCGCGCCCGGTGAAAACGTCCTTGAACTGGACCATGCCACTGTTGGTGAACAGCAGCGTCGGGTCGTTCGCAGGAACGAGCGAGCTCGACGGAACGACCGTGTGTCCCTTCGATTCGAAGAACTGCAGGAACTTCTCGCGGATTTCGGCCGACGTCATTTGGCGGGGCGACGGTTCAGGGGAACCGGATATTTTACCTTGCGGCGTTAAGGGTCAGAAGGGAAGGAGTGAAGGCCGGGCTGGAGTCAGTTCGAGCAACTCTCTTGCCGGATTTTCTTACACTGAGGAAAGCCCTGGCCAATCGGACCCTGACAAATTATTGATGTTGAAAGGATTTTCCGAGCGCTCGAAGTCGGCCCAAATCTTGCTTGCAGGCATCCACGTCGGGCTGACGGAACGGAACGTCTCTACAAAGGGTAACGACATGACAAGACACTTCGCGCACGCAGCCTTCGCCGTGGCGCTCACCATGGCGGCGGGCGGGGCGTCGGCAGCGCAGATCTACTGGACAGACTGGGTCGGCGCGGATCTGGACCCGGGAACCGGGTTCCAGAGCGTCGGCACGATCACGACACCGACCTCCACGGTGACCCTCACCTACACGAACCCGCAGGGCATCGAGTTCTATCAGCCGAGCGGCGGGATCTATTACTACGACGGCGGCACCGATGGCCCGGCCGGCACCTCGCCCTTCACCAGCAGCGCGGTCGACAACCGGCCGGCGACCAGCGATATCGTCGCGCTGAACCAGGCAGGAAGCCAGACATTGAGCTTCTCCCAGGCAATCGCAAATCCGGTCTTTGCGTACGTGAGCCTGAATGGCAACGGATATGCCTTCGACCGGGACTTCGACATCCTCAGTTTCGGCGACTCCAGCGATGGCAATGCTTGCGGGCACTGGGGCTGCGGGACGTCCTTTAAACAGATCGTCACGGTCGGCGGCAAAACCGAGTACCAACTCCTCGGAACCGGCGAACCGCATGGCACCCTGCAGTTCAAGGGAACGTTCGACACGGTCACCTGGCGCAGCCTCAGTAGCGAAAGGTGGAACGGCTTCACCGTAGGCGTCCAGGGGACGGCGATCGAGTTCTGCGACGCAAACCCGACGGCGCCGGGCTGTGCGCCGAACGGAGTGCCGACGCCAGGCTCTCTCGCGTTGCTCGGGCTCGGCTTGGTCGGACTCGCGGCGCGGAGACTTCGCGCGGCCTGAAACATCGGCGCAGCTCCACGGCGAACGCGCAGGGGGCATCGGTAGAATGTGAGTTTCTCCTGAACCGACGAAGGACGCGATGACCGCCGCCCTCGAAGGCATCCGCGTCCTCGACCTCTCCCGCGTTCTCGCCGGCCCGTGGTGCTCGCAGAACCTCGCCGACCTCGGCGCCGACGTGATCAAGATCGAGCGGCCCGGCGCCGGCGACGACACGCGCAGCTGGGGGCCGCCGTTCCTGAAGGACCGCGACGGCAACGACACGAGCGATGCCGCGTACTACCTCGCGGCGAACCGCAACAAGCGCTCGGTGACGATCGACCTCGCCGGCGAGGCCGGGCAGCGCGCGGTGCGCGAGCTGGCCGCACGCAGCGACGTCGTGCTCGAGAACTACAAGGTCGGACAGCTCGCGAAATACGGACTCGACTACGAGAGCCTGCGCGCGATCAATCCGCGCATCGTCTACTGCTCGGTCACCGGCTTCGGCCAGACCGGACCGTGGAAGCATCGGCCCGGCTACGACTTCATCATCCAGGGACTGGGCGGCTTCATGTCGATCACCGGCGAGGCCGACGACCGTCCCGGCGGGGGTCCGCAGAAGGCGGGCGTCGCCGTCTCCGACCTGATGACCGGCATGTTCGCCACGCAGTCCGTGCTCGCCGCGCTCTTCCATCGCGAACGCACCGGCGAAGGCCAGTACATCGACATCGCGCTGCTCGACGTGCAGGTGGCGATGCTGGCGAACATGAACACGAACTACCTGGTCAGCGGCACGCCGCCACGCCGCTGGGGCAACGCGCACCCGAACATCGTTCCGTACCAGGCGTTCCAGGCCGCCGACCAGTGGATCATCGTCGCGGTCGGCAACGACGATCAGTACCGGCGCTTCTGCAATCTTGCCGGTCGGCCCGACCTCTTCGAAGACGCCCGCTTCGCGACGAACCGCGAGCGCGTGCGCAACCGCGATGCGCTCGTGCCGCTGCTCGTCGAACTGATCGCCGAACGACCCGCCCGCTTCTGGCTCGACGGACTCGAGCACGCCGGCGTTCCGTGCGGGCCGATCAACGATCTCGCGCAAGTGTTCGACAACGAGCAGGTGCTCGCGCGCGGCATGCGCATCGCGATCGAGCGCGACGACGCCGGCGAGATCCCGCTCGTCGCCAGTCCGATGAAGATGAGTGCGACGCCGCCTACGTATCGGATGGCGCCGCCGCGCGTCGGCCAGCATACGACGCAGGTGCTGCGCGAGCTGCTCGGCTACGACGACGACGCGATTCGCGCGACGCAGGGAGCACCGCAGGCGGGCGCGTGATCGCGCGGGCGCGCCGTATGATCGCCCCGTCTGCCGCGGCCGATCGCAGCGGCCGCGCCCGCTTTCCTTTCTCTTCGCAGGAGTCCCGATGTCCCACCGTCCTTCGTCGCTTCGACGCCGCCTCGTCGCGCTGCCAGCAGCCGCCGCCCTGGCCGGAGCCGCGGGAATCGCCGCTTTGCCGTCGATCGCGTCGGCGCAAACGTGGCCGGAACGGCCGATCCGCTACGTCGTCCCCTATCCGCCCAGCGGCCCCCTCGACCTCGTCGCGCGCGCGCTCGCCGAGAAGCTCGACGCGTCGCTCGGCCAGCGCGTGATCGTCGAGAACAAGCCGGGCGCCGGCGGCAACATCGGTGCCGACCTCGTCGCGAAGGCGCAGCCCGACGGCTACACGATCGTGATGGGCGCGGTGGCCACGCACGCGATCAACCCGTACCTCTACGCGAAGATGCCGTACGACGCGAACGCCGATTTCGCGCCGATCACGCGCATCGCGAGCGTGCCGAACGTGCTGGTGATGAATCCGGAAACGGCGAGGAAGCTCGGCGTGAACAACGTGGCCGACCTCATCGCCTATGCGAAGCGCAATCCGGGCAAGCTGAACTACGCCTCGGGCAGCAACGGCAGCGCAGGGCACCTGGCCGGCGAGTTGCTCGAATCGATGGCAGGCATTGCCGCCGTGCACATTCCCTACAAGGGCGCGGCGCCCGCGCAGCTCAGCCTGCTGTCGGGCGAGACCGACTTCCTGTTCGACAACCTCGCGTCGGCCGCGCCGCAGATCCGCGCCGGCAAGCTGAAGGCGCTCGCGGTGACGACGACCGAGCGCTCGAGTTTCTTTCCCGAGCTGCCGACGATGTCGGAGAGCGGCCTGAAGGGCTTCGACATCGACACCTGGTTCGGCGTCTTCGCGCCGGCGAGTACGCCGAAACCCGTGGTCGACCGGCTGCACGACGAGTTCGCGCGCGCACTGGCGAACCCGGAGATCGTCGAGCGGCTGTCGAAGATGGGCGCCAAGCCCGCGCCGATGTCGCCGCAGGCCTTCGGCGAGTTCGTTCGCGCCGAGCAGAAGAAGTACGCGAAGATCGTCAAGGCGTCGGGCGCGCGGGTGGATTGAGCGCTTCGCTCAGCGCAACGACACGTTCGCCTGCCGGACGAGCTTCTCCCAGCGGTCGAGCTCGGCGCGCATGTCGCGCGCCAGCTCTTCCGACGAACCGGGACTGGGTATCGCGCCCTGCTTCGTCAGCGTTTCCACCACCGAAGGATCGCCGAGCGCCTTGCGCGTTTCGGCGCCCGCGACGTCGATGAGCGACGCGATCGTCTCGGCGTTGCACGCGGTAGGCGGAAGGCGGCTGGCCGTGGCGACCGCCTACACCGACGAAATGAATCGGCGGCTGCGCGAATTCCTCGAGTCGCACCGATTCGAGGTGGCCTCACTCGTCGCGCTCGACCTGTCGACGGTCGAGCAGGTGCACGCGATTCGTCCGCACGAGCTCGAGGCGCTCGGCGAACGGGCGGTCCGCGAAGCGGGCGACGCGGATGCGGTACTGATCTCCTGCGGCGGCTTGCGAACGCTCGACGTCACCGTGCCGCTCGAAGCACGCACCGGGTTGCCCGTCGTGTCGAGTGCCGTGGCGGGCGCGTGGGCCGCCGTGCGCCTGCTCGGCGACAGCGGCTACGCAAAGGGCTACGGACGATTGCTCGCGCAAACGCCGCAGGAGGAATCGCTGCGGCGCTAGAGGCGCCTCGTCAAGGCGTCTGCGGCGCGGTGCACACCGCGATCACTTCCCGCGCCGGCGCGATTTCACCCGGCGAACGATCGTAAGCCCGACGCCGCCGAGCGCCAGCAGCGCCACGGTACCGGGCACCGGCACCTGGCCGACTTCCTGCTCCGCGGGAGCCGAACGCAACGAGGCCGGCGAACCGCTCACCCGAAACGTGTCGTAAGTCGCCGCCGTCACCGGAACGGCTACTGCGAGAGCGCCTGCAACGAGAGCGCCGACCGCGATGCTTCCCTTCATTCCGCTTCTCCCCTGACGAATTCCGTTGCACTGATGAAGCAACATTCGCGCCAGACGAAGCCAATCTACATAAGATCAACGAGTTAGAGAGCAATCTCGCCGCAGCGCCGCAAATCACGCCGCATATCGTCAAACGACGCGACGTGACTTACTGCCGCTTTCCGCGTCCCGGCTCCCCGGCCGGGCGCCCTCTCACGCCGACGCAGCCGGCGCGTCCTGCGCCACCGCAAGCAGCCGATCGAGCGTTGCCGGCTCGCGCAACAGGCTCTCGCTGTCCGACTCGTGCACGATCTGCCCCCGATCGAGCACGATCGCACGTCGCGTCAGGCCGAGCGCGAGCCTCGCGTGCTGCTCCACGAGAATCACCGCCATGCCGCCCGCGGCGACCAGGTCGCGAATCACGCGTTCGAGCTCCTGCACGATGATCGGTGCGAGCCCTTCCATCGGCTCGTCGAGCAACAGCAGCTTCGGGTTCGTCATCAGTGCGCGCGCGAGCGCCACCAGTTGCTGCTCGCCGCCCGAGAGCTGCCCGCCGAGATTGCTGCGACGCCGCTCGAGGATCGGGAACTGCCGGTACGCACGCTCGAGCGTCCACGACCCCGGCCTCGCCACCGCGAGCAGGTGCTCCTCGACCGTGAGCGACGCGAACATGTAGCGCTCCTGCGGCACCCAGCCCAGGCCCGCCCGTGCGCGACGAAACGTGCTCATCGAGCCGATCTCGCTACCCTGCCAGCGGATCGATCCGCCGTGTCGGCGCGTGAGCCCCATCAAGGTCAGCAGCAGCGTCGTCTTGCCGACCCCGTTGCGGCCGAGCAGCGCCAGGCTGTCGCCGTCGTCGAGCGACAGCGAGATGCCGTCGAGCACGACCGAATCGCCGTAACCCGACCGAAGATCGTCGAGTACGAGCAGTTCAGCCATGCGCCGCCTCGCCCAGATAGACCTCGCGCACGCGCGGGTCGTTCGCGATCTGCTGCGGGTCGCCCTCGACGAGCACGCTGCCTGCGACCAGCACCGTGATGCGCTCGGCGAAGCGGAAGACAAGCCCCATGTCGTGTTCGATGAACAGCATCGTCACGTCGCGCGGCAGGCGCGAGATCACCTCGAAGAGCTCGGCGCATTCGTTCGACGGGATGCCAGCGGCCGGCTCGTCGAGCAGCAGGATCTTCGGGCGGGTGGCGAGCGCCAGCGCGATCTCGAGCAGCCGCTGCTTGCCGTACGGCAGGCTCGCGGTGACGACCGCCGCTTCGCGCTCGAGTTGCAGCGTGGCGAGCAGCGCCTGCGCCTCGTCGATCTCCTCGCGTTGTCGTGACAGCGCCGACCACCAGCGGGGCGCCGTACGGCGCCGAACGCAGACGGCCAGCGTGACCGATTCGAGCACGGTCAGGCCCGGAAACAGCGTGTTGATCTGGAACGTGCGCGTGACGCCGCGACGCACGCGCAGGTGCTGCGCGAGGTGCGTGACGTTCTCGTCGCCGAGATAGACATCGCCCGCGCTCGGCTGCAGGAAGCCGGTGAGCAGGTTGATGAACGTCGTCTTGCCGGCGCCGTTCGGCCCGATCAGCGCATGACGGGCGCCGGCCTCGAGCGAGAAATCGATGTCTCTGTTCGCCTGGAAGCCGCCCCAACTCTTCGACAGTCCGACCGTGCGCAAGACCGCGCTCATCGCGCCCTCCCGCGCATGCGCGCGACGAGCGTTTCGATGCCGCCGAGGATTCCGCCGCGCGCGAACATCACGATGACGACGAGCAGCAGACCGATCCAGAACTGCCAGTAGACGGGATCGATGCCGGCGAGATAGTCCTGCGCGATCATGAACACGGCGGTGCCGACCAGTGCGCCGTACAGCCGCCCGGTTCCGCCGAGCACCAGCATGATCAGCACCTCGGCCGAGCGCGTGAAGCCGAGCGCCTCGAGTCCGACGAACTGCGTCGTCTGCGCCAGCAGGGCGCCGGCGATGCCCGCGACGCCGGCCGAGATCGTGAACACCTTCACCTGCATGCGAAGCACCGACGCACCGAGCGCCGGCATGCGCCACGGCCCTTCGCGCAGTCCGCGCAGCGACAGCCCGAACGGCGAGTGCACGAGGCGGCGAAGCACGACGAAGCAGATGAACAGCACCGCGAGGCTGTACAGGTAGGCCACTGTGCCGACCAGCCCGAACTCGAACATTCCGAGCAGCTTCCAGGTGACGACGCCCGACAATCCGTCAACGCCACCGGTGAGGAACGAAGCCTTGTTCGCTGCCTCGTAGAGCATCAATCCGATGCCGAGCGTGACCATCAGCCGCGTGAGATCGTTGCCGCGCACGACGATGAAGCTGACGAGGAAGCCGAACAGCATCGCGACGGCGCCGCCAGCGAGAAGGCCGGTGATCGGCTCGCCCCATCCGTGCACGGCAAGCAGCCCTGCCGCGTACGCACCGAGCCCGAAGAACGCCGCGTGCCCCAGCGAGACGATCCCGGCGTAGCCGAGGATCAGGTCGAGCGAGAGCGCGAACAGAGCGGTGATGAGGATCTGGCTGCCGAGTACGCGGTATCCCGGGAACGCGAACATCGCCAACAACACGACCACCCAGAACGCGATCTCGGCCGGCCGCCAGCGCTCGCTGGCAAGACCCGAACGGGCCGCCGTTGCGCGCAACGCGGGCGCCGCCGGCAACACGGCAGCCTTGCCGCTCGTGCTCATCGAGCCCTCCCGTACAGGCCCGACGGGAACGGGATCAGCAGCAGCACCATCAGCGCGTAGATCATGAACGCGCCAACCTCGGGCACGTAGTACTTCCCGGCCACGTCGAACACGCCGAGGATCATCGCCGCGACGAGCGACCCCTTGATCGACCCCGCGCCGCCCACCGCGACGACGAGCAGGAAATAGACCATGTACTTCAGCGGAAAGCTCGGATCGAGGCCGAGCACGTCGATGCCCAACGCACCGCCCACGCCGGCGAGACCCGAGCCGAGCGCAAAGGTGAAGCCGAACACGCGGTTGACGTCGATGCCCAGCCCGGCCGCGGCGCGCTGGTTATCCACCGCCGCGCGGATCTGCGCACCGAAACGCGTGCGCTCGAGCAGCCATCCGAGCGCCGCGGTGAGCGCGACGACGACGGCAATGAGGAACAGCCGGTAGATGCCCAGATCGACGCCGAGCACGCGCACCTGCCCGCGCAGGAACTCCGGCAGGCGCACCGGCTGTTGCGTCGGGCCGAACCACCAGGTGGCGATCGCGATCGCCATGAACGTGAGGCCGATCGAGAACAGCACCTGGTCGAGCGCGCTCGCCTTGTACAGCCGCTGGTACAGCGTGCGCTCGAGCAGCGTTCCGACCAACGCCGAGAGCACGAAGGCGATCGGCAGCGTGAGCAGGAAGGGCACGCCCATGCGGTTCATCAGCACCGCAGAGGTGTAGCCGCCGACCATCGCGAACGCGCCGTGCGCGAGATTCACGAAGTTCATCAGCCCCATCGTCACCGACAGGCCGACGCTGATGACGAACATCAGGCTGCCATAGGCAAGTCCGTCGAACAGGACTCCGGCGAGGTTCCCCAGCATCTCGAGACTCCGGCGCAGGCGAGGCGGGATGGCGGCGCGCGATCTTCGGCGCGCACCGCCGGCGGCGCTACTGCGCTTGCTTGCCCGGATCCTTCACGGCCGGGAAGCTGTCGAACTCGACGTTGTACAGATGCCCGTCGCGCTTCTCGACGCGGCGCACGTAGACGGTCTGCACGATGTCGCGCGTTTCGGGATCGATCGCGATCGGCCCGCGCGGGCTCTCGAACTTCATCTGCTTGAACAGGGCCATCGCCTTGTCGGCGTCGATCTTGCCGTCGAGCGCCTTGACCACCTGGGCGATCGCATGCATGCCGTCGTAGCCGCCCACCGCCATGAAGTTCGGCCGGCCGTCCGACTGGTTCGTTTCGGCAAAGGCCTTCAGGAACGCCTTGTTCTCGGGGGAGTCGTGCGCATTCGAATAGTGGAAGGTGTTGATGATGCCCACCACGGGGTCACCCATCGCGTCGAGCAGGTGGTCGTCGGTGAGGTCGCCGGTGGCGATCACCTGGATGCCTTCCTTCGCCAGTCCGCGCTCCTGGAAGCCCTTCATGAACGCGATGCTGTGCTCGCCGGGCGGCACGAAGATGAACACCGCCTGCGGCTTGGCATCCTTGATGCGCTGGATGAACGGCGCGAACTCGGGGTTCTTCAGCGGCACGCGAACCGAATCGACGATCTGTCCGCCGCCTTCCTTGAAGGTCTTGATGAACGCCGCCTCGGCGTCGATGCCCGGACCGTAGTCGGCCACCAGTGTGTAGACGCGCTGGATGCCGTTCTTCGCTGCCCACGTGCCCATCGGCGCCGAATCCTGCGGCAGCGTGTGCGAGAAGCGCACCGCGTATGGCGACTTCGTCGTGATGATCGACGTGGCGGCGTTCATGATCACCATCGGCGTCTTTGCCTGCGTGGCGACCGGCGCCACGGCGAGCGCCTCGGGCGTCAGGCCGAAGCCGGCGAGGAACTGCACCTTGTCGCGCACGACGAGTTCCTGCGCGAGGCGCTTGGCCACTTCCGGCGCCGGGCCGGTGGTGTCGCGAAGGAGGATCTCCACCTTCCTGCCGGCGATCGTGTCGCCGTTCTGATGCAGCCAGGTCTTCATCCCGCCTTCGATCTGCTTGCCGTAGTCGGCAAACGGACCGGAGAACGCGGCAATCAGGCCGATGCGGATCGGCTCTGCGGACTGCGCGTGCGCCAGGCACGCCGCACCCGCCAGGCCCAGTGCGACGAGAAATCGCTTCATTCGGGGGCTCCTCTCGGTTTCACCCGAAGCCGCGACCGCGTCTTCGGGCTGAATGATCATTCAACGAGCCCATCCTAGCCCGGCCCGAAACCGCGTTTCCACGATCTGGATCAAGACGACCCGTGCGCGCCGGCGTCCTCGGTCGAATCCTTTATCGTTGCGGCTTCGACCGGCCGCCCACCGCCGCCAGCGGGACGGGCGGACCCTCGTCCACAGGAGGAGTTGCAGATGAGCCAACGGCAGTATGAACCGACCACCCCGCACCGACTGGCCTTTCTCGGGTTGGGCGTGATGGGCTATCCGATGGCGGGGCACCTGAAGCGCGCCGGCCACGCGGTGACGGTCTACAACCGCACTGCCGCGAAGGCCGAACAATGGGTCGGCGAGTACGCACAGGCCGGCGCCGGCGCGAGCGCAAGCGCGCCCACGCCGCGGCAGGCCGCGCACGAGGCCGACATCATCTTCGCCTGCGTGGGCAACGACGACGACCTTCGCTCGGTCGTGCTCGGCGAACATGGCGCACTCGCCGGCATGAAGCCGGGCGCGGTCTTCGTCGATCACACGACCGCTTCCGCCGAAGTCGCGCGCGAACTGCACGCGGCGGCGGGCGCGCGCGGCCTGCACTTCATCGACGCGCCGGTATCCGGCGGCCAGGCGGGCGCGGTGAACGGCGCGCTCACCGTCATGTGCGGCGGCGAGCCTGAAGTCTTCGCTCGCGTGCAGCCAGTCGTCATGGCCTACGCACGCGCCTGCACGTTGATCGGCGCGCCGGGCGCAGGCCAGCTCGCGAAGATGGTCAACCAGATATCGATCGCCGGACTCGTGCAGGGACTGTCCGAAGCGATCGCCTTCGGGCAGGCCGCCGGCCTCGACATGACGCTCGTGCTCGAGGTCATCGGCAAGGGCGCCGCGCAGTCGTGGCAGATGGACAACCGCGGCGCGACGATGATCGACGACCGCTTCGACTTCGGCTTCGCCGTCGACTGGATGCGCAAGGACCTCGGCCTGTGTCTGGACGAGGCGAAACGCAACGGAGCGTCGCTGCCGGTAACCGCGCTCGTCGACCAGTTCTACGGCGACGTGCAGCGCATGGGCGGCGCACGGTGGGACACGTCGAGCCTGATCAAGCGGCTGCGCAAGACCAGCTGACCCCTTCCCTCCTCCACGAACAGGAACGCAACGATGGCCTACCAGACGACCGCCTCCGGCCTGCAATACGAAGACGTCGTCGCCGGCAGCGGCGACGAAGCGCAGAAGGGCGACGAGGTGCGCGTGCATTACACCGGCTGGCTCTACCAGAGCGGCGCCGCCGGTCGGAAGTTCGACTCGAGCAAGGACCGCGGCGAACCCTTCGAGTTCCCGCTCGGCGCGGGGCACGTGATCCGCGGCTGGGACGAAGGCGTCGCGGGAATGAAGGTCGGCGGCACGCGCCGGCTGATCATCCCGCCGGATCTCGGCTACGGCGCGCGCGGCGCGGGCGGGGTGATTCCGCCGAACGCGACGTTGCTGTTCGAGGTGGAACTGCTGGGAGTCTGACGAGCGATCAGAAGCTGTAGCGCGCCTCCGTCCATACCCGGTCGCTGTTGTCGAAGCGACCGAACATGCCGAGCGGGTTGCCGTCGAAAGCGTCGACCCCCGCGCGAAGGCGCAGGTTTGCGTCGTACTTCCACGTGAGCATCGCGCGCAGCAGCCGGTCGGTGCGGTTCAGACTCGTGATGCCGAGGAACTCCGCATCAACGCGATCGGTCAGCTCGCGCGAGACGAGCAGGCTCGCGCCGTTCTCGTAGCGCTTCATCCCGGTGTCGCTATCGTGGTTCAGGAACGCGCGCTGAAAGAACTGCGCGTTCACGCGCCAGCGATCGCCGGGCGTGAGGTCCACGCCGGCGATCCAGTCGAGCGTGCGCAGCTCGACGACGCCGTCGCTCGCGTCGAGCGGCAGCGTCTGGAATCCGCGTCCGCGCGTGTAGACCGCCTCGGCCTTGAAGACGATGCCTTCGAAGTCCTTCGACACGGTGCCGCCCACCCGCGTCACCAGATCGTGCCGCGGCTCGTAGAGCACGGTGGGCGTCGGCCCGGCAACGATCGAACGATAGAACGCCGCCTGCGTGTCGGGGGCGCGATAGACGAATCCCGTCCAGTCCCAACCGCCGATGAGCGTGGACAGCCGCATGCCGATGCCCGAGTTCGACAGCTTGCGCTTCGGCCGCTGCTCTCCGTCGATTGCGTAGCCCAGACCGTCGTAGCGCAGCGGAAACGGATAGAACTCGGCGCCGGGCTTGCCGATGTCGTCGACCTCGGGCCACGGCAGCCAGACGAACTCGAGGTGCGAATCGCCCTGAAACCACTCGGCGCGTGCCGCCCATTGCGGGATGCGGATCAGGTCGAACTCGGGCAGCACCGAATCGCGTAGATCCTTCGCCGAAACGACGTCCGCGAAGAAGAGCCCGACCATCTCGCCCCAGATGATGTTCTGCTTGCCGACGCGGAACTCCCAGTCGCCGCGCGAAAAATCGACGTAGGCCTCGTGCAGCCGTGCCCAGGCGCGCTGGTCTTCGCGCACCGCATGCGGATAGTGGTCGGACCACGCGAAGGCACCGTCGAGGTTCGCGCGCGCCGACAGCCGCCACTTCATCCCGTTGCCCCATTCGCCGCGCCCGGCCAACTCGCCGAGCGTGCGCAGGTGCGTGAAGTGCCCGGGGCTGGGCCACGCGTAGGCGGTGTCGACCTGCAGCCAGCCGTTCCAGCGCGTGGGCTCGGCCGAGATGCCGTGGCCGCCAAGGGAGAGATCGGGAACGGCCGACTGTGCATGAGCCGGTATGGAGAGCGCCATCAGCATCGCGGCAGTGGCCCACGCGACCAGCGACGCGAGACCACCGCGCAGCGAAGCAGGGCGCAGTGCCAACGACGCGAGACGCCGGCGCAGCGAAGCGTGAGCGGAAAACGGCGGAAGCTCTTTCATTCTTTCTCCTCTTCCAGGATCGCCCCACCCTGCGGCTTGACCATCGTCCACTTCTCTCCATGCCGTACGCCGAGCCCGATGATGCGACCGTCCTCGATGCGCACGAGTCGGTCGGCGGCGGCGATCACCCGATCGTCGTGCGTCGAGAACACGAAGGTCGTCCGGTACTTGCGGTTGATCGCCTTCATCAGGCGCAGGATCTCGCTGCCGGTCTCGTGATCGAGGTTCGCCGTCGGCTCGTCCGCCAGCACGATGCGCGGCTTTACCGCAAGCGCTCGGGCGATGGCCACCCGTTGTCGCTGCCCACCCGACAACTGGTTCGGCCGATGCTTCGCATGCTTCGTCAGCCCGACGAGATCGAGAAAGCGCGCGACGCGCTCGTGCCGCTCCTTCTTCCCGATCTCCCGGAACTGCAGCAACGGATATTCGACGTTTTCCCACGCGGACAACACGGGGAACAGATTGAAGGTCTGGAAAATGAACCCGACGGTGCGCGCGCGGTAGTCGGCCAGCTGATCGGGCGTGCGGTTGCTGACGTCGTGGCCGTCGATCACGATGCGCCCGGAGGTCGGCGTATCGATGCACCCTATGAGGTTCAGCAAGGTAGACTTGCCGCTTCCCGAGGGGCCGGCGATCGCCAGGAACACCCCTTCGTCGATGCTCAGATCGACGTCGCGCAGCGCGTCGACCATCTGGGTGCCGAGTCGATATCGTCTCGAGACGTGTTCGAGGGTGACGAGGGGCATGCGGGATTCCGGTTGCCGGGAACGCAAGGCGCCGCGCCCCGGGCGCCCCGCGAATGTAACCGATCCTTTTACGACGAGCCGAACATGCTGTTGTGGATTCGGGCGCATGGCGCGCTGTTTGTTTCCGGAACGTTGCGTTGCGTGCGCGACGTCCTTCTGCTTCTCGCACTCGCGGTGACGCTCGCGCTCGGCCTGGCGACGTCGTCGCTGGCACAGGCGCAAGAAACGCCGCCTCTCGACACGTCGTCAAGCACGGACAACGCGGCGAAGAGCGCGCCGGGCGCGCCAAAGGACGTCGGCTCGCCGAACGACAGCGGCTCCGCCGCCACCACCGAAAAAGGCGACGAAGCGCTGGCGCGCAGCATCGTCGAACGCGCCGACGCCGTGCGCTTCCCGAGAGAATCGTTCCAGGTGGAAGTG
This sequence comes from Burkholderiaceae bacterium, assembly GCA_032027205.1. Lineage (GTDB taxonomy): Bacteria > Pseudomonadota > Gammaproteobacteria > Burkholderiales > Burkholderiaceae_E > Zeimonas. The sequence continues at coordinate 680,097 of JAVSMN010000001.1, forward strand.
ACGGTGAAGTCGCGCAGCGGCGACGATGAGTTCGAGCCGCGCGTGTACCGCGTTTCGTCCAAGGGCAACGACAACACGATCGTGCAGACGCTGGCGCCGGCAAACGAGCGCGGCCAGAACATGCTGATGCGCGGGCGCGACCTGTGGATCTTCATGCCGAGCGTCTCGCAGCCGGTGCGGCTGTCGCTGTCCCAGCGCCTCACCGGGCAGGTGGCCAACGGCGACCTCGCGCGCGCCAACTTCTCCGGCGACTACGACGCGACGATCGGGGGCACTGAGCAGATCGACGGCAAGGAGTACTACGTGCTCGAGCTCGTCGCGTCACAGCGCGGGGTCACCTATCCCAAAGTGAAGTACTGGGTGCAGAAGTCGAACTTGCACCCGTACAAGGCGGAGTTCTATTCGGTGTCAGGACGGCTGCTGAAGACTTGTTCGTACGCGGATTTCGGGCAACTCGGCGGGCGGGTGCGGCCGACGAAACTCGTGCTGACCGACGCGCTGAAGCCGGCCGATGTCTCGGTGATGACGTACAGCGACCTGAGGCGCGTCGAGCTACCCGACCGGTTCTTCACGAAGGACTACATGAAGAAGCTGGACTGAACAGGGCCTTGAATCGGCCCGAGAGCCGGTCGCCCAGGGTCGCGAGCGCCGTACAGGCGCCGCGGGGCCGCCACTCGTCCCGAAGGTCTGCGGAAAATGTCACGTTCGGTCGCACGATCGGATGACGACAACGAAAAGAAGCAGATCCACCCCGACAGGACCGGAAATTGAGCTTCGCTGCTGCCGCCGCCGAAACCGACACGCTCGATCCGCAGACTATCGTCGCGATCGGTGAAGGCGCGCATCCGTGGATACCGCAGCCGGCGCGTCGGGCGCCCCCCGCCCTCGCGCCCGTCGACCTCGACCGGTTGCGTTCGTCGACCGCTCCGAGCCCCGCATCTTCCGCCCTGCGAAACGGCGTCGTCCGATTCAAGATCCGTCTTGCGAACACCGAAGGCGAGCGCAGCTCGGCAAGCTACCTGATCGAGAAAATGTACGGGTGGCGCGGGTACTCGGTGTCGCCCATTGCCGAGAATCGGCAGCCGATCACGATCGTCGCCTCGGACCGCGAGCGGGCACTGTCGACGATCTCGATCGGCTTCGACTCGAAGCAGAAGCTGCTCGCAGATTCGCTGTACGGCGACGAACTCGACCGGCTGCGCGCCTCCGGGGCACGACTGTGCGAGTTCACCCGGCTGGCGGTGGATCGCAACGAGCAGTCACGCGACGTGCTGGCGATGATGTTTCACATCGCTTACATGTATGCGCGGCGCTTCGCGCGGTGCACGGACCTGCTGATCGAGGTGAATCCCCGGCATGTGCGGTTCTATCGAGCAATGCTGGGATTCGAGGTGCTCGGGGAGGAGCGCACCTGCCCGAGGGTGAACGCGCCGGCGGTGCTGCTTCGGCTGGATCTGGCGTATTGTGAAAAGCAGATCGCGCTGTATGGTGGGCATCGGGAGCTCGCGCAGACGATCCGCTCGCTCTACCCGTTGGCGTTTTCGCAGAGAGAAGAGGATGGAATCTGCGGGCGGTTACGGGAGCTCGGTTGAGCGCTGACGAAACGGACGCGACGATCGTACTGCTTCATTTCACGAAAGGCCGCCGCGCGAACACGTTGTAGCAGTTCCCGGAGATCGACTCCGACAGGATCTCATAGCCGGCCGATTCGAATCGTGCGCGAATGTCTTCGCTGCGATACGGCGTATAGAGAATCCCCTTGCGGATCCCCCATCGGTTGATCCGCTCTGCGATGGAACGGAACGGTTCGAGCGTGCGCGGAAAGAGCAGCACGTTCGCAGCGAGCGTCGCGCCGGGCTTCAGCACACGGAATACATCCCGCAACGCCGCATCCACCTCGGGGAAGGAGTGAACGGCGTTTGCGATGTTCGCAGTGTCGAACTGCGCATCGGCGTATGGCAGCGCTGCAGCATCGGCATGCCGGATCTCGACGTTCGGTTGCGCCGCAAAACGCCGGCGCGCGCCTGCCAGCATCGATTCGGCGTAGTCGATCGCCGCGATCGATCGTTCAGGCAACCGCTTCCACTTGCGCCACCTCAGCATCAGTTCGAGCAATGTCCCGCTGCCGCAGGCAACTTCGAGATGCCGCGGGCCGAAATTCGGTCCGAAGAAGCGCAACTGGTTCCACAGCGTGCTGTTGTAGGCAAAAGTCAGAATGAAGAAGCCACGTACGTCGTACCACCAAGGCGGCGCCGAGTACGCCTCGGCGATCTCGTCGCGGCTCTTTCCGGCGGATGAGGTTGGCATCGTCACTCCGTTTCCTTAGATGACCGCCGCCACTTTGCCAGAATGCATTCGAGAGCCGAGAAGGGCGGCGACTGCTTGTCGAATAATTTTACGGTGACGGGTGAAAGAGCACTCGACGAAGATACTAAGACATTGATCTCTAATGGTTTCCTAAAGATGGCACGACAGTTGCTTCGGTAGAGTGCAGCACCGTCTCGATCCTTCGGAGCAACCATGACTCTCAAAACTTTCGTCTCAGCAGCAGCGATCGCGGCCAGCGCTGTTTTGGCAGCCAGTTCGGCCAATGCGTTCCCGCAATTCACCGTCGACGCGACGGCATACGGCGGTACCACGTTCGAGGCCGACAAGATTACCGGCGGCTATAACGAGGTAATTACCTTCACCTCCGGGTCGACTTTCGACCTCTCGTTGCTGGTGAACTTTGGCCAGTTCTTTAACGGGCCGACGAACGTTCTCGGCACGGGAATCAACAACGATTACCAGTTGTACGCGACGTTTACCGGAAGTGGAACCTATTCCACGGTCGGCACCGAGACGTCGTTCAGCCTCGATCCCGGCGGTTCTCTGATGGTTTGGATTGATCCCAACATGGATACGACGTTCTCGGCGCCGGCGACTGCCCTTCCATGGGGCGTAACCCCGGTTACGGGCGACGTACTGATTGCGACCGGCGCAGCGATCATTGGCAACGGCAGTCTGACGTGCTCCGGGAGCAACAACTGCGGGAGTTTCGGTCAAACCACGAGCTTCACTCTGACCGATCCCGCTGGAACGTCATTCTTCACCGTGCCGGCGCCGTTCTACGACATGGCGATCACTACTGGCCAGTTCAATGGCTTCCCGATCGTAGTGGGTGCGTCGCAACTCTTGAACGGTTCAGCTGACACAGTCTTTCAACGCGTCCCCGAGCCCGGTACCTTGGCGTTGATCGGCTTGGCCGCTCTCGGCCTAGGCGCCGGAACACGCCGTCGCGCCAGCTAAGTTCAGGCGGCACGCACGAAAGGCCCCGAGCGATCGGGGCCTTTTTCGTTCCAGCGTCAGATTGCGCCAGCGGCACCCCCCTGTGCTCGTCGCATCGCCGCCAGCTGGCGCCTGGCGATTACGATCGCGATGCGCTGAATCGGATTTCCGTTCCCGCCCGGCCGCCAGGTTCGCCTGACCCGGTTCCGGTAGGCGTCGAACTGCATCCCCCACGGAGCGCTCAGCACCTTGCCACGCTCCAGCAGAAGTTTCAGCGCCTCCGTCGCCGCGATCCCCGCACTCAATTCACAAGCCATCGCAGTGGAGGGGCCGCGGCGCGCGACGAGATCGACGGCGTCGGGATCGACGAGATAGCTTCGCTGCAGCATTGCCGGCGAAAGCCCGACGAGAAAGCGGATCGCAATCTCGTCTTCGTCGCAACCGTTCCAGCGGAAATACCGCTCGAAGCTCATGCCGCCCGGTACGAAGCTGAGCAGCGCAGCACCCATGCCGAGCGGTGCGACGGTGACTGCCGGGATCCGCCTTCGTTCGCATTCGGCGAAGATCAGTTTGCGGGCTTCGAAGGCGAAGAAATCGAGTCCGTCGATGTAGAGGTCGGCGCCTTCGAGAAAGCGATCGACGTTGCCTGAGTGGACACCGTCGTTCTGAACCTGGATCGAGACGTCCGGGTTGATCTGCTCCGCCATTTCGGCAAGCACCTGCGCCTTCGGCCTGCCCATTGTGCGCAGCATCGCGCCGGCCTGCCGATTCAGATTGACGATGTCGAAAGTATCGAAGTCGGAAACATTGAAGGCGCCGATGCCCAGCCGGGCCAGCGTGAGCAGATGCGCGCCACCCACCCCGCCCATCCCGGCGATCGCGACGCGCTTCGCGCGCAGCCTTGCCTGTTCGTCGCGAGTCACCCACCCGATGTTTCGGGAGAAGGCGCTCGAGTAGTTGAACGGGGCGGCGGTACTGTCGTTCATCACCGTCAATTATCGCAAGTCATGTCGGAAACCAGCGGGCGAGCGGACGAGCGGCGCCGCGCAGGCTGTCTCCGTGAACGGGTGCGAGGCCCGCCGCAGTACGATCCGCGTCATGCATGCCCTGTTGGCAGATCTCCGCCTCGCGAGCCGTAACGTGTTCCGTCACTGGCGACGCTCGAGCTTCGCGCTCTCGGCCGTCGCGAGCGGCGTTACCGCGCTGCTGCTCGCCACCGGCTTCATCGAGTGGAACTTCTTCTTCTATCGGGAGTCGATGATCCGTTCGCAGCTCGGGCACCTGCAGATCCACCTCGCAGGCTACAGTGAAAAAGGAACCTCGGACCCTTACGCCTTCGTGTTCGAGTTGCCGAAACCCGAATCCGACGCCGTTTCAGCATTGAAACATGTGCGATCGATCGCGCCGCGCCTGTCGTTGCAGGGGCTCGTCAGCTTCGGCGACGCTACCCTGCCTTTCGTCGGCGAAGGGATCGATCCGCGCCACGAGGCCGAACCCGGGCAGAGCATTGTCGTTCGTGAAGGAAGAGATTTCGGGCCCGACGACCGCAATGCCGTCACGCTTGGTTCCGGACTCGCATCGAACATCGGCGTTCACCCCGGCGAGCGCGTCGTGATGATGCTCAACAGTCCGGGGGGCGGCATCAACGCCATCGAGGCGGAGGTGAAAGGGACCTTCACGACCGTCAGCAAGGCCTTCGACGATGCGGCACTACGCCTGCCGCTGGCGGACGCTCAGCGGCTCGCGCGCGTGCAGGGCGCGCAAAGCTTCGTGGTGTTCCTCGACGACACCGCACGCACGCAGGAAGCGGTCGATGCAGTGCGCGCGATCCTGCCCGCCGATCGCTACGAGGTCGTGCCGTGGTGGGAGCGTGCGGACTTCTACAACAAGAGCGCGGCGCTCTTCGGCAAGCAGGTGGGCTTCATGAAGGTCGTGATCGGCCTGCTGATCGTGCTGCTGATCTCGAATACGCTGACGATGAGCGTGCTCTCGCGCACGGGGGAAATCGGAACGGCGATGGCGCTCGGGGCCGATCGATGTTCGGTGCTGCGCCGCTTCGTGCTCGAGGGAGCGGTCGTCGCGATCGCCGGTGCCGTGCTCGGTGCACTGCTCGGTCTCGCGATCGCGGCCCTGATCTCGGCGATCGGTATTCCGGTTCCGCCCCCGCCGGGCATGAGCCACGGCTACACCGGCGAGATCCTCGTCACGCCGTCGATGATCGTCGACGCGATCGTCCTCGCCGTCGTCACGACGCTCGCGGCGAGCGCGTACCCGGCATGGAAGGCATCGCGCATGGTCATTGTCGATGCGTTGCGGCACAACCGTGCGTGAGCCGCCGATGCTGAAGCTCGCCCTGCGCAACGTTTCGCGCCAGAAGGGCCGGACACTGGCCACGCTCGCTGCGGTCGCCTTCGGCGTCGCCGCCCTGATCCTGGGTGGCGGCTTCGTTCGTGACCTGTACGCGCAACTCGGCGAAGCGCTGATCCACTCGCAGTCGGGGCATATCCAGCTCGCTCGCGCCGATTTCTTCAGCAGCGGCTCGCGCTTCCCGGAGAAATATCGGCTCGACGACGCGGCACACCTCGCCGGGCAGATCGCACAGCAGCCCGAGGTCGCGCAGGTGCTGATGCGCACCCAGTTCTCCGCGCTGCTCAACAACGGACACACCGACTGGCCGGTCGTCGGCGAAGGCGTTCAGCCCGAACAGGAGGCTCGGCTCGGCAGCTACTTGAAAATCCTCGAAGGACGATCGCTCGCAGCGGCCGACGCGTTCGGCGTGATGATCGGCGACGGCGTCGCGAAGGCGCTCGACGTCGGACCTGGCGATCGCGTGACGCTGCTGTCGAACACCGTCGACGGCGCGCTGAACACGCTCGACTTCGAGATCATCGGCATATTCCAGACCTTCTCGCGGGATTTCGACGCGCGCGCCGTGCGTATCCCGCTCGAGGCCTCGCAGGAACTCGTCGGCGCCGATGGCGCGAACACGCTCGTCGTCGAACTGAAGCGCACCGCGAACACCGACCGCTTCGCCGACGCGCTCGGTGCACGCTTCGCGGGTCAACCGATCGAGGTGCGAACCTGGGTTCAGTTGAACGATTTCTTCGAGAAGACCGTGCAGTTGTACGAAACGCAGTTCGGCGTGCTTCAGCTGATCATCCTCGCAATGGTGCTGCTCGGGGTGGCGAACAGCGTGAACATGAGCGCCTTCGAGCGCATCGGCGAGTTCGGAACGATGCGTTCGCTCGGCAGCCGCTCGCGCGAGATCTTCGGCCTCGTCGTCGTCGAGAGCGCCCTGCTCGGACTCGCCGGCGCTCTGCTCGGCTGCGTTCTCGGCGCACTGCTCGCCGTCGTGGTTTCGGCGATCGGCATTCCGATGCCTCCGCCGCCGAACGCGAATGCCGGCTACCGTGCCGCGATCCGGCTCGCCCCCGATCTCGTCCTCTGGTCGGCGGTCGTGGGCTTCGCCGGCGCGGTGCTTGCGTCGCTCGTCCCGGCGGCGCGGGTCACTCGCATTCCGGTCGTCGATGCGCTGCGCTACAACGTCTAGTGCCATCGGTGGGAGAGACGATCGCGCAGTGCCTCCTCGGCGATCACGCGTCGATACAATTGAGGGTTATTCAAGATCCATCTCGCAACTCCATGACCGACGTCCCGGCCGAAGCTCGAAATCCCTCGCACGACGCCGGTCCGGCACCCAGCCACTTCATCCGCGCGATCATCCAGGACGACCTGCGGACGAACAGGCACGCTGGCCGCCCGTGGGCCGGCCGCCCCGGCCCGCTCGCCGCGCAGTACGGCGCGCCAGTCGATCCCGCCCCCATCCGCACCCGCTTCCCTCCGGAACCCAACGGCTACCTGCACATCGGCCACGCGAAGTCGATCTGCCTGAACTTCGGCCTGGCCGCCGAATACGCCGGCCGGTGCCACCTGCGCTTCGACGACACGAACCCGGAAAAGGAAGAGCAGGAATACGTCGACTCGATCATCGAGGCCGTGCACTGGCTCGGCTTCGAATGGAAGGACGCGCAGGAAGACAACCTCTATTTCGCCAGCGACTACTTCGACTGGTTCTACGAGATGGCCGAGTGGCTCGTACAGGCAGGCCACGCCTACGTAGACTCGCAGAGCGCCGACGAGGTGCGCGCGCACCGCGGCACGCTCACCGAGCCGGGACGCAACTCGCCGTTTCGCGACCGCTCACCCGACGAAAACCTGCGCCTGCTGCGCGAGATGCGCGGCGGCAAGCATGCAGAAGGCACGCAACTGCTGCGCGCGAAGATCGACATGGCCTCGCCGAACGTGAACCTGCGCGACCCGGCGCTCTATCGGATCCGCTTCGCCGAGCACCATCGCACCGGCGAGCGATGGTGCCTGTACCCGATGTACGACTACGCGCATCCGATCGAGGACGCGCTGGAGAACATCACGCACTCGCTGTGCACGCTCGAGTTCGAGGATCATCGGCCGCTGTACGAATGGCTGCTCGAGCGGCTGGCCGAGGGCGGCTTCTTCGCGCGACCGCTGCCGCAGCAGATCGAGTTCGCGCGGCTCAATCTCGAATACACAATCACGAGCAAGCGCAAGCTGCAGGCGCTCATGCGCAGCGGCGCGGTGGACGGCTGGGACGACCCGCGGATGACGACGATCGCGGGCCTGCGCCGGCGCGGCTATTCGCCCGAGTCGATTCGCCTGTTCTGCGAGCGGATCGGCGTGACGAAGTCGGACGCGTGGATCGAGATGAGCGCGCTCGAGCAGGCGCTGCGCGACGACCTCGAGCCGAAAGCGCCGCGCGCGGCGGCGGTGCTCGATCCTTTGAGGCTCGTGATCGACAACTGGCCCGAGGATCGGGTGGAAGACTGCGAGGCGCCGGTACATCCGCAGCAACCCGAACTCGGCCGGCGGCACTTTCCGTTCGCGCGCGAGCTGTGGATCGAGCGCGAGGATTTCGTCGAGGCGCCGCCGAAGGGCTTCTTCAGGCTCTATCCGGGCAACCGCGTGCGCCTGCGCTACGGCTACGTCGTCGAGTGCACCGGCTGCGAGAAAGACACCGACGGCAACGTCGTCGCCGTCCACGCGAACGCCTTCCTCGATTCGAAGTCGGGAACGCCAGGGGCCGATGCATACAAGGTGAAGGGCAACCTGCACTGGGTGGCGGCTCGTGCGGCCGTCGATGCGGAGGTGCGGCTGTACGAGCGCCTCTTCACGGAAGCGCAGCCGGGGGCGGGCGGAACCGACCCGCTTGATTCGCTGAACACGCAGTCCAAGAGCGTGGTGCAAGCGAAGCTGGAGCCGGGCCTGGCCGAGGCCCGAGCGGAGTCACGCTGGCAGTTCGAACGGCACGGGTACTTCGTGGCGGATCGCGTCGATCATCGGGCGGGGCGACCAGTGTTCAACCGGGCGGTGAGCCTGAAGGATTCGCGGGGCGGGGCGAGGCGCTAAGCTCCGGCGCTCGGTGCGACGTACGGGCGAGCCAGCGTCAGCCCCCAGCCACCCCATCCCCCACAAACGGATTCCCCGCCCGCTCGTCCCCGAACGTCGACACCGGCCCGTGCCCCGGCACGAAGGTCACGTCGTTACCGAGCGGCCATAGCTTGCCCTTGATGGATTCGATCAGCGTCGCATGGTCGCCGCGCGGGAAATCGGTGCGGCCGATCGAACCCTGGAACAGCACGTCACCGACGATCGCCACGCGCCGTTTCGGGTGAAAGAAGACAACGTGCCCCGGCGTGTGTCCGGGCGTGTGCAGCACCTCGAGCGTCTGCCGGCCGAACGAGACGGTGTCGCCGTCGACGAGCCAGCGGTCGGGCTCGAAGCTCGCGGCGCCGCGCATGCCGAACATCTGCCCCTGCTCGCCGAGTTGCGCGATCCAGAAGCGGTCTTCCTCGTGCGGGCCTTCGATCGGCACGCCGTGCCGTTGCGCGAAGACGCCCGCCTGTCCGCAGTGGTCGATGTGGCCGTGCGTAAGCAGCACCTTCTCGAGGCGCGCACCCTGCGCGGTCAGCGCCGCCTCGATGCGGTCGAGATCGCCGCCCGGGTCGACGACGGCGGCGCGCAGCGTTTCCTCGCAGACGAGCACCGAGCAGTTCTGCTGGAACGGCGTGACCGGAACGACGAGCACCTTCATTGGCCGCTCCACGCATGCGCGCGCAGCGCGTCGATCGGAACGACGCGCAGCGCCGCCTCGTGCGTGGCTTCGAGGACGACCGGAGGCGCGGCGCCCGCCCGCCACGCTTCGAGCCAGCGCGCCGCGCACAGGCACCAACGATCGCCCGGCTTCAGGCCGGCGAAGCGCCATTCGGGTCGTGGGGTGACGAGGTCGTTGCCGTGTGCGACCGAGAACGCGAGGAAGGCCTCGTCGACGCGCACGCAAACCGTGTGCTGCCCGAGGTCCTCGCTGTCGGCTTCGCAACAGCCGGTGCGAAGGAATCCAGTGAGGGGATCGTAGGAGCAGGCGAGCAGCGGCCCGCCGAGCACGTTGCGGGAGGGAATCGTCTCGATCATCGATGCGGTGCGGCTGGTGTCCCCGTCTCTTATACCATCGCCTCCGATGAACGATCGCCGCTTTCCCTTCCATGCACCCATCCCCGCGCTGCTGCGCGCGTTCCACGGCGGCGAGGACTCGCCTCGCGCGCTGCTCGAGCGCTGCTTCGCGGCGATCGACGCGCACGGCGACGTCGTCAACGCGCTTCCCACGCGCGTCGATCGTGACACGGCGCGCGCGGCGGCGGACGCGATCGGCGAGCGCATCGCGCGCGGTGACGCGGTAGGCCCGCTCGCCGGCCTGCCCTACTGCGCGAAGGACACGCATGCCACGGCCGGGCTGCGGACGACTTGGGGCTCGCCGATCTTCGCCGATCACATTCCGACCGCGAACGACCCGGTCGTGCAGCGCGTGCTCGACGCCGACGCACTGCTGATCGCAAAGTCGAACACGCCCGAGTTCGCCGCCGGCGCTCAGACCTTCAATCCGGTGTTCGGCGCAACGCGCCATCCATTCGATCCGTCGCTGACAGTCGGTGGCTCGACCGGCGGCGGCGCTGCGGCGCTCGCCTGCGGGATGACGGTCGTTGCCGACGGCTCGGACCTGGGCGGCAGCCTGCGCAATCCGGCGAGCTTTTGCGGGGTCGTCGGGATGCGGCCGAGCTCGACGGCCGAGCCTGCACTTCGCAACGCACCGAACGTCTTCGGCACGCTGAACCAGATCGGCGCGCTGGGCGCGCGCGTCGCCGATCTGCGCATCGCGCACCGCGCGATCCGTACGCCCGCCGCGCGACGCCCGCTAGCGGAATGGCTCGATGACTGGGAGTGCGAGACCCGGCAACGCGCGGAACGCGCGTCGCGCCCGCTGCGGCTCGCGTGGTCGATCGACTGCGGCGGCTCGATGCCCGTTGCAGCCGCCGTCCGCGCTGCGATCGAGCGAGCGATCGAGCGGCTGTGCGAATGCGGCGTCGAGCTCGTCGAAGCATGGCCCGACCTGTCCGGCGCAGACGACTGTTTCCAGGTGCTGCGCGCCGAGCACTTCGTCGAAAACTGGGCCGAGCTGTACCAGACCGACCGCGCGCGACTGAAGGACACGGTCGCCTGGAACATCGAGCAGGGCCTGGCGCTCGACGTCGCACGCCTCGCCGCAGCCACACGCGTGCGGTCGGCGATCTTCGAGCGCGTCGCGCGCTTCGTCGCGGGCGTCGATGCGTGGCTGCTGCCCACCGCGCAGGTGCTGCCCTTCCCGATCGACGTCGCCTATCCCACCGAGATCGACGGCGAGCCGCTGCGCACCTACATCGACTGGGTCGCGAGTTGCTATCGGATCACCGTCAGCGGCCATCCGGCGCTGACGCTGCCGGCGGGATTCGCGAGCCGGATCCCGGGCGGCACGCCGCTGCCGGTGGGGCTGCAACTGGTCGGCGGCTTCGACGCGGACGAAGCGCTGCTGGACGTCGGCGAACGCGTCGAGCAATTGCTCGCTCCGTTGAACGCCGCAAGGCCGGCGTTATACGCGCGGTAGAGGCGCGCGCGGCGCAGACTTTCAGAGCACCAACGGCCGATTCGGCAACTCATCGACATCGCGCGTCCCCGCCCCGCGCGGAAAAGCCGCCGTGAGCAGCCGCCCGATGCGCTCGATCGCGGCCAGCGTGCCGGCTTCGAAATCGCCCCCGCGATACGCGTCGCTCAACGCCGTGCAGATCTCGCGCCAGTAACCGTCGTCGATTCTCGCTGCGGCCGCGCGGTCGGCGACGATCTCGACCGCGTGGTCGGCGAGCAGCACGTAGAGCAGCACGCCGTTGTTCGCTTCGGTGTCCCAGACGCCGGTGTTGGCGAACACCTCGAGCGCACGTTCGCGCGGCGAGCGGCCGTGGCGGACGTCCTCGATCGGCAGCGACGCCTCGATCGCGAAGCGCAGTTCGGCCGTGTGCTCCTGCTCGCTGCGCTCGATCGCCTGCTCGATACGAGCGAGCGCCGCATCCGGAAAGGCGCGGCGCGCGCTGAACGTGCCGTGCCGCATATGCGCCCACCAGCGTGCGATCGTCCGTGCCATCGCCGCCTCGGTCACCAGCCGCCGGAGGCGCCGCCGCCGCCGAAGCCACCGCCGCCTCCGCGGAAGCCGCCCCCACCGCCGAAGCCGCCTCCTCCGCCCCAGCCTCCGCCCCACCCGCCGGGGAAGCCGCCAGGCCCGGTGCGCCAGGTGTGTCGGCCGGTACGGCCCATCGGTGCGCCGGTGGAGAACATCGACAGCAGCACGAGGAACAGGAAGAAGCCGCCGACGCCGGCGAGCAGCGCCGACGCTCCTCCGACCCAGGCGGCGACGCCGCCGAGCGTGCCACCGAGCGCCGAGCCGAATACGCGCCCGAAAATCGAGCGCACGATGACGCCGACAACGAAGGCGCCCATCAGCAGCGCCACCCAGTCGGTGCCCTGCGACGGACTCTCGCCGCGTGCCTGTCCGCTCCACGCGGGCGGCAGAGCCTCGCCGTCGATCAGCCGCACGAGATCGTCGGCCGCCGCCTTCAGGCCGCCGTAGTAGTCGCCCTGGCGGAAGCGCGGCGCGATCGATTCGTCGATGATCCGCTTCGCCCAGGCATCGGGGATCGCACCTTCGAGCCCGTAGCCGACCTCGATGCGCACGCGCCGATCGTTCTTCGCGACGACGACCAGCACGCCGTCGTCGACGCTCTGTCCGTCCACCTTTCCGCGTCCGATTTTCCACTGCTCGGCGACGCGGATGCTGTACTGCTCGATCGCTTCCGGCTGCGTCGTGGGAACGATCAGGATCGCGATCTGCGATCCCTTGCGCTGCTCGAGTGCGGCGAGTTCATCGTCGAGCGACTGGCGCTGCTGCTCGCTCAGCGTGCCGGTGAGATCGTTGACGCGGCCCTGCAGCGGCGGAACCGCGACGAGGTCCTGCGCGGCAGCATGCGACGCGAACAGGCACAGGAAGGCCAGCGCCGCGAGCAGCGCGAGCACCGCGTGCCCCGCCGCCGCCGACACGGCGGCAACGGGGTACGCCGTCCTCGTCACTTCGTCGCGCCCTGCGGCCGGTTGAAGTCGACGGCGGGCGGACGCGAAATCGCGCCCTCGTCTGCGACGGTGAACTGCGGCTTCGGCTCATAACCGAAGACCATCGCAGTGAGGTTCACCGGGAAGCGGCGCACCAGCACGTTGAAGTTCTGCACGGCGTCGATGTAGCGCTTGCGCGCGACGGTGATCCGGTTCTCGGTGCCTTCGAGTTGCGCCTGCAGTTCGCGGAAGTTCTGGTCCGACTTCAACTGCGGGTAGTTCTCGGCAACGACGAGCAGTCGCGACAATGCGCTGGTGAGGCTGCCCTGCGCCTGCTCGAACTGCTGCAGTGACGCCGGATTGTCGGGATTGACCTGCACCTGTCCGACGCGCGAGCGCGCCTCGGTGACGCCGAGCAGGACGTCGCGCTCCTGCTGCGCGTAGCCCTTCACCGTCTCGACGAGATTGGGGATGAGGTCGGCGCGCCGCTGGTACTGGTTGATCACCTCCGACCAGGCCGACTTCGTCGCCTCGTCGGCCGACTGGATTTCGTTGTAGCCGCAGCCGCTCAGGCCGATCGCGAGCGCGAGTGCGCCCAGCACCTGCAGGATTCGCCGCATGCATATCCCCTGCGCTGTGAAATGACGGAAAAGCAGTCTACCGAAGGCTTCGCCGACTCGCGGCAAAAAGGGCTGCCCGGCGTCGTCATCCGGCGCGCAGTGCGGCGAACCGGCGGCGGAACTTTGCCATCTTCGGCGAGATCACCGCAGCGCAATACCCCTGGTACGGATTGCGCTCGTAATAGCGGTGGTGGTAGCTCTCGGCGGGGTACCACTCGGTGAAGGGAACGACTTCGGTGACGATCGGCGCATCGAACACCGGCGTTCCTTCGTTGTCCTCTCCGCTCTCCAGGCGCGCGATCGCGTCGAGCGCCTCGCGCCGCTGCGACTCGTCGATCGTGAAGATCGCAGAGCGGTACTGCGTGCCGACGTCGTGGCCTTGCCGGTTCGGCGTCGTGGGGTCGTGGATGCCGAAGAAGACGTCGAGCAGTTCGCGATAGCTCACCTGGCGCGGGTCGAACTCGATGCGCACGGCTTCGGCGTGTCCGGTGTCTCCACCGCATACCGCCTCGTAACTGGGGTTGCGCACGTGTCCGCCGGTGTAGCCCGGCTCGACGGCGAGCACGCCGCGCAGTTCGAGGAACGCAGGTTCCAGACACCAGAAGCAACCGCCGGCGAAGATCGCCACCTGCCGCTCGCGCGCGTCGTTGCTTGCTTCGCTGCTCATCGGGCTCTCCGTTCGCACCGGCTGCGTCACCGATTCATTGGAATGCGAACGAACCCAGGGCGAGTCCCCAGACGCTCGTCGCGACGATCATCGCGGCCCCCGAACCGATCAGGAATTCTCCGCTTTCCTCGTCGCCCACGTCGAGCAGGGTCCGCGCGCCCACGAGCAGCAGGTAGCCCGACCACGCGAGCGCGAACGGCCCGAGCGCGGCCACGGAGACCGCCACCGACGCGAGCGACGCGAGCCACACGGGCGCGAGCCCGAAAAACGCAAGGTTCAGGCTCAGTGTGAAGTCGCGTCGTCCTCTGCAACTCGGCGCCAACAGCGTAAAGGCGACCGCCATCGCGAGCACGGCGCCCAGCCATGTCGCGAAGAAGATCGGCGCGGTGATCGGCTCGATCCGCGCGCCGGCGCCGGCGGCATCGACGTTGAAGCGGCCGGTGCCGATCTGCAGCGCGAACGCGCAGGCGAGCGTCAGCGGCACCGCGAGCCGGAAGATCAGTCGGCCCGGCCGCAACGGAGACTCGCGCAAGTGCCTCCATACCGCATCGGGCCAGAACAGGACGAGCAGCAAGCCTCGCATCGCAGCCTCTCGTTCGGCCGTCGGGCGACGGCCGATTCGACAGGCGAAACGCAAGTTGCATGCCCATCGACTTCAGGCCGACAGACGCTGCGAGCGATCGTCCCCGGAGCCGACAGCGTGCGCCTGCGACTCCGACTGCGCCGTCGGCGCCGGACGGCGGCGCGCCGGCTCCTGCGCCTTGCGCGCGGCCTCCTCGCGGGCGCGTTGCATCGTCGTGTGCAGTTGCACGGCGCCGTTGTGGTACTGCACCGGCCAGCCGATGCCGCGGAAGTCTTGCTCCGCCGCGGCGTGCAACGTGAAGTACGGATCGGCCAGGTGCGGACGGGCGAGCGCGACGAGGTCGGCGCGCCCGGAGAGCAGCAGCGTGTTCACCTGGTCCGCCGTCGTGATCGCGCCGACGGCCACCGTGGCGATTCCGGCTTCGAGGCGCACCTGCTCGGCGAAGCTCGCCTGGTACATCCGCCCGTACACGGGACGTGCTGCGGGATCGGTCTGACCGGTGGAGACGTCGATGAGATCGCAGCCGGCAGCCTTCATCGCGCGCGCGATCTCCACCGTGTCGGCGCCGGTGGTGCCACCCGGGATCCAGTCGGTGGCCGAGACGCGAACGCTCAACGGCTTCTCCTTCGGCCACACGGCGCGCACGGCCTCCAGGACTTCGAGCGGGAAGCGCAGGCGTGCGGAGAGATCGCCGCCGTAGGCATCGGTGCGACGGTTCGTGATCGGCGACAGGAAGCTCGCAAGCAGATAGCCATGCGCCATGTGCAACTCGAGCATGTCGTAGTCGGCGCGATCGGCGAGGATCGCCGAGCGGCAGAACTGCTCGACGATGCGGTCCATGTCGGCGCGCGTCATCTCGCGCGGCACCTGGTTCACGCCTTCGCGATACGGAATCGGCGACGGCGACAGCAGCGGCCAGTTCCGCTGGGCGCCCTCTTCCGGCAGCGGCCAGTCGCTCTGCTCCCAGCCGAGTTGCGTCGAGCCCTTGCGACCGGCGTGGCCGATCTGCATGCACAGCTTCGATGCGGTGTTCGCGTGCACGAAGTCGGCGATGCGGCGAAACGCGTCGGCCTGCTCTTCGTTCCACAGCCCCGTGCATCCGGGCGTGATGCGCCCCTCGGGAGACACGCACGTCATCTCGACGAAGACGAGCCCCGCGCCACCGAGCGCACGCGAACCGTAATGCACGAGATGCCAGTCGCCGGGCATTCCGTCGACGGCCGAGTATTGCGCCATCGGCGAGACGACGACGCGGTTCGGCACCCACATGTCGCGCAGGCGGAAGGGGGCGAACATCGGTGGCGCGGAAAGCCAGGATGGGTTCGCGCCGCGCGCGGTCGCCGGCGCCGTGGTCGCCGCCGGACCGTGACGGGCAACAGCATGAGTTGCACCCGCCGCGCCCGCGCTGCTCGCCCGAGCCGCACCGTTGCCGCGTGCCGCGCCGTTGGCGGCGTGCACAGGAGCGAGTTCGATGCCGAGCGCTTCGGCCTGCTCGCGGTTCCACCACTCGGTGGCGCGTTCGACCAGCGACGGATCGCGCAGCCGCAGGTTCTCGTAGGTGATCTGCTTGCTGCGCGTGAGCAGCGACACCGCGAACTGCATCGGATGCATGTGCCAGAAGCGGCGAACGTTCTCGAACCAGACGAGCGAGACGTTGGCCGAATGCTGGATGCGCCCCGCTTCGTCGCGGCGCGCTTCCTCGTAGGCGGCGAGCGCGCGGTCCATCACCTGCGCGAGCGTCTCGCCGCGCATCGAGTCGGTCACGTTGGCGACGATTGCCGTGTGCAGCGCGATCGCGTCCTCGAGCGCGAGTTTTGTTCCGGAGCCGATCGAGAAATGCGCGGTGTGCGCGGCGTCCCCCAGCAGCACGAACTGCGTGTCCTCTTCCCGGTGGCGCCAGGTGGCACACGAAATCGTCGGGAACTGGCGCCAGAACGAGCGGTTGTTCAGCACACGCGCGCCCTTCAGGTCGTCGGCGAACAGCCGCTCGACCCACGCGACGGTGGCAGCCTCGTCCTCCACACCCAGGCCCGAAGCGAGAAAGGCCCCGTTCGTCGTCTCGATGACGATCGTGCACTCCCCCGGCCGGTACTGGTAGGCGTGCATGTTCCAGATGCCGCCGTGCTCGTCCTCGCGGAAGCTGTAGTAGAAGCAGCCGGGCAGCGACATGTTCGCGCCGAGCCAGACGAAGCGGTTCGTGCGCTGGTCGATCGATGGCGCGAAATCGGCTTTCCACGCTTCGCGCACGGCGCTGTTGATGCCGTCGGCGGCAATGACGAGGTCGGCGCCCAGGTGCGTGCGCGCACCCGCATCCTCGGTGCGGTAGCGCACATCGATGCCGAGTTCGGCGCAGCGGCGCTGCAGGATCTGCAGCAACGCGAGCCGGCCGATGCCCGAGAAGCCGTGCCCGGACGACTTCATCAGGTTGCCCTTGTACTGGATGTGGATGTCGTCCCAGTACGCGAAATTCGCGGCGATCGCGCGATGCGTCGGTTCGTCGGCCGCCTCGAGGTGGCCGAGCGTCTCGTCCGACAGCACGATGCCGAAGCCGAAGGTGTCGTCGGGACGATTGCGCTCGACGACGTCGATGTGCGCATCGGGAAAGGACTTCTTCAGCAGGATTGCGGAGTACAGGCCGGCGGGGCCGCCGCCGATGACGTCGATTCGCATGAGGTCTCCACCTGTGCAGCGCGCAGTTGCGCGCCGTAGTGAAACGCGGCTTGTTGCGCGTTATGGGTTGCGCGTGATGGTTGCACGTTAGTTACTTCAAGTTTAAAGTAATTTTTCGACGATGCAACAGGAGATCATCGGATGCACAAGACCGTCCTGCAGCCCGCAGGCTGGACCAAGCCCCGCGGCTACGCGAACGGCATCGCCGCGCGCGGCACCGTCGTTTCGGTGGCCGGCCAGGTCGGCTGGAACGAGCGCTGCGAGTTCGAGACCGACGACTTCGTCGGCCAGGTGCGGCAGGCACTGGCCAACGTGCGCGCGGTGCTCGCCGAGACTGGCGGCGGACCCGAGCACATCGTGCGGATGAACTGGTACATGACCGACCGCAACGACTACCTCTCCGGCGGCAAGGCGCTCGGCGCCGCATACAACGAGTTCATGACCGACGCGGAAGGCACCGTGCACTACCCGGCGATGACGGCGGTGCAGGTGGTCGCGCTGATGGAAGCGCGCGCGAAGATCGAGATCGAGGTGACGGCGGTGGTGCCGATCGCCATGTGAGGCGGCGCGGCTGCATCGCGCAGCGCCACGGACTGCCGGCGTTACTGCACCAGCGGCGAATCCGCCGCATCGAGATCCACGCCTTCCAACACCGCCTCGCCGGCGAGCACCTGCACGTACTGCCGCAGCGCGGTGATCCAACTCTGCCGACGCAGCGCCGCCTCGACCGCGTCGCGCACCTCTTCGAACCCAGGCACAGGGCCCGCGTCACGCTCGAGCACCTCGACCACGTGCAGCCCGAAACGCGAGCGCACGAGTTGCGGCAGCACGCCGATGCCCGGATGCCCGAAGATCTCGCTGGCGAATTCCGGCGCACACTCCTCGCGCCGCAACCAGCCGAGATCGCCCCCACGCTCGCCGCTCGGACAATTCGAATGGCTGCGCGCAGCCGCTGCAAAGGCCTCGTCGGCCTCCGGGCCCGGACGGCGACTCCGCAGTTGCAGCAGCAGCGGCTCCGCGTGCGCCAGCAGCGCCGCGACATCGATACCCGGCGTCACTGCGAAGAGCACGTGCCGTGCGTGAATCCGCTCGCCGCTGCCGTAGCGCGCCGGATGCTGCGCATGCAGGCGCCGGCACGCCTCCTCGGACGGTTCGGGTACGCGCAATTCGCGCTCGAGCAGCGCCTCGATCGCCAGCACCGCCGCTTCGCTGGGCACGCCGTCATCGACGGCGGGATCATCGGCAGCGAGCAGGCCGGCGCGCTGTGCGGCCTGGCGAAGCAACTCGGTACCCGCGCGCTGGCGCAACGTGCCGCCATCGAGCGACTCGCCCGGCCGATGCAACGCGCGACCGTTCACCCAAGCGACAAACCGATCGCCTTCGTCGGTCCCGCGAGCGATGGCGCCCTCGCCTTCGTCACGCATGGGCAAAGCAGTACCGTCGTCACCCACCATCGCGCTCACATCCCCGTCCCGCGCCGCGTCGGCTCGGCCGGCACGTCGGGGATCGAGATGCGCCGGCTGCGCACCACCTGATAAGGACGGAATGCGTAGTACAGCGTGGCGAAACCGCTCCAGACGTGCACGAGCCGCGTGAACGGCAGGATCAGGAACACGGTCATGCCGATGATCATGTGCAGTTTGAAGACCCAGCTCGTCGGCGCGACGAGCCCCGGCTGCGGCTGCAGCACGACGATGCTCTGCGCCCACTGCGCGAGCACCATCATCATCGAACCGTCCAGATGCTGCGCGGACAACGGGATGGTCGCAAGCCCGAGCAGCAACTGGATCCAGAACAGGCCGAGCACCACGTAGTCGCGCGCGTGCGATTGCCGACGCACGTGCGGCTCGTTCACCCGTCGCGCGAGCAGCATCGAGATGCCGATGATCGCCGCCAGGCCGGCGATGCCGCCCGAGACCATCGCGAGCACCTGCTTGGCGGGTGCGCCGATGACAGTCGAATAGACCGAGTGCGGCGTCAGCATGCCGAAGAAGTGTCCGAAGAACAGGAACAGCACGCCGACGTGGAAGAGATTGCTGGACCAGCGCAGGTGTCCGCGATCGAGCAGCTGCGACGATTCGCTGCGCCACGTGTACTGCCCGGCGTCGAAGCGCACGAGGCTGCCGAGAAAGAACACGGCCAGGCAGATGTACGGATACACGCCGAAGAAGAAGAGATCGAATCCGTTCATGACGAAGCTCCTGGGCCCGGGGCGGGCGGCGCGGCGTCCTCGCGCCTTCGTACGATGTGGATCGGCTGCGAGGCAGCGGGACGGCTCTGTCCGGCAAGCGAACAACCGTCGAAGGCCGGAGGCTCGGCCCAGGTCTCGTCGAGGGGAAGCTCGACCGGCGTCGATGCGAAAGCCGAAGCCGAAGCCGACTCCTGCGCCGACCCTGGCCCCGACACTGCCGACGCGTCGCGTGCGCGCGGCGGCAATGTCCACGAGCCGACGCGCTCGCCCGCGAGCTCGAGTACGGCGCCGATCGCGAATGCATAGCGGCTGCCGCGCTGCAGCAGCGCCGCCTGAAGCGCCGCAACGATCGGCGCGGTCTCCTGCAGGAACGAGCGCGCGATCGCCGCAGACTGCGTCGACGCGAACTCGAGCACGACCGGCAGGTAATCGGGGAGCTCGCCTTCGTCGAGATACAGCTCGGCCGCCTCGTACGTGCGAGCGAGATCGACCATCGCCTGGCCGCGCTCGCGCGAATCGCCGTGCACGTGCTCGAACAGCCACAGGGAGGTCGAGCGGCCGCGATCGAAGCAGTCCACGTACGCCTCCTGCGCCTCGTAGCGGTCGCGCGCCGCCAGCCAGCCGACGAGTGAATCGAGCGCCACACGCGCGTCCGACGAGAAAGCGCGCTCGGCTTCGAAGACGCTGCGCAGCTCGGGCAGTTGCTCGCGCAACGCGTCGTCCGGATAGCCGAGCAGCCGCGCAAGCGCGCGGCAGGTCAGCGGGTTCATGGCGGTTTTCACAACGCCGCGTAACGCCCACTGTGCGTTCATCGTCACAGCCTCGCCTTGATCGGAATGGTCCGCCGCCCCGGCGTCCCGAACAGGCTCGGCGACTCGCTCGATCCCGACGAGCACCCGTTGCCGAACGAGAACCCGCAGCTGCCTTTCAGCTCGAACGCGTTCTCCGCATATTCACGATGCGTGGTCGGGATCACGTACCGATCCTCGTAGTTTGCGATGCCGAGCAGCCGGTACATGTCCTCGGCCTGCTCGACGCTCATGCCGACCTGCTCGAGCACGGAGACGTTGTCGCGCTGCTCGATGCGCCGCTCGCGATGGAACGAACGCATCGCCATCATCCGTTCGAGTGCGCGCGCCACCGGTGCGGTGTCGCCGGCGGTGAGCAGGTTCGCCAGGTACTGCAGCGGGATGCGCAGCGACTCGACGTCGGGCAACTGCCCGCGCATCGCGAGCTCGCCCGCATTGGCCGCCGACGAGATCGGCGACAGCGGCGGGACGTACCAGACCATCGGCATCGTCCGGTACTCGGGATGCAGCGGCAGCGCGATCTTCCAGTCGATCGCCATCTTGTAGGTGGGGCTGCGCTGCGCGGCCTGGATCCACGCATCGGGCACGCCGTCGGCGCGCGCCTGCGCGATCACCTTCGGGTCGTTCGGATCGAGGAAGAGCGCGAGCTGCGCGGGGTAGAGATCGCGGTCGTGCTCTACGCTCGCCGCCGCCTCGATGCCGTCGGCGTCGTAGAGCAGCACGCCCAGATAGCGGATGCGGCCCACGCAGGTCTCCGAGCAGACGGTCGGGTGCCCCGCTTCGATGCGCGGATAGCAGAAGACGCACTTCTCGGCCTTTCCGCTCTTCCAGTTGTAATAGATCTTCTTGTACGGACAGCCCGAGACGCACATGCGCCAGCCGCGGCACTTGTCCTGGTCGATCAGGACGATGCCGTCTTCCTCGCGCTTGTAGATCGAACCCGACGGGCACGACGCCACGCAACTCGGATTCAGGCAGTGTTCGCAGATGCGCGGCAGCGACATCATGAAGGTGTTCTGGAACTGCCCGTACATCTCCTTCTGGATGTCGTCGAAGTTGCGGTCCTTGGAGCGCTTCTCGAACTCGCCGCCGAGGATCTCCTCCCAGTTCGGCCCCCACTCGATCTTCTGCATGCGCTCGCCGGTGATCAGGCTGCGCGGCCTGGCCGTCGGCGTGGTCTTCATTTCGGGCGCTTCGTGCAGGTGCGCGTAGTCGTAGGTGAAGGGCTCGTAGTAGTCGTCGATCTGCGGCAGGTACGGGTTCGCGAAGATCTTCATCAGCAGCGACCACTTGCCGCCCTGGCGCGGCACGATCGAACCGTCGGCCTTGCGCATCCAGCCGCCCTTCCAGCGGTCCTGGTTCTCCCAGTCCTTCGGATAGCCGATGCCGGGCTTGGTTTCGACGTTGTTGTACCAGGCGTATTCCTGGCCTTCGCGACTCGTCCAGACGTTCTTGCAGGTGACCGAGCAGGTGTGACAGCCGATGCACTTGTCGAGGTTCATCACCATCGCGATCTGCGCGCGGATCTTCATCGCCTCGCCTCCCGCACGCCCGTGGCGGCGCCCGCCGATGTCGTGGACGTGCCTGCAGGCGCGGTCTCCGAAACCCCCGCCGGCTCGTCGACCCAGTCGACCGTGTCCATCTTGCGCAGCAGCACGAACTGGTCGCGGTTCGAGCCGACGGTTCCGTAGTAGTTGAAGCCGTAGCTGAATTGCGCGTAGCCGCCGATCATGTGCGTGGGCTTCATCACGATGCGCGTGACCGAGTTGTGGATGCCACCGCGCAGGCCGGTGATCTCGGAGCCCGGCGTGTTCACGATCTTCTCCTGCGCGTGATACATCATCACCATGCCCTGCTGCACGCGCTGGCTCACCACGGCGCGCGCGGTCAGCGCGCCATTCACGTTGAACAGTTCGATCCAGTCGTTGTCGACGATGCCGGCGCGCTGCGCGTCGATCTCGCTGATCCAGACGATCGGCCCTCCGCGGCTGAGCGTGAGCATGATCAGGTTCTCGGTGTACGTGGAGTGGATGCCCCACTTCTGGTGCGGCGTGATGAAGTTCAGCGCGATCTCGGGGTGACCGTTGGGCCGCTTGCCCGCCACCGCGGCGAGCGACTTCCCATCGACCGGCGGCCGATAGACGACGAATCCCTCGCCGAAGTCGCGCATCCACGCGTGATCGAGATACAGCTGCTGGCGCCCGGTGAGCGTGCGCCACGGAATCAGCTCGTGCACGTTCGTGTAGCCGGCGTTGTACGAGACCTTGTCGCTCTCGACCCCCGACCAGGTGGGCGAACTGATGATCTTGCGCGGCTGCGCCTGGATGTCGCGGAAGCGGATCTTCTCGTCGCCGCGGTGCAGCGCCAGGTGCACGTGATCGCGTCCGGTGACTTGCGAGAGCGCCTCCCACGCCTTGATCGCCACGTGCCCATTCGTCTCGGGCGCGAGCGCCATCACCGTCTCGCAGGCGTCGATGTCGGTCTCGATCTTCGCCAGCCCCTCGGTGGGGCCATGCCGCACCGTGCCGTTGATCTGGCGCAGCAGCTCGACCTCTTCCTCGGTGGGCCACTGCAGCCCCTTCGAGAAGTTGCCGAGTCGGCTCATCAGCGGCCCGAGCGAAACGTAGCGGCGATGCGTGTTCGGATAGTCGCGCTCGATGACGTCGATCTGCGGCGCCGTCACGCCGGGCACGAACTCGCATTCGCCGCGCTTCCATTCGCGCACATCGAACGCCTGCCCGAGCTCGGTGGGCGAATCGTGCATCAACGGACGCAGCACGACGTCCTGCTCGACGCCGAGGTGTCCCTCGCACAACTCGCTGAAGCGGCGCGCGATGCCCTTGTAGATCTCCCAGTCGCTGCGCGATTGCCAGACCGGGTCCACCGCCGTCGACAGCGGATGGATGAACGGATGCATGTCGGTAGTGTTCAGGTCGTTCTTCTCGTACCAGCTCGCGGTGGGCAGAACGACGTCGGAATGCAGGCAGGTGGTGCTCATGCGGAAGTCGAGCGTTACAAGCAGGTCGAGCTTTCCCTGCGGCGCGCGCTCGCGCCAGGCAACCTCGATCGGTCGCGGGTCTTCCGGCGCGAGCTCCTCTCCGAGCACGCCGTTCTTCGCGCCGAGCAAATGGCGAAGGAAATACTCGTGGCCCTTGCCCGAAGAGCCGAGCAGGTTCGAGCGCCAGACGAACAGGTTGCGCGGCCAGTTCACCGGATCGTCCGGGTCCTCGCAGCTCATGCGCAACGAGCCTTCCTTCAGCCTGCCGGCAACGTAGTCGGCCGCAGAAACGCCGGCCGCCTGCGCTTCGCTCGCGATGCGCAGCGGGTTCGTCGCCACCTGCGGCGCCGACGGCAACCACCCCATGCGCTCGGCGCGCACGTTGTAGTCGATGACGGCGCCGCCGTGGCGTGCCGGATCGGCCAGCGGCGAGAGCAACTCCTGCGGACCGATCTTCTCGTAGCGCCACTGGTCGCTGTGCGCATAGAAGAAGCTCGTTCCGCCCACCTGGCGCGAAGGACGCACCCAGTCGAGCGCGAACGTGAGCGCCGCCCAGCCGCTCTGCGGACGCACCTTCTCCTGGCCGACGTAATGCGCCCAGCCGCCGCCGCTCTGGCCCACGCAACCGCACAGCACGAGCATCGAGATCGCGCTGCGATAGTTCATGTCGCAGTGGAACCAGTGGTTCACGCCGGCACCGATGATGATCATCGAGCGGCCGTGCGTCTTCTCCGCGTTCTCGGCAAACTCGCGAGCGACGACGATCGCCCGGTCGCGCGGCACGCCGGTGATCGCCTCCTGCCAGGCGGGCGTGTACGGCACGTTCGCGTCGTAGTCGGCGGCCGCCGACGGATCGTCGATGCCCGGGCGACGCACGCCGTAATGCGCGACGAGCAGGTCGAATACGGTTGCCACGAGCGTCTCGCGTCCGTCGGCCAGCGTGAGCCGGCGCACCGGTGCGCGTCGCAGCAGTACGTCGCCGCCCTGCTCGCTGCGCGGAAAATGCGGATGCGGATCGCCGCCGAAATACGGGAACGCGACGATCGCGGTTTCGCGCGCATGCGCGTCGTCATCGAGCAACGACAACGTCAGCCGAACCTCGCGACCTTCGCGCGCCTCGCGATTTTCGAGGTTCCATTTCCTGAAGTCGTCGCGATCCTTCGGACCCCAGCGAAAGCCGATCGACCCCTGCGGGACGACGATGTTGCCGTTCTCGTCGAAGGCGACGGTCTTCCATTCCGGGTTGTTTGTCTGGTCGAGCGCATCGGGAAAGTCGCTCGCGCGCAGCGTGCGACCCGGAACGAAGGCCGCGGGCGACGCTGCGGTCGCGCCCGGCACGCCGGCGCCGGGTGTGGATGGCGCATCCTCACCCGCGACGTTCAACGGCTGCAGTTCGACCAGCGTCGGCGCGTCGGTATAGCGGCGTGCGTAATCCTCGAAATACGGCGCGCGCCGATCGACGTAGAACTCCTTCAGGATCACGTGCCCCATCGCCATGCCGAGCGCGGCATCGGTGCCCTGCTTCGGATGCAGCCAGATGTCGGCGTGGCGCGCGACCTCCGAGTAATCGGGTGTGATCGACACGATCTTCGTGCCCTTGTAGCGCGCCTCCACGAAGAAATGCGCATCGGGCGTGCGCGTCTGCGGAACGTTCGAGCCCCACGCGATCAGGAACATCGAGTTGTACCAGTCGGCCGACTCGGGCACGTCGGTCTGCTCGCCCCAGACCTGCGGACTGGACGGCGGCAGGTCGCAGTACCAGTCGTAGAAGCTCAGGTTCGTGCCGCCGATCAGCGACAGGTAACGCGCGCCGGACGCGTACGAGATCATCGACATCGCCGGAATCGGCGAG
Source organism: Burkholderiaceae bacterium (assembly GCA_032027205.1). GTDB lineage: Bacteria > Pseudomonadota > Gammaproteobacteria > Burkholderiales > Burkholderiaceae_E > Zeimonas. Next base: position 705,252 of record JAVSMN010000001.1, read on the forward strand.
AAGCCGGCGACGCGATCGGGCCCGTATTTCTCGATCGTGTAGACGTTGGCGGCGGCAACGATCTCCTCGACCTCGTCCCACGACGCGCGAACGAAGCCGCCCAGTCCGCGCTGGCTCACGTAATCGCGCCGCGTCGCGTCGTTCTCGACGATGCTCGCCCATGCGCGTACCGGATCGCGCTCGCGCTCGCGCGCTGCGTGCCACGCGCGCATCAGTCGACCACGCACCATCGGGTACTTCAGCCGCTGCGCGCTGTAGAGATACCAGCTGTAGCTCGCCCCGCGCGCGCAGCCGCGCGGCTCGTGGTTCGGCAGATCGGCGCGCGTGCGCGGATAGTCGGTCTGCTGCGTCTCCCAGGTGACGATGCCGCCCTTGACGTAGATCTTCCACGAGCACGAACCCGTGCAGTTCGTGCCGTGCGTCGAGCGCACGATCCTGTCCTGCGCCCAGCGATTGCGGTACGCGTCTTCCCAGGTGCGGTCTTCGCCGGTAACGAGACCGTGGCCACCGGAGAACTTCGCTTTCGGCTGCGCGAAATACGTCAGCCGATCGAGGAAGTGGCTCATCGAGAATGCTCCTTCCTTCGACGTGGCGTCGAGAGCGAACGGGCATCTTAGGACCGTGTTCCGCGTCCCGGCCGGCTATGTCCGGAGGGACGAAGCGGTTAAACAAGGATCACCGAGTCCGCAAGCCAGTTGCCTTCCGCCGAACCCGGACGTATCGTTCTAGTGCATAACTATCCGGTCGGAACGACCCCACGAGGAGGAGCGAACATGGATCGTCGCAAGTTCAACGCATCGCTGGCGGTCGGCGCGGCATCGGCTCTCGCGCCTTTCGGCATCGCGCGCGCGCAGCCGAGCGTGCTGAAGATCGCCGTGATGAACGACATGTCGAGCGTCTACGCCGACTACCAGGGCATCGGCTCGGTCGTCGCCGCGCAAATGGCGGCCGAGGACTACGGAACGAAGACGCGCAAGGTCGAAGTGATCAACGCCGACCACCAGAACAAGCCCGACGTCGGCGCGAACATCGCGCGCCAGTGGGTCGACACCGAAGGCGTGGAACTCATCCTCGACATCCCGAACTCCGCCGTCGCGCTAGCCGTGTCGAACATCGTGCGTGAAAAGAACAAGGTGTTCATCGGATCCGGCGCCGGGACCTCGCTGCTCACCGGCGAGCAGTGCAGTCCCAACACCGTGCACTGGACCTACGACACCTATGCCCAGGGACGCTCGATCGCCAACGCAATCATGAAGCGCGGCGGCAAGAGCTGGTTCTTCGTCACCGCCGACTACGCCTTCGGCCACGACCTGGAGAAGCAGGCGACCGAAGGCGTATTGAAGGGCGGCGGCAAGGTGCTCGGCAGCGTGCGGCATCCGCTGGGGACGAGCGACTTCTCGTCGTTCCTGCTGCGTGCGCAGTCGTCGGGCGCCGAGGTGGTCGCCTTCGCCAACGCCGGCGGCGACCTGATCAATTCGCTGAAGCAGGCGGCGGAGTTCAACCTCGGCGCCAAGCAGATGCTCACCGGGCTGATCTTCGACCTCAACGGCGTCCCGCCGCTCGGACTGCAGAACGCGCAGGGACTGCTCGCGATCGATCCGTTCTACTGGGACATGAACGATTCCACGCGCGCGTGGTCGAAACGCTTCCAGCAGCGGCACCCGCAGAAGAACGTGCCGAACGACATGCAGGCAGGCGTCTATGCCGGCACGATGCACTACCTGAAGGCGGTGGACAAGGTCGGCTCTCCGAGCGACGGACGTGCGGTGGTTGCCGCGATGAAGGCCATGCCGACCGACGATCCGCTCTTCGGCAAGGGCACGATCCGCCAGGACGGCAGGAAAATGCACCCGATGTACCTGTTCCAGGTGAAGCGCCCCGACGAGTCGCGCGGCGCCTGGGATTACTACAAGATGATCGAGACGATCCCGGCCGAGGAGGCGTTCCGTCCGCTCTCCGAAGGCGGCTGCAAACTCACCTGAGGACGCGCCGCGCGGGGCCGCGCGCTCGCCAGGCGCGGTTCTGCCAGCCGGGAACCGGCGGAGCCGTTCTCCGGCCGTGTTGCCGCGTCCCGCGCCGGCCCCGGTGCGTCGTCCACGCGACGACTTGAGCCAGATCATGGGGACGCGCCCCCGGATCGGGCATAAATCGGTATCGTGATACCGGTTTTGCGCGACCGTGCATCCGCCCGGGGTTTCGGGCGCGCGGGCGTGCGTTCCCGTGAGCGCGCCGCCGGTTCGGCCGGCGCCGCAGAATCGCATACCCTTAGGACATTTCCGAGCCGATTTCAGGAGAGCCGGATGAAAGCCGCATTCAAGTGGGACGACCCGCTGCTGCTCGACCAGCAACTGACCGAAGACGAGCGCATGGTGCGCGACGCCGCGGCCGCCTATTGCCAGGAGCGGCTGGCGCCGCGCGTGCTGGAGGCCTTCCGCAGCGAGAATACCGACCCGGCGATCTTCCGCGAGATGGGCGAACTCGGCCTGCTGGGTCCGACCATTCCCGAAGCCTACGGCGGCCCGGGGCTGAACTACGTCGCCTACGGCTTGATTGCCCGCGAGGTCGAGCGCGTCGACTCCGGCTATCGCTCGATGATGAGCGTGCAGAGTTCGCTCGTCATGGTGCCGATCTTCGAGTTCGGCACCGACGCGCAGAAGGAGAAATATCTGCCGAAGCTCGCCACCGGTCAGTGGATCGGCTGCTTCGGTCTCACCGAGCCGAACCACGGCTCGGATCCCGGCTCGATGGAAACGCGCGCGAAGCGCGTCTCGGGCGGCTACCAGATCACCGGCAGCAAGATGTGGATCTCGAACTCGCCGTTCGCCGACGTGTTCATCGTCTGGGCGAAATGCGTCGGCGGCGACCACGACGGCCGCATCAAGGGCTTCATCCTCGAGAAGGGCATGAAGGGCCTGTCGGCGCCGGCGATCCACGGCAAGGTGGGCCTGCGCGCCTCGCTCACCGGCGAAATCGTCATGGATCAGGTGTTCGTCTCCGACGAGCAACTGATGCCGAAGGTCGAGGGGCTCAAGGGCCCGTTCACCTGCCTGAACAGCGCGCGCTACGGCATCGCGTGGGGCGCGCTCGGCGCCGCCGAAGACTGCTGGCACCGCGCGCGGCAATACGTGCTCGACCGCAAGCAGTTCGGCCGTCCGCTCGCCGCCAACCAGCTCATCCAGAAGAAGCTCGCCGACATGCAGACCGAGATCACGCTCGGTCTGCAGGGCTGCCTGCGACTGGGCCGGATGAAGGACGAAGGCACCGCGGCGGTCGAGATCACGTCGATCATGAAGCGCAATTCGTGCGGCAAGTCGCTCGATATCGCGCGCCTGGCACGCGACATGATGGGCGGCAACGGCATCTCCGACGAGTTCGGCGTTGCGCGTCACCTGGTGAACCTCGAGGTGGTCAACACCTACGAGGGCACGCACGACATCCACGCGCTCATTCTCGGTCGTGCGCAGACGGGGATCCAGGCGTTCAGCTGAGCCCGCGGCGCCCCGGCGCCGTCGCTGCTCTTCGTCCTCCTGCTCCTCGTCATGCGCGGTCTCGACGCGCGTGCTCGCCTGTGCGCTCGGTCTCGCGGGCGCGCTGCGACGTCTCGCGGGCGTCGCCTACGTCGCGATGTTCGCCCGGATCCCTTTCGCTAGACTGGGGCCGTCAGAACGCCTCGAGGAGATAGCTCGTGTCGACGACCGCCAGCGGACCCACCATGACGATCCCCTTCCGCGCCGACCACGTCGGCAGCCTGCTTCGCCCCGCCTGGCTCGCCGAGGAGCGCGCGCGCTGGCGGAGCGGCGAAATCGACGCGGCTGTGCTGCGCGCCGCCGAAGATCGCGCCATTCGCGAAGCCGTGCAGCATCAGGAAGCGATCGGTCTTCAATCAATCACCGACGGCGAGTTCCGCCGCGACTGGTGGCACCTCGATTTCCTGTCGCAGATCGACGGCGTGACGCTGAAGGAGAACCCGGGGCCGAAGTTCGGCGTTGCGGGGGCGTCCGAGCAGCCGCCGATCGCGACGGTCACCGGCCGCATCGCCTGCAGCCGCCCGATCATGATCGATCACTTCGCGTTCCTGAAGGAGCAGACGACGCGCACCGCGAAGATGACGATTCCATCGCCATCGATGCTGCACCTGCGCGGCGGCCGAGCGGCGATCTCGAAGGACGTCTATCCCGACCTCGACGCGTTCTGGTCCGACGTCGCGCAGGCCTATCGCACCGCGATTCGCCACCTGGCCGATGCAGGTTGCCGCTACCTGCAACTCGACGACATCACCTTCGCATACCTGTGCGACCCGAAGATCCAGGCGACGTGCCGCGCCAACGGCGACGACCCGGCCACCCTTCCGCGCACTTACGCGAACGCGATCAACGCAGCGCTCGAAGGCCGCCCCGACGGCCTGCACGTCACGATGCACACCTGCCGCGGCAACTTCCGCAGCGCCTGGGTCGCCGAAGGCGGCTACGACCCGGTCGTCGAAGCGATGTTCTCGACGAACGTCGACGGCTACTTCATGGAGTTCGACAGCGCCCGCGCCGGCGGCTTCGAACCGCTGAAGGCACTCCCCGCCGGCAAACGCGTCGTCCTCGGCCTCGTCACCACGAAGTCCGGCGAACTCGAATCGAAGGAAGCACTGAAGCGCCGCATCGACGAAGCCGCGCGCTTCGTCCCGCTCGAGAACCTGTGCCTGTCCCCGCAATGCGGCTTCTCGAGCACGCACCACGGCAACGCGCTGTCGCAGCAGGAACAATGGCGCAAGCTCGAGCGCGTGGTCGAAGTCGCCCGCGAAGTGTGGGGCGACTGAAGCCGACGAAGGCACTTCCTTCCAGAGAACGAAGCGCAGCGCGAGGTGTCGCGCGCCCCCACCCCGACACTCGTTCGGCGCGATGCGCAAGGGCTCGGGGCGCGCGCGGGGCGGCTGGGCACAGCGCGCAGGCGCAGCGCCTTGCGCCTGCCGCGGCCGTCGGCGAGCCGGCTGCTGCCGAAAGGAAATTCGCGGGACCCGTCGCGCCGCGGCGCGAAGCGCCGCTGCGCCGCGGGTGCGAATTTCCGAGGCAGAGCCGGGAAGCCCCCGCGTAGCGGGGGCCGAAGCCGTCGGCCGCGGCAGGCGCAAGGCGCTGCGCCTGCGCGCTGTGCCCAGCCGCCCCGCGCGCGCCCCGAGCCCTTGCGCATCGCGCCGCACGCCGACGAAACGCGTGCGCGACGCCTGGCGCTACGCGTACCGCCGTGCCACCGTCTCCGCGATACACACCGGCCTGTCGCCCCCTTCGCGCTCGACCGTCGCCTCGGTGACGATCTGCAACCCGCCGTTGCCCACGTCCTCCACCGACACCACGCGAAAGCGCGCGCGCAGCCGGCTTCCGGCCGGCACCGGCGCCGGAAAGCGCACCCGGTTCAGCCCGTAGTTCACGCTCATCCGCACGCCGCGCAACTCGATCGCACTCTCCGCGAACATCGGCAGCAGCGACAGCGTCAGGTAGCCGTGCGCGATCGTCGTGCCGAACGGACCTTTCGCGGCGCGCTCGGGATCGACGTGGATCCATTGGCGGTCGCCGGTCGCCTCGGCAAACGCGTCGATGCGCTGCTGGGTGACCTCGACCCAGTCGCTGACGGCGATCTCCTCGCCGACGCAGGCCGCCAGTTCGGTGAGATTTTCGAATACACGCATTGCGCTCGTCCTTGTCGTCCTGATTCAGTGCTTCGTGCCGAACAGCCGATCGCCCGCGTCGCCGAGTCCCGGAACGATGTACGCGTTCGCATCGAGATGATCGTCGAGGGCGGCGACGTAGACCGGCACCCGGGGATGATGCGCGGCGAACACCGCCATGCCTTCGGGCGCCGCAACCAGCGCGAGGAAGCGCACGGCATCGGGCGCGACGCCGCGGTCGAGCAACACCTGCACCGCATGCGCCGCCGAGTGCCCGGTGGCGATCATCGGATCGCAGACAATGAACATGCGCTCGCCGGTGTCCGGCAGCCGCACGTAGTACTCGACGGGTTGGCGATCCGCGCCGCGGTACAGGCCGATGTGGCCGACGCGCGCTGCGGGAATCAACTCGAGCAGCCCGTCCACCATGCCGAGTCCGGCACGCAGGATCGGCACGATGCCGATCTTGCGCCCGGCGATCACCGGAGCGTCGACTGCAGCCAGCGGCGTGTCGACGCGCCGCATCGCCAGCGGCAGATCGCGCGTGATCTCGTAGCCCATCAGCAGCGTGATCTCGCGCAGCAGATCGCGAAAGGCGCGCGTCGACGTCTCGCGATCGCGCATGTGCGTGAGCTTGTGCTGGATCAGCGGGTGATCGACGATCCGCAGCGACGGAAAGCGCGGGTCGGTGCGCATCTTGCCGAGCTCCTCGTCCCCGCCCGTTCAGGCGCGCATCTTCGCGTGCGAGCTTCTCCGACGACTCGCGCTCACCCGGTGAAGTCCTCGCGATCGCGCAGCCGGTAGCGCTGGATCTTGCCGGTGGCCGTCTTCGGCAACTCGTCGACGAACTCGACCCAGCGCGGGTACTTGAACGGCACGAGCCGGTCCTTCACGTACGCCTTGATCTCCTGCGCGAGCGCGTCGGTGGCACGCGACGGCTCCTTCAGCACGACGAAAGCCTTCGGCTTGAGCAGTCCGTCAGCGTCGCGTGAGCCGACGACCGCCGCCTCGAGCACCATCGGGTGCGACGCCACCGCCGACTCGACCTCGAAGGGCGAGACGTACTGTCCGCTGACCTTCATCATGTCGTCGGAGCGGCCGGCGTAGGTGTAGTAGCCGTCGGCGTCACGCTGGTACTTGTCGCCGCTGCGCGTCCACACGCCCTGGAAGGTGTCGCGCGTCTTCTCGCGCTGGTTCCAGTACTGCGCGGCCGACGAGGGCCCGCTGATGTACAGGTCGCCGACCTCGTCGTCGCCCACTTCGTGCCCGTCGTCGCCGACCAGCTTCAGCGTATAGCCCGGCACCGGCTTGCCGGTGGTGCCATAGCGCACCACGCCGGACTGGTTCGACAGGAAGATGTGCAGCATCTCGGTCGAGCCGATGCCGTCGAGAATCTCCACGTTCGTTCGCTCGGTGAAGCCGGTGCCGATTCCCTTCGGCAGCGCTTCGCCGGCCGACGTCGCCACGCGCAGCGACAGTTGCGACGCAGCCGGGAAGGCTGCGTTGGCAAGCATGCCGGCGTACAACGTCGGAACGCCGTAGAAGATCGTCGGGCGCTTGCCCATCGCGGCCAGCGCAGCGGGCGCTGCGCCGGTGAGCCGCTGGAACACGGCTTCCGGCGTCGGGCGTTCGGCCATCAGCACGGTGGTCGCGCCGACCGACATCGGGAAGGTCAGGCCGTTGCCCAGGCCGTAGGCAAAAAACAGCTTCGCCGCACTGAAGACGACGTCGTCGTCGCGGATGCCGAGCACGGGGCGCGCATACAGTTCGGCCGTCTCGATCAGGCTCGAGTGCACGTGCACCGTGCCTTTCGGCGAGCCGGTCGATCCCGACGAGTAGAGCCAGAAGCAAGGTTCGTCGGCGACGGTCTCGGCGCATTCGTAGTCGTCGCGACCGCCGGCCAGCAGCGCGTCGAAGTCGACGCGCTTGCCACCGGCCGCCGCAGCGTTCGAGCCCGGCGCCGAAGAAACGACGACCGAACGCAGCGACGCAGTCGACTCGATCGCGTCCTCGAACGACGGCAGCAGCGCCTGCGAGACGAGCAGCGCCGCCGCGCGCGAGTCGCGCAGCATGTATTCGTAGTCCTGCGGGCGCAGCATCGTGTTGACCGCCACCGGCACGATCCCGGCCTTGATCGAACCGAGGAACGCCACCGGCCAGTCGATCGTGTCGAGCATGCACAGCAGGACGCGCTCCTCGCGACGCAGGCCGAGCCCGGCAAGCGACGACGCGAAACGGTTCACGCGTTTCGCGAGTTCGGCATAGGTGCACGAGCCGCGGTCATCGACGTAGGCGATGCGATCGCCGCGACCGGCGCCCAGGTTGCGCTCGAGCAGGTCGTGCGCGGCGTTGTAGTTGCGCGGAACGCGGATGCGCGGCGGGCTCACGGAATGATCGGCACTCGAGACTTCGGCCACGGCGGCTTCCCTCCAGGTTCGTCAGTGGATTATCGCGCGCAGGAGATCCTTCTCGGGCGCGGCATTCGTCATTGCGTCACCCTGCCCGTTCCTGCGGCAGGTGCGATGGCATCGCCTCGACCAGCGCGAGCAACCGCTCGAGGCTCTGCGCCTCGTCGGTGCCGCTCGTGTCGACGACGGCGTCGGCCAGCGCGTACAGTCGTTCGCGCTGCTTGAGGATCGTGCGCAACTCGGCCATCGCGTGCTCGCGCCCGCGAATGGGCCGCAGATCGCCCTGCGCGACGACGCGGTCCATGTGGTCTTCGGGCGAAGCGCGCAGCCAGACGGTGAAGCAGCGCTCGCGCAGCAGTTCGTAGGTACGCGGCTCGAGCACGAGCGAGCCGCCGGTGGCGATCACGCAGCGCTTGTGCGCGCGCGTAAGCCGGTCCAGCACACGCGCCTCCGCCTCGCGGAAGGTGTCCTGCCCGTACATCGAGAAGACGCTGCCGAGCGAGGCGCCCAGCTCGCGCTCGATCTGCTGGTCGAGCTCGTAGAACGGAACGCGCAGCCGTGTCGCGAGCTGCACGCCCAGCGTGGACTTCCCGGCGCCGCGCAGGCCTATCAGCGCGATGCGCCGCGAGCGCTCGCGGCTCGATTCGCCGAAGCGCTGCTGCAGCTGCATCACCGCCTCGTGACGCTGCTCGGGACGCAGGCCGCGCAGCAACTCGAGCGCCGCGACGATCTCCGGATCGAAGGATCGATCGCCGATCAACTGCTCCACCGGGCAGGCAAGCGCCTCGGCCACGCGACGGATCAGCAGGATCGAGATGTTTCCGTCGCCCGACTCGAGTTGCGCGAGATAGCGCTCTGAAAGGCCGGAGAGTTCGGCGAGGCGCTTTCGCGTGAGGTGCGCTTCTTTCACGGCGCTCGCGCACACGGCGACCGAGCGCCTCGAGGAACGCGTTCTCGTCTTCCGGCTTGCCGCCCACCAAGGAGACCATGCAACATCGAACGTCGGACAATGAAGAACCTGCAATATAACTCATATGCAAAACCCTAACGAGCACTATTTTCACGTCGTCGTCGGCGGGAGGCGGCTCGAGTGCCGATCGATCGGCGACCGCGGCTCGCGCTCGCCGACGCTCGTCTTCCTGCACGAGGGGCTGGGCAGCATCGCGCTGTGGCGCGATTTCCCGGACCGCGTCTGTGCATCCGCAGGGTTGCCGGGGATCATCTACTCGCGACGCGGCTACGGAGGATCGGAGCCGATCGACGAGCCGCGAAGCGCGCGCTTCATGCACGAAGAGGCGATCGACGTGCTGCCCGAGGTGCTGCGCGTGTTCGGCCTGGAACGACCGATCCTCGTCGGACACAGCGACGGCGCCTCGATCGCGCTGATCCACGCGGGTACCTTTCCCGAAGTCGACGCGGCGGTGGCCGTGCTCGCGCCGCACCTGTTCGTGGAACCCGTGTGCACCGATGCGATCGCCGAGATCGCGCGTCGCTACGAAGCGCCGGGGCTGCGGGAACAACTCGGCCGCTACCACGACGACGTCGACGGCGCGTTCCGCCACTGGACTGCCGTCTGGCTGTCGGACGCCTTCGCCGCATGGAGCATCGAGAAGGAGGTCGCCGCAATCCGCTGCCCGATCCTGGCGATCCAGGGCGCAGACGACCAATACGGAACGATGCGCCAGCTCGATCGGATCGCCGAGTTGCAGCCCGACGCACAACTGCTGAAGCTGGCCGATTGCCGGCACAGCCCGCATCTGGATCGACCCGACGAGGTCGTCGAGGCGGTCGCCGCGTTCTGTCGCGCGATCGCCGCGAAGGAGGTTGCAGGCGACGCGGGCACGCGCAGCTGACGCCGGACATCGGCGCGGGCAGCCTACAATCGCTGCCTGCTGGGAAACGGAGAAAGGCATGCAGGTCCTGTGCGGAACCGACTTCAGCGACCGGGCCGAGGAGGCTGCCGCGCTCGGCGCGTCGCTCGCGCAGCGCACCGGCGGCGAGCTCACGCTGGTGCACGTCCTCGACACGCGCAGCGTGCTGCTCGGCCCGGCGCCGGCGCTCGACGCGATCGAGGAGGACGCTCGGCAACGCCTGGAGGCGACCGCCGACCGCCTGCGGAAGACCGGCGCGAAGGTGCACACCGAGTTGCCGGCAGGCTGGCCCGACGAGGCGATCGTCGCCGAAGCGAAGAAGCGAGGCGCCGGGCTGCTCGTCATGCCGGCGATCGGCCGGCGCGACGGAGTCGCCGTTCGCCTGGGCAAGACCTGCGAACGCGTGCTGCGCACGACCGAGACGCCGATGCTAGTGCTGCGCGACGCGTCCCCGCTCCTGTCGTGGCTGCGCGGCGAGCGCGCGCTGCGCCTGCTCGTCGCCTACGACTTCACGCCACAGGCCGACGCCGCGTTGCTGTTCGCCGCCAGGCTCGCCGAACTCGGCTCGTGCCACGTGCTGGCCGCCTATGTCGACGATCCCCGGCATGAGGCAACGCGCCTCGGATTGCTCGACGACCCGGGGCTCGCGCGGCAACACCTGCGCGAGGAGATCGTTGCCCGGATCGGGCGCGCGCTACCGTCGCTGGCGGTCGAGGTGGTGGTGTCTGCGCACGAAGGAGAACCGGCAGCGCGGCTCGCGCACCTGGCCGAGCGCGAACAGGCCGACCTGCTGCTGGTCGGCTCGCATCAGCGCAATGCGGTCGAGCGCCTGTTCACCGGCTCGGTCGCGCTCGACCTGCTGCGCGAATCTGCGGTCAACGTACTCGTGGTCCCCGGCGCTGCCGTCGCATCGGCCTCGCTGCTACCGCCGGTGATCCGGCGCATCGTCGCCGCCACCGACCTGTCGCCGATCGGCAACCGCGCGGTTGCGCACGCCCTCGCCCTCGCGCCATCGGGGGCCGAAGTCGTCGTCGTCCACGTAGTCAGCCCGAACCTGATGCGCAACGGGCGCTACGGCCGGCCGGTGCATCCCGAGTTCGCCCGCGAGCACGCAGCGGTCGTCGCCGAGCGGCGCCAGGCGCTCGAAGCACTGGTCGCCGACCCCGGCAACGCCACGGTGCGCATCTACCTGCTCGAGAGTGACCGCCCCGACCGCGCACTGCTCGAAGCGATCGAACGCGAAGCGGCCGACCTCGTCTGCGCCGGAACCATCGGTCGCACCGGACTGGGCGCGATGCTGCTCGGCTCCACCGCGCAGACGCTGCTGCGCGGCACGCGTCGGCCGCTGTTGCTGGTGCAGCCGCAGGAGCGGTGAAAGGGCCTTCACCGTCCTGTCGCTGCGGCCCGCCGCAACCGATCGCCCACCGCGCGCCACTCGGGTGTGCCGGGGACGCGTTCGATGACGATGCGGTCGCAGCCGGAGCGATCGAGGCGGCGCAGCGTGTCGTAGAGTTCGTGCGCGGTCGTTCGGGCGTCGTGCGACATCGTCAAGCCGACGTCGGCGATCGAGGCCGGCACCGAGCGGGACCACAAGGCGACCCTGCGGCCCTGCGAGCGCCACTGCGCCACCCGTGCGGGCACTTCGTCGGCGTCGACGACTTCGACCGGCGTGGCCGGCGCGTAGTGCGCGTCGAGCGTGCCCGACGCGCGCGGCGCATGCGTGTCTCGTTCGAGCACCTCCTCGCCGAGCACCGCGGCCAGTTGCGCGACCGATATGCCGCCGGGACGCAACAGCACCGGACGGCCACGACTGAGATCGACGATCGTCGACTCGACGCCGACCTCGCACGGACCGCCATCGAGAATCAGCGGCGCATCGTCGCCCAGGTCTTCGACGACGTGCTCGGCGCGCGTCGGGCTGATGCGACCGAAGCGGTTCGCCGAGGGCGCGGCGATGCCGATCCCTCCGCGTCGCGCGAACGCATGCAGCAGCGCACGCGCCACCGGATGGGCAGGCGCGCGCAGCCCGATCGTCGACTCGACGCCGCAGGCCCAGGCCGGCGCGTCGGCGGCGCGCTTCAGGATCAGCGTGAGCGGCCCGGGCCAGAACGCTTCGGCCAGGCGCTGCGCGCGCTGCGACCACTCGGTCCACGCCATCGCGGGGCCGTCGTCGAGTGCGTGCACGATCAACGGATGACCGACCGGGCGCTGCTTGATCCGGTACACCGCCGCGACCGCGTCGCGGTTCGCTGCATCCGCGCCGAGCCCGTAGACCGTCTCGGTGGGAAAGACGACGAGCTCGCCGCGCGCAAGTCGCGCGGCGCCTTCCTCGATTGCCGCCGCATCGGCCGGACGCACGAGCGTCATCGCCCGCGCGCTCCGATGCCGAGCGCTCGCTCGATTTCGTCGGCAACGGCGCCGGCCTCGTCGGCCGATGCGCCGAGGACGGTAACGTGGCCCATCTTGCGACCGCGCCGCGCTTCGCGCTTGCCGTACAGGTGCAGCTTGGCCGACGGATGCCGCAGCACCGCCGACCAATCGGGTTCGCGCATTTCGTTCGTCCGATCGTCGAACCAGATGTCGCCCAGCAGGTTGAGCATCACGGCCGGCGCGAGCAGACCTGCGTCGCCAAGAGGCAGGCCGGCGAGCACCCGCGCCTGCTGCTCGAACTGGCTCGTCACGCACGCATCGATCGTCGCGTGACCGGAATTGTGCGGACGCGGCGCGATCTCGTTGACGAGCAGCGTCGCATCGGCGAGCACGAAGAACTCCACGCACAGCACGCCGACGTAACCGAGCGCGTCGGCGATGCGCCGGGTCGCATCGACGGCGCGCTGCGCGAGCGACGGATCGACGCGCGCGGGAAACGTGGTGCGCGCGAGGATGCCGTCGCGGTGCACGTTGCCCGCGACGTCCCACGCGAGACTCGTGCCGTCGAAGCCACGCGCGAGCAGCACCGACACTTCGCTGTCGAGTGCGAGCCGCTGCTCGAGCACGCAGTCCCCCGAACCGAGCTCGCCGAAGGCGGAGCACGCCTCTTCGGCGTTCATCACGCCGACCTGCCCCTTGCCGTCGTAACCCAGGCGCGCCACCTTGACGATGCCGGGGAAGAGCGCATCGGGCGCTTCGCGCGCGTCGTCGAGGCTGCGCAGCGGCCGGTACGGCGCGGTCGGCAGCCCCGCCGCGCGAACGAAATCCTTCTCGGCAATCCGATCCTGTGCGATCGCCACGCTATCGGCCGACGGCGCAACGATCGTCCGCTCGGACAGTTGTTGCAACGCGCGCGCGGGGACGTTCTCGAACTCGGTCGTCACCGCGGCGCAGGTATCGGCGAGCTCGGCCAGCGCAGCCTCGTCGAGATAGTCGGCACGCAGGTGCCGCTCGGCGATCGAACCTGCCGGACTGTCGGCGCCGGGGTCGAGCACGCAGACGCGGTAGCCGAGGCTTTGCGCGGCCATGCAGAACATTCGACCGAGTTGGCCGCCGCCGAGCATGCCGAGCCAGTTGCCGGGCGCGAGCGGCGCCGCAGGCCGACGCGGTGCCGTGGAACCTGCCTCGGCGCGTCGCGGATTCCGGCTCATCGTTGACGGGACGTCACGCGGGCGGCAGCGTCGTGCTGCGCGCCGACTCGGTCTGCGCGCTGCGGAAGGCGACGAGCCGATCGGCCAGCGCGGGGTCGTCGACGGCCAGCATCGCCACCGCGTGCAGCGCCGCATTCGCTGCGCCCGCCTCGCCGATCGCGAAAGTGGCGACCGGGATTCCGCGCGGCATCTGCACGATCGACAGCAGCGAGTCTTCGCCACGCAGGTACTTCGACGGACAGGGAACGCCGAGCACCGGCACGATCGTCTTTGCCGCGAGCATGCCGGGCAGGTGTGCAGCGCCTCCCGCCCCGGCGATGATCACGCGCAAGCCGCGCGCGCGCGCGCGTTCGGCGTATTCGAACATTTCGTCGGGCATCCGATGCGCCGAAACGACAAGCGCCTCGAAGGGCACGCCGAATTCGCGCAGCACGGCGGCGGCATGCTGCATCACGCTCCAGTCGCTGCCCGAACCCATGACCACGCCGACGAGGGCGTCTGCCGCCTCCGTTGCCGCGGGCTCGTTGCCGACGGAAATCTCGCTCATCGTTCGCGGCTCTTCGGTCGTTCGTCGTTCATCGCGCGCGTCGTGCGTCAGGCGCGCGCGCCCCACGCTTCGGCCGGCAACTCCTCGCCGGCGATGCGGCGCAGCGCCTCCCGATAGCGTTCGGCGGTCTGCTCGATCACCTGCGGCGGCAAGTGCGGCGCCGGCGGCTTCTTGTTCCAGCCGGGAACGGTCTCGAGCCAGTCGCGCACGTACTGCTTGTCGAACGAAGGCGGAGATTCGCCGGGCCGCCACGAATCGGCCGGCCAGAAGCGCGACGAATCGGCGGTGAGCACTTCGTCCATCAAGTGAAGTGTGCCGTTCTCGTCGAGACCGAACTCGAACTTGGTATCGGCAACGATGATGCCGCGCGCCGCGCAGTGATCGGCCGCACGCTGATACAACTCCAGGCTCACCTCGCGGATGCGCGCAGCCAGCGCTGCACCGATGCGCTGCGACATCTCGTCGAACGAGATGTTCTCGTCGTGCTCGCCCTGCTCGGCCTTGGCGGCCGGCGTGAAGATCGGCTGCGGCAGTCGATCGGCCAGGCGCAGCCCAGTCGGCAGCGCGATGCCGCACACCGCGCCGCTCGACTGGTAGTCCTTCCAGCCCGAACCGATCAGATAGCCGCGCACGACCGCCTCGACGAGGATCGGCTGCAGGCGCTTGACGACCATCGAGCGTCCGCGCACCTGGTCGCGCTCGTCGGGCTGAACGACCGATTCCGGGTCGACTCCGGTGAGGTGATTGGGAACGACGTCGGCGAGCCGGTCGAACCAGAAGAGCGCCATGCGGTTCAGCACGCGGCCCTTGTCCGGAATCGGCTCGGACAGCACGACGTCGAATGCCGACAACCGGTCGGTGGTGACGATCAGCAGCCGGTCGTCGCCGACCGCGTAGTTGTCGCGCACCTTGCCGCGCGAGACCAGCGGCAGCGAGTGCAGCGTCGAGCGATGAACGATCGGCATCGGTCGTTGGCGCAAAAGCGCCATTCTGCCCGAACGGGCGGCCACATCAGGTCGCGAAGCCGCGCAGCCAGCCCAGGCCGTTGCGCGTGCCGTTGCGCGGGCGGTACTCGCAACCGACCCAGCCGTCGTAGCCGAGCTCGTCGAGCAGCGCGAACAGGTACGGGTAGTGCAGCTCGCCGATGTCGGGTTCCGCGCGTTCCGGCACGCCGGCGATCTGGATGTGTCCGACACCGGCGATATATCGGCGGATCTTCGTGGACACGTCGCCCTCGACGACCTGGCAGTGATACAGGTCCATCTGCACCTTCAGGTTCGGCTCGCCCACCTCGGCCACGATCGCGTGCGCGTCGGCCTGCGTCGTGAGCAGATAGCCGGGAACATCGCGCCGGTTGATCGGCTCGATGAGGACGGTGACTGCGGCTCCCGCCAGTCGACGGCAGGCCCAGCGCAGGTTGTCGACGTAGGTTGCATGCTGCCCGGCGCGCCGCGTGTCGTCGCGCACGACGCCCGCCATCACGTGCAGCCGCGCGCAGCCGAGCACGGCCGCGTATTCGAGCGCCTGGTCGATCGACGCACGAAACGCATCGACGCGATCGGGCAGGCTGGCGAGTCCGCGTTCGCCGGCGCGCGCCTCGCCCGGTGGCGCATTGAACAGCGCCTGCTCGAGTCCGTTGGCGAGCAGCGCCGAGCGGATCTCGACGGCCGAATGTTCGTACGGAAACAGGAACTCGACGGCGCGGAAGCCGTCGCGCGCCGCCGCCTCGAAGCGATCGAAGAACGGCAACTCGGTATAGAGCCAGGACAGGTTCGCTGCGAACTTCGGCATCGTTGCTCCCTGCGCGCCGCTGTCGGGCGGGCGCGATCCTTCATGATAGAGACCCGCGTGCCGAGGCACGACGACCGAAAACGAAAGCCGCTTCTCCTCTTGCGAGTCACGATGATCTGGATCGCCACCTACCTCGTCGCGGGCGCCGGCGTCGGCTTCCTCGCCGGCCTGCTCGGCATCGGCGGCGGCATGACGCTGGTGCCGATCCTGGCGACGCTGTTCGCCGCCCAGTCGCTCGCCCCAGACTACAACGTGCACCTCGCGCTGGGCACCGGCATGGCGTCGGTGCTCTTCACGTCGAGCGCGAGCGTGCGCGAGCACCATCGGCACGCGGCCGTCGACTGGCGCATCGTCGCGCGCATCGCACCGGGCATGCTGCTCGGCGCGCTGTCGTCCACGCTGGCGGCCGGCTGGATCAGCCAGCGCACGCTTGCGCTCGCCTTCGCCGTGATCGTCTTCGCCGGCGCGACGCAGATCCTGGTCGGACGAAAGCCGAAGGCTGCGCGCGACATGCCGGGCACGATCGCGACCTTCAGCATCTCGTACCTGATCGGGGTGGTCTGCGGCCTCGTCTCCGCCGGCGGCGCGTTCCTCACGATTCCGTTCATGCTGTTCTGCGGAGTACCGATGCACCGCGCGATCGGCACCGCCGCTGCGATCGGCGTGCCGGTCGCCCTCGTCGGCACGATCGGCTATGTCACCGGCGGCTGGCGCATTCACGATCTGCCGTCGATGTCGATGGGCTTCGTCTACCTGCCGGCGCTCGTTTCGCTGGTGGCGGCGAGCGTGCTGACCGCACCGTGGGGTGCGCGAAAGGCGCATGCACTACCCGTCGCGACGCTCAAGCGCGTGTTCGCCGGCCTGCTGTACGTGCTGGCGACCAAGATGGCGATCAGCGCGTGGTAAGGGCGCAGCCGATTGCCGTTTCAACGTGGCAGCAGGCAACGCGCCACCGTACCGAGGAGCACGACCGATGATCAGCGAACTGGTCTGGTTCGATCTTCCCGCCGGCATGCGTCGCGAGGAAGTGGTCGAAGGAATGCGCGACGTGGCGCCGAGCTGGCGCGCCAACGCCGAGTTGATCCGCAAGACCTTCCTCTACGACGCCGAGAAAAGACGCACCGGCGCGCTGTACCTGTGGAAGACGAAGGCGGCGGCCGATGCGGCCCACGACGACACCTGGCGCCGGCGCGTGCGCGAGAAGTACGGCAGCACGCCGACGCGCGAATTCTTCGAAACGCCGCTCGTCGTCGACAATGCGCTCGGGCAGACGATCGACGACGGCGGCTGAGCCGAGGCGAGCAGAGCCGCTGATCCTCACGGCCGGCGGGCCCCGGACGCGCCCTCGCCGGCCGAAGTTCGCTCAGCGCACGACCTGCGCTAGCTCGCCTTTCTTGTAGCGGTCGATCATCACCGACATCGCGATGGGCCGGATGCGGCTCGCCTGCCCTTCGCAGCCGAATTCCTTGTAACGCGCCAGGCACACCTTCTTCGCCGCCACGTGTGCCGGCTTCAGGTATTCGCGCGGATCGAACTTCGACGGATGCTCGGCGAAGAAACGGCGAATCGCGCCGGTCATCGCCAGGCGGATGTCGGTGTCGATGTTGATCTTGCGCACGCCGAACTTGATCGCTTCCTGGATCTCCTCGACCGGCACGCCGTACGTTTCCTTCATGTCGCCGCCGAATTCGCGAATCTCGGCGAGCAACTCCTGCGGCACCGACGACGAACCGTGCATCACGAGGTGCGTGTTCGGAATGCGCCGGTGGATCTCCTTGATGCGATCGATCGCGAGGATGTCGCCGGTGGGCTTGCGCGAGAACTTGTACGCGCCGTGCGAGGTGCCGATCGCAATCGCCAGCGCATCCACCTGCGTCTTCTTGACGAAGTCGGCTGCCTGCTCCGGATCGGTGAGAAGCTGCTCGCGCGTCATCCTGCCTTCCGCGCCGTGGCCGTCTTCCTTGTCGCCCTTCATCGTCTCGAGCGAACCGAGGCAGCCCAGTTCGCCCTCGACGGTGACACCGACCGTGTGCGCCATCTCGACGACGCGCTTCGTGACGTCGACGTTGTATTCGTAGGACGCGATCGTCTTGCCGTCTTCCTGCAGCGAGCCGTCCATCATCACCGACGAAAAACCCAGGCGGATCGCTTGCAGGCAGACCGCCGGCGACTGTCCGTGGTCCTGGTGCATGACGACCGGAACGTTCGGGTAGCTCTCGACCGCCGCTTCGATCAGGTGTCGCAGGAACAGTTCGCCGGCGTATTTCCGTGCGCCCGCCGACGCCTGCATGATGACCGGCGCATCCGCCTCGCTCGCGGCGGCCATGATGGCCTGCACCTGCTCGAGGTTGTTGACGTTGAACGCCGGGATCCCGTAACCGTTCTCGGCCGCGTGATCGAGCAGCTGACGCATCGAAACCAGGGGCATGACGACCTCCGAAGTGAACTCGGCGCAGACCCCCGGGGCGCACGGACGACACCGGGACGCTGCGCGAAGCTCCCTCGAAGGCCGATTATCGCCTACGCGTCGGTTGCGCCCACCGATCTCCGGCGGCGCCGTGCGACATGCGTCACATCGCCTCGCGCTCGCGTCGAGCGCAAGGCATCGCACCTGCTGCCCCTTCGGCATCGCCCGATACGACGACATCGAGATGTACCTGATCGCCCTCGCCACCGACTACGACGGAACGCTTGCACACGACGGGCGGGTCGACGCCGACACGATCGGCGCGCTCGAGCGCCTGCGCGACAGTGGACGGAAGCTGCTGATGGTCACCGGACGAGAGCTTGCCGACCTGAAACGCGTGTTCGACCGGCTGGACCTGTTCGACCTCGTCGTGGCGGAGAACGGCGCCCTGCTCTACTGGCCGCAGGCACAGGAAGAACGCCCGGTCGCGGAAGAACCACCGGCGGAGCTGGTGGCAGCGCTGCGGGCGCGCGGCGTGTCGCCCTTGTCGGTCGGCCGCGGAATCATCGCCACCTGGGAACCCAACGAGGGCGCGGTGATCGAATGCATCCGCGATCTCGGCCTGGAGTGGCAGATCATCTTCAACAAGGGCGCGGTGATGGTGCTGCCGCCGGGGGTCAACAAGGCAACGGGACTCGCCGCCGGACTGTCGGAGCTCGGCCTTTCGCCGCTGAACGTGGCGGCGATCGGCGACGCCGAAAACGACCACGCGTTCCTCACCGCCTGCGGCTGCTCGATCGCCGTGGCCAACGCGCTCGAAGCGGTCAAGAACACCGCCGATCTCGTGACGCGCGGCGACCACGGCGCGGGCGTCATCGAAGCGATCGACGCGATCCTCGCGAACGACTCGAAAGCGTTGGCGGCGGCTTCGCACCGGCGGCGCATCACGCTGAGCGAAGACGACGCCGGATTGACCGTCGATGGCGGCGCGGTGCTCATTGCCGGATCGTCGGGCATCGGAAAATCGACGCTGGCGACCGCGATCCTCGAGAAGCTGGCGGCGCAGGGGTTCCAGCTTTGCGTATTCGATCCGGAAGGCGATTACGACGATCTCGAAGACGCCGTCGTCCTCGGCGGCGCCAGGAATCCGCCTGCCGGCAGTGAAGTGACGGACTTCCTGCGACGCCCGGACGCCGCACCTCTGGTGGTCAACCTGCTCGGATTCGAAGTGCAGGACCGTCCGGCATTCTTTAGGGAGCTCGTCGCGCGGATTGGCGACCTGCGTGGCGAGTTCGCCCGACCGCATTGGCTGCTGATCGACGAAGCGCATCACATGCTGCCCGGCACCTCGGACGCAGCCGCCGAGTCGCTTCCCGCCCAACTCGCCGCGACCATCTATGTCACCGTCCATCCCGACCAGATGGCCCGGCAGGCGCTCGAGAGCGTGCGAACCGTCATCGGCGTCGGCGCGCAGGCGAGCGACGCGCTGCGCAGCTTCTGCGAGGCGATCGGCATCGACGTTCCGCCGGTTCCCGCAGGCGACGCGCAAGAGGCCGTTCTCTTCTGGCAACGCGACCGTTCCATCGCGCCGCGCTGGCTACGGCCCGACCGTCCGAAGCAGGGGCACAAGCGGCATACGCGCAAATACGCCGAGGGCGAACTGGGCGAGGACAAGAGCTTCTACTTCCGCGGCCCCGACGGCAAGCTGAACCTTCGCGCGCAGAACCTGATGCTGTTCCTGCAACTGGCCGATGGCGTGGACGACGCGACCTGGCTCTTCCACCTTCATCGTGGCGACTACGCCCGATGGTTTCGCGAAGCAATCAAGGACGACCGCCTCGCCGACGAAGCCCAAAGCCTGCAGGACGGACAGGACCCCGCCCGAACGCGCGTGCAGATGCGCGAAATCGTCGAACGCCGGTACACCGCACCGGCGAAGGCATGAGTCAACACCAGCGGACGCTACCGCCCGTGCTCGCCAACGCGCACGACCTTCAGCGTGTTCGTCCCGCCGGACTTGCCGATCGGCTCGCCGATCGTCAGCGCGATGAGGTCGCCCTTGTCGACGATTCCCGCGTCGAGCAACCGCTGCTCGGCCTCGAGCAGCAGCGCTTCGCGCTCGACGGCGTGATAGGTCATCACGATCGGATGCACCTCGCGGTACAGGCACATCCGACGGCGGCTGCGCTCCTCGGGGGTGAGCGCGTAGATCGGCACGCCGGAATCGATGCGCGACATCCACAGCGCGGTGGAGCCCGACTGCGTGAGCGAGACCACCGCCTTCACCTTCATGTGGTGCGCCACGAAGAGCGCGCTCATCGCGATCGCCTGGTCGATCCTCGTGAAGGTGCCGTTCAGGATGTCCGCGCTGAGCGCGTGCCGCTCGGAGCGATCGGCCTCGACGCACACCCGCGCCATCGCCTCGATGGTCTCGACCGGGTAGCGACCGGCAGCCGTCTCGGCCGACAGCATCACCGCGTCGGTTCCGTCGAGCACCGCATTGGCCACGTCCGAGACCTCGGCGCGCGTGGGCACCGGCGACTCGATCATCGACTCCATCATCTGCGTGGCGGTGATCGTGACCTTGTTGAGATCCTTCGCCATGCGGATCATCCGCTTCTGCAGCGCCGGCACCGACGCGTCACCGACTTCGACGGCGAGATCGCCGCGCGCGACCATGATTCCGTCGCTCGCCTTCAGGATCTCCTCGAGATTGCCGATCGCCTCGTAGCGCTCGATCTTCGCGATCATCAGCGCACGACCGCCCGCTGCCCGCACGAGTTCGCGCGCCATGTACATGTCGGCCGCGTTCTTCGGGAACGACACGGCGATGAAATCGGCCTCGAAGCGAACGGCCGTCTTGATGTCCTCCATGTCCTTCGACGTGAGTGCGGGCGCCGACAGCCCTCCGCCCTGCCGATTGATACCCTTGCGATTCGACAGCGTCCCCCCCTGAAGGACCGTGCACTCGATTGCGCGCGCGTCCACGCGATCGACCCGCATCGTCACCCGTCCATCGTTCAGCAGCAGCGTGTCACCCACGCTCACGTCGTTGACGAGTTCCGGGTAGTCGAGGCCGACGCGCTGCTGGTTGCCCAGATCGCAGTCGATGTCGAAGACGAATCGATCGCCGACCTCGAGCTCGATCTTGCCGTCGGCGAACTTGCCGATACGGATCTTCGGACCCTGCAGGTCGGCAAGCACGCCGACGCTCTGGCCGAGCCGGGCGGCGATCTCCCGCACGCTGGCGACGACCGCCGAGTGCTCCTCGGCGGTACCGTGCGAGAAGTTCGCGCGCACGACGTTAACGCCGGCGCGCAGCATGCGCTCGAGCACGTCGGGCGACGACGATGCCGGGCCGAGCGTGGCCACGATCTTGGTGGCGCGGGGAACAGGCTGGAACATGGAGGCGACCGGGAAATGCGGCGGTGAACGAATCGACCGGGGCGCTGCACAGCGCCCGGCGACCAAGGTTCATCCTAACGCAGCGGGGCGCGAAGTACGGAACTGCTTGGTCCAGATGTGACGAACGAGGAGCCGCGGGGGAAAGCGTCGCAAGAAATGGCGCGCCTTCAGCGCGCGCTTGGCCCATCGCCGAGACGCGCTTATCGGAAGATCGGGCGAAGCGGGCAGCAACGATCGCGCGACCAGCGCGTCCATCAGCGTCGCGCCAGCAGCCGAAGGTTGCGCGCGACGCGCCGCCTCGCGCGCCGAGTGCCGGGGCACCGGTGAGGAGAGGAAACGGTGCGCATAGCGCAGCCCGTAATGCAGCGGGCGCTGAAGACCGTGAAGCGAGACCGAGGCGGCCAGGCCTTCGTCGAAGTCCGCGCGCTCGGCGCCTTGGCGCAGCATCGCGTCGAGGTCGAGCAGGTCGCGCAACTGATGCCACATGTCCGAATCCTCGAACAGGTGGCAGCAGGTATGTAGAACCTGGTCCTCGGGCGCGAGCACGCGCAGTGGGGTGCCGGGCAAGGCGACCGACGCCGCGACCAGCGCATCGGCATCGGGACGCAGTCGGCTCGTCACGGGAAGGATCGTGTGGTGCAGATCGATCGGCATCGCACGCTCGGGGTGCATCAGCGGCGGCAACTCGTGACTCCACTCCCGGTAGTACCGCTCGTCGTAGTCGCTGATCAGCCCGAAGTGCCATCCTGCGGCGCGTAGCGCCTCCTCCACGCGTCCGATTTCGGCGACCCGCACCATCAGGTCGATGTCACTGGTAAGGCGTCCGCGGCCCCACGGAGCCTCCTGTGCGACGTACGCGCTGCCCTTGAGCAGAACCAGTTCGGTGCCGAGCGGGCCGAGAACGTCGCAAACGTGCTCGAGGTTCCATTTCGTCATCTGGATGCGGTACTCGGCGACCGTGCGTTCGCTGTGCAGTTGGCGAGCCACCGGTGCCGGGAGCGCGTCGAGTGCATCGGCCGCCTCGTAGCGGGCGTGCAGCAGGCTGGCGACCGAGCCCAGTCGGGCGAGACGCACGAGGCGATCCCACTCGGCGAGCGTCGGCTGCGGCGACTGCAATGGGTCGGCCATCAGCGAAAGCAGTCGCTGGGCGTTCATCGGCGTGCCGGCTCCATCGAGAGCGACACGGCTTCGCTTTCCGCAAACAGCGCATCGATGTGCTCGAAGGCTTCATCGAAGCTCGAGTAGTGCAGTTCGTAGATGCGGCACTGCGCCAGCAGGTTGGTGAGTGCGACGAAACCTGCCTCACCCAGCAGTGAGTAGTTGAACGCATTGCCGGAAAGCTTGACGAAGGCGCGGGTGGCAGGAACGGGCTCGAGCGACGGCGGCTGGCCCGGGCTGTACCTCGGGAAGACGACGAACTCGGGGCGTGCCGGGCGCTTGCGCGCGAGCACGCTGGGCGGCGTGGGCGCGAGGTGGGCGACCGTTCCCTTGTGCGTGCCTCCGGTACGCGGGCCCATCGCTCGCTCGGGCCACCGTCGGCCGATGACGTCGATCGAGGCGTTCTTCAGGCAGATCGGGCGAAGCAGGGGATAAATGCTTCCGGAGACGGGATCGATCGGGCAGAACTCGTCGCTGAGCAGGCGGTACCCGTGACACATCAGCGCCGCCGTGAGCGTGCTCTTGCCCACGCCCGAGAACGCCGGCATGAGCAGAGCGCGGTCGCCGCGTGCGACGACCCCCGAGTGCAGCAACAGCCAAGCATGCGAGCGGTGCGCGATCGTCCAGTTCAAACCCCACTCGAGCAGCGGCAGGTGCAGGGCATCTGCCTGGCTTTCGAAGGGCAGTTCGCCATCGACGACGAGCTCGACCCAGCCAGGCCCGAACAACGCGCGGCGAGCGCGCAGATACACGGTTACGTCGGCGAAACCGGAATCAGGTTCGATGGGAAACGCGCCATACAGCGTCTGCATGGACCGGGCGAAGCCGCGATGCGTCGAACGGAAGCGTGCGACGCAGGCGCCGAAATCGAGCGAAACACCCGGCCCGCGCAAGCGTTCGAGCAAGGGCTCCAGCGCGAGACCGCCGACGGTCGGAACGCCGCGCATCAACGTCTCACTCGTCGGCGACCGGATCGCCGCCGACGCTCTCGATCAGATGGCTGCCACGCAACTCGGACAACGCCCGTTCGACGAGCGCCCGGCCGTCGTCCGGGGAGAAACCGGCTTCGGTGAGCTGGAGTGCATCGACCAGGGAATCGACTCGCTGCGCCCCGCGCTCGCCAAAAAGCGTAAGCAGCATCGCGGCAGCGCCCCCCACGATGTGGGTGCGCAACGAATGCGGATCGAATACCGCCAGCGAATCGGCCGACAACGGGCGGCGACGCAAGCCGGGCCGCGCGCGCACCTCCAGCGGCGGGGCTCCGCGCATCGCGGCGTTCACCGCTCAGGTAAGGCCGAGGACACGCTTGACGTATGAACCGAGCGGGCTTCCGAACACGCCGCGGTAGCGCGCCTCTCCGGCCGCCTGCAGCGAAGCCCAGCACGCGTCGGAGACTTCGGTGCCGTTCGCCGCCTGCGGCTCCCAACTGTAACCGAGCGGCTCGCCCGTCTTCGGGTCGACCCTGATCAGCGCCCAGCGCTTCTCGATCGGCGTGCCCTGCGCGGTCGACGTGTTCCAATCGTCGCTGAACGAGGCGTCCTTGCCGATGGCGTCTCCATTGCCAAAACTCACCCGAGGCGTGCTCTTCGCCGACGCGATCATCGGTCCGACACCAGGGCTGCCGGAATCGACGCGCCAATACGTGGTGCCGTCGGTTCCGAGTACGTACCTGCCCTCGATGAGCGTGTCCTGCGGCCCCTTGGCGTTGAAGTCGATCTTGTGCAATTCAAGGATGTCGACCTGCGCGCGCACCCATTCGTCGGCATCGGGCGATGCGGCGATCTTCTCGGCCTGCTGCGCACGGGCGGCATCCGCCGCGTCGACCCCCTTCTCGGTGCAAAGCAACGACGCACCGAAGGATGCGCCAGGACGCAGCGTAAGCACCATCGGCGCGGCGGCGCCGAGGCGCAGCAGGTTGCGTCGGCGCGCTTCGTGCTGTCCTGGCGCCGGATTTGTCTCGCTCGAATTTTTCATTGCCTCGCCTCGGGAAACCCCGTCCGATTCCCACCGGACACTGTCGGACGTGCGCGCCCCCGTTCCAAGGAACTATCGCACAACGCCCGATCTGGCGTCTCGAAAGGAAACCTCCGACTGTCCTATCAGTCCTGCAAGTTTCATGCCCCGAGCGCGCAAGCGCTTGATTTGCAAGAGAGGATCGCAGAGTCCCGACCGTTCGACGAGTTATTGTAAATTTTTCCGACACCAAACTGTTTCAGGCGCATTGCTCCAGCGCCTCAACAGCCGGTAACGTTCGCCCCTCGAGAAACTCGAGGAACGCGCCACCGCCGGTCGAGATATAGTCGACGCGGTCGGCCACGCCGAAGCGGGAAATCGCGGCCACCGTATCGCCGCCCCCCGCGATCGAATAGGCATCGGATTGCGCGATCGCTTCGGCGACCACGCGGGTGCCGTGCGCGAAGGCATCGAACTCGAAGACGCCCACCGGCCCGTTCCAGACGATGGTGCCCGCCCGCTGCAGCACCCCGGCCAGCATCTCGGCCGTGCGCGGACCAATGTCGAGAATGAGATCGTCGTCGGCCACCTCCTGCACCGGCTTCGTCGCCGCCTGTGTACTCGCCGAGAACTCCTTTGCGCAAACGACGTCCACCGGGATCGGCACCGCGGCCCCGCGTGCCGCCATCGCGTCGAGCACCGCGCGCGCTTCACCGGCCATCTCGCGCTCTGCCAGCGAGCGGCCGATCGGCAGTCCTGCGGCAAGCAGGAACGTATTGGCAATTCCGCCGCCGACGATCAACTGATCGACCTTCGCCGCGAGCGCCTGCAGGATCGACAGTTTGGTAGAGACTTTGGAGCCGCCGACGATCGCCACCAGCGGGCGGCGCGGCGACCCGAGCGCGCGGCCCAGCGCATCGAGTTCGGCCGCCATCAGCGGGCCCGCGCAGGCGATCGGCGCGGCCAGCGCGAGCGCGTGCGTGGTCGCCTCGGCGCGGTGCGCGGTGCCGAAGGCGTCGTTGACGTAGACGTCGCACAGCGCCGCCATTCGGCGCGCCAGGTCGGGGTCATCGCTCTTCTCGCCGACGTTGCAGCGGCAGTTCTCGAGCAACACGACCTCGCCCGCGCGCAGCGGGAAGCCGCCGTCGACCCAGTCGCTCACCAGACGCACTTCGCGTCCGAGCAACTGCCCGATGCGCGCGGCCACCGGCGCGAGCGAGTCTTCCGGGCGCACCACGCCTTCCTTCGGCCGCCCGAGATGCGAGGTAACCATTACGGCCGCGCCCGCCTGCAGGCAGTGCTCGATGGCGGGCAGCGATGCGCGGATGCGCGTGTCGTCGGTGATGCGCAGCGCGTCATCCTGCGGCACGTTGAGATCGGCGCGGATGAACACACGCTTGCCGGCGACGTCGACTTCGTTCAGGCGGCGGAAATTCATGGGGTTGCCTCCAGGGTGCACGCGCTGCGCGCGTCGCGACCCGCTGCTGCGCGCTTTACCGCGCTTCGTGCAGTTGCTGCTCGATCTCGTGGCGCTCGCCGTCGTCGAGCAGGTCGAGCGGGTTGGCGCCGTCGTTCATCAGCCAGTCTTCGAATCGGCCGCGCCGCCCGTCGGGCAGGCGCGCCGCCACCAGATGGTCGAGCGTGGCGCTGTCGGCGAAGAACACGAACTCGACGCCGTCGGCGTCGACCGCGCACTCGCCGACGGCGATCTGCACCCACGGCCGGCGCGCGTCGCGCAGCCGCATCGTGCGCTGGCCGTCGACGATCTCGCGCAGCAACGCGACCGTTTCGGCAGCGTCGAGCCGTTCGCCCATTGCGCGACCCTTCAGCGCGCGTTCATCCACGCGACCGTCACATCGAGCATGCGATTCGAGAAGCCCCACTCGTTGTCGTACCAGCTGTTGGCCTTGACGAGCCGACCGGACACCTTGGTGAGCGTCGAATCGAAGATGCTCGACGCCGGGTTGTGGTTGAAGTCGACCGACACGAGCTGCGCGTCGTTGTAGGCGATCACGCCCTTCAGCTTGCCCTGCGCGGCCTCTCGCATCGCCGCGTTCACCTCCTCGACGGAGGTCTCGCGCGACGCGATGAACGACAGATCGACGATCGACACGTTGATCGTCGGCACGCGCATCGCATAGCCATCGAGCCGGCCGTTGAGCTCGGGCAGCACGAGCCCGACTGCCGAAGCGGCACCCGTCTTCGTGGGGATCATCGACATCGTCGCCGACCGCGCGCGGCGCAGGTCGGTGTGATACACGTCGGTGAGAACCTGGTCGTTCGTGTAGGCGTGGATCGTCGTCATCAGGCCGGTCTCGATGCCGATGCGCTCGTGCAGCACCTTGGCCATCGGCGCCAGGCAGTTCGTCGTGCACGATGCGTTCGAGATCACCGTCTGGCTCGCGCGCAGCACGTTGTCGTTCACACCGTAGACGACGGTAGCGTCGACGTCCTTGCCGCCCGGCGCCGAGATGATCACCTTCTTAGCGCCGCCCTTCAGGTGCGCCGACGCCTTCTCCTTGCTGGTGAAGAAACCGGTGCACTCGAGGACGACGTCTACGCCGAGTTCGCCCCACGGCAGCTTCGACGGATCGCGCTCCGACAGCACGCGGACGCGGTCCCCATTGACGACGATGCTGTCGCCGTCGACCGACACCGTGCCGGGGAACTTCCCGTGAGCCGTGTCGTACTGGGTGAGATGCGCGTTGATCTTCGCGTCGCCGAGATCGTTGATCGCGACGATCTCGATCGGGTGCTTCTTGCCGTCTTCGTAGTGCGCGCGAAGGATGTTGCGGCCGATGCGGCCGTAGCCGTTGATCGCAATGCGGATGGTCATGATGAATTCCCCTGCAGTGATGAAACCGGATGGGGCGCGGCGCGCGAGGCGCGCGCCGCGGGAATCAGGCGGGCACGCGCCGCTTCAGCACGCGGCGCACCGTGTCCACGACGTTCTGCGGCGTGAAGCCGAAGTGGCGGAATAACTCCGGGGCCGGCGCAGACTCGCCGAACGTATCGATCGAGACGACCGCCGCGCAGCCGTATTTCCACCAGCCGTCGCCGACGCCCGCTTCGATCGCCACGCGCGGCGCGTCGCCGCCGAGCACCCTGCTGCGGTAGACCTCGTCCTGCCGGTCGAAGACGTCGGCGCAGGGCATCGACACTACCCGCACGTCGATGCCTTCGGCGGCAAGAAGGTCGCGCGCCTGCAGCGCGAGCGAAACCTCCGAACCGGTGGCGATCAGCACGGCCGCCGGGTCGGCGGCATCGCGCAGCACGTAGCCCCCGCGCAGGATCGCATCGACCTGGGCGCGCGAACGTGAGACGAAGGGCAGCGCCTGTCGCGAGAACAGCAGCGCCGCGGGACCATCGTCGCGGGCGATCGCCGCGGCCCATGCGCTGGCCGATTCGACGGCGTCGCACGGTCGCCAGACATCGAGCCGTGGCACCAGCCGCAGCGACGCGGCATGCTCGACCGGCTGATGCGTCGGCCCGTCCTCGCCCAGCCCGATCGAGTCGTGCGTGAAGACGAAGATGACGCGCTGCTTCATCAGCGCCGCCATGCGCAGCGCGTTGCGCGAATAGTCGGAGAAGGTGAGGAAGGTGCCGCCGTACGGAATGAACCCGCCGTGCAGGGCGAGTCCGTTCAGGATGGCGCTCATGCCGAACTCGCGCACGCCGAAATTGATGTGCCGCCCGGCGACGAAGCCCTCGGTGGTGCGCAACGCGCCGCAGCCCCGGAAATCGGTGAGGTTGCTGCCGGTGAGGTCGGCCGAGCCGCCGATCAGTTCGGGCAGCGCGGCGCCGAAATGGTTCAGCGCATTCTGCGAAGCCTTGCGCGTGGCGACCGATCCGCCCTTCTCCACCGCCTCGTCGACGGCGGCATCGAAAGCGTCGTCGTACGAAGCGGGAAGACGGCCCGCGACGCGGCGCTCGAACTCCTGGGCATCGGCCGGATACGCCTCCCGGTAGCGCTCGAAGCGCTCGCTCCACGCCGATTGGGCTCGCGCGCCGCGCGAGCGGGCATCCCAGGACCGACGCACCGACTCGGGCACTTCGAACGGAGCATGCGCCCAGCCGAGCGCGGCGCGCGTGGCGGCCACCTCGTCGGCGCCGAGCGGCTCGCCGTGCGCCTTCGCGGAACCGACCCGGGCCGGAGATCCGCGACCGATCTGCGTGCGGCATTGCACCAGCGTCGGCGCGAATACGCCGTCGCGTCCGTGCGCGCCCCACTCGCGCGCCAGCGCGATCGCCGCTTCGAGCGCATCGGCGTCGTGGCCGTCGACGTCGGGGATCACATGCCAGCCATAGGCCTCGAAGCGCTGCGGCGTGTCGTCGGTGAACCAGTTTCGCACCGGTCCGTCGATCGAAATGCCGTTGTCGTCGTAGAAGACGACCAGCTTCGACAGCCGCAGCGTGCCGGCGAGCGAGCACGCTTCGTGCGAAATGCCTTCCATCAGGCAGCCGTCGCCGGCGAACACCCAGGTGAAGTGATCGACGATGGCCAGGTCGTCGCGGTTGAAGCGCTCCGCCAGCAGCCGCTCGGCGAGCGCCATGCCCACCGCGTTCGCCAGGCCCTGCCCGAGCGGGCCGGTGGTCGTCTCGACACCGGGGGTGAGCCCGTGTTCCGGATGGCCCGGCGTTCTGGAATGCAGTTGCCGGAAGCGGCGCAACTCGTCGATCGGCAGGTCGTAGCCGGTGAGATGCAGCAACGCGTAGAGCAGCATCGAACCGTGACCGTTCGACAGCACGAAGCGGTCGCGATCGGGCCAGGCGGGATCAGCGGGGTTGTGCTTCAGCACACCGCCCCAAAGTGCGACTGCGATCTCGGCCATTCCCATCGGCATGCCGGGATGCCCGGAGTTCGCCTGCTGCACCGCGTCCATCGCGAGGGTGCGGATCGCATCGGCCATCTCGCGACGCTGCTCGCGACTCGTGGCGCCGTCCTGCGGGCCGGCAGCCCCCGAAACTGGCGAATGGGGCTGCGTGGCGCTTTCCGTAGGAGATTCCATCGAGGGGGATCCTGGGGCCGAAATCGGTGCAGCCATCATTCTAACAAACGGGGGCGCCGCCCACTGGCGAGTTCGGCACAAATTCCTATATAATCAAAGGCTTTTCTCGCCGACCCAGCCCCGAGTTACTGCGTTTCGGGGCGCGCGGCCGGCGACATTTCCACTGATCTGGATCCCCGAGGAAATACCGTGGGGATACTCAGGGACTGGCCGGACGGTGACGTCCGGCTTCCCGGAGCCGAAGCCCGACAGGGTCAAACCCGAAGGGACCCGGCGCCGGGGCCCGGGAGGCACATCCCGCGCAAGGCCCATCGGAGCGTGCGCGCAGGCTTTCCCGGAGCGTCCCGGAAGCGTCGGCGCCGCGGAGCACCCGTCCGCAGCGACCGCATCGACGCGCACCAGCCGTCGATGCATCCGGCGCGTCCGGGGGTCTTGGGGTCTTCACCCTCTTCGGAGGGACTGGGTTGGAACGAAATGCAGGGACTGCACCTCACTGCCGATCTGTACGGCTGCCGTTGCGAAGCGTCGTTGCTCACCGATGCCGCACAGCTCGCCGAAGTGTGCCGCGCGGCGGTGCGCAAGGCCGAACTGACGCTGGTCGACGAGAAGTTCTTCACTTTTCCCGATTACCGGGGTGAGCCGGGCGGCGTCACCGGCGCGGTGTTGCTCGCCGAATCGCACGTCGCGGTCCATACGTGGCCGGAGCGCTCCGGCGTCACGCTCGATGTCTACGTCTGCAACTTCTCGACCGACAACTCGTCGAAGGCCGAGCAGTTGCTCGACGACCTCATCGTCGCGTTCGCGCCGCGCCAGCAGAACACGAACCGCATCCTGCGCGGCTCCGAAGATCCCGACTCGGCCGAAGGCGAGCTGCTGCTCGAATGGCTGAACGCCGACAGCGCGTTCGGCTTTCGCGCCGCGCGCCGCCTGGAAACCGTGCGCACGCCGTACCAGACGCTCGAGGTGTTCGACACGCCGCAGTGGGGCAAGCTCTTTCGCCTCGACGGCTGCTACATGACGTCCGAGCGCGACGAGTTCTTCTATCACGAGGCGATCACGCACCCGGCGGCGCTCGCGCACCCCAACCCGACGAGTGCGCTGGTCATCGGCGGCGGCGACGGCGGCTCCACCGAGGAGCTGCTCAAGCACCCGTCGATGCGACGCGTCGTGCTGGCGGAGCTGGACGCCGAGGTGATCCGCGTTGCGCGCGAGCACCTGCAGCAGGTGCATCGCGGCGCCTTCGACGACCCGCGCGTCGAGCTGCGGATCGGCGACGGCTGGGAAACCGTCGAGGCGCTGGCGCGCGAAGCGCAACGCTTCGACCTCGTCGTCCTCGACCTTACCGATCCGGACACGCCGGCGCACCGGCTGTACACGGCGGATTTCTTTCGCCTGCTGGGCCGCGTGATGAACCCGGGCGCCGCGGTCATGCTGCACATCGGCTCGCCGCTGTATCGCCCCGACCTTGTCGGCCGGCTGCTGCGCGAACTCGCATCCGTGTTCGCCATCGTCCGTCCGCTCGGGTTGTACGTTCCGCTGTACGGCGCGTACTGGGGACTGTGCTGCGCATCGGACACGCTCGATCCGCTGTCGCTCGAACCCGAGGCGGCCGAGCGCCGTCTGGCCGAGCGCGGCATCGACGACCTGCGCTACTACAACGGCGACACGCATCGGGGGCTGCTCGCCTTGCCGAACTTCTACCGCGAGCTGCTTCCGGGCAAGGCCGACGGACGAGGCGCCACCGTCATCGAACTGGCACGCGCGTCCTGAGCGGCGCGCATCGATCTCGTCGGCTCCGGAGATCGTGCGTCCGCGCGTGTTGATTCCTGACGCCGAGCGGCTCAGCCTCGGCGCCGAGACGCTCGAGCGCGAAGGGCCTTTCCGGCTCGACCCACAGCGCTCGCATCACCTGGTTCGCGTGCTGCGGCTGCAGGCCGGCGCCGCGCTCGAGTGCTTCGACGGCCGGGGCGGACGTTTCGAGGCGACGCTGGCGAGCGCCGACCCGCGCGGCTGCACCGTGCTGGTCGGCGCGCGCCTGCCTTCCGGAACCGAGAGCCCGCTGCGCGTCATCCTGCTGCAGTGCGTCTCGGCCGGCGAGCGCATGGACTGGACGATCGAGAAGGCGGTCGAGCTCGGCGTCACGGCGATCCGGCCGCTGTCGTCGGCCCGCTCGCCGCAGCGACTCGATGCCGCCCGTTCGCAGCGCCGGCGCGATCACTGGCAGCGGCTCATCGAAGCCGCCTGCATGCAGTGCGGCCGAGACGTCCTGCCGCAGCTACACGACCTGCAACCGCTCGAGCGCTGGCTCGCCGGCAGCGAACGCCCGCCGGGCGCCCTGTCGTTGATGCTGGCGCCCGATGCCACGCGCGCGTTTCGCGAGATGTCGTTCACCCCGCAGCGCGAAATCGAGCTGCTGGTGGGTCCCGAATCGGGCCTGGACGACCGCGAGTCGGCGGCGGCGCGCGCCGCGGGTTTCACCGCCGTGCGCCTGGGGCCGCGCACGCTGCGCACCGAAACGGCCGGCATGGCCGCGCTCGCTGCACTGCAGGCACTGGCCGGCGACTTCTGACGTCAAGCTTTCCGATTCACCGAGTAGAAGACGCGGAACGCGGTCTGCCGATCAAAGAAATAATCGGCCGCGTCGCGAAAGACGTCGAGCAGGCGGTCGCGCGCCTTGCGATCGAACGCCGCCGTTTCGGGCAGGTTTTCGAGGAAGACGACAAACCCCGGTTCGTCGGCGTCGCGCACGGGTTGCAGCCCGGTGACCCGGTTGTAGAGCGCTTCGAAGCCGGCCGATCCGGGCGCCGGCAACGAAAAACCGACCGCGATCTCGCCGAGCACCGAATCGGCGTCGGTCGCGCTGCGGCAGTCGGCCTGCAACACGCGTTGCTCTGCGCGCGCCGCGGCCGAGCGCAGCGCGTTGCGGTCGTACGATTGCAGCGGCAGCACCGCATGCGGCGGAATGTTGCTGAGATTGCTCATCGGGCGGACTCCCGATCCGGCAAAGGCTCCGCCGCATGCTAATGGAGATCCGCCGCAGTGCCATCGTGCATTGCCACAGCAGCGTGGCGTGCAACGTAGCGCTCAGTTTCCGTTCGATGCGCGCAGCCGTCCCGCCGCTCCGGCGGCGACCGGGTCGTCCTGCGCAATCGCATCGATCGCGCTGTCGACCGCGCTGTGCGGAGCCACCCGGCTCGCCCGACCGGTGGCGAACCAGGAAACCAGCGTCGCGCGATCGAGCGAGCGCCCGAAATCGGGAAAGCGCGACAGCACGTAGAGCTTGCGCGTCGGGCTGATCCACGCGATCGTCACGGTCTGCGTGGCACCTGATTCGTCCGCGAACTCGATCAGGTCGCCGCGGAGCAGCGAGTCGACGGCGGCATTCTCGGCCGGACGCTGCGCAGCGCCCTGTCTGCGCGCCGCGCCCTGCGACGCCTCGGCGGCGCTCGCATCGAAGCGCGCCACGCCATCGTCGCCAATGTGGATCGCGCTCTGCACTGCCTGCATCGTCCGGCCCGCGCCGATCTTGGCGTCCTGGATCGCCCGCGTGTGCCAGCGCAACAATTCGTCGAAGAAGCGCTGGCGCTCGTCGTCGGCGATGCCGACCGCCTTCAGCGACTTCAGCATCGGTCCGATCATCCTCGGCAGCAGCGACGCCAGCCGCGGAATGTCGTCGGGAATCTTCGGCGCCACGCTCCAGATCAGCATCTCGGCCGACTGCAGCGCCTGCGCCCAACTGGCGCCGCCGCATTCGCCGGTGATGCGCGCGTGCGCGAGCGCGAGCGACCACCACTTGTACAGGAACTCCCGCACGAAGGCGGGCGTCACCGGATCGATGCGCAAGGCGATCTCCGCGCTCGCCTCCTCCTGCGCGACGGCGAGCGCTTCCATCCGCTCGGCCTGCCGCGTCAACTCGAGCAGGCGCGCGGCGCGCCGCTCGCGTTCGGCGTGCGCGAGCGCGTCGAAACGCGCCATCGCGCCGTCGAAGACGCCCAGGTCGTCGTCGAAGTTGCCTAGGATCCAGTCGACAATACCGGCGACGCCGCTCACCAGCGTCGACTCGGGGCCGTAGTCGGCGTCGGGGTCGGTGGCCAGATCGGTCACGCGGTCGATCAACCGGCGCATCGGATGCTGCCGGCGGGCGAAGAAGCTGCGATCGAGCAGCGCCGCCTTCACCGCCACCACCTGCAGACGCAGCAGCTGCTGCTTCACCGGGTCGGGCAGACGGCGGTCGGCGTAGATGTAATCGAAGACCAGCGAGACGATCTCGACGGTCAGCTGGTCGAGCGACGAACCCTTGCTACGCGCCTGATCGAGCAGTTCGGTGACGAGCGGCGCCGCCCCCGCCCGCTCGCGCGACGAGGACTGCAGCGCATGCAGCGCCTCGATCAACGGCGGCTGCACCATCGGCATCGGCA
Source organism: Burkholderiaceae bacterium (assembly GCA_032027205.1). Classification (GTDB taxonomy): domain Bacteria; phylum Pseudomonadota; class Gammaproteobacteria; order Burkholderiales; family Burkholderiaceae_E; genus Zeimonas. The sequence goes on from JAVSMN010000001.1 coordinate 739,450, forward strand.
GGTCGGCCATCGCGAAGGTGTCGGGGTCGGACAGCATTCGCGCCGCCGAGCGGCGCGCCGCCTCCTGGTCGATCGACATCTGCTGCACGAGGTCGTCGAACGCGTGCAGGCGCTCACCGGGCAGGCCCGAATCGAGGACCGCGCCCGACGACCCTGCTCCCGCTGCCGCGGCGACCGATTGCGCGCCGGGAGCGGTCGCCGCCGGCGAATCAGGACGCGCCGCGGCAGCGGTCGAGCCGGGCCGTCGCGCATCGGCGCTGCCGACGGGACGCGGCCGGATCGTGGGCAGCACCTGCTGGCTGCGCAGCCGCTCGTTCACGCTGGCGTGCAAGCCGGCGAGGCTCGTCGCCACGTGCGGCTCGAAAGCCTGCAAGAGAGCGGTGCGCACCTCGGCCGCGGGCGCGAGTTCGTCGAGCGAACGTTGCAGCGCCTCGAACACGACCTCGGGCGACGCCGGATAGTCGTCTTCGTCGAACCAGTCGCGCCCGAGCAGCGCCGCCATGCGGGCGCGCACGCCAAGCACTTCGTCGGGGTCGAGTTGCCGGCGCGCCCGGCGCACCAGGCGATCGAGCGCGAGCCGTTCCTCCATCGCGCCGTCGTCGACGAGAGCGAGCCCGCCGGGCGGCGCCGCCGCGACGGCGTCCGCCGGTGCGCGATCGAACAGCCGCTGCTCGAAGAGCTGCGCGAACGACTGCCGGAAGCGGAACTCGATGTCGTTGCGGTGCGCCCGCACGAGGGAGAGCGCGTCCAGCAGCGCCTGCTGGCTCTCGCGCCCCGCGGCCTTCATCGCGGTGATCGTCAGCTCGACACTGAGCCGATCGAGCGCCTCGTCGATGAAGCGCGACAACTGCGCGAGGACCAGGTCGCGGCATTCCTCGAGCAACGCGAGTCGGCGGCGCGGATCGAGCGGCTCGCCATCGCTCTCATCGGTGGCAGCGGACGATTCGCGAACATCGGCTGAAGTCATCGGCGCTCGGCATCGCAGCAGTGCAGTTGCGAGGATGCTAGGCGGCCCGTTTCGGCGCGGTCAACGAGCGCATGACGAGCGGCGTGCGCAGCGCCGCGCGGGCGCCCGGGTTCCGACGAATGGCGCGAAACGTGCCACGGACGGCGTGGCGTTCAGCAGACGCGCACACCGCGGGCGGCGTTCGCCCGTCCTCAGCGCGGCACGCCCACGTCGACGACGATCCAGGCCGTCATGTTGACGATGCGGCGCACCGTCGCGGCCGGCGTCAGGATGTGCACCGGCTTCGCCGCACCGAGCAGCACCGGACCGATCGCGATGTTGTGCCCGGCTGCCGTCTTCAGCAGGTTGTACGAGATGTTGGCCGCATCGATGCCCGGCATCACCAGCAGGTTCGCTTCGCCGGTCAGCGTCGAGCGCGGCATCACCTGCCGACGCAACTGCGCGTCGAGCGCTAGATCGCCGTGCATCTCGCCGTCGATGTCGAGCCCGGGCGCGCGCTCGCGGATCAACGCCAGCGCTTCCTTCATGCGAAGCGCGCTCGGCTGGGTCGAGCTGCCGAAGTTCGAGTGCGACAGCAGCGCGACGCGCGGCCGGATGCCGAAGCGCTCGAGCTCGGCGGCGGCCATGATCGTGATCTCGGCGATCTGCGGCGCGCTCGGCTCGACGTTCACGTGCGTGTCGACCAGCGTGACCTGCCGGTTCGGCAGCATCAACGTGTTCATCGCTGCGTAGACGCTCGCTCCCTCGCGCCTGCCGATCACCTGATCGACGTAGTTCAGGTGCAGCGGGAAGGCGCCGAAGGTGCCGCAGATCATGCCGTCGGCCTCGCCCATGTGAATCATCATGGCGCCGATCAGCGTCAGGCGCCGGCGCATCTCGATCTGCGCGTATTCCTCGGTGATCCCGCGCCGATCGGTGAGCCGGTGGTACTCGCGCCAGTAGGTCTTGTAGCGTTCGTCCCATTCCGGATTGACGATCTCGAAATCGACGCCCGGCTTCATGCGCAAGCCGAAGCGTTCGAGGCGGCGCTCGATCACGGCCGGGCGCCCCACCAGGATCGGCCGGGCGAGGCGCTCGTCCACCACCACCTGCACGGCACGCAGGACGCGCTCCTCCTCGCCCTCGGCATAGACGATGCGCTTGCCGGCGGCGCGCCGCGCCTCGGTGAAGATCGGGCGCATGAAATGGCCCGAGTGATAGACGAACTGCTCGAGTTGCGTGTGGTAAGCGTCGAAGTCCTCGATCGGACGCGTCGCGACGCCGGCGAGCATCGCGGCCTGCGCCACGGCCGGCGCGATCTTCACGATCAGGCGCGGATCGAAGGGCTTCGGGATCAGGTAATCGGGCCCGAAGGAGAGGTCGTGCGCGCCGTAGGCGGTCGCGACGATGTCGGACATCTCCACCCGCGCCAGGTCGGCGATCGCGTGCACCGCGGCGATCTCCATCGAGCGCGTGATCGTCGTCGCGCCGACGTCGAGCGCGCCGCGGAAGACGAACGGGAAGCACAGGACGTTGTTGACCTGGTTCGGATAGTCGGTGCGACCAGTGGCGATCAGCGCATCCGGGCGCACCTCGCGCACCAGTTCGGGATCGATCTCCGGCACCGGGTTCGCCAGCGCGAACACGAGCGGGCGCGACGCCATGCGCGCCACCATCTCCTGCTTCAGCACGCCGCCGGCCGACAGCCCGAGAAATACGTCCGCGTCGCCGGTCAATTCGCCTAGCGTGCGCAGCGGCGTGTCCTGCGCGAAGCCCTCCTTCATCGGGTCCATCAGCTCGGCGCGGCCGCGATAGACGACGCCGGCGATGTCGGCAACCCAGACGTTCTCGCGCTTCAGGCCGAGGTCCACGAGCAGCTCCAGGCACGCGAGCGCCGCGGCGCCCGCGCCGCTGCAGACGAGCTTGACCGCGGCGATGTCCTTGCCGACGACGCGCAGGCCGTTGAGCACCGCTGCCCCGACGACGATCGCCGTGCCGTGCTGGTCGTCGTGGAACACCGGGATCTTCATCCGCTCGCGCAGCTGTCGCTCGACATAGAAGCAGTCGGGCGCCTTGATGTCCTCGAGGTTGATTGCGCCGAAGGTCGGTTCGAGCGCCGCAACGGTGTCGACGAAGCGATCGAGGTCGGGCTGGTCGATCTCGATGTCGAACACGTCGATGCCGGCGAATTTCTTGAAGAGCACCGACTTGCCTTCCATCACCGGCTTGGAGGCGAGCGGCCCGATGTTGCCCAGCCCGAGCACCGCGGTTCCGTTGGTGACGACACCGACGAGATTGCCGCGCGCCGTGTAGCGGAACGCGTTCACCGGATCGGCGAGGATCTCCTCGCAGGCAGCGGCCACGCCCGGCGAGTAGGCAAGCGCGAGGTCGCGCTGGGTGAGAAGCTGCTTGGTGGGCGCGATAGAAATCTTTCCGGGAGTTCCGGCCTCGTGATACTCGAGCGCCGCCTTGCGCAGATCCGGATTCGCGGAATTCATCATCCTGATGCCCTGCCGAACGAGGCGCCGATTATGTCAGGTTCGTTCGCGACGGTTCGTGCGCAGCCGCGCGAATACAATCGGCAGCATGACTTCTCCGCCTCCTGCACCGCACCCGTATCCGCTCGCTCGCCGCACCGAAAGAATCGCTCCGTTCCATGTGATGCAGGTCGTCGCGCGCGCTGCTGCGCTGCAGGCCGCCGGTCACCCGGTCATTCACATGAGCATCGGCGAGCCCGACTTCACCGCCCCTGCGCCGGTAGTGGCGGCGCTCGAACGCGCCGCCCGCGCCGGGCACACGCAATACACCTCGGCAAACGGGCTTGCCGCACTGCGCACGGCGATCGCCCGCGACTACGGGGTTCGCCACGGCATCGACATCGATCCCGCCCGCATCGTCGTCACCGCCGGCGCCTCGGCGGCGCTGTCGCTCGCCTGCTGCGCGCTCGTCGACGTCGGCGACGAGGTGCTGATGACCGATCCCGGTTATCCGTGCAACCGGCATTTCGTCGCCGCGTTCGACGGCGTTCCGCGCGCGATTCCAGTCGGACCGGCCACCCGCTTCCAGTTGACGCGCGAAGCGATCGACGCGCACTGGAGCCCGGCCACGCGCGGAGCGCTGATCGCCTCGCCAGCGAACCCCACCGGCACGTCGATTCCCTTCGACACGCTCGCGCGCATCGTCGAAGGCGTTCGCGCGCGCGGCGGCTTCACCATCGTCGACGAGATCTACCTCGGCCTGCACTACGAAGAGCCGACGCGCACCGCGCTCGAACTCGGCGACGACGTCATCGTCTCCAACAGCTTCTCGAAGTACTTCCACATGACGGGTTGGCGCCTGGGTTGGCTCGTCGTTCCCGCGTCGCTCGCCGCCACCTTCGAGAAGCTCGCGCAGAACCTGTACATCTGCGCGTCGACGCTCGCCCAGCATGCTGCGCTCGCCTGCTTCGACGACGAATCGCAGGCGGTGTACCGCGAGCGGCGCGAGGAATTTCGCCAGCGTCGCGATTACGTCGTTCCAGCATTGAATGCGATCGGCCTTCCCGTGCCGGTCATGCCCGACGGCGCGTTCTACGCATGGGTCGACTGCAGCGCCCACACCGACGACAGCGCGCGCTTCGCCGACGAGCTGCTCGAACGCACCTTCGTCTCGGTCGTGCCGGGGATGGACTTCGGTGTGCACGAAGCCCAGGGCCACCTGCGCATCTCGTATGCGACGTCGATGGATCGCATCGAAGAGGCGGTCTCGCGCATCGGGCGCTACCTGCAACACGATCGACGCTGAACTGCGGCGCGCAATGCGCGTCGCCACGCCGCGCTCAGCGCAGTGCGCCTGCGCTCAGAGCTCTTCCTGCGCCTTGGCTTCGGACAGCGTCGGTGCGCGCAGCGCGCTGTACGCCTGTCGCGACGACGAAGCGGACGGGTTCTCGATCGCGACCGGCTTCGCCACGCGCGGCTGCGCTTCGGCCATCGCGATCTGCGTAGCGGCGGGAGCCGCTACAGGCGGCTTCGCACCGTCGCGAGCGGCTGCGGCGATGCGCGCGCGTTCGGTGAGCACCTTGTTGCCGTAGCCGAAGTCGTGCGGCAGCAGCGCCGCGCCGACGTAGGACTTCAGCGCACCTTCGACGCTGCCCTCGCGCACCAGGTACTCCTTCAGGATGCGCGAGCCGACCGTGATGTTCGCCACCGGGTCGAGCGCCGCGCGCGCGCCGCCGAAAGGAGCGAACTTGTCGAGGTGCACACGCGTGAGCACCTGCATCAGGCCCTGCGCGCCGGCGGAACTGCGCGCGTTCGGATTGAAGCTCGACTCGATCGACATGACGGCGAGCACGAGATACGGGTCGATGCGGAACTCGCCGGCGGCGCGAAACGCGTGAGCGACGAAACGCTGCACGTCGTCCAGGTTCACGCGATAGCGACGCGCGACGAATCGCGAGATGTTGCGCTGCTCGGTCGAGAGCTTCAGCGGCGAGAGCGTGTCGCGCTCGATCGCCGTGACTACGAAGTTCAAGGAAGATGCGCCTTGCGGGAAGAAGGACGCGCCCTGCGGGAGAGAAGACGCGCCTTGCGCGAGGTCCGCGCCGACCGTGGGCTGCGGCGCCCGCGCCGCTTCCTTCGATGGCGTTGAATCCGCCGGCGGAGCCCGCGGTTCGGCCTCCGTCGACGCGACCGGTTTCACGACGTCGCCCAGCAGCGAGATGGCCTCGAGCGGCGACGCGGCGGACCAGTTCTCGAAGGCGCTCGTCGATGCCGTGTGCAGCAGTCGATCGCCAACGTGGTGAGCCGACCCCTCGCCGCTGCGCTGCATTGCGCGCTGTTCGGCGCGCACCTGCAGCCAGCGGTCGCCGATGCGAGCGACGGGCGCGCTTCGTGCCTCGCCGCGATGTCGCACGTCGGCTTGCGTCGACGGTTTTCGACGCTCGGTGGACGCGATCGTGTCGCCTGCGCCGTTGGCGGCGCGCTGGGCTATGTCGATCACCTGCACCAGCCCCGACGAAGGCAGCGAGGCGTCGACCGACAGGACATCGATCGACGACGCGGCGCGCGGCAGCGGGATCGACGCGACGGCCACCAGCGCGGCCACCGGAGCGACGGCGCGCACGAAACGCGCCGCTCCGATGGTTCGCACGAGCACGGCGAACAACGCACCGACCTGATGCTGCTGCAGCATCCAGACTCCTTCCGGCTCTCGCCGCACGCACCGCCGGCGTGGCGGTCGTCATCGAGCCCGCGTCAGACGCAATGCGGGCCTCTCTCTTCGTTCGTTGCCCTTCGGTGCTTTGCCGAAGGGATCTCACGCATGCAGCAGTGCAGCTGCGTTGGCCTCGAATTGGATCGAAGCGCGATGTTTCGCCTGGCTGTGCAGCGGCCGTCGGGCGACGGGCGGGCGAAACGGTTCGGATTCTATTGAGCAAGTCGCGGATTGGTCAACCCGAACGTTTCACGATGTGCAAACAATTGCACGGCACACGACGATGACACAATGCCGTCAGCTTCGCTCCGTGACGCGTATCTTGAAATACAACGACCTGCGCGATTTCGTTGCAAAACTCGATGCGATCGGCGAATTGCGGCGCATCGCAGCGCCGGTTTCGCCGCGACTCGAAATGACCGTGATCGCGGATCGCGTATTGCGCTCGGGCGGGCCCGCGCTGCTCTTCGAGCGGCCGCACGACAGCGGCCGCGACTACTCGATGCCGGTGCTCGCGAACCTGTTCGGCACGACGAAGCGCGTCGCCGCCGGACTCGGTGCCGAATCGACGCAGGCGCTTCGCGAGATCGGAGAACTGCTGGCCTGGTTGAAGGAACCCGAGCCGCCGCGCGGACTGCGCGACGCGTGGGACAAGTGGCCGATGCTGCGCCAGGCAATGAAGATGTCGCCGCGCGAGATCGCGTCGCGCGTGCCGTGCCAGGAGATCGTTCTCGAGGGCGACGCGGTCGATCTGGCGAAGCTGCCGGTGCAGACCTGCTGGCCGGACGACGCCGGTCCGCTGATCACCTGGGGGCTCGTCGTCACGCGCGGCCCGCAGCGCCCGCGACAGAACCTGGGCATCTATCGGCAACAGGTGATCGGCGCGAACCGCGTCATCATGCGCTGGCTCGCGCATCGCGGCGGCGCGCTCGATTTCCGCGAGCACGCGCATGCGCACCCGGGCGAACCGTTCCCTATCGCCGTTGCTCTCGGCGCCGACCCGGCGACGATGCTCGCCGCGGTGACGCCGATCCCGGACACGCTGTCCGAATACCAGTTCGCCGGCCTGCTGCGCGGTGCGCGCACCGAACTCGCGCGCTGCATCGGCAGCGCGCTGCAGGTTCCGTCGCGCGCCGAGATCGTGCTGGAAGGATCGATCCTTCCCGATCCCGATTTCGTGCGCACCCGCGCGAACGCGCGGGCGCTCGGCCACGAAGGCGAGCTGCCGCCAGTCGCGCGCTGCGGATGGGAGATGGCGATCGAGGGCCCCTTCGGCGATCACACGGGTTACTACAACGAGCGCGAGTGGTTTCCCGTGTTCGCCATCGATCGAATCACGATGCGGCGCGACGCGATCTATCACAGCACGTATACCGGCAAGCCGCCCGATGAGCCGGCGGTGCTCGGTCTAGCCTTGAACGAGGTGTTCGTTCCGATCCTGCGCCGGCAGTTTCCCGAGATCGTCGACTTCTACCTTCCACCGGAAGGCTGCTCGTATCGCATCGCAATCGTGTCGATGCGCAAGCAGTATCCGGGACACGCCAAGCGAGTGATGTTCGGCATCTGGAGCTTCCTGCGCCAGTTCATGTACACGAAGTTCGTCGTCGTCGTCGACGACGACGTCGACGCGCGCGACTGGAAGGAGGTGATCTGGGCGATGACCACGCGCGTCGATCCGGCTCGCGATGCGACGATCGTCGAGAACACGCCGATCGATTCGCTGGACTTCGCCTCGCCGGTATCGGGCCTCGGCTCGAAGATCGGCATCGACGCGACCAACAAGTGGCCCGGCGAAACGACGCGCGAATGGGGACGCGCGATCAGGATCGACGCACAGACTCGACGACGGGTCGATGCGATCTGGAGCGAACTCGGGCTGTAGCGCGTTCGCCCGGCCGATCGGTGAGCAGCCACGCCACCACGAAGGCGAGCCCGACGATGAGCGCCGGCGACGTGTCGGCGGTGCGTCCCGGAATCGCGCGCTGCGCGAGTTCGAGCGCGAGCAGCACGGCCACGGCGAGCGATCCGACGACCACCGTTGAACGCGCGCGCGTCCCCATCCAGCGCAGGGCGAGCACCAGCACGAAGGCGAACCAGCAGAAATAGAGCGTGAAGTCGAGCGCGGCGAGAAGGCTGCCGCGGCCGACGAGCGGCCACCACGAGAAGCGCCCGCCGATCGCCCAGCCGGGATGGCCCGGCGCGAGCTCGTAGACGAGGACCGACACGAACGCGAGCGCCGGCGCGATGCGCGCAAGCCGGCCGTCGGAGCCGGGAACGAGCAGCACGAGGGAAACCGCCGCACCGAGCGTGACGCCGGCGAGTTCGGACCAGGAGAGCGCGCGCCACTCGAGCAATACCTGCGCGCCGATCGCCAGCGCGATCGTCGCTACCAGTGCGACCGAGGCGCTCCGGCGTCGAGCGACGAGCGCGCGCAGCGCCGCGGCGACTGCCATCCACGCGAAGGCGTGCCGGGCAACCGCCCACGCGTCGAGCGACGGCGCGACGCCCAGGAACGCGAGGTTCGCGCGGATCGTGCCGACGTCGAGCGTGAATCGCCACGGCACGGTCGACGTCGCGAGCCACGTGCCGACGACGAGCCACGCAGCAAGCGTCACCGGAAGGGCTGCGCGCACGCCTCGCCCTTTCCGTCGCGAAAGCGACTGCAGCAGCGCGGCGGCCGCCGGCAACGCGACGAAACCGAGCGTGGCGCCCGCCGAATTCGTCGCCCAGTCGATCCAGCTCGACACGCGCCCGCCCAGGCACGCCTGCGCGACCTCCATCGACAGCGAGAACATCACGACGACGAGCCACGCGACGAGGCGCACCGCCGCCCCTTTGAACGACGCAGCGAGCGAGGCCGCGAGCAGCCCGGCCGGAACGTAGGCGACGAGATTGGCCAGTGCGTCGCCTCCGGACCACCTGCCGCCGGGGTCGAGCAGTGGCGCCGCGCATGGTTTCGCCCAGCCGCCGGCGAGCGACTGATAGGCGACGAACGCCAGGTACAGCCCGAGCGCGGCGGCGAGCGCGAAACGCCGCTCAGCCGTTCTCACGGACCTTCGTCCAGCGCCGGATTGTCCCGAGCCGCAGCATCGGGCGATTATCGGCGCAGTCGAGGCGATCCGGACCCGCGGCGATATAATCCTGAGGACATGACTGCCGCCTCGCGCGAACCGCTGGTGATCGATGCCGAACTGCTCGAGCGCTTCGGCGGCCGCGGACCTCGCTACACCTCCTATCCCACTGCCGACCGCTTCGACGAGCGGGTCGACGCAGCGCGCTATGCGCGCGCGCTCGTCGAACGCGCCGACCGCCGCGGCGAACCGCTGGGCCTGTACGTGCACATCCCGTTCTGCCGGGTCATCTGCTACTACTGCGCCTGCAACAAGATCGGCACCAAGCACGTCGAGCAGTCCACGCCGTACCTCGAGGCGCTGCGGCGCGAGATGGGCCTCGTCACCGATCTCACCGGCCGCGGGCAGACCGTGCGCCACCTGCACTTCGGCGGCGGCACGCCCACCTTCATGCCCGACGCGGAACTGGGCCAGCTTTTCGATTCGATGCGCGAGTATTTCGAGTTCGCCGAAGACGGCGAATACTCGATCGAGGTCGACCCCCGCACGGTCGGCCCGCAGCGCATCCGCGCATTGCGCAGCATGGGCCTGAACCGCATCAGCCTGGGCGTGCAGGACTTCGACCCCACGGTGCAGGCGGCCGTCAACCGCATCCAGTCGTACGAACAGACGGTCGCGCTGATCGAGGCCGCGCGCGACTGCGGCTTCCGGTCGATCAACGTCGACCTCATCTACGGACTGCCGAAGCAGAACCCGGAGAGCTTTCGCGAAACGCTGCGCAAGACGATCACCGCCGCGCCCGATCGCATCGCGCTCTATCACTATGCGCATCTGCCCACGCTGTTCAAGCCGCAGCGGCGCATCTCCGAGGCCGACCTGCCCTCGTCGGAAGCGAAGGCGCGCATGTTCGAAACGGCCGTCTCGATGTTCGAGGCCGCCGGCTATCTGCACCTCGGGCTCGACCACTTCGCGCACGAGAACGACGAGCTCGCGATCGCACAGCGCGAGGGGCGGCTGCATCGCAACTTCCAGGGCTATTGCTCGCACGATTCGGGCGACCTGATCGCGCTGGGAGTGTCGGCCATCTCGTCGGTGGGTGACGTCTACGCGCAGAACGACAAGGTGCTCGACGGCTATTACCGGCGCATCGAGCGCGGCGAACTGCCCATCGTGCGAGGCATCGCGCTCGACGAAGACGACTTCGTCCGCCGCGAGGCGATCCAGTCGCTGATGTGCGACTTCTCGCTCGACTGGGACGCGCTCGACGCGCGTCGCGGCATCGACAGCCGCAAGTGGCTGGCCGATGCGCAGGCGTCGCTGGCGCCGCTGGTCGAGGCCGGCGCCGTGCGCGTCGACGAGCGCGGCATCGAAGTGCTGCCGCGCGGGCGCCTGCTCGTGCGGGCAGTCGCGATGGCCTTCGACCGGCACCTGGCCGAGCATGCGGCGGGAGGCGCCGGCTATTCGCGCATCGCCTGAATGGCGCGAATCCCCTACGTTCCCGCCGACATCGCCGAGCCGAGCGAGATCGTCGCTGCCGTGCGCGCCCGCCGAGGCGGCGCGTTGCTGCATCTCGACCGGATGCTGCTGCACAGCCCTGCGCTGGCCGCCGGCTGGAACGCGTACCTCGGGGCCGTACGCACGCAACTCACGCTGGCGCCGAAACTGCGCGAACTCGCCATGTGCGTCGTCGCCGTGCTCAACGGCGCCGAATACGAGTTCGTCCAGCACTCGCCGGAGTTTCGCAAGGCCGGCGGCACGCAGGCGCAGCTCGACGCGCTGCGCGATCCCGATGCCGCCCGGCGGGACGAGACGAATTTCGACGCGACCGAACGCGCCGCGCTCGCCGTCGCGATCGCAAGCACCCGCACGGTGCAGGTGCCCGAAGCCGACTTCCTCGCGCTGGCCGGTCTGCTCGGCGAGCGTGCCACGGTCGAGTTCGTCGCGACGGTTGCCACCTACAACATGGTGTCCCGCTTCCTCGTCGCGCTGGGCATCGAGCCGGAGTGATCGACGAACGCCGGGGGCGCGGCGCTTGACAGCTCCGGATAAAACCCGTACCCTGCGCCGCGCATACTGAACGAATGGTCCATCTTTGCGTGTCCAGCCGGCCTGCTCTTCCAGGGCAGCGCGTCTCGAATACCTGATTGTTCCTCTTGATCTGTCTGCCGCCGCGGCGAAGACGCCCCGGTGTATTTCCGAACGCGTAACGAATGGAGCGCAAACATGAGCAATCGAGTGACCGGCGTGGTCAAGTGGTTCAACGAGTCGAAGGGTTTCGGTTTCATCGCCCCCGATGACGGCAGCGCGGATCTCTTCGCGCACTTCTCCGAAATCCAGGGAAGCGGATTCAAGACGCTGCAGGAACAGCAGCGCGTCGAGTTCGCCGTCAAGCAGGGTCCGAAAGGCCTGCAGGCGTCGGCGATCCGCCCGCTGTAATAGAAAGAACTGGAGCGGCCGACCGGCCGCCTCCGGTTGAACGAACGACCGCCTGGCGGTCGTTTCGTTTTTTAACGACCGCCGCCCGGCGGTCGTTTCGCTTCCGGCGTCTCGTTCACAGTCGGTCGAGCGAGGCGGCTATTCGCGGGGCAGTGACCGAGTCCGGCGCAAAATCGCGACAACCGGGCGCTGCACGCATGCCGCTTGCATGCCACGGCGGCGCGTTCGAACGAACGGGATCCGCCCTTGAAGTCACCTCGCAGCACCTCGCTCTGGCACCTGCCCGCCTGGGCTCCCTGGATCACGACGATCCGCTCGGCGCCGATCGAAAGCGACGAGCCGTCGGAGACGGCCGAGATCTACACGGCCGACCAGATGGCGCAGCACGGGCTGCGCCTGGCGCGCCAGCACAAGCTCGCCGCCGGACGCGGACGCAACGACCTGCTGCAGCGACTGGGCAACAACGAGTCGATCCTCGTCTCGGTGTGGCAGCAGTTGTGCGCGACCGTGGCCGAATCGCGCCGCACGACGCCGGCCGGCGAATGGCTGCTCGACAACTTCTACCTGATCGAAGAGCAGATCCGCATCGCGCGGCAGCACCTGCCGGCGAGCTACAGCCGCGAGTTGCCTCGACTGCTCGAGGGCGCCTCGGCCGGCCTGCCGCGCGTCTACGACCTGGCGATCGAGAGCATCTCGCGCGCCGACGGACGCGTCGACATGGACAACCTGCGCCGCTTCGTCGAGTCGTACCAGACGGTGGAACCGCTGCGGCTCGGTGAACTGTGGGCGATTCCGATCATGTTGCGCCTGGCGCTGATCGAAAAGCTCGCCGGTGCCGCGCTGCGCATCGAGCGCGGTCATCGCGAGCGCGACCTCGCCGACCGCTGGGCGGACACGATGATCGCCACCGCCGAGCGCGATCCGAAAAACGTGATCGTCGTCGTCGCCGACATGGCCCGCTCCGATCCGCCGTTGGGCAGCGCGTTCGTCGCCGAGCTGGTGCGACGACTGCAAGGGCGCAGTCCTTCGCTTGCGCTGCCGCTCACCTGGGTCGAGCAGCATCTGGCCGAAGTGGGCCTGACGATCGAGCAGCAGGTGCGACGCGAGAACCGGCGTCAGGCCGGCGACGAGGTGCTCGTCAGCAACAGCATCGGCAGCCTGCGCGAGCTGGCCGCGCTCGACTGGCGTGCGTACGTCGAGGCGATGAGCCTCGTCGAGCACGCGCTGCGGCAGGACCCGGCCGGCGCCTACGCGGATATGGACTTCGCCACGCGCGACCGATATCGCCATGCGATCGAGGAACTGGCGCGCAACAGCGCCGCGACCGAGCTCGAGGTCGCGCGCAAGGCCGTGCAGATCGCCGCCGACTCACCCGACCAGGCGAGCGAACCGATCCACCACGTCGGCTACCACCTGGTCGACGCCGGGCGCCCGGCGCTCGAGCGCGCGATCGGTGCACGGTTGTCGTGGCTGGCGCGCATCCGCTCGCGCGCCGGCCAGCTGCGCCTGCTGCCGTACCTCGGTTCGATCGTCGTGCTCACGATCGTGTTCAGCGCGGCGCTGGTCGCTCCGCTGCAACTCGATTCGGCGTGGGGCGTCGCAGCGCTCTTCGTGCTGCTGACGATCGCGACGAGCCAACTGGCGATCTCGCTGGTGAACCGCGCGGCAGCGCTGCTCATTGCGCCGCAGCCGTTGCAGCGAATGGACTTCGCGCGCGGCATCGCGTCCGACTGTCGCACGCTCGTCGTGGTGCCGTCGATGCTGACGAATCCGGCCGCCATAGAAGCGCTCGTCGACGGACTCGAAGTGCGCGCGCTGGCGAATCGCGATGATCAGTTGTTCTTCGCGCTGCTCACCGACTTCGTCGATTCCGACGCGGAACACCGCCCGGAGGACGACGAGTTGCTCGAAGCGGCAGTGCGCGGGATCGAGGCGTTGAACCTGTCCCACGGCAGTCTCGCCGGCGCCGAGGCGCCGCGCGCACAAGACCGGTTTTTCCTGTTCCACCGGCCGCGTCGCTGGAATCCGGTCGAACGCATCTGGATGGGGCGCGAGCGCAAGCGCGGCAAGCTCGCCGACTTGAACGGCCTGCTGCACGCGCTCGACGACGAGGAGGCCGCGCAAGCGTTCTCGCGCATCGTCGGCGAGCGAAACGCGCTGCGCGGCGTGCGCTACGTGATCACGCTCGACACCGACACCGAGCTGCCGCACGACGCCGCCAGCGAACTCGTCGGCACGATGGCGCACCCGCTGAACCGTCCCCGCTTCACGCAATCGCGCGGTGCGCGTACGCTGGTCGTGCGCGCCGGACACGCGATCCTGCAGCCGCGCGTGGGTGTGAGCCTGCCCAGCGCGAACCGCTCGCGCTTCGCCGGACTGTTCGCCGGTGATCCCGGCATCGATCCGTACACGCGCACCGTTTCCGACGTCTACCAGGATCTGTTCGGTCGCGGCTCGTTCATCGGCAAGGGCATCTACGAGGTCGAGTCCTTCGAGCGCGCGCTCGCCGGCGTATTCCCCGGCAACCGCATCCTCAGCCACGACCTGCTCGAAGGCTGCTATGCGCGCAGCGGCCTGGTCAACGACGTCGTGCTGTACGAATCGCAGCCGTGGCGCTACCTGGACGACGTCGCGCGCCGGCACCGGTGGATTCGCGGCGACTGGCAGATTGCGAGCTGGGTGCTGCCGCGCGTGCCCACGCCCGACGGCGTCGACGCGCGCAATCCGCTGGACGCACTGTCGCGCTGGAAGATCCTCGACAACCTGCGGCGCAGCCTCGTCGCGCCCGCTGTCGTGCTCGTCCTGCTGGCAGGTTGGGCGCTGCCGGCGGTCTCGCCCTGGTGGACGCTTGCGATGCTCGGCGTGTATTTCGTGCCGATCGCCGTCGAGTTCACACTCGGGCTGCTGTTCGGCGGCGGCGAAACGACACCGTGGACCGGTCATCTGCGCCTCGTCTCGTCGGACGCCTGGCGCCACGTGAAGCAGGCGCTGTTCCAGGTCGCATGCCTGCCCTACGAGGCACGCGTGCACCTCGATGCGGTGGCGCGCGCGCAATGGCGAACGATCGTCACGCGACGCAAGCTGCTCGAATGGCGCCCGTCCGAGATCGTCGAAGACCGCGCGCGCAGCGGCGAGAGCGCCAGCGCGGCGGTGGACCTGCAGCGCAGCTTCGTGGCGATGAGTTCCGCTCCGGTGCTCGCCATGCTCGCCGCCGCGTGGGTCGCTACCGCGCACCCGGCGGCGCTGTGGTTCGCCGCGCCCGTTCTCGTCGCCTGGTTCGTCTCGCCGGCCGCCGCGTGGTGGCTCAGCCGCCCGCTGGACAAGCGCGCACGGCCTCTGGCGGCCGAGCAGCTGCGCTTCCTGCGCATGCTCGCACGTCGCACCTGGGCGTATTTCGAGGACTTCGTCGACGCCGAGAACAACTGGCTGCCGCCGGACAACTACCAGGAGGCGCCGGTCGAACGCATCGCGCATCGCACGTCGCCGACGAACATCGGTTTCGCTCTCACCGCCAACCTCGCCGCCTGGGACTTCGGCTACCTGACCGGCGGGGGCCTGCTCGATCGAACGGCGAACACGCTCGAAACGATGAGTTCGCTCGAGCGCTTCCAGGGCCACTTCTGCAACTGGTACGACACCCGCACGCTGCAGCCGCTGCGCCCAATCTACGTGTCGAGCGTGGACAGCGGCAACCTCGCCGGTTTGATGCTCACGCTGCGCCCCGGACTGCTCGCGCTGGCCGATGCGCCGATCCTGTCGCCGCGCGCAGTCGACGGACTGCAGGACACATTCCAGGTGTTGCTCGACACGGCCGGCACTACGCCACGCGCGGGGCCCGTTCGCCGCTTCGGCACCCAGCTCGCGCGGATCGCACAGATGCCGATGACCACGCTCGGAGCGGCGCGCAGCGCTTTCGCCGAACTGGCAGGCGCCGCCGACGAATGCGTCGCGGCGATCGCCGCCGCGAACGACGAGATCGAACACGCCGCAGCGTGGGCCGCCGACGCGACCAGCGCGCAGGACGGCGCCAACGCGCAACGAGCGCGCGCCGGCGAGGATCGGCGCAACGAAGCAGCGACGCCGGCGCGGGCCAGCGACGAGCAACGCTCGTCTTTCGACGACGATCCCGATGCGCAAGCGCAGGCCGATGCGGAAGTCCAGGTCGTCACAGACGCAGCTAGCGAAAGCGTGCTTCACCCGCACGCGCTGCAACGCAGTCCGGCGGCCGAGACACTGCGGTGGGCGCGCGCGCTGTCCCGCCAGTGTCACGCTGCGCTCGACGAGTTGTATTCGATGGCGACGGCAACGGCGGCTACCTACGCGCCCGACGCGAACGCCGCGGAATACGCCAGCGAAGGCAACGGCGACGATCGGCGCCGGATCCCGACGCTGCGCGAGGCGGCGCGCGACGGCAGCGCAGCGGCGGCCGACCGGCTCGCGCAGATCGATGCGCTCATCGAGCGAATCGACACACTCGCCGATCTCGACTACCGCTTCCTCTACGACCCGCAGCGCCGGCTGTTGAGCATCGGCTACAACGTCGACGAACGTCGCCTCGACTCGAGCTATTACGACCTGCTCGCCTCCGAGGCACGCCTGGCGAGCTTCGTGGCGATCGCGCACAACCGCCTGCCCACCGAGCACTGGTTCGCGCTCGGGCGCCTGCTCACCCGATTCTCGGGCGAGCCGGTGCTCGTTTCGTGGAGCGGCTCGATGTTCGAGTACCTGATGCCGCTGCTCGTGATGCCTGCCTACGAGAACAGCCTGCTCGACCAGACCTGCAAGGCCGCGGTTGCGCGCCAGATCGAGTACGGACGCCAGCGCGGCCTGCCGTGGGGCATCTCCGAATCGGGCTACAACGCGGTGGACGCCGCGTCGAACTACCAGTATCGGGCGTTCGGCGTTCCCGGCCTCGGACTGAAGCGCGGGCTTTCGACAGACGTGGTCGTCGCTCCGTATGCGAGCGCACTGGCGCTGCTGGTAGACGCACCGGCCGCCGTGCGCAACCTGCAGCGGCTGTGGAGCCAGGGGCTGGCAGGCGCGCTCGGCCTGTACGAGGCAGTGGACTTCACCGCTTCGCGTCTTCCGCCCGGCGAAACCGAGATCGTCGTCCGCTCGTTCATGGCGCATCACCAGGGCATGTCCCTGCTCGCGCTCGTCTGGCTGCTGCGCGAGCAGCCGATGCAGCGCCGCTTCGCGTCCGATCCGAACCTGCGCGGCACGCTTCTGCTGCTCCAGGAGCGCGTGCCGAAGGTGCCGTCGTTCCATCGGCACACGACGCCGTCGCCCGAATCGGCGCTCGGTTTCGCGCCGAGCGATATGCCGATCCGCGTGATCTCCGAGCCCCAGGGCACGGCGCCGCAGGTGCAGCTGTTGTCCAACGGACGCTATCACGTGATGGTGACGCACGCCGGCGGCGGATACAGTCGCTGGAACGACCTTGCCGTCACGCGCTGGCTGGAGGATCCGACGCGCGACCACTGGGGCACGTTCTGCTACGTGCGCGACGTCTCGTCCGATGGGTACTGGTCTACCGCCTGGCAGCCGAGCCTGCGACGAGCCGAGCACTACGAGGCGATCTTCTCCGAAGGCCGCGCCGAGTTCCGCCGCCGCGACAGCGTTTCGGCCAACGATCCCGGCGTCGAGACGCACACCGAGATCGTCGTTTCGCCAGAAGACGACATCGAACTGCGCCGGGTGACGCTCACCAACCGCGGGCGCAGACGACGCACGATCGAGCTGACCACCTACGCCGAGGTCGTGCTCGCTCCGCAGGCGGCCGACGCCATGCATCCGGCGTTCGGCAACCTGTTCGTGCAGACCGAGATCCTCGAGGCGCCGTCGGCGATCCTGTGTACGCGCCGCCCGCGCTCACCCGACGAGCAGACGCCGTGGATGTGCCATCTGATGGCCGTGCACGCGGCGCGATCGGGTCCCGTCTCGCACGAGACCGACCGCGCGCTCTTCGTCGGTCGCGGCAACGGACTGGCATCGCCCGACGCGATGCGCACCGCCGGCCCGCTGTCGGGTTCGAGCGGCTCGGTGCTCGACCCGATCGCATCCAGTCGCTGCACGATCACGCTCGATGCCGACGAATCGGCCACCGTCGATCTGGTCACCGGCATCGCATCGAGCCGCGAGGCGTGCGTGGCGCTGGTCGAGAAGTACGGCGACCGTCGACTGGCGGACCGCGTCTTCAAGCTCGCGTGGAGCCACAGCCAGGTCGTGCTGCGCCAGCTCGGCGCCAGCGAGATCGAAGCCCAGCTCTACGCGCGGCTGGCGAGTTCGATCGTCTACGCCAACCCGGCTCTGCGCGCCGACGCACCGGTGCTGATGCGAAACCGCCGCGGGCAGGCAGACCTGTGGGCCCACGGAATCTCGGGCGATTTTCCCATCGTGCTGGTCGTCGTGTCGGAGAATTCGCATCTGGCCCTCGTGCGCGAGGTGGTCCAGGCGCACGCGTACTGGCGACTCAAAGGGTTGTCGGTCGACCTGGTGATTTGGAACGACGAGGCCGACGTCTACCGCCAGCAACTGCAGGAGACGATCCTCGGTCTGATCCCGGTCGGCGTGGAAGCCCATGTGATCGACCGACCCGGCGGCATCTTCGTGCGCTACGCAAGCCAGATCTCCCGCGAGGACCGGGTGCTGATGCAGTCGATCGCGCGTGCGGTCATCGTCGGCGCTCGCGGCGGACTGGCCGAGCAGCTGTCGCGTCGCGGCCCGATCGAGCGCCGGGTCGCGCCGCTCGTGCCGAGCAGCCGCCCGGCGCTGAACGACCAGCAGCAGGCGCCCGAGCGTCCTGCGCTCCTCTTCTTCAACGACCACGGCGGCTTCACGCGCGACGGACGCGAATACGTCGTCCTCGACCGCGACGAGCCGACGCCCGCGCCGTGGGCGAACGTCATCGCCAACCCGGGCTTCGGAACCGTGGTGAGCGAAAGCGGCAGCGCGTACACCTGGTTCGAGAACGCCCACGAGTTTCGCCTCACGCCGTGGCACAACGACCCGTTGATCGACCCCAGCGGCGAGACCTTCTATCTGCGCGACGAGGAAACCGCCCGCTTCTGGTCGCCGGTTGCACTACCCGGCGACGGCGCGTCGTCGTGCACCGCGCGCCACGGCTTCGGCTACAGCGTGTTCGAGCGCGCTGAATCGGGCATCGAATCGGTGCTGACCACCTACGTGGCGTTGGACGCCGCGGTGAAGTTCTCCGTGCTGCGCGTGCGCAATCGCTCGGGCCGCCCGCGCAGGCTGTCGGCCACCGCCTATGTGGAATGGGTGTTGGGCGACCTGCGCTCGAAGTCGGCCATGCACGTCGCGACGGCGGTCGACGCGCACAGCGGCGCGCTGCTCGCTCGCAACCGCTACTCGGCCGAGTTCGGATCCTACGTCGCGTTCCTGCACACCGGCGAATCGTTCCAGTCGTGGACCTGCGACCGCACCGAGTTCATCGGCCGCAACGGCACGCTGCGTCGGCCGGCGGCGATGCGCCAGCTGCGCCTGTCGGGTCGAAGCGGGGCCGGCCTGGATCCGTGCGCCGCGATCCAGGTGCCCTTCGAGCTGGCCGAAGGCCAGGAGCGGGAGATCGTTTTTCGCCTCGGCGTGGCGCGCGATGCCGACGAAGGCCATCGGATGATCGATCGCTTCCGCGGCTCGGGCGGCGCGCGTGAAGCGCTCGGCGGCGTGCACCGGTACTGGCGCAACGCGCTCGGCACCGTGCAGGTCTCGACGCCCGAACCGGCACTCGACGTCCTCGCCAATGGCTGGCTCCCCTACCAGACACTCGCCTGCCGCGTCTGGGGAAGAAGCGGCTACTACCAGTCGGGCGGCGCCTTCGGATTTCGCGACCAGTTGCAGGACGTAATGGCGCTCGTGCACATCGAGCCAATGCTCATGCGCGAGCATCTGCTGCGCTGCGCGTCCCGCCAGTTCGTCGAAGGCGACGTGCAGCACTGGTGGCACCCGCCGTCGGGCCGCGGCGTTCGCACGCAATGCTCCGACGACTACCTCTGGCTGCCGCTGGCGACGAGCCGCTACGTGCACGTGACCGGCGACGCCGGGGTGCTCGACGAGCATGCCGGCTTCCTCGAGGGCCGCCCGGTCAATCCCGGCGAGGACTCGTACTACGACCTGCCTGCGCAATCGGGCACCGAAGCGCCGCTGTACCAGCACTGCGCGCTGGCGATCCGCCACGGCCTGCGCTACGGCCCGCACGAGCTGCCGCTGATCGGCACCGGCGACTGGAACGACGGGATGAATCTGGTCGGCGAGAGAGGTCGCGGCGAAAGCGTCTGGCTCGGTTTCTTCCTGCACGAAGTGCTGCGCCGTTTTGCGCCGCTCGCTCGCGATCATGGGGACGAGGCCTTCGCGCAACTGTGCGAAACCGAAGCAGGCGCACTGCGCGAACGGCTTGCCGAGCACGCGTGGGACGGAAACTGGTACCGGCGGGCCTACTTCGACGACGGCACGCCGCTCGGCTCGGCGCAGAACGAGCAGTGCCGCATCGACTCGATCGCGCAGAGCTGGTCGGTGCTCTCCGGCGCCGGCGAGCCGGCACGCTCGATGTCGGCGATGAACGCGCTCGACGAGCATCTGGTACGCCGCGAGGCGCAGCTCGTCCAATTGCTCGCCCCGCCCTTTGACAACCCCGATCCGAACCCCGGCTACATCGCCGGCTACGTCCCCGGCGTGCGCGAGAACGGCGGGCAGTACACGCACGCGGCGATCTGGGCGGCGATGGCGTTCGCCGAGCAGGGCGACGCGCGGCGCGCCTGGGAGCTGTTCCGCCTGATCTGCCCGGTGAACCACGGCACGACGCCCGAGCAGGTGGCGATCTACCGGGCCGAGCCGTACGTGGTCGCCGCCGACGTCTACGCGGTTGCCCCGCACGTGGGGCGCGGCGGATGGAGCTGGTACACCGGGTCGGCCGGCTGGATGTATCGGCTGATCGTCGAATCGCTGCTCGGATTGCGCATCGAAGGCGGCGCGCAGCTGCGCCTGGAGCCGGTAATCCCGGGCGACTGGAGCGGCTTCGAGATGCGCTACCGGCACCGCGAGACGCCGTACCGGATCCGCGTTCGGGTGGTGGAGGCGGACGCCGAACCGACGCTGCGCGTCGACGGCGCCGTATCGGCCGATCGGACCGCCACGCTCGTGGACGATCGCCTCGAGCACGAAATCGAACTCGAATGGCCGCGCGGCGGCTTGAAAAAACCCGAGTCCGTCCTTACAATTAGCACTCGCCAATAACGAGTGCTAACAACTCGCCGACTTCCTGCCGGCTTGGTGTCGGCATCGTCCGGTGGACATGGACAGCCGACGGCGGAGCTCCTCCGCCTTCGGCTTCTGTTTCTTTTTTTCGATTCGATATCGAACCGTGGAGCCAATTCGCATGAAACTGCGCCCCCTGCATGATCGGGTGATCATCAAGCGCCTCGACAACGAGCGCAAAACAGCCTCGGGCATCGTGATCCCCGAAAACGCCGCCGAGAAACCCGACCAGGGCGAGATCGTTGCCGTCGGCAACGGCAAGGTCGGCGACGACGGCAAGGTCCGCCCGCTTGGCGTCAAGGTCGGCGACCGCGTGCTGTTCGGCAAGTACAGCGGCCAGACCGTGAAGGTCGAAGGCGACGAGCTGCTGGTCATGCGCGAAGAAGACATCATGGCCGTCGTCGAGTAATCGCGAGCGGACATCCAGGAAAACCCAGGAGAGATACAGAGAATGGCAGCCAAACAGGTTCATTTCGGTGAAGACGCGCGCTCGCGCATGGTCAACGGCATCAACCTCCTCGCCAATGCCGTGCGCGTCACGCTCGGACCGAAAGGCCGCAACGTCGTGATCGAGCGCTCCTTCGGCGCGCCGACGATCACCAAGGACGGCGTCTCGGTCGCCAAGGAAATCGAACTGAAGGACAAGTTCGAGAACATGGGCGCGCAGATGGTCAAGGAAGTCGCCTCGAAGACGTCGGACACGGCCGGCGACGGCACGACAACCGCGACGATCCTCGCGCAGGCGATCGTGCGCGAAGGCATGAAGTACGTGGCCGCGGGCATGAACCCGATGGACCTCAAGCGCGGCATCGACAAGACGGTCACCGCGCTCACCGAAGAGCTGAAGAAGATCAGCAAGCCCTGCACGACGAGCAAGGAAATCGCGCAGGTCGGTTCGATCTCGGCCAACTCCGACGAGGAGATCGGCCGCATCATCTCCGAGTCGATGGAGAAGGTGGGCAAGGAAGGCGTGATCACCGTCGAGGACGGCAAGTCGCTCGAGAACGAGCTCGACATCGTCGAAGGCATGCAGTTCGACCGCGGCTACCTGTCGCCGTACTTCATCAACAACCCCGACAAGCAGGTCGCGATCGTCGAAGAGCCGTTCGTTCTGCTGCACGACAAGAAGATCAGCAACATCCGTGACCTCCTGCCCGTGCTCGAGCAGGTTGCCAAGGCCGGCAAGCCGCTGCTCATCATCGCCGAGGAAGTCGAGGGCGAGGCGCTCGCCACGCTGGTCGTGAACAACATCCGCGGCATTCTGAAGACCGTTGCCGTCAAGGCCCCGGGATTCGGCGACCGTCGCAAGGCGATGCTCGAAGACATGGCAATCCTCACCGGCGGCACCGTGATCTCGGAAGAGACCGGCATGACGCTCGAGAAAGCCACGTTGCAGGACCTGGGCCGCGCCAAGCGCGTCGAGGTCGGCAAGGAGAACACCACGCTGATCGACGGCGCCGGCGACACGAAGGCGATCGAGGCCCGCGTCAAGGCGATCCGTGCGCAGATCGAGGAAGCCACCAGCGACTACGACCGCGAGAAGCTGCAGGAACGCGTCGCCAAGCTGGCCGGCGGCGTCGCGGTAATCCGCGTGGGCGCGGCGACCGAAGTCGAGATGAAGGAGAAGAAGGCGCGCGTCGAGGACGCACTGCACGCCACGCGCGCTGCGGTCGAGGAAGGCATCGTCGCGGGTGGCGGCGTCGCGCTGCTGCGCGCACGTGCCGCCGTGAAGGTCAAGGGCGACAACCCCGACCAGGAAGCCGGCGTCAAGATCGTGCTGCGCGCGGTCGAGGAGCCGCTTCGCCAGATCGTCAACAACGCCGGGGAAGAGGCGAGCGTCGTCGTCGCGAAGGTGCTCGAGGGCAAGGGCAGCTTCGGCTACAACGCGGCCACCGGCGAGTTCGGCGACATGGTCGAGATGGGCGTCGTCGACCCGACCAAGGTGACGCGCACCGCGCTGCAAAACGCGGCCTCGGTCGCCAGCCTGATGCTCACCACCGAGGCGATGGTCGCCGAGGCGCCGGAAGACAAGCCGGCCGGCGGCATGCCAGGAATGGGTGGCATGGGCGGGATGGGTGGCATGGGCGGGATGGACATGTAAGTCCGCTCGGCGCAGGCGGAAACGTCCGCGCTTCCCTTCCGAAAGGCCCGCCTTGCGCGGGCCTTTTTTTCGCGTTCCCGCCGCGCCCTTGCCGAGACAAGCGCGAACGACCTACGTCCTCGGAGCGATGCCCTGATCGCAGTACCGCCGATACAATGGTTGCGCCGACTCTCCCGCGCTCAACACGTGTCCGCGACCACCTTCGATACGTTGCGATTCTCCGAAACGCTTCGCGAAGCGGGGATGCCCGAAGCGCAAGCGAAAGCGCTGTCGCACGCGCTGCAGGATCAGTTCGTCTCGGAACTGGTGACGAAACAGGACCTGCGATCGGCCGTCGACGAATTGCGGTCGGAGATCCAGCAGGTGCGCGACGAACTCGGCTCCAAGATCCGGTCGGTGCACGACGAACTCGGCTCCGAGATCCGATCGGTGCGCGCCGAACTCGGCTCCGGGATCCGGTCGGTGCACGACGAACTCGGCTCCGAGATCCGGTCGGTGCGCGCCGAACTCGGCTCCGAGATCCAGTCATCGCGCGAAGAATCCAGATCGGGGATGCAGTCGCTGCGCGCCGAGACCCGGTCCGAATTCCAGTTGCTTCGCGCGGAGATGCGGCAGCTCGAGCAGAAGCTCACGATCCGGTTGAGTGCGGTCGTCGTCGTCGCCTTGGGCGCGTTCACGACGCTCACGAAGCTGATCGCCTGAAGTTCGCGAGGCAGTCGTCGAGCGAACGAGGCCCGCACGAACGGGCCTCGTTCTCCTTCAACGCTGCGCCACCGGCGCCTCGCCCACGAAGATCTCCACGCGTCGATTCATCGCGCGGCCCTGCGCGCTGGAGTTGTCGGCGATCGGCTCGCGCGAACCGCGGCCGTCGATCGCGATGCGTGCAGGGTCGACGCCACGTGCGGCGAGATACTGCCGCACGCTCGCCGCGCGGTTCACCGACAGCGGATCGTTGATCGAGTCGTTCCCGGTGTTGTCGGTGTGGCCGATGATTCGCACGGTGCTTCCCGGGTTCGCGTTCAGCGTCTGCGCGAAGCGGTCGAGCACGGGCGCGAGGTTCGGCTTGATCTGCGCGCTGTTGGTGTCGAACGAAACGTCGCTCGGCACGTTGAGCTTCAGCTGGTTGTCGGCAGTCTGCGTCACCTGTACGCCGGTGCCCTGCGTCGCCTGCTGCATTGCCTGCTTCTGCTGCTCCATGCGCTGCGACCAGATGTAGGTGCCGATGCCGCCTGCCGCCGCGCCGAGCACCGCCATGTTGCGCGTCGCCACGCCGCTGCCGCCGACGGCGCTACCGAGCGCCGCGCCGGCCAGAGCGCCGGCGCCGGTGCCGAGCGCGGTTCGTTGCTGCGTCTCGCTCATGTTGGCGCAACCGCCCAGCGCCAATGCGCTGGCCGCCGTCAGTACCATCAGCTTCGTCTTCTTCATCGCATTGCCTCGCGGTTGGGGGAGAAAATTGATTCAAATCGTAGCGGACCGGTGGCGCAAGGCCCGAAATGACCGGCGTAACCTACAATCCGCCCGGAGGCTTTGAATGCAGACGATCCATCTTCCCGGCCTGCCGCCGGTCACCGACGACCCGGCCGCACTCGAGCCCTGGCTCGCTCCCACCGAGTTCTTCGATTACACGCACCCGCGCGTCGAGCACTTCGTGTGCTCGGTGATCGGCTCGGCCGTCGACCCGCGCGAGCGCGCCGTGCGCCTGTTCTACGCCGTTCGCGACAAGATCCGCTACGACCCATACCGCATCAGCTACGAACCCAAAGCGTATCGCGCCAGCCATATCGTCGCCAACGCATACGGCTGGTGCGTACCGAAGGCGGGGCTGCTCGCCGCCTGCGCTCGCGCGGTCGGCATTCCGGCGGCGGTCGGTCTGGCCGACGTCGTCAACCACCTGAACACCGAGAAGCTGCGGGCGCGCATGGGCGGCGTGGATATCTTCTACGACCACGGCTACGCCGCGCTGCTGCTCGACGGACAGTGGGTGAAGGCGGTTCCCGCGTTCAACATCGAGTTGTGCGAGCGCTTCGGCGTGCGGCCCACCGATTTCGACGGACGCGGCGACGCGCTCTATCAGGAGCACGACGCGCACGGGCGGCGGCACATGGAGTATCTCGCCGATCATGGAACGTGGTCCGACCTGCCGCTGCAGCAGGTGCGCGACGACTTCGCCGCCAAGTACCCGGGCAGCGAGTTCTCGGCCGGAGCGGAGGCGCCCGCGGAGCGCTTCGAGGACGAGACGCCGATTCGCTGACGCCGGTTCAGCGCTTGGCGTTCGACGGCAGCAGGACCGTCCCCATCGCGACCAGGACCGCGGCGAGCGCCACCCAGTCGGTCCACACGGCTGACTCGCCGAGCAGCACGATGCCCGAGAAGAGGCCGAGCACCGGCACCAGCATGATCGACAGGCTGCTTGCGATCGGCGGCAGTATCGTCGCCAGCCGGAACCAGATCGACTGCGCGAAGCCGTAGATCAGCACCGCGTTGAACACCACCGCGCCCCAGACGGCAGCGTTGGGGTTCTCACGAAACGACCCCGGCTCGAAAACGAGCGCGATCGCCAGGCACACGACGAGTGCGGCGGCGAGCGACCAGAAAGTGATCGTCAGCACCGGCGTGGACGCGCGCCGCCGGCGCATGCGCTGCGTGCCGTAGCCCCATACGATCGCGGCGCCGAGCATCAGCAGCGCGCCCCACGGGCGGCCGGCCATCGCCGTCAGCTCGTTCACGAGCAACAGCACGACGCCGATCGCGGCCGACGCCACGCCGATCCACATCCGCAGTGACGGGCGTTCACCGTACAGGACGATGCCGATCAGCGTGGCCCAGATCGGCATCGTGTAGCCCAGGATCGCCGCGCGCCCGGAAGACAGCAGCATCACCCCGTAGGTGCTCAGGATCAGCCACAGCAGCATGTTGCTGAACACCAGCCCGAGCAACTCGCGCCAATCGCGCCGCGGCACGCGCAGCGACACCCGCGCGGCGCGCGCCATCGCGCCGACCAACGGCACCGCGCCCACCATGCAGAGCACGCGAAAGCTCATCGGCGGAAAGCCGGTAACACCAATCTTCATCACGGGCCAGTTCACGCCCCACGCCAGCGTGAGAAACGCGAGAAGGGCGAGGTCGCGGCCGGACAAGCGAATCGAGTAGTCCATCGAGATGCGCGTGCCTGTCCTAGAATCGTCGGCGAACGAGAAACCGGAGCCGATCGCTTGAGTTTCGTACAGTCCCTGGAAGCCGCGTGGCGTGACGCCGACTCGCTGCTGTGCGTGGGCCTTGACCCCGACCCCGCGCGCATTCCCGCATCGCTGCGCGAGCGCCCCGACGCGATCTTCGAATTCTGCCGGGCCATCGTCGACGCAAGCGCGCAGTATGCCTGCGCGTTCAAGCCGCAGATTGCGTACTTCGCCGCCGCGCGCGCCGAAGAAGCGCTCGAGGCGTTGATCGAGCACATCCATCGAGCGCATCCCGGCATACCCGTCGTGCTCGACGCCAAGCGCGGCGACATCGGCGCCACTGCCGAACGCTACGCGATCGAGGCCTTCGAGCGCTATCGCGCCGACGCGGTCACGGTGAACCCGTACATGGGCTTCGACTCGATCGAGCCGTGGCTCGCGTGGAAAGACCGTGGCGTGCTGCTGTTATGCCGGACGTCGAACCCGGGCGGCAGCGACCTGCAGGCGCTCGACGTCGGCGGCGAGCGGCTCTACGAGCGGGTAGCGCGCCTGGCGGCGCAGCGCTGGAACACGAACGGACAACTCGGGCTCGTCGTCGGCGCCACCTTCCCGGCCGAGCTCGCGCGCGTGCGCGAACTCGCCGGGGAGCTGCCGCTCCTCGTGCCGGGCATCGGCGCGCAGGGCGGCGACATCGAGGCGACGGTGCGCGCCGGGGGCGCGAGGATGCTGGTCAACTCGTCGCGGGCGATCCTCTATGCGAGCGGCGGGGAGGAATTCGCGCAGGCTGCGGCGAAGGTAGCGAGAGAAACCCGGGATGCGCTTCGCGCCGCCCGCGGCACTTGAGCCTCGAACCGACGCGCAGCTTTCGTTTTGACAGCCCAAGCTCGGGGTCAGTAGAATCGCCGGTTCTCTGGCGCATTAGCTCAGTTGGTTAGAGCGACGGAATCATAATCCGCAGGTCCGGGGTTCGAGTCCCTGATGCGCCACCAGTAGAATCAAGGGGTTAGCAGCGAAAGCCGCTAGCCCCTTTCCCTTTGTGTGGCGCCATGTAGCCCCAGTGTAGCCACGGGACTCGCAAACAGCCGGCCGATTGGACTAAGCCGTCCGTGGAATAGCGCCTAGCCCTGCAGGCCGCGCACGCTTCGGGCATGAATGAGATTCCAGCGATTCTGCGGCTCGCCGACGGCGCGGTCCTCGCCATCTACCCGGACGGACACGGGACGCTCGTAGCCCCGGACGGCAGCGTGTCGGCGTACAACTTGGGCGAGGCAACCGCATCCGGCCGACGCGGCACTACTCAGGAAGGCGCGGAAGCGTCTGCCTCGTCTAGTGGGGAATCGACTGCTGTTACCTCGTCGCCCCGACAGACAGTTCGGAGGCTGCGCGCGATAACCCATCGAAGCAATCGCGAAACTGCGCCTCGCCCTCTCCTTCCCACTTCAAGGGCCCGCTGAAGATGCGCTCCCGTCCCTCCATAGACCTGAACCCTAGCCAAAGCTTCTCACCGCCAACGGCAACCCGCATCAGCAAATCGGCTCCGGCCTCCTCTAACGGCACGACGAACAGTTGAAAGCCATCGTCCTCTGACGGAATTCGATGCTCCGGCTTTTGAGGACTCACAGCCTTTCCGCTTCCCGCTCGAGCCCACGAAAGTTGAAAAGGTGAAGGCGTGCGCTTCACGGGCGCCTTAGCATTGCCCGTCGGCGCCATGTCGAACAGGCCCGCTTTTACCGCGACGGCGCCCATCAGGTACAAGTTAATCGAGCCGCTCAGACCTTGCATGCCCCACTCGTCAACGTGCGCGGCGACGAAGCTGAATCCGCAGCCTGTAACGTCTCCAGCCTTCGTGGTCATCTGTGCCTGCGCTTGAAACTGCACCGGGAGCATTTGCCCATGCGCGGGCAGTCCCAGCAGAAAAAACGATGCAGCGAGCGCCAGTCGAAACGCTTGAAAGCGCGGCTTCATTTGCGTGCCCTCGGACGGGAAGGGGATACCGCGCCCCGACGCGCTCAATCCTAGACGAGCGAGCCAGCGACGGGAACCGCTACGAGCGAGCGACTTCCGCTCGGCACGCAGGCGCGCAGCGACAAGCCTAGTTCAGCAGGCCGGGAAAGTGCCGGAGCGCGAAGTCATAAAGCGCAGCGTCGCGCCTTTGCTCGCACTCGAGAATGACAGCCATCAGCCGCTGATGCGTTGTCTCGTGCATTCCCTTCGGCCGTTTCCAGCGTTCCCCGAGCCTCGCCTCGGCCCTTCGTTGCTTGCGCCAGATGCGCCCGAGCGCGTCCTCCGATTGGCTTGCATAGGCAACACGCGAGCAGCGCCGGCACGCGAAACCGCTTCGCAGGTACAGCACTCCCACTCGCCGCGCGCAACGTGGACAAGCGAACCACGGCCGGCTGCCGCCGTAGTTGCATGGCGTTCGTTGAATGGCAATCCGCTGATGCACTGGTGCGCCGTTCAACGTGTAGGACAGCGACAACGCATCGGGCTCGGCGCTAATGCCAATCGAGCCCATCGACTCGCCGTTAGCGTGCCAGGCCCAAGTGCATGACGCCCCAGACCGTAGGAGTCGCTCCCGCTGGAGCCGTCCAACTTCGAGCCGTCGGCAGTGCTCCGCCTTAACGTGCCACCCCGGCCGGCCCGCGCCGTATCGGCTGCCACCTCTGCCCATTGCTCAGCCCTCGACGGAATACGAAACCATTAGGAAACATCGGTCGCAGGATTTACGCGGAGACGCGTCAACCGCTTGAGCTAGAAAGCGAAAGCGACACTGACCCCTCGCCACTCGGTATCGCTCCAACCCGCTGCGCGTCGGCTTCCCGAAATTCCCGAAACTCCCGAAACCGGGAATCGCGGGCACCGCACCTTTCCCGAAATTCCCGCCGCGTCTATAAGACGCGGGGAATTCGGGAAGCGGGCACCGGGAAGCATCGTTCAGACGCACCAGAGCAAACCGCTTTCATGGCGCAGCAAGTCGCGCCCGCACAGGCCCTTAATCGCTTCGGTGGCGCGCTCCCTTCGGCGCTTGGAGTCGCACACGAGTCGCGCTGCAACGGCTTCGACAGCCGCCTCTAGCGTGATACATGGCCGGCCAAGTGGCAGTGCGTCAGGCGCACCCTCGGGCCGCACGCCTCCGGCTTCCCGCAATAGCTCTCCGATGCGGTCCCACGCCACGCGCATGTTTCCGCCGCCTGGTGCCTTCGCCTTGCGAATCGCGCCGGCCTCGGCCTCCTGCGGTTCGACTACGCACGAAGTAAGTGCCTCGCCGTGTTCGTCAGTGCCAAGTTCCACCACAGCAAGCCGGAACGCATGCGCCTGCCCGTCGCCCGCGTCTTTCGCCTTCGTGGTGCGCCACTCGCGGCGGTCGCCGTCTCGGGATACCTCGATGACTGCATCAAGCGCCGCCATCAGCGACGAATGCCCGCGCAGCCCGCGCGATGCATCTTTGCCCGTGTGATGCACCAGCAGGACGAGCCCACCTAGCGCCACTTGCAGCAGCTTCGCGCCTTCGATGACGCGCCCCATGTCGCGCGAGTCGTTTTCGTCGGCGCCAACGGTCGCCCGATTCAGCGTGTCGATTGCGACGATTCCGCCCGCGCCGCCGGCTGCGCGGATTGCGTCGGCCAACTCGGCAACGTCACCTTGCTCAAGCAGCGCGAACGGCTGCGCGAGGAACCGCATACGCGCGGGCGCGCTCCCGTGTTTGCAGCAGTGCGCTTGGAGCCTTTGCGCGATGCCAGCCTCGCCCTCTAGCGCGCAGTACGTCACCGGGCAGCGCTCCACGCGATGCGCGAACCACTCGCGGCCATCGGCCACAGCGCCCAGCAGGTCGAGCGCGAGGAACGACTTCCCGCAGCCGGGCGCCCCAGCGATTGCAGCGAGCCCTTCGACCGGCAGCACGCCACGCACACGCCAGCGAACGGGCGGCAGCGCGGCCAGTTCCTTGGCAGTCAGTAGTCGGAAGCGGCGCGGCGGTTCGTAGGGCTTCGCGAGCAACGCAGCCACAGCAGCGAGCCCGTCTCGCTTGTGCAGGTCGTTAACGTCCGAATTGCTCGGCCACTCGGACGCAAGCCCAGCCCATGCACCGCCCACACTGCGCGCGATGCTCTCGGCTTCCGCTTCCTTGCCACGGTCGGCAACGATGACAAGGCGCGCACCCGGATAGCTCCCATGCAGGTCGGCGGCCAGGTCGGCGCAATTGCCCGCGCCAAAAGCAACCACGGCCGGCTTTCCCGTTGCCTGATGCGCGCTCCACGCGGCGCCGATGCCTTCGCACAGATACAGCGCTTCGCCGTCTCGCGGGTTGCCCCCGACGAACAGGCGGCCGCCCTTCATCGTGGCGCCGGGCGCGTTCAGTTTCTTCCCATCGCCGGCCGGAATGGCTTGCCAGCTTTGCAGTTCGCCATCGGCATCGTAAGCAGGCACGAGTAGCGCGCCGTCGAGCGCTTGCCCGGCCAACGGCTGCGGCCCCCGGTACACACGCAGCCCATCGGGAAGCCCCAGCTTGCGGGCGATGTACGAATGCGCGGCCGTAGCGGGCTCAGAATCGCGCCACAAGGCCCGGAAGTCGAACGATGGGCGCTCAGCCTTCGGCGCGGCTGTGAGCGGTTCCTGCGTCCTTTGGAGCGGCCTAGCGCGTCCGTTCGTTCGTTCGCGCCATCCGGCTTCGATGGCTTTGGCGAATAAGGTTCCGGCACCGATGCCGCCGTTTTCATCAATCGAGCGCCAGACCGCGCGACAGTCTCGCTCGTCGCGATAGTTGTGCGCCGGCTCGCTCCACGAATGGAAGTCGTCGAAGCTAAGGCCCGACGCCTTCGCAGCCATCGCGACGGCAATCCACTCGCCGCGCGAACAGGCCGAATCGAGCGCAGAAAGCGCAGAGCGGGCGCGCTCCAGTTCGTCGGATTGGCTGCGCTGATGCATGCCGTTCAGCATTGGCGAGCCCTCCGAATTCGAGCAAGCAGGCGGGCACAGCGATGCGCCAGCCAGTCGAGAAACATCGGCAGCGCGTTCATTCGCCGGCCTCCGTCTCTCGTCGCTTGCGAGCGGCATAGACGCTCAGGACTTCCGTAGCAGTAAGGCGCCAGCCCTTGCGCGTCTCACCGTTGCGCTCCCACTCCGTCGCCTCCAGCGTGCCGGCTGCCGCAACG
This sequence comes from Burkholderiaceae bacterium, assembly GCA_032027205.1. Classification (GTDB taxonomy): domain Bacteria; phylum Pseudomonadota; class Gammaproteobacteria; order Burkholderiales; family Burkholderiaceae_E; genus Zeimonas. Next base: position 770,793 of record JAVSMN010000001.1, read on the forward strand.
GTCGCGCCCTTCTGCAGCTTCGCCAGGCGTTCGCCCGCTGTGCGGTCGAAGGCAGCGATGCCCACCAGCAGCGCGTCGGCTCCAGCCGGAACACGCACGGTCGCGGTCACGAACGGCGAGCCCTTTGCCGTAGTGCGCTCCACAGGGTCGGCGATTAGGTCGCCGGTTACAAGCGCCGCAATCATTCGCACCCCCTCGCCTCAGCCGCTTGCTCGCGGCCCTTCGCGGTCAGCCAGTACAACGCGATGGAACGGTCGGGGCGCTCCGGGGTTGGCGCAGCGATACGGGTAACGGAAACGGGCCAACCGAGCGCGGCTAGCTCGAAAGCAAACGCAGCCAAGCGCCACGAACCCGTGCGGTCCTCAAAGACGGGATGCGTCAGTCGGTCGCCGTGTGCAAGCATGCCCAGCAGTGCATCGGCAAGCGTCCCGCGCCTTGGTGCTATCGGTACAATCTCAAGCTCAGGCAGCAGCGCCAATTGCTCGCCCAGCCCCGATTCGTTGTGCAGACGGTCGGGGCTATTCATTTCTGCTGGCCTTGCAGCAGGCGCCGAATGTCGGCGATGCGCCACCCTAAGCGGCCGTTGATGCGAATCGGCCGAATAGGCCCGGCTTCGGTGCAGGCCCAAACGCGCAGCGTCTGCGGCTTGCGGTTCGTGTGGTACGCGGCGCAGTCGGTCGGGACTACCTCGCGCGTTTCAGCGTAAAGCGGCGGAAACTGCGCGGCCACTGGCCGGCGGTCGTCACTGCGTTCAGCAATGGCGGGTTGCATGTCGAGCCATCCTTTCGCCTTCCGGCGCGTTGAAGATGACTCAATTGCGAGGGCGCAAGCCCCCTATCGCGCAAACGATAGGCCCCCTATCGGACTGGAAACCGCGCCAGCCCTAGCGCTTTATCAGCCCGTCGAAAGGGCTTGCGAGTTTCCTCTCACGCTTCTCTCGCAGTATCTGGCGAAGCCGGGCAGTCGTGATGCCTTCCTCGTCGGCAACACGCTTTGCGTAATCGCGCACCCCGGTAGCCCTCACCTCGTCGTACCGCGCGCGTACGCGGGCGCGGCGCGCTTCCGGCGTTTCGTGCTCGGGCGCATCGATGCCTGCTTGTGCGTCGAATGTCTCGGATGCGCTGCTTGCCTCTGCGCGCTCGATGGGTTGGAGCAAGTGCGCTAGCCCGCGAGATTCAAGAAACGGCAGAAGGTCAGCCACCAGCACAACGGCATCGTCGTATGGCGTATCTATCGGTTCGCGCGTCGCCGGAGTACGAACCTGCAACTGCCCACGCTGTACAGCCTTCCTCAAATCCCCTTCCCAGTTCAACCGCAGCATGCCTCGGTACAACTGGTCTTTGAACACATGGCCGGCGCGCTGCTTCGTCGCAAGCCAGTAAGGCAGGTCGGCGTATCGAATTGCGCTTGGACTGCAAGGAAACTTAGCCGGCAACTGCCATGCGAGCGCTCGTGCCCACGCTGCGAAATCGGCGAGCAAGACAGTCGATTCAATCGGCTCTGCTTCGTAAAGTTCGAGCAGCGGCAGATTGCCAGCGCGCAGATGCGATATGGCGATGCGTCGGCGCTCCAGCAACAATTGCCCGACTTCCTGAATTCCGCATTCCGGCCAGTCATCGGGCTCGCCACCGATGGACAACAGCAGCGCTTGGGACAACCGCACCGCCGGCAGCATTGCCCACTTCTCCCAGTCTGCGGGCCCGATGCCTCGCGGCAGCTTGCCCATCAGCGCGCCCGGCGCAGCGCAATGGTCGTCGTTCATCGCACCCCTTCAAGTGCAATCCTTCAAATGGGAGCCCGTGCCAGGCCGGTGAAGGAATCCGGCTTTTCTCCCCGTCGGGATAGGCGCGGGCGAAAGTTGAGCTAACGCGTGTCGCCGCCGACCACGCGCAGCACAGGCGCGTCGGCCGTTTCAGCCTTCGGCTGTTCGATGCCCGCCTCGGTCAGAATCCACGCCTCAATGCGGTCATGCCAAAGGCGCAGCAGGTCGAGCGGACGCACTCGGTAATGCTTCTCCGCAATGGCGCTCGGCTTGTGCCCTTGAATCTGCGCCACTACACCGGCTGGAGCCTCTAGCCACTCGGCGAGAGTGCCAAACGAACGACGCAGCCCATGCAGCGTCACATGCGGCAACCCACCAGCGGCTAGCGCTCGATTGTGGGCGATGCGCGGCTCCTGCAAGCGCCCCCCTGCGGCTCGCGCACTAGCAAAAACCCACGGCGACGGTTTCCAGCCACGGCGCCATTCGTGCGCAGCATCGGCGTTGCTCCGCAGGCTCTTGGGCGGCTCGGGCGGCGTCTCATTCCTCGCCTTGTGTTCACGCAGGACGCTCGCAAGGTACGGAGTAAGCGGAATCAACCGCTCGCCCTCCACCTTGTCGGCGATGCGCATCGAGCGCCATCGGAAGTCAACGTCCTCCCACCGGAGCGCAGCCATTTCTTCGCGCCGGGCACCAGTCAGCAATAGCGCTTGCAGGTAGGCAGCAGGAACCGGCGGCAGCTTGCGCACGGCATCGAACCACAGTCGCAATTGCTCACGCTGGAGCGCGTCGTCCTTCGCGTTCGGCTTGCCCAGCGTCTCGCGCACCTTCCGCCCCTTGCAGGCGTCGCCGTGAACGATTGCCAGATACTCAGCGTGCTCGGCGCACCAGTTCACGAACACTGCCAATTGCCGGAATGCGAGCGCCGCACGGCCAGGACGCGCTTTCGCTTCACGGCTCGCCCACGCCTCGACGGCTGCGGCGTCAATGTCGGCTAGCGGGCGATTCAGCAGCGCATACAGCGGTCCCGGTTGCGTGCGCTTCTCGCGCGAGCGTTTGCGCTCGGCACCGCCGGCTGCAGCCATCTTCAAATGGTCGGAATGGTGCCGGTCGCTCCAACGCTTGCGCCGCGCGTTGCAATAGACGGTCCACGCTTCCAGCCCAGTAACTTCACGCTTGGCACGCTCAGCGTTCGCCGTCTGGCGCTCCGCTGCGTACTGCGCGATTCTCGCGGCCTTCTCCGCTCGCGGGTCGATACCTTGCCGCACCAGTTCAGCCAGCCGCGCGGCTTCCGCGTCTGCGCCAGTCCTCACCGGACGGCCCCGTGCGTCCTTCGCCGTCCGGATGGGCATGGTCGCCGGGCCGATAGTCATGCGCACCGTCTGGCGGCCTAGCTTCGATTCAAAGACGAACGACTTCGCACCGTTCGCCGTCACCCGCAGGCACAAGCCGGGTTGCTCGGCGTCACGGTAGATGGCCTGCGATTTCCCCGGCGGGCAAGTCGCCCGGTCCACCGCCGGCCGTGACAGCTTGACTCGCATTTCTGGCATGCGCCCCTCGCCACTGTTCGTAATTCCAGCCTTTCGGCATGTAGCCACCATGTAGCCACTGGAATCGAATTCTAATCAACGCGGGCGAATCTTGCGAATGCCTTGGAGCGCCGCTCCAGTGCTTGGTTTCGGAGAGAGTGCAGCAGAAATCAACGCGAGAGAATGCACACGAATTAGGCAAGTTTGCGGAATCATAATCCGCAGGTCCGGGGTTCGAGTCCCTGATGCGCCACCAACTTCGAAAAGCCTCGCGAGTCGACACTTGCGAGGCTTTTTTTTGTCCGAATGATGTCTGCGCACGCGCGCGCGAGTGCTTGCCGACATCGGTCCTCCCTGTAGCCGAGGATGTATTCACAGCTAAACCTGACCAGACGCGAATACGATCCACTCTGTGCCTCAATTCGAGGAGATCGTGTTCTCCCTCCCACACGCCCAGCCTCTCGTCACAATTCTGATCCCGGCGTTCGACGCCGCCGCGTTCATCGCCGACTCGGTTGAATGCGCCCTGCGGCAGACCTGGTCCCGAGTCGAAATTGTCGTCGCGCCGGACGACGGATACGACTACCGCGAACTCCGCGAACGCTTCCCGTCCCCCCGTTTGCGCATTATCGAGCCGGGCGCCGAGCGTGAAAGCGGACCTGGGCCGACGCGCAATCGGGCGATCGACGCCGCTCGAGGCGAGTTCTTCACGGTCCTCGATGCGGACGACCTCATTGCGCCCACGCATACCGAGCGCATGATGCGGGTGGCGATAGACGAAGGCGCCGCGATTGCGCCGACGCGTTATTCCGAGTGGAACCCGTTGCGCACGATCCGGATTCCGCCACTCAGCGAAAAGCCTCTGACATTGCGCGGATACGGTCGCCTGCTGGCGTCGATGCATCCGCTGCAGCATCGCAGTCTCGAGGTGGGCTACAGCTCCGGATTCGCCGAAGACGTGATCCACGACGGACTCGTGATCGGGCGCTGCGGATCCGTTCCGGTGGTCGATTCGACCTATTACATTCTCCGTCGTCGGATCGGAAGCCTTTGCAACCGTGGCCCCGATGCCGAGCGCGCCATCCAGCGCTCCTATGATCGACGCATCGAGCAGATCGAGCGTCGCCCGACCGAACTCGGGCTGCAGGTGCTCGATGCGGCGCAGCGCCGCGATTTTGCACAGCTTTTCCGCTTCCGTCGCTTCGTGAGCCTGCGTTTCTCGGAGAGCGGCGCCGACGACTACAACCGCTGGACCGCCGGCAAGGAATCCGATCTCTGGGATCGCTTCACCAGCGAGACGGCTGCGCTTTCGGCGGACGTGGCATGCGACAGCACTCCGCAATGAGGAGCGCCATGCGGCGTGCCTCGTGCGCAGGACCGGTCGTTTTGCCGATCACATCTGCGCAGGCCGGACCGATTCTCCGTTGATTCAGCAGGGTGGCGTCGCCGCATCGAGGCAGAATCTCGCCTGTCTCGCGGCACAAGCCATACCCGGGACGCCTCCTCGCGCCCGGACATGCTCGCACAACGCATCCTCACCATCATCCTGCCCGTGTTCATCACGATCGCCATCGGTTACGGCTACGCGCGCTGGCGTGGGGAGGCCGTGCGCGCGGAGATGGGCGCAGTGAACCGGATCAGCATGGACATTCTGTGTCCGTTGTTGGTGCTCACCGCGTTCGCTTCGAAGGATTTCGATCTCGCGAGCAATCTCGAGCTGATCGTGGCCGGGATCCTTATCTCGCTCGGTTCCGGGCTGCTCGCCTGGCCGCTGGCGCGTCTGCTGGGCTACGACCTACGCAGCTTCGTGCCGCCGATGATGTACAACAACTGCGGCAACATGGGCCTGCCGCTGGCCGCGCTCGCTTTTGGCTCAACGGGCCTGTCGGCGGCGGTAGCGCTCTTCATGGCTGGCAGCCTCGTCTACTTCTCGCTGGGCATCAAGATTGTCGACGGCCGTCGGGACGGTAGCGGCACGTCGTGGAAGCTCCTCACCAGCCCGATGATGATCGCCATGATCGCGGGCCTGCTGCTGGCGACCGCGCAGGTCGCGCTGCCCGGCACTCTGTTCACCGCGTTGAAGATGCTGGGCGAGGCGTGCATTCCGTTGATGCTGTTCGCGCTCGGCGTTCGGATGATCGACGTGAGCTTCGCGAGTTGGCGCATCGGCCTGGTCGGCGCGGCCGCCTGCCCGCTGACCGGCCTGGCCATCGCGTGGCTGCTGGACGCATGGTTTCCGTTCACACCTGAGCAGCGCGCGCAGGTCTATCTCTTCGCTGCACTTCCTCCGGCGGTGCTCACTTTCCTCGTCGCCGAGCAGTTCGACCAGGAGCCGGACAAGGTCGCCGCGATCGTCCTGCTCGGCAACCTCGCTGCCGTGGTGTTCGTGCCGCTCGGCTTGTGGCTGGGCCTGGCGCGCGCCTGAGAAACGCAGGAGTCGCGCTGCGGCCCACCGCGGAGCTCCCGCTGCGCGGCGCAGCCCGACTTCAGTACCCGGAGAACTCCTCGGTACGGATGTCGTCCTCGTCGATCTCCATCTCGACGAGCAGCCGACGCATCGCCTTGACCATCCCCTCGGGACCCGACAGGTACCAGATCGGCGTGGTGAGATCCGGCACCCAGCGTCGGATCGTCGCCGCGGCGATGCGACCGCTTTCGCCCTTCCATGAAGCCGGGACCGCATCGGTGATGACCGGCACGAAGCGGAAGTTCTGGTTCTGCTCGGCGAAGCGCAGGAAATCGGACTGGAACGGCGCGTCGTCCACCGAGCGATTCGCGTGCAGCAGCAGGATATGGTGGCCGGTGCGATCGCGCGAGGCCTGCGCGATGATGCTTCGCACCGGCGTCGCACCGATGCCCCCGATGATGAACACGGCCGGGCGGCTTTCCTTGTTATGCAGGCGGAAGTCGCCGTATGGAGCGTCGAGCTTCACCGCGCTGCCGGTCGCCAGGTTGCGCAGCACCCGCTTGAAAGCCGTGTTGCGCAGGCGAGTAGCGAAGCCGATCTCGCTTTCGTAGGGCGCTGTGATGAACGAGAACCCGCGCACGTTGCCTTCCGCGTCGGTCTCGGGCGGATCGATCAGTGTGATGTCGCCGAACTGTCCGGCGCGGTAGTCGAAGCCGTTCGGCTTCTCGAAATAGAAAGCCATCGTGTCGTGCGCGATCGGCTCCTTGCGGATCAACCGGACGTCCTGGATCGGCATCGTGCTCTCCCTTTACGGATCGGATGGGCTGCATGCAATGCTCGCGCGGTCGGCCATGCCGGAGCCGAAAGGAACCTGTGCCGGTGCGCTTATGCACGGCGCTCGCGCAACACCGTCGTGAAACCCCGCTGCCATGCGATGCATGCACGTCATGATCGCGCTCCAGTCGTATAGTAGTTGCCTAAGCAACTACTACTGAAGCGGATGAAACCGTACGCGCTGCTGCAGGAACTCGGGTTCGGCGAGTACGAAGCCAAGGCCTATGTCGCACTGCTGAGCGGGGGGCAAAGCACGGGCTACGAAGTCGCCAAGGCCGCAGCCATTCCGCGCCCCAACGTCTATGCGGTGCTCGACCGTCTTGTCGCGCGTGGCGCCGCGCAGCGCTTCGACACTGCCGACGGCGTGCGCTACGCGGCAACGCCGGCTTCCCGCATGCTCCGGCGCCTGGAACAGAAGCATCAGCGCACGCTGGCCGCGGCGCGCGAGACGCTCGCCACGCTTGTGCAACCCGACGAGGCAGCGCCGGCGTTCACGCTACGCAGCGAAGCAGAATTGCTCGAGCGCGCGCGCGCCGGCATCGACGCCGCCCGCGAAACCCTGTTGCTCGCGATACAACCGCCGCAAGCGGCGCCGCTCGCCGAAGCGTTGCAGCACGCGAGCGACCGCGACGTTCGAATCACCACGCTGTGCCTGGCGGGTTGCGCGCAGGAATGCGGCGCCTGCCGCGGCGACATCTATCGGCTGGCGCCAGCAACCGACGACGAAGCGCGTTGGCTGCTGCTGGTGGTCGACCGCAGCGAAGCGCTGGTCGGGAACGTCGAGCCGTCGATGGTTCAGGGAGTGGCCACTGCGCAGCGCCCGATGATCGAGCTCACCGGCGCCTATATCCGCCAGAGCCTCACGCTGGCGCTGCTGGCCGACGAAATGGGAGCGCGCATCGAAAAACTCGTGTCGCCGCGCACGCGGCACGCACTGGATCGTCTGTACCCGGGCGGGGGCTTCCTCGCCCATATCCGGAGCCTGGGCAAGCCAGCATCGTCGCAGATGCGGCAACTACCGGGCTCGCGATCGAAGGAGTGATCGACCATGTCCAATACAAGAGTCTTGCCGAAGTTCGTCGCAGGCTTTGTCCTGCTGCTGGGCGGCGCCCTGTACGCCGCTGCCTCGATGGCCGCCGGGGAGATGAACTGGTTCGGCGGCCCGATATACGACGGGCCGCCGGCGCTGAACGCCACCGCGGCGCTCGTCGAGGCGGGCGGCGGCGCACAGAACTTCACGTTCTCGAAGGCGCTCGTCTCGATGCTCGGCGAGAAGACCGTGAACGCCGAGGTGGCGAAGCTGAACAAGCAGTACGGTGAGAAGGACACCACTGCCTTCATCGACGGAATGACCTTCGCCGTCAAGGACGGGCTGAAGCGCGCCACCGAAGCCGGCGTGCAGCTTCCGGCGGCCCCGACTGACCTGAAGGGCACCGCGCTGGCGAAAACGCTCGTTCAGGCGGGGACGGTCGACGGCACGTTCTGGTCCGGCCAACTCTTCGACAAGGCGCTGTCGCACCCGATTCACAACCAGGTGATGGCCGACATCGAAGCGAAGTCCAACCGTAACGCCGACCAGAACGTCCACCGCATTCTCAACCAGGCGATGTACGACGTGGCGCAGGCGCTCGGGATGAAGAACGTGAAGCTCGCGTCGCTGCACTGACGTTGCATCCCTGCGTCCCGAATTGACGGACGAACGTCCCGTTCGTTCCGTTGCGTCCGGCGGCTTCTCCACTACGCTGCGATCACGCGCGGCAGCATGGAGCGCCGCCGGACACGCTCATGAACGATCCCGTATCGATCCAGTTCGATCCCGCGAGCCTGGTCCTGCTCAACGCGATCCTCGCGTTGATGATGTTCGGCGTTTCCCTGTCGCTGCGACCGGCGGATTTCAAGCGCGTCCTGGTGTCGCCGCGCGCGCCTTTCGCGGGGCTGTTCGCGCAGTTCGCGCTGCTTCCGGCGGCAACCTGCCTCGCAACCTGGTTCTTCCGGATCGATCCGCCGCTCGCGCTCGGAATGATCCTCGTCGCTGCCTGCCCCGGCGGCGCGTTCTCGAACATCATGACCTGGCTGGCGCGCGGCAACGTGCCGGTCTCGGTGAGCATGACCGCCGTCTCGAGCCTGGCGGCAACCGTGCTCACGCCGTTCAACTTCGCGTTCTATGGCTGGCTCAATCCGTACACGCGCAACCTGCTGACCAGCATCGCGGTGGACGGCTCCGACATCCTGCTGCTGGTGCTGCTCGTACTCGCGCTCCCGATCCTGCTCGGCATGTGGATCGGGCGCCTCTTTCCGAATCTCGCCGCGCGCGTGGAGCCCCCACTGCGCATCGTGGCGTTGCTCGTGTTCCTCGCCTTCGTCGCCATCGCCTTCGGCAACAACTTCGATCTCTTCGTCGAACGCTTCGACACATTCTTCTGGCTGGTGGTCGCGCACAACTCGATGGCGCTCGCGCTGGGCGCCGTCATGGGCCGGGCGATGCGACTGCCGACGGCCGACCGGCGCGCCGTCACGCTCGAGGTGGGCATCCAGAACTCCGGGCTCGGGCTGGTCATCCTGTTCACCTTCATGCCGGCGGCCGGCGCGATGATGCTCATCACCGCGTTCTGGGGCGTCTGGCACCTGGTGTCGGGGCTCACGCTGGCGAGCATCTGGGCGCGCATTCCGGTCCGTGATGCGAAGGACGCGGCGCAGGAGGCCGCGCTGACCTGACGAAGCGCGCGGACCAGGCGTCCATGACGGGATCCACGATGAGCAAGCGCGTGCTCGTCACCGGCGCGGCAGGCTACGTCGGCAGCCTGCTCGGCGCCCGGCTCTGCGCCGAACACCACGTCGTCGGCACCGACATCCGCGATTGCGTGGGACTGCCCTTCGCGCTGACGCAGCTCGACGTGCGCGATCCGATGCTCGCCGACCTGCTACGCGCCGAACGCATCGACCACGTCGTGCATCTGGCCTCGGTGCTCGACGCCGGACGCGACCGTGCACGCGAATTCGACATCGACGTCAACGGCACGCGCAACGTGCTTCGCTGCTGCCTCGACGCCGGCGTCGGCCACGTCACCATCGCCAGTTCGGGGGCCGCCTACGGCTACCACGCCGACCATCCCGCGTGGATCGACGAGGACCAGCCGCTGCGCGGCAACCCCGAGTTCGCCTATGCCGACCACAAGCGGCAGATCGAGGAACTGCTCGTCGGCCACCGGCAACGCCACCCACAGCTTCGCCAGTTGATCCTTCGCCCGGGCACGATTCTCGGCGCCGCGACCGACAACCTGATCACCGGGCTGTTCCGCGCCAAGCGCATGCTCGCCATCCGCGGTTCGGACTCCCCTTTCGTCTTCGTCTGGGACGAGGACGTGGTCGGCGCGATCGAGCACGGGCTGCGCAACGACCTCGTCGGCATCTACAACCTGGCCGGCGACGGCGCGCTCACCGTGCGCGAGATCGCCGCCATACTCGGCAAGCCGGTGCTCGCGCTGCCGGCGAACGGGATCCGCGCCGCGTTGTGGCTCGGCCGTCGCTTCGGCATCGGCCGCTACGGACCGGAGCAGGTCGATTTCCTGCGCTACCGACCCGTGCTGTCGAATCGAAGGCTGAAGGAGCAGTTCGGCTATCGACCGAGAAAGACCTCCGAAGAGACCTTCCGCTTCTACGTCGCTCACGCGCGAGCGAGGGGCGCGCTGTGAGCTGCGTGCTGATCACCGGCGCCGGCGGAGGCCTGGGCAGCGCGCTGGCGCGCGCCTTCCATCGCCGAGGGCACGCACTGCTGCTCGCGGATCTCGACGCCGCGCTCGTGCGGGCTACGGCCCGCGACCTCGGCAACGCCGACCGCATCTCGTGGTCGAGCGGCGACATCGCGAACCCGGAGCACCAGCGCACGCTGCTTCGACGGGCCGAACAATGTTTCGGCGGCGTCGAGGTGCTGGTGAACAACGCCGGCATCACGCATCGCTCGCTGGTCGCCAAGACCGATCCGGCCGTGCTGCGACGAGTGATGGAAGTCGACTGGCAGGCGCCGCTGGAGCTTGCGCTGGCGGCGCTGCCGCAGTTGCGCGCAAATCGCGGATCGATCGTCGCCATCGGCTCGATGGCCGGCTGGATGCCGGTGCTCGGCAGGGCCGCCTACTGCGGCGCCAAGAGCGCGCTGGCGCAGTCCTTCGAGGTGCTGCGCTGCGAGGAGCAGCGCCACGGCGTGCACGTGCTGATGGCCTACCCGAGCTTCCTCGCCACGCCGATCGAACGCAACGCGCTCGGCCACGACGGAAAGCCGGCGCGTCATCCCCGCTCGATGGTCGGAAAGGCGAGGAACGCCGACTGGATGGCGGAGCGCATCTGCCGGGCGCTGGAGCGTCGGCGCAGGCGCGTGCATTCGGACGCCGCGAGCGTCGCGGCCGGCCTGCTGTGGCGGCTGATGCCCGATCTCTACCAGCGACTGATGACGAGGAAGTTCGCGGCCGAGCTCGATCAGTGACGAAGCGGCGGCGCGACCCGGAGCGCCAGCGCGACCCCTGCCTGCGGCCTTCAGCCGGCCGGCTCCTCGTGCATCTTCTTGAAGTGGATCAGGCCCGGCGCCCACATGTGCTTGACCGGGTCGACATCGACGTGGATCACGCCGGCGCCGCCGTTCTCCAGCGCGCGCTGCACGGCACTGCGCAGTTGCGTCGCGGACGACACGCGCTCGCCGAAGGCGCCCATCGATTGCGCGAGCAGGTCGAAGCGGATCTCGCCGAGATCGGCCTTGATCGTCTCGTGCTCGTCGAGCTTCTTGAAGAGCATCGTCTTGAACGGCCGCAACATGAACTGCTGGTTCATCTTGACCATGCCCCACTGCCGGTCGCACAGAACGATCCAGATCACGCGCAGGCGGTTGCGCACGGCGGTTTCGACCTCCTGCGGATGGAAGCCGAACGCGCCGTCGCCGATGATGCAGCACACCGGCGACCGCGGGAGCGCGACCGCCGCACCGAGCGCCTGCGCCATTCCGGCGCCCAGCATGCCGAAGCGGAACGTCGACAGGATGCGGTTCGGCACGCGGGCCTGGTGATAGAACATCGCCCACACCGCCGCATTGCCGCCGTCGGCGACCAATACGCTTTCGGGCGGGAAGAGCTCGTCGCAGATCGCGCCGATGTGGGCCGGGTTCATCGGCTCGGCCGTGTCCGACAACGCCTTGTCCCAGCCGGCCCGGTCCTGCGCCCGAATCCTGCCGTAGCCCTCGATGCGTCGCCTGCGCTCGTCGGTCGTCGCGATGGGCGCGCCTTCGAGCCGCTCGGCGAGCGCAGCCAGGAAGAGCTTCGCGTCGGCCTGCACCGGCAGGTCGGCGGGCTTGTTCAGCCCGAGCATTGCCGCGTCGATGTCGACCTGCACCGTGCGCTGCTGCAGCGGATCACGCCAGTACGGCGGCTTTCCCCACCAGTCGGTCTCGCCGACGCGCGATCCGACGATCAGCACCGCGTCGGCCTCGTTGCGCACCTTGTGGTTGAGCTTCACGTGCGGCATCGGAATTGCCAGCGGCGAGGTCTCGGGCAGCACGCCGCGCGCCGCCCAACTCGTCGTCACCGGCGTATGCAGCAGCATCGCCACGCGCTCGAGTTCGGCAAAGGCTCCCGCGTGAACCACGCCGCTGCCGGCGTGGATCATCGGCGCAGACGCTTCCAGCAACCACTGCGCGGCTAGCTCGACCTGCTCGACGGGCGGCGGCAGCGGCGTGCTGCCGCGATACTGCTCGCGCTTCCACGGAGTCGGCGCCTTGAACTTGCCGTTCATCAGCGTCTCCGGCACGTCCAGGTGGACCACGCCGGGCCGTCCGTCCCAGCAGGCGCGCAGCGCCTTGCGCATCAACTCCGGAATGCGATCGAAGGTCGGCGCCGCCGCGCTCCATTTCCCGATGCGGCCGATGACGCCGGCCTGGTCGAAGCATTGATACGCCCCGCCGCGATCGGGATACATGATGGCGGGCCGTCGCGCGCTGGTGATCGCCAGCACCCGATTGCCCTCGGCCTGTTCGACGACGAGGCCGGGCAGCAGGTTGGCCACGCCGGGCCCGTTGCTGGCCATGCACACGCCGAGCCGGCCGGTGAGACGCGCGTAGGCCCCCGCCATGTGCGCGGCGCTCGTCTCGTGGCGGGGCGTGACGATCTCGATGCCGAGCCGATGAAGCGCGGAATAGAAACCGAAGTAGGTGCCGTCGATGATGCCGAACACGCGCTCGACGCCTTCGTCCTGCAACATCCGCGCGAGGTATTCGCCGCCGCTCGTTTCCGCCATGCCGTTCCTCCGTGGCCTCGCCATCGGCGCGCTGCGCCGATATGCTGCGGGCGCGGACAGCTTATTGACCGCGCAGCCGTCCGTAACGTTTCGAACAGGACGCACAGGCGACGATTCGGGCCATGAAGGTCGGTGTCTTCAGCGTCAACCGGCTCTACGCGCGCGCGCTGCTGCAGGGCGCCGACCGGCGGCGGATCGAGATCCCTGCCGAGTTGCGCAGGGCCGTCGAGGACAACGCTCGCCTTCCGCTCGCGCTTCTCGATCGACTCTGGGACGCGTATTGCCGCGGCAGCGGCGATCGGCTGGCGGGATTGCGACTCGGCCTCGAACTGCAGGCCGGCCACCTCGACAGCGCCGGGCTCCTGCTCGCCACCTGCGACACGCTGGGCGAGGCGCTCGAGCAGCTCGTCGAAGTGGCGCCGATCGTCGGCGAAGGGGGCGACTTCCTGCTCGCGCGCGACGCGGAACGCGCCGTCGTCTGTTACCGGCCGCATCTCGCGCTGCGTCGCGCCGAGCGCGTCGAAGCGGTGCTGGCCGGACTGCTGCGGCTCAGCCTCTGGGCGAGCGGCGAGGCGTTCCGCCCGATCGCGCTGCGCTTCGCCCATCAGCCGCTCGCTGCACCCACCGAATACCGCGCGCTGCTGGGCATCCCTGCGAGCTTCGGGGCGTCCGACAACGCGCTCGTCTTCGACGCCGAGCAGCTCGATCTCGCGCTGATCCAGGCCAATGCGCCGCTGCGCGACCATCTGCGCGAACTGACGCAGCGGATGCTGGCCGAACTCGGCCAGCACAGCCTGGGCGCCGAAGTACAGCGACTGGTCCGCGCGAATCCCCGATGGGGCAAGGAGCGTGTCGCGTCCATGCTCGCGATCAGCGGCCGGCACCTGAACCGGCGCCTGGCCGAGGAAGGCGCGTCCTTCAAGCTGCTGCGCGACGCTGCGCTGCGCGACGTCGCCGTCGAGCGGCTACGCGGAACCGGCGTGCTGCCCGACATCGCCGACGATCTCGGCTTCTCCGACGAGAGCGCCTTCGCCAAGGCATTTCGCCGCTGGACCGGACTGACCCCTGCCCAGTTCCGCCGCCAGCGGGACGCAAGACTCCACCCGAGCTTCGCTGCCGCACCCCCCGGCACGCCAAATGCCTAGGGCTTGCCCGTGAGGACGCAGGCGATGCGAGGAGGAGTGTTTGCAGCGGCGGGAATTCCTTGCCGGTTCCATCGGGCTGATGGCATGGGCCGGGCTCGGCGCGTGGGCGGCCGAGAAACGGCCCGAGGCGAACGACGGCACGCCCTTCGACGGCTCGACCGTCCGCCAGCTCGCGCGGCAGCTGTCGCAATCGCCGTACAAGCCGCCGAACGATCCGCTGCCCGATGAACTGAAGAAGCTCAGCTACGACGCGTATCGCGCGATCCGCTTCCGCCCGCAGGACGCGCTGTGGCGCAACGACGACCTGCCGTTCCAGGTCCAGTTCTTCCACCGCGGTTTCATTTTTACCGATCGCGTCGACATCCACGAGGTCGTCGCGGGCCGGGCGCGCCCGGTTCCCTACTCGCCGAGTCAATTCGACTTCGGCAAGACGCCGCCGCCGAAGTCCGACGCAGCCCTCGGCTATGCCGGCTTCCGGCTGCACGCGAAGCTCAATCGCCCCGACTACTACGACGAAGTTGCCGTCTTCCTCGGCGCGAGCTACTTCCGCGCGGTCGCCAAGGGACAGGTGTTCGGGCTGTCCGCGCGCGGGCTGTCGCTCGGCACCGGCAACTCGAAGGGCGAGGAGTTTCCGGCATTCCGCTCGTTCTGGATCGAGCGACCTTCCCCCCAGGCGCAGTCGATCGTCGTCTATGCACTGCTCGACAGCGCGAGCACCACCGCCGCCTATCGATTCACGATCCGCCCGGGCGAAGAGACGGTGATGGACATCGAGGTCGCGCTCTATCCGCGCGCGAAGATCGATCAGGCCGGGCTCGGTACGTTGACCAGCATGTTCTTCTTCGACGCACAGGACCGCGTCGGCATCGACGACTTCCGGCCCGCGGTTCACGACTCGAGCGGCCTGGCGATCCACACGGGACACGGCGAGCGGCTGTGGCGTCCGCTGTCGAACCCGCGCGACCTGCAGGTGAGCGCCTTCGGCGACGCGAACGTGCGCGGCTTCGGGCTGCTGCAACGCAATCGCGACTTCCGCTTCTTCCAGGACCTCGAGGCGCGCTACGAACAGCGGCCGAACGCCTGGGTCGAGCCGATCGGCGACTGGGGCGAAGGCGAAGTTCAGTTGTACGAGATCCCGGCGCGAAACGAATACAACGACAACATCGTCGCTTTCTGGCGTCCGAAAGAGCCGTTCCAGGCAAAGCGCGAATACATCTACACGTACCGGCTGCACTGGACCAACCGGGACCTGAACGTCGACGACCGGGCGACCTTCGTGCGCACCCGGCAGGGCGCCGGGCACGACGATCGTCGACTCTTCGTGCTCGACGCGGTGGGCGCAGCGCTCAAGAAGCTGCCGCCCGACGCCGAAGTGCGTGGCGATGTCAGCGCCAGCGCCGGCAAGATCCTTCACGTCGTCACGCAGCCGAATCCGCACAGCGGAGGCTGGCGGCTCAGTTTCTTCCTCGACCCGGAGAAGGAAACCGCCGTCGACCTGCGCGCGAGGTTCGTGCAAGGACAGGACGCGCTGTCCGAAACGTGGATATACCGATGGACGCCGCCCTGAGCCGGGAACAGCGGCCCGGCGCCTTGGACACGCGCCCGCGCGACCGTCCGCTTCGATCGGCGCCGCCGCTGCCTGCCGACGCCCCGCTCGAGATGCCGGTGCAGTCGCTCGGCAGCGGTGTGCGCGAGGAATCGCACGAGGGTCCGCGCGCGATCCGCCTGCGCCGCTTCGCGCTGCTCGGCGCGAGTGCAGCGTTGACGGCATTCGCGGCACACGAGATGTATCTGGTGCTGCAGGTAGCCGGGCTCACGCTGCTCGAGCAGATCGTGCTCGTCCTGTTCGTCGTGCTGTTCGCCTGGGTGGCATTCTCGTTCGTCACCAACGTCGTCGGCTTCGCGCTGTCGTTGCGACCCGCAGGCCGGCGGCTCGAGATCGACGAGACGAGCGCGCTTCCCGCGCTGTCGTCGCGCACCGCGCTGCTGTTCCCGGTCTACAACGAAAGCGCGGCGCACGTGATGGGGCGCCTGCAGGCGATCCACGAGTCGCTGTCGCAGGCGCAGGCGTTGCCGCACTTCGATTTCTTCGTGCTGAGCGACACGACGAAGACCGACATCCGGATGGCCGAGGAAGCTGCCTTCCTCGCGGTCCGTGCGAGCACGTCGGACCACGAACGGATCTTCTACCGACACCGAAGGCACAACACAGGGCGCAAGGCGGGCAATGTGGCGGACTGGGTGAAGCGCTTCGGCGCCCGCTACGAGTTCATGGTCGTGCTCGACGCCGACAGCGTGATGCGCGGCGATACGCTCGTGCGGCTGGCCGGCGCGATGGAGCAGAGCCCGCGCGTCGGCCTGATCCAGACGCTGCCGGTCATCGTCAGCGCCTCGACGCTGTTCGCGCGCCTGCAGCAGTTCGCGAATCGGCTCTACGGCCCGATGCTCGGGCTGGGACTGGCCTGGTGGCACGGATCGGAAAGCAACTACTGGGGTCACAACGCGATCCTGCGCACGCGCGCCTTCGCCGAACGCGCCGGCCTGCCCACGCTCGAGGGACGCAAGCCGATCGGCGGCGAGATCATGAGCCACGACTTCGTCGAAGCGGCACTCCTGCGTCGCGGCGGCTGGGCGGTCCGGATCGCTCCCGACCTGGGCGGCAGCTACGAGGAATCGCCGCCGGCGCTCAGCGACTTCTCCGTTCGCGACCGACGCTGGGCACAGGGCAACCTGCAGCACCTGGGCGTGCTGTCCGCTCGCGGGCTTCATCCGGTGAGTCGGCTGCACCTGCTTACCGGCATCGGCGCCTATCTCACTGCGCCGCTGTGGCTGTTGTTCCTGCTGGCCGGGATCCTCATCGCGCTGCAGGCGCAGTTCGTTCGTCCGGAGTATTTTCCGGGCGGTTTCTCGCTCTTTCCGCAGTGGCCGGCACAGGATCCGGTTCGCGCCGCGTGGGTGTTCGCCGGGACGATGGCGCTGCTGTTCCTGCCCAAACTGCTCGCGTGGCTGGCGATGCTCGTGCACGGCGAGCAGCGCCGCGGCTTCGGCGGCGGCGGCCGCAGCCTCGCGGGCCTGCTGCTCGAGATGGTCGTCTCGGGACTCATTGCGCCGGTGATGATGCTCGATCAGTCGCTCACGGTCGCAGCGACGCTGTCGGGACGCGATGTCGGATGGAACGTGCAAAGACGAGACGACGACGCGCTGCCGTGGGCGCAGGTTGCCCGCGTATACGCGGGGCACACGGTCTTCGGAGCGCTGCTCGCGATCGCCGCCTACGCGGTTTCCTGGGCGTTGTTCCTGTGGATGACGCCGGTGATCGTGGGATTGCTGCTCGCGATTCCGCTCGCCGGGCTCACCGCCGATGCACGGCTCGGACAACGACTGCGAGGCCTGGGCCTGCTGCTCGTTCCGGAGGAGCGGATGCCGCCTGCGATCCTGTTGCGCGCGAACGAACTCGCGCTACAGATCGCCCACGCGCTCGCGCCGCTCGATGCGATTGCGAGACTGTCGTCGAGCGAGACGCTCATCGACGCGCACCGGGCGATGATCGAGGCGCGCAGGCACCGGCGCGGCGACATCGATGTCGACCTGGTCGTCGGCATGGCAAGGCTCGACGAGGCAGCGACGCCGGAAGACGCCCGCACCATGCTGAGCGACCGCGAACTGAACGCGCTGTTGTCGGATTCGCGCGGGTTCGAGCGTCTCGTTTCGTTCATCGAGCGTAGCAGGGGACGCCACGAACGGCAGGCGCAAGGCGAATGATTCCGGTGCGCAAGGCGGGGTTCGCCATAAAAAGTTGACGACAGGCAAGCCCGCTGGCACCGTCGGCTGCAAACTTGGCCGTTTGCTGGACGACGGGTGTAATGCCCCACCGAACGCCGGCGGGTTCCGCTCTGTTGCTGTCGACGGCCCGAGCGACGCGCGCCGATACCCGGCTCACGCTCATCGTCGTGGGCCTTTCGACGGCGCTTTTCGCCGTCGCCGTGCCGTTTGCGAAGGTCGCGCTGGCGCCCAGCCCCGCGTTCATCGCGGCATACCAGTCGGCGCTGGTGATCAACGATGCGATCACGGCCGTGCTGCTGTTCGCCCAGTTCAGCCTGGTGCGCGCTCGCAGCCTGCTCGTGCTGGCCAGCGGCTACCTGTTCGCCTCGCTCGTCGCCATCCTGCACGCGCTGACGTTTCCCGGCTTGTTCACAGCGACGGGCCTGCTGGGCGCCGGCATGCAGACCACGGCATGGTTGTACATGGCGTGGCACGCAGCATTTCCGCTTGCGGTCGTTGCATACGCGGCGCTCAGGCGCGGCGAGCGAACCCGCGCGCCGGCGCTTTCCGTTCCGACGTTTCTCGGCGTTGCCGTGTCAGGCGTGATTGCGTTGCTGATTTTGGTCGCCGTGCTGACAATCGCCGGCGATCCGCTCCTGCCGACGCTGATGGCCCAGGACCGCTACACCCCGCTCGTCTGGTGGTCGGTGTTGCTGATCTGGGGCTGCGCCATCCTTGCGCTCGCAATGTTGTCTCGCATCAAGCGACGCTCCGTGCTCGATCTGTGGCTTCGGGTGGTCATGTTCGCCTGGATTTTCGAGCTCGGCTTGAGCGCGGTGTTCAACGCAGGACGTTTCGACCTCGGCTTCTATGCCGGGCGCCTGTACGGCCTGCTCGCCTCGTCCTTCGTGTTGATCATGCTGCTGATCCAGACGCTGCGCTTGTACGCCGAGCTGACAGCCGCGCACGGCACGCTGCAGGATCTCGCGCGCCGTGACGGGCTCACGGGGTTGTTCAACCGGCGCGCATTCGACGAATCGCTCGTCGGGGAGTTGCAGCGCGCCTCGCGCAGTGCACAGCCGGTGTCGTTGCTGCTCGTCGACGTCGACCACTTCAAGCAGTTCAACGATCGGTACGGGCACCTTGCAGGCGACGCCTGCCTGAAGGTCGTGGCACGCGCGATCGGCGAGGCGGCCAATCGTCCCACCGACATGGCGGCGCGCTACGGCGGCGAGGAGTTTGTCGTCCTGCTGCCGTCCACCGATGCCGCAGGTGCGCTCCAGGTCGCCGAACGCATGCGCAGTGCGGTTGCGCTTCGAAGCAGCGCCTGCGGACAGCCGGTGACGATCAGCGTGGGAGCGACAACACGGCTGCCCGGCGATGCCGCCGATTCGACGAGCATCATCGACATCGCCGACCATGCGCTCTATGAAGCCAAGGAGGCGGGCCGCGATCGGGTCGTCATGCAGTCGCGCGACGACACGTCGGCGCAGCGAGCGCGACCTCACCCGATCGTCATGAGGCTCGCGTTGCCGCCCGCTGCCGCGGTGTTCACCGACAGCGATCGCTCGACGAAGAGTCGCTCGAGCGGGATCGAACCGTAGCGCCTGTCACCGGGCGCGCAGGCGACGATGGTGACGATGGCGCCGTCGCGCTGCGCGAGACGGCGGCTCCAGCCGCGAAGATAGTCGCTGCCCACCTGCACGATCGCGATATCGAAATCCGCTGCATCGAGTTCGGCGAGTGGACGAGCGAGGGCGCGCAGCGTCGACGGTAGCGATGCATGCAGCGCCGCGACGGTGCCCGAGCCATCGTCCCACCACCACATCGAGGCGCCTGCCGCGACTGCGTGCGCGAACTGGAAGATCCGGTCGGCATCTTCGTTCGCCACGCCCAGGACCGTGCGACGCGATGCGAGCCACCACGTGTTGCGTTCGCCGGTGGGTCCGTCGAGCAGATGCGGCAAATCCAGCGGCGTATCGCCCGCCAACCGCACGCACAGTTCGGCGAGATCGCGCGCATGCGGATCGCTGCGACCGCGCAGCCACGACTCGAGCGTACGCAGCGACTCGAGCGCGGCTGCCCGATGCGAGCACGTGGGCTGCGCTGCAGCCGAGTGCGAAGCTTTGTCCTGCCTCGGCGGCAGCGCCAGCGGCGCATCGATCGGCAACCGCATCAACCTGCGCAGGTACAACGGCCCGCCCGCCTTCGGCCCCGTACCCGACAGCCCTTCCCCGCCGAAAGGCTGCACGCCGACAACCGCGCCGATCATGTTGCGATTGACGTACTGGTTGCCGACGCGCGCGCGCGAAGCGACGAGATCGACCGTTTCGTCCAGCCGCGTCTGCACGCCCAGCGTCAATCCGTAGCCGATTCGTTCGAGGTTCGAGATGATGCCGGGAAGCTCGTCGCGCGCGTAGCGCACGACGTGCAGGATCGGGCCGAAGACTTCGCGATGCAGCGCGCCGACGTCGGGCAGTTCGACGAGCACGGGCGCGACGAAGCAACCATGTCGACGCTCGCGCAATGGCGCGCGTGCCTCTACCGCAGTTGACCCACCTTCGCAGACGCACGGGCGCACCTCGTCCAGGTACCCGAGCAACGCGTCGCGCGCTGCGCGATCGATCACCGGCCCCAAGTCCGTGTCGAGGCGATCGGGTCGTCCGAGCCGCAACTCGCGCATCGCGCCGCGCAGCATCGCCAGGATGCGGTCGGCCGTCTCGTGCTGCACGCACAGCACGCGCAGCGCGGAGCAGCGCTGTCCTGCGCTGTCGAAGGCCGACGCGACGATGTCGGCAACCGCCTGTTCGGGCAGAGCCGACGAATCGACGATCATCGCGTTGATTCCGCCCGTCTCGGCGATCAGCACGATCGGCTGGCCGCGCTCGTCGAGCCGGCCGGCCAGCGCGCGCGCGATCGAGCGTGCCACCGCCGTCGATCCGGTGAACACGACACCGCGCACGCGCGGATCGGCGACAAGCGCGGCGCCGACCGTCTCGCCATCGCCGGGCAGCAACTGCAGCGCCGATGCATCGACGCCGGCTTCGTGCAACACGCTGACGAAGCGCGCCGCGACGAGCGGCGTCTGCTCGGCGGGCTTGGCGAGCACCGCATTTCCCGCGGCCAACGCCGCCGCGACCTGCCCGCCGAAGATCGACAACGGAAAATTCCACGGGCTGATACAGACGACCGGGCCAATCGGCGTGCCGTTCGCGTACACCGGAACGTCGCGCAATTGCGCTGCGTAGTAGCGCAGGAAATCGACCGTCTCGCGCAACTCGGCGATCGCATCGGCGATCGTGCGTCCGGCCTCGCGCACGATCAGTGCGATCCATTCGGCGACGCTCGCCTCGAGCCGCGCCGCGGCGGCGTCGAGCACTGCCGCCCTTTCTGCAGGCGACCGGGACGCCCACGCCACTGCACCGTCGCACGCCAGGCGAAGGGCATCATCGACGTCGTTCGCGCCCGCCTCGACGACGCGGCCTACGAGATCGCGAGCGTCGGCAGGATTGCGCACGTCACGCGAATCACGGCTGCTCGCGCTGCGCCCGCCCGCATCGCCATCGAGCGAATCGCGGTCGCTTGCATCGCCGTCGCGCGATTCGCCCCCCACGATCGGCGCGGCGACGTACCGCCGCGACGAATGCGCCGTCAGCGCTTCGGCGAGTTCCGCGAGGCGCCGCTCATCGGTCAGGTCGACGCCGCGCGAGTTCCTGCGCCGCGCGCCGTACAGCGCCTGCGGCAGCGGAATCGCCGGGTGCGGCAGCCCGACCGACCCCTCGGCGCGCGCGTTGCGCTCGATCACCTCCAACGGGCTCTCGACCAACGCATCGATCGGCACCGATTCGTCGGCGATCCGGTGCACGAAGGACGTGTTGGCGCCGTTCTCGAGCAGCCGTCGCACCAGGTACGCGAGCAGCGTCTCGTGCGTACCCACCGGCGCGTAGATGCGGCACGGACGACCGAGCCCGCCCTCGGCCTCGCTTCGGACGACCTGCTCGTACAACGGCTCGCCCATGCCGTGCAGGCACTGGAATTCGTACTGCCCGGGCCGAAAGTGCGCACCCGCCATCTCGTGCACGGCCGCGACCGTGTGCGCGTTGTGCGTGGCGAACTGCGGATAGACGGCCTCGGGCGCGGCCAGCAACCGGCGCGCGCACGCGAGGAAGGACAGGTCGGTGTGCGCCTTGCGCGTGAACACCGGATAGCTGTCGAGCCCTTCGACCTGCGCACGCTTGATCTCGCTGTCCCAGTAGGCGCCTTTCACCAGTCGCACCATCAGCCGTCGGCGGCTGCGCTGCGCGAGATCGACGAGCGCATCGACGACGCGCAGGCACCGCTTCTGGTAGGCCTGCACGACGAAGCCGACGCCGTTCCACCCGGCCAGTCCCGGCTCGAAGCACAGGCGCTCGAGCAGGTCGAGCGACAGGTCGAGCCGACCCGCTTCCTCGGCATCGATGTTCAATCCGATGTCCCACGCGCGCGCCCGCAACGCGAGCGCGAGCAGCCGCGGATACAGTTCATCGAAGACGCGCTGGCGGTGCGCGCGTGCATAGCGCGGGTGCAGCGCCGACAGCTTGATCGACACGCCGGGGCCGTCGAAGACGCCCCGTCCCCCTGACGCTGCCCCAATCGCGTCGATTGCGCCGTCGTAGGCTGCGTGATAGTTCAGCGCGTCCTCGCCGGTCATCGCCGCCTCGCCGAGCATGTCGTACGAGTGCCGGAACCCGGCCGCCTCGCGCGCACGCGCGCGCGCGATGGCGTCGCCGATCGTTTCGCCGGCGACGAACTGCTCGCCGAGCAGGCGCATCGCGCGATCGACCGCTCGGCGCACGAGCGGCTCGCCGCTACGCGCGATCGCACGCGCCAGCGCGCTCGACAGGCCGCTCTCGTCGTGCAGCGAGACGAGCTTGCCGGTGACCACCAGTCCCCACGTCGCCGCATGCACGAAGACCGACGCGTGCGAGCCGAGATGCGACTGCCAGTCGCCGCGGCCGATCTTGTCGCGAATCAGCGCATCGCGCGTCGCGTCGTCCGGAATACGCAGCAGCGCTTCGGCCAGGCACATCAGCGCGATGCCTTCCTGCGACGACAGCGAGAACTCGGCCAACAGGCCCTGAACGAGTCCGTCCCGACCGACGCGACGCTCGCGCAGTCGCGCCGCGAGCGTGTGCGCGAGCGCCCCGACCGCATGCTCCCGCTCGGGCGCAAGGCGAGCGATCGGCAGCAGTGCGCGCACGCAACCGGCTTCCGGGGCGCGGAACGACGCAGTGATCGCCGCTCGCAACGGCGACTGTCGGCGCACCTCGCCGAGCAGCGCTGCGAACGGCTCCGGCGCACTCTCGACGGCATGCGCGGTCGCCTCGGGCGGCCGGTCGTCCGACGCGCAGGTGCTCTCGTCCGACATCGG
This sequence comes from Burkholderiaceae bacterium, assembly GCA_032027205.1. GTDB lineage: Bacteria > Pseudomonadota > Gammaproteobacteria > Burkholderiales > Burkholderiaceae_E > Zeimonas. The sequence goes on from JAVSMN010000001.1 coordinate 793,912, forward strand.
ATCTCCCTCGTGAGGACCTGCTGTTACGGTACACTGCCAAGTCCTGTTCCGGTGCCGTCGATGGGCCTTCCGCCTCTTCCGCCGCGCTCGCGCGCACGCCGTCGCGCGGCCGTCGCGCTCGCCGCCTTGCCTGCCGCCCTGCCGATCCTCGGCGCCGCGCTCGCCTACGCGCCACGTGCCCGCGCCCAACTGCTGCGCTCGTTTCCCGCGAAGGCGCGTCTCGCCCGTCTCGAGATGCGCATCTTTCCGGAAGCGACGATCGATGGCGAAACCGTCCGGCTGGCCGGTGCGGCACGCATCCACGACACGAACAACCGCATCGTGATGCCCGCCTCGCTGTCGGGCACGCACGACGTGCTGGTCGAGGACGACGCCTCGGGGCAGATCAGCCGCATCTGGATCCTCACGCCCGAAGAACTCGCTGCCGCACGCGAGCGCGCGAAGAGCCGGTGACGAAGAAGCTGTACATCCGCACCTTCGGGTGCCAGATGAACGAGTACGACTCCGACCGAATGGCCGACGTGCTCGCCGCCAGCGAAGGCGCGCAGAAGACCGAGCGCATCGAGGAAGCCGACATCGTGCTGTTCAACACCTGCTCGGTGCGCGAGAAGGCGCAGGAGAAAGTGTTCTCCGACCTGGGTCGGGTGCGCGCGCTCAAGCGCGAGCGCCCCGACCTGCTGATCGGCGTCGGCGGCTGCGTGGCCAGCCAGGAAGGCGAGGCGATCGTCGAGCGCGCGCCCTACGTCGATCTCGTCTTCGGCCCACAGACGCTGCACCGGCTCCCCGAGCTGATCGCCCGCAGGCGCGAGACGGGCCGCCCGCAGGTCGATATCCGCTTCCCCGAGATCGAGAAGTTCGACCGCATGCCGCCGGCGCGCAGCGAAGGCGCGAGCGCTTTCGTCTCGATCATGGAAGGCTGCAGCAAGTACTGCAGCTTCTGCGTCGTGCCGTACACGCGCGGGCACGAGATCTCCCGGCCGGTCGACGACGTGCTCGTCGAGATCGCCGGCCTCGCGTCGCAGGGCGTGCGCGAGATCACGCTTCTAGGGCAGAACGTCAACGCCTATCGCGGCGCGTTCGCGGCCGGCGGCGCATCGACTTCCTCGACGGGTGCCGGCGCGCACGCCGACCTCGCGCTGCTGCTCGAGCTCGTCTGCGAGATCCCCGGCGTCGAGCGCGTGCGCTACACGACCTCGCACCCGAAGGAATTCGGCCAGCGGCTCATCGACGCGCACGCGCGGCTCGGCAAGCTCGCCGCGCACGTGCACTTGCCGGTGCAGTCCGGCTCCGATCGGATCCTCGCCGCGATGAAGCGCGGCTACACCGTGCTCGAATACAAGTCGATCGTGCGGCGGCTGCGCGCGGCAAGGCCCGACCTGAGCCTGAGCTCCGATTTCATCGTCGGCTTTCCCGGCGAAACAGCCGACGACTTCGAGAAGACGATGCGACTGGTCGACGAAGTCGGCTTCGACGCATCGTTCTCGTTCGTCTACAGCCCGCGTCCCGGAACGCCCGCTGCCGACCTTCCCGACGACACGCCGCACGCCGAGAAGCTCGAGCGGCTGCAGCGGCTGCAGGCAGCCAACGACGCCCAGGCTCGATCGATCAGCGAATCGATGATCGGCAGCGTGCAGCGCGTGCTGGTGGAAGGCCCGGCGCGGCGCGGCGACGCTGAACTCGCCGCACGTACGTCGAACAACCGTGTCGTCAACTTCGCCGGCGCAAGCGAGTCCATCGGGCGCTTCGTCGAGGTGCGCATCAGCGAAGCACGCACACATTCGCTGCGCGGCGAACTCGTCGCTCCCGCATGAGCGGCGAACGCAGGCGCGTCGCAGCGCTCGCGCTCGCGCTCGCCGCGAGCGTCTCGCTGCCGGCGGCGGCGCCTCCCGTTCGCGCGCAAACGGTGCTCGACGGCGCCGCGTCGACGCCCGGACAGATCGATGCGCCGCTCACCCTTGCCGAATTGCTGCCCCAGGCGCGCCGCTGGATCAACGGCGGACAGGCCGAACGCGCGTGGAAGGCACTCGATGCCCGCGTCGACGACTACGCAGGCGATCCCGAATTCGACTACCTGCTCGGGCTCGCGGCGCTCGACACCGCACGCCCGGGGCGCGCCGTCTTCGCCCTCGAGCGCGTGCTGATCGTGCAGCCCGACTTCCTGCCGGCGCGCGCGGAGTTGGCGCGCGCCTACTTCGCGCTGCACGAGCACGAAAACGCCCGCCGCGAGTTCGAGGCGGTGTCGGAACGCGAGGTCCCGCAGGAAGTGCGCCAGGTCATCGGCCGATACCTGGACGCAATCCGCTTCCGCGAGCGTCGCGACGAGCCGCGGTTCACCGCCTCGGCAGAAATCGAAGCGGGCTACGACTCGAACCCGAACTTCGGCAGCGCCTCCGGTCGCTGGGTGCTCGCCGACGGGACCGCCGTCATTCCGCTGGGCATCAGCCGCCCGCGCGAGAGCATGGCGATCGGCGCCGCGCTGGCCGCGGACTGGGCCGTACCGATCGGCGGCGCGTGGCAGTGGACCGTCGGCGGACGTGCAGCAACCCGACGCTACCCATCCGCACATACACTGGACCAGGACCAGTTCGACCTGAATTCGGGATTCGCCTTTCGCCACGGTTGCCATCGCATCGACATGCTCCTCCAGGCACAGCACCTCGAACTCGACGGCGCGAGCTTTCGCGACGCCGGGGGCGGGCTCGCCCAGTGGCAATGCGATCTCGACGCGCGCACCCGTGTCGGCGCCTACGCGCAGCACTTCGAGTTCGACTTCCCGAACGAGGGCTCGCGTGACGCGCGCCGATCGGGGCTCGGCCTGACCTTCGCGCGAGTGCTCGACGGAGCCGCGCGGCCGGTCGTCGTGGTCGGCGTCTCCGGGGGCCACGAGCGTTCGCGACGCGGCTTCGACAACCTTTCATACGACTATCGCGGCCTGCGCGCCGTCTACAGTCGCGCGATCGGCGGCCAATGGCGCGGTTTCGCGTCGCTGGCGTACGAAACGCGCGAGTTCGACGCGCCGGAACCGTTCTTCGGCGTCGTTCGCAGCGACCATCAGGCCGATCTGCAGCTCGGCGCGGAACGGGCGCTGTCGTCGCAATGGACGGTCGCACCGACGATCGGCTGGACACGCAACCGCTCGAACGTCGCGCCCAACGACTTCCGCCGCACGCAGGCCGGCGTCGCCCTTCGGTATCGCTTCCGATGATGCGCGCGCTCGTGCTGGTACTCGGCCTGCTCGCCGCGATCCACTCGGCGGCGGCCGCCGACGGACGCGCGCTCGTCGTTGCCGGGCAGGTGATGCTCGAACGCGTTTCCATCGGCACGGTCTCGAGCACTGCGCTCGCCGCGGGCACCGAGATCCGCAGCGGCGACCTGATCCGCACCGGCAGCGACGGGCGCGTGCAGATCCGCTTCAGCGACGGATCGATCGTCGCACTGCAACCCGACACCGCCTTCCGGATCGACGAGTACCGCTACGAGCGCGACGAGCGGCGCGCGTTCTTCTTCCTGTTGCGCGGCGCGCTGCGCACGATGACCGGCGTGATCGGCAAGACCAATCACGATGCCGAATACCGGATGAAGACGCCGACGGCGACCGTCGGCGTTCGCGGCACCGAATACGTCGCCGAACAGACCGTCTGCGACCCGCGCTGCTCGCCCGGCTCGCGCGCAGGATTGCGCGTCGCCGTGACGCAGGGACGCATTGCGTTGATCACCAACGCCGGCGCGATCGACGTCGACGCCGGCGGTTCGGCGGCCGCGGAGAGCGACGACGCAGCGCCGCAGCCCACCGAGCGCGGACCGGTGTTGCCGCCGATCAGCCTCACACAACCGCGCGAGCGCACGGCGAGCGCCGCCGCGGCAGGCAACGCGCCGAGCGCCGGCTCGCCGGCGTCCAAGGCCGCCTCGCGCGAGGCAACGCCTTCGCAGCCGGCAGCGGCGTCTTCGTCCGGCGAGACGGAAGGCTCGACGCCGGACCTCCGCGCAACCGACCCGCTCGACGTTTCCGGCGCCGGAGCCTCCGACTCTTCGGGTGCAAGCGCGGACTCGTCCTCGGTCGAGGCCTGGCCGCGCTTCGCCGCGACCAGCTATCCGCCCGCGGCGTGGGTGTCGCCGAACGAGCGGCGCGATTCCGAAGGCGCGTTGCTGTCCGTCGTCGACCTGCTTGAGCGGCCGGCCGGAGCGTTGAGCCCCGGCGTGCGAGTCATCGACCCGCGGGCATCGGGCACCGGCCTGGCGCTGCGCGTGCTCGACCCCTGGCGAATCGGCATCGGCCCGACGGTGGGCGAAGGCTCGGTGGAACTCGACGGCGACATCCGGTTGATCGCGTTCGAATGGTGCCGCTCAGACGCGCGCTGCCACATCGGAAAGGGCAACACGAATGTAGCCGAGGCGGGCCACGACGCGTGGACGAGTTGGGGACGATGGACCTCCGGGCGCGCCGTCGCAACACCGACCGATTCTCCGCTGCTCATCCCCGGCAACGAGGGGCTGCACTATCTGGTCGGCGTGCCCTCGTCGACGGTACCGACCAGCGGGGTCTTCGGCTACCAGCTGATCGGATCGACGCAGGCGACACTTTCCCCGGGCTCGACTACCGGCATTTTCGGCGGCAGCGTCGCAGTAGCGTTCTCGCCGTCGGGCGCTCGCGTGGGCATCGACGCGAACGTCGCGTTTCCCAACGGCGCCTATCGCTTCGCGACCCCCGGAGGCATCGTCGACCCCGCACGGAGCACGCTCGCCACCGGACCGGGGCACGCCTTCGGCGGCGAATTGACCGCCACCGGCACGAACGCACCGCTCGACTGCGCGGCGAGCTGTCCGGTTCGCGTCGACGGCGGGCTGTTCGGCCCCGATGCCGCACGCGTCGGTATCGCCTATCGGATCACGGGCTCGGGCGACGGTTCTACAATCTCGGGGGTCGGGGTCTTCGGCAAGAAGAGCCCCTAGCAGCAGAAAACCCGCCGTGGGAGCCCCTTGCCGTCGCCGAAAGCCGCACCGAAGACACGCACGATCGAATACACGCCTGAAACCGCCGACAACCGGCGGCTGGCGAACCTGTGCGGTCCCCTCGATCGCAACCTGCGGCAGATCGAGGAAGCGTTCGACGTGCGCATCTCGCGTCGCGCCGACACCTTCGGCATCGAAGGTCCGCCGGCCGCGGCGCGGCGCGCCGAGCGCGCGCTGAAGCACTTCCACGCAAGCGCCGAGCAGCCGCTGTCGGTCGACGACGTGCAACTCGGCCTGGTCGAGCTGAAGGCTTCTCCGGACGGCGCCGCTGCCGCGCAGGCCGGCGACGACGAGCCGCCCGCCCCGGTGCTGCACACGCGTCGCAGCGACCTGCAGGGCCGCACGCCGCGCCAGCGCGAATACCTGCGCAATATCCTGTCGCACGACATCACTTTCGGCCTCGGGCCCGCCGGCACCGGCAAGACCTATCTCGCCGTTGCCTGCGCGGTCGACGCCCTCGAGCGCGACGCGATCAAGCGCATCGTGCTCACGCGCCCGGCAGTCGAAGCCGGCGAGCGGCTCGGCTTCCTGCCTGGCGATCTCGCGCAGAAGGTCGACCCCTATCTTCGTCCGCTGTACGACGCGCTGTACGACCTGCTGGGCTTCGAGCGCACGAACCGGATGTTCGAGAAGCAGGCGATCGAGATCGCCCCGCTCGCGTACATGCGAGGACGCACGCTGAACCACTCGTTCATCATTCTCGACGAGGCGCAGAACACCACGCCCGAGCAGATGAAGATGTTCCTCACGCGCATCGGCTTCGGCTCGCGCGCTGTCGTCACCGGCGACACGACGCAGATCGACCTGCCGAAAGGCCAGGCGTCGGGGCTGATCGAGGCGCGACGCATCCTCGGCCGCGTTCGCGGGCTTGCGTTCACCGAGTTCGACAGCTCCGACGTCGTGCGCCACCCGCTCGTCGCTCGCATCGTCGACGCCTACGAAGCCGCCGCCGATGGCGGCTGAACGCGCGGCGCAACCGCGCCTGTCGCTGACGGTACAGCTCGGCGACGAAGTCGACGCGCTGCCCGCGCCGCGCTCCCGACTGCGCCGATGGGTCGCTGCTTGCATCGAATCGGACGCGCAGATCGTGCTGCGCTTCGTCGGCGAACGCGAGGGACGCGGCCTCAACGCCGCCTACCGGGGTCGCGACTACGCGACGAACGTGCTCACCTTCGCCTACGACGAGGCAGACGGCCTGCATGCCGACATCGTGATCTGCCTGCCGGTGGTCCGGCGCGAAGCCCGCGAGCAGCGCAAGCCGGTGGCCGCGCACCTCGCGCATCTCGTCGCACACGGCGTGCTGCACGCGGGCGGCTACGAGCACGACACCGAACGGGGCGCGCAACGGATGCAGCGGCGCGAGAGCGAATTGCTCGCGCGCTTCCGGCTTCCCGATCCCTGGGGCTGAATCCGCCCCGGAGGAGCGCGCGCGCGTGCGCAGGAGCGATTCGACCGCGACAGCCTCGCGGGGTTTGCCGGTGCGAAAGACGATCGGGTATCCTGCAAGTAACCCCACTTAGTCTTTGCCCACATGTCCGACGGCCCACCAGGCGCCGATCACCGGAAACCTCTGCTGGAACGACTCGCCGCCCTGCTGCTGCGGGTTCCCGAAGATCGGGATCAACTGCTCGATCTGCTCAGACAGGCGCATGAACGCGCGCTGCTCGATGCCGACGCGATGTCGATGATCGAGGGCGTGATGCAGATCTCGGAGCTCAGCGCGCGCGACATCATGGTTCCGCGCGCCGAGATGGACGTCATCGACATCTCGCAGCCGCCTTCGACCTTCCTGCCAAAGGTGCTCGGCACCGGCCACTCACGCTTTCCCGTCGTCGAAGGCGATCGCGACAACGTCGTCGGAATCCTGCATGCGAAGTCACTGCTGCGGCTGCTGGCGCCCGAGCCGATCGACGTGCACGCGTTGTTGCGACCGGCCTTGTTCGTCCCGGAGTCGCAACGGCTGAACCTGCTGCTGCGCGATCTTCGCGCGCAGCGCGCGCACCTGGCCATCGTCGTCGACGAATACGGCGGCACCGCCGGTCTCGTCACGCTCGAGGACGTGATCGAGCAGATCGTCGGCGACATCGACGAATCGCTCGAGGGCGACGCCGAGGAGGCCGACATCGTGCGCGTCGAGCCGGCGCCGGGCGGGCCCGTGCGGCACCGCGTTCGCGCGGGCGCGAGGATCGACGCCTTCAACGACGCGATGGGCACGGCGCTGCCGTCGGCGCCGTTCGAGACGATCGGCGCGCTGGTTGGCGATCGCCTCGGTCGTCCGCCGCGGCGCGGCGAGCGCATCGAGATCGACGGCGTGCGTTTCGAGGTGCTGCGCGCGGACGCGACGCAAGCGCTGCTGCTGCGCACCGAGAGGCTGCGCGACTCCGCCCGCGCCGCGCCGGTAGTCCCGGCGCGCCCCGCGCAGCCGGCGCAGCAGCAACCGGCCGACGCACCGACACGCGACTGCGTCGTTCGCGAATCCGCGCCGCCGCAGAACCACCGGCACGAGACAGCAGCGCATACCGACGCGTTGGTCGTCGATGCGCAAGCCAGCGAAGGGGTCGCCGCATTCGACTCCCGGCTGGCGCACAGGCAAGGCGCCGGGTCGCGGCGCGTCGCCTCGCACGCCAATAGCGCCGCCGCACACGGCGGCTGAGCAGCCCGGTGCGCGGACGCGGCGCCGCGCCGATCGCTCTATCGCTCGTCGCCGGCCTCGTTCAGGCGGCGAGTTTCTGGCCGTTCGAGGCATGGTGGCTGCAACTCGCCGCGCTCGCCACGCTCGTCGTGCTCGTGCTGCGCGCGCCCGGGCATGCGTTCGGCCTGGGACTCGCCTTCGGGCTCGGCTGCTTCGTCGCCGGCGTCTCATGGCTCTACGTCAGCATGCATCGATACGGCGGCATGCCGTCGGTGCTGGCCGCCCTCGCGCTGTTGCTGTTCGCAACGTACCTGGCCTCGTTCTTCGCCGTCGTCTGCGTCGCCGTCGCGCGACTCGACACGGCACTGAGCGTGCGCACGAAGCGGCCGCTGCCCCGGGCAAGCGCGCTCGCGCTGCTCTTCGCCGGCGGCTGGTCGCTCGCCGAGATCCTCCGCGGCTGGCTCTTCACCGGCTTTCCGTGGCTCGCCATCGGTTACGCGCAGATCGACGGACCACTCGACGCGTTCGCGCCGCTGCTCGGCGTCTACGGCGTATGCCTGTTCGCGGCGCTCGTCGCTTTCGGTCTCGCGCTCGCCGTCATGGGCCTGCCCGGCACGGAATCGACGAACGACTCGCGTGCCGTACGCGCATTGGGCGCTGCCGTCGCGTTGCTGCCGATTGCCGCCGGCCTCGCGCTGGCCAATATCGACTGGACGTCGGCGCACGGAGCGCCGCTGCGCGTGCGGCTGCTGCAGGGCAACGTCGCGCAGGACCTGAAGTTCGACCCGCGACGCAGCCTCCAGGCGATGTACTGGTATGCGAACGAAGTGCTGGGCAGCAGCGCGCCGCTCACGGTGCTGCCCGAAACCGCATGGACGATCCCGTGGCCGCGCACGCCGCAGGACGTGCACGAAGCGATCGTCTACCACATGCAGAAGATCGACGGCGCAGTGGCGATCGGCATGCCGCTAGTCGAGGACGAGTACGCGCGCAACGCCAGTCGCGCCGAGGGCGCCGGCGTGCTGACGAACAGCGTCGGCGTGATCGACGCGACCGGAACGACCGCCTGGCGCTACGACAAGCGCCACCTCGTTCCTTTCGGCGAGTTCGTCCCGTTCGGATTCGGCTGGTTCGTCGACCTGATGCACATTCCGCTCGGCGACTTCGCGCGCGGCTCCGAGCAGCAGCGTCCGCTGTGGATCGGGGACCAGCGCATCGCCTTCGACATCTGCTACGAGGACCTGTTCGGCGAGGAGATCGCCGCACAGGTGCGCGGCGGCGCGACGATCCTCGTGAACATCAGCAACATCGCGTGGTTCGGCGACTCCCACGCGCTGCCGCAACACCTGCAGATCGCGCGCATGCGCACACTCGAGGTCGCGCGTCCGATGCTGCGCGCGACGAACACGGGTGTCACCGCGGCGATCGACGCGCGCGGGCGCGTGCTCGGACGACTCCCGCCCTACACGGCAGGCGCCCTCGACGTCGAGGTACAGGGCACCGATGGCACGACGCCTTATGGACGCCTCGGCAATACGCCGATCTTCGCGCTGTCGCTCGGACTGGTCGTCGCCGGCTTCGCATCGACGCGCTTCGGCACGCGCGACGAGGCGTGACGCCGATCGGAGCCGCTAGAATGGCCGTTTTTCGACGCCGCGACGGCGCCATGCCCAGCTTCCAGCAACTGATCCTCCAACTGCAGCAATACTGGGACCGCCAGGGCTGCACACTGCTGCAGCCCTACGACATGGAGGTAGGCGCGGGCACGTTCCACACGGCGACGTTCCTGCGAGCGATCGGCCCCGAGCCGTGGCGCGCCGCCTACGTGCAGCCGTCGCGTCGTCCGAAGGACGGCCGCTACGGAGAGAACCCGAACCGGCTGCAGCACTACTACCAGTACCAGGTCGTCCTCAAGCCGTCGCCGGTGGACATCCTCGAGCGCTATCTCGGCTCGCTGGCGGCGATCGGCGTCGACACCACGAGCAACGATGTCCGCTTCGTCGAGGACGACTGGGAGTCGCCCACGCTCGGCGCCTGGGGCCTGGGCTGGGAGGTGTGGCTCAACGGCATGGAGGTCACGCAGTTCACGTATTTCCAGGAGGTCGGCTCGTTGAAGTGCCAGCCGATCACCGGCGAGATCACCTACGGGCTGGAGCGCATCGCGATGTACCTGCAGGGGGTCGAGAGCGTCTACGACCTTCAGTGGACCGACGGCATCACGTATCGCGACGTCTTCCACCAGAACGAGGTCGAGCAGTCGGCCTACAACTTCGAGCATGCCGACGTTGCGGTGCTGTTCCGGCATTTCGACGACCACGAGCGCGCAGCAATGCGCCTGATCGACGCGGGGCTCGCGCTGCCCGCCTACGAGCGGGTGCTCGACTGCTCGCACACCTTCAACCTGCTCGATGCGCGCGGCGCGATCTCGGTCACCGAACGCGCCGCCTACATCGGCCGCGTGCGCAAGCTGGCGCGCGCGGTGGCCCAGGCCTACTACGAGTCGCGCGAGCGGCTCGGTTTTCCGATGCTCGAAACGGTTCGCGATGCCTCCTGATCCGCGCGCGCCGGGCGCATCCGACGCGCACCACGCAGCGCCTGCCGCCGCTGCCTCGCGCGCCCCGCTGCTGGTCGAGTTGCGCACCGAGGAGCTGCCGCCGAAGGCGCTCGATCGCCTCGGCGCCGCGTTCGCCGAAGGCGTCATGAAGGCGCTGCGCGCGCGCGGACTCGTCGAATCCGACGCGCGCATCGAGCGTTTCGCCACGCCGCGCCGGCTCGCGGTTCGCATCGACGACGTCGCTTTACAGGCGAGCGATCGGCTCGTCGAGACGAAAGGCCCGTCGGTGAAAATCGGACTCGACGCCGCCGGCGAGCCGACGCAGGCACTCATCAAGTGGGCGCAGAAGCTCGGCGCCCCGCTCGATGCACTCGAGCGCGCCAGCGACGGCAAGCAGGACGTCTTCCGCTATCGCAGCGTCGTTGTCGGCGAATCGCTCGCGCAGGCGATCTCGGCCGTGCTCGAGGAGGCGATCGCCGCGCTGCCGATCCCGAAGACGATGCAGTACCAGCTCGCCGACGGCCGCACGAACGTCTCGTTCGTTCGGCCCGCGCACGGCCTCGTCGTGCTGCACGGCTCGCAGGTGATCGAGGCATCGGTGCTCGGTCTGGCCGCCGGGCGCATCACGCGCGGACACCGCTTCCAGTCCGAAGGCGACATCGAGATCGACGACGCGCGGCGCTACGAAGAGCGGCTCGCCGCCGTCGGACGCGTGGTCGCCTCCTTCGATGCGCGCCGGGCGCGCATCGAGGCGATGCTGCGCGAGCGTGCCGCGCAGCACGGTGCATCGCTGGGCGACGAGGCGCAGGTCGCGCCGCTTCTGGACGAAGTCACCGCGCTGGTCGAGTGGCCGGCCGTCTACGTCGGCGAGTTCGAGCGCGCATTCCTGCAGGTGCCGCAGGAGTGCCTGATCCTCACGATGCGCACGAACCAGAAGTATTTTCCGCTGTTCGATCGCTCGGGCCGGCTGATGCCGAAGTTCCTGATCGTCTCGAACATGGAAGTGGACGACGCACGCTCGATCGTCGCCGGCAACGAGCGCGTCGTGCGCCCGCGACTGGCCGACGCACGCTTCTTCTTCGACGTCGACCGCCGCACGCCGCTCGCGCAGCGCGTTACCGATCTCGGCAACGTCGTCTATCACGCGAAGCTCGGCACGCAGGCCGAGCGCACGGAGCGCGTGCGCCGCATCGCGCGCGCGATCGCCTCGATGCTCGGCGCCGACGCCTCGATGCCGCGCGTCGACATCGATCTCGCCGACCGAGCGGCATTGCTCGCGAAAGCCGACCTGCTCACCGGCATGGTCGGCGAGTTTCCGGAGTTGCAGGGCGTCATGGGCGGCTACTACGCGCGCCACGACGGCGAAGACGACGCGGTCGCGCACGCGATCGCCGAGCAGTACAGCCCGCGCTTCGCCGGCGACGCGTTGCCGGCCACGCCCACCGGCACGGTGCTTGCGCTAGCCGACAAGCTCGAAACGATGGCCGGGATGTTCGGCATCGGCCAGCAGCCCACCGGCGACAAGGATCCGTTCGCCCTGCGCCGACACGCGCTCGGCGTGCTGCGCATGCTCGTCGAGAAGTCGCTCGCCGCGCCACTCGATGCGCTGGTGGCTGCCGCCTTCGATGCTTTCAAAGGCGAAGTCGCGCGTGCCGACGACGCGCTCGTCGACTTCCTGTTCGAGCGCCTGTCGGGGTATCTGCGCGAACAAGGCTGGTCGGCGCACGAGATCGCGGCGGTGGTCGATCCGCGTCCCATGCGGCTCGACACCGTTCCGGCGCGCCTGGGCGCCGTGCGCTCGTTCACGGGGCTGCCGGAGGCCGATGCGCTTGCCGCCGCGAACAAGCGCATCGTCAACATCCTGCGCAAGTCGCACGAGGCCGCGCAGGGGCCGGTCGAGCGCGCGCTGCTCGTCGAGCCCGCCGAGCGCGCACTGGCCGAATCCGTCGACGCGCTCGCCCCGCAGGCCGAGGAACGCGCGCGCAGCGGCGACTGGTTCGGCGCGATGAGCGTGATGGCCGGCGCACGCGCGGCGGTCGATCGGTTCTTCGACGAGGTGATGGTGATGACCGACGATGCGCGACTGCGCGCCAACCGGCTCGCGCTGCTCGAAGCGCTGCGCACGCTGATGAACCGCGTCGCAGACATCTCGAAGCTCGGCTGACGGCTTCGCGCCCGCTCGCATCAGCCCGTGAAGCTCATCGTTCTCGACCGCGACGGCGTCATCAACCACGACAGCGACGCCTACATCAAGAGTCCGGACGAATGGCGCGCGCTGCCGGGCAGCCTCGACGCGATCGCGCGGCTGAGCAAGGCCGGCTACCGAATCGTCGTGGCGACCAACCAGTCGGGCGTCGCGCGAAAGCTCTTCGACATCGCCACGCTCGGCCGCATCCACGAGAAGATGCATCGCGCCGTCGCCGAAGCGGGCGGACGCATCGATGCGATCTTCTTCTGCCCGCACGGCCCCGACGAAGGCTGCGCGTGCCGCAAGCCGCGCCCGGGCCTGTTCGACGAGATCCTCGCGCGCTTCGAAGCGGCCACCACCGACGTGCACGCCATCGGCGACCAGCTGCGCGACCTGCAGGCCGCGCATGCGGCCGGCTGCCGCCCGGTGCTCGTGCTCACCGGCAAAGGCCGCGCCACGCTCGCCGCCGGTGGACTGCCGCCGGAAACCGTCGTGCGCGTGGACCTCGCTGCCGTGGCCGCCGAGCTCGCTCCATGATCCGTGCTGCGCTCGGCGCCGTTGCACGCGCTGCAGCTGTGCTACGTTTTCAGGCGCGAACGGCTGCCACTGTCGGCAAGACCGCCGAAGCGCTATCGGCCAAAGTCGAAAACTGGATCGAGAGCGAAATGCCAAGAACCAGCCCTCATCTCCATTGCGGCGAAGCGGCCCTGATCTCCGCCGCGCCGGCGCTGCGACCATGACGACGCGCGGGGGCCGCGCGAGACGCGCGCCGCAGCCGGCGCCCGTCGAAGCCGCTCGCCAGTTGAACCTTCCCCTGTTCGATCCGCTGCACGCTGCGCCGGGCCCGCCCGAGCGCGCTCCGTCGGCCGGCGGCTCGATGCGCGTGGCGCGACTGTGCGAGCAGTGGCTGCGCTACGAACTGCGCCGCTCGAGGCGACGCACGATCGGCTTCGTCATCGACGAGCGCGGACTGCGCGTGACCGCACCGCGCTGGGTGTCGCTCGGCGAGATCGAATCGGCGCTTCAGGGCAAGGCGAACTGGATCGTGCGCAAGCTCGGCGAATGGCGCGCCCACCAGGCGCGCCGCGACCGCCTCGAAGTTCGCTGGGAACACGGAGCGCCGTTGCGCTATCTCGGCCAGACGCTGACGCTGTGCGTCGCCGAGGACGCGAGACGCACCGAACGCGTCGAGGACCGCCTGGTCGTCGGGCTGCCGGCGCAGGCGCGCGCCGAGCAGCTGAAGGATCGCGTGCAGTGCTGGCTGCAGGCGCGAGCGCGCGACGTGTTCGCCGAGCGCATCGACTGGTTCGGCGCGCGCCACGGCTTCGCGCCGCGTCGCTGGTCGCTCTCGTCGGCGCGCACGCGCTGGGGAAGTTGCAGCGCGGACGGTTCGATCCGCCTGAACTGGCGTCTCGTGCACTTCCCGATCGACATCGTCGACTACGTGATCGCGCACGAGCTCGCGCACCTGCGCGAGCTCAACCACGGCACGCGCTTCTGGCAGATCGTCGGCGACCTCTTCCCCGAATACGAACGGGCGCGCGCCTGGCTGCGCGACTTTCCCGAGGACGCCGCGTCGCGCTGAACGACGGCATTACGGTTGCGCGAGCAACCGAGCCAACCCAGGAGGAATTTCCGCGATGAGGATACTGCACACGATGCTGCGCGTCGGCGACCTGCAGCGTTCGACCGACTTCTACACCCGCGTGATGGGCATGCGCGTTCTGCGCACGACCGATCGACACGATCAAGGTTATTCGCTGGCCTTCGTCGGCTACGGCGACGAGTCCACCGACGCCGTGCTCGAGCTCACCTGGAACCACGGCGTGCAGCGCTACGACCTCGGCTCGGCCTACGGGCACATCGCCATCGAGGTTTCCGACGCGGCACAGGCGTGCGAGCGTATTCGCGCCGCGGGTGGCAACGTCGTCCGCGAAGCCGGACCGGTGAAGGGCGGCTCGACGGTGATTGCTTTCGTCGAGGATCCGGACGGCTACAAGATCGAGCTCATCGAGCGTTCCGGCGCGCGCGCGTCATCCGGCTGATCGGGGCTGCCGACCGCAAGTCGGCGTGCATCGTCGATGCTTCCCCACAGCAGCCAGGCGGCGAGCAGCCAGGCGAAGGCCTCGACGATATTCACGATCATCGAGCCCGGCCGCGGCGCCAGCATCGTGCGCATGCCGAGCAGCGCCGATGGCGCGAGCACGGTGAGCATCATCGTGGCGACGAAGTAAAGGCGCTCGCGCAAGCGGATCGCCTCGCGCACTTCGGTGGCGCGCGCGACGCGGCGCGCGGTCACCGCCGCTACGGCGAGCGTTGCGGACACCAGCGGGATGCCGACCTGAAGCATCGCCGTGCGCACGACGCGCAGCACCTCGCTGGGCTCGAGCCACAGCGACCACGCGGATGCGGCGAGCAGCGCGAGGGCCAGGGCGAAGGAGGCCTGGCAGCTCGCGCACAGGATCCGCGTTGCGTTGGCATCCGCGCGAGGGGTGGAACGAACGGTGGAGGTGCCGGACATTCGTCTGCCTCCGATGGCGATCGACTGTGCGCCGCTTTTCGGCGAGCGTCAACGACGCGGATGCGGCATGCCTGCACTGTCGGCGATCGACAGCCACGCGGCGACGTCGATCTGTTCGGGACGCAGCGTTTCGTCGAGCGGCGGGCGCTGCGCACCCCGCGCGTCGAGCCAGGGCAGCAGCGTCGTGCGGATCATCTTGCGTCGCTGCGAGAAGGCGGCGGCGAGCACCTGCTGCAGCGGCGCAGGATCGCGCGCGAGACGGTCGTCGCGCACGCGCATGCGCACGACCGACGACTGCACCTTCGGCGCAGGATCGAAAGCCTGCGGCGGAACGTCGAACAGGTGCTCGACCTCGTAGAACGCCTGCAGCAGCACCGAGAGGCGGCCGTAGTCGCGCGTTGCCGGCTCGGCGACGATGCGTTCGACGACTTCCCGCTGCAGCATGAAATGCTGGTCGCGCACGCAGGCGCGAAAGCCGAGCAAGCGCACGAGCAGCGGGCTGGAGACGTTGTACGGCAGGTTGCCGACGATGCGCAGGCGCTGCTCGCCGGGGCCGGCCAGTGCGGCAAAATCGAAGCGCAGCGCGTCGGCCTCGTGCAGCGTGAGCCGCGCGGGCGGATAGCGCGATCGCAGGCGAGCGGCGAGATCGCGATCGATCTCGACGGCGTGCAGATGCGTGATGCGCGCCAGAAGCGCGCCGGTCAGCGCGGCGAGCCCCGGGCCGATCTCGACGAGCCGTTCGCCTTCGCGCGGGTCGATCGCCTCCACGATGGCATGGACGACCGAGACGTCGGCCAGGAAGTGTTGCCCGAATCGCTTGCGCGCTCGATGGATGCCGCGCTCGCCGTCAGGGTTCACCTTGTGGTTTCTATGGTTCAGCGCTCGCCGGAAGGCTGCGCGGCCATCGCGTAGCGATCGAGCTTGTACTCGACGTAGGTGCGATCGCGCAGTTGGCGCAGCCAGTCTTCGTAGTTCTCCTCGATGCGCCGCTCGCGCAGCGCCTGGCGGGCCTGCTGGCGCAGCCGGTCGGGCGAGCTCTCGTCGGTGCGCCGCTCGACGACCTGGATCAGGTGAACGCCGAACGGCGTGCGCACGGGGTCGCTGAGCTGGCCGGGCGCCAGCGCATTCATCGCGCGCTCGAACTCGGGGACGGTGTCGCCCGGATACACCCAGCCGAGATCGCCGCCGCGACCGGCACTGCCATCGACCGAGTACTGCCGGGCGAGCTCGGCGAAGTCGCCGGTGCCTCCCTCGATGCGCTGCTTGATCTCGCGCAACCGACGAACCGCCTCTTCCTCGCTGACCACCTCGTTGGGCCGGATGAGGATGTGACGCGCGTGCGTCTGCACGACCGGCTGGCCGGCAGCCACCGGCATCGACTCGCTGCGGCGTTCGATCAGCTCGAGCACGTGAAAACCGGCCGGACTGCGCAGCACCGCGGAGAAACCACCCGGATTCAACGATCGCACGGCGTCGACGAACAACTGCGGCAGGCGATCGGGCGTGCGCCAGCCCAGCGAGCCGCCGCTCATCGCCTCGGGCGCATCCGAGAAGGCGGCGGCAAGGCGGCCGAAATCGGCGCCTGCGCGCAGCTGGCGCTCGATTTCCTCGGCGCGAAGCCGCTGTCGCTCGATCTGCTCGGCGCTGGCTCCCTCGGGAAGACGCAACAGGATCTGCGCGATGTGCAGCTCCGTCCGGTCGGAGGAAGCGCCCCCGGACTGCGCCGCGAGGAAGGCGTCGACGTCTGCGTCGCTGATCTGCACCTTGCTGTCGATTTCGCGCTCGCGCAGCCGCTGCCGCACGATCTGCCCGCGCACCTCTTCGCGGAACTGATCGAAATCGATCCCCTGCCGGCGCAGCCGATCGCGCAGCTGCGCCGCCGTGAGGCGATTCTCCGCGGCGATGGTGGCTACCGCGCGCTCGAGCTGGGCGTCATCGACGCGCAGCCCCGAGTCGCGCGCGAGCTGCATCTGCGCGCGATCGACGATCATGCGCTCGAGCACCTGGCGCTCGAGCACGTCGGACGGCGGCACCTCGATGTTCTGCTCGCGCAGCTGGCGCTGCACGAGCAGCACTTGCTGCTGCAGCTCGCGTTCGGTGATCGCTTCGCTGTTGACGACCGCCGCGATGCGGTCGATCTCGACCAGTGCGGCCGCTTGCGCGGCGCCGAACGGAATGAGGACGGCCACCGACAAGGCGGCAGCCAGGCGCAGGACGAATTGGGAAGGCATTACTCGTAGCCGAAGTAGCGCGACGGCAACTCGGGCCGATCGGTGGGCAGGCGATAGCCCGGAATGTTCCGCCGCAATATACCAAAGGGATCCGAACCGAGTCGGGCCAGGCCCTTGAGTTCCAGCTGGATGAAGAATGCCGTGGTCGAGCGGCCGAGCGCGGTGCGGAACCGCTGTACGACGAAGCGCGTGCCCCAGCAGCACGACTCGTACTCGAAGCCGAGCACCGACTCGATGAGTCCGCGCTCGTTCGGCACGCCGCTGATCGGGTCGCGGCCTTCGCCCAGGAACGAATAGTTCAGCCGCCCCAGCGCGACCCAGCGCGGCGCGACCGGCCAGCGCAGCGAGGTGTCGAATTGACCGATCTCGTTGCGCCGGTAGCGAACGCCGGTGTTCAGGATGCGGCCGTCGGGGGGCAGGTAGCGCCACAGGACGGTATAGCGCGCCACGTCCTTGTCGCGCACGCTGTACTGGATGCCCGTGTCGAAGCTCTGGTGCCCGCCCAGCTCGCCCGAGGCGGCGAGCAGCAGGTCCGAGCGCTGGTCGGTGCGCGGCGCCACGCCGGGAATCGACACGCGCTGCGAAGAGAAATACACGCGCTGCCCGACGGCGAAGCGGAAGCGCTCGGCGCCGCTGGCGGGATCGATGAGCCGTGAGACCGCCGCCGCCGTGAGCTGGTTCACGTCGGCGACACGGTCGTAGCCGACGAAGGTGTTCTCCGAGAAGAGCTGTGCGAAATTGAAGTCGGCCGTCGTCGTGTCGTAGACCGGCAGGCGGGATTGGTCGCGAAACGGCGTGCGGGCGTAGAACAGCCGCGGCTCCAGCGTCTGCGTCACGTCGCGGCCGAAGAAACGCGCCGGACGCTCGAAGACGAGGCCGCTGTCGATCGAGAAGGTGGGAATCGCGCTGCTTTCGGTGCTGTCGAAGGCCATGCCGGTGCCGCTGTCGATCTGGTAGCTCGACAGGTGCAGCTGCGCCTTCGGCACGACGAACCACCCGGGCCGCACGATCGGATAGCTGAGCTGCGGATTGGCCACGCTGCGCCAGCCTTCCGGCAAGCGGGCAGTGGGCGCGCTAAAGCGCGTCGCGTCGAGCACCGTATCGACGTCGAAACCCGCCGCGTCGCGAACGACGTTGCGCAACTGCAGTTGCGGAACGCGCTCGTAGGGACCGGGACGCGCGTCGAGGATCGACTGCCACGTCTGCACGCTGACGATCGCGGTCCAGTAGTTCGGCAGCGCCCGCGACGCCGTGAACACGCGCGGCAGCAGGCGTTCCGAACTGGAGACGATCGATCGGCCGTAGTCGACGAAGTAGTTGTCGTCCGACACCCCGCGCACGTTCCAAGCGCCGCCCCAGCCGCCCCAGTTCGTGAAGGTGTTGTGCAGGTCGAAGAAGTAGCGGCTCGTTCCGGTGACCCGATCGTCCGGATTCCACTCGACGGCTGCGCCACCGTAGAAGCTGCGCTGCAGGTAGCGGAACTCGGCGCCCATCTGCAGCCCGCGGCGCGTGCTCACCCGCGGATACAGGGTGAGGTCGCGATTCGGCGCGATGTTCCAGTAGTACGGGACGACGACGTCCAGACCCGAGCGCGACGTGAGCGAGACCGACGGCGGAAGGAAGCCGCTGCGGCGCCGATCGCTCAGCGGGAACGCGAAGACCGGCGCGGCGAGGATCTTCACGCCCTTGAAATACAGGCTCGCCGAGCGCCCGGTGCCTTCGTCGTCTTCCTGGTCGAGCGTCATCGATCGGGCGAGCAGGATCCAGTCGGGATCGTCGAACTGGCAGGTCGTGTAGCTCGCCTCGGTGAGCTGCATGCGGTCGGGGCCGAGGAAGTCGATGCGGTCGGCCGTGCCGCGCCCGTCGTACAGCGCCAGGTAATAGCTCGGCGACTCGAACCATCCGGTATTCGCGTCGAGCTTCAGCGCGAGCTCCGGGCCGGTGAACACGTTTCCCTGCCGCGAAACGCGCACGTGGCCTGCGGCGAGCAGTTCGTCGTCGGCTTCGTAATAGGTGAGCCGGTCGGCGCGGATCACCGACCCCGCCTTGCGTACCTCGGCGTTGCCCTGCAGCGTGGTGTCACGCCCGCTGCGGCCGTACAGGCGCTCGCTACTTCCGTAGACCGGGCGCCCCTCGGTGATTTCGGCATGCGCCTCGGACAACGACGGGTCGAGCTTCAGCGCGAATCCGGGCGAGGCGTCCTGCGCCATCGCGCTGCCCCAGGCGAGCAGCGACGACGACACGAGCGATGCGAAGGTGGAAAGACGGAATCGGGGCCGGCGCATTCGTCGGGAGCACAACCGGGCCGGCGCGTGCCGGACTAGGGCCTGGAGAGGCGCAGCAGGAAGAGCGGCCTCGGGCGTCGACCGCTCGACTATTATACGTATTGCCCCCGCGTCGTACGTACTGCCCCGCATCGCGCGCACGCGCCCCTCGCTTCGGAGTCGCCTCGATCGAACCGCAATCCACGCCACGCAACGGCGACGATCGTCGCCTCGCGCAGTTGCGCGACTGGCTCGCCACGCTCGCTCCGACGCACGCGCTGGCGATCGAAACGATCCGCCCGGCATCGAACGACGCCAGCTTCCGCCGCTACTTCCGCGTCGATGCCGCGCACGCAGGCGAACCGAGCCGCGTCGCGATGGATGCGCCACCGCCGATGGAAGACTGTCGGCCCTTCGTGCACGCCGCGCAGGTGCTGCGCGAAGCCGCCGTCCACGTGCCGCAGGTGCTCGCCGCCGATCTCGAGAGCGGCTTCCTGCTGCTGGAGGACTTCGGCTCGACCACCTACCTGCAGCGCCTGCACGAATGCGCCGACGACGACGTGCGCGTCGATGCGCTGATGCGCGATGCCGGCGAGGCACTCGTGCGGATGCAGGCAGCCAGCCGCCCGGGCGTGTTCCCCGACTACGACCGCGCGCTGCTGGCACGCGAGCTCGACCTGTACCCGCAGTGGTACGTCGAGCGCCATCGCGGTTTCGCTCTCGACGACGCCGCCCGCGCGACGCTGCACGGAGCCTTCGAACGGTTGCTGGCGAACAACCTCGCGCAGCCGCGCGTGTTCGTGCATCGCGACTGGCACTCACGCAACCTGATGGTGCTCACCGGTGCCGACAATCCGGGCGTGCTCGACTTCCAGGACGCAGTGCACGGGCCGCTCACCTACGATCTCGTCTCGATGCTGCGCGACGCCTACATCGAGTGGCCCGAGGAACGGCAACTCGACTGGGCGGTGCGCTACTGGCAGGCAGCACGCGCGCGCGCTCTGCCGGTCGCGGCCGACTTCGGCGAGTTCTACCGCGACTTCGAATGGATGGGGCTGCAGCGTCATTTGAAGGTGCTGGGGATCTTCGCGCGCCTGCACCATCGTGACGGCAAGGACCGTTACCTCGCCGACCTTCCGCTCGTTCTCTCGTACGCGCTGCGCACGGCGCGCCGCTATCGCGAATTCGCTGCGCTGGCGCTGCTGATGGAGCGCGTCGAAGCGGCGCAGGCCGGATCGGAGCGCGTCGTCGACTCCGCTCGCAGCGCAGGCTACACGTTCTGAACGTGCACGCGATGCTGCTGGCCGCCGGACGCGGCGAACGGATGCGCCCGCTCACCGACGCATGCCCCAAGCCGCTGCTGCGCGTCGGCGGGCGCATGCTGATCGAATGGCACCTGCTCGCTCTCGCCCGCGCCGGCATCGTCGACGTCGTCGTCAATCACGCGCATCTCGGCGCGCAGGTCGAGCACGCGCTCGGTGACGGCGCGCGCTGGAACCTGCGCATCCGCTACTCGCCGGAGGGAGAGGCGCTGGAGACGGCGGGCGGCATCGCGCGCGCGCTGCCGATGCTCGGCCAGGGCCCGTTCGTCGTCGCCGCCTCCGACGTCTACACCGACTTCGATTACTCGCGAACCGTCGCGATCGCCTCGCGCATGCTCGCCGACGATCTGCTCGCATGGTGCCTGCTGGTGCCGAATCCGCCGCATCATCCGTCGGGCGACTTCGCGCTGCGCGACGGACGGCTGCTCGCCGAAGGCGAGCCGAAACTCACATTCAGCGGCATCGGCATCTATCGAGCGGACCTCTTCGACGGCGTCGACCCGTCGCGCAAGGCGCCGCTTGCGCCACTGTTGCGCGCCGCTGCGCACGCCGGGCGCGCCGGCGCGGAACGGCACGACGGCCGCTGGACCGACGTGGGCACGCCGCAGCGACTGGCGGCACTCGATGCACAATTGCAGTTGCGCGATCGATAGCCGGCGCGTCCCTCGCGCAGCGCCGCCGGAAGCCGCAATGCAGGAATTCGCCGAACGCAGACAACGGATCATGGAAGCGATGCGCTCCGCCGGCGGCGGCGTGGCGATCGTGTGCACCGGCGCCGAGGTGATTCGCAACCGCGACAGCGAGTATCCGTATCGCAGCGACAGCTACTTCCGCTATCTGAGCCCTTTTCCGGAGCCGCAGGCGGCAATCGTGCTCGTCGCCGACGCCGACCGCGGGGAATCGATCCTGTTCTGCCGGCCGAAGAACGAGGAGCGCGAGACCTGGGACGGCTTCCGCTACGGCCCGCCGGCAGCGGCCGAGCGCTTCGGCTTCGATCGCGGCGCGCCGATCGAATCGCTCGACGAGGAGATGGCGCGGCTGCTCGCCAACCGACCGGCGCTATGGTGCGCGCTCGGCGCAAGCGAGGCGCTCGACGCGTCCGCGCGTCGCTGGCTGGCGGCGGTGCGTGCGCAGGCTCGCGCCGGCGTCACGTCGCCCACGCAGATGTTCGACCTGAACCACGTGCTCGACGAGATGCGGCTGGTGAAGGACGCGCACGAAATCGCCGCAATGCGTCGCGCCGCGCAGATCTCGTCGGCGGCGCATCTGCGCGCGATGCGCACGGCACGGCCGGGGCGTCGCGAATACGAGATCGAGGCCGAGATCCTGTACGAGTTCCGGCGCAACGGCTCCGATGCGCCGGCCTACGGCTCGATCGTCGCGTCCGGGCGCAACGCCTGCGTGCTGCACTATCGGGCGAACGACGCGGCGATGAACGACGGCGAGCTGCTGCTGATCGACGCCGGATGCGAGTTCGACGCCTATGCGTCGGACATCACGCGCACGTTCCCGGTCGGCGGACGCTTCACCGCGGCACAACGCGCGCTGTACGACATCGTGCTCGACGCGCAGCGCGCGGCGATCGAAGCGATCCGGCCGGGTGCGCGCTTCATCGACGCGCACGACGCTGCGGTGCGCGTGCTCGTGCAGGGAATGATCGACTGCCGCCTCGTCGAAGGTCCGCTCGACGCGGCGATCGAAGCCGGCACGTATCGGCGCTTCTACATGCATCGCACCGGTCACTGGCTGGGCCTCGACGTGCACGACTGCGGGAGCTACCGCGAACCGTCGACCGGCGACGCCGACGCGAGCGCCGGCTCGCGCATCCTGCGCCCGGGGATGGTGACGACCGTCGAACCGGGCATCTACGTGCGCGCCGCCGACGACGTGCCGAGCGCCTTCCACGACATCGGCATCCGCATAGAGGACGACGCGCTGGTCACCACCGACGGCTGCGAGATCCTCACCATCGACACGCCAAAGCGCGCCGAGGACATCGAAGCGGCGATGAACGGATGACGCAGCGCCTGCGCATCGAAGGTCGCGGCCCGGTCGCCATCGCGCTGCGTCTCTTTCTCGCGCGCCAGGGCGTCGCGCCCGCATCGATCGCGCACGACGCGTTCGCCGAGCAGATTCCGCCCGCCGTAGCCGCCCGCCCTCTCGCGCTCTCGCTCGGCAGCACGCACCTGCTCTCGCGCATCGTCACCCTGCCCGAAGCCGCGCCCATCCGCACGGTGGACGTCTCGCTCGCTCGCCGCGGCGGCCGCACGCGCTTCCACGCCGCCGATCTCGACTCCCCCACTCTCGGCTGCGTCGTGCGCTATGCCGCTCTTCACCGCGCGCTCTTCGAAGCGCTGCAACGCACCGACGCAGCGAGGCTTTCCCCCTCAGCCTTCCCCCTTCACCCTTCACCCCTCGTCGGCGAAGCCGACGAGATCCTGATTCGAGCCGACGGCGACCCCAGGTCGCCGTCGGCTCGCACGCTCGACTTCCGCCAGTCCGTCCTCCTCGCCGAAGTCCTCGTCGCGCGCGACGCGCCGGGTGTCGCCTTCGAGCACTTCACGCCGCACGGCCCGCTAGCGCTGCTTCCGCTTGCCGAACCGGATCGGCGCGCGGTGGTCTGGTGCGCCGCGCCGCAGCAAAGCGAGCGGCGCGCGCGGCTGTCGCCGAGCGAATTCGACGCCGAACTGCTCGAAGCCTTCGGCGATGCGCTCGGCGCGATGCGGCTGGTGGGCGAACGACACACCGCGCCGCTGCATCGCCGGCTCGCGCAGCGCGACGACGATCCGCGCCACGTCTCGATCGGCAACGCCGCGCAGGCACTGCATCCGGTTGCCGGCCAGGGATTGAACCTCGGCCTGCGCGATGCGTTCGAGCTCGCGCAGGAGCTCGGCGCAGCACACGCGAAGGGCGCTCCGCTCGAGGAAGCACTCGCGCGGTTTCGTCGTCGGCGCAGGATCGATCGCGCCGCGACGGTAGCCGTCACCGACACGCTCGCGCGATTGTTCGGCTGGCCGGCACTCGCGCCGATCCAGTCGCTGGCGTTCGACGTCCTCGACTGGGCCGCTCCGCTTCGCGATCGCTTCGCGAAGGCGCTGATGTTCGGGCTGCGATCGGCCTGAACAGGAACTCGTGGATCGTCGCGCGCGATCATTTTCGATAGAATCGCCCTCCCGTTAGCAAACGATCGCAGTCGCGCGATGACGAGCACAGCCTTCCGGATCGGCCCGCACGCGATTGCGAATCGCGCGCTGGTCGCACCGATGGCCGGCGTGACCGACCGTCCCTTCCGCCAGTTGTGCAAACGCCTGGGCGCGGGCTATGCGGTATCCGAAATGGCGTCGTCGAATCCCCGGCTTCTCGACAGCGTGAAGACCGAACGACGCACCGATCACGCCGGCGAGACCGAGCCGCGCGCCGTGCAGATCGTCGGCGCCGATCCCTCGTCGATGGCCGAAGCCGCGCGACACAATGTCGCGCGCGGCGCGCAGATCGTCGACATCAACATGGGATGCCCGGCGCGCAAGGTGTGCAACACGGCTGCCGGCTCGGCACTGATGGCGCACGAAGCGCTCGCCGTGTCGATCGTCGACGCTGTCTCGCGCGCGGTCGACGTTCCAGTCACCGTGAAGCTGCGCACCGGCCCCAACCTGCAGCAGCGCAACGCGGTGCGCCTGGCGCGCGCCTTCGCCGACGCCGGCGCGCAGATGCTCGTGGTGCACGGGCGCACGCGCGCCTGCGCTTTCCGTGGCAGCGCCGAATACGAAACGATCGGAGAAGTGAAGGCCAGCGTGCGCGTTCCGGTCGTCGCCAACGGCGACATCGACTCGCCACAGAAAGCGGCCGAGGTGCTGCGCTTCACCGGTGCCGACGCCGTGATGATCGGCCGCGCCGCGCAGGGCCGGCCGTGGATCTTCGGGCAGGTCGCTCACTACCTGGACACCGGCGAACAACTTGCCGATCCCGACGATGCGACGCTTCGCGCTGCACTGCGCGCGCATCTGCTCGATCATTACGCGTTCCACGGCGAGGCGCGCGGCGTGCGCAGCGCGCGCAAGCACGTGGGCTGGTACCTTCGTGCCTTCGATGGCGCGCAGGCCTTCCTCGCCCGGTTCCACACGCTCGACAGCGCCGAGCGGCAACTGGACGAGATCGACCGCTGGTTCGCCGACGGCAGCCGAAGCCGTCGGCGCGGCGCGGCGGCGAACGACATCCTGTTCCGACGGAGCCACGCAGCATGAATCGGAAGTCCCCACTGGACGACGCCGTGGTGCGCAGCCTCGAGCGATATTTCGACGATCTCGAAGGCACGCAACCGAATTCGATCTACGAGATGGTGATCCAGGCGGTCGAGCGGCCGATGCTCGAAGTGGTGATGCGCGAGGCGCACGGCAACCAGCTTCGCGCCAGCGAGATGCTCGGCATCAACCGCAACACACTGCGCAAGAAGCTTCAGCAGCACGGCATGCTGCAGGACGCACGGCGATGATCCAGCCCGTACGTCGCGCCCTCATCAGCGTTTCCGACAAGACCGGCGTGGTCGCGCTCGCGCGCGAACTCGCTACGCTGGGCATCGCGATCCTGTCCACCGGAGGCACCGCCAAGCTGCTCGCCGACCACGGCATCGACGCCGTCGAGGTCTCCGAGCACACCGGCTTTCCCGAGATGCTCGACGGGCGCGTGAAGACGCTGCACCCGAAGATCCACGGCGGGCTGCTCGCCCGGCGCGAGCTCGCTTCGCACGTCGACGCGATCGCCGCGCACGGCATCGACCCGATCGACCTGCTGGTCGTCAACCTGTATCCGTTCGAGGCGACGGTCGCACGGCCCGATTGTCCGCTCGAGGACGCGATCGAGAACATCGACATCGGCGGCCCGGCGATGGTGCGCTCGGGCGCGAAGAACTGGCGCGGCGTGGGCGTGCTGACGACACCGCAGCAATACGACGCGGCACTCGACGAGATTCGCGCCAGCGGCGGACTGTCCGACGAGACGCGCTTCCGGCTCGCCGTCGCGGCCTTCGATGCGGTGGCGGTCTACGACGGCGCGATCTCCGATTACCTGTCGTCGCTGCAGGCCGACGGCTCGCGTGCCGAATTCCCGGGGCAGCTCAACGGCCGCTTCGTGAAACTGCAGGATCTGCGCTACGGCGAGAACCCGCACCAGCACGCCGCGTTCTATCGCGACCTGCACCCTGCGCCCGGCTCGCTGGTCACCGCCCGACAGTTGCAGGGCAAGGAGCTTTCGTACAACAACATCGCCGACGCCGACGCGGCGTGGGAATGCGTGAAGTCGTTCGACACACCCGCCTGCGTCATCGTCAAGCACGCCAACCCGTGCGGCGTGGCGATCGGAGCGAACGCGGCCGACGCCTATGCGCGCGCCTTCCGCACCGACCCGACGTCCGCCTTCGGCGGCATCATCGCCTTCAATCGGCCGGTCGACGCCGAGGCGGCGCGCGCGATGTCGAAGCAGTTCGTCGAAGTCGTGCTTGCGCCGTCGTACGCTGACGACGCGCTCGCCGTTCTCGCCGCCAAAGCGAACGTGCGCGTGCTCGAGATACCGCTCGATCGCGTGCAGGCCGAAGGCCGCACCGACTGGGAGCGCGGGCACAACGCGCAGGACGTCAAGCGCGTCGGCTCCGGACTGCTGGTGCAAAGCGCAGACAACCACACGCTACGCGCCGACGACCTGAAGGTCGTCACGCGCGTGGCGCCCACCGACGCGCAACGCCGCGACCTGCTCTTCGCCTGGCGCGTCGCGAAGTTCGTCAAGTCCAACGCGATCGTCTTCTGCGGCGATGGCGCCACGCTCGGCGTCGGCGCCGGGCAGATGAGCCGCGTCGACTCCGCCCGCATCGCGTCGATCAAGGCGGGCAACGCAGGGCTCGACCTTGCCGGCTCGGTCGTCGCCTCCGACGCGTTCTTCCCGTTCCGCGACGGGCTGGACGTCGTCGCCGAGGTGGGCGCGATCGCGGTGATCCAGCCCGGCGGCTCGGTGCGCGACGACGAGGTCATCGCGGCTGCCGACGAGCGCGGCCTCGCGATGGTCTTCACCGGCGTGCGCCATTTCCGCCATTGAACGTACGAATGAACCTGCTGCGCGGTCCGATCTCGCGCCTGCGATGCCCGCCGTACTCTCGTACGGCTGCGCTTCTCGGCGCGACCTCGAACCGCTCGCTACGGTTCCTTCGCACGTTCTGAGTTCATGAACGCCGGCGTCGTGCGCATCCTCGGCATCGACCCCGGCCTTCGCGTCACCGGCTTCGGCGTCATCGACGTCGACGGTCCGCGCCTGCGCTACGTCGCCAGCGGCGTCATCCGCATTCCCGCCGGCAGCCTGCCGCCGCGGCTGAAGACGATCCACGTCGGCATTGCCGACGTCGTCGGCGAATACCGCCCCGACAGCGCCGTCGCGGAGATCGTCTTCGTCAACGTCAATCCGCAGTCCACGCTGCTGCTCGGACAGGCGCGCGGCGCGGCGATCGGCGCGCTCGTCGCGCACGGGCTGCCGGTGCACGAATACACGGCGCTGCAGGTCAAGCAGGCGGTCGTCGGCTACGGGCGCGCGGCCAAGTCGCAGGTGCAGCAGATGGTGCAGCGACTGCTCGCATTGCCAGGGGTGCCATCGACCGACGCGGCCGACGCGCTCGCCTGCGCGATCTGCCACGCGCACGCGGCGACGATGAGCGCGGCCGCAGCGGCGGGCGCCATCGCCGGGCTGCCGTCGCCGGGAGCCGGCCGGCGGGTTGCGCTGCGCCGCGGTCGGCTGCGGCTGGCGTGACGACCCGCCGTCGGCCCCCGACATCAAGCGGTACCATCCGCGCATGATCGGACGACTGAGCGGAACGCTCCTCGAAAAGCACCCCCCGACCGTGCTGGTCGACGTCGGTGGCGTCGGCTACGAGGTCGACGTGCCGATGAGCACTTTCTACGACCTGCCCGCCACCGGCGCGCGCGTCGCGCTGCTGGTGCAACCGGTGGTGCGCGAAGACGCGCATCTGCTGTACGGGTTCCTGCGCAGCGACGAGCGCGACGCGTTCCGGCAGTTGATCCGCATCTCCGGCATCGGCGCGCGCACGGCACTGTCGGTGCTCTCCGGGCTCTCGGTGGCCGAGCTCGCGCAGGCCGTTGCGCGCCAGGACGCCGCCCGCCTGCAGAAGGTGCCCGGCATCGGCAGGAAAACCGCCGAGCGGCTCGTACTCGAGCTCGAGGGCAAGCTCGCGCAGGCGCTCGGCGACGGCGCGCGTGCGGCGCCGGCCGAAGCGACGACCGACGTGCTGAACGCGCTACTCGCGCTGGGCTACTCGGAGCGCGAGGCGTCGGCCGTCGTGCGGCAGCTGCCGGCGGGCATCGCCGTCTCCGACGGCATCAAGCAATCGCTGAAGCTGCTCGCCAAGACATGATCGAGCACGACCGGCTGGTCGCCGCGGCTCCGGCCTCGCCCTCCGAGGAACTCGTCGAGCGCGCGCTGCGCCCGCGCCGCCTGGCCGACTACGTCGGGCAGGCGAAGATCCGGGAACAGCTCGAGATCTTCGTCGCCGCCGCACGCGCCCGCGGCGAGGCGCTCGACCACCTGCTGCTGTTCGGCCCGCCCGGACTGGGCAAGACGACGCTGGCGCACATCGTTGCCGCCGAGATGGGCGTGAACCTGCGCCAGACCTCGGGCCCCGTGCTCGAGCGACCCGGCGACCTCGCGGCGATCCTCACCAACCTCGAGAAAAACGACGTCCTGTTCATCGACGAGATCCACCGGCTCTCGCCGGTCGTCGAGGAGATCCTCTACCCGGCGCTCGAGGACTTCCAGATCGACATCCTGATCGGCGAAGGGCCAGCGGCGCGCTCGATCAAGCTCGACCTGCAACCGTTCACGCTGGTCGGCGCGACCACGCGCGCCGGCATGCTGACCAACCCGCTGCGCGACCGCTTCGGCATCGTCGCGCGCCTGGAGTTCTACGACGTCGACGAACTCACGCAGATCGTCGCGCGCTCGGCGCAACTGCTGGGCGCCGTCGCCACCGCCGACGGCTCGCGCGAGATCGCGCGTCGCTCGCGCGGCACGCCGCGCATCGCCAATCGGCTGCTGCGCCGCGTGCGCGACTACGCCGAGGTGCGCGCGGCCGGACGCATCGACGTCGCCACCGCGGACGCCGCGCTGAAGATGCTCGACGTCGACGCGAGCGGCCTGGACGTGATGGACCGCAAGCTGCTGCAGACGGTGATCGAGAAGTTCTCCGGCGGCCCGGTGGGGCTGGACAACCTCGCCGCCGCGATCGGCGAGGAGCGCGACACGATCGAGGACGTGCTCGAGCCGTACCTGATCCAGCAGGGCTACCTGCAGCGGACGCCGCGCGGGCGGGTGGCGACGCCGACGGCGTGGCGGCATTTCGGCCTCGTCGCGCCCGGCGCGCAGGGCGGCTCCGGCGAGCTATGGGGCGGTGAAGCGTCGCGCGGGTAGAATCCCGCGCGTGACAGAACCCCTGCCGGCAGCGGCTTTCGCGATACCGATCCGCGTTTACTACGAGGACACCGACGCGGGCGGAATCGTCTACTACGCGAACTGGCTACGCTACTTCGAGCGCGCACGCACCGACTGGCTGCGCGCGCTCGGCTTCGGGCACCGCGCGCTCGCCGACGAGCACGGCGTGCTGCTGGTCGTGCGCGACGTCTCGGTGGACTATCGACGTCCGGCGCGGCTCGACGACGAACTCGTCGTCGACGTACGGCCGATCGCCGTGCGCAGGGCCTCGTGCCTGTTGTGGCAGAGTGCGCGGCTCGCCGGCGGCGACGAAGCGCTGGTGGTCGCGCAACTGCGCTTCGCGGCGATCCGCCGCGCGGACGGGCAGGCAACCGCATTTCCGAAGCCGCTGCAACAGCGCATCCGCGACGCGCTGCCTGCAGCGGCGAGCACACCGCCGAACCGCGACGCCGACGCATGAAGCTGATCACGACCCCGACTCCAACGAACACACCATGAACAGCGAACTGTCGATCGTCACGCTCGTGCTGCACGCGAGCCTGCTCGTGCAGTTCGTGATGGCGCTGCTGCTGCTGATCTCGCTCGGCTCCTGGACGATCATCTTCCGCAAGGGCTTCGCGATCCGCGCCGCGCAACGCGCCACCGACGCGTTCGAATCCGAGTTCTGGAAGGACCGCGACCTCGGCACGCTGTACGAGGAGATCCGCACCGGGCGCGCCGACCACGGCCCGCTCGCGCGCATCTTCGAGTCGGGCATGAGCGAGTTCCTGAAGACGCGCCAGCAGAAGCCGGGCGACGTCGCCGCGATGCTCGACGGCTCGCGCCGCGCGATGCGCGCCGCCTACCAGCGCGAGATGGACGCACTGGAGTCGAACCTCGCGTTCCTCGCGTCGGCCGGTTCCGTAAGCCCCTACATCGGCCTGTTCGGCACGGTGTGGGGAATCATGAACTCGTTCCGCGGGCTAGCGAACGTGCACCAGGCCACGCTCGCGGCGGTGGCGCCGGGCATCGCCGAAGCGCTGGTAGCGACGGCAATCGGCCTGTTCGCCGCGATTCCTGCCGTCGTCGCCTACAACCGCTACGCGTACGACATGGACCGCCTGTCCACGCGCTTCGACGGTTTCGTCGACGAGTTCTCCAACATCCTGCAGCGACAGGCGAGGTAGCGATGCCGAATCCCGGGCCGCGCGGCCGAGGCCGTGGCCGGCGCATGGTCAACGAGATCAACGTCGTTCCGTACATCGACGTGATGCTGGTGCTGCTCGTCATCTTCATGGTGACGGCGCCGATGCTGCCGCCCGGCGCGATCGAC
This sequence comes from Burkholderiaceae bacterium, assembly GCA_032027205.1. Taxonomy (GTDB): domain Bacteria; phylum Pseudomonadota; class Gammaproteobacteria; order Burkholderiales; family Burkholderiaceae_E; genus Zeimonas. The sequence continues at coordinate 824,424 of JAVSMN010000001.1, forward strand.
CTGCCCAGCGCGGGCCGCAGCAGCGAGCGTCCCGACCAGTACATCGAGGTGCAGGTGCGCGCCGATGGCGAACTGCGCGTGCGTGGCGTCAACACCGGTGATCCTTCGGAGCGACGCGTCGGACGCGGCGACCTGCGCGGCGCCATCGAACAGATCCGCGGCGACGCAGGACAGATGGCGGTAGTGATCAGCGGCGATCGCGCAGTGAAGTACGAGGCGGTCATCGACGTGATGAGCGAGTTGCGCCGCATGAACATCGAGCGCATCGCGTTGCTCGTCAAGCCGGCGAACTGAACCGGCACATGGCAGACATGGCTGACCTGCATCGCAGCCGCAGAGGCGTTCCCGCCGACGACTCGATGCCGCGTTCGAGCGGAGCCAGCGTCGTGCGCCGTCCGCCGAAGCCGAAAGGGCGCCTGCGCGCCTTCGCGCTCGCACTGCTGATGCACGGCCTGCTGATCGCGATGCTCTTCGTCGGCATCCGCTGGCAGTCGAGCGCGCCGGAAGGCGCCGCGGCCGAACTGTGGGATCCGCCTGCGACCGAATCGAAGCCCGCGCCGGCCAAGCCGCAGCCGCCCCCGGAGCCGAAGCGGCCCGAGCCCGCGCCGGCCGAGACGCCGCCGCCCACGCCGCCGCCTCTCGCGCAGGCACAGCCCGAGCCGGAGGCGAAACCCGACATCGCGCTCGAGCAGGAGCGCAAGGCGCGCGAAGAGGCCGAGCGACGCGCCGACGACGAGCGTCGCCGTCTCGAGGCGCGCAAGCGCGCAGAAGAGAAGGCGCGCCAGGAAGCCGAGGAGAAAGCGCGTCACGTCGCCGAGGAGAAGGAGCGACGCGAAGCCGAGGCGAAGGCGCGCCAGGAAGCCGAAGCGACGGCGAAGCGCGAAGCCGAGGCGAAGGCAAGACGCGAGGCGGAAGCGAAAGCGAAGCAGGAAGCCGACGCGAAGGCCAAGCGCGAGGCCGAAGCGAAGGCGAAGCAGGAGGCCGAGGCGAAGGCCAAACGCGAGGCCGAAGCGAAGGCAAAACAGGAAGCCGACGCGAAAGCGAAGCAGGAAGCCGAAGCGAAGGCGAAACGCGAGGCGCAGGAGAAGGCGCGCCGCGAGCGCGAGGAGAAGCAGCGTGCGCAATACCTCGAGGGGCTGCGCGCGCAGGCGGGCTCGGGCGACGTCGCGCGTCTCGGTTCATCGACCGGCACGCAGGGCAGCGCCGGCAGCGGCATCGACTCGGGCTATGCAGCACGGTTGTCCGGCCTGATCCGCTCGAACACGATCTACCAGGTTCCGCAGGACCTCGCCGGTAATCCGAAGGCGGCATTCCATGTATCGGTGTCGCCCGATTGCCGGATCCGTTCGGTGCAGCTACGCCGCTCCAGCGGCGTTCCCGCCTGGGACGCGGCCGCCGAACGTGGCATCGAGCGCAGCGACCCGCTTCCGCGACAGGCCGACGGCACCTGCCCGTCGGAACTCGAGATCCTGCGCGGCCCGAGGGACGACCGCTGATCGCGTTGAACGCAACGCCGGTCGGAGGCGGCGAGGCCGGACCGATATAATCGTTGGTTGCTTCAAAAGGAGCTACATGAGGCAAGTGCTTCTGGCGGCGGTCGTCGCTCTGTCCCTGCCTATCGCCGCACCAGCGCAGATGCGCCTCGATGTCTCCGGCGTGGGCGCCACGCAATACCCGATCGCGATCGCGAACTTCGTCACCGATACCCGCGTTCCCGAGCAGGTTGCCGACGTCGTCCGCAGCGACCTCGCTCGCAGCGGATCGTTTCGCGTCATCGATCCGGGCGTCACGCTGTCCGAGTCCGCCGCGCCCGACTATGCGTCGATGCGCTCGCGCGGCGCCGACGCGATTCTCGGCGGCTCGGTTGCGCGACTGCCCGACGGACGCTACGACATCCGCTACCGGCTCGGCGATGCCGTGCGCCAGGCCCCGCTGGGCGGCGAGTCGCTCGTCGTCTCCGAACACGACCTGCGCTTCGGCGGACATCGCGTCGCCGATTGGGTATTCGAGCGAATCACCGGTGAGAAGGGAATCTTCTCCACGCGCATCGCCTTCGTTTCCAAGCAGGGAACGCGCTTCAAGCTGAACGTCGCCGACTGGGACGGCGAGAACGTCGTTTCGCCACTCACGTCACCCGAGCCGATCATCTCGCCATCGTGGTCGCCCGACGGCACGCGCATCGCGTACGTCTCCTTCGAGAGCAAGAAGCCGGTCGTCTACGTGCACACGCTCTCCACCGGGCAGCGCGTGCCGGTGGCGAACTTCAAGGGCAGCAACAGCGCGCCCGCCTGGTCGCCCGACGGCCGGACGCTCGCCGTCGCCCTCACCCGCGACGGCCTGTCGCAGATCTATCTGATCGACGCCGACGGCAGCGGAACGCCGCGGCGCCTCACCACGTCGCCGGGCATCGACACCGAGCCCGCCTTTGCCCCCGACGGGAAGGCGCTGTACTTCACCTCCGATCGCGGCGGCTCGCCGCAGATCTACCGCATGCCGCTCGACGGCGGCGCGCCCGCGCGCGTCACCTTCGGGTCGTCGTACAACGTGAGCCCCCGCGTGAGCCCGGACGGACGGCTGCTCGCCTACGTCACGCGGCGCGACGGCCGCTTCCTCGTTGCCGTGCGCGATCTCGCCGGCAGCGGGCAGGAAACGACCCTGTCGGAGACCGGGCGCGAGGAATCGCCGAGTTTCGCGCCCAACAGCCGATGGGTGATGTTCGCCACGCAGATCAACGGCCGCGACTCGCTCGTCGCGATCACCGTCGACGGCCGTGTGCGACAGCGACTCACCTCGTCGGCCGGCGACATCCGCGAGCCGACGTGGGGCCCGTTCCCGAAATGAACGCGGCTCCGCTTTTTCCTTTTCCAGCACGAAAGACGACCGAACCCCGGGGAGCAAGATGAAATCGACGATCCGACTGGCAGTGATTGCACTCGCAACGGCCTTTCTCGCCGCATGCGGCACCGGCGTCAAGCTCGACGACCAGGCGACGCAAGGCACCGCGCCGATCGAGAGCCGCGACGCAGCAGCGCAGGGCGCAGGCGCCGGGGCAGGGGCCGACGGACGCGGCATCCAGCAGGTGCAGCTCGAGCAGAAGGATCCGTTGAACGATCCGGCCAGCCCGCTCGCCAAGCGCAGCATCTTCTTCGACTTCGACAGCTTCGTCGTTCGCGACGAATTCCGCCCGACGGTCGAGGCGCATGCGCGTTACCTGCTCGCCAACCCGACGCGTCGCGTCGTGATCCAGGGCAACACCGACGAGCGCGGCAGCCGCGAATACAACCTCGCGCTCGGGCAGAAGCGGGCCGAGGCCGTGCGGCGCGCCATGTCGGCGCTCGGCGTTCCCGATTCGCAGATGGAAGCGGTCAGCTTCGGCGAGGAGCGCCCGCGCGCCACCGGAACCGATGAAGCGTCGTTCGCCGAAAACCGGCGCGCCGACCTCGTCTACCAGTGATGCACGCCCGCGCGCTGGTATTCACCGCCTCGCTGGTCGCGCTGTCGGGCCTGCACCCGGCGGCGCAGGCCGCGCTCTTCTCCGACGACGAGGCGCGCAAGGCGATCCTCGACCTGCGCGGGCGCGTGCAGGTCATGCAGCAGGAAACGACGCAGCGTCTCGATGAGCTCACGCGCCAGGTGACCGAAATGGGCGCGCGCATCGACCAGAGTGCCCGCGGCCAGCTCGAGGTGCAGTCGCAGCTCGAATCGCTGCGACAGGAGGTCGCCCGGCTCCGAGGCCAGCTCGAGGTGCAATCGCACGAACTCGCCACCGCGCAACGACAGCTCGGCGACCAGCTCGCCACCGTCGACACGCGGATCAAGAAGTTCGAGCCGGTCGCCGCCGAAGTCGACGGCCGCTCGATCACCGTCGACCAGAGCGAGAAGCGCGCCTTCGACGCGGCGCTGCAGATGTTTCGCGCCGGCGACTACCGCGGCGCGCTCGCCGCCTTCCAGAGCTTCCGCACGCAGTACACCGACAGCCCCTACCTGCCCGGCGTGCTGTTCTGGCTCGGCAGCAGCCAGTTCGCACTGAAGGACTACAAGGGGTCGATCGCCAGCCAGCAGGCACTGCTCGCGCGCTACCCCGACAACCCGCGCGCACCCGATGCGCTGTTCAACATCGGCTACGCGCAGGCCGAGAGCGGCGATCGCAAGGCGGCTCGCGCAACGCTCGAGCAGGTCGTCGCGAAATTCCCCGACAGCCAGGCCGCGCAGCGCGCGCGCGAGCAGATCGCCAGCCTTCCGCGCTGAACACGTGGGGCGTGCGGCGATCGAGCCCGATCGAAGCCTCGACCCCGACGACCTCGTGCTCTTCGCGCGCGTGGTCGAAGCCGGCAGCTTCTCGCGCGCCGCCGACCGCCACGGCATCCCGAAGGCAACCGTATCGCGGCGGATCAGCACGCTCGAATCGCGGATCGGCGAGCGCCTGCTCACCCGCACCACCCGCCGCCTGTCGCTCACCGAATTCGGCGAGCGCATGCTCGCGCACGCGCAGCGCCTGGCCGAGGAAGCGGACGCCGCAACCGCACTGGCGCAGCATCACCGGACGACGCCGCAAGGTCGGCTCCGCGTCTCGATGCCGCCCGGATTTGCCGAGGAGATGGGACTGGTTCCCTTCCTGCTCGACTTCGCGGCGGCGCACCCGCGGGTGCGTCTCGAGATCGACGTCTCCGCGCGCCGCGTCGACCTGATCGCCGAGCGCTTCGACGTCGCCGTTCGCGTGGCTGCGCACCTGCCCGACGACGCGTCGCTCGTCGCACGACGGGTTTTCGACCTGCAGAATGCGCTCTACGCGAGTCCAACGTACCTGGCGCAGGCCGGTCGGCCGTCGTCGCCCGCGCAACTGCTCGAGCACGCCGCACTCGGGCTGGTCTCCAGCACCGGCGAGCTTCTTCCATGGAGCTTGCGGCGCGGCGACGAGCGATGGGACGGGCTGCCTACCGGGCCGCTGGCATCGAACTCGGTGGCGCTGCACACCGCGCTCGCATTGCGCGGTCTGGGCATCGCCGCGCTGGCATCGCGCGTCGCGCAGCCGTACGTCGAGCAGAACCGGCTCGAGCGGGTCCTGCCCGATTGGTCGTTCCCGACAATGACAGTATGGTGCGTGACGGCCGGTCGGCGCCTGCTTCCGCTGCGCACGACGGCGTTCATCGAGATGCTCAGTAGCGCTCTGGCAACGCCGTGCGACGCGGGCCCCGCAGCCGCCGACGTTTGACGGTCGCGGCAGCAAATCTTAGAATCGCGGGCTTCGCACTTTTCTTTGCACTTTCACGATGGGCCGTTAGCTCAGCTGGTAGAGCAGCGGACTTTTAATCCGTTGGTCGCCGGTTCGAATCCGGCACGGCCTACCAACGTTCGAAGTGTCGGTTTCGAAAGGGCTTCCACGCGGAAGCCCTTTTTCGTTTGACGCCAGGGCAGAGACCTACAGTAGCGCGTCGTCGAGGAGGGAGACATGAACTGCAGAAGGCACTTCGCAGGGCTGCTGGCGTCGATGCTGCTCGTCGCCGGCGCAGCGTACGCGCAGACCCAGACGCAGACGCAGGACAAGGTCGTCTATCACATCGACAACAGCGAGGCGCAGGCGACGAAGGGGTTGCGCAACGTGCGCAACCACCTCGACGTGGCGCCGAACACGAAGATCGTCGTGGTCGCGCATGCCGAGGGGATCGACTTCCTGATGGAGGGCGCGCGCGACCGGAAGAACCCGGACATCCAGTACGCACCGCTGGTGTCGGCGCTGACCGCGCGCGGGGTGGTCTTCGAGATCTGCGAGATCACGCTGAAGAACCGCGGCCTGAAGCGCGAGCAGTTCGTGATGGATGCGCAGTTCACGCCCTCCGGCGTCGCGCGCATCGCCCAGTTGCAGCTGCGCGAAGGCTACGCGTACATCAAACCCTGACGGGCGGGACGTCCGGGTGCCGCGCGCGCAGACGCAAGACGTCGTCGCTGCTTCGGGGTCATGGAGACGCCTGACGCTCGGACTCGAAGCATGACCCTTCTCGAACCGCTGCTGTCGTTTCCCGAAACATCCCGGATCGCACTGACGGGCGCCGTCCTCGGTCTCGGCTGGTTCGCCACGCACGTCGTCTCGCGGGTGCTCGCGCGTTCCGCCGTCGGCGACTCGCGCAGCCGCCGCGAGCAGCGCGTCTGGTCGCGCAACTTCGTCCTGGCGCTAACGCTGTTCGCGGTGCTCGGCATCTGGGGCAGCAAGCTCGCCGGTTTCGCCCTCGCCCTTACCGCCGTCGCCGCCGCGGTTCTCATCGTCAGCAAGGACTTCATCGCCAACCTGCTCGGCACTGCGACGCTCGTCGCCACTCGCCCGTACCGGCTCGACGACTACATCGAGGTCGCCGGGGTCCGCGGACAGGTGGTAGGCACTTCGCTGCTGTCCACGACGCTGGCCGAGACCTTCGATTCCAACCAGCTCACCGGCAAGACGGTCACGATTCCCAATGCGGTGCTGCTCACGCACCCGGTTCGCAACGAGACGGCCACCGGCGCCTTCATCGTCCAGATCGTCCGCATCGCGGCCGACGCGAACAGCGACCTGGAGCAGCTCGAGCAATTCCTGCTCGCCTCGGCAGCGGAAGTGTGCGACCCCTGGTTCGACGAGGCGGCTGCGCATCTCGCGCGCATCGAAGCAAGGAACCTCGTCGACCTGCCGTCCGCCGCGCCACGCGTGCTGCTGGCGCTGGACGATCCGAAGCACGCGAAGCTCGCGCTTCGCTACGTGTGCCGAACCAGCGACCGGGTCAGGGTCGAGCAGATGATCCTGCGCCGGTATCGGAAGAAGCTGCGCGAAGCGCAGCCGGCGACCGCGAGCACTGTGCACGACGACTCGGCAGCGCCGATGCAACGCAGGATCGAGCGGCCCGGAAAGGCCGCGCACACTGCCTGAGCGTCGCGGCGCCGCCCGCGTCGGCCGGTTACCGCATCTCGAAAGCCTCCTGGTGGAAGCGCACGCTGCCGAGGCCGAGCTTCGCCAGCCCTTCGCGTAGCGCTTCGGCGAAACGACCCGGGCCGCAGAACCACACCTCGATCGGCTCGTTCGCATCCGTTTTGCAGAGCATCCGCGCGTGCAGCGCCGGATCGCGGTCGTCGCTATGCACCGTCAGGCGCACCGAAGGCACGCGTGCGCAGAGCGACTCGACGCGTGCCACGAGCGCATCGGTATCGCGATTGCGCACGCAGTAGTGGAAGTCGGCGTGCGGCGCCGTCGAAGGATCGCGGGCCAGCGACTCGAGCCACGCAATGAACGGGGTGACGCCGATGCCGCCGGCGACCCAGACCTGGTGTGCCGTGGATCTTCCGCGTCGGAAGTCGAACTGCCCGTAGGGTCCCTCGACGCGCACCGGCATTCCCACGCTCAGCCGCTCGCGCAGCTGCGCGGTGTAGTCGCCGAGCGCCTTGATCTCGAAGCCGAGGCTTCGCTGCCCGGCGTCGACGCTCGAGATCGTGAACGGGTGCGCCCCTTCGGCAGCGTCGAAGGTCACGAACGCGAACTGGCCCGGCTTCGCTTCGCGCCAGCCGCTGTCGATCGCGCAGCGCACGCTCAGCACGTCGCCGGTTCGACCGAGCTCGCGCACGCGTCCGTGCATGCGCCGGGTCCTGCCGATCTCGCCGAGCAGCGAGACGACGCTGCCGTACGCGCCGATCGCGACCGCGATGGCCAGCATTGCTCCGATCGGCTGCGCCCACAGCGAGGCCGGAAACAGCACGATCGCATGCAGCGCCAGCGCGAGATAGAAGACGGGCATGACCCGGTGCACGCGTCGCCAAAAGCGGTACGGCACGAGCTTCCACAGCGTGAGCACGAGCATCGCGAGCAGCAGGTAGACGCTCCATTCGCCGAGATCCTTCGCAATTCCGCGCAGCGGCTCGGCCCAGGTCAGGGTGTCGTGCGGGCCCTTGACCGGCTTCGCGAAGAACGCGCGCAACACGCCGCCGGACAGGTCGAGCAGCCAGTGGCCGGCAGCGAGCGAGATGGCGAGAATCCCCGCCCACTTGTGCAATCGATAGATGCGGTCCATGCCGCCGAGCGGCTTCTCGAGCCATGCCGGGCGCGTGGCGAGCAGCATGATCACCGACATCATCGAGAACGCGGCAACACCGCTGACGTAGATGAGCTCCTTTCGCAGCGTCCAGACGCTCGCGTCGAGCGCGAGCGGCGTCAGCCCGGCAAGCGCGCTCCAGGTCCAGGCGAGGACGACGACAGCGGGAATCCCCCAGAGCAATCGGATCATGCGAGCTTCCTTCTCGTGGCGCAGCGGGAGCGACGATAGCCGCCACAGGCTGAAGCGAAGCTGAACGGATCGGACGTCGGCTGCGCGCGCGCCGGGGCCCGCTCACGCAGTGGCAGTGCCTGCGCCAGACGTGTCCTGCAACCGGGCCGAAACGTCGTGCAGTGACAGGGTGCGCGTGAGCAACGTCGTCATGTTCTTCGCGCAGCGCCGCGCCACCTCGTCGAACGCGACCCACGCATAGCCGTCCATCTCCGGGACGAGCCGTCCGCGCGCATCGCGAAAGCGCGTCGAGCACGAAAATCGCGCCGGGTCGATGCGTTCGCTGCGCACGGCGAACAGGTGCAGGTCCTTGCCGGGCCGATAGCGGAAGCGGCCGAGTTCCAGCAGGTCGGCCGGCGCGAAGCGCAGTCCGCACTCCTCGGACGTCTCGCGGATCGCCGCATCGATCTCCGACTCGCCGGCTTCGCGCCGGCCTTTCGGGATATCCCAGCGCGACGTCCCCGTCGCGTGACACAACAGCAGTTCGTCGCGGTCGTCGATGACGAGGATTCCGCAACTGAGGACGGGAGCAGCCATGATGATCGAGTGCGTCGCAGTAGAGGAACGACCGGGTCCACCGGGTGCGTTCGGTTAGCCTTGGCGATTCTGAACCAGCCGGGAGCGCGACACGATGCGGATCGCCACCTTCAACGTCAACGGGATCCGGAGCCGGCTTCCGCGCCTGCTCGAATGGCTGGCGGAAACCGCACCCGACGTCGCCTGCCTGCAGGAGTTGAAGACCACCGATGACGCCTTTCCCGAAGCGGCGATCGCCGATGCCGGCTATCGGGCGCTCTGGCACGGGCAGAAGGGATTCAACGGCGTCGCGATCCTCGCGCGCGATGCGCAGCCGACCGAGATCCGGCGCGGGCTGCCCGGCGACAACGCCGACGAGCAGAGTCGCTATATCGAAGCCGAGGTGAACGGCGTCGTCGTCGCGTCGATCTACCTGCCCAACGGCAATCCGCAGCCCGGGCCGAAGTTCGACTACAAGCTTGCGTGGTTCGAGCGGCTGATCGAACGCGCCGCGCAATGGGCGTCGCACGACGGGCCCGTAGTGCTCGCCGGCGACTACAACGTCGTTCCCACCGACGAGGTGGCCGACATCTATTCGGCGGCCTCGTGGAAGAACGACGCGCTGCTGCAGCCGGAAAGCCGCGACGCCTGGCGCCGGCTGCTCGACCGCGGATGGACCGACGCGATCCGCCGCCTGTACCCGAGCGCGCCGATGTACACGTACTGGGACTATTTCCGTAACCGCTGGCCACGCAATTCCGGAATGCGCATCGATCATTTCCTGCTCAACGAGCCGGCCGCGTCCCGCCTCGTCGCCGCTGGTGTCGATCGCGACGTGCGTGGCCGCGAGAAACCGAGCGACCACGCGCCGGCGTGGGTCGAGCTCGACGTGGAGCGCAGCGCGCCATGATCGTCGTCCATCACCTGAACCGCTCGCGCTCGCACCGCGTGCTGTGGCTGCTCGAGGAACTCGGTCTCGACTACGAGATCGTGCGCTACGAACGCGACCCGAAGACGATGCTCGCGCCGGCGTCGCTGAAGCGAGTGCACCCGCTCGGCAAGTCGCCGGTGATCACGGACGGCACGATCACTGACGTTGCCCCATTTTGTAGACGGTTCTGAACTAGGGTGACTCGCCTTCCGAAGCATGGGTCCGACCTGATCGGGCGTATTCACTCGGGGTCAGATGACCGAGTGCGCCATGTGGACGTTGCTCGTTGTAGTCGGTGCGCCAAGCCTCCAGCCTTTGATGCGCATGGGCAATCGATTCAAACTCGGTGACGTTCAGGCATTCATCGCGCAGCCGACCATTGAACGACTCGCACAGCCCATTATCGGTGGGCCTGCCGGGTCGCGTGAAGTCCAGCTGTACTCCGCTCGCCCACGCCCATTCATCCAAAGCCCGCGAGGTGAACTCGGTGCCATGGTCGACGGTGATCGAACGCGGAAGCTTGCGTCGGGTTGCCACTCTCGMCAGTGCCGCCACGACGCTCTGGCCSGTSAGCCGGAACCCGGCCTCCAGCAAYACGCTCTCACGACTCCAATTGTCGACGACGGTCAGCACACGAAACGTCCTGCCGTCGACCAGYTGRTCGTGGACGAAATCCATGCTCCAMCGTTCATYAAGGGCYCGCGSTGCGGGCGCGGGGCCGCGATGCAGGCTGAGCCGCTTGCGTCGCCTRACCCGCATTCGCACCTGCAGYCCTTCSAGGCGGTAGAGCCGATGYACSCGYTTCAGGTTGATCAGCCAGCCCTCGCGACGCAGYAGCACRTGRATRCGCCGATARCCGAAKCGYGGSCGGCTGAGCGYGAGATCGCGAATTCGCATCTGCAGCCCACTGTGATCCCGTGCGGTGCTGCGCCGGTACCAACCGGCCCGGCTGACCCCACCCAGCCGACACGCTCGCGTCAAGCTCACCTGGAACCGTTCGTGGATCCATCGAGTGAGCTCTCGGCGCCGCGTCGGCGTCAGAGCTTTTTTCGGATCACCTCGTTCAGGATGTGTTTGTCCAGCGTCAGATCGGCCACCAGGCGCTTCAGGCGTGCGTTCTCGTCTTCGAGCTGCTTGAGCCGGCGCAATTCCGTGACACCCAGGTTCGCGTACTTCTTTTTCCAGTTGTAGAAGGTCGCCTCCGAGATCCCGGTGCTGCGGCACACGTCAGACACCGGCGTACCCGATTCGGCCTGACGCAGCACATAGGCGATCTGCTCCTCCGTATACCTCGACTTCTTCATCGCTCCTCCATGCCCTCTTTGAAGGGGCTCCGGAGGCAGGCTACTCCAGCTTTGAACTGCCTAAGTTTTATGGGACAACGTCATCACGCTGGCCGAGTCGGGCGCGATCCTCGAGTACCTCGTCGGCCGCTACGGCGCCGGCCGTTTCGTTCCGGTCGATCCGTCCCAGCGGCTGCGCCATTCGTACTGGATGCATTACGCCGAAGGCTCGTTGATGCCGCCGCTTCTGCTCAAGCTCGTCTTCGATCGCATCGAGACGGCGCCGATGCCGTTCTTCGTTCGCCCGGTGGCCATCGGCATCGCACGCAAGGCAAAGGGCAGCTTCGTCGAGCCGCAAATCGCGCTGCACCTCGATTATCTCGAGGGCGAGCTCGCGCACGGCGGCTGGTTCGCGGGAGACGAGTTCGGCACCGCCGACATCCAGATGAGCTTCCCGCTGGAAGCGGCCGCGGCGCGCGGCGGGCTCGATGCGAGGCGGCCGCGACTGATGGACTTCCTTGCGCGCATCCGTGCACGCCCTGCGCATCGCCGGGCGGTCGAGCGCGGCGGGGAAGCAGGCGCTCTCGGCTAGGGCCCCGGGGAACGCGTCGAGTCGACGCTCGGGGCAGCGGGCGGGGGCACGGCTGGTCATGCGCCCAATGGCCGTCGGGCTTTCCAGGCGGCAGGCAGCTCCACGCGCCTATGCTGATGCATCGCACGCGTGAACGAGAATCCGATGCAGCCACGTTGCGAACATCTGGACCAGGTCCTCGACGTCATCCCGCGCACGCCGGACGGTTGCGAGGAGTGCCTGAAGACCGGCAGCCGCTGGGTCCACCTTCGCCTGTGCCTGAGCTGTGGTCACGTGGGCTGCTGCGATTCTTCCCCCAACCGGCACGCGACGCGGCACTACCACGCCACCCGCCACCCGATCGTCCGCAGCTTCGAGCCCGGCGAGGATTGGGGCTGGTGCTACGTGGACGAGCTCACCCTGCAACCCGCGCCGCGGACGGGAGCGAAACCGTGAACGATCCCATCACCACCCCGGCCGCACCGCCTAGTGAGTCCGACTGGCCGACACTGCCGCTCGCCGACTGGAACGACACCTTCGAAACTCTGCACATGTGGACGCAGATCGTCGGAAAGACGCGCCTTGCGCTGGCGCCGATGCAGAACCACTGGTGGCAGGTCACGCTGTACGTGTCGCCGCGCGGGCTGGCGACTTCGGCCATTCCATTCGCCGCGGGCGTGTTCTCGGCGGAGTTCGATTTCATCGATCACCGGCTCGTGGTGAAAACCAGCGAAGGCGCGACGCGCACGCTCGCACTGGCGCCGCGCACGGTCGCCGACTTCTACGGCGAGTACGTCGATGTGCTGCGCTCGCTCGGCATCAACCTGCACCTCGCACGTCCGTCGCCGGTGGAAGTGGCGGTGTCCATTCCGTTCGCCGAAGACCGGCAGCACGCCTCCTACGATCCCGATGCCGCGCAGCGCTGGTGGCGCATCGTTCGGAGCACCGACCGCGTCATGGAACGCTTCCGCAGCCGCTTCGTGGGCAAGTCGAGCCCGGCGCATTTCTTCTGGGGCAGCTTCGATCACGCAACGACGCGCTTCTCGGGACGCCCGGCGCCAACGCATCCGGGGGGCGCGCCGAACTGCCCGGACTACGTGATGGTCGAGGCGTATTCGCACGAATGCGCGAGTTGCGGGGTGTGGCCGGGCGGCATGGGCTACGAGGAGCCTGCGTTCTACGCGTATGCGTATCCCGAGCCCGCCGGTTACGGTCGGCACCCGGTCGCGCCGGCAGGCGCCCGCTACGACACGACGCTGCGCGAGTTCGTCCTTCCGTATGGCGCAGTACGCGACGCAACCGATCCGGACGAAGCGCTGCTCGACTTCTTCCAGTCGACCTACGAGGCGGCGGCCGATCTCGCGCGATGGGATCGCGCGGCGCTCGAACGCCCGCAAGCGGCAGGACCACACTGACTCACCGGCGTCTGCGCCTCGCGAACTCGAATCCGAGGATGCACACCGTGAGCCAGCCGCTCCCCGACAGGAACCCGGCGACGACGTCGCTGGCGAAATGCACCTGGACGAAGACGCGGCTGCTTCCGATCGTGAACGCCAGCGCGGCCGCCGTCAGCACGACCGGAAGATGCCAGCGCGCCGGCAGGGCCCGCACCAGCAGGTAGGCGAGCAATCCGTACGCGACGACGGCTCCGGAGCTGTGTCCGCTCGGAAAGCTCCAACCCGGCGCATCGACGAACCCGGGCTCATGAATCGGCCGCACGCGCTCGAAGATCCGCTTGAGCGTCCCGTTGAGCAGCGAGCTGCCCGCGAGTGCGAGGAGCCACGCGAAAGCGAGCCGACGCCGGCCGCGAACGACGAGAACTGCCGCCACGGCGAGAGCCAACGCGATCAGCGTCGAAGGGTCGCCCAGCCGCGTGACGCCGGCGAAGAACTGCCGAGTCGGCAGCGCGAGACTCGCCGCGATAGCGGCTGCGAACGCCTCGTCGAAACGCGCGATGTCGCCGCCCGGCCCGATCTCCTCGGCGATCTCGGCGAAGCCGGCCGCCGCGCCGACCAGGATGAGGAAGCCGGCAGCAAGCAGCAGCGCGGCTGCCAACGGCGACGGCTGTGCGTCGGGCGCGGCCGGACGAAGCAGGCGTGCAATGAAGTGCCAGCCGATGACGGCGACGGCGAGCACCAGGCACAAGCCGAACGCGAACACGACGAGCGCGTGCGCGCCGAGCCACTGCGCGACCAGTACCTCGGCGTCGAGTCGCGGGCTCAGCCGGCGCCCTTCGCGTGCTGCTCGTAGCCCTGCACGAACAGCGGCGACACGCGCCGCAGCCGCTCGAGATCCACCCGGCCGCTGCGCTGGATGTAATGCCAGGCGAGATCCCACGGATCGTGGCGCATGTACTCGCCGAAATGTTCGTACCAGTCGGCGCTGGCATTGGCTGCGTCGACGAGCTTGCGAACGATCGGCTTGCGCTGCGCCTCGAAGGCCGCGAGTGCATCGGGCACCGAATCAGCGTGCCTGGCGAGGCTGCGGTCGAGCGCGATTGCGTCTTCGAAGGCCAGGCGCGTTCCCGAGCCGATCGAGAAATGCGCCGTGTGCAACGCGTCGCCGATCAGCACGCGGTTTCCCGCGTGCCACTGCTCGTTCCACACTTTCGGGAATTGCCGCCAGACCGACTTGTTGGCGACCAGCGGATGACCGTCGAGCGAGTCGGCGAAGACGCGCTCGCAATACGCCTTCGTCGCGGCCTCATCCATGTCGGCGAAGCCGGCGCGCTGCCAGGTGTCCGGATCGCACTCGACGATGAACGTGCTCATTTCCGGCGCGTACCGGTAGTGATGCGCGTTGAAGTTGCCCGCCTCGTTCGACACGAAGGTCTGGCTCAGCGTCTCGAAGCGCCGGGTGGTTCCGTACCAGGCGAAGCGGTTGCGCAGGTGATCGACGGTCGTACCGAACTCCTGTTCGTGCCCGCTGCGAACGAAGGAGTTCAGCCCGTCGGCGCCGACGACGAGGTCGTAGCCGTCGAACTCGCGGCGATCGTCGATGACGCGTCGGTATTCGGGCTCGACGCGCACGGCGTGTAGACGGCGGTGCAGCAGCCGAAGCAGCTCGAGTCGGCCGATCGCGGCGAACCCGATGCCGTCGATCGCGATGCGCTGGCCGCGGTGATGGATCGACAGGTCGTGCCAGCGCTGCATGCGCGGTGCGATCAGCTCGTAGGTGGCCTCGTCGTCCTCGCGCAGGAACTCGAGCGCGCGGTCGGAGAAGACGACGCCGAAGCCGAAAGTGGAATCGGCCGGATTCTGCTCGACGATGCGAAGCTCGATGCCCGGATCGCGACGCGCGAGCAGGTAGGCGAGATACGAGCCGGCCGGGCCGGCTCCGACGATCAGCACTTTCATCGACGCATCTCCTCGTGATCGGCATCAAGGTCGGCACCGGCGATCGCGGTATTCTCGCCGCAGCCCGGCGCGCGGCCAACCCGCGACGTTCCGAAGCCCGGGCGTCACGATGTCCGCACCGATCTATCTCGACCATCACTCGACCACGCCGGTGGACCCCCGCGTGCTCGACGCAATGCTGCCGTATTTCACGCACGAGTGTGGCAACGCATCGAACCGCACGCACGCCTACGGACGCAATGCATCGGCCGCCGTCGAGCAGGCGCGCGAGCAGGTCGCCGCCGCGCTCGGCGCGCGCTATTCCGAGATCTACTTCACTTCCGGGGCGACCGAGTCGAACGCGATCGCGCTACAGGGGGCAGCCCGACGAGCTCCGGGCGCGCACCTCGTCACGAGTGCGATCGAGCATCGCTCGGTGCTCGATTCGATGCGACGCCTCGAACGCGAAGGCTGGCGGCTCGACGTGCTCCCGGTCGATCGGCACGGCTTCGTCGATCCGGACGATGTGGCCCGGGCACTGCGTCCCGACACCGCGCTCGTGTCGATCATGGCGGCGAACAACGAGATCGGCACGATCGAGCCGCTCGCCGCGATCGGCGAGGCGGTGCGCCGCTCGAACGCGCTGCTCCACGTCGACGCCACGCAGGCGCTCGGGCGCGTGCCGATCGACGTCGATGCGATGTCGATCGACCTGCTCTCGGTGTCGGCGCACAAGCTGCACGGTCCCAAGGGCGTGGGCGCGCTGTACGTGCGGCGGCGCGTGCAGATCGACGCGCTCGCGGAAGGCGGCGGCCAGGAGCGCGGCCTTCGTCCGGGCACGCTGAACGTGCCCGGCATCGTCGGATTCGGCGCGGCGTGCGAACTCGCGCTGCAATCGCTGCCCGAGCACGAGGCGCGCATCGCCGCGCTGCGCGATCGGCTGCAGCAGCGTCTGGTCGAGGAGATCGACGGCGTCACGGTGAACGGGCCGCAGCAGGGGCGGGTCGCGGCGAACCTGAACGTCACGATCGACGGCGTCGAAGCCGAAGCCCTGCTGCTCGGACTGCCCGGACTCGCGCTGTCGGCCGGCGCCGCCTGCTCGACGGCGCAGGCGCGGCCCTCGCACGTGCTCGAAGCAATCGGCGCGGCACACGACGCTCCCGCCGCCGTGCTGCGCTTCGGGCTCGGTCGGGGAAATACGGTCGACGAGATCGACCGTGCCGCTCGCTGCGTGATCGATCTCGTTCGCCGCCTGCGCAGCGCATCGGCGCTTGCCCGGATTCCGGCCACTTGATACAGAACAAGCAGGCGACGCACAACGCTTGCAACGTCCGGCGCGCTGTGTAACATCGGTCGACCCGCGGGCACGCCGCCCCGCCCTGCGGACACCCCTTCCGACGACCTCCACCGAATCCGAGGGCTCAGATGCTTGCCGGCTGCACGCCGTGGCCGCAATCGCTCGCCGCTCGCTGGCGAGCGCTCGGCTACTGGGAAGACATCACGCTGTGGGAAATGCTGCGCCAGAGCGCGCAGCGTTCCCCCGACGGCACGGCGATCGTCCACGGCGAGCGGATCGTCACGTATCGGGAACTCGCCGCGCGAAGCGAGTCGCTCGCGCGGCATCTGCTCGCGCTCGGGCTGCGTCCGCTCGATCGCGTCGTCGTGCAGATCCACAATGTTCCCGAGTTCGTCTTCGCGTTCTTCGGCCTCGTGCGCGCCGGCATCATCCCGGTGCTCGCGCTGCCGGCGCACCGGCACACCGAGTTGTCTCATTTCGTGCGGCACGCGAAGGCGCGCGCGCTGTTCATCCCCGACGTCGTGCGCGGATTCGACTACCGGCCGCTCGCCGAAGAACTACGCGGCGAATGCGAAACGCTCGAGCACGTCTTCGTCGCCGGCGAGGCGCTCGACGGGCAGGTGCCGCTCGGCTCGCTGCTCGACGAAGGCCCGACGCAGGTAGCGCTGCCCGCGCTCGATCCGTCGGAAGTCGCGCTGATGCTGCTTTCGGGCGGCACGACGGCGCTGCCGAAGCTCATTCCACGGACGCACAACGACTACGTCCTCAACGCGAAGGCGTCCGGGCGCGTGGCGCAGATCGACGAATCGAGCGTGATGCTCGTCGTATTGCCGCTCGGTCACAACTACAACCTGGCAAGCCCCGGCATCCTGGCGTGCTTCGCAGTCGGCGCGACCATCGTGCTGTCCACCGGGCACGACGCCGATACCGTATTCCCGCTCGTCGAGCGCCATCGGGTAACGATCCTCCCGGCCGCTGTTCCGCTGGTCACGCAATGGCTGAACTCGCAGGTGCCGGCGCGCCACGACCTGTCGTCGCTGCGCGTCGTGCAGAACGGCGGCGCGCGGCTGGCGCCCGAGCTGCGCCGACGCGTGCGCGAGCAGTGGGGCTGCACGCCGCAGGAGATCTACGGCACCGCCGAGGGCCTGATCAACATCGTCCCGCTCGACGCTTCCGAGGAGCAGATGATGGACAGTTCAGGCACGCCGATCTGCGAGCACGACGAGCTGCGCATCGTCGACCCCGACGGCAACGAACTGCCCGACGGCGAGCCGGGCGAGCTGCTCACGCGCGGCCCGTACACCATCCTCGGCTACTACGATGCGCCGCAGACCAACGCCACCGCATTCACCGCCGACGGCTTCTACCGGATGGGCGACGTCGTGCGCAAGCAGGGGCGGTACCTGTACACGGAAGGCCGCAAGAAAGACCTGATCAACCGCGGCGGCGAGAAGATCAGCTGCGACGAGGTCGAGAACCTCGTTCTGAAGCACCCAGCCGTGCTGGGCTGCTGCGTGGTCGGCATGCCCGACCCGGTCTTCGGCGAGAAGGCCTGTGCCTTCGTCGTGCTGCGGCCCGGAGCCACGCTCGATCTCGCGCAGCTCTCGAAGTTCCTCCTCGAACAGCGCGTCGCCCGTTTCAAGCTGCCCGAGCGCCTCGAGGTGCTCGAGCAGTTCCCGATCAGCCCCGCCGGAAAGATCCTGCGGCGCGACCTGCGCGAACTGATCGCCGCAACGCTCGCCGAAGAGGCGCGAGCATCGTCCCAACCCGGAAACCGAGAATGACCCAGACCGCGAACCTCGCCCGCCTGTTCGAGCCCGCCCAATGGGGCAAGCTGCGCAGCAAGAACCGCATCAAGTACGGCTCGTGCTGCGTGTCGAACTACAACAATCGCGATGGCACGCACACGATCCGCGAGCACGCGCGCACGCAGGTGATCGCGCAGACCGGCTGCGGCATCATCACCAACCAGGGCGCTTATCCGGATCCGCTGGGCGAAGGCAAGGGCTACTTCCGCCAGGTCGCGATCTACGACGACAAGTGCATCCCCGAGTTCGAGAAGATCGCCGGCTACATCCACGACGCCGGCGCGATCGCCGTGCAACAGGTGCTGCACGCCGGGCGCTACGGCGGCATCGACCTGGGCTACTGCCTGCAGCCGTCGATCGTCCCGCAGACGTTGCCGCACTTCCGCCCGCCGCGCGAGATCACGAAGGAGCAGATCCGCGCCACCGTGCAGCAGCACGCCGACGCCGCGAAGCGCGCGTTGAAAGCCGGCTTCGACGCCACCGAAGTCACCAGCTTCATGGGCTACCTGCTGGCGACCTTCAACTCGAAGTTCACCAACCGGCGCACCGACGAGTACGGCGGCTCGCTGAAGAACCGCGGTCGCTTCATGTGCGAACTGATCGACGCGATGAAGCAGGCGCAGGGCGACGCGCCGCTGGTGATCCGGCTGAACGGCAACGAGCTGATGGATCGCTGGGGCGGCAACACCGAGGACGAATGCTTCGAGCTGATGCAGCTTGCCGCCGAGCACGGCGTCGACATGATCAGCGTCACCGTCGGCTGGCAGGAAGCGCCCGAATCGTCGATCGGCCGTGACGTGCCTCCCGGCTACTGGAGGCGGCTGGCCGCGCGCGCGAAGAAGATGCTGCCGAACACGCCGATCGCCTTCGGCAACCGGCTGCCCGATCCGCACATGGCTTCGCAGTGCATCGAGGACGGCGAGTTCGACTTCTGGGAGGTATGCCGCCCGATGCTGGCCGACCCCGACCTCGTGCACAAGGCGGCCGCCGGACGCATGGGCGAGGTCAAGCGCTGCATCGGCTCGCTCAATTGCCTGTCGCGGCTGTTCCGCGACCTGCCCTACACCTGCACGCGCAACCCGCAGCTCGGCCACGAATACGACCCGGCCTACCAGATCACGCCGGCGGTAATGCCGAAGAAGATCATGGTGATCGGCGCCGGGCCCTCGGGCATGGAGTGCGCGATCACCGCCAAGCGGCGCGGCCATGACGTCATCGTCTTCGAGCGCGGCCCCGGCATCGGCGGGGCGCTGGCCGGCTACGCGAAGAACGACCTCGCCAACAGCGACGACCTCACGAGCGTCGTCGCCTACTACCGCAACATGGCCGAGGCGCTGAACATCGAGGTTCGCTGCAACACGTCGATCGACGTCAAGGCGATGCGCTCGATGCTGCACCAGTACGACGTGGCGGTGATCGCCACCGGCGCGCGCATCGACTCGCGTTTCCTGCCCGAGTGCACGCAGCCCGGGCTGCTGGTCGATGCGCTCGACGTGGCCGCCGACAAGGTCGAGACCGGCGCGCGCGTCGTCGTGCTGGGCGGCGGCAAGATCGGGCTGACGCTGGCCGAGTCACTGAAGAAGAACCACGGCCGCGAGGTCTCCGTGGTCGATGCCGACAAGCGCATCGCCGGCGACGTGATGCCGTCGTTCAAGTGGCGGCACACGGCGTGGATCGAGGAGCTGGGCATTCCCACGCGCACCGGCGCGAAGGTGCTGGCGATCGGCGACGGCGGGGTGAAGATCCGCAACGCGCAGGGCGAGGAGGAGTTTCTTGCGGCCGACACGGTCATCTCGGCGCTCGAGCGCCGGCCGAACCAGGAGCTGTTTCACGAGCTCGAGTGGATGATCGACGAGGTGCACGGCTGCGGCGACTCGCTCGTGCCGCGCGGGCTCACGCAGGCGATCCATGACGGCTTCCGCCTCGGTGCGCGGATCTGAACCGCGCGGCGGTCGCATGATGGCAGGAGCCGGCACCACCGAGGCGACGAGCGCCTGGCACGACGCGTCCGGCTGGCAGGCGCTGCTCGCCCGCGAGCGGCATCTGTTCGAGCCGATGATCGACGGCGCTTCGGTCGGCTTCGTCACGCGCGAGAGCGCCGATCGCGCCGGCGGGGAGATGCTCGTCTGGCGGCGCGAGCGCGACGCGACGGTCGTCGAGCGGCAGGCCTTCGGCGGGTTCGCGAACTGTCCGGTGGCGCTGCTCTTCGTTGCCGAGCCGGGGTCGCTCGAAGCGGTGCACGAACGGCTGCACGACAACGCGCTCGGCGCCCTGAAGCTGCAGTTGCGCTCGGGTGCGATCCTGCTGTACGTGATCGTGCCGAAGCGGCAGCTTATCGACGACGGCTACGAGGATTTCGTCGAGGCGCTCGGCCTGGCCTTCCTCGGCGCATGCCGATGACGATCATCGCGGTGCGCGGAGCAGGACGATGATCTTCCAGAAATGCGGAGCAGGCCGATGATCTTCGAGAACCCGGCAGGCGCGCCGGAGCTCGCGTGCAATCACTGCGGTTGCCGCTGGTTCGACCGGATGACCGGAGCGTGCTATGAATGCGGCGAGCCGGTACCGCCCGAAGACATCGCCGAGTACCAGCGCACACTGGCCGCCTTTCACGCCGCGAAAGGAATCCGCCCGAACGACGAATCGAAGGAGGCGCAGATGGCGCAACGCTGGTTCGAGGATTACGTCCCGGGCTCGGTGCACGAGTTGGGCACGGTGAGCGTCACCGAGAGCGAGATCATCGAGTTCGCGCGCCGCTTCGACGGCCAGCCGATGCACACCGATCCCGACCTCGCCGCGCGCAGCCCCTTCGGTGGCGTGATCGCCAGCGGCTGGCACACGGCGTCGCTGATGATGCGGCTGTACGCCGTGCAGTACCTGTCGTATCCGTCGAGCATCGCATCGCCGGGCATGGAGGAGCTGCGCTGGCCGGCGCCGGTGCGCGGCGGCGACACGCTGTCGGTGCGCGTCACCGTGCGCGAGGCGCGCGCTTCCACGTCGAAGCCGGACCGCGGCGTCGTGAAGTCGTTGGTGGAAGTCTTCAACCAGCACGGCGAGACGGTCATGACGATGCTCGCGACGAACATGATCCTGCGGCGCCCGAAGTCGGCTGCCGCTTCTTGAACACCGCGCAAGCGGGCATGCGCTGCGTCGTTCGTGTGGCAGTGGCCACGCAGCCGATCCGCGCGCTTTTCGCGCGCGAACGGCCTCCGGTATCGCACGCCGAGTGGGACGAGGCTGCCTACGTCGAGCAGCGCCTGCACGCCTACGCCGAGGCGCTCGAAGGGCTGGCGCTCGTGCAGGCGATGCCGGACGACGGCGGGATCGCCGCTGGTGCGCCGATGGGCGATTGTGCAGACGCCTCGGGCGCGCTCGGGTGTGACGACGAGAACGCCATGAGCGCGTCGGACGGTGGTGCCTGGTTCTGCTGCCCCCCGCACCGGCGATCGTGTGCACGTCGACCCGGACCATCGGGACGAGGACGATGACACCCGGAGGGATGCGCACGCCGACATCGAACGCGCGCTACGGCGGGTCTTCGTCGACGCGCATGCGTGGCGACGCCATCTGCTGCCGGCGTATTTCGAGCGGCATCGCAACTGGCGAGCCGTGGTCGGCGCCCCGATCCAGCATTGACCGAGCCGAGCCGCGCGATGCACCAGACCTGGTTGTTCCTTCACCTCGCGTCGGTCATCGTCTGGATCGGCGGCATGAGCTTCGCGCACTTCTGCCTGCGCCCGGCCGCGGTCGCGACGCTCCAGCCTCCGCAGCGCCTGCCGCTGATGTCGTCGGCGCTCGGTCGCTTCTTCGTGATCGTCGGCTGGTCGATCGCGCTGCTGTGGGTGAGCGGTATCGCGATGTTCGTCGAAGCCTTCTCGGCCGGCGCACGCCCGCCGTGGAACTGGAACGCGATGGCGGCGATCGCTGCGGTGATGACGATCATCTTCGCCGTCATCGTCCTGCGCCGTCACCCGCACATGCGCGAAGCGCTGGAGGCCGGCGACCTGCCCGCCGCCGGCGCCGCACTGGGCGACATTCGCCGGCTCGTCGTGCTCAATCTCGTGCTCGGGTGGGTGGTCGTCGCGCTGGCGGCGCTTTGATCGATGCCGCCCGACCTGCCAAATCGTCACCCGTCGCGCTGCGCACACCCTCAAAGCTGAAACCCTACCGCCCGCACGAACCCCTCGAGCACGTCGCGCCCCCAGGACGGCGACGTCGGCTCGTAGGCACGCGAGCGCTGTCGCTCGGTCTCGGCCCATTGCGCCAGCCAGCCGATCTCCGCGCGACCGTAGAACGCCGTCATCAGTTCGAAATTCAGCAGCAGGCTTCGCGAATCGAGGTTGGCCGAACCGCACAGCGCGATCTCGTCGTCGACGATCACGAGTTTCGCGTGGACCATCGCCGGGTGCAGGTGGACGTGGCCGCCGGCGGCGGCGAGCGCGCGCAGGGCGCGCCCGCGCGCCAGGTCGGCCATCCGGTGATTCGAGCGCGAAGGCACGACGAGATCGATCCGCACGCCGCGCCGGCAGGCGACGCACCACGCCGCGAGCAGCGCGTCCTCCGGAACAAAATACGGGGTGATGGCGACGATTCGCCGCTCGGCCCGAAACGCGGCGGCGACGAGCAACGCGTACAGCGTGTCGTCGGCCAAATCCGGCCCGCTCGGCACGAGTTGCGCTGGCGGTCCGTCGAAAGCGCGCGTATCGACGCCCTCGGCGAAGCCGCTGGTCGCGACACGACCGCGCGCCGCCTGCCAGTCGCGCTCGATCAAAGCCTGCGCCTGCGTCGCAAGCGGGCCGCGCACGACGAAACTCAGGTCCACCCAGCCGTGCTCGCCGTCGTCGAAGTATTCGCTCGCGAGGTTGCGACCGCCGCTCCAGGCGACGGCGCCGTCGGCGACGACGAGTTTGCGATGGTCACGAAGGTTCGTGCGACCGCGAACCGGGTTGCGAAACACCGGCATGAAGCGGCGCGACTCGACGCCGGCGCCATGCAGCATCGCCGGAATGCGCCGCGCGCCGCGCAACCCGCCGATCGCGTCGACGAGGACCCGCACGCGCACGCCGCGCTGCGCGCTGCGCACGAGCGCCGAGAGCACTGCGCGCCCGACCTCGTCGTCCCCTACCACGTAAGTACAGACGTCGACTCGTTCGCGCGCCTGCTCGACGATCGCCAGCAGCGCGCGCAGCGATTCGGCGCCGTTCTCGTGGAATTCGATCGACCGGTTGCGCACCGGCGCGGGAACGTCGAGGGCATCGAGCAGTTGCAGCGCCCATGCCGGACCGTCCGTCGGCGCTGCCCGCGCTACACGCGACGGGCGCCGCGCGGGACGAACCAGCTTGCGCGTGCCGAACACGAGGAAGAGCGGCAGGCCGAGATACGGCAGCAGCCCGATCAACAACACCCATGCGATCGCCGCCGACGGGTGCCGGTGATGGCCTCCGATGCGCGTCACCATCACGTAGGTGAGCAGCCCCACGAGCACGAACATGCCGTGCTGGAGCGGCGACAGGGACAGGGGCCAGTGCATGCCGTGCAACACGCGGGAAGACGCGCGGACCATAGCATGCGGCCGGCGCCGCAAGGGGCCGGCGACGGGAAGTGGTCGGGCCGCAGCGCCGCAGCGGCGCGCCCGCCGCCTCAGCGAACCTTCGCCAGCAGCGTCTCGACGTTGCCGAGCAACTCGCTCAGGTCCTGCGGTCGGCCCTTGGTGTCACGCACGCGGCTGGACAATTCCTGCTCCATGAAGCAGACCGTCATCCGCACGTAGGCGCTGTCCAGCGCGCGGCGCACAGCGGCGATCTGCTGCGCAATCTGCATGCAGTCGTCGCCTTCCTCGATCATGCGCTGCACGCCACGCAGCTGACCCTCGGCGCGGCGCAGGCGATTGAGCAGGTCGGTGCGCGACGGCTCGTCGCGCAGGGCACGCATATCCACGCTGCAGGCCTCCGGGAGCGAAGTGCGATTCTCGTTCAACGCGCGCATGTCGACGGCGCGTCGGAGACGCCGAGCCGCTTCAGGATCATGCCGAGCGGACAGACGTTGCTGAAGCCGAACTGGAACAGGTTGAAGCCGACGAAGGCGGTGAACGCCAGGAACCACTTCGAGACGAAGAGCGGGCTGCCTTCGACGCCCAGCGCGAGCGAAATGAGGATGAAGCTTCCGGCGAAAATCCGGATCAGGCGTTCGACGGTCATGTTGACACTCCTTCGGAAGATGGGGACGACAGATCGGCGCCGGCGGGCGCCTCGTGACTGCGCCGGAACACGGCGTAATGCAGGACAGGGATCACGATCAGCGTGAGCGCGGTCGAGACGAGGATGCCGAAGATCAGCGAGACGGCCAGCCCCGAGAAGATCGGATCGTCGAGGATGAAGAACGCGCCGGTCATCGCGGCGAGCGCGGTCAGCGCGATCGGCTGTGCGCGCACCGCCGCCGCACGGATCACGGCATCTCGGTAGACGATGCCCTCGGCCACCTGCAGTTCGATGAAGTCGACCAGCAGGATCGAGTTGCGCACGATGATCCCGGCCAGCGCGATCATCCCGATCATCGACGTCGCCGTGAACTGCGCGCCGAGCAGCGCGTGCCCGGGCATCACGCCGATCAGCGTCAGCGGGATCGGCGCCATGATCACCAGCGGCGCGACGTACGAGCGGAACTCGGCGACGACGAGCAGGTAGATGAGCACCAGCCCCACCGCATAGGCGGCGCCCATGTCGCGGAAGGTTTCGTAGGTGATCTGCGATTCGCCGTCCCACTTGATCGCGTATTGGCTCCACGCATCGGCCGGCTGGTGGATCCAGTATTCGCCCAGCGGCCCGGTGTCGGGCAGCGCTGCCTCCGGCAGCGATGCGCGAATCGCGGCCAGGCCGTAGAGCGGCGAATCGAGCGCGCCGCCCATGTCGCCGAGCACGTATTGCACGCCGAGCAGGTCCTTGGTGTAGCGCGGCTTGTCGATGACGCCGCGCTCCACGCGAACGAGCTCCGACAGCGCAACCATCGACCCGTCGGCCGCCTTCATCGGCAACGCGAGCAGCGCGTCGAGGCCGCCCTGCGCTTCGCGCGGAAGCTGCAGGCGTATCGCCACCGGGTATTTGCCGAAGCCCTGGTGCAGCCACGCCGCGTCGACGCCCGACAGCGCGCCGTGCACCGCCTGGGCAATCGCGGCGGCCGGGATGCCGAGCGAATCGGCGCGCGCGCGGTCGACGCGCAGGAACGCGCGCGGCGCGTCCTCGCGGGTCGTCGTGTCGATGCCGACGATGTCTGCGGTGCGGGCGAATGCGTCGGCCACGCGCCGGGCGAGCGCGACGCGCCCCGCCTCGTCGGGGCCGTAGACCTCGGCGACGATCGGTGCGCGAACCGGAGGACCGGGCGGCACTTCGACCACCTGTACGCGCGCGTTGTGCCGCTGCGCGATCTCGACGAGATGCGGACGCAGCCGCGTCGCGATCGCGTGGCTCTTCTCGTGGCGGTGCGCCTTGTCGACGAGATTGACCTGCAGCTCGCCGAGCTCGGCGTCGGCACGCAGGTAGTACTGGCGCACGAGTCCGTTGAAGGTGATCGGCGCCGCGGTTCCCGCGTAGCCCTGCAGGTTGCGCACCTCGGGCTGCTGCGCGAGGAAGGCGCCGAGATCGTGCAGCGCTGCGGCCGTGTCCTCGAGTGCGGTGCCGGCCGGCAGGTCGACCACCAGCTGGAACTCGCTCTTGTTGTCGAAGGGCAGCATCTTCATCACGACCGCCTGCAGCGGCACCAGCGCGACCGACGCCGCCATCAGCAGCAATACGCCGAGCGCGAGCAGCCATCGCGCGCGCGCCGTGCGCAGGAACGGGCCGAGCACGCGCGTGAAGAAGCGCTCGGTGCGCGACGGGCCCGTTGCAGCGTCGTCGTGCGCCTTGTGCGACCTCATCAGCCGCGACGCGAGCCAGGGCGTGAACGTGAACGCGATCGCGAGCGAGATCGCCATGCCCATGCTCGCGTTGATCGGAATCGGGCTCATGTACGGGCCCATCAGCCCGGAGACGAAGGCCATCGGCAGCAGTGCGGCGATGACCGTGAGGGTGGCGAGAATGGTCGGGCCGCCGACCTCGTCCACCGCGCCGGGGATGATCGCCTTCAGGGACGCCGAGGGATCGATCGCCTGATGACGATGGATGTTCTCCACGACGACGATGGCGTCGTCGACAAGAATGCCTATCGAGAAGATCAACGCGAACAGCGAGACGCGGTTCAGCGTGAAGCCCCAGGCCCACGACGCGAACAGCGTCGCGACGAGCGTGAGCAGCACGGCGGCGCCGACGACGACGGCTTCGCGTCGACCGAGCGCCAGGCCGACCAGCACGATGACCGAAGCGGTGGCGAAGGCGAGCTTGAGGATCAGCTGGTTCGCCTTGTCGGAGGCGGTCTGGCCATAGTCGCGCGTGACGGTCCACTCGACGTTGTCGGGGACGATGCGATCGTGCAGGGATGCGAGACGCGCACGGACATCGCGCGCGACGTCGACCGCGTTCGCGCCCGGCTTCTTCGTCACGGTCACGGTCACCGCCGGGAACACCTCCCCGGGCGAGGTCGGATCCGGGTGCGCATCGCCGGCTCCCGCGTCCTGCTCGGCGCTTCCGGGGGTGAACCAGACGTATTGCCCCGGCTGTGCCGGCGCGGCGCTCACCTGCGCGACTTCGTGCAGGTACACCGGGCGCCCGCGATGCACGCCGACGACCAGCGAAGCGACGTCGTCGGCCGAGCGCAGGAACTCCCCGGTCTGCACGGACAGCATCCCGCTTCCGCGCTCGACGTCGGGCACGCTGCCCGACGGCATGCCGAAATTCGCCGCGGCGAGCGCGCGTCGCAGGCCCGGCACGTCGACCGCGCGTTCGCGCATGCGCGCCGGATCGAGCGCGACCGAGACGACGCGTCCCGGGCCGCCGATCGTCTTGACTTCGCGCACGCCGCCGATGCGCGCGAATTCGACCTCCAGCGAGTGCGCGACACGCTCGAGTTCAGCGGCAGGCGGCGCGTCTCGGCCCCACAACGTAACGGCGAGCACCGGAACGTCGTCGATGCCCTTGGGTTTGACGATCGGCTCGAGCACGCCCAGATCGCGCGGAAGCCAGTCGCTGTTGGCCTCGAGCGCGTCGTACAGGCGCACCAGCGCCTCGGTCCGCGCGACGCCGACCTCGAACTGCACAGTGAGCACCGCGACGCCGGGTCGCGCCACCGAATAGGTGTGATCGACGCCGGCGATCTGCGAGAGC
Organism: Burkholderiaceae bacterium; assembly: GCA_032027205.1. GTDB lineage: Bacteria > Pseudomonadota > Gammaproteobacteria > Burkholderiales > Burkholderiaceae_E > Zeimonas. Next base: position 851,695 of record JAVSMN010000001.1, read on the forward strand.
ACCTGTTCGGCCGGCAGTGCAACGAGCGCCTGCACGTCGGCGCTCGACGCCCCGGGGAACGCAATCATCACGTTCGCCATCGTCACGTCGATCTGCGGCTCCTCCTCGCGCGGCGTGACGAGCACGGCAAACAATCCGAGCAGCAGTGCCGCGATCGCGAGCAGCGGCGTAAGCGCGCTCGACTGGAAGACGCGGGCGATGCGCCCGGCGGCGCCGAGCGACCGCTGCGGCGGCAACGACGACGACGTTTGGTCGAGCATCGGGATCAGCGCGCCACGGCGCGCGGCACGGCGGCGGCCAGGCCGGCGCGGACGGGATCGGCGGCGACCTTCTCGCCATCGGCCAGCCCACCGAGCACTTCGACCTCGTCGCCGTAGTTCCGACCCAGGCGGACCGCGCGCAACGCGAAACGATCGCCGCGGACGACGTAGACGGCGTCCAACTCGCCGCGACGCAGGACCGCGCGCTGCGGAATCGTCTTGCGCACGACCTCGGCACCGTCGAAGCGCACGCGCGCGCGTTGGCCGGGAACACCGGGAGGCTTCACCGAATCGGCAAACTCGAGCCGCAATTCTCGTGTCTGCGCGACCGGATCGACGCCGGGAACGAAGGTGCGGACCGTCGGAACGAGCGACTGCCCGTTAGCGAAAATCACCACGACGTCGCCGGCGTCCTGCGCGCTGGGCAACGCCGAGAGCGGAACCTGGACGACGACCCGGATGGCGCCCGGCTGATACATCGTGACGACTCCGCGCCCCGGAGCGGCCAGGTCGCCGGCATCGACGAGCGTGGCGAGCACGACGCCGTCGTACGGCGCGACGACGGTGGTGAAGCTGCGCGCCAGCGCCGCCTGACGCGAGCCGGCAACGGCCTGCTGCTCGGCGGCCCTGGCGGCGTCGAGCCGCGCCTGCGAAGCATCGAGTGCGGACCGGCTGAGGAACCCGCGCTCGACGAGCGTGCGATTGCGCTCCCACGCTGCCTGGGCGTCAGTGCGCTCCGCGCGCGCCTGCGCGATCGCCGCGTCGCTGCGCGCGAGCGCGGCCTGCGCGTCGCGCTCGTCGATGCGAACGAGGGGCTGGCCGGCGCGAACGTGGTCTCCGGCCCGAATGTAGCGCTCGACGACGTTGCCGCTCACCTGCGCGGCGACGGTGCTCTGGCGCACCGCTTCGAGTGTTGCATCGAACTCGAGCGCCGAGCGCACGGGCCCCGCACGCAGATTGACGGTATCGACGGCCGGGGGATCGGATTCGTCGGGTGCCGCCGTTGCAGCGCCCGACGACAAGAGCGCTGCAGCGGTGATGGCAGCGGCGGCGCAGCGGCGCACCCCGCTCGTACGCAATCGCGACGACGCAGCGCTGTTTGGACGGGTTACGTTCATGCGCGGATGATACCCATACCCCTACGGGTATGCAATATGTTCCGCGCCCCAAAAGAAAACGCCCCGGGGCAAAGAGCTCCGGGGCGTTTCCTAAGAGATCGTGCTCAGCTCGCGCCGGCCAGGATCCAGTCCACGATCGCCTGGATGTCTTCCTTCGGGACGGTGGGGTGCGGCGGCATCGGTACCGGACCCCAGACGCCGGAACCGCCCTTGACCACCTTGTCGATCAGCTTGGCCTCGGCCGACGGATCGCCCTTGTATTTGGCGGCGACCTCCTTGTAGCCCGGCCCGACCAGCTTCTTGTCGACCGCGTGGCACGAGGCGCAGTTGTGTTTCTTCATCAGCGCAAGCGCCTGCTCCTGCGAGACCGGCTTCGCACTGCCGCCTGCGGCGGTCGCTGCCCCGGCCGCTCCCGCTGCTGCCGTTGCCGCGGCGCCGGCAGCAGGCGCGCTACCGCCCGACGACGAAGCATTGCCGGCGTTCGACGAGCCGGCCTGCGCGAGTTGCGTCGACGAATCACTCGTCGGCGCACTCGGCGACGACCCGGCCGACGAGGAAGCGCCCTGCGCCGCGCTCGCCTGCGCGGTGCTGCTCTCGGCGCCCGATCCCGGCTTGCTCAACGCCTCACTCGAATGGTTGTTCGCCTGCCCGGCCTTGGGCATCGCGTTCTGTTCCTGCGGCTTCGTGAGCTCCTCCTTCGGTTTCGTTGCCGCGCTGTCGCGTCCGGAGTCGGCCGGCGTGCTCGGCACATTGACCTTCGGCAGCGCCTCCGCCGCACCACGGGGCCCGGTGACCAGCTTCTCGTCGGTGGTCGAGCCGCCGCCGCTCGACGCCTGGCTGCTCGCCTGCGGCGTTGCAGGCGGCTTGTCGTTCGCGTTGTCGCAGCCGGCAAGCAGGAATGCTGCAGCCACGATCGGAAGCCATCTGTTCATGCTGTGTCCTCTGTGGTTCGTTCGTGAGGGCCGAGACGAAGCGGAATCGGCCGCAGACCGAAGCGCGAACACGCGCCCCCTGTCCCGGTCAATCGGGAGAGGGGGCGCGCAACGCGGACTGCGGGGCATCACCGGCGGTCGCGGTCCTTGCCGACCTCGTGGCCGACGACCCCGCCGGCGACAGCGCCGCCAACGGTTCCGACCGGTCCGCCGATGACGGCATTACCCGCCACGCCGCCTACGGCGGCACCGACCGCCGTTCCCTTCTCGGCGCCCGACATGTTGTCCCAGGTGGAACAGCCCGCCATCAGCACGACGGACGACGCCACCAGGGCGGCTTGTGCAATTCGATGCATGACATTTCTCCTATGGCTGGTGGTCATCGCGACCCGCGTATCAGTCCCAGCACGAGACTGATCACGGCGACGATCAGGAACAGGAAGAAAAGGATCTGCGCGATGCTCGAAGCGCCGGCGGCGATTCCGCCGAAGCCGAACACCGCGGCGATCACGGCGATGACGAAGAAGACGAGCGCGTAATAAAGCATGGTGTCCTCCTGCGCTACGCTGCCGCGCGTCACGACGGACGACCGCGATACGCAGCGCCGCTGTCGTCAGGCAGCTGCGACTCCCACGTCTCGATCTGGCGGTCGGCTTCGTCCTTGCTGTAGCCGTACGCTTCCTGCAGCTTGCCGGCGAGCTGATCGCGTTTGCCGGCGATCACGTCGAGCTGGTCGTCGGTGAGCTTGCCCCACTGTTCGCGCGCCTTGCCGCGGAATTGCTTCCAGTTGCCTTCGATTCGATCCCAGTTCATGACTACTACCCCCAGTTGGTTCGGACTTGCGTCGGTGCCTGCCGATTCGCAACTCGCGTGCCCAGCCCAGCCACGGCGGCGCACCGGCCGCTTCCGTGGGCACGCTGCTTGCCGACCCCGCTGCGCATGACAGCGTCGACCGTCAGCATTTGGAACATGGACGTCGCGAGGGTCGCTGCTTGCAGGCTTTTTCAACGCCCATGGAGGCACGCATGAACGCAAGAACGCTTGGCGCAGTACTCCTTACAGCAACGATGATCGGCGTGACGGGCTGCTCGGTCACCCGCGGCCAGCAAACGGCAGGCGAGTACGTCGATGACGCGCGAGTGACAACGGAAGTGAAGGCGAAATTCGCCGGCGACCCGACCGTCGCGGCCACCAGCATCGGCGTCGAGACGCTCAACGGTACCGTGCAGTTGACCGGCTTCGCGAAATCGCAGGCCGAGAAGGATCGCGCCGTGACGCTAGCGCGCCAGGTAAAGGGCGTTCAGGCGATCAAGAACGACATCATCGTTCGCCCGTAGCGAGCTTCGGTCCGGTACCCGGCCCCGGGTCGTCGCCGGTGGCCGGGCTCTTGTCGTAAGCGCCAGAGAGCGCACCCCCGTCGCCGACGCCGCCGTGGAAATCGCTCGCCGGCGGCGTCCTGCGATCGGTACGCGCCACCGATTCGAAGAAGCCGAGCCACGCCGGCGACTCGACCTCCTGCCCGGAGAAGGCAGGCAGGTGCATCGCGAAGGTGGCACCCCTGCCCTTGCCCTCGCTGTGCACCGAAACTTCGCCGCCGTGCGCTTCGATGATGTGCTTGACCAGTGCGAGTCCGAGGCCGAGGCCGGCCTGTCGACTGCGGCCGCCTGCTTCGCCCTGGCGGAATCGGTCGAAGACGAACGGCAGCAACTCGGGTTCGATTCCGTCGCCCTCGTCCTCGACGTGCAGCGCGATTCGCTCGGCCTCGCGTTGTAGCCGTACGGATACGCGCGCGCCGGATTTCGAGAACTTCACCGAGTTCACGAGCAGGTTCGAAACCGCCTGCTGCAGGCGAATTGCGTCGCCGAGGACTTCGATCGGCGTATCGGCCTGCAAGTCGATCACCACTGCGCTGCCAGCAGCCGCCTGGCGCTGCGACTCGACCGCATCGCGAACGACACGGTCGAAGCGTACGCGCTGCAACTCGAGCGCGAACTTGCCCTGCTCGATGCGCGCCAGGTCGAGCAGGTCGTCGATCAACCGGCTCTGCGCCTCCGCGTTGCGGCGGATCACCTGCGCCGCGCGTTGCACGTTCACGGGCTGCGCGCCGGTTCGATCGAGCACCTGAAGCCAGCCGAGAATGGCATGCAGCGGCGTGCGCAACTCGTGGGAGACGATTGCGAGGAACTCGTCCTTGCTCGCATTCGCCGCCTCCGCGTCCATGCGGGCCGCCCGTTCTCGCTCCACCGCTTCGGCCGTCGCCATCGCGGCAGTGACCAGCAGCACGAGCTGGTGCACGATGACTTCGTCGTCTGGAACGAAGCCGGCATCGATCGCATGCAGGAGAACGAGCCGCGCGAGCAACGGCTCGTTGTCGATGCGCACCGGCACGATCATCGCGTCGCCACAACCTTCGGGCCACGCGCGCGGATCGACCGCGGCCGATTCGATTCGAACGCGCGCGATGCGGTCGCCGAAGTCAGCCGGCCAGTGCCGGCTCGCCTCGAGCAGCGCCCGCCGGTTCGCGAAGCTCATCGGGTCGGCGCTCGAGACGGCGATGCGGCGCAGGCCGATCGCGCCCTCGCGCAGCAGCAACACATGACGGCATCTGACCAGCTGCCGGGCACGATCGGCCAGATGCTCGAGCCGCGCCTGGTCGTCGGCAAGCGCCGGGATCGCCAGGCCGGCATCGGCGAGCGCGCGCAACTGGGCTGCGCGCGCGCGTTCACGCTCGAGCGAAGCGCTGCGCTCGCGCTCGACGCGCTGGCGCTCGACGATCTCCTCGCGCAACTGCAGGTTGCTCGCCGTCAACTGCTCGGTGCGCTCGCGCACGTGCGTGTCGAGTTCCTCGTTCGCGCGACGCAACGCCGCAGTCATCTCCTGCGCCAGCCGGTGTGCCCGGTCGCGCGTCGTTGCCATCGACCACAACACGGCAAACAGCAGCAGCCCGAGCAGCGCAACGCCCGCGGGCAGCGCCAACGCGCGTCCCGGCAGCGAAGTCGCCGCGGCGTCGCCGGGAACGCGGATCGCCTCTAGCGTCCAGCGACGATCGAGCGCGCGAACCGGCACGCGAACCGCGCCGCTCCAGTCGCGTTCGACGCCCGCCGCGTCGGCGTCCTGATAGAGCAGCGAGTGCGGGTCACTGCTCGCGGTCTCGTACAGGCGCACCAGCGTGGAAGTGTCCGCGCCCCGGATGCTGCGCATCAGATCGGCCGGGCGAAACGGCGCGTAGACCCAGCCGCGGATCGCCGCCCGGCGCGCAACCACCGACTCCGGAACGGCTCCAGTGGCGTACACCGCGCGATACATCAATACACCGGCGCGCTGCTCGCCGCCGGTGTCCTGCACCAGGCCGACCGCCCGCGACAGGTTCGTCCCGCCCGAATCGCGGCTGGCCCGCATCGCCTCGCGGCGATCGGGGTTGCTGAGCATGTCGAAGCCCATCGCGCGCGCGTTTGCCGCATTCATCGGCTCGATGTACAGGATCGCGCTCGATTCCGCCCTGGGGCCGGTAGGCCACACGCGAAAGCTGTCGAATCCTTCGGCGCGCACCTGCTCCTCGAGCGCGCCGACCGCCTCGGGCGGCACGATCGCGGCGAAGGCGATTCCCTGGACGCCCGGATAGGTGCTTCCGAGGTCGAGCGCCTCGACGAAGGAATGCCACTGCGAGCGCGTGGGCGCATACGTGGCGGCAAACAACGATGCGCCGGCGCGCACGACCAGATCGTAGGCGACGAGACGGCGTTCGATGCGCCCTGCCATCGTCTTCACGTATTCGAGCGTGCGCGCGTCGCTTTCTTCCCTGACTCGCGCCGTTTCGCCGCGCCAGACGAGCAGTCCGGCGCCGAGGCCGAGCAGCAGCACGAACACCGCGAAGGACTTGCCGATCGCGCGCTCGGTGATCCGGTGCGAAAGTCCTCCCATGCCGGAATCGGGACCTCGAGAATGAAAACGGGGGCCGGACGCCCCCGTTCGGTCGATTGTACTTGTGCGGCGGGCACCGGGATTGCTTTTCGGAAAAGCCCATTCATGGGCACCATCCGCGAATGTCTCCTCCCCTGTCCGTTTCGACGGACTTAGCCCCCCGGTCTCACCCGGGGGTTTTTTTTGGCGCACAATTGGCGCTCGCTCTGCCTTCCCGGTTCTTCCGCCGCGTGTCCGCCCAGTCCATCCGCGTGCTGATCGTCGACGACCACCCCGATGCCGCCGAGAGCCTCGCCATCGTGCTGTCTACCGAGGGCTTCGAGGTGCGCACCGACAGCGACGGCGTCGACGCTTGGCAGACGATCGAGAACTGGCGCCCCAGCGTGGCGTTGATCGACCTCGACCTGCCGTCGATGGGCGGTCTCGAGCTCGCACGCCGCGCGCGTTCTCTCGCCTTCGGCGATCAGTTGCTGCTCGCTGCAGTCACCGGCTATGGCCGCGACAGCGATCGCCGAACGTCGCGGCAGGCAGGCTTCGACACGCACATGGTCAAGCCGGTCGACCCGAACGAGGTACTTCGCTGGATCACCGACGCGAGCGTCAATCGCTCGAGATGAACTCGCCGATCGTCGAGAGCGCCTCGATGTGATCGGCACAGATCTTCATCACAACGAGCGTGGGCACGGCGAGGAACAACCCGCCCAGGCCCCAGATCCAGCCGCCGAACATCAGCGCCACGAAGGTGACCACGACGTTCAGTTGCATGCGCCGGCCCACCAGGACCGGCTGCACGAACTGGCCCTCGATGGTGGTGAGCGCGAGGAACGCCAACGGAACCTGCGCGATCTGCCATCCCTCCAGGCTCACCGTGGCGGCCGCGGTCAGCAGGACGAGACTGGTCGCCGCGCCCAGGTAGGGAATGAAATTCAGCAGGCCGACGACAACCCCCCAGAACGCCGGCGAGGGCATGCCGATATAGCCCATCACGAGGGCCGTGGCGACGGCGAGCCCCGCATTGCTCATCGCAACCGTAGCGAAGTAACGGCCGATCTCGCTCTGGATCGTCCGCGCGATGCCCACGGCCAGGCGCTTGTCCTGCATCGTCGGCAGCACGCGAACCAGCTTGCGCAGGAACAGGTCGTCCGCGGCGAGCAGGAAAAAGGCGAGAACGATCGTCGAGACGACACCGAAGGCGATCGACTGGAACTCGCCGAAGGTGGTGAAGAGATCGCCTTTCTGCACGACCACCTCGCGCGGCTTCACCTTGCCTTCGGGTTCGGCGATCTCGCTGACGCGCTCCTGCGCGCCCTGGATCTTCGACAGCGGCTGCTTGATGGCGCGCAACTGCGCCTCGAGCTTGCTCCACTCGGCCGAGCGCGGATTCAGCCACTGCTCGGCCGGGCTCGACAACTGCAGCACGCCGGCGCCGACCACGGCTATCGCCAGCATCATCACGACGGCCGCGGCAAGCCATGAGGGCAGCCCGAATCGATTCAGGAAACCGACCGCGGGGGTCAGCAGCAGCGTGAGCACGACGGCGAAAGCCACCGGCATCAGCAACGCCTTGCCCGCCCACAGGGCGGCGACGACGGCGATGGTCGCCATCGCGCCGACCGCCACGCGCATTCCAACCGGTTGCCCGACGCTCGGCTCGATCTCGACAACAACGGGCGCGTCGGCAGTCGCGACGGACGCACCCTCGCTGCCGGCTCGCGACCGGTCGTCGACAAGGGTTTCAGCGCTCGCGGCGACGGGATCGGTCGGCATCGCAGCCCGCCGAGCAAGCAACACGCCCGTACGCCGGCGGCTTTCCCGCAGGCAGACCGTTTCAGGTTAGGCTTTCCACAGCCGAAACGGGCACGAGAATTGCTCTCCTCTGGCACGGCCGCACGGCCATGAAAGATCGGCGCCCTGGCGTCCTCCTCGAGACCGAATTCGCGAAGTCCATCCGATGGCTGCACCAGCACGCGCCGCAACCCGAGCCGCTCACCGTCCCCCGACGCCCCGCGCCGTCGCCGCACGAGCATTGGAATCCAGGGCGCAGGACTCGCAGAATGACCCCGACGCCGCCCTGCTCGCCCGTCTCGCACACGATCTGCGCACGCCGCTGAATGCGATGGTTGGCTGGCTGCATCTGCTCGCGTCCGAAACGATTTCGGAAGAGCTTCGCCAACGCGCGCTCGCCGGACTGCAGCGCGCGGTCGAGCAGCAGCGCAGGGTGGTTGCGACCCTGGATTCGCCGTCCGATTGGGCCGACGGCCACCGGCCGGGTCGCGGCGGCGACGAACCGGCGAGCCGGATCACTCGCCTCGCGCCCGCCGAAGTCGACGGTGCGCATCCCTCGTCGGCAAGGCCGATTCCGTCGGACCGAGCCGACGTCGCACTCGACGAGCGCCGGTCGGAAGCCGGCGTGTTGCAGGGCGTGTTCGTACTGGCCGTCGACGACGATCCCGACGTCCTGCAGATGCTGCAATCGCTGCTCGAGCACTCCGGCGCCATCGTCGAATCGACCACCTCGCCCAACGATGCGCTTCGGAGGTATGCTTCCTGGGCAGGCGGCGAGGGCGAACGACTCGTTCTTTCCGATCTGGCCATGCAGGAGCGCGACGGCATCTCGCTGATGCAGGCGGTACGCGCTCTCGAGCGGAAAATGGACCTGCGTCGCGTGCCCGCGATCGCGTTGTCGGCGCATTTCCGCCCTGATACGCGGCGCGAGGCTTTCGAAGGCGGGTTCGATCTTTTCCTCGCAAAGCCGATCGACCCCTCCGTGCTGCTGAACCATCTGAAAGGCATGCTCGATCGCTGAAGGTCGAAGCAGAACAAGGGGAGTTGGGGTCTTGGCGCACGCGCTGATCGTCGAAGACGACGAGAATTCGGCGGAGATGCTTGCGGAGCTCGTATCGGCTGAAGGTTTCTCCACAGCCACCGCCGGCAGCCTGCACGATGCATGCCGGCAATACGCCTTCCGGCAGCCGGACGTCGTACTGCTCGATCTGTCGCTGCCCGACGGCAACGGCATCGAGCTGTTCGACCGCGTCGAACGCAACGAGGCCTGCGAGATCGTCCTGATCACCGGGCATGCGACGCTCGAAACGTCGATCCAGGCGCTGCGACTCGGCGCCGCCGACTATCTGCTCAAGCCGGTGAACGTTCCGCGCTTGCGCCAGATCCTCGCGCGCACCAGCGGCGGCTCGGAAGCGCGCGGTCGCCTCGCGAGCGAACGGGTCCACGTCGACGCCGAAGGCCGCTTCGGGCGGCTCTGGGGCAAGTCGCCCGCCATGCGCGAGATCTACCATCAGATCGCCCGTGTCGCGCCCACCGCCGTAACCGCATTCATCACCGGCGAGAGTGGCACCGGCAAGGAAGTCGTGGCGGAGACGATCCACGACCTGTCCAAGCGCGCGAAGGCGCCGTTCCTGGCGATCAACTGCGGATCGATCTCGCCGCAGCTCATCGAGAGCGAGCTGTTCGGGCACGAGAAAGGCAGCTTCACCGGCGCGCTGCGCCAGCATCGCGGATTCTTCGAACGGGCCGACGGCGGAACGCTGTTCCTCGACGAAATCACCGAAATGCCGATGGAGCTGCAGGTCAAGCTGCTGCGCGTACTCGAGACGGGCTCCTTCGTTCGCGTGGGCTCCGACGCAGTGATCGGCGTCGACGTGCGCATCGTCGCCGCGACCAACCGCCCTCCTGCCGAGGCCGTTTCCACCGGGAAGCTGCGCGAGGATCTGTATTACCGGCTAAACGTCTTCCCCATCGATCTGCCGCCGCTGCGCGATCGGCTCGAGGACGTGCCGCTGCTCGCCGAGCATTTCCTGGCCGGATTGAACGAGCGCGAAGACGCGAAGAAGCGCCTGACCGACAGGGCGCTGCGCGCGATGGGCGAATACCGATGGCCCGGCAACGTGCGCGAGCTGCGCAATGCGGTGCATCGCGGGTTCATCCTCGCCGAAGGTGACGTCATCGACGTCGAAAATCTGCCGATCGGAGCGGCGAGCATCGCACCCGAATCGCCGTCGGTCGAAGCGGCCGACAGCGCCGCCGCGCCGCGCCAGGAAGCGCCGTCGGCAGCACCATCGACGCCGGCCGCCGCAACCGCAACGCCCAGCCCGACGGAGAGTGCGCCGCGCGCCCCCGCGGCGGGCGCAAGCGCCCCTGTCGTCAATGGCCAGGCACCGCTCGACATCGTCGTCGGCACGTCGATCGCCGAGGCCGAGCGCATGCTGATCCTCGCCACGGTCGAGCACTGCGGCGGCCACCGTGAGCGCGCCGCCGCGATGCTCGGCATCAGCGCGAAGACGCTGTACAACCGCCTGAAGGGTTACGCCGAAGAGAAATGAGGGAGGGGTAAATGCCTCGTCGCGGTGAAGCCGGCGCTTTTCCCTTCCCCCTTCTCCTTTCCCTTCTCTATCGTTGCTGCGCCATCGCAATCATCCGCCGCGCTTCCACCGGCGGGATACCGATCGCGTCACGATATTTGGTGACGGTGCGACGCGCGACGCTGGCGCCACGCTGCTCGAGCTGGCGCGTGATGCGGATGTCGGACAACGGCTGGCTCGGATCTTCGGCATCGACGATGTCGCGAATCAGGGTCTGGATGGCGCGCGGGGAGATGCGATAGCCGTCCTCGCTGACCAGTCGGCTGCCGAAGAAGTGCTTGAACTCGATCAGCCCGCGCGGCGTTGCCATGTACTTGCCGCTCGTCACGCGCGAGACCGTCGATTCGTGCACGCCGACCTCGGCGGCGATGTCGCGCAGGTGCAGCGGACGAATCGCCACGTCGCCGTGCTCGAAGAACCCTTGCTGCGTGGCGACGATCGCGCTGGCGACCTTGAGGATGGTCTCGGCGCGCTGCTCGATGCTGCGAAGCAGCCAACGCGCCTCGGTGAGCTGCGTGCCCATCGGCGTGGACGACCAGCCGCGGTCTCGGCGAACGGCATCGGCATACAGCCGGTTGATGCGCAGTCTCGGCGATGCCGCGCTGTTCGGAAATGCCACCCAGCGCCCACGCACCCTGCGCACGGTGACGTCGGGCACGACGTGCTGCGGATCGTCGGAGCCGAAGGTGGCAGCCGGGCGCGGCGCCAGGCTGCGAATCAGCTGGTTCGCCTGGGCAAACTCGGCTTCGCTGCAACCGAGCATGCGCGTGATGCGGACGGTATCGTGCGCGGCCAGCAGGTCGAGATGCGACTCGACGATGCGCATCGCCAGCGACAGGCAGGCGGTATCGGGCGGTTGCGCCCGCAACTGCAGCCTGAGGCACTCGGACACCGAGCGCGCACCCACGCCGGCGGGGTCGAGGCTCTGCACGAACGACAGCGCGACCTCCAGCTCGCGCACCAGCGTGCGCGAACCGGGTTCGACGAGTTCGGCGATCTCCTCGAGCGAGTCGCGCAGATAGCCGTCCTCGTCCAGCGCCTCGACGAGCACGCGCGTCAGCGCGAGGTCGCGTTTGCCCAGTCCGCTGACGTTGACCTGGCTGAGCAGGTGATCCCGCAGCGACTGCGGGGCCGGGGCGAGCAGCACGGGATCGTCGGCCGAGCGCTCGCCGCTGTGGTTGTTTCCCGTGGTGGACCAGGTGAGCTCGCGCTCCGGGTCGACGAGTTCCTCTGCCTCTTCCTCGTTGGTTCGCGATTCGATCGGCTCGCCATCTTCGGCGCCGGCCTCGTCGAGCGCATCGTCGCTCTCGAGCAGGGGATTGGCCGACAGCGCCTGCGCGATCGCCTGCTCGAGTTCGAGTGCGGACATCTGCAGCATCTTCAAGCCTTGCTGCATCTGCTGGGACAGTGCGGCGCCTTGCGTGGCGCGCAGCTGCAAACCGGGTGCGTGCATCAGGGGACTTCCTTGCGGTGCTCCATTTTGGATATCCCTGATGACGCAAGGTTCGTGCCACCGCGATTCCGCGCTGAAGATCAAGGACTTACGGCACGCGCGGGCAGTGGCTCCGGTAAAGGCGTCCGCACGGCGGTAACCAGCGGCGGCAAACGACGATCCCGCCCTGCAACACGGTATCCTTGGTCGCCATGACCGCCCACGCGCTGCCGCGATGGCTCAGCGCTTCGCTGCTCCTGCTGATCGCCACCACCTTCGCCAGCAATCACGTAGCGGCGCGCGTGGCCTTCGATCATGGCGCCAACGTCGCGACGGCCGTCGCGGTGCGCTCGTCGGGCGCGGCGCTGTTCGTTTTTGCGTTGCTGCGCGCGGCGAACATACCGCTGAGCCTGGCGCGGCCGACGCTCGTGCGCGCGCTCGGCATCGGCGCGTTGCTCTCCATCCAGAGCCTTTGCCTGTACTCGGCGGTTGCGCGCATCCCGGTCGCGCTGGCGCTGCTCGTCTTCAATACCTTCCCGATGATGCTCGGCCTGCTGGCCTGGGCCACCGGCTCCGGGCGTCCGAGGCCGCGCGCCTTCGTCGCGATGGCGCTCGCACTGAGCGGGCTGGGGCTCGCGCTCGACGCCTTCGGTTGGTCCGGACAGGCGGCGCACGCGGACGACGCGGCGATGAGTTCGGGCGTCGCGCTCGCCGCGATCGCCGCGCTCGCGTTCGCGGCGGTGTTGCTGCTGACCACACGCTGGCTCGGCGACACCGACGGACGCCTGCGCAGCTTCGTGCTGATGATCGTCGTCGCGTCGGTCGCGCTGGTCGCCGGCAAGACGAGTGGGGACTTCGCGTGGCCGCAGGACGCCACCGGCTGGATCGCGCTTGCGCTGCTCACGCTGCTCTACTCGTCGGCGATCACCGCGCTGTTCGTGCTGTTGCCGCGGCTGGGTGCGGTGAACAACGCCGCCGTGATGAACTTCGAGCCGATCGCCGCGCTGCTGCTCGGCTGGGTTCTGCTCGACCAGACGATGGCGCCGCTGCAACTGCTCGGCGCCGGTATCGTCGTCTGCGCGATCGTCCTGCTCGTGACGACACGATCACCAACGTGAACGCACCGAACTTCGATCGCCGCAGCACCGAGCGCGCGCTGCCCTGGCCCGCGCTCGTCGATGCGATGCGCGCGATGCTCGCACGCAGGCACGCCGGCCTGACCCGATCGCCCGAACGCATCGCGATGCCGCTGCCCGGCGGCGTGCTGCTGGCGATGCCGTCCACCGACGGCGAGTTCGCCTGCACGAAACTCGCCACGCTGCACGAGGGCAACCCCGCGCGCGGCCTGCCGACGCTGATCGGCGAGGCGATCCTGATTCGCGCCGACACCGGCGAGCCGCTGGCGCGCTTCGATGCGGGGACGATCACCGCACGACGAACGGCCGCGCTGTCGGCGCTGGCCGCGCTCGAACTCGCCGGCCCGAAGCGCGAACGCCTGCTCGTGTTCGGCTCGGGTGTGCAGGCGCGAGCGCACGTCGAGGCACTGCGCGCGGTGATGCCGCTGCGCGAAGTGACGGTGCATTCGCGCACGCCCGCTCATGCACGCGCGCTCGCGCAGGCCCTCGACGGAAGCGGACTGGCGAGTCGTTGTGCCGATTCGCCGCCGTCGATCGCCGGCTACGACCTCGTCGTCACGGCCACCTCGAGCCGCGAGCCGCTATTCGACGACGATCCGCGCTTCGACGGCTTCGTCGCGGCGATCGGCGCCTACCGTCCGCAGATGTGCGAGTTGCCGGCGGCCCTGCTGAAGCGTGCCGCGGTTTTCGTCGACGACGTCGAGGCAGCGCGCAGCGAAGCGGGCGACCTGATGCGCGCGCGGCTCGACTGGGCGCGTATCGTTCCCCTGGAGTGCGTCGTCGCCGGCGAGACGACGCGGCCGGCGCACGGTCCCGTCGTCTTCAAGAGCGTCGGGCAGGCACTGTGGGACCTCGCCGCCTGTCGCCTCGCATGGACGCAGCTGCAGCAGGAGGGCGCACGATGACTGCAACGCCGCACGCGGATTTCGGCCGCGTTCGCGTGTACTTCGGCGAGAAGAACGGCAAGTATCCCGACGGCAACCAGGTGCTGGTGCGAGGCACCGACACGCTCGCTGCCTTCGACACGCCGCTGGTCGCCAACCGCCTCGGCGAGGCGCTCGAATCGGCCGACCTCGTCGTGCTCGGCCACGTGCACGAAGATCACATGGCCGGACTGCACCGACTGCCGAAGGCGAAGGTCTACGCGCATGAGCGCGACGTCGAGGCGGCGCGCAGCTGGGACGGACTCGCCGCGCATTACGGCCTGTCGGCATCGGTGAAGGACGCGATGCACGAGAAGATCCGCAGCGAATTCCACTACGTCGCGCGCCCCGACACGATCGCCTACCGCGACGGCGATGCATGGGATCTCGGCCACGCGCGCGTTCGCGCGGTGCACATGCCGGGGCACACGGCCGGTCACTGCGTGCTCCTCGCCGAGCCCGAAGGCGTCGCCTTCATCGGCGACATCGACCTGAGCGGCTTCGGTCCGTACTACGGCGACGCGAGTTCCGACCTGGGCGCGTTCCGCCGCTCGCTCGCCCGGCTTCCCGAACTCGAGGCAAAGGTCTGGATCACCTCGCATCATCGAGGCGCCTACACCGACCGCGAAGCCTTCCTCGGTGCGTTGCGCGCCTACGCCGCGAAGATCGACGAGCGCAGCGAACGGCTGGTCGAGATGCTGCGCGAGCGGCCACGCACGCTCGAGGAACTGGCGCAGGCGCGGCTGCTCTACCCCGAGGACTACGAAGAGGTGTGGATCCTCGACGCCGAACGCCGCACGATCGCGCAGCACCTCGACGAGTTGGTCGAGCAGGATCGGGTCGGCGCCGACGACGAAGGCCGCTACCACGCGCGCTGAGCGCGGCGAACAGCGACGGCGGAACTTCGCCGCGTCGCGCCGCTACGCGAACCCGGCGCGGTGCACGCCCGCCTGCTACGCAACGCCCGGCGCCGTGCGCGCCTGCAGTACCTCGCGGTAGACGGCGAGATTGCCGTCGACCATGGCGTCCACCGAGAAGCGCTCGAGCACCCGCGCACGCGCGGCGGCGCCCATCTTTTCACGAAGCGCAGGATCGTCGACCAACCGGCGCAGCGCGTCGGCCAGCGCGGCGACGTCGCCGGGCGCGACGAGAAAACCCGTCACCCCGTCGTCGACCGCCTCCGGCATTCCGCCCGCGCGGCTGGCGATAACCGGCACGCCGGCCGCCTGCGCCTGCAGCAGCGCGATGCCCAGTCCCTCGCGGTCGGCCGGGTGCGCGAGCACGTCGAGGCCACCCATCCAGCGCGGCAGGTCGTCGCGAAAGCCGACGAAGCGCACGATCGACGCGAGCCCATCGCGCTCGGCGCGCGCCTCGAGCTCGGCGCGCAACGGCCCTTGCCCGAACAGCAGCACGCGCAGGCGCGGCCGCTCGGCATGCAGCGTCTTCAATGCATCGAAGAGATGGCGGTGACCCTTGCGCCGAATCAACTGCGCAACGACGCCGACGACGATTGCGTCGTCGTCGAGCCGGAACTCGCTGCGAAACGCAGCGCGGTCGACCGGCAGCAGCCACGGCCGCGCGTCGAGCGCGCTGCGCACGCAACGCACGCGCTGCGCCGGCACCCCCTCGTCGAGCAGCACGTCGCGGATGCCATCGGAGATCGCGATCACGCGATCGTAGAGGCGGTACTTCACCGCTGCCGCCCACGCGCGCTCGCGATTGTCGACGCGACGCGAAAGCACGCTGGGCACGCCGGCCAGTCTCGCCGCGATTCCGCCCCAGATGTCGCTGCCGCGGCGGCTGTGCAGATGCACGAGATCGGGGCGCACGGCGCGGATGCGGGCGTGCAGTCGCGCGACGAAGCCGATGTCGAGGTCGCCGCGCAGCGGGGTGGGCAGCACCTCGGCGAAGGGCGCCGCGTGCTCGGCCACCGCCGCGCCGGGCGGGCAGGCGAGCACGTTCTCGATGCCGCGTCGCGCGAGTCCCTCCAGCAGGTAGACGACCTGGCGCGCGCCGCCGTAGTAGTGGCGCCCACCCTCGACGTGCAGGACCTTCATCGGGCCGCCGGCCCGAGCGCGAGGCGCGCATCGTGCGCAACCCGCTCGGCAGTGATCTCGCGCATGCAGTCGAAGCGGCCGCCGCAGGTGGGCGCGCGCTGGCACGGCGAACAGGCGAGGCGGCGCCAGACGACGCGCGCATTGTCGCGCCCGGTCACCGTGTACGGGCAGGTCGAGCCGAACAGCGCGACGGTCGGCACGCCGAAGGCGATTCCCATGTGCGTCAATCCGGTGTCGACGCCGATGACGAGCGCCGCGTCGCGCACCAGCGCCGCCGCCTGCGCGAGGTCGGTGCGGCCGACGAGATCCACGATCCATGGCGCGTCGCGCAAGAGCGCGTCGGCTGCCGGCCGATCGGCGCGACCTCCGAGCAACAGCGGAACGAGACCGGTATCGGCGTGCAGCCGCTTCGACAGATCGCGCCACGCATCGTCGAACCAGTGCTTCTGTGGGCGCGTGGTGAAAGCGGCCAGCACGACGTAGCCGCCGGCAGCCAGGCTCTTCTCGCCGAGCATTGCTGCAGCCGATGTCGCTGCTTCGGGGTTCACATACAGCCGCGGCAGGAACGCGCCGACGTCCAGTTGCAGATGCCGGGCCAGGTGCAGGTATTCCGACGATATCCGTTCAGGATCGCCGTCGCGCGGCACGACCTCGGTGACGAAGCGCGAACTGCCCTCCCGCGCACCGAGGCCGATGCGGCGCGGCGCGCCGCTCAGCCATGCGAGAAAGGCGCTCTTGAACAGACCATGCAGGTCGAGCGCGAGATCGAAGCGGCGCTCGCGCAGCATCGCGCGAAAACGCCGAACCTCGCGCGCGAGTGAAATCCATCGTCCCGAGCGCAACAAGGCGCGCCACTGCTTCTTCGGCCAGACGATGCATTCATCGATCGCCGGATCGTTCGCCACGAGCGCGTCGATTCCGGGTTCGACGACCCAGGCGATGAACGCCTGCGGCCAGGTGCGTCGCAGCGCCGCCGCGAGCGGCGACGTGAAGACGACGTCGCCGATCGCGGAGGTGCGCACGATCAGGATGCGTTCAGGCAGATGTACTCCCCTGCTCCACCGCCGCAAGCACGGCCATCGCGTCGACCCTGCGCAGCACTTCGTCCGGTGCGATTGCCTGCATCGACGTTGCCTCTATCGCGTCGATCTGCGGGTCGTGCCTCAGCGCGCGGGTCGTTCCGAACAGGCCGAGACAGGGCACGCCGACGGCGGCGGCGAGATTCAGCGCGCCGGTGTCGTTGCCGATGCAAAGCGCGCAGTACTTCAAGGCCGCGCCCGATTGCAGCACGGAAACGCGACAGATCGCAATGGCGCGACTCGGGTGTCCGAGGTCGGCGAGCAGGCGATCGGCCGCCTGCGCTTCCGCCGGGCCGCCGAGCACGAGCACGCTGCAGCCTCGATCGAGCAGCGCGCGCGCCAGCCGCGCGAAGTTGGCCACGCCCCAGTCCTTCCTCGGCTCCGACGTGCCGATCACGAGTGCGACGCGCGGCGCAGGCAACGCCGCGAGCCGGCCCGCCGCTTCTTCGAGCAGCGCCTGCGGCACCTCGATGCGCGGCAGCAAGGGGCGGTCGGCGAAGCCGTGCGCGCGCGCGAACTCGGTGGCCTCCGGATATACCCAGTTCCCCTCGCCCCGGTGCCGGCGGATGTACGGGCCGGCGTTCAGGCCGAAGCGCTGCATGCGCGAGAAACCGAATCCCGAACGTCGCGGGATCCCGGCCAGCCAAGCGAGCAGCGCATAGCGAATGCGCGACGAGAAGACGTAGACGCGGTCGAAGCGGCGGGATCGAACGAGCGCGACCATGCGCAGGAACCCGCGCAGGCCGTCATCGCGCCCGCGCCGCGCTTCGCTGCGACGCGGCCGGTAGTCGTACTCGAGCACCTCGTCGATCGCAGGCTCGCCGGCGAGCAGATCGGGCGCGCGACACGACGGACGCGCCATCAGCGTTACCCGTCCACCCCGGCTCGTCGCGGCGATCGCCTTGACGTACGGAACGTGCCAGATCAGGTCGCCGATCCCGCTGCGGTGGTGCACGACGAGCGTGCGCGGCCGATCGTCCGCCGCGGATTCAACGCCCACGGTCGACCTTCGTTGCCGCGCCGGCGGTGACGCGAAGCGCGGCGCGGTAGCGCAGCGCGCCGGCGGGAATCGCCAGCAGCAGCGCGAGCGCCTTCGTTCCCGCGCTGGTCCCGAACAGTCCCTCGGTCATCGAGAAGATGCAGGTGCCGGCAATGACGAGCAGGCCGCTCGTCGCGAAGAAAAAGACTTCCTTCTCGCCGATTCGACGCACGAACAACGAGCCCATCAGCATCCAGAATGCGATGACCGCGAGCGCGGTCGGCACGCCACCGAGCGCCAGGCTCGAGATCAGTTCGTTGTGCAGATTCGCCAGGCCGGCGAACGCAGCCGGCATGCGGCCGCTCTCCACCGCCTGTCGTCGCGCTTCATCGTAATTCGCCAGTCCGACCCCGGTCAGCGGACGCTCGGCAGCCTTCTCCAGCCCCCACCTCCACATCTCGAGCCGCAACTCGGTGGAGCTGTCGATCGAATCACGGCTTGCAGTGCCGTCCAGGAACGCCTCGACCTGCTCGACCGCAATGTCGATGCGGTGCTGCGCGTTCTCGGAAAGAAGGATCGCGGTGACGACGAAGACGAGCATCGCGCCGAGCGCCGGAAGAAAGTGCCACGAAGAGAGCACTCGACCTCGGTACGTGCGCAACGCCGACCAGAAGGTCAGTCCGAGCAGCACCGGAATCGCGAGCCAGCCGCCGCGCGTGCCGGCGAGGATCGACGCGAGGATGCCGGCCGCCGTCGCCGAAAGGCCGAGCGCGACGCGCGCCCTTTCCTGCGTTCCCGCGAGCATCGGGCCGATGCAGCCGGCGAACGCGAGGAAGCCGAGCAGCAGCGAGAAGTTGCCGAAAGGAACGGCATTCCACTGGTTGCGCCAGCCGAACACGCGAGCGCTGCCGTGCACGAGAACGTCGAACAGCGCAATGCCGAGCGCGGTGAACGAAGCCAGGACGACCGCGCGAAACAAGGCGCGTTCGCTCAGTCCGACGCGTCCGATCCACAGGAACACGAGCCCGCCGGTAAACAGCAGGTGCGCGGGGCGATGCAGCCACGAAAACGCCCAACCGGCCAGCGCCATGTTCAATACGTACGCTGCGGGGATCGCCGCGCACGCGACCAGATAGAGCCGATCAAGGGGCTCGAAGGACGGACGGCGCACGAGCACAACGAGCCCGCGCAGCGCGGCGAGGACCATCAGCCAGCCGGCCACCGTCGGCACCAGCATGTGCAGCGGCAGGACGACGACGACGAAGGCCTCGACGAGCCGGCGCTCCAGCGGTTGCGCTTCCCGGGCCCGGTCACCGGGACCGGTGATCGTCATTGCACTGAGACTCCACATTGCTCGAAGGCTCTTTTCATGTCGCGCTCTTCATCGGCGGACTTGAACTTCAGTTGCGACCAGCCGAACGAGACGACCGGTACGCTGCGCGGGTAGATCTGTCGGGCGAAAAGCAACGCGCTCGAGCGCACGCCGACGACCGCGTCGTACGCGGTGCGGGCAAGATGCAGCTCGAGCGGGCACGACGGATCGATGACCCGGTAATCGGGATGACGAAGCTCCTGCGCCGGATCCTTCGGGTGCGGCTTGTAGTCGATCTCGTCGAAACGCTGCGCCGCCAGCCAGTCGCGCACGCGCTGCGTGAGCGGCGCGAGATCGGCGGCAGCGAGCAATCCGGCGCCGACCAGCGGCTGGCCGACGACGAGCGCGCGCCGCAGCGCCGGCGGGCGCGCTTCCCCTGCTGCAACGGGATCGACCAGCGGCCCGAGCACGCGGACTTTCTCCGCCGGGTACTCGTGCGGCAATCCGGGGACGACGTAGATGCGATCGCAAAACGGCGCATCGGAGCCGATGCGGTCACCCGCGAAGCACCGGTACGACAACTCGCGATCGACCAGCCGGCGCAGGCGACGCACGCACTGCAGCGCGCGACGCGTCGCGGAAAGCGGATAGCGACGGATGCTGATCAGTCCGTCCGGGAGGATTCGCGCATGCATCTCGCGCGCACTCGCGCGTGCAGGCAGCGCCCCGAGGAAATAGTTGATCGCCTCCGTATCGAACACCGCGCTGTGCAGCAGCAGGCGATCGCATTTCCCGACCAGGGTCGCCACGAGCCCGATGTTCTCGCGCAGTCGCCGATGCCGCCCGAAGAGCCCCGGCAGCGGCTCCCAGCGCGGCCACGGCATGTAGGCGCAGGCATCCCACTGCGAAGGATCGACGACGCTCTTCATCCCCGGCTTGTACCAGACGAGCACCTGCCGCGCGTCGGGCTCGCAGTCGAGCGCGATGCGCCGGGCCGCCAGGTACTGCAGCGGCGACGCGACGAAATAGACGGCGACGGTGCCGGCGTCCTGCATGAATCAGGCGGCGCTCGATCCCGCAACGATCCGTGCGAGCGCGAACGACGCGGCAGCGAGCCCCATCGCCGCGGTAACCGTGACCAGCGATCCGTATCCCGAGCACGAAAGGGCGAAACCGGCGCCCGCCCGCGTGGCGCTGCAGTGCGTCGCCGCCGGAAACTGCTCGTCGGAATAGATCGCCGTCACGCCGAACTTCGCACCGGGTCGGCGCTCGAAGCCGTGCTCGCGACGCAGCCGCGAGCGCACCGACGCGAGCAACGCATCGCCCGTCGTTCTCGCCAGGTCGTCGCGACGCAGGCGAAGCGGATCGGTGCGACCGCCGGCGGCGCCGCAGACGACGATCGGCTGACGGCGACGCACGGCCGATGCGACGAGCGCCGCCTTCGCGCGCGGCACGTCGATCGCATCGATGACGAAGGCGCCGACCGGAACGAGATCGGTGGCGTTCTGCGCCGTGACGAAATCGTCGACCGTGCGCACGTCGCAGCGCGGCGCGATATCCGCGATGCGCGCGCGCATGACGTCGATCTTCGCGGCGCCCAACGTCGAGTCGAGCGCGTGCACCTGCCGGTTGACGTTCGATTCGGCCACGTGGTCGGCGTCGATCAGCGTGATGCAACCGACGCCCGAGCGGGCAAGCGCCTCGGCGGCCCAGGAGCCCACCCCGCCGATACCGACGACGCACACGTGCGCCTGGCCGAGCGCATCGAGTGCCGCGTCGCCGTAGAGTCGTGCGACGCCGCCGAAGCGGCGATCGTCGCGCGCGCGCAGCACTGCGCTCGCGTCGAGCGTCTCGAGTTGCGGCGCGTCCGGTTGCGCCGTCTCGACCCGCAACGACGCGCGCGCCGGCTCGAGCACGGGGAGTGCGTCGTCGGCCATCGGCGGCCGACGCTTTACGGCAGCAGCAGCGATGATCCGGTCGTCCTGCGCGCCTCGAGATCGCGATGCGCCTGCGCGGCTTCCGCGAGCGGGTAGCGCTGGTCGATCTCGATGCGGACCTTGCCCGAGCCGACGATGCGGAACAGCTCGGCCGACATCTCGTCGAGGTTCTGCCGATTCGCCTGGTGCGACATCAGCGACGGCCGGGTGATGTACAGCGAGCCCTTGAGCGCCGTGAGCGGCATCGGCGGGACCGGCCCGGAGGAGTTGCCGAAACTGACCATCAGCCCGAAGGGCTGCAGGCAATCGAGCGAGTCCTGGAAGGTGTCCTTGCCGACCGAATCGTAGACGACCGGAACCATCTTTCCATCGGTGATCTCGCGCACGCGGTCGACGATGCTCTCGTGCTTGTAGAGAATCACGTGCGCGCAGCCGTTGCGACGCGCGAGCTCGGCTTTCTCCTCGGAGCCCACGGTGCCGATGACGGTGACGCCGAGCGCGCGCGCCCACTGCATCGCGATCAGCCCCACGCCGCCGGCGGCCGCATGAAAGAGGATCGTCTGCCCTTTCTGCAGCTTGTAGGTGCGGCGGAACAGGTAATCGACGGTGAGCCCCTTGAGCATCATCGCCGCTGCCGTATCGAAGCCGATGCTGCGCGGCAGGCGCACGAGCGACTTCGTCGTCATGTTGCGCAGCTGCGAGTACGACCCCGGCGGGCGGTCGCAGTAGGCGACGCGATCGCCGACCTTCAGCGCGTCAACGCCCTCGCCCACTGCAGTGATGACGCCCGCCGCCTCGAGCCCGAGCACGCCTGGCAGCGGCATCGGGTACAGCCCGGTGCGGAAATAGACGTCGATGAAGTTCAGCCCGATCGCCTCGTGGCGCACCTGCACCTCGCCCGGCGCCGGCGCGCCGACCTCGACGTCGACGTACTGCATGACTTCGGGTCCGCCGGTCCGTTCGATGCGGATGGCCTTGGGCATTTGGGCTCCTGGGAGAGGACGGGCGCGCCTCCATCACCGGGCCGCCCGAAAAGCGGCATCAGTATAGCGACGCGGGCGTCCGGGGAGTCCGGGAGAACCCGATGGTTTCGCGTCCGCTCATATCTGATATCTTAGATTCGATGGAGACGGCCACCAGCGCGCTTACACGGCAGTTGCTTCCCCGCGCGGAATCGCTGCTGGTCCGCTTGAACCAGGGCATGGTGATCGTGCTGATGGCGACGATGTCGGTCCTCGTGTTCGCCAACGTCGTCTCCCGCTACGCCTTCAACCACTCGATGGTCTGGGTCGAGGAATTGACGCAGTACCAGATGATCTGGATCACCTGGCTCGGCGCCGGACTTGCCTTGCGCGAAGGGCGCCACGTCGCGGTCGACGTCGTACAGGAACTGCTTCCGCGTTGGCTGCTGCGCGCATTGCGATGGACGATCGTCGCGATCATGCTGGCGTTCCTTGCCGCCCTCGCCTGGTACGGCGCGCAGATCGTCGCTTTTTCCTGGAACCAGGAAACGCCGATGCTCGGCATTCCGGCGGGCATCCCGTACATGGGCATCCCGATCGGCGCCACGCTGTTCGCGCTGCATCTGGTCCTGTTCGCGCGCGAGTTCGTCGACCGGAACTTCGAGCACGTCGACGACGTCGGAGCCGAAGCATGACGGCACCGTTGTTCGTGCTGTTCGCCGTCGGGCTCGTGATCGGCCTGCCGATCGCCTTCGTCATGGGCGTATCGGGGGCAGCCGCGCTCGCGCTGGACGGGAAGTTCTCGTTGCTGGCGGTTCCGCAGCGCATCTTCGACGGCATCAACTCCTTCCCGCTGATGGCGGTGCCCTTCTTCATCCTCGCCGCCGACCTGATGACGGCCAGCGGCATCACGACGGCGCTGCTGCGCTTCTCCCAGAGCATCGTCGGGCACATTCGCGGCGGCATGGGACACGTGAACGTGCTCACCTCGGTGCTGTTCGCCGGCATCAGCGGCTCGGCGCTGGCCGACGCCGCCGGCCCCGGCGCCATCGAGATGCGGATGATGGAAAAGGCGGGCTACGAACGTTACTACTCTGCAGCGTTGTCCGCGGCCACGGCAACCATCGGGCCGATCATTCCGCCGTCGATCATCATGGTGATCTACGCGCTCACCGACAGCCGCGTCACCGTCGCCGGCCTGTTCCTCGCCGGCGTGCTGCCGGGGCTGCTGCTCGGCGCCGCGCTGATGGCGGCCAACCACTGGATCTCGGTGCGCCGCGGCTACGGCACCACGCAGCTGCGCCTGGGCTGGGGCGAGCGCTTCGCGTCACTGACGCGCGCGCTGCCGATCCTCGCCATGCCGGCAATCATCATCGGCGGCATCCTCGGCGGACTCTTCACGCCGACCGAGGCGTCGGCAGTCGCCGTGTTCTACGCCCTGTTCGTCGGMCTGTTCGTCACGCGCACGCTGAATGCGCGGCTGATCGCCAAGGTGCTGCTGCAGAGCGGTCTCGTCACCTCGGCGGCGCTGATCATCGTCTCCACGGCGTCGCTGTTCGCCTGGCTGCTCACGCTGCTGCAGATTCCGCAGACGATCGCCGCGTCGATCGGGCAGATGACCTCCGACCCGCTGCTCGTGATGCTGATCGTCGCCGGCTTCGTGCTCGTCTGCGGGCTGTTCATCGACACGCTGCCGGCAGTGATCATCCTCGTGCCGGTGCTCGGGCCGCTCGCCGACCAGTTCGGCATCCCGCCGCTGCAGTTCGCGATGGCGGTCGTGCTGAACCTGACGATCGGGATGATCACGCCGCCGGTGGGCGCCGTGCTGTTCGTGATGGCGTCGGTGGCGCGCTTGCGCCTCGATCGCCTGGCGCGCGCCGTGCTGCCGCTGCTCGCCGCCGAGCTCGTCGTCCTGCTGCTCGTGCTCCTGTTCCCCGCGCTGAGCACCGCCGTACCGGCGATGTTCGGCTACTCGCACTGACCCCCACCGAAGGAGACGCAGATGAAGACCCGAATGCTGCTCGCCGCGTTCGCCGCGGCATCGTTCGCGTTCGCGGCACCGGCCGCCGCGCAGAAGACGCTGAAGTACGCGCACTTCCAGCCKGCMARGGAAGACCAGCCGAARCACGCCGCCGCACTTGCGTTCAAGGAGCACGTCGAGCGCGCGACGAACGGCTCGATCAAGGTCGAGATCTTCCCGGCCGGCCAGTTCGGCAAGGACCAGCCGACGATGGAAGCCGTCAAGATGGGCGCCCTCGAGATGGCGGTGGCCCACGACGGCGCAATCGCCACCGTGTACAAGCCCATCGGCGTGCTCGGCATTCCGTTCCTCTACGAGAATCACGAGCACGCCTGGCGCGTCTACGACAGCGATTGGCTGAAGGGCTTCTCGGACGACATTGTGAAGAAGCAGGGCATCCGCCTGCTCGGACTGGCCGACAACGGCGTGCGTCACTTCACCAACAGCCTGCGGCCAATCAAGTCACCCGCCGACATGCAGGGAATGAAGATCCGCATCCAGCCGTCGCCGGTGTTCAAGATCCTGGTCGAGTCGCTGGGTGCTTCGCCGTCGGCGATTCCGTGGGCCGAGCTGCCGGCGGCGCTGCAGCAGAAAGTCGTCGACGGCCAGGAGAACGGCGTGACGAACATCCTCGCAGCCAGCCTGTACCAGCACCAGAAATACGTGACGCTCGACGGCCACGTCTGGAGCGTGCACGGCTACCTGATCAACGAGCGCTTCTACCAGGGACTGACGCCGACCGAGCGGGCGGCGGTAGACGAGGGCACGAAGAAGGCGATTGCGATCCACAGGAAGATGACCGCCGACCAGGACCGCAACGCCAAACCCATCCTGGAGAAACTCGGCATGGAGGTCACCGAGTTGACGCCGGCGCAGGTCGGCGAGTTCCGCAAGCTGTCGCAACCGCCGGTTCGGGCGTGGGCCGAGAAGGAAATCGGCAAGGCGTACGTCGACAGCCTGTTCCAGGCGATCGAGAAGACCGCCAGACCGTGAGCGACGGCTTGCAGCGCCGGCACACGCACGCGAGCGAGCCATGACGCGTGAAGAGATCGTCGCGCGCCTGTCGGCGCAACGCGTGTTGCCGGTGCTTCGCCTGTCCGGCGCGCAGGAAACGCTCGATGCGGTCGGGTGCCTGCACGAAGCCGGTTTTCGCGTGTTCGAGATCACGATGACGACGCCCGGGGCAGAAGCGCTCGTCGGCAGGCTCGTGCGCGAGCGCCCCGACAGTCTCGTCGGGGCGGGCACCGTCGTCGACGTGGCGAGCGCCGAAGCCTGCCTTGCGCAGGGCGCCGCCTTCCTCGTCACGCCCTACCCGGTGCGCGGCGTCGCCGCGCGCTGCCGTGCCGTGCAGCGCGCGGCGCTGATCGGCGCATTCACGCCGGCCGAGGTCGCCGTTGCGGTCGAGGAAGGTGCGGACTTCGTCAAGGTGTTCCCCGCGTCCACCGGCGGGCCCGCGCACGTCGCGGCGCTGAAATCGATCTTTCCGGGCATTCGCCTGTGTCCGACCGGCGGCATCGACGACGAACGCATCGCCGCCTACCTGAAGGCCGGCGCTGCGATGGTCGGCGCCGGCAGCTGCCTGGTCGACCGCGACGCACTCGCGCGCGCAGACCGCGGCGCCGTTGTCGCGAACGCCCGGCGCTATCTGCAACAAGGGAGCATGAAATGACAAGGGAAGAGTTGCTCACGGGATTCCGCGAGGTCGCCACGGCCTCCGTCGCCGACGCCGTCGACAAAGTCTGCGGCAGGCGCGGCTACATGGAGCACGCGCTGAAGCCGCGCATCAACGAACGGCGCATCGTCGGGCCTGCCGTAACCGTCCTCGAGGAGCCCACGACCGAGTCGGTTCCGCCGCAGCACGCGCTCGATCTCATCGACGAGGCCGCGCCGGGCAGCGTGATCGTCATCGCGATCGGCGGCGAGCCCGACGTGGCCGTCTGGGGCGGACTGATGACCGCCGGAGCGTGGGCACGCGGCATGGCGGGTGCCGTCCTCGACGGCGGCGTGCGCGACATCGCCGAAATCCGGCGCGACTACGATTTCCCGGTCATCGCGCGCGCGGTATCCCCGGGCACTACCGTGGGACGCTTTCGCACGGTCGCTTCCAACGTGGCTGTCACCTGCGGCGGAATCGAGGTGAAGCCCGGCGACTGGATCGTCGGCGACGTCGACGGCGTCGTCGTCGTTCCCCGGGATCATGCGGAGGAAGTCCTCGCGATGGCCCGCGACATCGATGCGCGCGAACTCGAACAGGCGCGCCTGATCGTCGAAGCGAAATCGCTGCGCCAGGGTCTGGCAAAGTACGGGCGCATCTGAACGTCAGCCAGGCGAGCCATCGGGGAACGACGAAGACGTGGACGACACAAGGCGATTCGACCTCTTCTCGATCGGCGAGCCGATGGTCGAGTTCAACCAGACAAAGCCGGGCGCGCCCGACTACCTGCAAGGCTTCGGCGGCGATACCTCGAACATGATCATCGCGGCCGCGCGTAGCGGCGCGCGCGTGGCGTACGGCACGCGCGTCGGCGACGACGCCTTCGGGCGGATGTTCGTCGAGCTCTGGCTTCGCGAGGGCGTCGACGTCGAGGCGGTGGGCGTCGACCCCGACGCCCACACGGGCGTGTATTTCGTCTCGCACGGCCCGGGCGGCCACGAGTTCTCGTACCTGCGCGCCGGGTCGGCTGCGAGCCGCATGCGCCCGCAGGACGTCACCGACGGTGCCGTGCGCGCGAGCCGCATCGTTCACGCCTCCGGCATCAGCATGGCGATCTCCCCGAACGCCGGCGACACCGTGCTCGCCGCGTTCGAGTCCGCGCGTTCGCACGGCACTCAGGTCTCCTTCGACTCGAACCTGCGCACGCGGCTGTGGCCGCTCGCGCGTGCACGCGCGATGATCGGCCTTGCCGCCTCGCTGGCCGACTGGTTCTTCCCGAGCCTGGAGGACGCGCGTGCGCTCTCGGGCCGTGAAGACCCGGACGCGCTCGTCGACTGGGCCCACGGACTCGGCGCGCGCGTCGTCTTCCTTAAGCTCGGCGCCGACGGCGTCATCGTCAGCGACGGAGCGACTCGCGAGCGCATCGGCGG
Source organism: Burkholderiaceae bacterium (assembly GCA_032027205.1). Lineage (GTDB taxonomy): Bacteria > Pseudomonadota > Gammaproteobacteria > Burkholderiales > Burkholderiaceae_E > Zeimonas. Next base: position 879,226 of record JAVSMN010000001.1, read on the forward strand.
ACAAGCGGTCGCGACGGTCGACGCGACCGGGGCCGGCGATTGCTTCTGCGGCGCGTGCCTCGCGCGCATCGCGGCCGGCGACTCGCTGCGCGACGCAGCGCGCTATGCGAACGCCGCCGCCGCGCTGTCGACCACGGGCTTCGGCGCCGTCGCACCGCTGCCGCGCCCCGAGGAGGTGCGCCGGCTGCTCGCGAGGAAAGAGGCCTGAACATGAGCGTCGTCGAGCGCCCCGCCCGCCTGTCGCGCAAGCCTCCGCGCACGCACGAAGCGACGCCGGGCGCGGCGCCCGGAACGCGCCGCGAGCTCCATGCCCGCGTCGAACGGCCGAAGACGCTCACCGAGCTCGCCGTCGCGCGCATTCGCGATGCGATCGTCGATGGTCGATACCGCTTCGGCGAGCAACTGTCGGAGGCTTCGCTCGCCGCGGGCATGGGGATCAGCAAGACCCCCGTGCGCGAGGCGCTGCTGCGCCTCCAGGGCGAGGGCCTGGTGCAGGTGCACGCGCAACGCGGCAGCTTCGTGTTCTCGCTCGACGAAACCGGCGTGCGCGACGTATGCCGCTTCCGCGAGATCATCGAGTGCGCGGCGCTCGCCGAGGCGATGCACGCCGACGCCGCCGGCGTGCGAAGGCGGCTCGAACGCAACGTCGAGCAGATGGCGCGTGCGCACGCGGCGCACGATCTCGCCGCGCTGCCGCGCCTCGACCAGGCGTTCCACGAAGCGATCGTGAACGCGTGCCGCAATCCGTATCTGCAGGGGTCGTACGCGCTCGTCGCACACAAGATCCGCGCGCTGCGGTCGCGCCTGCCCGAGGAGAACGAAAGAGTCGGGCACTGCCAGGCGAATCACGAGCGCATCATGGAGGCCGTTCGCAGCGCGGACGTGAAACGTTCGCAGACGCTGCTCGCCGAGCACATCAGGGACACGCTCCAGTCCTATCTGGCAGCGAGCCGGGAGGAAGGGGTCGGCGCCTGAACGCAGCTCGTTCGGTGCGCCCTCCGCGCCAGCCCTCAGCGACGCCGCGTGCTCCCGCCCAGCAGCGTCCCGAGCACCCCCCGGATCAGCTCGCGGCCGATCGTCGAGCCCATCGAGCGCGCCGCGCTCTTGGCCATTGCTTCGACCGCGGAGTCCTTGCGGCCGCTGCCGGTCATCAGACCACCGAGGGCATCGCGAAAGATGCCTCCGACCCCGCCGCTCGACGCCTCGGCGCCTCCCGGGGCCGCACGACCGGCGCTCGAGTCGGCCGGCGGCTGCGCTGCGGCCCGGTTCTGCAGCTTCTCGTACGCCGATTCGCGATCGACGGTCTTGTCGTAGATGCCGACGACGTTCGACGTGCGCACCAGCGTTGCGCGCTCCTCGTCGGAAATCGGCCCGATGCGCGAGGCGGGCGGCGCGACGAAGGCGCGCTCGACGACGCCGGGGCGCCCCTTTTCGTCGAGCATCGACACGAGCGCCTCGCCGACGCCGAGTTCGGTGATCGCCTTCTCGGTGTCGAAGGCAGGGTTGGCGCGCATCGTCTGCGCTGCGGCACGCACTGCCTTCTGGTCGCGCGCGGTGAACGCGCGCAATGCGTGCTGCACGCGGTTGCCGAGCTGTCCGAGCACCGAGTCGGGGATGTCGAGCGGGTTCTGCGTGACGAAGAACACGCCGACGCCCTTCGAGCGGATCAGTCGGACCAACTGCTCGATGCGATCGAGCAGCACCTTGGGCGCATCGTCGAACAGCAGGTGCGCCTCGTCGAAGAAGAAGACGAGCTTGGGCTTGTCGCGATCGCCGACCTCCGGCAAGCGCTCGAACAACTCGGAGAGCAGCCACAACAGGAAAGTGCCGTACAGCTTCGGCGCGTTCAGCAGGCGGTCGGCGGCGAGGATGTTGACGATGCCGCGCCCCTTGGCGTCGGTCTGCATCAGGTCGTCGATGTTCAGCATCGGCTCGCCGAAGAACCGGTCGCCGCCCTGCTGCTCGAGCGTGAGCAACCCGCGCTGGATCGCACCGATCGAAGCCGCCGAGATGTTGCCGTAGGCGGTGGTGAAGGTCTTCGCGTTCTCGCCGACGAACTGCAGCATCGCACGCAGGTCTTTCGCGTCGAGCAGCAGCAGTCCCTGCTCGTCGGCGACGCGGAACACGATGTGCAGCACGCCCTCCTGCGTCTCGTTCAGCGCAAGCATGCGCGCGAGCAGCAGCGGACCCATGTCGGAGATCGTGGCGCGCAGCGGATGGCCCTTCTCGCCGTAGACGTCCCACAGCGCAATCGGCGAACCGCCGAACGCCGGCGGCTGGAAGCCGAGCCGGTCGAGCCGCTCCTTCAGCTTCGGCGTGAGCTCGCCCGACTGCGAGATTCCGGCGAGATCGCCCTTGACGTCGGCGGCGAACACCGGAACGCCGATCGACGAGAAGCGTTCGGCCATGACCTGCAACGTGACCGTCTTGCCGGTGCCGGTGGCGCCGGTGACCAGTCCGTGCCGGTTCGACATGCCCGGCAACAGGAACAATTCGGTGCGCTCGTTGCGCGCGATCATCAACGGTTCGCTCATGGTGGAATGCTAAAATCCCGGGCTCGAATTCGAACATTCGACCACGCCGGCAACGGCGCGCGCAAGCGACGCACGACCCGCGTGGACCGCCGGGCGCGGTCACCACGAGAGGAAGGGATGGCCGGTCACTCCAAGTGGGCCAATATCCAGCATCGCAAGAACCGCCAGGACGCCAAGCGCAACAAGCTGTTCACGCGAATCATCCGTGAGGTCACCGTCTCCGCGAAGATGGGCGGCGCCGACGCCGCCTCCAACCCGCGGTTACGCCTGGCGCTGGAGAAGGCTTCCGATGCGAACATCGGGAAAGACACGCTGCAGCGCGCGATCCAGCGCGGCGCCGGCGGCCTCGAGGGCGTCACCTACGAGGAGATCCGCTACGAAGGCTACGGCATCGGCGGCGCGGCGGTGATGGTCGATTGCCTCACCGAGAATCGCGTGCGCACGGTAGCCGAAGTGCGTCATGCATTCTCGAAGAACGGCGGAAACCTCGGCACCGACGGCTCGGTCGCCTACCTGTTTCGCCACTGCGGCCAGTTCCTGTTCGAACCGGGCACCTCGGAAGACCGCGTGATGGAAATCGCGATCGAGGCCGGCGCCGACGACGTCGCCACCGACGACGAAGGAGGCATCGAGGTGCTGTGCGAGCCGGGCGACTTCCCCGCGCTGAAGCATTCGTTCGAAGCGGCCGGGCTCGTCGCCGCGGTCGCCGAGGTCACGATGCGCCCGTCGAACGAAGTCGCGCTCGCCGGCGAAGACGCCGCCAGGATGCAAAAGCTGCTCGACGCCATCGAGGGCGTCGACGACGTGCAGCAGGTCTACACCAACGCGGCGTTCGACGAAACGGAATGAACGAAACGTCGATGCCCGAGCGGCGCGAAGCCGGGCCAACGGACCAGAGAACATGAAGCTCCTCGTCGTCGGCGCCGGCGGTCGCGAACACGCGCTCGCCTGGAAGCTGTCGCGCTCGCCGCGCGTGCAATGCGTCTACGTCGCGCCGGGCAACGGCGGCACCGCGCGCGAGCCGGGCCTGGTGAACGTGCCGCTCACCGACATCGATGCGCTCGCCGACTTCGCAGAGCGCGAGGCGATCGCCTTCACCGTCGTCGGGCCGGAGGCGCCGTTGGCCGCCGGCATCGTCGATCGGTTCCGCGCACGGCATCTGCGCATCTTCGGGCCGACACGACGCGCCGCCCAGCTCGAGGCATCGAAGCACTTCGCGAAGACCTTCATGCAGCGGCACGGCATTCCCACCGCAGCCTCGGAGAGCTTCTCCGACGCACAGGCCGCGCATGCCTGGGTCGAGCAGCGCGGCGCGCCGATCGTCGTGAAAGCCGACGGACTGGCGGCCGGCAAGGGCGTCGTCGTCGCGACCTCGCTCGCGCAGGCGCACGAGGCAATCGACACGATGCTCACCGCGAACCGGCTCGGCGACGCCGGCTCGCGCGTCGTCATCGAGGATTTCCTGCACGGCGAAGAGGCGAGCTTCATCGTCCTGGTCGATGGGCATCACGTCGTTCCGCTCGCCTCCAGCCAGGACCACAAGCGACTGCACGATGCCGACCGCGGCCCGAACACGGGTGGCATGGGCGCCGTGTCGCCCACGCCCGCCGTCACCCCCGAGATCCATGCGCGCGTGCTGCGCGAGATCATCCGCCCGGCCGTCGAGGGAATGGCCGCCGACGGCACGCCGTACACCGGATTCCTCTATGCAGGCCTGATGATCGAGCCCGGCGGCGCAGTGCGCACGCTCGAGTTCAACTGCCGCATGGGCGACCCCGAGACGCAGCCGATCCTCGTTCGCATGAAGAACGATCTGGTCGCCGTCATCGAGCACGCACTCGCCGGCACGCTCGATCGCGCCTCCATCGAATGGGATCGCCGTACCGCCGTCGGCGTCGTGCTCGCCGCCGGCGGCTATCCCGACGCCCCGCAGAAGGGCGACGAGATCGTCGGACTGCCGCACGCCGGCGCCACGGTCGACGACGACTGCTGGGTGTTCCATGCGGGAACCGCGCTCGAGGACGGGCGCGTGGTCACCGCGGGCGGGCGGGTGCTGTGCGTAACGGCGCTCGGCGATTCGCCGAAGATCGCGCAGGCGCGGGCGTATCGCGCGATCGACTCGATCCGTTTCGAGGGCATGCAGTACCGGCGCGACATCGGTTCGCGCGCGGCGTCCGCGCGGCACGCTCCGAAGTGATCCCGTGAAGCCGCATCTCGTTCCGCCCGAACCCGCGTCCGTCGTCGACGTCGGTGCGGTGCGCGACTGGCTGGCGGGGCTGCAGACGCGCATCGTCGCCGCGCTCGAAGAGATCGACGGGCACGCGTTTCGCACCGATACCTGGGAGCGCGCCGAGGGCGGCGGCGGCGTCACGCGCGTGCTCGAGGAAGGCGGCGTCTTCGAACGGGCCGGAGTGCTATTCTCGCACGTGCACGGAACGCGGCTGCCGCCGTCGGCGAGCGCGCATCGCGGCGAGATCGCCGGCCGCGCGTTCGAGGCGATGGGCGTCTCGCTCGTGCTGCATCCGCGCAATCCGTACGTGCCCACGGTGCACATGAACGTGCGCTTCTTCGTGGCGGGCGCAAGCGGCGACGGCGCCGACCCCGTATGGTGGTTCGGCGGTGGCATGGACCTCACGCCGTATTACCCGTTCGAGAAGGATGTCGTCCGCTTCCACAGCGCGTGCAAGCAGGCGCTCGATCCGTTCGGGGGGGACCTCTATCCACGCTTCAAGCGCTGGTGCGACGAATACTTCTTCCTGAAGCACCGCAACGAGGCGCGCGGCGTCGGCGGCATCTTCTTCGACGACCTGAACGACGACGGATTCGCGCACTGCTTCGCGTTGCTGCGCTCGGTGGGCGACGCCTTCATCGGCGCCTATGCGCCGATCGTCGTGCGCCATCGCGACGAACCCTTCGGCGAACGCGAACGCGAGTTCCAGGCATGGCGTCGCGGACGCTACGTCGAGTTCAACCTCGTCTACGACCGCGGCACGCTGTTCGGCCTGCAGTCGGGCGGGCGAGCCGAGTCGATCCTGTGCTCGATGCCGCCGTTGGCGCGCTGGCGCTACGACTTTCACCCCGAACCCGGATCGCCCGAGACGCGGCTCGCCGGGTTCCTCGTCCCGCGCGACTGGGTCTGATGCCCGGCGCACGCGGCGCGCACGACTTCCCGCCGCGACGCCGGATCGGCCTGCTCGGCGGCACCTTCGACCCCGTTCACGTGGCGCATGTCGCCCTCGCGCGCGCGGCGCTCGCGCACCTGGCGCTCGACGAACTGCGGTTCGTTCCCACCGGACGTTCGTGGCAGAAAGCCCGTGCCGGCGCGAACGCGAAGCAGCGCATCGCGATGCTGCGAATCGCGGCGGCCGAGCTGCCGCGCACGCGGATCGATGAGCGCGAGACGCAGCGGGCCGGCGCGAGCTACACGATCGACACGCTGATCGAGTTGCGCGCGCAACTCGGCGAAGCGGTGGCGCTCGCATGGATCGTCGGCAGCGATCAACTGCGCAACCTGCCCACCTGGCATCGCTGGGAAGAACTGCTGCGCTACGCGCACCTGGCGGTCGCACGCCGTGCCGACGACGCGCTCGAAGGGCTCGATGCGCGGGTACGCGCGCTCGTCGACCAGCGGTCGCAGATCGAGCTTCCCGACGCGCCGGCCGGATCGATCGTCTTCTTCCCGATGCCGCCGATGCCGGTGTCGGGCAGCGATCTGCGCGAACGGATCTCCCGTGGCGAGGCGCCCGTTGAATTGTTGCCGCCCGGCGTTCTCGACTATATTGACCGGAACCGGCTGTACCGCGCGGCACCCGGAACGCGCTGAACCGGATTGGCGCACGGGCCCGCGTTCCCGAATCGCAACAAGAAGGAACCGGATGGATCCGAGAAAGCTGCAACGCGTCGTCGTCGACGCCCTCGACGACATCAAGGCCCAGGACGTCCGGGTCTTCGACACTACGGCGCAGACTGAACTCTTCGATCGCGTCATCATCGCCACCGGCACCTCGAACCGCCAGACGCGCGCGCTGGCCTCGCACGTGCGCGAAAAGGTCAAGGAATCCGGCGCCCCGGTCGTCTCGATGGAAGGCGCCGAAACCGGCGAATGGGTCCTCGTCGACCTCGGCGACATCGTCGTGCACGTGATGCAGCCGGCGATCCGGCAGTACTACAACCTCGAGGAACTGTGGGGCGCCAAGCCGGTGCGCATGCGTGTCGCAGCGACGACGCCGGCCGCGGCGGGAACGCGACGCGCGGCGGGGAAGACGCCCGCGAAGGCGCCCGCGAAGGCGCCCGCGAAAGCGCCCGCGAAGCGAAGCGCGAAGACGGCGGCGAAGACGGCGGCGAAGACGGCGGCAAAGGCACCGGCGAAGACCGCGACGAAACGCACCGCGGCGAAAGGGGTCGCGACGAAAGGGGTCGCGGCGAAACGGCCCGCGACGAAGCGGACGGCGACGAAGCGCGCATCGGACGGATGACGCGGCGATGCGCCTGCGCATCGTCGCCGTCGGCACGAAGATGCCCGCGTGGGTCGATGCGGCGGTCGCCGACTACCTGCGCCGGCTGCCGCCCGAGTGGCGGGTCGAATGGCGCGAGGTGCGCGCCGAGGCGCGCGGCGCCTCGGGCGACGCTGCCAATTGGATGCAGCGCGAAGCGGTGCGCATCCGCGCCGCGCTGCCGCAGGGAGCGCGCCTCGTCGCGCTCGACGAGCGCGGCGCCGAAGACGACTCGATCGCTTTCGCGCAACGCGTGCGCGACTGGCAGCGCGATGCGCGACCGGTGGCGATCGTGATCGGCGGCCCCGACGGACTCGACCGGTCGTTGCTCGCGGGCGCCGACGAGAAGCTTCGGCTGTCCAGCCTCACGCTGCCGCATGCGCTGGTTCGCGTCGTGCTCGCCGAGCAACTGTTTCGCGCGTGGTCGATCGGCAGCGGCCACCCGTACCACCGAGGCGACGCAGGCGGCCGATGACGGCATCGAAGAACGGATCGCCGGCGCAGCAGGAACCATCCGCCGATTTCGTCTGGCTCGCATCGCGCAGCCCACGCCGCCAGGAATTGCTGCGGCAGATCGGCGTGCGCTTTCGACTGTTGCTGTCCGAAGACGACGAGGACGACGAGGCGCTCGAGCTGCCGCTGCCCGGCGAATCGCCGACGCGCTACGTCGAGCGCGTCGCGCGCGCCAAGGCGGCGGCGGCCCGCGCGCGGCTGGCTCGTCGCGGCGGCCCCGATGCACCGGTGCTGGCGAGCGACACCACGGTGGCGGTCGGCGGCCGCATCTACGGCAAGCCGGCCGACGCCGATGACGCGCGCCGCATGCTTGGCGAGTTGTCGGGTCGCACGCATCGCGTGCTGACCGCGGTAGTGGTGGCTAGCGCGCATCGCGAGCGCATTGCGATGCACGTCTCGCGCGTGCGTTTCGCTCGCCTGCGAGCGCACGAGATCGACGCGTACGTCGCCGGCGGTGAGCCTTTCGGCAAGGCCGGCGCCTACGCGATCCAGGGCGCGGCCGCCCGCTTCGTGCAGCGAATCGAGGGCAGTCACTCCGGTATCATGGGTCTCCCCCTGTACGAGACGGCCCGGTTGCTGCGCGGCGCCGGCACCCGATGACCGAAGAGATCCTGGTCAACCACTCGGCGCACGAAACGCGCGTCGCCGTCGTGCAGCAGGGGGCGATCCAGGAGTTGCACATCGAGCGCGCGAGCACGCGAGGGCTCGCCGGCAACATCTGCCTCGGCCGAGTCTCCCGCGTGCTTCCCGGCATGCAGTCGGCATTCCTCGACATCGGCCTGGAACGCGCGGCGTTCCTGCACGTGGCCGACGTATTCCAGTCGCGCGGCGGCTCGAACGGCGGCAATCCGCCGGCGCCGATCGAGAAGGTGCTGTTCGAAGGCCAGCCGCTGCTGGTCCAGGTGATCAAGGATCCGCTCGGCACCAAAGGCGCGCGCCTGTCCACCCAGATCAGCATCGCCGGCCGCATGCTCGTCTACCTGCCGCAGGATCCGCACATCGGCGTGTCGCAGCGCATCGAGGACGAGGCCGGGCGACAGGCGCTGCGCGCCAGGCTGCAGAAGCTCATCCCCGAAGACGAGAAAGGCGGCTTCATCGTCCGCACCTCCGCCGAGGACGCCTGCGACGAGGACCTGGCCGCCGACGTCGCCTACCTGCGCCGACGCTGGCGCGAGATCCTCGACGAGAGCCGCCGCCGCAGCGCGCCGGCCATGCTGTACCAGGAGCTGAGCCTGGCGCAGCGGGTGCTGCGCGACATCGCCACCGACGAGACGACGTCGATCCTCGTCGACTCGCCCGACGCGCTTGCCGAGCTCGCCGACTTCGCCGCCGCCTACATGCCGTCGATGCGCGAGCGGCTGCGCCCCTACGCCGGCGAGCGGCCGATCTTCGAGATGCACAACATCGAGAACGAGATCGCGCGCGCGCTGTCCCGGCGCGTCGACCTGAAGTCGGGCGGCTATCTGATCATCGACCAGACCGAGGCGCTGACGACGATCGACGTCAACACCGGCGGCTACGTCGGCGGACGCAACTTCGACGACACGATCTTCCGCACGAACCTCGAAGCCGCGCACGCGATCGCGCGCCAACTGCGCGTGCGCAACCTCGGCGGCATCATCGTCATCGACTTCATCGACATGACGAGCAGCGAGCACCGCGACCAGGTGCTGCAGGAGCTGCGCAAGGCGCTCGCCCGCGACCGCACGCGATCGGGCGTGAACGGCTTCACCTCGCTCGGGCTGATCGAGATGACGCGCAAGCGCACGCGCAAGTCGCTCGCGCACCAGTTGATGGAGCCCTGCCCTACCTGTGAAGGCAAGGGGCTGGTGAAGACCGCGCGCACCGTCTGCTACGAGATCCTGCGCGAGATCCAGCGCGAAGCGAGGCAGTTCGAGCCGAGGGAGTTCCGCATCGTCGCGTCGCAGCAGGTGGTGGACCTCTTCCTCGAAGAGGAGGCACAGCCGCTGGCGGCGCTGGGCGACGCGATCGGCAAGCGCATCTCGTTGCAGGTCGAGCCGGTGTACGGGCAGGAGCAGTACGACATCGTGCTGATGTAGCGCGCACGTCTCGGAGCCCGGCGTTCGACCGAGGTATCGCGCTCAGAACAGCGGCAGGCTGCGGTCCCGTTGCAGATCGTTGAACGACGCCGGCTCGCTCGCGACGAGCGGCCCTTTCGATGGCGGTGCGCGCAAGGCAGCATCGCCTCGTCGGGCGAGTGCCGCGGCACGCACCCCGAGAAGCCGCAGGCGACGCGTGAGATCGACTCGCTTCAGGCACTCGCCGGCCGCGCGCCGGATCGTGCGCGCCTCGCTCGTGTGCCCGGACAGCGTCAGGTCTCGTGTGACGATGCGGAAATCGTCGAAGCGCAGCTTGATGCCGATCGTCCGGCTCGCGTAGCCCTTGCGCTGCAGGTCGTCGGCCAGCTGCTCGCATAGCGCGGTGAAGATCCTGCCGAGCTCTGCACGGTCGCGCACGGCGTGCAGGTCGCGCTCGAAGGTCGTCTCGCGGCTGATCGACTTCGGTTCGCGGAAGGTGACGACCGGTCGCGAATCGATGCCGTGAGCGGCGTCGTGCAGCCATTTCCCGTAGCTCGCGCCGAAGCGCTCCACGAGCATCGCAGGATCCGCGGCGGCCACGTCACCGACCGTGTGCAGGCCGAACGAGGCGAGCTTCTCCGAAGCCTTCGGTCCGATGCCGTTGATCTTGCGCGCCGGCAGCGGCCAGACGCGCTGGGCGACGTCGGCCTGCGCGAGCAACGTGAGTCCGTCGGGCTTGTCGAACTCCGAGCACAGCTTCGCCAGCAGCTTGTTCGGCGCGACGCCCACCGAGCAGCTCAGGCCGGTCGCCTCGCGCACCGCCTGCTTCAGCGCCAGCCCGATCGCGCGACCGCCATCCGCCCGCGCGCCGGGGACATCGCTGAGGTCGATGTAGATCTCGTCGATGCCGCGGTCCTCGACCACGGGCGTGAGCGCGCGCACCGCCGCCTTGAAAAGGCGCGAGCACCGTCGATACTCATCGAAATCGCAGGGAAGCAGCAGCGCGTCGGGCGCGAGCCGCGCGGCCTTCATCATCCCCATCGCCGAGAACACGCCGAACGCGCGCGCTTCATAGGTGCTGGTGGTGATCACGCCGCGGCCGTGATAGTCGCGCAGCCGCGCGAAGGCGCGGGTCCCGTCGGCGCGCAGCGTGGGCCGGCTGGCGCTGCCGCCGCCGATCACCAGCGGCAGCCCGCGCAGCTCGGGGTAGCGCAGCAACTCGACGGACGCGTAGAAGGCGTCCATGTCGAGGTGCGCGATCAGCCGGGATACGGGCGCTTGCATTCGATGCGGTCGGTACGGGCCGAATCGTACCGGTTCGTTCAGTATCGTTCCGACGGCGGCTTCAGAGCGCCGGCACCGTGAAGACCTCGAGAAAACGCCCGCGGATCGCCTCCATCGGCCACGTTGGTGCCTCCGGATCGGGGCGCATCCCGCGGCTCCAGTCCGGTCCTGCGATCGCATCGAGGAGGCGCGAATCACGGGCGAGCAGGTGGATCGGGACTTCGAACGACGTGTCGTCGCCGCTGATGATCCGCGCGGGCTGATGATCACCGACCACGACGAACAGCTCGTTGTCGCGACCGCGCGCGACCAGCCACGACTGGATCGTGCGCAGCACGTACCCGATCGAGCGGAGGTACTGCGCGCGCACGCGTTCGGGGTCGAGCCAGACGACCGCGGGCGCATCGCCCGACCGAAGCTCGCGCGTGAACACCGCTCCGTAGCCCATCGCTTCCCAATCGAGCAGCGGAGGAAGCGGGGTCCACGGCGCGTGGCTGGAGATCAGCGCGACGGTTGCCATGATCGGCGGTCGATCGCGGCGATCGAGTTCGAGACGCTCGAGCGCCGACAGCGTGTACTGATCGGGCATCGTGATCCAGTCGAAGGACTCGCCCGCGTAGCCGAGATCCTTCGCAGCGTAGACGCGATCGAACCCGTAGAAGCGCCCTTCCGGCCACGGCCTGCGGTTGGCGGGCAGGACGGCGAGCGTGCGCCATCCGGCGCGCCGGAAGTCGGCGACCAGCGTCTGCCGTTCGCTGACGACCAGGCTCTCGTAGCGTCGCTGGTCGTCGATCTTCAGTCCCGAGAGCAGCGTCGCATGGGCCAGCCAGCTCTGCCCTCCGCGGATCGGCGCCGTCATCCAGGCACTGCGGACGCCGAATCCCGCTACCTCCACGGCACGCTCGAAGTCCGCGAGTGCCCCCTGCACGATCGACGCGTATGGCTGCCGTTCCAGCGTGCTGCGGCCGTACGATTCGACGAACACGAACAGGACGTCGATCCCCCGCAGACGCGCCAGCAGACGATCCGACGGCACGTTCGTGAACGCGTCGTCCGCCAGTTCGGCACCGAACCGCGCGCGATCGGCCAGGCTGTGCCGGATGCTTAGCAGATGCTCGCCGACCAACTCGCTCGTTGCGGCCGTGGTGAGCGCCGGCATGCGCCCGTGGACGGCGGCCAGATGGATGCCGCTGACGACGATCGTCGAAACGGCTGCGATTGCCACCAGGCGCCCGCGCAGGCGCGGCGATGGACGCAGCGCTCCAACTGCGCGATACAGCACGATGACCGACAAGACCCAGGCCAGCAGCGTTGCTGCCGCGAGCGCAGCGGTGCCGGCCGGGCCGAGTGCCCCTGCCAGCAACTCGAAGCTCGCGCCGACGAGATGCAGGTCCAGCATCGGGTGGAAAGGCCGGCCGAGACTCGCATGCGATGCGATATCGGCGAACTTGACCAGGACAACCAAACCCAGCCCGGCAGCAGCCGACCACTGCAGCAGCGGCCACATCAGCAGGATCAGGACGGCGATCGGCAGCTCGACCGGCACGCGAATCCACGCCGCCCAGCCCGCGGAGTCGGGGTAATCGGGCAGCACCAGCACCAGGTGCAGCGCGAGCAACGCCAGGATCCATCGTGATCCATGGCGAAGCGCCAGCGCTGCGCTCCACGAGCTGTGGCGAGTAGGGCCAATCATCGGCAGCGACCACCGTACCCCGAGAGTACGCCGCCGGTCGTTTCGTAGCCGCTACTGGACTTGGACAGAGCCCGTCAGTACGAAGCGGTAATGCCCACCCTGCGCGGCAAGTTGGTCGTCGGGCGCAGGCTGACACGCGACGAGACAAACGAGCCCGGAAAAGCTCGCTCGTCGACCGTTCCGTTGATCGGACGACTCACACCAGCTTCGTCGCATCCACCGGTTTGTTCTCCGCCAGCGCCAGCCATCCCTTGACGATCCGGTAGATCACCCAGACGACGACTGCGATCATCAGCGGAAAGCCGATCAGCACGAACATCAGCAGCCACGAGACGACGGCGCCCGCCAGCCCGTACCAGAAGGTCTTGATCTGCCACTCGAAGTGGCTCGCCACCCAGGTGCCGGCGACGTCGTCGCGCTTCAGGTAGTTGATGATGATCGCGGCGATCGCGGTGATGCCGATCACGCAGGAAAGCGCGTACAACGCATAGCAGATCGTCGCCAGGCGCTTGGCGTCGGGAATACGGTTCTCGACCACTGCGTTCTCCATCGTCTCCTCCCTTGCGTCGTCACGCGGGCTTGTGCTTCGGCACCCGCCCCATCAGGTAGAACTCGGCGTTCGGCATCATGCTGCTGAGGTTCGCCATGCGGTTCGACAGCGCGAAGAAGGCAGCGATGGCGCCGATGTCCCACGCGTCCTCGTCGGTGAAGCCCTGCGCATGCAGCGCCGCGAAGTCCTCTTCACCGATTTCGGCGGAGTTCAGCGAGACCTTCATCGCAAAGGCGATCATCGCGCGCTGGCGCAGCGACAGCGGTGCCTTGCGCCAATTCGTCGCCAGCTGGTCGGCGATCGTCGGGTTTTTCTCGTAGATGCGCAGGATCGCGCCGTGCGCGACGACGCAGTACAGGCACTGGTTCGCGCCGCTGGTTGCCACGACGATCATCTCCTTCTCGCCCTTGGTGAGATTGCCCGGGCGCAGCATCAGTGCGTCGTGGTACGCGAAGAACGCACGAAACTCGTCGGGCCGGCGTGCGAACATCAGGAACACGTTCGGCACGAAGCCGCTCTTTTCCTGCACCTCGACGATCCGCGAACGAATGTCGTCAGGAAGGTCGCCAAGTTCTGCGATCGGGTAGCGGTCGGAAGAGCTCATCGGTTACCTCGTCCTCTTCGAAACAGGCAGATGACGTGCTGGCGCACGCGCGGAACACGAGCATATTCCGTCGTGCAATCGACGACGCGGGCGGGAACGCGCGGTGCCTCACGCACTCGCATACTGAATCCGATACAACCGCGCATACAGCGAATCGGCGTCGAGCAGCTCCGCGTGCGTGCCCTGTTCGACGATGCGCCCGTGATCGAAGACGAGGATCCGGTCGGCGCGCTCGATCGTCGACAGGCGATGCGCGATGACGAGCGTCGTGCGCCCGCGCATCGTGTGTTCGAGGGCGATCTGCACTTCGCGCTCGGTGGCCGAGTCGAGCGCGGAGGTCGCCTCGTCGAGCAGCAGGATCGGCGCGTCCTTGACGATCGCGCGCGCGAGCGCCAGGCGCTGGCGCTGGCCGCCCGACAGGCGCGTGCCGCGCTCGCCGACCGACGCATCGAGTCCGTCGGGCAGCGCGCGCACGACGGTGTCCATGCGCGCCGCCTCGAGCGCCTTCCAGATCGTCGCGTCATCCACCGCGTCCTCGCGTCCGAGCGCAACGTTGGCGCGCACCGTGTCGTTGAAGAGCACGACTTCCTGGCTTACCAGCGCGTACTGCCGGCGCAGATCGGCCAGCCGCAGGTCGGGCAGCGCGACGCCGTCGAGGAGAATTCGTCCGCGGGACGGATCCATGAAGCGCGGCAGCAGGTTCAGCAGCGTCGACTTGCCGGCGCCCGAGGCGCCGACCAGCGCGACGACCTCTCCGGCCCGGATGTCGAGGTCGATCTCGCGCAGCGCGTCGTGCGCCGAGGTGGGGTAGCGATACCAGACGTTCTCGAACACGAGCCTGCCGCGCGCACGACCGAGGGAAACGGTGCCGACGTCCGCTTCCTCGCGCAGGTCGAGCAACGCGAACACCGACTCGGCTGCCGCGAGCCCGCGCTGCAGTTCGGCGTTGACGTCGGCCAGGTGCTTCAGCGGTGCGAGCAGCATCAGCATCGCGGTGACGAAGGAGACGAAGCCGCCGACCGTCGTCTGCTCGTTCATCGACTGCACGAGCGCGATCGTGACGACGATCGCCACTGCAATCGCCGCCGACAGCTGCGTGATCGGCACCGTCGCGCTGCCGGCGATCGTCATCCGCATCGCGAAGCCGCGCAGCTTGTCCACGGTGCGCGAGAACACCGCTGCCTGCGAACGGTAGCCCCCGAATATCTTGATCACCTTGTAGCCGTGCACCGCCTCCTCGACGACGCGCGTGAGCTCGCCGGTGTACAGCAGGCTCTGGCGGCTCAGCCGCCGCATCCGGCGGCTGTACACGGAGACGACGACAGTCATCACCGGAATCAGCATCAGCGCGACCAGCGTGAGCTTCCAGTTCAGGTACACGAGCCAGCCGACGAGGCCGAGCACGACGATCGAGTCGCGCACGATCGTCGTCAGCGCGCGCGTGACGGCGGCGGTGACGTTCGTCACCTCGAAGACGATGCGCGAGATCAGCAGCCCCGAGGCCTCGCGTTCGAACTGCTCGGCGGGCAGGCGCATCACGCGCTCGAACATCTGCGTGCGCACGTCGACCAGCACGTTGTTGGCTACCCACGCGAGCGCGTAGCTGCTGCTGAAGGTGGCAATGCCGCGCACCACGAAGATCGCGATCAGCGCCACCGGCACGAACCACAGCGGAAAGTTCGACTTGTGGACGAAGCCCTCGTCGAGCAGCGGCTTCATCAGCGCCGGAAACAGCGGTTCGGTGGCCGCCGCGATGATCATCGCGACGAGCGCGGCGGCGAAGCCGATCCGATACGGACGCGTGAAGCCGAGCAGGCGACGATAGATCGCCAGGCTCGAATGGCCGTCGCGCGAGGCCGTAGCCTTGCGCGCGGCCTCCGGCGCGCCTGCGGCGCTCAATACTCGACCTCGGCGGCCAGCGGCCGCAGCATCGAGCGGATCGCCCCGATCAGGTCTTCGTGCGGACGCACGCGCCAGTGGCGCCCGAGCTCGACCTCGCAGGCGGCGTCGCGGTTGCCGTACTCGACGACGACCGGGATCGCCTGCTCTTCGGCCTCGGCGACGACGAAGGGCTCGATCGCGCCGCGCAGCGCGATTCCGTCGGCGGCGCGCGCGCCGAGCCGGATGCGCAGCCGCTTGCCGAACTCGCGGCGCGCGCGCTCGAGGTCGAGCAGCCGCTCGGCGACGACGCGCTGGCCGCCGCTGTAGTCGTCGCGCGAGCACTTGCCGAGCACGACGATCAGCTCGTCGTCGCGCACGAGCCGTCGGTTGGACTCGTACAGCTCGTTGAACACGCAGACCTCCACCGCGGCGCTGCCGTCGTCGAGCGTGACGAAGGCCATCTTGCCGCGACGCGTCATCTGCGTGCGCTGGGCGGCGACGATGCCGGCGACCCACACCGGCTGCGGCGCCGGCTGCAGGTCGGCCAGGCGCAGCCGCACGAAGCTGCGCACCTCGGCTTCGTGGGCGTGGAACAGATGGCCGCTGAGGAACAGGCCGAGCGCGGCCTTCTCCTCCTGCAGGCGGCGACGCTCGCTCCACGCCGGCGCCTCGATCCACTCGGGAGCCGCCGGAAGACCACCCGCATCGTCGCCGAACAGGCTGACCTGATCGGCCGCCGCGCCGGCGGCTTCGGCCGCGTCCATCGCGCGACCGACGTTGGCCAGCAGCTTCGCGCGATCGGCGTCGAGCGAGTCGAAGGCGCCGGCGCGCACCAGCGCCTCGATCGCGCGCCGATTGACGACGCGCCGGTCCACGCGCGCGCAGAAGTCGAACAGGTTGGTGAACGCACCCTCGGCGCGCGCGCGCAGGATCTCGACGACCGCGCCTTCGCCGGTGCCCTTGATCGCCCCCAGCCCGTAGCGGATCGTGCGCTCGCCCACCGGCTCGAAGCGGTACTGCGACGCGCAGACGTCGGGCGGCAGCACTTCCACGCCGTTGGCGCGCGCGTCATCGACGAAGAGCTTGACCTTGTCGGTGTCGTCCATGTCGGCCGACAGCGTGGCCGCCATGTACTCGGCCGGATGGCACGCCTTCAGCCAGGCAGTCTGGTAGGTGACGACCGCATAGGCTGCGGTGTGCGACTTGTTGAAGCCGTACTCGGCGAACATCGCCATCAGGTCGAACAGCTTGTTCGCCAGCCCGACGTCGTAGCCCTTCTTCCTGGCACCGTCGACGAAGATGTCGCGGTGCTGCGCCATCTCCTCGGGCTTCTTCTTGCCCATCGCGCGACGAAGCAGGTCGGCGCCGCCCAGCGTGTAGCCGCCGATCGTCTGCGCGATCTGCATCACCTGTTCCTGGTAGACGATGACGCCGTAGGTGGGCTCCAGGCAAGCCTTCAGGTCGGGGTGGAAGTAGTCGATCGACTGCTGGCCTTTCTTGCGAAGGATGAAGTCGTCGACCATGCCCGAACCGAGCGGCCCCGGGCGGTACAGCGCGAGCACCGCGATGATGTCCTCGAAGCGATCGGGCTGCAGCTTCTTCAGCAGCTTCTTCATCCCCTCGCTTTCGAGCTGGAACACCGCGGTGGTGTTGGCGTCGCGCAGCACCTGGTAGGCGCGCGGATCGTCGAAGCTCATCGACTGCAGGTCGAGCTTCGCGCCCGTGCGGCGCTCCACGTAGCGCACGGCGAGGTCGAGGATCGTCAGGTTGCGCAGGCCGAGGAAGTCGAACTTCACCAGGCCCACCGCTTCGACGTCGTCCTTGTCGAACTGGCTGACCACACCCGCATCCGCGCCCGGCGGCTTGTACAGCGGGCAGAAGTCGGTGAGCCGGCCCGGCGCGATCAGCACGCCGCCGGCGTGCATCCCGACGTTGCGCGCGAGATCTTCGAGCGGCTCGGCCAGCGCGAGCAGTTCGCGCACTTCGTCCTCGTTGCGCTCGCGCTCGGCGAGCAGCGGCTCGGCCTCGCGCGCCTTCGCCAGCGACACCGGCTTGTTCTGCACGACGGGCACGAGCTTGGAGAGCTGGTCGCAGAACGTGTAGCTCATGTCGAGCACGCGGCCGACGTCGCGAATGACCGCCTTGGAGGCCATCGTGCCGAACGTGGCGATCTGCGACACCGCCTGCTCGCCGTAGCGCGCGCGCACGTACTCGATGACGCGATAGCGCTGGTCCTGGCAGAAGTCGATGTCGAAGTCGGGCATCGACACGCGCTCCGGGTTCAGGAAGCGCTCGAAAAGCAGCGCGTACGGAATCGGATCGAGATCGGTGATGCCCAGCGCGTAGGCCACCAGCGACCCGGCACCCGAGCCGCGGCCGGGGCCGACCGGCACGTCGTTGGCTTTCGCCCAGTTGATGAAGTCGGCGACGATCAGGAAGTAGCCGGGAAAGCCCATCTGCACGATCGTGTCGCACTCGTAGTCGAGGCGCGCGCCGTACTCGGCGCGTTTCGCCGCGAGCGTCTCGGGCGACGTACGCTCGGCGGGGAAAAGCACGGCCAGGCGCCGCTCGAGTCCTTCGCGCGCGAGCGTTCGCAGGTAGTCGTCGAGCGAGACGCCGGCCGGCGTGGGGAACTGCGGCAGCTGCGGCTTGCCCAACACCATCGAGACGTTGCAGCGGCGCGCAATCTCGACGCTGTTGGCCAGCGCCGACGGCAGGTCGGCGAACAGCTCGGCCATTTCGCGCTGCGTGTGGAAGTGCTGCTCGGGCGAGAACACGCGAACGCGCCGCGGGTCGGCGAGGATCGCGCCCTGCGCGATGCACACGCGCGCCTCGTGCGCGCGGTGATCGTCGCGGTCGAGGAACTGCACCGGATGCGTAGCCACCAGCGGCAACGACAGGTGCGCCGCCAGTTGCGCGGCCGCGCGCGTCTGCGCCTCTGCCTCGGGGTGGCCGCTGCGCTGCACTTCGAGGTACCAGGCGCCGGGAAAGCGCTGCGCCCAGGCGCGCGCGAGATCGGCGGCGCTCCGCGCGTTTCCGGCCAGCAACGCCTGGCCGACGTCGCCGTGCTGCGCGCCCGACAGCGCGATCAGCCCGTGGCCGGCGAGCCGGCCGTCGGCGTCGCGCTCGTCGAACCACTCGGCGCGCAACTCGCCGCGGCCGCGGTGCTCGTTCTCGATCCACGCCCGGCTGAGCAGTTCGCACAGGCGCAGGTAGCCGCCGCGATCGCGCGCGAGCAGCAGCATGCGGAACGGCCGCTCGCGATCGGCTTCGTTGGAAACCCAGGCATCGACGCCGCAGATCGGCTTGATGCCGCGCGCTCGCGCTGCCTTGTAGAACTTCACCCAGCCGAACAGGTTGGCCAGGTCGGTGACGGCGATCGCCGGCTGCTCGTCGGCCAGCGCGCGTTCGACGAGCGCGTCGATTCGCACGATCGAGTCGCTGACCGAGTATTCGGTGTGGACCCGAAGATGGACGAAACCGGGCGCGCTCATCGGTAGAATCTCATCGGCCCGAAATTCTACCCATGTTGCCCCGCCCTTCGCTCCCGCGCCGGCGCGCGATGCTGCTGCTGGCCTTCTGCGCCACGTGCTGGAGCATCGCCGGCGTTCTCACGCGCCGGCTCGAGTACACGGCGAGCCTCGACGTCACGTTCTGGCGCAGCTTCTTCTGCGCCCTGACGATGCTCGTGCTGCTCGCCGCGCAGCGCCGCGGCAATCCGCTCGCCGCGGTCGCGCGCATGGGCTGGGCAGGCGTCGTGTCGGGCGCGATGTGGGGAACGATGTTCACCTGCTTCATGATCGCGCTGACGATGACGAGCGTCGCCAACGCGCTGGTCGTCTCGAGCGTCGCGCCGCTGCTCACCGCGCTGCTCGGGCGCATCGTGCTCGGCACCCGCCTGGGCGCCTTCGACTGGATCGCGACGCTGGCCGCCGTCGCCGGCATCGCGTGGATGGTGCGCGACGGCGTCGACGGCGAAGGCGGCATCGGAATGGCGATCGCGCTGTGCGTTCCGCTCGCGAGCTCGGTGCAGATCGTCGTGCTGAAGCGCCTGCAGGCCCAAGTGGACCTCGGACCCGCAGTACTGCTCGGCGCGCTGCTGTCGTGCGCCGTCACGCTCGCGCTCGCGTGGCCGATGCGCTTTCCGGCCGGCGACCTGCCGATCCTCGTGGTGCTGGGCAGCCTGCAGCTCGCGATCCCCTGCTTCCTGCTGGTGCGCGCCGTGGGACCACTGGCGCCGCACGAGGTCGCACTGATCGCGTTGCTCGAGGTCGTGCTCGGGCCGATCTGGGCATGGCTGTGGGCCGACGAGGCGATTTCCGCCGCAACGCTGCAGGGCGGCCTCGTCGTGCTCGGCGCGCTTGTCGTCAATGCGCTGTTCGGACGCAGCGCTGCGGCGCCGACGACGCGCGCAGCGATTGCCTGAGGATCGGAGACTCGTCGGCATGAACCCCCCGCCCGCCCCCGCGATCGCGACCGAGAGCATCGAGCTCGCTCGCCCCGATCGCACCGTGCTGCGCGGCCTTCGCTGGCGCCGTCCGGGAGGCACACGCGCCGTCGTGGTGCACGGGCTGGGCGAGCATGCCGGACGGCAGCGAAACGTCGCCGAGTTCCTCGCGCGACGCGGCTTCGACGTGATCGCCTTCGATCATCGCGGACACGGCCGCTCCGACGGTGCACGCGGGGCGCTGCGGGCGAGCGACGATCTGGTCGAAGATCTCGCGGCGATCGTCGATTCGTCTACGAGCGCGCCGATCCTGCTCGTCGGACACAGCATGGGCGGACTGGTGGCGCTGCGCCACGCGCTGGCACGGCCGGAAACGGTTGCCTCGCTCGTGCTGTCGTCGCCGGCGCTCGATGCAACGCTAAGCATCGGGCAGAAGCTGCTGCTGGCGACGATGTCGCGCCTCGCGCCTGGCGTCGCGGTCGGCAACGGGCTCGATGCATCGAAGATCTCGCACGATCCGGCCGTCGTGCGCGCGTACCGAGAAGATCCGCTGGTGCACGACCGCATCACCGCGCGGCTGGCGCGCTTCATCGTCGACGGGGCGCGCGACGCGATCGAACGCGCGAGCGCCCTTGCCGTGCCCACGCTGCTGCTGGTCGCCGGCGACGATCGGCTCGTGCCGATCACCGGCATCCACCGTTTCGCGCAGCGCGCACCACGCGAACTGCTCGACGAGCGCGTCTACGACGGACTCTGGCACGAACTCTTCAACGAGAGCGAGCCGGCGCGCGGACGCGTGTTCGCCGAGTTGGGTGCGTGGCTCGATGCGCGACCGCTGCGCGCGGGGGGCGGTCCGCGGGGGTGAGCGCACGCGGGGCGGGCCGTTGGCAGGCGCCGATCAGCAGGCGCTCATCGACCCCCGCTCAGGCGAGATCGAAGACGAGCGCTTCCGCGTCCTCTGCACCGTCGAGCACGAAACGCGACTCGCCGGTCAGTTTCGCCGCATCGCCCGCTTCGAGCGGCTCGCCGTTGACCCGCAATCGTCCGCGGACCAGGTGTACATAGGCGCGCCGCCCGTCGGCGATCTCGCCTTCCACCCGCTCGGCTGCGTCGAGCAGCGCTGCGTAGACGATCGCATCCTGGTGGATGGTGAGCGCATCTTCGCGACCATCCGGCGCGGCGATCGGCTGCAGCCGTCCGCGCTTGCGCGAAGCCTCGAAGTGCCGCTGCTCGTAGCCGGGCGCGATGCCTCGCTGCGCCGGCTCGAGCCAGATCTGCAGGAAGTGCGTGACGCCCTGCTGCTCGTGGTTGTACTCGGAATGCTGCACGCCGGTGCCCGCGCTCATGCGCTGCACGTCACCGGGGCGGATCACCGATCCGTTGCCCAGGCTGTCGCGATGCGCCAGCGCGCCCTCGAGCACATAGGTGATGATCTCCATGTCGCGGTGGCCGTGCGTGCCGAAGCCGCTGCCCGGCGCCACGCGGTCTTCGTTGATCACGCGCAGCGCGCCGAAACCCATGTGGCGCGGGTCGTAGTAATCGGCGAAGGAAAAGCTGTGCAGCGTCTTCAGCCATCCGTGGTCGGCATGACCGCGCTCGCCGCTGCGTCGAATCTCGATCATCGTCGCCTCCGCAGTGGGATCGGCCAGTGTAATGCGATGCTCGCCGCGGCCGCCGGGTAAAGCCGGGTAGGCGGATCGAGCGCGAAATACAATGCGCCGATGCCCGCCGAACGAACGCGCTACGTCGGCCGCTTCGCGCCCTCGCCCACCGGACCGTTGCACGCCGGCTCGCTCGTCGCCGCGCTCGCCAGTAGCCTCGATGCGCGCGCGCACGGCGGACGCTGGCTGCTGCGCATCGAGGATCTCGACGCGCCCCGCGAGATGCCCGGCGCCGCGCGTTCGATTATCGAGACGCTTGCACGGCTGGGCTTCCGCCACGACGCCGAGATCGTCTATCAGAGCCAGCGCCACGATGCATATCGGCAGGCCTTCGACCGGCTCGTTGCCGACGGTCACGTCTACCCGTGCGGCTGCACGCGACGCGAGATCGCCGACTCGATCACCTCGCGCGGCCGAACGCTCTCCGGCGCGGAGAAACCGTATCCGGGAACCTGCCGCCACGGCATGCCGTTCGGCCGCAGCGCGCGCTCCTGGCGCGTGCGCGTCGGACCGACACCCGTGCGCTGGGTCGACCGGCGCGTCGGCTTGCGCTGCGACCGGCTCGACGAACAGGTGGGCGACTTCGTGCTTCGACGCGCCGACGGGCAATGGGCCTATCAACTCGCGGTGGTGGTCGACGACGACGCACAGGGCGTGACGGACATCGTCCGCGGCGCAGACCTGCTCGACTCGACGGCGCGACAACTGCATCTGCGCCAGCTGCTCGCAATGCCTGCACCGCGCCATCTGCACGTACCGGTTGTCGTCGGCCCGGACGGTACGAAGCTCTCCAAGCAGACTGGCGCGCCGCCGATCGAGGCGAGCCGTCCCAGCTACGCGCTCGATGCGACACTGGAGGCGCTCGGCCTCGGGCGAATCGGCAACGAGCCGCTCGACCGATGGTGGTCGCTGGCTACCGGTCGATGGGCGCGGGCCGCACCCGACCGCGATCAGGCGGAATCGCGGCCAGGCGAAGAACTCGCCTCTTCGTCCGTCGGCGCGTCGGACTCGGCGCGCGGCACGGAAAATCCGAACAGCACGCGGCCCGGCTCGTCGGCATCGAGGAAGACCGAGCCGCGATGCGCGCGCACGAACTGATCGACGATATACAGGCCCAGTCCGAGGCCGTCGCGGCCGCTCTTCATGCTGCGAAACGGCTCGAACAAACGCGCTCGTTCGACGGGCTCGATGTTGCCGGCGTTCTCGACCTCGACGCGCAGCGAATCGCGCCGGCTGCCGTCGACCAGGACGCGCACGCCGGTGTCGCTCGTGCCGTGCCGCAACGCGTTCGCGACGAGGTTCGACGCGACCTGCGCGATGCGATCGGGATCGACCGTGGCGCGCACGTCGCCGACGATGCGCAGCTCGATGCGCGCATCGGGCGTCGCCTGGCGTAGTTCGCCGACGGCGCCTTCGACGACCTCGCCAAGGTCGACCGGCCGCGGTTCGATGCGCAGCCCCCCCGCGCGAATGCGCGAGAAGTCGAGTAGTTGCGTAATCATTGCCGACATTCGCGACGCGCTCGATTTCAGGCGCAGCGCGCTCTGCCTCACCCTGTCGTCGGAGCCTGTGCGCAGCAGCAGTTCGGCGGTGAATCCGATCGCCGACAGCGGCGTACGCAGGTCGTGCGTGAGCACCGCGACCATCATCTCGTTGAGTGAAAGCGCGCGCTCGAGCTCGAGCATGCGTTGCTGCAGCTGCCTGCGCTGCGCGTACAACTCGACGAAGACGTCGACCTTGCCGTGCAGGACCTTCGGGTCGATCGGCTTGTTCAGGAAGTCGACCGCGCCCGCTTCGTAACCGCGGAACGAACGCTGCGCATCGATCGGAGCGGCCGTGACGAAGATGATCGGGATGGTGCGCGTGCGCTCGGCGCCGCGCATCAACTCGGCGAGTTCGAAGCCGTCCATTCCGGGCATCTGTACGTCGACGAGCGCGAGCGCCACGTCGTTGACGAGCAGCGCCTCGAGCGCCTCGACGCCGCCGGCAACGGTGAGCACGCGAAGTCCGGGGCGCTCGAGCAGCGCGCGCATCGCGATCCGGTTCTGCTCGATGTCGTCGACGACGAGCACGCTGACGTCGTTGCGCGCATCGAAGGAGACCGCGTCGGTCATCGCGCAAGCTCCGCGAGCATCGGGCCGATCCGCTCGAGCGGGACGACCGCATCGGCGCCGGCCGCTCGCAACGCCGATTCGGGCATGGTCGCGGCGTGCGCCGTGCTCGGGTCCTCGACCCACAGCGTGCCGCCGTGCGCACGCACCGAAGCGGCGCCCGACGTGCCGTCGGCGCTCGCGCCGGTGAGCAGCACCGCGAGCAGGCGTTCGCGATAGGCCAGCGACGCGCTCTCGAACGTGGGATCGATCGCGGGCCGCGAGAACAGCACCGGTTCGTCGAACGACAGCGAGATGCACCGGTCGGGCTCGACGAGCATGTGATAGCCGGCCGGTGCGAGCGTGACGGTTCCCGCTTCGATCGGCTGCTTGTCGAGCGCTTCGGCGACCGGAAGCGCGCAGCGGCCGTTCAGCAGGCTCGCCAGCGAAGACGGCCGCTCCGCCGAGACGTGCATCACGACGAGCATCGCGGGCGCGAAGGACGCCGGCAGCGCCTGCACGATCGACATCAGCGCATTCACCCCGCCTGCGGAGGCGCCGATCACCACGACGTCGAATCGGCTTTCGGCTTCGCTCATCGCCGGCGGTAGATGCGCGCTTCGGGCGCGATCAGTTCGAAGGCATCGGCGTGCGCGCCGAACTGCAGCGTTTCGCGCGGACCAATACCCAGATAGCCGTGGCGCACGAGCGAATCGCGAAACAGCCCGACGGCGCGATCCTGCAGCGGACGATTGAAGTAGATCAGCACGTTGCGGCACGAGACGAAATGAACCTCCGAGAATACGCTATCGGTTGCGAGGCTGTGGTCGGCAAACAGGATCCGGCTCTTGAGCCGGCGCGAGAACACCGCGCCGCCGTAGGCCTCGGAATAATGGTCCGACAGCGACCCGCGGCCGCCGGCCGCGCGGTAGTTGCGACTGAACTGCGCCATGCGCTCGAGCGGATAAACGCCTTTCTCGGCATGCTCGATCGCGGCCTGATGGATGTCGGTGGCATAGACGACGGTACGTTCGAGAAGGCGCTCCTCGGCGAGCAGGATCGCCAGCGACCACACCTCCTCGCCCGTGCTGCATCCGGCGACCCACACCTTCAGCGACGGCCAGGTGGCCAGCACCGGCAGTACTTCCTCGCGCAGAGCCCGGAAGTACGGCGGATCGCGGAACATCTCGCTGACCTGCACGGTGAAGAACTGCAGCATCCGAGCGAAGGTGGCCGGGTCGTGCAACACGCGATCCTGCAATTGCGTGAGCGTCGCGCAGCCGAAATGCCCCATCGCCAGCCGCAGCCGCCGGCGCAGCGAAGCGACGGCGTAGTCGCGGAAGTCGTGCTGGTAGCGAAGCATCACCGCCTCGAGCAGCAGGCGGATCTCGATGTCGAAGAGCGCGTCGTCGTCGCCCGCGGCGATCGCCTTCGGCTCGTCCATCACGCTACTTCGGGATCCACACCCGGCACAGCGACACGAGCTTGTCGACGTCGATCGGCTTGGCGACGTAATCGTTCGCGCCCGCCTCGAGGCAGCGATCGCGATCGTCGGACATCGCCTTCGCGGTGAGCGCGATGACCGGGATGCCGGCCCATCGCGGATCCGCGCGCATGTGCCGGATCGCGGTCAGCCCGTCCATCTCCGGCATCATGATGTCCATCAGCGCGAGCTCGATGTCCGGCTGCGCCTCGAGCTTCTCGAGCGCCTCGCGGCCGTTGCGCGCGATCTCCAGCTTCACGCCGAGCGGCTCGAACACGCTCGACAGCGCGAAGATGTTGCGCACGTCGTCCTCGACCAGCAGGATGCGCCGCCCGTCGAGCACGGCGTCGCGCCGCCGCGCCTGGCGCAGCAGCTTGCGCTGGTCGTCGGGCAGCGACGCCTCCACGCTGTGCAGGAACAGCGTCACTTCGTCGAGCAGGCGCTCGGGCGAACGCGCGCCCTTCACGATGATCGATCGCGAATGGCGGCGCAGCCGCTCCTCGTCCGCGCGCCCGAGCGCGCGCCCATTGTACACGATCACCGGCGGGAACGCGCGGTCCTCGCGCGCGGCGAGCCGCTCGAGCAGGTCGTGGCCGGAACCGTCGGGCAGCGCCAGGTCCATCACCATGCAGTCGAAGGTCGACGCGTCGAGCTCGCGCAGCGCATCGGCGATCCGCCCGACCGAGACGATCTCGATCCGCTCGCCACCGAGCAGCAGCTCCAGGTTCGCGCGCAGCTGCGCGTCGTCCTCGACGATCAGCAGGCGCCGCACGCTGCGCTGCAGCCGCTGCTCGATGCGCGCGAAGGTCTCGGCCAGCTGCTCGCGCGTGGCGGGCTTTTGCAGGAAGCCGATCGCGCCGAGCTCGCGGGCCGTCTGCGTGCGGTCGTGCATCGACACGACGTGCACCGGGATGTGCCGCGTCGTTGGATCGCGCTTCAGGCGCTCGAGCACGCTGAGCCCCGACTGGTCGGGCAGCCCGATGTCGAGCAGGACCGCATCGGGGCGCAACGCGGCGGTGCTCTTCAGCGCTTCGGCGGCATTGGGCGCGACGACGCAGTCGAATCCCTGCTCGTGCGCAAGATCGACGAGGATCTGTGCGAAGGCGGCATCGTCCTCGACGCACAGGACGAGACGCGGGCGACTGCGCGGCTGCGAGCGATCGTCGTAAACGGCGATGGAATCGGACGGCTCGACGGGCTGCGCAACGGCCGACGCGACGCCGGTGCCCGCAACCGTCGACACGCTCGCGCGCCCGAGGGCCGACGAGGCGTCGCCGCGCTGCACGATGGACGCGCGCGCCGCAGCAGCGCCGGGCGCCGGCGCCCCCGACGCGTTGATGATCGCCAGCGCCGGCACGTCGGTCGTCACCGTGCCGGCGTGCGAAGCCGCTACCTCCGGCACCCCCGCGGCGACCGGCGAATCGGCGATCGCGTCGATGCGCGGCGCGACCGGGGGGCTCCACTGCAATGGCACGACGAGCGTGAACACGCTGCCGCGACCCGGTTCGCTCTCGGCGTCGATGTCGCCGCCCAGCAGGCGCGCGAGCTCGCGCGAGATGGACAGGCCCAGGCCGGTTCCGCCGAAGCGCCGGCTCGTTCCGGCATCCGCCTGCCGGAAGGCCTCGAAGATCAGCGGCAACTGCTCGGACGAAAGGCCGATCCCGGTATCGCGCACCGCGAACGACAGCCGCTCGCCGGGCAGCACCGACACGTGCAGATGGACGTGGCCGCGCTCGGTGAACTTCACCGCGTTCGACATCAGGTTCTTCAGGATCTGCGCCAGCCGCAGCGAGTCGGTGACGATCGCGGCGGGAACATCGGGATCGGCGGAGATGCGCAGCTCCAGCCCCTTCTCGCTCGCCATCGGCTCGAAGGTGGCGCGCAGCCGCTCGAGCAGCACCGACATCTCGACGGTGCCGGGATGCAGCTCGACGTGCCCGGACTCGATCTTCGCGAGGTCGAGGACGTCGTTGATCAAGGCGAGCAGGTCGCTGTTGGATGCGTGGATCGCCTTCGCGTACTTGACCTGCTCGGCGCCGAGATTGCCGTCCCGGTTCTCGGCGAGCAGCCTCGAGAGGATCAGCGCGCTGTTCAGCGGCGTGCGCAGCTCGTGCGACATGTTCGCGAGGAAGTCGGACTTGTAGCGGCTCGCCGACTCGAGCCTGCCCGCGTACTCGAGCAGCGCCTGCTGCGCATCGAGCAGTTGCGACTTCTGCCGCTCGAGCTCCTGCGCCTGCTCCTCGAGTTGCACGTTGCTGTGCTCGAGCTCGCTCTGCTGCAGCTCCAGGCGCGCCTGCGAGGCTTCGAGCACGCGGCTCTGCTCCTCGAGCTCCTCGTTCGAGACGCGCAGCTCCTCCTGCTGCACCTGCAGCTCCTCGCTCTGGCGCTGCGTCTCCTCGAGCAGCTCGACCAGCTGCTCGCGGTAGTGCGCACTGCGCAGAGCGACGCCGATCGCCTCGCCGACAGCCTCGAAGACGGCGACGATGCGCGTGGCATCGAGCACGGGATCGAGCGAGCCGAGTTCGACGACGCCGACGACGCGTCCGTCGCCCAGCACCGGCGCCACCACCAGGCGCGATGGCGTGCTCACGCCCAGCGCGCTGCGCACTGGAAGATGGCCGTCGGGGACGTGCTCGATCACGCGCGTCGATCCGTCGGCCGCAACCTGGCCGGCGATGCCCTCGCCGAGCGCAATGCGCGCGGCGGCCTTCTCGTCGTCGAGCGCGAATCCGCCGGCGCGCACCAGCGTCGCACCGTCGAGCCGGTAGAGCACGCCGACGTCGGCGCCGAGCAGCCGGGCGAGCGCGCCGGTGGCGTTGCGCCCGATCTCCTCGGCGCTCTGCTCGCCGAGCAGCGACTTGGCGACGCTTGCGCGCGCCCGCTGCAGCCACAGCGAATCGGCCGACGCGTTGCGCATGCGGATCACGTGCAGGATCGCCGCCGCCATCAGCCAATAGCCGGCAATCGCCGCCACGCGGTTCACGGCGGCCATCGCGCGCATGCCTTCGTCGCTGACCGGGGACTTGACCGCGAAGCCGACGATCACGAGCAGCGTGGCCAGCACGGCGACGACCAGCGGCGTGCGCTCATCGTCCTGCAACAGCGCCGCGGCCACGGCCAACACGTACATCGTCCACGGCGCATAGCCCAGCGGCAAAACGACGTCGACGACGAAGACCGCGACGAGCAGGCCGCCCATCACGAGGACCGACGAAAGGGAGGGCTTCGAGCGCGACTGGTTCGGTTCGGGTGTCATCGCATCGGCAACGGATTGCGGCCGCAGCGACCGCGGCTGCTTTTAACACGAGAGCCGGCCGTGCGCGATCGCACGGCAGTTGCGCGCAGGGTCAGTGCTTCTTGCCGCCGCCCAGCAGTGCCGCCACGGGGCGGCGCTGTAGACGGGCGCTCGCGCGTTCGGGCGCGGCCACCGGCGCCTCGACGTCGGCCACGGATGCGGCCGGAACGTAGGGCTCGAAGAAGAAGGGATCGTTCGAATAGCCGGCGACGGCCGTGTGCAACGATTCGCGCGGGCGCGCAGGCCCGGCGCCGCGCGGCGAACGCGCGCGGCGCTCGTGCCCGGGCTCATGGCGCTCGCGATCTCGACTGCGCGGGGACGCGGCGACCTCCAGGCGCTCGGCGTCGAGCTTGCGCCCGAGCAGCTTCTCGATGTCGGCAAGATACCGTTCGTCCTCGCCGGTCATCAGCGACAGTGCAAGCCCGCTGGCGCCGGCCCGGCCGGTGCGTCCGATGCGGTGAACGTAGTCTTCGGCGTTGTACGGCAGGTCGTAGTTGATGACGGCCGGCAGCTCGACGATGTCCAGCCCGCGGGCAGCGACGTCGGTGGCGACCAGCACGACGATTTCGCCCTTCTTGAACGACTCGAGCGTGGCGAGCCGCTCCTGCTGCGACTTGTCGCCATGGATCGCGGCCGCGTTCAGCCCGTCGCGCTCGAGCTGGCGCGCCAGGCGCCCGGCGCCGATCTTCGTGTTGGTGAACACGATGACCTGCGCGAGCGCGCGCTCACGTACCAGCTGCCCGACGGCGGCGCGCTTGGCTTCGAGATCGGCGACGCGGTAGATGCGCTGCTCGACGTTCTCGGCTGTCGCGTTGCGCCGCGCGACCTCGATCACCTGTGGGTCGTTCAGGAAGCTCGACGCCAGCCGGCGGATGTCGCTGGAGAACGTCGCCGAGAACATCAGGTTCTGTCGCCGATCGGGCAGCGCGTGCAGGATGCGCTGGATGTCGGGCAGGAAACCCATGTCGAGCATGCGATCGGCCTCGTCGAGCACGAGCATGTCGGCCTGTGCGAGCGAGACCGTCTTCTGGCCCATGTGATCGAGCAGCCGCCCCGGCGTGGCGATGAGCACCTCGGCACCCTGGCGCAACGCGGCGATCTGAGGCTTGATGTCGACACCGCCGAACACCACTGCCGAGCGCAGCCCGCTGTATTTCGCGTACTGGCGAACGTTCTCGTGGATCTGGTCGGCCAGTTCGCGGGTGGGAGCGAGAATGAGCGCCCGAACCGGATGGCGGGCGGGCGATGCGCTGGAATTGGCGTGCTGCATCAGCCGCTGCAGGATCGGCAGCGCGAAACCGGCGGTCTTGCCGGTGCCCGTCTGCGCGGCGCCCATGACGTCGCGCCCTTGCAGCACGACTGGGATCGCCTGTGCCTGGATCGGAGTGGGTTCGCGGTAGCCGAGCTCGTCGACGGCGCGCAGGATCGGTTCGGCGAGGCCGAACGAGTCGAAAGTCTTGCTCAAAAGGGTTGCCGGAAGACCGCGCGGCAACGGGGCGCGCGGATCGGTGAAAAAACGATATTGTCCGCCTTTCGGCCAGTGAAGGCAAAGCCGCGCCGCCGATGCTACGGCGCGGATCGAGGGCCGCTTGTCGAGACGCATCGGGCCGCCTGTCAGGCGCCGTGACGGGCCTCTTGCTTGCTGGGGCCGCTGGCCCCAAATTGCTCTCTGCGCAGTTCCAGCGAGCCCTCACTGATCCCGACCATGCGCCTCGTACACAGCGGTTTCCTGATGGTTCTGACGCTGTGGTTCGGCACGATGCTCTCGGGCTGTCAATCGCTGCTGCCGAAGGCCTCCGACACCACCGAAGTGCCGTGGCAGACCTTCGAGGAAGCGCGCGAGGCGGTGCAGGCGATCGAGCCGTTTCGCTCGCGCAAATCGAAGTTGATATCGGACGGCTTCAACCCCTATCACAACCCTTCGGTGACGATCCTGTCGTATCCGGAGATCGTCCAGCGCTTCTCGGCCGGCAACGCGCTGCGCCGCGACGAGTACGACCAGGGCATCCGCAACTGCCTGGTCGCCGGCAAGGCGTGCAGCGGCTACCTGATCGCGGTCAAGCGCGTGAAGCACGATCGCATCGGCAATTTCTGGCTCGACATGCTCGGCTTCGTTCGGCGCACGAACATCACCGGCTGGAGCTTCAACGCGCTGATCCTGTTCGTCGACGACGAGGTCGTCTACACCACCTACAGCGGCCAGCCGAAGATGAACGAGATGCAGGTGCGGCGCAATCCGCTCGGCCCGCTGCAGAGCATCGGCGACGCGATCCGCGTGCGTTGAACGGCCGGCCGCTATACTGGCCGCCCCCTGCCGAACACGATGCAAGCCCTTCCCGAATACGCGCGGCGACGCACTTTCGCCATCATCTCGCACCCCGACGCGGGCAAGACGACGCTCACCGAGAAGCTGCTGCTGTTCTCGGGCGCGATCCAGATCGCCGGCAGCGTGAAGGCGCGCAAGGCCAGCCGGCACGCCACCTCCGACTGGATGGAGATCGAGAAGCAGCGCGGCATCTCGGTGGCCAGTTCGGTGATGCAGTTCGTGCACCACGATCGGGTGGTCAACCTGCTCGACACGCCGGGCCACCAGGACTTCTCCGAAGACACCTATCGCGTGCTCACCGCGGTGGACGCGGCGCTGATGGTGATCGACGCGGCCAACGGCATCGAGACGCAGACGCTGCGGCTGCTGAAGATCTGCCGCAGCCGCAACATCCCTATCCTCACCTTCGTCAACAAGCTCGACCGCGAGGTGCGCGGCCCGCTCGAGCTGCTCGACGAGATCGAGCGCGAGCTCGGAATGACGCCGATCCCGTTCACCTGGCCGATCGGCATGGGCAACCGCTTTCGCGGCGTCTACGATTTCCGCAGCTCGCGCGTGCACCGCTTCCGTCCCGGCATGGACCGGCTCGGCGGGGAAGACGAAAAGATCGACCCCTCCGACCCGGAGCAGGCGGCGACGTTGGGCGCTCCGTGGCAGGACGCGCAGCCCGAGATCGAACTGGTGAGCGGAGCGACGCCCGCCTTCGATCGGGAGGCGTTCGTCGCCGCCCGGCAGACGCCGGTGTTCTTCGGTTCGGCGATCAACAACTTCGGCGTCGCCGAGGTGCTCGACGCGATCGTCGATCTCGTCCCGATGCCGGGGCCGAAACACGCCGACGAACGCATGGTCGCCCCGGACGAGCCGCGCTTCTCGGGCGTCGTGTTCAAGGTGCAGGCGAACATGGATCCGCAGCACCGCGATCGCGTCGCCTTCGTTCGCGTGTGCTCCGGGCGCTTCGAGCGCGGCATGCAACTGGTGAACGCGCGCACGAAGCGATCGCTTCGGCCGCACAACGTCGTCACCTTCCTGTCGCAGCGGCGAGATCTCGTCGACGAAGCGTATCCGGGCGACATCATCGGCATCCCGAATCACGGCACGCTCAGCCTGGGCGACACGCTCACCGAAGGCGAGACGCTGCACTTCAGCGGATTGCCGTTCTTCGCGCCGGAGTCGTTCCGCACGATCGAGGTCGTCGACCCGATGAAGGCCAAGCAGTTGCGGGCGGCGTTGGCGCAATTGGGCGACGAAGGCGCGATCCAGGTCTTCCGCCTCGACGGCGGCGCGCAATTGCTGCTCGGTGCGGTCGGCGAACTGCAGTTCGAGGTCGTCGCGCACCGGCTGCGCGTCGAGTACAACGTGGCGGCGCGCATCACCCCGGCCGCGTTCACCATGGCGCGCTGGCTCGACGCCGACGACGAGACGATGGTCGCCCGCTTCATCGAACAGAACGCCTCGCGCATCGCGTACGACGCGGCCGATGCGCCGACCTGGCTGGTGCGCTCACCGCACGAGATCACGGTGGCGCAGGAACGCTGGCCGCAATTGCGCTTCAGCGCGATGCGCGAACGCGGCGGAGCCCGCTTCACGCTGGTCGATCACGTCGGCTGACTGCGACGGGGCACTTGCCCCGCCCGCGCACGCCGAAGTCGCTGCACCGGTTGGACCGGGTGCGACAATTGCCCCAGCGATCCGACCCAACCGCGGAAGACCAAGCATGCGCTGGCGAGGCCAACGGGAAAGCTCGAACATCGAAGACCGTCGGGGTCTGCCGATTCCCGGCGGTGCAGGCGGACTGGGCATCGGCACGGTCATCGTCGCCTTCGTCGCCGCCTGGTTCCTCGGCATCGACCCCGGCGTGCTGCTGGGCATGCTCTCCGGCGCCGGCGGGCCGCCGACGCAGTCGGAGCAGGTCGCGCCCGGCGCCAACGGCGCGCCGACCGACGACGAAGGCCGCTTTGCCTCGGTGGTGCTCGCCAGCACCGAGGACGTCTGGTCGGGCATCTTCCGGCAATCCAACACCACCTACCGGCCGCCGCGGCTCGTGCTCTTCGAGCAGCGCGTCGACACCGCATGCGGGCTCGCCGGCGCCGCATCGGGACCGTTCTACTGCCCGGGCGATCAGCGGCTGTACATCGACCTCAGTTTCTTCCGCGTGCTCAGTCAGCGTCTCGGCGCGCAAGGCGACTTCGCCCGCGCGTATGTGATTGCCCACGAAGTCGGGCACCACGTGCAGAACCTCGAAGGGACGATGGACCAGCTGCAGCGGGCGCGGCAGCAGGTGTCGGAAACCCAGTACAACGCGCTGTCGGTGCGCGTGGAGCTGCAGGCCGACTGCTACGCCGGCGTCTGGGCCAACCACGCGCAGCAGGCGCGCCAGTGGCTCGAGGCGGGCGATATCGAGGAAGGCATCAACGCGGCAGCCGCGGTCGGCGACGACCGCTTGCAGCGCCAGATGCAGGGAACCGTGGTACCGGAGACCTTCACGCACGGCTCCTCGGCGCAACGCGTGCGCTGGTTCCGCACCGGGCTCGACAGCGGCGACCCGAAGGCCTGCAACACCTTCGGACGCGGCTGATCAGCGCAGCCGCTCGACCGGCGCCGTTCCCTCGACCTTCATCGCATCCTGCACGGCGGTGACGCCACCCGTGGCGCGCGCGATTGCCAGCGCACGGTGCGCAACCGCCTCGGTGGCGACGTTGCCCGACAGATTCGCGATGCCGCGCGTGACGGCAATGTCGATCGGCTGCGCCCGCGTTACGTGATCGCTGGCGAGCGCGACTCGCACGCGCTCGGCGATCGACTGGTCGATCGACACCTCGATCGGCGAGCGGGGAGGGGGCGGATCGTCAGTGGCCGGCGTGACCGACGGGGGCGCCGTCGGCGCGGCGGCTTTCGGAACCGGGGCCGGCGCCGAAGGCGTGCTGTCGACCGGCGTAGCCTGCGCGTAGCGTTCACGTTCTGCCGATTGCGCCAGCACCACCGCTGCGCACAGCAGCACCGACGAGGCGATCAGCCCGGAAGCGATCCAGCGCGACAACTGCTTCTCGGAGTATCGCGTCTCGAAGACCTTCATCGCATCGGGTTCCTGCGGATATGACGACGGAGGAAACGAGCGGAAGCAAGCGACGGGCCCGAGCGCATCGGCGAATTCCGGAAAAATGCGGGCGCGTGAATTGCGAGCCACGCCCGCCCTCCGTTACCGGAACATCAGCCGCAGATGGCGTCGACGGATCCGCTGCAGCGGTATCGCGAAAAGCGCGACTTCCGCATCACCGGCGAGCCCTCCGGCCAGCGCGCGTCGAAGCGCGAACTGCCCGCCGTCGAGCGCGCCTTCGTCGTGCAGAAGCACGCGGCGCGGCGGCTGCACTACGACTTCCGGCTCGAGCTCGACGGCGCGCTGAAGAGCTGGGCAGTACCCAAAGGACCGAGCCTCGATCCCGATGCCAAGCGCATGGCGGTGCACGTCGAGGATCACCCGCTCGAATATGGGAGCTTCGAGGGAACGATTCCGCCGAAGCAGTACGGCGCCGGCACCGTGATCGTCTGGGACCACGGAACCTGGATCGCCGAAGGCGACCCGAGCGAAGGCTATCGGGACGGCAAGCTGAAGTTCGAGTTGCGCGGGGAGAAACTGCGCGGACGCTGGACGCTGGTTCGGATGCACGGCCACGCCGACGAACGCCAGGAACCGTGGCTGCTGATCAAGGAGCGCGACGCGTTCGCGCGTCCGGAACGGGATTACTCCGTCGTCGACGCGTTGCCGGACAGTGCGCTTGCGGCGCCCGACCGCTCGGCACCACCGCCTCAGGCGCGTGAAGCCGCGCTCCCCGAGTCGCTCGATCCGCAACTCGCCACGCTGGTCGGCACCGTCCCCGCTTCCGGCGCGTGGAGCTGGGAGATGAAGTTCGACGGCTACCGGCTGCTCGCGCGCGTCGACGGCAGCGACGTGCGACTGCTGACGCGCAATGGCCACGACTGGACGCAGCGCATGCCTTCGCTGGCGCGCGCCATCGGTGAACTCCGGCTGCCCGGCGGATGGCTGGACGGAGAGATCGTCGTGGCCGACGCCGACGGCGTGCCCGATTTCCAGCAACTGCAGAACGCCTTCGACAGCGCGCGCACCGACGACATCGTCTACTACGCGTTCGACATGCCGTTCTGCTGCGGTTACGACCTGCGGCAGGTTCCGCTACGCGAGCGTCGCGCGCTGCTGCAGGAGTGGCTGGCCGCGCATCCTTCGGAGCGCTTGCGCTTCAGCGAGGACTTCTCCGCAGCGCCCGGCGAGCTGCTTCGTTCGGCCTGCGAGCTGGGGATGGAAGGGCTGATCGGCAAGCGCATCGATTCGACCTACGTCTCGGGTCGCTCGACCAGCTGGATCAAGCTCAAGTGCACGAACCGCCAGGAGTTCGTCGTCGGCGGCTACACCGAGCCGCAGGGGTCGCGCAACGCGTTCGGCGCGCTGCTGCTCGGCGTGCACGACGACGAGGAAACGCTGCGCTACGTAGGCAAGGTGGGCAGCGGATTCGACGAAAAGCGCCTTCAGGAGCTGCACGCGCAACTGACGGAGCGAGAGACGGCGGCATCGCCGTTCGCGCAGCGCGTCCGCGAGCGCGGCGCGCACTGGGTCCGCCCCGAGCTGGTGGCCGAGGTGTCGTTCACGCAATGGACGAGCGAAGGGCGCATCCGGCATCCGGTGTTCCACGGCCTTCGCGACGACAAGCCGGCAATGCAGATCCGTCGCGAGAACGCGCGCGACGCCGCGTCGCTGCAGGGACCGGACCCCTCGGCGGACGCGCGCGCCGAGCGGCTGCTGGCCGGCACACGCGTGAGCAATCCGGAGCGCGTGATCGACGCAAGCAGCGGCATCACGAAACTCGATCTCGTTCGCTACTACGCGATCGTCGCCAAGGCCATGATGCCGCACCTGAAGCGCCGGCCGGTGGCGCTCGTGCGCACGCCGGACGGAATCGCCGGGCAGCGCTTTTTCCAGAAGCATGCGAGCACGTCGGCGATGCCCGGCGTGCGCTCGCTCGACCCGAAATACGACCCCGGTGAGGAACCGCTGATCGAGATCGCCAGCGAAAAGGGGCTGGTGACCGCGGCGCAGATGAACGCGATCGAGTTCCACACCTGGAACGCAACGACGCGCGCAATCGAAAAGCCCGATCGCATGATCTTCGATCTCGATCCGGGCGAGGGAGTCGAGTGGCGCCAGGTGATCGAGGCCGCCCAACTCGTGCACGCACTGCTCGACGAACTCGCGCTGGCGAGCTTCGTGAAGACGAGCGGCGGCAAGGGCCTGCACGTCGTCGTGCCGCTCGCTCCCAGGCACGGTTGGGAAACCGTGAAGGGACTGTCGCGTGCAATCGTCGTGCACCTTGCGCGCACGCTGCCCGATCGCTTCGTCGCGAAGAGCGGCCCGTCGAACCGAAAGGGCCGCATCTTCGCCGACTACCTGCGCAATGGCCGCGGCGCGACGACGGTGGCGGCCTGGTCGACACGCGCCCGGCCCGGCATCGGCGTATCGGTTCCGCTGTCGTGGGACGAACTCCCCGAGATCGCCAGCGGCGACCATTGGACCGTGCGCAACGTCGGGCCGCGCCTCGCGGCGCCCGATCCGTGGGCCGCGTACGCGAAGACGCGGCAGACGATCGATACGGCGATGGAGACACTGGAGTTCACGCCGGCGAATGTTTCGAAGCGGTGATCGCAGCGGCGCCGACCAGCACCGAGAGCGGGCGCGGGGCGCCGATGACGCCGCGCGGCGCGGCGCGGAGGCAGAAATGCGCAAAATCCGCGCGTCCTCGCACGGGCGAGCGGGATCGCCCCGCGAGCATGCGCGGGAAACGAATGAAGTCGCCCACGTCGACTCGCCCAGCTCTCGTCTGCGTTCGACCGAAGCGGCGCCGCTCAGGCGCGCGACGACCCCGCCGCGTCGATCGCGTGCCGCGCGCCGAAACGATCGCCGAACCAGCCGGCGACGAGAAACGCCGCCGGAATCAGCACGAGCCCGTAGGTGAGCCAGTGCCCATAGACGCCCTCGGGCCCGTACGGCTCGCTCGCGACATGCCACCACTGGTTGTCCACCCCCGGCAGCAGCCCCGCCTCGCTGAATTCGTGGAACGCATAGATCACGAGTTGCACCGAGAACAGCACCATGAACGCGGCCGTCACCTGGAAGAAGCGCGACAGGTTCACGCGCCGCCCGTAGCGCGTCCACGCCCAGGCCATCGCCACGGCGCACAGGACGCCGATCGCGCCGCCGACGAACATGTCGCGCTGCTCGGCGCTGGCCGCCAGGGCGGCGAGCATCGTCGCGGTTTCGATGCCTTCGCGACCGACCATCAGCGCGGCGAAGGCGAATACCGCCAGCGCGGCGGTGAAGCCCGAACGGTTCGACGCCGAGTCGAGCCGGGCGCCGATCTCGGCCTTCATCCGCCGGCCGTGACGCAGCATGTGAACGGTGCAGCTGATGACGAGAAAGGCGGCTGCCGCGGCAAGCCATCCCTCGGTTGCCGGCGTGAGCGCCCCCACCCGCGACAGCACGATGCCGAGCACGATGCTGCCGGCGACGGCCAGCGCGACGCCGCCGCGCAGCGGCGCGAGCAGTTGCGGACGTCCTGTCTGGCGCAGGAAAGCCGCACTGAGCGCGACGATCAGGAAGGCTTCGAGCCCCTCGCGGAAGGTAATCATCAGCGTCGCGTACATCGCTCGGATCCTCGTGGGCCGACAGATCACCAGTCTACGCGAATCATTCTCATCTGCACGGTCGCCAATGCCAATTCTTGATTTCCGGCAAGTCTTCGCCGTGTTCCGCGACCCAGCGGCGATGCCGCTCGATCGTCCGGTCGTACCGCTCGCGCGCCACCTCGCCCAACGGCGCCAGTCGCGGCACCCGCAGGATCGCGTCGAGCGTCAGCCGGAAACGGTCTATGCGATTGAGCACCACCATGTCGAAGGGCGTCGTCGTGGTTCCCTCGTCCCGGTAGCCGTGCACGTGCAGGTGCTCGTGGTTGTGACGCTTGTAGGTGAGCCGGTGCACGAGGCCGGGGTAGCCGTGGAACGCGAAGATCACCGGCCGGTCGACGCCGAAGATCTCGTCGTAGCGCTCGTGCGAAAGGCCGTGCGGATGCTCGTCGCTCGGCTGCAGCGTCATCAGGTCCACCACATTCACCACGCGCACGCGGAGGTCGGCGACCGCCTCGCACAGCAGCATGGTCGCGGCCAGCGTCTCCATCGTCGGCACGTCTCCCGCGCAGGCGAGCACGACGTCGGGCGGCTCGCCCGCGCGCTCGCTTCCCGCCCAGTCCCAGACGCCTGCCCCCTGCTCGCAGTGGCGCGCCGCCGCCTCGATGTCGAGCCACTGCCACTCGGGCTGCTTGCCGGCGACGATCACGTTCACGTAGTTGCGGCTGCGCAGGCAGTGGTCGGCCACCGAGAGCAGGCAGTTCGCGTCCGGCGGCAGGTAGATGCGCGCGATGTCCGCCTTCTTGTTGGCGACGTGGTCGAGGAAACCCGGATCCTGGTGCGAGAAGCCGTTGTGGTCCTGTCGCCAGGCGTGCGAGGTCAGCAGGTAGTTCAGCGACGCGATCGGCGCGCGCCATGCGATGTCCCGAGTCACCTTCAGCCATTTCGCGTGCTGGTTGAGCATCGAGTCGACGATGTGGATGAACGCCTCGTAGCTCGAGTACAGGCCGTGCCGGCCGGTGAGCAGATAGCCCTCGAGCCAGCCCTGCAGCAGGTTCTCGCTGAGCACCTCCATCACCCGGCCGTCGGGCGCCAGGTTTTCGTCGGCATCGATCGTCTGCGCCAGCCACGCCTTGTCGGTGATCCGATAGACGTCGTCGAGCCGGTTCGATGCCGTCTCGTCGGGGCCGAAAAGGCGGAAATTCGCGTGCGCCGCGTTGCGCTCGAAGACGCCGGAGAGGAAGCGGCCGAGCACGCGCGTCGATTCGTGCTGCTCGGCGCCCGGCTGCGCAACCGGCAGCGCGTAGTCGCGGAAGTCGGGTAGTTGCAGCGCGACGAGCAGTTCGCCGCCGTTGGCATGGGGGTTCATCCCCATGCGGCGCGCGCCGAGCGGCGCGAGCGCGACGACGTCGTCCACCGGCCGGCCTTCTTCGTCGAAAAGCTCCTCCGGGC
Organism: Burkholderiaceae bacterium; assembly: GCA_032027205.1. GTDB lineage: Bacteria > Pseudomonadota > Gammaproteobacteria > Burkholderiales > Burkholderiaceae_E > Zeimonas. Next base: position 918,258 of record JAVSMN010000001.1, read on the forward strand.
GGTACGAGCGCATCCACCGTTCGAGCAGCTTCAGGTGTTCGGGCTTGTCGAAACCGGCGAAAGGCACCTGGTGCGCGCGCCACGTGCCCTCGATGCGCTCGCCGTCGACGCGATCGGGGCCGGTCCAGCCCTTCGGCGACTGCAGCACGATCATCGGCCAGCGCGGGCGGTCGAAGCGCTGCCCGGCGGCAGGCATGGTTCGCGCGCCGGCCGCGCGCAGTGCGCTGGGCACGCGATGCCCGCGCGCATCGCGCTGGATCTGCCGGATGCGCGAGAACGCCGTCTCGAGCGTCGTCGCCATCCGCAGGTGCATCTCGCGCGGATCGTCGCCACAGACGAAATGCGGCTCGTAGCCGTAGCCGCGCAGCAACTCGCCGAGCTCGTCGTTGCCGATGCGCGCGAGCACGGTCGGGTTCGCGATCTTCCAGCCGTTCAGGTGCAGGATCGGCAGCACCGCGCCGTCGCTCGCCGGATCGACGAACTTGTTCGAATGCCAGCTGGTGGCGAGCGCCGCGGTCTCGGCCTCGCCGTCGCCGATCACGCAGGCGACGACGAGTTCCGGGTTGTCGAGCACGGCGCCCCACGCATGCGACAGCGAGTAGCCGAGCTCGCCGCCCTCGTGGATCGAACCGGGCACCTCGGAGGCGACGTGGCTCGGCATGCCGTAAGGCCACGAGAACTGCCGAAAGAGCCTCTCCATGCCCTCGCCGTCGCGCGTGACTGCGGGATAGCGCTCGGTGTACGAGCCCTCGAGCCAGGTGTTCGCCAGCGCCGCCGGACCGCCGTGTCCGGGGCCGACGATCCAGATCATGTCGACGTCGTGGTCGCGGATCACGCGATTGAGGTGCGCGTAGACGAAGTTCAGCCCGGGCGTCGTCCCCCAGTGACCGAGCAGGCGCGGCTTGACGTGCTCGCGCACCAGCGGCTGCTCGAGCAGCGGGTTGGCACGCAGGTAGATCTGGCCCACCGACAGGTAGTTCGCCGCGCGCCACCACCGGTCGATGCGCCGAAGGGCGTCGGCGTCGATGCGAGGCGCTTCGCTCATCGCGTCTTCCCCAGCGCCGCGTCGACCACCGCTTGCGCCTGGGCGAGGATCTCCCGCAGGTGCGCTTCGTCCACGAAGCTCTCGGCATAGATCTTGTAGATGTCCTCGGTGCCCGACGGACGCGCGGCGAACCAGCCGCGGTCGGCGACGACCTTGATGCCGCCGATCGGCGCGTCGTTGCCGGGCGCCCGATCGAGCACCGCGCGCACCGGCTCGCCGGCGAGCGTCGCGACGCCGATCGCATCGGCGTGCAAGGCGGCGAGTGCCGCACGCTGCGCGGCATCGGCCGGCGCCTCGACGCGATCGGAGTACGCGCGTCCGAGCTCTTCCTCCAGCGCAGCGTACGAACGCCCCGGATCTCGACCATCGCGCGCCGTCAGCTCCGCAGCGAGCAGCGCGAGGGCGATGCCATCCTTGTCGGTCGTCCATACCGTGCCGTCGCGCCGCAACACGGTCGCACCGGCGCTCTCCTCGCCGGCGAAGCCGAGCGATGCGTCGAGCAGCCCGTCGACGAACCACTTGAAGCCGACCGGCGTCTCGACCACGCGCCGGCCGAACTTCGCCGCGACGCGATCGAGCATCGCGGTGCTGACCAGCGTCTTGCCCAGCGCGGCATCTCGAGGCCACCCCGTGCGCGAGGCGAACAGCGAATGCGCAACCACCGACAGGTAGTGATTCGCCGGCATCAAGCCGGCCTTCGGCACTACGACGCCGTGCCGGTCGTGATCGGTATCGCAGGCGAAGGCGACGTCGTAGCGGTCCTGCAGCGACAGCAATCGGCGCATCGCCCACGGTGACGACGGATCCATGCGGATGCGCCCGTCCCAGTCGGCCGTCATGAACGCGAAGCGCGGATCGACCTCCTCGCTGACGACATCGAGCGCTATGCGGTGGCGCGCGGCGATCGCCCTCCAGTAATGCACGCCTGCGCCGCCGAGCGGGTCGACCGCCAGGCGCAGGCCCGCGCCGCGCACCAGATCGAAGTCGACGACGCAGGCCAGGTCGTCGACGTAGGCGCTGCGGAAGTCGTGCTCGCGCACCTGCCTCGATGCGCGTGCGCGCTCGAAGGGCACGCGGTGCACACCGGCGAGCGACTGCCCGAGATACGCATTGGCGCGCCGCTCGATCGCGGCGGTGACCTCGGTTCCCGCCGGGCCGCCGTGCGGCGGGTTGTACTTGAAGCCGCCGTCCTCGGGTGGGTTGTGCGACGGCGTGACGACGATGCCGTCGGCCCTCGCAGCGGAGGCATCGCGATTCCAGCCGAGGATCGCGTGCGAGATCGCCGGCGTCGGCGTGTATTCGTCGCCGGTGGCGGTGCGAACCGCCACCTGGTTGGCGGCGAGCACCTCGAGCGCGCTCTCGAAGGCCGGTCGCGACAGCGCGTGCGTGTCGAAGCCGATGAAGAGCGGACCTTCGATTCCGCGCGCGCGCCGCTCGTCGCAGATGGCCTGCGCGATCGCGAGCACGTGCCACTCGTTGAAGGTGCCGCGCAGCGACGAGCCGCGGTGTCCCGAGGTGCCGAAGCGCACGCGCTGCTCGGCAACGGAAGAGTCCGGCCGGCGATCGAAGTAGGCAGTGCGCAGCGCGTCGAGGTCGGCCAGCGCCGACTCGGGAAGTCGCTGACCGGCGAGCGGAGAGTGGCCGGCGCTCATCGTGCCGCTCCCGCGAGCAATTCCGCCAGCGCCGCGAAGCGGTCGATCGCCTCGATCGTGCGATCGGCCGCAGGATGCGCGTGGATCTGCCGCGGGTCGAATGCGTAATGACCCTGGCGAACGAACACCGTGCACACGCGATCGCCCCACTGTCGCTTGACCGCGTCGAGCACGCGGATCTTGTCGTCGACCATCACGTAACGTTGCGCCGGACAGCGGCGCTCGATCTCCTGCAACGCGTTCTCCTTGTGAACGAAGATCAGCACCTGGCCGTGCACGGCATCCCATAGCCCGGCACGGCGGATCTTGCGCGGTTGCATCACGACGTCACCGTCGGAGACGATCCACGTGGGACCGTACTCTGCCGCCGAGCGCAGGGCATCGAAGGCGCCGTCGAACACGCAATCGGTGGAAGGGAAGTCGAGCAGGAAGTCGCCGAGCACGAGCCAGCGCGGATCGCGCCCATCGTCGTTCCACGCGCGCTGCACCGCGCCCAGGTAGTCGGCGTAGTCGCGCTCGGCACGCACCGCCTCGTAGGCGCGGCGAAAGCGTACCGAGGCGCCCTCGCCGACATGCTCGTCGATCCAGCCTGCGTAACGGCGCTCGGCCATGTCGTTGTCGAGCAGGGTGTTGTCGACGTCGAAGAGAAAAGCGACCTTCGCCGGCATTGCGATCCCCGCGGGTCAGCGGCCCGAGGTCGCCGCACCTGCGGCCCTCAGCGCCTCGTCGCGCACCTTCGCGACCTCCTTGCGGCAGCGTCGACCGCTGCCGTCGTCCCGAAGAGATCCCTGCGAGTGGGTGCCATGCGACGCTCCGGTGGGGCGTGAACAACGGCGAAACGGAAGGCAACGCGGATGCCCGAGCCCATGCGGGCACGTCGATTCACAAGTCCGGCACCAGCCCGCACTCGATCGCCACGCGCACCAGGCCGGCGACATTGGACACCTGCAATTTGTGCAGCAACCGGCTGCGATAGGTGTCGACGGTCTTCGGCGAGAGGCTCAACGCCTGCGCGATCGACACGCTGCTTCGGCCCTGCGCGACCAGTTCGAGCACCTGCCGCTCACGGCGGCTCAACGTGTCAACCGGACCACGCCGTCGCATCGGATGCAGCCATCCTTCGACGACCGCATCGGCCACGCAGGCACTCAGGTGGCGGCGTCCCTCGTGGGCCGCATGCACCGCGTCGACGACCTCGCGCCCCGCCCCCTCCTTGACCACGTAGCCCACAGCGCCCGCCTGCAGCGCGCGCCAGACGTGTTCGGCGCTCGAATGCATAGACAGGACGATGACGCGCGCCTGCGGCCGGCGGCGCGACAGTTCGCATGTCGCCTCGATGCCGTCGATGCCGGGCATCGCGATGTCCATGACGACGACATCGACTTCGGCTTGCACGGCGGCCTGCACCGCTTCGCGTCCGTCGCTCGCCTGCGCGACGACGCGAATCGAAGGGTCGCGCTCGAGCAGCGCCTGCAATCCGTCGCGCAATACCGCGTGGTCGTCGGCGAGCAGCACGCGGATGCAGTTCGATGGGAAGTCCGTCACGTCGCCCTCCTCGCGGAGCACGGGGCGCTTCAGTGCGCAGGCGCGCGAGCGACGACGCGCGTACCAACCCCCGGGGACGACTCGACGATCAGCTCCCCGCCGACGGCGAGCATGCGCTCGCGCATGCCGAGAATGCCCAGCCCTTCGGGGTCGGCGGCGCCGGCTTCGCCGGCATCGAACCCGCATCCGTCGTCTACGACCGAGAGACGCACTTCCGCGTCGTTGCGCTGCAGGGAGATGTGCACCTGATGTGCGCCGGCATGCTGCAGCACGTTGGTAAGCGCCTCCTGGCAGACGCGGAACAGCGCCGTATCCGCACGCAGGTTGCCGTGGCCCGAGCCCGAATGCGCGTCGACGGCGATGCGGATTCCCGCGCGCTGCGCGAACTGCTCGGCGCAGGTGCGCAGCGAGACGGCCAGGCCATACGCGTCGAGCACCGGCGGACGCAGGGCTCCGGCAACGTCGCGCACACATTCGGCGGTTGCTTCGATGCGCGCGATCGCATCGTCGAGCCGCGCGGCGTCGAGCGCGGGCAACGAGCCCACCAGCAGATCCTTGATCAGGTGCAGGTCGAGGTTCGCCGCTGCGAGGTCCTGGCCGATGCGGTCGTGCAACTCGGCCGACAGCCGGCGTCGCTCGCACTCCTGCGCATCGACGATGCGGCGGGTCATCGTGCGCAGGCGTGCCGCGAGGCGTCGCGCTTCTTCCTCGGCACGCCGCCGCTCGCTCAGGTCGATCACGGTGGCCTGCGTGGCAACGAAGCCGCCGTCACTATCGCGTACGGCGGCCATGTCCAGCGAAGCGGGAAAGACGCTGCCGTCCTTGCGCACGAACTCGGCCTGCAGGCCGGCGCGCGCGGCCCCGTCGCACAAGGTGTCGAAAGCGCGCAGATAACGGCGCGAGCAGCGCGGGCTCAGGGTGGAAACGAACGGACGCGCACCAACCAACTCGTGCCGGGAAAATCCCAACCAGCGCAGCTCGGTGCGATTCATCTGCAGGATCGTTCCGTCGGGCGCGACGCTGTGATACCCGCACGGTGCGTTCTCGTAAAGATCGCGAAAACCGGGGACTTCGTTCCGTTCGCTCACGAGGCCGATTGTGGCACCGACGCCCCCCTCGTTTTCCCCATCGTGATTCCCCCACAAGGTTTTTCCCGATTCCCCGATCGATCTTTGTCGGCGCCTGCGCTGCAATCCACCGGGAAGTGCAACACGAACCATCCATGCGACCGACGATCGACTACCGCAAGGCGAATCCCGAAGCGCTTGCCGCAATGCGCGGGCTCGAGGAGTACGTGCGCCGCTGCGCACTCGAGGAACCGTTGCTCGAACTGGTGCGAACGCGCGCCTCGCAGATCAACGGCTGCGCCTATTGCATCGACATGCACACGAAGGACGCGCGGGCGAGCGGCGAGACCGAGCAGCGCCTGTACCTGATCTCCGCCTGGCGCGAGGCGCCGTTCTACAGCGAGCGCGAACGCGCGGCGCTGGCGTGGACGGAAGCGCTCACCCGCATCGAGCGCGGGGTTCCCGAAAGCGACTATCGGCTCGCGCGCGAGCAGTTCACCGAGCGCGAGCTGGTCGACCTCACGATCGCGGTCATCGCGATCAACGGCTGGAATCGCCTGGCGATTCCGTTCCATACGCCGGTCGGTACCTATCACCGTTCGCCGGCCCACGGCGCTCGCTCCGGCGATCAGGAGCAGGAGGCTAAGTCATGAACGAGACGAAGGAAGCAGCCGCTGCCGATTCGACCGAGTCGGCCCTCGACCTGCCGCGCAGGAAGTTCGTCGGCGCCGGCACCGCGATCGGCGCCGCGGCGGCGGTTGGACCGTACCTCGTTCCACGGACCGCACGCGCACAGAAGAAGACGCTGAAGATCCTGCAATGGGCGCACTTCGTGCCTGCCTACGACAAGTGGTTCGACAACGAATACACGAAGCAATGGGGCGAGAAGAACGGCACCGAGGTGATCGTCGACCACGTCGGCATTCCGGCGATCAACTCGCGCGCCGCGGCCGAGGTCTCGGCGCAGAAGGGGCACGACCTGTTCATGTTCCTGTGGCCGGCGCCCACCTACGAGACGCAGACGATCGACCACAAGGAGATCTACGAGGAGGTGCAGCGCAAGCACGGCAATCCGATCGAGCTGGCGGTGAAGAGCACCTACAACCCGAAGACGAAGCGCTACTTCGGCTTCTCGGACAGCTTCGTTCCCGATCCGGTCAATTACCGCATCGACCTGTGGAGCGAGGCGGGAATGGGCGACGGGCCGCGCAGCTGGGAAGACGTGCTGAAGATCGGCAAGAAGATCAAGGACACGAAGAACATACCGGTCGGCGTGGGCATGTCGGCCGAACTGGACACGGCGATGGCGGTGCGCACACTGTTGTACGCCTGGGGCGGATCGGTGCAGGACGAGCAAGGCAAGATCGTGCTCGACTCGAAGGCCACCGTCGACGCGGTGAAGTTCGCCACCGACCTGTACAAGCAGACGATGACGCCGGAGGTGATGGCCTGGGACGCTTCGTCGAACAACCGTGCGTTGCTGGCCGGCAAGATTTCGATGTGCCTGAACGCGATCTCGACGACGCGCACCGCGGAAAACGAGAAGCTGCCGATCGCCGACCAGATCGGACTCACCAAGGCGCTGATGGGCGCCAAGCGCGCGATCGGACTCGAGCACGTGATGGATTGCTACGTGATCTGGAAGTTCGCCGAGAACATCGACGGCGCGAAGAAGTTCCTGATCGATTACATCGACAACTTCCACCAGGGCTTCGAGGCGAGCCAGTACTACAACTTCCCGTGCTTCTCGAGCACCGTCCCCGATCTCGAGCAACTTCTCGCGCAGGACCCGCACAAGCCCGCCGGCAAGTACAAGGTGCTCGCCGACGTGACGAAATGGGCCACCAACGTCGGCTACCCGGGCTACGCGAACGCGGCGATCGACGAGATCTTCAACACCTGGGTGCTGAACACGATGTTCGCCAAGGCCGCCTCGGGAACGATGTCGCCGGCCGAGGCGGTCAAGGAAGCCGACAAGAAGTGCCGCGCGATCTTCAAGAAGTGGCACGAGAAGAAGCTCGTCTGAGCGTCTGAGCGTCGGCGCGCGCGGCGCGCACGGCGCCGCTGACGCCGATGCCGACGACGGAACACGAAGATGGCCACGGTAGAAACGCGTGAACTGGTCAAGCGCTTCGATGGCGCGGCCGCGGTCGACCGCATCGACCTCGCCGTGCGCGAGGGTGAGTTCCTCGTGCTGCTGGGGCCGTCGGGCTGCGGCAAGACGACGCTGCTGCGAATGCTGGCGGGACTCGAGACACCGACGTCGGGCGACATCCTGATCGGCGGGCGCGTGGTCACGCGCCTGCCGCCGCGCGCGCGCGACATCGCGATGGTGTTCCAGAGCTACGCGCTGTACCCGCATCTTTCGGTGTATCGCAACATCGCGTTTCCGATGAAGGCCGCCGGCACGTCCCGACGCGAAACCGAAGAGAAGGTCGCGCGCGCCGCCGCGATGTTCGGCATCGGCCACCTGCTCGCGCGCAAGCCGCGGCAGCTGTCGGGCGGCGAGCGGCAGCGCGTCGCGCTCGCGCGCGCGGTGGTGCGCAACCCGGTCGTGTTCCTGCTCGACGAGCCGCTGTCGAATCTGGACGCCAAGCTGCGCACCTCCGCGCGCGAGGAGCTGCAGCAGTTCCAGCGAGGCCTCGGCACGACCACCGTCTACGTGACGCACGACCAGATCGAGGCGATGGGGCTGGGCGACCGCATCGCCGTGCTCGATCACGGGCGCGTACACCAGGTCGGCACGCCGGCCGCCGTCTACCACGACCCGGCCGACACCTTCGTCGCCACCTTCATCGGCAGTCCGCCGATGAACCTGGTGCGCACCGACGGCGTGTTGTGCGGGTTCCGTCCCGAGCACCTGCTGCCGCTGTCCTGCGCAGATGCCGCCGAGGATCTCGCGCCGATGCCGATGACCGTGACGCGCATCGAGAACCTCGGCGCCGACCGGCTCGTCTACGCGACGCTCGAGGCGCCGAACCCGGAAACCAAAGTGATCTCGCGACTGCCGTCGACGATCGTCGTCCCGCTCGAGAGCGGGCGACGCTACGAGTTCGCGCTATCGCGGCGCAACTTCCGCTACTTCGACACGCAGACGGGCGCAGCTCGCCCGGCGCCGTCGTGAGTTCATCGGACGTCGCGCGCATCGCCGGCGACGCGCCACGCTGGCAGACGAACTGGCTGGACGACGAGGCGGCGCTCGGCCGCGTGCTGCTTGCGCCGGCGGTCATCTACATCATCGCGCTGGTCGGCTTCCCGTTCCTGCTGGCGATCGCCTACAGCCTGAGCGACGCGACGGTGGGCAGCACGTCGCTCGATTTCGTCGGCCTGCGCAACTTCCGCCGCGTGCTCGACGACCCCACGTTCTGGACGTCGCTGCGCAATGCGGTGATCTTCACGCTCGTCTCGCAGTTCTTCGTCGTCGTGCTCGGCAAGGTGCTGGCGATGGCGCTGTACCACGATTTCCGCGGCAAGTGGCTCGTGCGGCTGCTGATCCTGCTGCCGTGGGTCGCGCCGATCTCGCTCGGGTCGATCGGCTGGCTGTGGATCTTCGACCCGGTCTACAGCATCATCAACTGGAGCGCGCGCGCGCTGCACATCTTCGGTCCGGACACCTGGCCGGTGTGGCTCGGGCAGCCGCACCTGGCGATGGCTTCCATCATCCTCGTCGACGTCTGGCGCCTGCTGCCGCTGGCCACCGTGATCATCCTCGCCGGGCTGTCGGCGATTCCGCAGGACATCCACGACGCGGCGCAGGTAGACGGCGCCGGTTTCTGGCGGCACCTGTTCCTGATCAACATCCCGCTGGTGATGCCGATCATGCTCGTCGCGCTGCTGTTCGGCATCGTCTTCACGTTCACCGACCTGATCGTCATCTACGTGCTCACGCGCGGCGGGCCGTTCGACACGACGCAGGTGATCGCAAGCTACGCGTTCTTCACCGGCGTCGAGGGCGGCGACCTCGCCGCCGGTGCGGCGATCGCGCTGTTCCTGTTCCCGGTGCTGGTGGCGGTGGCGATCGTGTTCCTCACGGTCGCGCGCAAGGCGGAGGTGGCGTGAAGCGGGTCGCGCGCGAGCGGCAGGCGGCAGCGGGCCCGTGCGAAACCGCGCGGCGCGCCACGCCATGAGAACCAAAAGCGACGGCTACTACGCGGCTCGCCGCGGCCTCGCGCGCGTCGGCCACGTGCTCGTGCTCGCCGCCTTCGTGACCTTCCTGGCGTTCCCGTTCTACTGGATGGTGCTGACGACCTTCAAGGAAACACGCGATCTGGTCGACACGAAACACAACCCCTTCCTGTTCAACCTGCCGCCCACGCTCGAAAACCTGCGCATCCTGTTCCAGGACACCCTGTTCGTCCAGTGGGTGCTGAACACGCTGTACGTGGGGGTAGTCGTCACCGCGATCACGCTGATACTGTCGGTGCCGGCCGGCTACGCGCTGGCGCGGCTCACCGGACGCTGGGGTCAGCGGCTCGCGATCGGCATCTTCCTCACGTACCTGATACCGCCGACGATCCTGTTCATCCCCTTCTCGCGCATCATCGGCAACCTCGGGCTGCAGGACTCGCTGTGGTCGCTGGTGCTCGTCTACCCGAGCTTCACGGTGCCGTTCTGCACCTGGCTGATGATGGGCTTTTTCAAGTCGATCCCGCGCGACATCGAGGAGGCCGCGATGATCGACGGGCTGTCGCGCTTTCGCGCCTTCGTGCGCGTCGTGGTGCCGGTATCCACCGCCGGCATCCTCACCGTCGTGATCTTCACGCTGACGCTGGTGATGCAGGAATTCGTCTACGCGCTCACCTTCATCACCTCGTCGGCCAGCTACACGGTGAGCGTGGGCGTGCCCACGTTCCTCGTTCGCGGCGACGTCTACTTCTGGGGATCGCTGATGGGCGCGTGCCTGATCGTCAGCATTCCGGTGGCGGTGCTGTACAACTTCTTCGTCGACCGCTTCGTCGCGGGCTTCACGGTCGGCGCCGTGAAGTGAGGCCGCGGCGAGCGGTGCCCGCAAGGGATCACAACGCCTCGTCGTCCTCGTCTTCGTCGAGCAGTCCCTCGTCCTCGAGCTTCTCGTCGTCGGTCGCGCGCCGATTCCCGATTGCATCGTCGTCGCCGATCGCATCGGCATCGGCCAGTGCGCCCGAGTTGCGAAACCGCTCGACGTCTTCGCGGGGGTCGGCCGTGCCGGGATCGAAATCGGCCGGGATGATCCGATCGACGCCGATGTCGCGGTCGGTCTCGGCCGGGTCGCGGCCGGCACTCGCGCGCTCACCCGTGCCTCCCGAGTCGCTGTCGCTCGACAGGTTTCCGTCGCCCACGTCCGGTCCTGCGGTATTCGTTCCCGCCGAGCCCGGATCCTCGTTCGTTCCGCGGCGCAGCCCGATGTTCGGGGCGTCGCTCAATCCGGGCGCGCCGGCGATGTCGCTACCCGAGTCGGATGTGTCGCTCGGTCCGAGCGAACCCACCCCGTGGCCCTTGCCGGTCTTGCCCGGTTCCTCGCCGGTGTAGTCGAGTGTGCTGTCGGCCATGGTGCGTCTCCTTCATTGAAACAGACGTGCAGCAAGCACCGTGCCGCGCTGGCACGCAGCGGTGCACACCCCGGCTCGGTCAACCGGCCGGCAACGCGTAGGCGATAACCGAATCGCCGGCCTTCGTGCCGAGAGATCCATGACCTCCTGCCACGACCACCAGGTACTGCCGGCCATCCTTGCCCAGGTAGGTCATCGGCGTAGCCTGGCCCCCCGCGGGTAACCGGGCGCGCCACAACTGCTCGCCGGTGGCGACGTCGTAGCCGCGCACGTAGTAGTCGAGCGTGCCCGACAGGAAGGCAACGCCCGAAGCGGTGACGATCGGACCGCCCAGGTCGGGCACGCCCATGCGAAACGGCAGCGGGATCGGTGCTCGATCGCGCACGGTGCCGTTCTTGCGCCGCCAGACGACCTCTGCGCTGCGCAGGTCGGCCGCCGCAACGTAGCCCCAGGGCGGGCGCTGGCAGGGAAGTCCCAGGATGGAAGTGAACGGTTCGAGCTTGACCGCGAACGGGGCGCCGAAATTCTCGTTCAGCGCCGGCAGGTTCCCCTCGGGGGCGCGCCCGCCGGCCTGGACGTAGAGCTTGTGGTCGTTTTCCCGCGGCACGAGCCTGGAGACGAACGCGAGGTAGGCCGGCGTCGCGAACATGAGCTCGTGAACCGGATCAACCGCGACGCCACCCCAGTTGAAGACGCCGAAATTTCCCGGGTAGACCAGCGTTCCCTGCTTGGACGGCGGCGTGAAGCGGCCGTCGTAGCGCATCTGGTGGAACGCGATGCGGCAGCCGAGCTGGTCGAACATCGTCGCGCCCCACATGTCGCGCCCCTCGAGCGGCTTCGGCGCAAACGACAGCGCGGACGACGGCTGCGTCGCCGCGGTGTGGTCGTCGAGCGCCGCTCCCTGCGGCGCGGGCTTCTCGGTCACGGGGAGCAAGGACTTGCCGCTGCGCCGATCGAGCACGTAGACATCACCCTGCTTGGTCGGCTGCACCAACGCGGGAACCGTCTTGCCGCCGATGTTCAGGTCGACCAGGCTGGGCTGCGCCGGGACGTCGTAGTCTCGTGCGTCGACACGTTGTCGAGCACCGTGCCCCCGACCACGATCAATCCGCGCGAGACGGCCACCGGCGAGGTCGAGTAATAGCCGCCAGGATTCACGTTCGGCATGTTCGCCCACAGGTCGATCTGTCCGCTGCCGTCGCCGAAGTACTCGCAGACGGAACCGGTGGCGGGGTCAAGCGCGATGATCCTGCCGTCGGCCGTCGGCATGAAGAGCTTCGCGCCGCAGCGTTCAACCGTAGGGCCGTCGGCGGCAGCAATCGGCAGATCGGCCTTCGATGAGCGGCGAACCGCCTGGCTGCCGCGCGCGATGACATCGGTCCGGGCCGTGCCGTCATCGTAGGAAAGGCCGCGGCAGGTCAGGTGCTGCAGCGCGAGCGCATCTCGAATCCGCTCGGATCGCTTGACACTCGCTCGCGCCGGGCATAGCTTCGACGCCCCAGGTCCGAGCGGATTTACGCCTTGGGCGCCCCGGCACCGGTTGCCCGCCTCGCGAAGCTCGCGGTTCCCGAACCGAGCCGCGCGGTGGCCCGTCCGCGACTGTTCGAACGCCTCGACGACGCCCGTCGCCGAGGCAACGTCGTCTGGGTGGCAGCGCCGGCCGGTTCGGGCAAGACGACGCTGCTGGCGAGCTATCTGCGCGCGCGCCGCGTCCACGCCGCCTGGTATCGCGCAGACGCCACCGACGACGACGTCGCGTCGTTCTTCCTGCATCTCGGGCAGATCGTCACCGACTCCGCGGCGCTGCCCGGCTTCAGCGCCGAATTCCTGGCCGGCCTAGGTGCGTTCGCCCGCCACTGGTCGCGCCGCTTCTTCGCGCTCGCGCCGAAGCTGCAGGCACTGGTGCTCGACGACCTTCACGAAATCGCCGCCGACTCGCCGGTGCACGTCGCGCTGCGCGAGATGATCGCCGAGACCCCACGCGGCGTCGTGCTCATCGTCGCGAGCCGGCGCGAGCCGCCGCCGTTGCTCACCCGGCTGCGCACGCTCGACACCTTCACGATGCTCGATCGCGACGCGCTGCGCCTGACCGAGGACGAGGCAGTCGCGGTCGGCCGCGAGCGGCTCGCCGACGAAGCGCCGGACGACACGATGCTGCGCGAGCTGCATCGGCGCACGCACGGGTGGCTCGCCGGACTCGTACTGATGCTCGAAAGCCGGGCGGTGCCGCTCGGCGACGCCGATGCGTCCGGCGATCCGCTGGTCTTCGACTACTTCGCCGGCGAACTGCTGTCGCATTGCGACGCGCGGCTGCAGCGCTTCCTCCTCCTCGCGGCGCTGCTGCCCCAGTTGACGCCGCAGGCCGCTGCGTCGATCACCGGGATGGACGATGCAACGCAGGTGCTGGCCGACCTGGACCGACGCAACTTCTTCGTGATGCGACACCGCACGCCCGGCGGCGCCGGTTCGTACGGATTCCATCCGCTGTTTCGCCAGTTCCTGCTTCACGAGGGGTGCAGGCGGCTTTCCCGCAACGAGCTGCGCACGGCCAAGCGCAAGGCCGCGTCACTGCTGGCCGACGACGGCGACGTGGCCGGCAGCATCGCGCTGCTGCGCCAGACGGACGACTGGTCGCAGGTCGTCTCGATGGTGCTGCGACACGCGCCCGAACTCGTGCGCCGCGGCCGCTTCCGGACGCTGGCCGACTGGATCGAGGAGGTCCCGCCCGCGCATCGCGCGGACATGCCCTGGCTCGACTACTTCCTCGGCACCTGCCGCCTTCCCTTCGACCCGATGCAGGCGCGCGAAATCCTCGCGCGCGCATATCGAGGCATGAGCGACAGGGGGAATGCCGTCGGCGCCTACGTCGCGTGGGCAGGCATCGTCGACACCTTCATCTACGCGTGGAACGACTTCTCGCCGGCCGATCCGTGGATCGAGGAGTTCGACGCGCTGCGCGCGCGGCACCCGGAGTTTCCTTCGCTGGACACCGAGGTGCGGGCGATCGCGTCGATCTTCGCAATCCTGATGTACCGGCGCCCGCACGACCCGGAGTTGCCGCGATGGGCGGCGCGCGTGGAGGCGCTGCTGTCGCAGGACATCGATCCGACGCTGCGCATGCTCGCGGCCAATCACCTGGTGCTCTACTACCACTGGTGGATCGGTCGCGTCGATGCCGGCAACGAAGTCATCGCCCGCATGCAGCCTTTCGCGACCACGCAGGCAGTGGGCCCCTTCGTCCGCACCGTCTGGGACGGGATCGCGGCGATCGCGGCGTGGATGAGCGCGGACCACGACGCGGCTGCGGCGGCCGTCTCGCGCGGCCTCGCGCTCGCCGAGGAAACCGGCACGCACCTGTGGGAGTTCATGCTGCTCGGCCAGGGCGCGTTCACCGCGCTGAGCGACAACGACCCCGACTCGGCGCGCGCCTTCCTGCGCCGGATGCAGTCGGTCCACGCCGGAGAACGCCGCCTCGAAGGCGTTCAGTACCACTTCGCCAGCTTCCAGGAAGCCGTACAGCGCGGCGACACGAATGCGATGCGCGAGCACGCGCAGGCAGGCCTGGCGTGCGCGATCGCCACCGGCGTTTCCTGGGGCGAGGCCTACACGCGGCCGGCGCTTGCCCAGTCGCTCTTCGAAGACGGCGACGAGGCGGGCGCGCGCGACGAGCTGGGCCGCGCGCTGCGCGTTGCCGAGGCAATCGGCTGCGCCAACAGCGTCTACTACGTTCGCGAGCTCGAGGCGCAGTTCGCCGAGGCGCGCGGCGAACGCGAAGCGAGGCTCGAGGCGGTACGCGCGCTGTTCGCGATCATGCGCGAACGCGGCTTCGTCAATTCGGCCTGGTGGCGCAACGACGTGATGTCCGGGTTGTGCGCGCTCGCCCTCGAGCACGACGTCGAGCCCGAATTCGTGCGACGGCTGATCCGCCTGCGCAGGCTGACGCCGCCCGACGACGCCGCGGCGCGCCTGCAGCAATGGCCGTGGGACGTTCGCGTGCACACGCTCGGACACTGGATCATCGAGATCGACGGCGAGCCGCTGCGCTTTGCCGGCAAGGTGCAGAAGCGCCCGCTCGAGCTGCTGAAGGCGTTGATCGCGCTCGGCGGACGCGCGGTGCACGAAGCGCAACTCGCCGAAGCGCTGTGGCCCGACGCGGAAGGAGACGACGCGCACAACGCCTTCGTCACCACCTTGCAGCGCCTGCGCAAGCTGCTCGGCAAGCGCGACGTGCTTCTGCTGCAGGAAAGTCGGCTGAGCCTGAATCCGCGCGCCTGCTGGATCGACACGTGGGCCTTCGAATCGATCGACGTGCAGGGCGGCGATGCCGACGACCTGCGACGCGCGACATTGCTCTATCGCGGCGCTTTCCTCGCCAGCGAGGAGGCGACGTGGGCGATCGCGCCGCGCGAGCGGCTGCGCGCGCGCTTCGTGCGCGCCGCCGGCGAGCTCGCCGGGCGGCACGCGGCGCAGCAGCGCTGCGACGACGCGATCGCCTGCCTGGAAAGCGCGCTGCAGATCGACGATGCCGTGGAGTCGTTCTACCAGCAGCTGATGTCGCTTCACGCGAGCGCGGGGCGAAGCGCCGACGTGCAGCGCGCCTATCGGCGCTGCCGCGACGTCCTCGCCGCCACGCTTCAACTGCGTCCGTCGCCGTCGACCGACGCGCTGCTCAGCAAGCTCGCGAGCGACGCAGGAGGCCTTCCGACGTAGGATGTCAGCACCGCTGCGGCGAAGACGGCAAGGATCCCACCGCCCCAGAACATCGTCCACGACTGCGGGCGAAAGACGCCGAGCGCGAGCAGCAGCGCGCAGACGGTCGCCTCGAGGAAGCGGCCGAAGGCCGCTGCCGCGTCGTTTCGCACTCGGTCGAGCTCGGGGACGAAGCGCCCGCGGGCGCGCGCGTCCTCGACGAGGCGCGCCAGCCGGGTCAGGTGTGCTCGCTTCATCGTGGCGCCGCGCGCGCATTCGATCGCGAACAGCAGCACCATGCCGGCCAGCCAGGGCACGTCGACGAAACGCCAACCGCCGTAATACGCGACGACCAGCCAGGCGCCGGAGACCAGCAGCAGGACCACGCCCGGCGCGAGGACGCGCTGCTCGAACAGCGCACCGACGCGAAGTGCGCCGTCGAGTTGCTCGAGCGTGCGCACCCGGCGGGCGCGCTCCGCCGCGAGCAGCGAGCCGGAAATGCCGGCGCCGAGCAGCAGCGCGCCAGCCAGGTGCGAGACGACAAGTGCGGCGTGCGTCATTGGTGCACCTCGCCCGCGGGCCGACCGGCGGCGATGGCGAGCCGCGACGGCGCCGGCGGACTCCACAGCGCCGCGTGGAATGGCGCATCGAGCGGATCGGCGACGATCGGAGCGGCGGCCGCCGGCGCCGTCGAGACACGGGCCGCAAAGAGGCGCTCGAACGCCGCGATCGGCGCCTCGGGCGCAGCGACCGAGCGCTCGGAAGCCTGGACTCCATCCGGACCGACGACCAGGGTTTCGGCGTGAGCCGGGGCGAAAGCGGCGACGGCCAACGAGACCAGGGCGGCGGCGAAGGAAGCTTTCATCGTGGTTCCTCTAGAACAGGTGGTTTGTCAGGTGGCCGTCGGCTTCGAGCTCCGGGCCACGGAACGCACGGTACGAAAGGCGAACTAACGGATCGATAACGGATCGCCGGAATCCGCGCGGCCGTCGCGCCCATCGCGCCCATGGCACGATGCGACGCACGACGAACTCGACGGAGACCGCAATGTCCGCCTACCTGATCGGCCACGTGAACGTGCGCGACGCGCAACGCTGGGCGCAATACCGCAGCAGCGTCCCGGGAACGCTGGCCGGCTGGGGCGGAGCGCTGGTCTTTCGCGGACGGCTGGCGCAGACGCTGAGCGGCGAGCCGCAATACGCGGAGACGGTGGTGCTGCGCTTCCCCGACCTCGCATCGATCGACGGCTGGCATCGCTCGGCCGAGTACCAGGCGTTGATCCCGCTGCGGCAGGCGGCGGCGGACGTGCGGCTCGCCAGCTACGAATCGGACGATTGACGGCCGCAGCGCGGAAAGCAGGCGCCGCTTTCAGAGGGAGTCGAAGCTTCCCCCGCGGCCCCGGCCGGCCGCGAAGCGTGCGGCGCCGGCCGACGCTTCTTCGCGAATCACCGGAGCACCGCCGCGGCCCTCGGCCTTCAGCGCCTCGGCGAGGTTGGTGTCCCATTGACGGTGCACCGACAGGCGGTCCGCGCGCAGGCAGCGCTGCGGGAATCGCGCGAGTTCGTGCGCGAGCCGCTCGGCGGCCTCGCGGGCGGCACCGGGCGCGACGAGCCGGTCGATCAGGCCGAAGGACAGCGCTTCTTCCGCGGACACCGGCCGGCCGGTGAGAATCATGTCGAGCGCGCGGCCCTGTCCGACGAGCCGCGGCAGCCGTACGGTGCCGCCGTCGACGAGCGGCACCCCCCAACGCCGGCAATAAACACCGAAGACGGCATCGGCGCCAGCCACGCGCAGATCGCACCAGATCGCCAGTTCGAGGCCGCCGGCCACCGCGTGCCCTTCGACCGCGGCGATCACCGGCTTGCCGAGCAGCATTCGCGTCGGACCGAGCGCGCCGTCGCCTTCCGGCTCGTAATGCATGCCGGTGGCCACCTGCTTCAGGTCGGCGCCGGCGCAGAAGTGGGGACCGTTGCCGGTGAGCACGGCGACGCTCGCGCCATCGTCGGCGTCGAAGGCAACGAAGGCTTCACGCAGTGCGAGCGCGGTCTGCTCGTCGATCGCGTTGCGGCTGGCCGGCCGGTCGATCACGACCGTGACCACGGGGCCGTCGCGCTCGACGAGTACGGTCGCCGCCCGGGTTTCGCTCACGGCTTCTTCGTCTCGGGCGTCACGATCGGGTTCGGGCTCGGGCCCGCTCCCGGCATCGTGGTCGTTCCCGAATGACTGCGGCTGCGTACCGGGGCGCCCGTTCCGCTCATCGCGACGCCGCTGACCGGCGCGACGGTCGGTTCGCTTTCCTCGTCACGACGCTCCTCGGCCAGGCGCTCCTCGCGCCCCTCCTGGCTTGCGTCGCGCTCGTTGTCGACACGATCTTTCCTGTCGCCGGTTGCCGGCCGGCCGGGCCGATTTCGCTGTTCGCCGCCACTCTTCGTTGCCTTCATGATCGCTCCGGAATCGTTCCACGACGGAAGCGCAATGCAGGTGCCCGAACGCGTCGGCCCTCGCCGGTGCAACGCCTTGCGCACGCGCAGGACGTCCGCTTCTCCCGAAATGCGCTCGATGTCGAAGTGAAGGTCGCGCGCCAGCGCGAGCATCGGCAGGTTCGAAGCGAGGACGTCGCCGACGATCGCATCGTAGCCGTCGCGCCGCGCGCGACGCACGAGCCGCGAGATCAACGCAGTGGCGAGCCCCTGGCGGCGCCACTCCTCGGCGACGGTGACGGCGAACTCACAGGTATTGGCGTCGCCCGCATTCGAGCGCAGGTATTGCGCGGCGCCGACGATGTCGATGCCGTGTGCCGCGGGAACGGTTGCCACCAGCACGAAGTCGATGCCGGGACGCGGATGCACGCCGCGTTCTACAGCGGCCGGGTCGAGGTGCTTCTTGTACTGCAGGAAGCGCGAGTAGCGGGACTGGTCCGACAGGCGCTCGAATGCATCGACGATCTCCGAAGCATCGGATTCCTCGATCTCGCGCACGGTGACTTCGCGGCCGTCGCGCAGCGCGAGGCGGCGCGGGCGGTATCGCGAACGGGCGCGTGGGGCAGCCATGCGTGTCGAGTTTGCGCTATACGCCCAGGTATCGCTCGGTCACGTCCGGCGAAGCCTGCAGTTCGGCCGGCGTTCCCTGCCATACGACGCGGCCCTTCTCCACCACGTGATGCCGGTCGACGAGCGCCGCCATTTCCTTGAGGTTCTTGTCGATGACCAGGATCGCCTGGCCCTCGGCCTTGAGCAATTGCAGGCAGGTCCAGATCTCCCGTCGCACGAGCGGCGCGAGGCCTTCGGTCGCTTCATCGAGGATCAGCAGGCGCGGGTTCGTCATCAGCGCGCGGGAGATCGCGAGCATCTGCTGCTCGCCGCCGGACAAGGTGCGCGCGGTCTGCGCACGCCGGTCCGACAGGCGCGGAAACAGCTCGAAGACCCGCGCCAGCGTCCACCCGCGGACGTCGGGCGCCGCAGGTCGCGCCGTGGCCAGCAGGTTCTCCTCGACACTGAGCGAACCGAAAACGCGTCGCCCTTCGGGAACGAGGCCAATGCCGAGACGCGCGATGCGGTGAGGCTGCATGCCGGCGAGACCGCGTCCGTCGAACTCGATGCTGCCGGCGCGCAGCGGCAGCATTCCCATGACGACGCGCACCGTCGTGCTCTTGCCCATGCCGTTGCGTCCGATCAACGACGCGACCTGGCGCTCTCCGACCTCGAAGCCGAGCGAGAACAGCACCTGGCTCGAGTCGTAGCCTGCGTCCACCTCGTGCACGCGCAGCATCAGTCGCTTCCCAGGTAAGCGTTGCGAACTTCGGCGTTCGCACGGACCTCCTGCGGCGTCCCGGTGAAGATCGCCCGGCCATACACGAGGACCGTGATGCGGTCGGCCAGCGAGAAGACGATGTCCATGTCGTGCTCGACCAGCAGGATCGTGTAGCGCCTCTTCAGCGTGGCGAGCAGCTGCGCCATCCGACGCGATTCCTCGGCGCTCATCCCGGCCATCGGCTCGTCGAGCAGCAGCGTCGGCGCTTCGCGTGCGAGCACCATCGCAAGCTCGAGCTGGCGCTTCTCGCCGTGTGCAAGTTCGCTGACGCGGACTCCGGCGCGATGACCCAGTCCGACGCGCGCGAGCGCCTCGCGCGCCGGCTCGCGCAGCCGGGGATCGCTGCGTGCGTCGCGCCACATGCCGAAACCACCGGGCAGGCGCGCCTGCACGGCCATCGCGACGTTGTCCTCGACGTCGAACTCCGTATAGAGCTGGCTGATCTGGAAAGAGCGGGCCAGGCCTGCCGACGCCCGCCGATGCGCCGGCATCCGCGTGATCGTCTGCTCGCCGAGGACGATCTCTCCGGAGTCGGGAAAGAGCTCGCCGCTGATCTGCGAGATTAGCGTCGTCTTGCCCGCGCCGTTGGGGCCGATCAGCGCGTGCAGCTCGCCCGCCTCCACGACGAGATCGACGTCGTGCGTCACGCGCAACGCGCCGAAGGACCGGGACAGCTTGTGCAGAGCGAGCCGCATCTCGCTCAGCCCTCGCTGCTGCGGCCGGCGAGCAGCCCGTACAAGCCGCGCTTGCCGAACAGCACGACGAGCACCAGCACCGGCCCCATCAGCAGCATCCAGTGCTCGGTCCAGGCGGTGAGCATCTGCTCCAGGCCGAGGAACACCGCCGCACCGAGAACGGGGCCGAAAATCGTTCCCATGCCGCCGAGGATCACCATCGCCATCAGCTCGCCCGACTTCTGCCAGGTTGCCATGTCGGGACTGACGAACAAGGCGTAGTTCGCCCACAACACTCCGGCCAGTCCGGTTCCCGCTGCAGAGATCGTGAACGCGGTCAGCGGATAGCGCAGCGGGGCCAGTCCGAGTGCGACGCTTCGCCGGCGATTCTGCTTCAGGCTGCGCAGCGCCATTCCGAAGCGCGAGCCGACGATGCGTCGGCACAGCCAGACCCAGGCGACCAACAACGCGACGCACAGGTAGTAGAAGACGCGCGGGTCGCGCAAGGACATTCCGCCGAGCACGTTGCGGGCATCGATCCCGAGCCCGTCGTCGCCGCCGTAGTACATGAGCCCGACGAGCAGGAAGTAGAACATCTGCCCGAAGGCGAGCGTGATCATGATGAACTGCACGCCCGAAGTACGCAGCGACAGAAAGCCGATCACCAGGCCGGCGAGCGCGCACACCCCCACAGCGAGCGGCCACAGCACGAGCGCCTCACCCGTGCCTGCCCATCCGAAGAGTCCCGAGCCGTCGGTGGTGTGGAAGGCAAGGATGCCGATGACGTAGCCGCCCAGCCCGAAGAAGGCGGCGTGCCCGAAACTGACGAGGGCGCCGTAGCCGAGGATCAGGTCGAGGCTCACCGCGGCGATCGCATAAACGACGAAGCGCGTGAACAGGCTGACCAGGAAGGACTGGTCGAGCACGTTCGCGAGGACGGGCACCAGCGCGAGCAGCACGACACCGAGCACGGCCAGCCACTGCGCGCGCGTCGGCCGGCGACCCAGCGGGCCGGCGGCTGCGCCCGGAGTCGCCTGCGCGTTCGCATCGGCGGAAGAAGCGGCTCGCATCAGGCGCGTGCGGGCAGAAGCCCGAAAGGCCGGAACAGCAACACGAGCGCCATCAGGATGTAGGCGCTGGCGGAAATCAGACTCGACGCGAGCGGGTCGGCCAGTTGCGCCGGCAGGAATCCGGCGAGCATCGACGGAACCCATGCGCGCCCATACGCGTCGCTCATGCCGACGAGAAACGAACCGAGCAATGCGCCGCGCACCGAGCCGACGCCGCCGATCACGATGACGACGAAGGCCGTGATCAGGATCCGCTCACCCATGCCGATCTGCACCGCGAGCAGCGGCGCGGACATCACGGCGGCGAATCCGCAGAGCAGAGCGCCAAGCACGAAGACGAGCAGGAACACCCGCTGGACGTCGACGCCCATCGCATCGACGATCTCGTGATCGTCGGCGCCAGCACGAACGAGCATGCCGATCGGTGTGCGCAGTAGCAGGAACCACAACGCGAGCGCGACGATCGCCGCCGCGCCGATGAACGCCAGGCGCATCGTCGGATAGGTCAGGCCGGGCAGCAGCTCGATCGAGCCGCGCAGCATCGGCGGAATGTCCATGAACGGCGGACTGCGTCCGAAGACGATCGTCGCGAGTTCATTGGTGAACAGCACCAGCCCCAGCGTGGCGAGGACCTGGTCGAGATGATCACGGCGATACAAGTGGCGCACGACGAGCCGCTCGACGGCGAAACCGTACAGCCCGGCCCCGAGCACGGCGGCGACGATCGCCGCCGCGAAGGAACCGGTGACGGCCGCCGCGCTCGCCGCACAGAACGCCCCGACCATGTAGAACGAGCCATGCGTCAGGTTGATGACGTTCATGATGCCGAACACGAGCGTCAACCCGGCCGACAGCAGGAACAGCAGCGCGCTGTACTGCACGCCGTTGAGGGTCTGCTCGACGAACAGCAGCATCGCTCGCGCAACCCGGGGCGTTGCGGCGCGTCAGTCGTCGCGCATCAGTTGCCGCTCGTCATCGGGCATTCGGCCGCGTGCGGATCCACGTGGTCGGGCGCGATCACCTTCAGCGTCTTGTAGCCGAGCTTGCCGGCCGCGTCGGGCTCGACGTGCAACAGATACCAGTCCTGGATCGGGTGCTGGTTGTTCGCGAAGCGGAACTTGCCGCGCACCGACTGGATGTCGGCCTTGCGCAGCGCCGCGCGGAACGCATCGCGCTTGCCTTCGATGTCGCCGCTCACCGCCTTCAGGCCGGTGCCGATCAGTCGCGCTGTATCGTACGAAGTGGCGGCATAGTCGGTGGGCACGCGTCCATAGGCCTTCACGAAAGTGTCGACGAAATGCTTGTTCGCCGGGTTGTCGAGGTCTGCGCTCCACGACGCGGTCAGGTAGTAGCCGTTGCCCGCGTTGCCGGCTGCCGCGAGCATGCGGCGATCCATCGAATAGATCGGCGTGAGCATCGGCACCGACTGCGACAGGCCCGAGTTCGCGTACTGCTTGGCGAGGTTGATGCCGGCGCCGCCCGGGTGGAACTGGAAGATCGCGTCGGGCTTGAGCTCGCGCACCCGCGCGAGTTCGACCGAGAAATCGGACTGATCGAGCTTGGTGTAGATCTCGGCGAGCACTTCGCCCTTGTATGTGCGCTTGAAGCCGGAAAGTGCATCGCGCCCGGCCTGATAGTTCGGCGCAAGGATGACCATCCGCTTGTAGCCCAGCTCGTTGGCGGCCAGGCCGGCGGAGTCGCTGTAGGAATCGTTCTGGAACGCCACCGAGAAGTAGCCGGGGTTGCAGTTCTTGCCGGCGTAGGTCGACGGCCCCGCATTCAGGCTGACATAGGTTCCGCCGGCGTCGAGCACGGTGGGCGCCACGGCGACGAGCACGTTCGAGAAATTGATGCCGGTGAACAGGCGCACGCCGTCCTGCACCATCCGGTCGGCGGTCTGCTTGGCGTTCGCCGGCTTGAGACCGTCGTCTTCGACGAGCACTTGCACCGGGACGCCGCCGAGCTTGCCGCCTTCCTCCTTCACCGCGAGCAGGAAGCCGTCGCGCTCGTCTTCGCCGATGTAACCGGCCGGCGTGGACAGCGTGGTGAGCAGGCCGATACGCACGGGCGCCTGCGCGTGCGCGAGGCCGACCGCAGCCGTCGCCGCAACGGCGGCGACCAGGGGGGCTAGAGCTTTCATCCGATGTCTCCGTGGTTTTCGTTCGCAGGCCCCGTGGCTGCGCCGCTCTTCTCGACACGCTCGTCCTCGAGTCGTGCCGCGATGATAGCTCGCAGCTCGCGTCGCAACACCTTTCCAGCGGGGCTGAGCGGAAAGGCGTCCACCACCTCGAGGCGCTCGGGCAGCTTGAACTTCGCGATCCCGCGCGCCAGAAGGAACTCCTGCAACTCGCCGAACTCGAGCGTGCAACCGGGCTTGACGACGACGAAGGCGCAGGCCTTCTCGCCGTATCGTTCGTCGGGCATCGCTACCACGCAGACGTTCGCTACCGCCGGATGCGCGATGACGTGGTTCTCGACTTCCTCGATGCTGACTTTTTCGCCGCCGCGGTTGATCAGGTCCTTCAGGCGACCTTCGAGGTAGAGGTAGTCGCCGATCTTGCGCACCGCGTCGCCCATCCGATAGAAGCCGTCGGACGTGAACGCTGCGGCCGTCGCCTCCGGTGCGTTGTAGTAGCCGCGCATGGTGTACGGGCCGCGCGCAGCCAGTTCGCCGACGACGCCGTCGGGCAGTTCGTTACCGGCAGGATCGATCACCTTGATCTCGTCGCCAGGCGAAACCGGCCGCCCGGAGCTGTGGAGGCGGATCTCCTCGGGGTCGTCGAGCCGGGTCTGGTTCAGCAGTCCCTCGCCAGTGCCGTAACTCTCGACGTAGGTGCATCCGAAGCGCTGCTCGATCTGCCGACGCAACTCGGGCAGCAAGCGGGAACCTCCGTTCATGTACACGCGCAGCGACGACAGGTCGCAGCGCTCGGGCCACGGCGAAGCGAGCCAGCTCACCGCCAGCGGTACGCCTCCCGCAACGATCGTGACGCGGTGCTGCTCGATCAGCGGGAACACGGTCTCTGCACGCGTGTCCGGCGCGACAACGACGGTGCCCCCGTGCGACAGCACCGCGAGCACGCCGGGGGAGGCGAGCGTGTAGCCGTGCGACATCGGCAGCACCGCCAGGAACACGGTGTCCTCGTCGAACCCGGCAACCGCGCCGCTCTGAGTGCAGTTGTAGACGTAATCGTTGTGCGTGCGCGGGATGAACTTCGAGCGCGCAGTGGTGCCGCCGGAGAGCATCATCAGCGCCACGTCGCTCGCGTCGGAGAAGGCGTCGTGTCGCATGCGCGCCAGCGCGGCATCGTCGACATCGGCGGCGAGCAACTCGTCGAGCGAAACGGCACCGCCCGCCGGACCGCCCGCCACGATGATTCTGCGGATCGTCGGCGACGCGCGCTGCGCGTCTTCGGCGAGCGCGACGTAGTCGAATCGCTCGCTACGCTCGGGGACGAGGTGCGCGACTGCCTGCGCGTGCTGCGCGAAGTGCGCGAGCTCCGCCAGCCGGTGCGCCGGCAGCGCCATCACGGGGATCGCGCCGACACGCACCAGCGCGAAGAACGCGTAGAGCAACTCGATCGAGTTCGACAACTGGAAGATCGCACGCTCGCGCGGCTTCAGGCCGAGACGGGCAAACTGCACCGCGAGTCGCTCGGATCTCTCCACCAGTTGCCGATACGTCGCCGACTTCGCGCCGTCGACAACGGCAAGCTTGTCGGGATGCCGGCGCATCGAGCGCTCGAGCATCTCGCCAAGCGTGATGTCCTGCCAGTACCCGGCAGCGCGATAGCGTTTAGCGAACTCCTCGGGCCAAGGCGTGCAGCCCTCGAGCATCGTCGATCGCTCCTGCAAGGTCAGACGCTCGCGGTTTCGCGAGCGGAGGCCCAAGCGGCCAACGCCGGCGGCGCCGGCTCGACGTGCACGACTTCGGACGGCGCGCTCGCATGCCCGGTCGCGTCGCAGGCGCGCACGTAGTAGCGGTAGCGCATGCCGCCGAGCAAGCCGGTGTCGGTGAACATCGTCGTCTTCACGCCGTCGACCACGCGCATCACGCCGTCGTCGTCAGCACGGTAGACGTCGTAGTAGACCGGATTGCCCTGCGCCTTCTTCCACTTCAGCGTCAGTCCGTTCGGCCCCTCCTTCACGGTGAGCTCCGCCTTGCCATCGGGCCAGTTCGGCGCCAGCGCCGCGTCATCGGCAGCCGGCGCCTGCATCACCCCCTTTGGCCACAGGAAGCAGGTGACCGGCATGTGCGCGCCGTCGAGCTGCTTGCAGACGTTGCAGTAATCGCATTCGACGACGCGATCGAACGCGTTCAGGCGTAGTTTGCGCACCCAGTCGGGATCGGCGAGCAGCCCGCGCGCGATCGCAACCATGTCGAGCTTGCCCGAGGCGAGCGCTTCCTCCGCGACCTTCGGATCGGAGAGCTTGCCGGCGGCGATGATCGGCACGTCGAAACCCTTGCCTCGCACGAAGGCGCGGATCTGCTCGGCGTACGACAAGTGCAGCGCGGGCGGATACTTCGCTCCCGGCATGCAGCGATCGCCCGAATAGCCGGAGTAAGCGTGCAGCACGTGGCCCGGCGTGTGCACCGCATCCTCGAACTTGCCGCCCACCGACAACGACAGGTAGTCGGCGCCGAGCTGCGCCATGCGCAGCCCGATCAGCTTCGCGTCCTCCACCGTGTAGCCGTCGCGGATGAACTCGTCCGCCAAGTAGCGGATTCCGACCGGAAAGTCGTGGCCCACGTAGCGGCGAACGCTGTCCATGACCCGACCGATCAGCCGCAGCCGATTCTCGAGCGTCGTGCCGCCGTACTCGTCGGTGCGCGTGTTGGCGCTCGAAACAAAGGACGCGAGCGTGTAGCCATGCGCGTTGTGCAACTCGATACCGTCGAAGCCCGCCTCGCGCGCACGCGCGGCCGCCTGGCCGAACTGCTCGACGATGCGGTCGATCTCCTCGAGCGCGAGCATGTCCACCGTCTGGCGCCAGCCGGAACGGGAGATCTTCATGAAGTGGATCAACTGCGGCACCACCTTCGACTCGGAGGCGCCGTGAATGCGCGCATTCATCTCCTTCAGTCCGGGGATGAACTTGTCGTCGCCGATGCGCAGCAGCGGACCCGCGTTGCTGCCGTGGATCGCCATCGCTTCGACGACGATGAGCCCGACCTCGCCCTGCGCATAGCGCACGTAGCGATCGGAGATCGCCTGCGTGACAAAGCCGTCTTCACCCGACAGGCGCGTGACCATCGCCGGAACCATCACGCGGTTCGGCACGCGCATGCCGTTGATGACGATCGGCTCGAGTAGCTTCATTGCGTTTCCCCTGTTTCGAATCGGAGCTGCAAGGTGCACGGCGATGCGCAGCCGGCGACGGACGCGCGGTCGCCCACTACGGCATCAGCTCTCCGCCGGCGACGACGATGCTCTGCCCGGTGACGGACATGGCGGCGTCGCTGCACAGCCAGGCCACCGTCTCGCCGATTTCCTCGGGGCGGATCAGCCGCGCCTGCGGGTTGTGCACGACCAGGCTCTGCAGCGCCTCTTCGCGCGAGCGGCCGGTTTTCGCGGTGATGTTGGTGAGCGCGTCGCCGACGATGTCGGTTTCGGTATAGCCGGGACAGACGGCGTTCACCGTGATCCCCTTGCGCGCGGTCTCCATCGCCAGCGCACGCGTGAAGCCGACGAGCGCGTGCTTGGCGGCGCAATACGCCGTGACGTAGGCCATCCCGGTGATGCCGGCGGTGGACGCGATGTTCACGATGCGCCCTGCCCCGGCCTCGAGCATCGCGGGGAGCACTGCCCGCGCGGCGTGCACGGCACCCATCAGGTCGACGTCGAGCACCTCGCGCCACAGCTTCGCGTCGCTCTTCAGGAACGGCGCCGACGGAGCGATGCCGGCGTTGTTCACGAGGATGTCGGCGCGACCGCGCTCGGCGACGCATTGCGCGACCGCCGCAGCTACGGATGCCTCGTCAGCAATGTCGACGACCGCGATCCCCGCCTGGACCGCGTGCTCGTCACGCAGCCTGCTCGCCGCCGACTCGAGCGTCGCTGCTGTGCGTCCGAGCAGCGACACCGCTGCACCGCGCGAGGCGAGTGCGGCGGCGATCGCGACTCCGATGCCCCTGCCGCCGCCGGTGACGACTGCGTGCCGGCCGGCGAACGGCCGCTCCTTCTCCACTGCCACGGACAGCGTCCCCGAAAATTGGTTCAAGCTCGAACCATTATGTCGGGCAGCGTCTGCGGCATGCAACGTCGACCGCGGCGACGCTTGATCCGAATCAAACCGGCGATGTGATCAGGAATCGTTCTCGGCGCGCAGCGCCGCTCGCAGCCGCCCGAGCAGCTCGTCGAGCGCCTTCAAGTCGTTGCGGCCGAATCCGCGCATCAACTGCGCCAGCCGTTCGTTGTGCGCGGGAATCGTGCGCGCAGCCAGGCGCTTGCCGCGCGCCGTCAGGCGAACGCGCTGCACGCGGGCGTCGTCGGGGTCGCGCCGGCGCTCGACGAGCCCTGCGGTCTCGAGGCGACCGATCACGTCGGTGATGCTTCCCTTGGTCACCATCAGCCGCTGCGAGAGCTCGCCCATGGTCGGCTCCTCGGGCGGACGCGCGAGCTGCGCGATGACGTCGAAGCGCGCCAGCGTGGTGTCGAAGCCCGTGCGCAACCGCTCGCGCAGCTCGTTCTCGATCAGGTTCGCGCAGGCGAGCATGCGCAGCCAGACGCGCGCTTCCAGGCTCTTCTGCCGGCTCTCTGCAGGCGCGTCCGTTCGATCGTCCATGGCCAGGTGTTCCGCGTATAGTTGAAGCTTAAACTGTTTCTCGAAATTCTCCAGGAGCGGCCATGTGGCGTCCGCCGCAAAAGATCAAGTGGAAACCTCGGCCAGGAGCGTGGCCGTCGCGCGAACAGGCGAGCGCTTCACGCCTGTTCTCTCCGCTGCGCTTCGGTCCGCTCGCGCTCGCCACGCGCACCTGGGTGCCGGCGATGGTGCCCTGGCGCGCCACCGACGACGGCTTCGTTACGCAGGACAACATCGACTGGTACGCGCGCTTCGCCGCCGGGCGCCCCGGCGCGATCGTGCTCGAAGCCACCGGCATCCGTGACGTTCCGAGCGGCCCGCTGCTGCGCATCGGGCACGACCGCTTCGTGCCTGGATTGCGGCGCGTGGTCGAGGCCGTACGCGAGGCGAGCGGCGGCGAGACGAAGCTCTTCATCCAGTTGATCGACTTCCTGGCAATTCGTCGCCGACCCGAGCCGGCCAAGTACCTCGGCCGGCACCTGGCGATCACGGACCGGCATCGGCGCGCACTCGACCTCGTCGGCGCCCCGGAAGCCGTGGTACGCGAGGCGCTGCTCGCCCTGCCCGAAACGGGGCTCGCCGAAGTGCTCGACGCGCGCGAACTCGAAGCACTGCGCATGGGCGCGCGCGAGCGCGTCACCGACGTCGAACTGCCGCACATCCGCGAACTGCCGCAGGTGCTGCCCGGCCTGTTCGCCGACGCCGCGCGCCGTGCACGCGAAGCCGGCTTCGACGGCGTCGAACTGCACTACGCACACGCCTACACGATGGCGTCGTTCCTGTCGGCACTGAACACGCGTGACGACGGCTACGGAGGCTCGCGCGAGAACCGCGTGCGGCTACCGCTGGAAGTGCTCGAGAGCGTGCGGGCCACGGTCGGCGACGACTACGTCGTCGGCTGCCGCTACCTGTCCGAAGACTGCATCGACGGAGGCTCGACGGTCGACGACGCGATCCACTTCGGCGTGGCGTTCGCGAAGGCCGGAATGGACTTCCTTTCGCTGTCGCGCGGCGGGAAGTTCGACGATGCGAAGCAGCCGGCGATCGGCGCGTCGGCCTATCCGTACACGGGGCCCAGCGGCTACGAATGCATGCCGGCGCACGTATCGGACGAGCGCGGTCCCTTCGGACGGAACTTCGAGCCGTCGGCACGCATCCGCAATGCAATTCGCGCGGCCGGGCTGTCGACGCCGGTCGTCGTCACCGGCGGCGTGCACGGCTTCGAGCAGGCCGAGGCACTGCTGGCCTCCGACCGCGCCGACGTCGTCGGCTTCGCCCGCGCAAGCCTGGCCGACCCCGACTGGTTCGTGAAGGTGCGCACCGGCCATGGGGACGCGGTTGCGATGTGCATCTATGCGAACTACTGCGAAGCGCTCGACGAGAGGCACGAAGAAGTTACGTGCCAACTGTGGGACCGCACGGCGCTCGACGCGCCGGGAATCCGGAAGACGAAGGACGGAAAGCGCAGGCTCACGCCGCCCGCGTGGGTCGCTCCGGACTGACCGGCTCGATCACGCAGCGCGCAAGGCTACTGGAACGCCACTTCCGCGAAGCTGCGCAGCTTGCGGCTGTGCAACCGATCGACGCCCTGCTCGCGCAACAGTTCCAGCGCGCGCACGCCGATGCGCAGGTGCTGGTCGATGCGCTCGCGGTAGAACCGATCGGCCATTCCCGGCAACTTGATCTCGCCGTGCAGCGGCTTGTCGCTGACGCATAGCAGCGTCCCGTACGGCACCCGGAAGCGGAAGCCGTTGGCCGCGATCGTCGCCGACTCCATGTCGAGCGCGATCGCGCGGCTCTGGCTGAACCGGCGCTCCGGAGTGCTCGCAACGCCACGCGACGGCAGCAGTTCCCAGTTGCGGTTGTCGGTGCTCGCGACGGTGCCCGTGCGCATGAGGCGCTTGAGCTCCTGGTCGCGCAGACCGGTGATCTGGGCTACCGCCGATTCGAGTGCCACCTGCACTTCGGCGAGCGCCGGAATCGGCACCCACAGCGGCAGCTCCTCGTCGAGCACGTGGTCTTCGCGCACGTATCCGTGCGCCAGCACGTAGTCGCCGAGCTGTTGCGTGGTGCGCAAGCCGGCGCAGTGACCGAGCATGATCCACGCGTGCGGGCGAAGCACCGCGATGTGATCGGTGATCGTGCGCGCGCTCGACGGACCGACGCCGATGTTGACCATCGTGATCCCGCTGCGATCGGCGCGCTTCAGGTGGTACGCGGGCATCTGCGGCAGGCGCGCGGGCGGCGCACCCGCGCTCTCGTTCGCCCGCTCGCCTGCGTCGCCGCCGGAACGCCCCGGCAAAGGTGCACGCCGCGTGAGCACGTTGCCCGGCTCGACGAAGGATTCATACGCGTGGTTGCCTTCGGCGTCGGCCATCATCGCGCGGCCGATCTTCACGAACTCGTCCAGATAGAACTGGTAGTTCGTGAACAGAACGAAATTCTGGAAGTGCTCGGGATTCGTCCCGGTGTAATGGCGCAGCCGATGCAGCGAGTAGTCGACGCGCGGCGCCGTGAACAGCGCCAGCGGATGCGGCGCGCCGTGCCTCGATTCATGGGTGCCGTTGGCGATGCCGTCGTCCATCGCTGCCAGATCGGGCAGGTCGAAGACTTCACGCAGCAGGCGCAGGCGCTCGACATCGAGTTGCGCTTCGACGTGATCGGCTTCGTGCATCGAGAAGTGCAGCGGAATCGGCTGGCGCCCCGTCCCGACCTCGAGCGGCACGGCATGGTTCTGCAGCAGCAGGCCGAACTGCTCGAGGTAGTAGTCGCCGAACAGGTCGGGGCGCGTAAGCGTCGTCTCGTACTGCCCCGGCCCGGCAACGAACCCGTAGCTCAGGCGCGAGACGGCGCGCGCGAAGCTGCCGGTCTGCATGCGCACGTACGGATAGTGCGCACGAATGCGGCGGCCCGGTTCTTCACCGGCGACGAAACGCTGCAGCTCGTCGCGCAGCCACGAAACGTTCGTGTCGTAGATCGCACGCACGCGCTCCAATGCCGCGGCAGGGTCGTCGAACTGCACGGGAGCGAAATAGGGAGGTTCGGAGCTCATCTGCGCCGGAGTGGATGACGTTATGCTCTGTGAGCATGCCGCAAAGCCTCGTCATGCGCACGGCACCCCTTCCGGACGGGCTTGCGATTTGCCATCGCCGACAGGCGGAACGGCGGAAGCGATCCTGCTTCATGGGAGATTCGGAAATGAAAGCGACGCTGAGGCTGTTCGTTTCTTTCGCCGCCGGCCTCGTGCTCGCGGCGCACGCGTGGGCGCTTCCGTTCAGCGCCCTCTATGCGTTCGGCGACAGTCTCTCGGATGCGGGCGCCAATCCGTCGGCCGTGATGAGCATCTACAAGCTGCTCGGCGACTGCGACCCGCTGCACCCGTGCCCGCCCTACTTCGACGGGCGCTACTCGAACGGCCCGGTCGCAGTGGAGCGCCTGGCCGATGCCGTCCTGCCCGGCGGGGCGAATCCAGGCAACTTCTTCAGCTTTGCGGTCGCCGGCTCGACGAGCGGGATCGGCAATTTAGGCGACAGCGGGTCGGCGACCACGGTCGGCCAGCACGGCCTTCCCGGGATGGCACAGCAACTGCTCGCCTACGAGAGCGCGTCGAAAGGAATTGCCGATCCCGGCGCGCTGTATTTCGTCTGGGGCGGCGCCAACGACCTCCTTACCGCCAATTCGCCGATTGTCGCTGCACAGAACATCGCCGACTACGTCGCGCTGCTGGCGGGGATGGGCGCTCGCCACATCCTGGTGCCGAATCTTCCCGACCTCGCGTTGACACCTTTCGCACGCGAGGCCGATCTGCAATTGGTCGCGCACGGGTTCTCGATGCAGTTCAACGATACGCTTGCCGCTTTGCTGGCCGGGCTGGATGCATCACTGCCGGCGGACGTCATCGCGTTCGACACCTTCGGACTGCTGAACGCGGTCGTCGCGAATCCGGCCGCCTTCGGTTTCACCGATGCGATGCAGGCATGCCTCGTGTCGACAACGGCGATGTGCGCCAACCCGGATGCGTTCGTCTTCTGGGACGGATTCCATCCGACGGCAGCCGCGCATGCGGTCATCGCCGAGGGCTTCGCCCGTGCGGTACCCGAACCCGCGAGCGTGCTGTTGCTGGCCGTCGGAATACTGGCACTTGCTGGGTCCACGCCGCGCACAGCGAACTGGCGAGCGCCAGCCCGCACGCGACGAGCATAACGACGCGAAAGCCGTGCAGGAACGCCGCGTCGTAGGCGAACTGCACGGCGTGACGGGCGAAACCCTGCAACTCTTCCGGCACGCGCGCCTCGGCCAGCGCGGGCGCCTGCGCCATGATCGCCGCGCGCACATCGGGCGCGATGCGCAGCGCATCGAGGCGCGCTTGGAGCGAGGCGCCGAAAACCCCGACGGCGAGCGCGCCCAGCAGCGCCACCGCCAGCATCCCGGCGATTCGCGCCACCGCGTTGTTGATGCCCGACGCCGTTCCGGCGTGGCGATCGTCCACCGAACTCATGACGACCGTCGTCAACGGAGCGACGCTGATCGCCATGCCCAGCCCGAGCACGACCATCGCAGGGAAGAAGGTCGTCCAGTACGAGGCGGCGATCCCGGGCGCGGCGAGCAGCGCGAAACCGACGGCCGCGATCACCGGCCCCACGATCAACGGAGTGCGCGCGCCGTACCGCTCGACCAGTCCGCCCGACCAGCGCGACAGCGAGCCCATCACCAACGTGAGCGGCAGGAATGCCGCGCCCGTGGTCGTTGCCGAGTAGCCCTGCAGGCGGATCAGATTGAACGGCAGGAAGAACATCGCGCCGCCCAGCGCGCAATAGAGCAACAGCGTCATCACGTTGGCGCCGGCGAAGTTGCGCGACGCGAACAGATCGAGCGGCATCATCGGAGCGCGCGCCGCGCGCTGCGACCACACGAACGCAACGAGCAGCAGTACGCCGGTTGCGAGCGCAGCGAGCACCGCGGAGTTCGTCCAGCCCCGCTCGGCGGCATCGGTCAACCCCCAGCACAACGCGCCGAGACCCGAGGTCGCGAGAAGCGCGCCGCGCCAGTCGAGCGGCGCTCGTTCAGCCGCGCCGCGAAACTCGGGCACGCGCAGGAATGCCGCCGCCAGCGCGACTACCGCCACCGGGACGTTGACGAAGAAGATTGCGCGCCAGCTGAAAGCATCGACGAGCCAGCCGCCGAGCACCGGACCGAGCGCGGTGGTCAGCGCCGAGAAGCCTGCCCAGGTGCCGATCGCGCGACCGCGCTCGTCCTTCGGATACGCGGCGCTGACCAGCGCGAGACTGGTAGGCACGAGCAACGCGCCGCCGATCCCTTGCGCCGCACGCGCAGCGACGAGCGCCTCGACGCCGGGCGCGAGCGCGCACGCGACCGAAGCGAGCGTGAACACGACGACGCCGACGACGAATACGCGGCGTCGCCCGAATCGATCGCCTGCCAAGCCGCCGACGAGGATCAGCGCACCGAGCATCAGCAGGTAGGCATTGACCACCCATTGCACGCCGCGCATCGACACGCCGAGCTCCGACTGCAGCGCGGGCAGCGCAACACTGACCACCGACCCATCGAGGAATGCCATGCTCGAGCCGATGATCGAGGCGGCCAGCACCCACCGTCGCGCTCGTTCGGGACACGACGAGGTCGCAGAGTCGCCGGCACGCAGGACGCCTTCGTCGCACGGCGCGGCGCCGTGCGCGATCACCTTCGCTCCTTCAGCGACAGCACGATGCGCACGGTATCGCCGTCCTGCCCGTCGCGCCTCGATTCGAAACCGAGCCGGCGGGCGACATCGAGCATCGCGCGGTTCGTTCGCAGGACGAATCCCTCCATCGTGACCAGTCCGCGGCGCCTGGCCGTATCGACGAGCCGGTGCATCAGGATCCCGGCCAGCCCGCTGCGACGCCAGGCATCGGCGATCACGATCGCGAACTCGCAGCCGGCGCCCGTCGCGTCCACGCCGTAACGCGCGACGCCGACGATCTCCTCGTCATCACCACGGGGGACGGTCGCCGCCAGCGCAAGATCGCGCGCCTGGTCGACCTCGGTGAGCGAACGCAGCTTGGCGATCGATATCTCGCTCGCGACGGCCATGAATCGTTGATAGCGAGCATCGTCCGAGAGGTCGCGCAGAAAGGCCGCCTCGCGCTCCACGTCGTGTGGGCCGAGCGGACGCACGGTGACCTCCGCCTTGCCGACGAGGTGTCGCGCCGCGCGTGGCAGCGCGTGCGGCTCCGAAGGTGCCGTAGTCGACGACGTGGACGCATCGTCTATCCGGCGGGCGGCGACGTGCGCAACGAGTTCGTCGAGCGTGTCCAGGCGACCCAACTCGGATTCCGACAGCGGCATGGACAGTCGCTGCTCGAGCGCGTCGAGCACGTTGAGCCAGTCCATCGAGTCCAGATCGACCTGCTCGCGCAAAGGCAGGTCCGGACGGATGTTGCGCAGCTCCACGCCGGGCGCTACGGCCTCGATCGCGCCGACAATGGCGGCACGAATGCCGTCCGGGCCGGTGAGTTCGGGCATGCGGTCTGCGCTCCTTCAGTTCGACGCCGGCATTACCCGAGCTCGAACACGCGCAACTCGACCCGCTCCGGGCGTCGCGCGCCGGTTCCGACGAACAGCCGCTCCATCATCCAAGCGAGCGACGGCGCCGACGTCTCGAACCGCGGCACGCAGCGGAAATAGACGAGCGACGGATCGACCGGCTCGCCGCGCGCAAGCTTCGCAATCGTCTCGGGCGAGCCGCTGCGCAACGCCAGGTTCTCGACGTAGACGCGGTCGCCTGCGTCGGTCTCGATCACGTAGCGCGCTTCGAGGCGCGCCGCGCGATCGCCGACGAGCAACTGGAAGTCGGCGCCGCCCGGCAGCACCCGCCCCTGCCAGGCGCCGTTCGCATGCTCGCAGAGCACGCGACCACCCGTGATGGGAATCACGCGGCGGTGGCCGTAGCCGAAGGAGGAAGCCGATGGACCGACTTCGATCGGCGCGCCGACTTCGACGTCTAACCGCAGGCAAGGCCGCAACTCGGGAGCGGAAAGCCCCGGGAAGGACGCAATGTTCTCGTTCATCGATGCGCTTCCAATTCAACGTGCTCGCTCGGATCGACTGGATGTCGACGCAGCGGATGAACTGGATCGTAGCGAACCGCGCGCGGCCTCGCTCACCGCAGCGCGCACGCGACGCGACGGAACAGCGTCCGGAATGCGCCTCTTGACCCTGTCATGATGGGGAAAGTCGCCCCCCTTCGGGGCAAGCTTCATTGCCCGACGAAAACAGGAACGGAAACATGTCTCGAAGACGCGTTCTCGTCGCCGCGCTGGGCTTCGCCGCCAGCGCTGCGCTGCCCGCGGCGCCCGCATTCGCGCAGGCGCCTTCGTCGCACCGTCATCGCTTCGGCAACGCCGAACGCTGGGCGCAGGTGTTCGACGATCCGAAGCGCGACGTCTGGCAGAAACCCGACGATGTGCTGCGCGCGCTCGCGCTTGCGCCCGATGCCGTCGTAGCGGACCTCGGTGCGGGCACCGGTTACTTCGCGGTGCGGCTCGCTCGCGTGCTCCCCACCGGCCGCGTCTACGGTGTCGACATCGAACCGGACATGGTCCGCTACCTGGGCGACCGCGCCAAGCGCGAGCACCTCGACAACATCGTCGCCCTCCAGGGGACGCGCGACGATCCCAACCTGCCGGAGAAGGTCGACCTGATCCTGCTGGTCGATGTCTACCATCACATCGACGAGCGCGAGCAGTACTTCCGCAGCCTCGGCGACGACCTGAGTGCAGGCGGCCGCATCGCGATCATCGATTTCCGGCCCGACTCGCCGACCGGTCCGCCGACGAACGCACGCATTCCCGCCGATCGCGTGAAGGACGAATTGAAGCGCGCCGGTTACGCGCTCACGCAGGAACACACCTTCCTGCCGAACCAGTACTTCCTGGTGTTCGAGCGCGCAGGCTGATCCAGATTCGGCTCGAGATCAGTACACGACGACCCGATCGCCCACCTTCACCTGCTCGTACAGCCACTTGGCGACCTGGTAGTCGCGCAACTGGCTGCAGCCGTGCGAGCCGCTCTCGTAGCCCTTGTCGGCGAAGTCCTGCGAGAAGTGGACGGCGACGTTGCCCTCGTAAAAGATCGCGTAGGGCATCGGCGTGCGCTCACCGAAGATCTTCGAGATCGTGTCGCTGTTCTTGTACCAGACGCGAAACTCGCCTTCGGGACTCTCCCAGCCGGGCCGCGCGAAACGCGCTTCGCGCGTGAACTTCACTTCGCCGTTGACGACGTAGGACATCACGCGCTGCTGCCGCGAGATGCAGATCACCTTGCCCTCCGCGCAGCGCGGGTCGAGTTCCTGCGTCAGCGCGCTGGCCGGCGGGGCATTGAAGAGGTCGGCGTAGCGCGGATTACGCGTGCGCCCCACCAGCGGCACCCAGGCGCGCTCGTCCATCACGTCGCTCGGGGCGAGGCCCGCACGGGCGCGCCACGCTTCGATCGCCTGGCGAGTGGCGTCGTCGAAGTTGCCGTCCACTGCGCCCTGGTACAAGCCGACTTGTCGCAGCCGATGCTGCAACTCCCGCACGAAACCCTGCTGGGCGGGGGCGGTGAACCACGGCCCGATGTCGCGGTTGTTCAGTTCGGCCTCGGTAGGGGAACGCGAGCGTTCGAGCAGCACGTTCCACGTCGTCGAATCGACCACGCCGGTGATGGGCAGGCCGCTGTCGCGCTGCAGCTTCTGCACCCCTTCACGCGTGAGCGCACCGAAGCGGTCGTCGACGTTGTCGACGGCCAGGTACTTCGCGTGGCGCAGCCGCACCTGCAGTTCTCGCACGAGAGGCGACCGCATGCGAAAGCGCAGCTCCGGCTCGGTCGCCTCGGGCGTCACCCGGCTGCCGGGTGCAACATCGTTTGCGCGAAGCGTTGCGTGCGCGGACGCCAGTTCGATGTGGCCCTGCGCGCCGTTCGCGTATCCGGCCCACGCGCCGAAGCCGAGGACAACCCCCAGGACCGAGGCGAGCCGGGCGCGAGAAGAAAAGTGCGTGGAACTCATTACGATGCGGTGTGCCGAACCCGATGCAGCATTATTTCATCCGATCGGATTCCATTCACCGCCTCCGTTGCGATCACCGCGCCGTCACAACGGTGTCCCGCGCTCAAGGGTTTCCCGGCACCGCGACCCAGAACGGAAACTTGCCATCGAGGGGAATCTGCCGTGCAAGCTCGAGCGTGCGGGTGTCGATGACCGCCACCGCGTTGTCCGCGGTAACCGCCGCGTAGATCCAGCGGCCGTCCTTGCTGGCCCGAACCCCGTGTGGTCCGGTGCCGACTTTCACGTTGGCGACGATCTCGCGACTGGATTGATCGATGATGGTGACGACGGAGTCCGCGATCGCGCCCGTGGCGACGTACTTGCCGCCGGGTACGACATCGATACCGCCATGCCCCTTGCCGACCCCGAGTACCTTGATCATGGTTTCGTTCTGCAAGTCGAGAACGCCGACGTGGCCAACGAAATCGCGCACCCATAGATATCGCCCGTCGTCGGACAAGTCCAGGTTGTGCGGCGTGTCCAGCCCCGGAGTCGGGATGTCGCGAATCTTCGTCAGCGTGGCCATGTCGATGACGCCGATCTTTCCTTCGCCCTGCAGCGTCACGTAGGCGAGCTTGCCGTCGGCACTGAAACGCGCGTTGTGCGGCATCTTGCCGACCGGGATCTTCTTGACGAGTTCCAGCTTGTCCAGGTCGATGACGGCTAC
The DNA here is from genome assembly GCA_032027205.1 of Burkholderiaceae bacterium. Classification (GTDB taxonomy): domain Bacteria; phylum Pseudomonadota; class Gammaproteobacteria; order Burkholderiales; family Burkholderiaceae_E; genus Zeimonas. The sequence continues at coordinate 955,894 of JAVSMN010000001.1, forward strand.
GAGGCCGATGCTCTCCGCCATCGCCAGTCCGTAGCGCCCGTCGGGCGCGATCGCTACCCCTTGCGCCACGCCACCGATGGGAACGCTGCCCCGTATCTTTCCGGTTGTGGCGTCGATGACATACACATTGCCGGTCTTGAAACCCGAGACCAGCAACCGGGAGCCGTCGGGGGCGATGTCGTCGTAGTGAGCGCCTTCCACCCCGGGCCATGCCTGCCCTGAAGGCAGTACCTCGACATCGCCACTGTTCTGCACGGCGACGTAGACAGGTTGGGGAACCACTTCTTTCAACGCCGCACCTGGCTTTGCATCGACGGGCTTGCCCGGGGTCGTCCCGTTTGCATCGCCCGTCTGCAGGCCCGAGAGAGCCCGTCGCTCTCCATGCACGTCCTTGCCGTCGAGCTTTTTTCCTGCCTGCGCTGCGATATCGGCCGCGCTGTAAGGTCGGAAATCGACAGGCAGGTCGGTGTTGTTGCCGAAGGCGGCAAGCAGGTAATTGAGCACGTCGGCGATCTGCTGGTTGCCCAACTGGCCGCCCCAGGCGGGCATGTTGCCGTTGTATTCCTTGCCCTCGACCTTGATCGGACCGGTCAGGCCGTACAGCAGCACATGGGCCAGATACGCCCGGCCCCCGACGCCGCCGTTGGCCGCGTATACCTTGGAGGTGTGTCCCTTCTGCGGAGGAAAGGCACCGGCGACCCCCTCGCCGCCGGGTTGATGACAGGCGGCGCATTGCTGCACGTAGACCTTGGCCCCCGGCGAGGAGGATTCGGCAGGCGCGGTAGCGGCACCAGAAACCACCGGCGCAGAGAGTGCGCAAACGGCGAACAGGACAGCCGAAAACCTGTTGATGTCCTCGACACTCATCGTGTACTGCTCCTTTCTCCCAGGGCGATGGGGGACGTCGATCGCGCCCAGGCAATGAGGAGCGACCCTCACGGGCGGTGGGCATGCGGTGTCATGGATCGGACGGCTCCCGAAGACTGCCTGGGGCACGACCTGATGCAAGTGTGGGGAGTTGGAACGGCAGGGACGCCCGGGGGCACCACTACGAACGTGGTTTCACCTACGCCATTCAGCGGGCAACCAGACCTGGCGGACCCCGCGGCAACGCGATTCACGCCACGGCGAGCAAGGCAACCCCGATGGCAAGCCCGTGCACGACAGCAGCCAGAATCGACAAGACGATCGCGGGGCGCAACTCCTGCGGACGCGCCGCGCGACGAACGAGCAGCCAGGCGGCCGCGAGTGATAACGGAAGCGAGCACAAGCCGGCCAGAGCGGCGGGCGGCGCGGCGCCCAGCGCGACGAAAAACGCGAGACCGCCGTGAGCGAGAAGCGCCCCGGCGAGATACACGCGAGCTGCCCGCGCGGTCCCCGCCCGCACGACCAGCGTGCGCTTGTGGACGCTGGCATCCGCGCGCGCATCCGGGAAGCCGTTGATCAGCAGGATGTTCGCGACGAGCAACGCCTGGCCGACGCCGACGGCTGCCGGCAACAGCGAGAAACGGCCCTGCTGCGCATAGTCTGCGCCGACGACGACGAGCCACCATGCGAGGGCAACCGTCACCTCGCCGAGACCGCGCGACATCAGCGCGAGCGGCGGCGCCGAGTAGGCCCAACCCAGCGACAGGCCCGCGAGGCCGACGAATACCAGCCCCTCGCCGCTACGCAGCGCGAGCATCAGGCCCGCCGGCACCACGAGAAGCAGCAGCGCCCACGCCAACTGGCGCGTCGCATTCGCCGACACTTCGCCGTTCTGGATCAAGCGCGCGCCGCCGGTGAACGGGAACAGGCCTTCGTCGTTGGCGTCGTCGGCCCCGTTCAGCGCGTCGTGATAGTCGTTGAGCACGTTCAGTGCTGCGTGGGCGATGAGCGCCAGCAGCGTCGTCGCGATCGCGTTCACGAGGTCCAACGGCCGTCCCTCCGAGGCGGCCGTCGACAGCCCCAGCAGGCAGGCGACAGCCGTCACGACGAGGAAGCCGGGTCGCGTCATGCGCAGACCCGTGCGCCAGGAAAGCCGGAGAACGCTGGTGCTCATCGGGAGTCGGTGGACAGGAGGACGGTTCGGCGACGGATGGACCCGATCGTGACGCAATCGAACACATAGCACCGAGCGCCTTGGGGGCGCTCGGCGCAGATCAAGATGGCGGCCCCGCAGCAGCGCGAGTGCGACGGGTCGTCGAGTCGCCGGTTATCATCGGAACGGGCCGCGAGACAGAGAATCTCCGATGCACCACGGGTACAAGCGCTTCCTTCTGGTCCTGGCGCTATGCAGTGCGGCGATCGCACCACTTGCACCGGCGCAGGAGCACGCGCACATGCACGATTCGTCTTCGGCCCGCGAGACGCTTCGACCTGCAGGTATCGATGACCGCGTGCCGGTCGCCTTCCCCGCGATGCTGAAGGAACACACGCTTGCCAACATGCGCGATCACCTTCTGGTGCTTTCGCTCATTCAGGATCATCTCGCCCGACTGGAATTCGATGCGGCAGCGGAGGTCGCCGAGAAACGCCTCGGCATGAGCTCGCTCCCGCTTCACGGCGCCCACGACGCTGCGCCTTACATGCCGAAAGGCATGCAGGACGCCGGAACGGCGATGCACCACGCGGCGAGCCAGTTTGCGGTCGCAACCCAGGAGGCCGCCATCAATCAGGACATTCCGCGCGCGCTGGCTGCCCTGAACAAGGTCACTCGAACCTGCGTGGCCTGCCACGCCGGATACCGTCTCGAGTAGGCCGACCATGACCAGACTGCGCGGAGTGAATCTCGGCGGCTGGCTGCTGCTGGAGAAATGGATGGCGCCGAGCCTGTTCAAAGGGCTCGCCGCCACCGACGAAACCACCTGGTGCGCCGAGCTGGGCGCCGCCGCTGCCGAGCGGCTACGAGGCCACTGGCAGGAGTTCATCACCCGCGAGGACTTCGCCTGGATCGCCGGGCGAGGCCTCAATGCAGTGCGCATTCCGGTCGGGCACTGGATCTTCGGCCCCGACTATCCGTACCACCGAAGCTACGGCGCCAATCGCCACCCCTTCGTCACCGGCGGCATCGACGTACTCGACCGCGCGCTGGACTGGGCCGAACAGTTCGACCTGCGGGTCATGATCGACCTGCACGCGGCGCCCGGCTGCCAGAACGGGTTCGACAACGGCGGCATCAAGGATGTGGTCGAGTGGCACACGAAGGCGGAGTATCTCGAGCACTCGCTGAACGTGATCGAGCGACTCGCCGAGCGCTACCGCGCGCACCGTGCGCTGCACGCGATCGAGGTACTCAACGAACCGCGCTGGGACGTGCCGACCGACTACCTGAAGGCCTACTACCTGGCGGCCTACCAGCGCATCCGCGCGCACTGCCCGCCGGAGAAGGTGGCGGTGGTGTTCCACGACGGCTTCCGCAGCTTCCGCGAGTATCTCGGCTTCATGCAGGCGCCGGCCTGGCGCAACGTGATCTTCGACACCCACCGCTACCAGTGCTTCGAGCGTAGCGATATCGACATGGACATCTGCGGGCACATCCACAAGGCCGCCTGCGACTGGACCGACGAGGCCCTGGCGATCGGCACCGCGCTCGGCATGCCGGCGATCTGCGGCGAGTGGAGCCTGGGGCTCGACCTGAAGGTGGTGTCGCTGTGGGCCGAGGGGCCGTTCAACCATGCGCTCGAGCAGATGGACCGCTTTCAGCAGGACGCCGCCTACCGCGCCTACGGCGCCTCGCAGCTGATGGCATTCGAGCGGTATCACGGCTGGTTCTTCTGGAACTACAGGACCGGGACCGCGCCGGCCTGGTCCTTCCGCGACTGCGTCGAGCGGGGCTGGCTGCCCTCGCGCTATGACTAGGACTGTGGTCCGCCGATGGCGCGAAGGTCGGCGCCGGCCCGGTTCAGCACCAGCGTGCGGTCGTAGAAATCATCGGCGCGGGCGTGGCGGCTGATGTTGAGCAGGGTCACTCCCGGCAACTCGCGGTACAGCAGCTGCATCGTGAGGAGCTCTTCCTTGGCGCTGTAGGTGTCGGTAGCCTCCTGGAGGAAGATCCAGCTCGGCCGGTGCAGGAGCAGGCGCGCGATGCCGAGCCGCTGCTGGGTGCGCAACGGCAGCACCCGGCTCCAGTCGTCGTGCGCGTCGAGCCGCTGCGTCAGCCAGGAGATGCCGGCGCACTCGAGCGCACGGTGCAGCTCGGCGGACGGGTAGCGCGCCTCGGGATGCGGATAGCTCACCACTGCGCGCAGGCTGCCGGGCGGAAGCAAGGGGCGCTGCGGAACGAACATCATCGGTTCGGGGTCTGCCGGCAGCCGGATCTCGCCGCGGCCCCAAGGCCACAGGCCCGCGACGGCCTTGAACAGGCTCACCGTGACGGCGAGGTCGCCGCTCAGCAGCACCCGCTCGCCCGCGCGAACGTGGAGGTGAAAGTCTTCGAGCATCACTTCGCCGGATGGACTGGCGAGCTGCAGGCCGTCGATCTCGAGCGCCCGCTGCCCGCCGACGGCAACCCTGATTCGGGCCTCGTCACGATCAACGCCCTCCTCCTCGCGCTCGAGCACGAGCATGTCCTCGTATAGGGCGAGGACGCGCTCCACCGAGGCGCGGCAGCGCGCCAACTCGCCTAGGTTGTCGATCGGCCACGACAGTGCCGAGGTCAGTCGCTGGAAGGCCTGCGCCGCCTGCATCAGCATGCCGAGCGTCAGCGTACCGGCGATGTATTGGGGCGCAGCGATCAGGATCGGAAACACCGGGAGCAGCGTGCCGTAACCGGTCGAGAAGGACACGATGCCGAGATAGGCCAGGGTCTGGCGGTCCCAGCCGCGGCCGACGTCCTCGAACAGCCGCTCGGCGCGACGTCGTGCGAAGGGCTCCCCGCGCGTCAGCGCAATCGCCTCGGCGTGCTCGCGCGTGCGCCCCAGGCCGAAGCGCAGGTTCGCCTCCACCGTCTGCAGGCGGTCGGTGGCGCGCACCAGCGGGCGGCCGAGCATCAGCCCGAGAACCGTCCCGACCCCCGCATAGGCGAAGGCCATCACGACGAGGTAACCGGGCACCTCGATCGAGGTGCCGGGCAGCGGCGCGCTCCCGGAGACGGCGAGCAGGATATCGATGAAGCTGCCGAGGATCAGCAGCGAGAACAGCAGCGAATGCGCGAGCGCCACGGCAACCTCGGTGGCGATCCGCACGTCCTCGGCGATGCGACCGTCCGGATTGTCATGCTCGCCGGGGGTGAGCTGCAGGCGATGGAGGTGGGCGCGCTGCAGCCAATGATCGAGCAGCAGCGCCGTCGTCCAGCGCCGCCAGTCTAGCTGCACCCAGCGCTTCACGTGCAGGTGCAGCGCAGTGACGCCCATCGTCAGGCCGAAGATCAGGAGAAAGAGCCCGGCCAGCCTGAGCAGTTCGGACAGCGCTCGCGCCTCGAGCGCGTCGAACAGGTCGCCGTACCAGTAGTTGATCCAGATCGCCAGTCCCACCTGGGCGAAAGTGAGCAGCACCAGCGACAGCACCGCACCCCGCACCGTCCATTTGCGCTCGCCATTCCACCACGCCGCGGCAAGGCGCGAGAAGCGACGGCCGCTGCGGAGTGCGCCCGACCTAAGGCGAGGAATCCGGCGCAGCGGGGAGACGGCCGGCGGCAGCGACATCGTGGGTTTGCGAACGGAGCCCGGTGCTTGCGCGGAAGACTACGCCAGGCGGCGCAGCGCGCGTCCAGATCGTCAAGCGGCGCGATCCCGCATATCCGGCTCAGACCGCCTTCATGAAGCTCGACGATCGAGCCACCCGCGAATACGCCCGGATCGACTCGCGCCGTGCCGCGAGTTCCAGCGGACCGGCCAGGCCCTTGTCGTGCAGCAGCCGCTCGAGCGCGTCGAGCCAGTGTTGCCAGTACGTGTCGCCGAGATCGGAATCGCCGCCGGCTTGCGCGTCGCGGATCGATCGCGACAGATATGCGACCCATTCGGACCACTCGAAGTGCTCGCCTTCATGCAGCGCGAGGGTCATCGCGAACAACTGCGCCTGCCACGGTTCTTCGAACGCGGCGCCGGTGCTCTCGGGCAGCCCGCACGCGGCGATCGCATCGGCGATGGAACGGACCTCGTTCACGCCGGTTCCAGGTACGGTTCCCAGCAATCGACGTGGATTGCGGACGCAGTGGTATCGGCTCCCCACAATTCACGCGCGTCGAAGCGAACCGTATACAGCCATTTCGGATCCTCACCCTGGCCGACGCCGCTCTTGTCCGGATACACGTGTGCGCCATGAACCCGCACGACCGTACCGGGGCGTCCGCGCGCGTAGCGCGGCAAGCGCGTGTGCGTGGCGGGATTCATGACCTTCGTGCGCACCGCGTCACCCACAGCGAAACGCGCTGCCGCCTGCGCTGCGCGCTCGGTGGGACCGCCGCGACCGAGCATTGCCTCGACCTCGTCGACAGCGATCGCAGCGCGCGTGGCAGGCGGTGCATCGAGCGCGCGCCCGGCGATCAACTCGGCCTCGCTGACGAGGCCGCGTTCGAGCATGAGCTTCTCGAGAGCCGCGATCCAGATCTCGTAATAACTGCTCGAGAGGTACTGCACCGGCGGCAGCGACTCGCGTGCAGCACGCGATTGATCGATCGTCCATCCACCGATCGCCCCCATCAGCACGGTGAGCGCCAGGGCGCGCCGCTCCCATTCGTGATGGAAGACCGGTTCGTCGGGCTCCGGGGCGATCGGCCCGAAACCATGCTGGCCGCCGAGATCGTGCGCACCGTTCATCGTTGGCTCACTTGGCGAACGTCGATTGCCGCAACCTCGTGCAATGCGAACCTCATGGCTGCCTCGGCAGCCCGGTGCCGATCATCGCATCCCGGCTCACGAGGTCTGCGAGCGCGTCGGCGTTCCAGCCGTCGGTGCCGCGCGGGCGCATCGGCAGCACCAGGTAGCGGATTTCCGCGGTGGAGTCCCAGACGCGGATCTCGGTGTCGGCAGGCAGCGCGACGCCGAACTCGGCAAGCACGCCGCGCGGATCGGAAACCGCGCGCGACCGATACGGTGCTGACTTGTACCAGACCGGTGGCAGCCCGAGCACCGGCCACGGATAACACGAGCACAGCGTGCAGACGACCAGGTTGTGCACGCTCGGCGTGTTGCGCACGACCACCATGTGCTCGCCCTGGCGCCCCTTGTAGCCCATCGAGACGATCGCCGCAGTCGCGTCGCGGTCGAGCCAGCGATCGAACGCCGGGTCGGTCCACGCGCGCGCAACGATGCGAGCGCCGTTGCGCGGCCCGATCCGGTTCTCGTACGTGTCGATCAGTACATCGAGCGCAGCCGGTTCGACGTAGCCCTTGGAGACGAGCAGCGACTCGATCGCCTTGACGCGCAACGCGATAGGCGATTCGGGTGCGCCATGCGGCGGCTGGACGGGGACATCGGACATCGTCAAAGAGTACTCGATTTTGGAGCCGGTTCCGGGCGGGTAAGCTGCGCAACGCGCACGGTGCCCGCACCGCCATCGATCGGCTCGCGCGTTGCGCGAAACGACGGCAGCGCGAGAATCGCCCCCTTTCTGACACTCGCATTCCTACGTCGATGAGTTTCCTGTCTCCCGACATCCCGACCATCTACCTGATGACCGGCTTCTCCAGCGTCGCCGCAGCGGCAATCCTGCTGGCATTACGCGGCGACCACAAAGGCATCGACCGCTCCATGCCGATCTTTGCCGCCGGCATCCTGGCGATGGGCCTGGGCTTCCTGTTCTTTGCACTTCGCACCGAGCCGTCGACGACCGTTGCCGTCACGCTGGGTTATACGGCGTTCGGTATCGCAGCGCTGCTCGTGTGGCTCGGCACCACCCACCTGTTCGGCCGTCCGGCATCCCCTTGGCCGGGCGTCGCACTGGCACTCGCCTACGTTGCGACGATGGCCTGGCTGCACGAAGCGAAGGCCGAACAGGCCCTCTGGAGGATCACGCTGAGCAGCGGTTTCAGCCTCGTCTGCCTCGGCTTGTCGGCGCACGAGACGCGTCGCTCGCTGCTCGTTCGATCGCTGCGCTCCGCTCGACTGTTGCACGCGCTGCTCGTTGCCTACTGCGCCGTCATCGCGCTGCGCCTGACGCTGTTCGTCGTCGCGGGCATCCCCCTGAACGCACAGGGAATCTCCGGACCAGGTCTGGCGCGGACGCTGACCGCGGTGGTTTTCGGCTCGCTGCCCTTCGCGCTGACCGTTTCCGTGCTCAGCATCGCCAACGGACAACTCAGCAGCCGGTTGCGCAAGCTCGCGATCACCGACGAACTCACCGGCCTCGTTTCGCGGCGGTCCCTGCAGGAGTCCGGACCGCGCCTGCTCGAGCGATCGGGCGAGTGCATCGCACTGCTGATGCTCGATCTCGACAATTTCAAGGCGGTGAACGATCGCCACGGGCATCTGGCGGGCGACGAGATGCTGCGCCACATCGCGGCACTGCTACGCCGCTCGTTGCGGCCCGACTCGCTGATCGTCCGCTACGGAGGCGACGAGTTCTGTGCGCTCGTTCCCGTTAGCAGCGAGGGTGCGGCCTTCGGGGTTGCCGAACGCCTGCGAGCCACGATCGAGGCCTCCCCCTACCACCATGGCGACCTGTCGCTTCCGATCACGATGAGTGTCGGCGTCAGCGTGCATCGCCCCGGTCGCACCCTTCGCGAGATGCTCGACGAGGCCGACGGGCGTGCGTATCGCGCCAAGGCGCAGGGCCGCAACCGGGTCGTCGCCGATGATGCCATCGTGATGGCGTGAAGCTGTCGCACGAGCGGGCGGCCGAACGTCAACCCGAAAACCGTCCCGAGCCCGGCACAGGCGAAGGCCATCAGGACGAGGTAACCGGGCGCCCGGTCGGTTTTGCCCGGTCGCTTCGCGCGCCCCGCAAGCCCTTGCGCAGGCAGACCACACCCGCTTCCCCCGCGGTGTGGTCGACGACGAAGTCCAGTTGGCGCGCGACGGCGAGCATCGGCGCGTTCGTCGACAGGACCCAACCTTCGATCGCCTGATAGCCGTCGCGCCGGGCTCGGCGCACCAGGCGCGACAGCAACGCAGTGGCCAGGCCATTGCAGCGCCAGTCCTCGGCAATCGTGACGGCGAACTCACAGGTCTTCGGGTCCGCCGACACGCCAACGTATTGAGCCGCACCGACGATGTCGATTCCGTCGGAGGCCGGAACCGTGGCGACCAGTACGAAGTCGATGCCCGGCCGCGGATGCACGCCGCGTTGGAGCTCGCCCGCGTAGATCTCTTTCCTGTGCTGAAGGAAGCGCGAGTAACGGGATTGCGCCGAGAGCCTTTCGAAGGCCTGCAAGATCTCTTTCGCGTCTGCTTCCGCGACATCGCGCAGTGTTACCGCGCGGCCATCGCGTAGGCGAAGGCGGCGCGGACCATATCGCGAGCGGGCGCGCGCGACGCTCACGTGAACCGCGATCGCCCCACGCATGGGCGTGGATCAGGACATGCTCGACGGTTCATGCTCCGTCCCTGGCTGCGGTGACGCCGAATCTTATCGAACGAGGGGTCGTTCCGGCATGACCGTTTTCACTCCCCGACGGGGCCCGCGCGGGGCGCCTGCTTTTCCGTCCAATGGCTTCAAGCGGAGGTTATATTCCTCCTCGCAAGGGAGCGCGAAAATGAACAAGCCGTGGCTCAACCGATATCCGCAGGGCGTTCCTGCCGAAATCGATTGCGGCAGGTTCGAGTCGCTCGCTGAAATGCAGGTTTCCTGTTGCCGGCGCTTTGCCGACCTGCCGGCGTTCGACTCGATGGGCGCCGTCCTCACCTTTCGCCAGCTCGACGAAGCAAGCCGCGCCTTCGCCGGGTGGTTGGTCCACGGCGCGGGACTTCAGCGCGGTGATCGCGTCGCGCTGATGATGCCCAACCTCCTGCAATACCCGATTGCCCTGTTCGGCGCGTTGCGCGCCGGCATGGTCGTCGTCAACGTCAACCCTCTCTACACGCCGCGCGAGCTCGAGCACCAGCTGAAGGATTCGGGCGCATCTGTCGTTGTCGTGCTCGAGAATTTCGCGCACACGCTGGCGAAGGTCGTCCGATCCACGCCCGTTCGCTCGGTGGTCACGACGCAAGTGGGCGACTTGTTGCCGCCGATGCGGCGCGTGTTGACCAATTTGGCGGTGAAGTACGTCAAGAAGCTCGTGCCGCCCTGGCATCTGGAGGGCACCACCCGCTTCGATCGCGTCCTTGCCGCGGGCCGGGCGAGCACCGTCCTCGACGCGAAGCTGGCGCACGATGATCTGGCATTCCTGCAGTACACGGGCGGCACCACCGGAGTGGCAAAGGGCACGATGCTCACGCACGGGAACATGGTCGCCAACGTGCTTCAGGTCGCCGCCTGGATGTCGCCGAACCTCCAGGAAGGCAAGGAAACCATCGTCATTCCGCTGCCCCTGTATCACATCTTCGCGCTCACCGGATGCCTGTCATTCTTCAGCATCGGCGCGTGCAGCGTGCTCGTCGCCAATCCTCGCGACATGCCGGCGTTCCTCGACGTGCTTCGTCGAAGTCGCTTCACCGCGATCATCGGCGTGAACACGCTTTTTCGTGCACTGCTCGATGCGCCCGGGTTCGCGCAAGTCGACCTTCGCCCGCTGAAGCTGGCCGTGGCCGGCGGGATGGCCGTGCAGCACACCGTGGCGACGCGCTGGATGCAGAGGGCCCGAATTCCGCTCGTGGAGGGGTATGGACTAACCGAAACGGCGCCGGTTGCGATTGCGAACCCGGTCGACATCGACGAATGGAGCGGCGGGATCGGCGTTCCAGTGCCGAGCACCGAAGCGGCGATTCTGGACGACGACGGAAACCCCGTCGCCTCGGGAGAAGTAGGCGAGATCTGCCTGCGCGGACCGCAGGTAATGAAGGGGTACTGGAACCGGCCGGAGGAGACCGCCAAGGTCTTCACTTCGGACGGTTGGCTGCGCACCGGCGACATGGGCGTCATGGACGAGCACGGCAACGTGCGGATCACCGACCGCAAGAAGGACATGATCGTCGTGTCCGGCTTCAAGGTCTTCCCCAACGAGGTCGAGGACGTCCTCACCATGCATCCGGGGGTGCTCGAGGCGGGCGTGATCGGCGTTGCCGACGCTCGATCGGGCGAGGCCGTAAAGGCATTCGTCGTCCGAAAGGATGCAACGCTCACTGAAGACGAGTTGCTCGCCTACTGCCGCGAGCGGCTCACCGCGTACAAAGTGCCGGGCATCGTCGAGTTCCGCGCGGAACCGCTACCGAAGACCAACATCGGCAAGGTTCTTCGCCGACAGTTGCGCGAGAACGCTACTCGCGTCGGCGCGCAGCCCGGGTGACGTCTCGAGTTCGGCGCGGCGCGCGGGAACACTGGTTCCCGCGCCTGGCCCTCGAAGATTGCCCATGCCTGGCGCGGGACGTTGGGGCGGCGGACGAAGGGCGGTCGGGACCGCTGCAGGCTTCGTGAGCGGTCGCGAGGCGTTGAGAGCGCTACTGCCTCGCGTTCCGGCTGGCTTCAGCGCTTGCGGCGCACGCGGGAAAAGCCGAGTGCGGCGAGCCCCGCGCCCAGCAGCAAAAACGGACCTGGAGCGGGCACGCTCCCTGGAGCCGGCGTTGCAGCGACGGCAATGCGGAAGATCAGGTATTCGTCATGGTCGAACCCCGGCGATGTCGGATCGGGGTCACCGTTGCTGCTGTACCAGACCCAGTGCGCGGCGCTGTCGATGCCCGAAATCGTGCCCCACGGACTCGAGCCGTTGGACGGTCCTTCGGTAAGGCCGACCCATCCGCCCGACGGGTTGGTGCCGGCGTTGGCGACGACTAGTTGCCCTGTCAGTTCGGCGATGCCGGCGGCCGTGTAGGGCGCCAATCCGCGCCGACCGGTGGCCGTCACCTGCCACTGGGGGGAGTTGCTGTGGAACCGATAGCCGGTATCGAGATTGGTGAACTGTCCAAGGAACCCCTGGGCAACGTTGAGGTCGGATTCGGTGACGACGTAGATGTAATGGTCCGACGGCAGATTGAAAACGTAGCTTTCGGCCGGCCCCCAACTGAAATCACTGCCGACGAAATTGGTTGCCGTTGTCTCGGTGCCATAGAACAGCGCGTACGAGTTGTCGACGGTGATGTCGACCTCGATGTTCACGGCATGCGCCGGAGCGGCGAAAGCCAAGCAGCCAATCAGGGCGGCGACAGCACTGCGTAGCGCACGCGTGCTGCGCGAAATCAGTTCGATCATGCTCCTTCTCCCAGTCTTGTTGTTCGACCACGGGCAGCGAAGCATGAATCGGGCCACGTGGCGTAAGCCACTGTTTGCAAACGTCAAGCAAACAGACCTCCATCGATGCACATGGCACATGTCAAAATCGACGACACGCAACCTGAGCTCGCACGGGGCCAGATCCTGCAAGTTCAGGTTCCGGAGCCCCAGTCCACCGCTCTTCTCGGACTCGGGCTTGCGGGTGTGGCGATAACGCGCCGGCGGCGATCGACCGCCAGTTGAAGCTGGCGTCGCCAACCTGCGGGAAATTCTTTACGTGATCGGCGGCCACAAGGCGAGGAATCCCGCCGCCGCGATGGGCTGATCAAGCGCCTCGGGCAGACGCCGCGGAGGGGCGGGTGGCAACGGCCCTTCTCAAGCGCCTGGCTGGTGCTGCTCCAACGCGTCGATCAGCGCGCCGATGCGCGCGGTGTCGTGCTCGAAGGCCGCGATCGAGTGCTCGGAAATCTCGGCGTTCAGCATCGCCGTGTGCGCGATCTCGGCAAGGCCGTCGTAGGTCTTGCGGAAGCGCTCGCGCGCCGACGGGGCGAGCTCCCGCAGCAGCGCGGTGCACAGCGCGTCGAGTGCCAGCACGTTGCCCTTCAGTTCACAGATTCGTTCGGTGGCTTGCTGCAGATTGTTCATGGGCGCTCGCGGAAAGAAAAACCGCGGCCTGGGCCGCGGTTTCGAACAAGGCTCCGCAAGGAGCCAGCAGATCCGGCTTAGATCACGCGGATGTTCGACGCCTGCGGGCCTTTCTGGCCCTGCGTCGTCTCGAACTGCACGCGCTGGTTCTCGGCCAAGGTCTTGAAGCCGCCGCCCTGGATCTGGCTGAAATGGGCGAACAGGTCCTTGCTGCCATCATCGGGGGCGATGAAGCCGAAACCCTTGCCTTCGTTGAACCACTTCACGGTACCGGTTTGAGTTGTCATGTCGATTCCTTTCACGTTACTGCGCAGGCAAGGCGCCAGCGCAGGCAGAGACGCCAAGAAAGTCATCGATGGGAGTTTCAACCGGGACCGGCTGGCAGAGCTGCCAGTGGCCGTCAGAGAAGACCTACGAGCTAACGGTCTTGATCATGCCTAGCGCAAGCATTGTACCCCAAAGGGCGCGGCACCGCTCCCGGGTGTCCGTGCTGCCATCCCCGTATCCGCCCCCACTTAGACCTGGCGAAGCTTTCCGATCTGACGCTGGACAAACACATCCTGAAATTGCCCATGCGCATCAAAGGCTGCAGGCCTGGCGCACCGACTATAACGAGCAACGTCCACATGGCGCACTCGGTCATCTGACCCCGAGTGAATACGCCCGATGAGGTGGGATCCATGCTTCGGAAGGCGAGTCACCCTAGTTCAGAACCGTCTACAAAACGGGGCAACGTCAAGTTTGACCGAGGTGCGCGCCGAGTCGGAGCGCCTGGCATCTGGCGGCCTTGCCTGAGCTTCGGGCATCAATGCAATTCCTGAAATCCCTGAGCGGTTTCCATCCTGAATGGCGAACCCGGCTGCTGGTCCTGCTCGTGGTGCTGGCCACCGCTGCTTCCGCAATTCTGGGGCTGCGCACTTGCCGCACTTACATGCTGCTGAGCTCGGCCTACGAGGCGGGAGTTCCGCAGACAAGCAGCGTGCGTCCCTGGATGACGCTGGGCTTCGTGGCCGCGACCTATCGCACGCCCGAGGCCGCACTTTGGGACGGCCTCGGCCTGCCGGCGCAGACCGATGCCGACACGACGCTGTTGGCGCTCGCCGAGCGCGCGGGTGTTTCGCCGGCCAACTATCTGCCGCAGGTGCAGCGCGCCATCGCGACGGGCACCACCGAGCCGCCTGCATCAGTGCCGGCCGATGCCGGGCAAGCGAGCTGGCTGCAGGCTGCCGGCGATAAGGTGGTGGCGGCGGTCCTGGCCTACGGATACCCGGCGCTGGCGCTCTCACTGCTGCTGGGCGCGCTCGGGGTGCCGCTGCCCTCGGGTCTTTCGATGATCGTGGCGGGGTCGCTGGCCGCGCAGGGCCAGATGCGTTGGGAAATCCTCGTCGCGCTCGCGACGGCCGCCTCGGTCGCAGGAGACCTGACCGGATACGGCGTGGGGCGCATGCTCGGCAGCGGCTTCCTCGACAGAAGGGGGCACTGGTTCGGGCTCACTGCCCAGCGACGTGCGCGCGTCGACCGGCTCTTCGAGCGGTGGGGCGTGCTCGCCGTGCTGCTCAGCCGCTCCCTGGTGTCGATGCTGAGCTCGGCCATGAATTACACGGCCGGCGCGGGCCGGTATCGCCTGGGCGCATTCGTGGCGGTCGGGATCGCCGGACGCCTGCTGTGGTCGTCCGCCTACCTGGGGCTCGGCTACTTCGCCAGCGGCGGGCTCGAGCCCGCGAACGATTTCCTGAGGAGCCTGACCGGCCTTCTGATCGCGCTGGCCTGCCTGACCGGATTCGCCGTCGCGCTGCGACGATCGAAACCGTTGAGCACCGGCTGACGGTGACTCGCTATTCTCTTTTCTTCACGCACCTTCAGCACGACACGGCTGGCCTCCGATAAGTACGCTCCGCTAGAGACGGAGCGGACCATCCACATGTGGCTTTGACGCCGTTCGCAGCTGAGCACGAAGCGATCCGGATCAAGCGCGAGGAGCACGGAGTGTCTGTCAGCCGCGCTTTCGCTTGCCCGGTCGCTGACCGGGGATAACGCCGCGTGGCTTCTGCACGGTCCGCAGGAATAGATGCTGCTGTCGACGGCCATTTCGTCAAGAAGGCGAGTCACCCTAGTTCAGAACTGTCTACAAAATGGGGCAACGTCAAAGAGCCTGAAGGAACTCGGCGTGACCGAAGACGAGATTCGTGCTCTGGTGGAGACGAAGATCTATTCCGAGCGCGTGCGCAGAGTCGAGGGCGGGAAGTCCTGACTAGAGCGATGGATCCGCGCGCTGCGGCCCGTTAACCAGTTAACGGGCGATCGACATGGGCCTAGCGGAGAGAGAGACTGTGTTCACCGCACGTACACCATGCCTGCATGACAGCGGAACCACCGCGGGATGAACGACCGACAGCGCTGCAAGTCGCTGATTTTTATGGTGGCCCCCCGGGAGTCGAACCCGGCACCAACGGATTATGAGACGTTCTTCGGCATGCTCTTCGAGCAATCCCGAGCAACGCCGAGCTGTGCCTAGCTAACCGGAAAGTGCTTTTTTATCAGTAATTTGCATCAGAAACAGGAGTGCAGAGCTACCTCAAGCGAAAATTAGTGAGTACCCACACCGGCGAGCTATTAGGGGTCGTACGGGGGTCGCACTTTTCCAAGGGGAAGCTCGATGGCTCGACGGACGAAGCAAGAATTCACGCACCGGAACCTGCGCGCGGCAAAGAAGCCCGGCGAGAAGGTCACTGACACCACCCTCGATCTCCCGGACGGCGCCCGGCTCGTGCTGCTCGTCCGCTCGGCCGAGCGCAAGAGCTGGGTCCTGCGGCGCCGCATCGGCAGCCGGGACTCGTCGGTGAAGCTGGGCGAGTTCCCGGAGATCGGCATTGCCCGCGCACGCGAGATCGCGATCGACATCGTCGGGCGCAAGCGCCTCGACCCGGCTGTCGAAGGCGGCACGTTGCGCGAGCTGCTGGAGGCCTACGCCGACCATCTGGGCGACAGGCCGAGTGCGCGCGACACGCGGTGGGCGGCCCGGTGGTTGCTCGGCAAGGAGTGGGAGCACGAGCTCGCCCGGAAGCGCGCCCGCCTCGTCGAGACACATGAACTCACGGCGCTGTTGCGCGCGAAGGCGCAGGCCGGCGCCACGGTCTCGGTCAACCGAGCGCGCGCAATGTTGCACGCAGCCTTTGCATGGGGGGCGAAGTCGGACAACGACTTCACGCGCCCGGAGAGCGTGCCCCGCTTCGCCCTCGCGGCGAACCCGGTCACGCCGATCGGCCGCCAAAGTAAGTTCGAGAAGCCGCGCAAGGTCGAGATCGAGCGGCCCGCGATGCACGCGATCTGGCAGGAGCTGGAAGCCCTCGGACCAGTCGGCGCTTTCGGGCGGCTCGCCATCCTCAGCCTGCAGCGGCTGCGCCAACTGCAGGCCGCCGAGATTGGCGACAATGAAATGCTGATCCGCGACTGTAAGGGCCGCGATGCGCGCGAGAAGCTAAATTTGCTGCCGATCACTCCGTCGATGGCCGCCGAGCTGCGTGCCGGCGCGCTGGACTTGCCCGGTGGGTACAAGGCGCTGTACTCGACGTTGCGCGCCCGAGGGCTGCGCGCCACCGACATTCGGCGCACAGCCGAAACGTTCCTGAGCGAAGCGGGCGTGATCGGCGAGGACCGGGGGCACCTGCTCTCGCACGGCATCGACCGCAACCCGCTCGTTCGCAAGCACTACGACATGGCGCAGCGGCTACCGCGCAAGGCCGAGCTGCTCTTGGCGTGGGAGTCGTTCGTGCGGCCCGAAGTGAAAACAGCATCGGGGTAGTTTTCTTCGGCATCGTTATCGGCGAAAATAGCTCGTCTGCGCTCTTCAGCACCGACGCCAAATCATGGAGGGCAGCCTCGGACGACACTCGTAGAAAGCCAGAAAGTAGAAAGGAAGAAAGGAGCGCGATACGGCGCTCGCGCAGTACCCGGCCTCTTTCACCTTTTTCGTTCTGAGCTTTTTATGAACAAACCCGCAGTGACTGTCGATCCAGAGGATGAGTTCGTCGCGGCCGCGCAATACGCTCGCGAGATCAAACTCACTCCCAAGCAGTTCATGACCATGCGTCGTAAATATCCCGACGCATGGCCGGCCGTCCGAGTTTCTGCGCTTTAACACCACCCTCCTCGCCCGCAGGCGCTTCATGAACGCATTCGTCACGGAATGCGCTCGACGCGATGCCGCGCTGCCGGACCCCTTCGCCGAATACGGCCGCAAGGGCGGCCGGCCCCGCCGCGTGCGCACCTGAACACCGTTCGGGGCGCGCGTGCCGTCGGCAAAAGAAAGGCCGCGATCGGGGGCCAACCCGACGCGGCCTGTAAGCGAGAACTACCAAGGAAGAGCCCGGTAATTTTCGGTCGTCTTTGTGACCGAGAAAAGGGGTCCGTTGTCGTCGTAGTTCGTCGCCGCTGGCGCGTGCGTGCTCCATCGCATCTGGAGTACGTAATGAAAGATTTGAAGCAGCTCTCGCAACTGGCCGGAAGCGTCGCAGCGGAGGCGTTCGATGCTTTCGTGACCGGCATGCCGGAAGACGAGCGGTTGATCGTTTGCGGTTCCCGTGGTGATCCGACCGCCGCCGACGCGACGCGCATGTGGCGCCCGCGCCCGTATGGCGGCACGCACTCGACGCTCACCCTGCACCCGGAGTGCAACGCCTACGTCTGCGTGTCGTCGTTTCGGCAAGCGGAAGACGGCTCGTGGCGCCGACGGCGAGAAGGCTTCGCTGCGGCGCGCGCGCTGATGGTTGACGACGTCGGCACGAAGGTGCCGTGGCTCACCGTCGAAGCACTCGCGCCGACCGCTGTCATCGAAACGTCGCCCGGCAATCATCAGGTCTGGTACTTCCTGTCGGAGCCCTGCACCGACATCGAACGGTTCGGCTCGGTGGTCGAGGCGTTCATCGTCGCCAAACTCCTCGGTGCCGATCCGGGGATGGGCGGATTCAACCGCGTCGGCCGCCTGCCGGGTTTCGTGAACGGTAAGCCCGCCTACGGCGGTGCGTACCCGGTGACGATGCGGGACTGGCACCCGGACCGCCGCTACACGCTCGACGAGATCATCAGTGCCTTCGGACTGGAGCTGCGCACGCGGCGTCGTGAAGGGCGGGCGCTGATCGACACGCCGGTGGAGGAACTGCGCGCGCGCGTCGATCTCTTCAAGGCGCATGCCGCGGCCTTGTCTCGGCTCGGCATGCTGAAGCGCCACGCACCGGACGCAGGCGGATGGATCGACGTCACCTGCCCTTGGATCGACGACCACACGGGCCGCGCCGACAACGGTTCGTCCATCCGGGTGCCGGACGCCGACAACGGCTACTACGGCGCGTTTCGGTGCCATCACGGACATTGTGCGGGCAAGGGCTGGCGCGCGCTGACGGACTGGCTCGCGGAGCGGGTCGTGGAGGAGCTCGACGCCACCAACGGGAGCGCGCAATGCCTGTGAATTCGATCGCAGCAGTTGCCGACGCGGCTCTCGCCGGCGTCGTAGAGGAACGGGCAGCGCGTGATGCGGAACTCTCGGCGGCGCAACGTCGCGTCGCGCAGATCGACGAGAACCGGCGCATCGGTCGCGACGAGCTGACGGAGGTGCCGCTCATCGGGCAGATGACCGAAGAGGCGATGTTCGCGCGCTGCGTGCTGGTGATGCAGAAGGGGTCGCCGATCGTCGTGCTGCCTGCGCCGGGCGATTGCTCTCGGGCGCGGGTGCTCGACCTGAGCACCTTCGTCGAGGCGTATCGCGCGTCGATCCGTACCGTCACGGAGAACGGCCAGGTGCGCAGTCGGCAGTTGACCGCCGTATGGCGCGATTCGCCGAGTCGCATCGTCGTGTCCTCGATCGTCGTCGCGCTCGGGCGTCCCCGGTTTGTTCAGGATCACGCCGGCAACACCGCCGTGAACCTATGGACGCCGCGCGCACGGCGCCAGCCGACGAACTGGGAGGAACTGGTCCGGGTCTTTCTCGATCACGTCGCATTCCTCGTGCCGGACCCCGAAGAGCGCGCGCGGTTCCTCGATTGGCTCGCGCATGCCGAGCAGCGGCCCGAGATCCTGCCGCACTACGGCTACCTGTTCTGGACGCGCGCGTTCGGCGTGGGACGCAACTGGCTGTCGTCGGTGCTGACTCGTGTCTGGAGGGGTGAGGTAGCCGCGTCGCTCGACCTGCACAACCTGTTGACCTCGGGGTTCAACGGCGCCATCGGCGGCGGCATCCGGTGCGCGATCGCGGACGAGATTCGGATGGGCGGGTCGATCGCCAGCACCTACGACCTCGAACAGCGCTGGCGACAGATGATGACCGCCGAGCAGCACACCATCAATCCGAAGTACG
This sequence comes from Burkholderiaceae bacterium, assembly GCA_032027205.1. GTDB lineage: Bacteria > Pseudomonadota > Gammaproteobacteria > Burkholderiales > Burkholderiaceae_E > Zeimonas. The sequence goes on from JAVSMN010000001.1 coordinate 975,110, forward strand.
GCCATCAGTTCGTCGAGAAGAACTGCGTGCGCTGGTTGAACTTCTCGAATCACGAAGATGGGCTGCGGTTGTCGCGGGAGGATCGGCGTATCGCGGTCGTGGAGAACCCAGCGCAGCCGCGCTCGCCGGACTACTACACCGCGATCTACGCCGCGCTGCACGATCCGGACTTCATCGACTCGGTCGCGTGGTTCCTGCACACGCGCGACATCAGTCGGTTCAACCCCGGCGCGCTGCCGGCACTGAACGCAGCGAAGCTCGCGGTGATCGAAGCGACGACGCCGCAGCTCGAACGTGATCTCGCCGAACTGCTCGAAGAGTGGCAGGCGCCGGTCGCTGCCTCGTCGGACCTGACGGCGTTACTCGAGATCGCCGCTGCTGACCAAGCTCGCAAGCGGCACCTCGGTCTGGCGCTAGCACGGGCTGGCTGGCGCAACTTCGGCGCGAAGGTGCGCATCGCTCGCGGCGGCGGAACGAGTCGGCTGCGGGTCTGGGTCCGGGACGGGTACACGGCGGAGAGCGCCGGGGCTGTCGCTGATGCCGTGAACGAGTATCGGGCTTCCGCGTGGTTCGCTGCTCTTTCCCGGCCGCACGGTGGCGACGGTGACGGCTTTTGACATCGGCCCTGTTGGCCCTGTTCGCGGTCACAGGGCCGGGAACAGGGCCAGAGGCGCGAACTCTCGGAAAGCCGCGCGGGGCTTGGGTTTCCGGCCGCGGGCTGAGAGGCTTGGCCCTGTTGGCCCTGTTGGCCCTGTTACTCGAGAAAAGTTGCACGGCGTGCCTCCCCCCAACGGGGGCGCCCGCACGGCTTCTTTACCGGGGAGAAGGCCGACTATCAGGGCCAACAGGGCCAACAGGGCCAGCGACAGCGAAAACCCAAGCCGGGCGCGGCTTGCAGCGCGGCCCTGTTCTTTGGCCCTGTTCCTGTCAACAGGGCCAACAGGCCCGGAAAGCAGGCACGCGGCTACGACGGATGCCGCGCTGCTGCGCGAAGGCCGGACGCGGGCCCCAGCTCGACGCCCCGCCAGCCGACGAGAACCATGCAGGCGCCGACGGCACGACGCGGCCTGTACGCAGGCCCAGCCCGACCCGGCGGCGGCTCGCCTGCCCACGAATTTCGGAGGAACGAGAGATGAACTTCGCGAACGATCCCTTCGGCCGCGCCCAACTACCGACCGGCTTCACCCGCGAGCACCGGGTCAGATTGTTGCGCGAGATCGCCGATGCGCTGATCGCCGGCCGCCGAGCATCGCGCGCAGCAGAGCTGTTCGTCGGCGGCGCGCTCGACGCATGGCTGACCGAAGGCGGCGGGCTCGGCAGTTTGGAACGCGACTACCTGCGCACGACCCCGCCGCGCGGCTGCCGGCTAACCGCTGCCGAGGTGCTTCGACGCGACGCGGAAGCTCATCGCGATGAGCGCGAAGAACGCGACTAAGACGGAGACTTCCCTTCAACCGATCACGATTGAAGGGAACTCCGCGAGCATGTCGACGACACTGAACCTCACGCCCAAAGGCCTCGCCTTCACCCGCCTGTTCCGGGCGCTGGTCATCGCGCACGGCGACTGGGCCGAAGCCCGCGCCTACGCCGAAGGGCAACGCTGGACGAACACGCCCACCGTCGTCACCGGCTTGCGCTCGGCGGTCGATGCCATCGACCCGACCGATGCTGCGGCGATGTTGCAGCCGGTGGCGTGGGACTTCGCCGAGTACATCCGGCCGCTCACGATCCTCGGCCGACTGCAAGGCATGCGCCGCGTGGCGTTCGACGTGCCGATGCTCAACCAGACCGGCGGCGCGACAGCCTCTTGGGCGGAGGAAGCCGAGCCCACGCCGATCAGCGCGGCATCGTTCGGCGAGACGCAGGTGCTCAAGCGTGCGAAGGTGACGTCGGCCATCGTCGTACCCGAGGAACTGGCGCGCAGCTCGAACCCAGCGGCCGAGCTGGCGCTGCGCGACGACCTCGGGCGTGCCGCCGCGCAGGCCATCGACATTGCGTTCATCGACCCAACCAACGCAGGCGCCACCGAGAAGCCCGCCTCCCTCACGTACGGCGCGACGACGTCGGTATCTACAGGGGCAACGCTCGCAAACGTAGACGCCGATCTCGGAGCGATGGTGGACAGCCTCACCGACCTCGCCGTCGCGCACTGGATCGTGCATCCTCGCACCGCAACGTCGCTGTCGCGGCTGCGCGGCACCGGCGGCGCGCTCGCCTACCCGACCGTCAACGCGCGCGGCGGCACGCTGATGGGCCTGCCGGTCATCGTCAGCGCGAATGTGCCGATGGCTGGCTCACCTGCCGAGACGAGCATCGTCCTGCTCGACGCGGACGGCGTTGCGCTGGCCGACGACAGCCAAGCCGAATTCGAGGTCGCGCGGCACGCGTCGATCGTCATGGACGACGCTCCCAACACAGGCGCACAGCAGCTCGTGTCACTGTGGCAAGCGAACATGGCCGCTTTGCGCGTGCGACGCTGGCTCAACTGGCAAGCGCGACGCGCCGGCATCGCGGCCGTCCTGACCGGGGTGACGTTCTGATGGGCCTGAACCTCGCCAACACCCGAGCCGTCGAGGCGATCATGCGCGCCGTCGCAGGCGTGCTTAAGCCCGAGCTGGCCCGCATCCACCGTCGCGCCGAATCCGCCGACCAGCTCATCGACGATCTCGAACGACGGCTGACGCTCGCCGAGCAGCGACTAGCGGCCCTCGAATGGGAACACATCAAGCCAGCCGACGCCGACACAGGCAACCCGAGCACCGAACTGATGGCGGCTCGGCACTCGCGCAGCGCATTGGGGCGGATAGCACGTGACGCCTGACGAACAGCTCGACCAGTTGTGCGACGAAGCCGGCCCGGCGCTCGGAGTGCTACAGGCGTGGCTCGCGCGCGGCGAGGTGGGCAACGTCACCAGCGCCGACGCACGAGCCGAGCCCGGTTTCGTCCGGCTCCGCTTCGACAGCGGCGAGTGCCTCGACTTCGCGTGCGGCGCGGCCGACCCGACTCTGGCCGAAGCGGTCGCGCTCAGCATCGCCGCAGCCGCGGGCCGGCTCGCGGTGCGACGACATTGAAGTTCCTTCGGCGGAACCTCGCCCGCCCGCGTCTGGGCACCAAGGCGAGCGCTGGCGCGGGAGTCGCCCCGGCGGCCAGCACCCCTCTATGGCCGACGAGGATGTGTTCAGCGCCTACGGCGCGACAGCGACCATGCGGACCCCTCGGGGGGGAGTCGCCGCGCGCCAGGAGCCACGAGCGCGTGACCGACCGTGCTATTGCGGGTCAATGCCGGCCCGATTTTCCCCGGACCTCCGAGTGAACTGATGAGGACCAGTGTCGAAACCGCCGTTCTCGAGCTACGACGCGCGGCACTCCTGCGCCCGCCCAAGGTGCCTGCGCACATCGAGCTGCGACCCGCCGAGCGGCCACATTGGGACGCGATCTTGCGCGAGCGGCCATTCGACGAGTGGGACGAAGTGTTGCTGCCGATGGTCGCGACCATGGCCCGGCTGTCCGTCGAAATCGAGCGCGAGCAAGCACGGCTTCGCGACGAAGGCGCGGTCATCCACTACCCGAACGGCATCCCGCGAACGAACCCCCGCGCAGCGCTCATCACAGACAAGATCCGGATGCTGGTCGCGATGCGCCGAACGCTAGGCATCAGCGCGGCGCCGCGCCCCCGCCGGAAGCGCTGAACGCCATGCGCATCGTCACCCGACTGCTCAGCCCGCCCCCGGCCGACGTCCGGGCGGCGCTGCGCGCGACGGCCGCCGAAGCGCGAGCGCTGGGCCTCGACAATCGGGCACACATGCTCGCAGCGGCAATCGTCGCCGCCACCGCATACAACCCGCCGCACATTTCGGCGGCCGTCGCAGCGGCGATCGCCGAGCGATGGGGGACGATCGCCGACGGCGTGCGGAAGACTCGGCCCCCGGCTGCCCGGCGGCAGACCGTTCGAGGCGCGATGCCCCGCGTGCGGCTACCGCCGGGCGTGGTTCCGGGGGCCGTGCCTCGGAAACAACTACACTGGCGAAGTTCGGTCGCCCATTGCGAGGCCGGGCTGCGCGACATCGACCAACTACGTGGAAGACATCAGCGTCGGCTGTCCGTTATCGAAGCATGCGTTCGGCCGAGGGGCCACCTTCCACGAGCAGTGGCAAAAATACCGCTGATCTCCGCACGATGCGACCTAGTAGGACTTGTTTTGGTCTAGTTCGTGCTAACTTTCGGGGGGAAACGCAGATTAGCTCGCTGGCTCCTACCAGGTACCGCGCATGAGCCTTTATCCCTTCGCCGGCGCACACGCCGTGCAAAGCGTGGCGTTCGCGTTTGAGTGGATGCAACCCTTATCCGAGGACGACTTCGGCCGCGTGCTAGCGCTTCAGCACAAGCTGCTCGCAGCATTGCCTAACGTAGCTCGTCACCCGGCCCTCACCTTAAATATGGCCGGCGGCGTCCCGACTACAGCACAGGGCACAGGAAGTGTTGTCTTTTCTCGCCCGCCAAGTAGTGGTGCGGCCGCCCCTTCGCGCGTCCTCGAAATTTCGCGCGACAAGTGTGTCGGGCAGATCAATGAGTACACAAGGTGGAAACCCGTTTGGGAAGAGGTACTCGGTTGGTTTAAAAGCGTTGCACCTGCCATAGTCGAAACTCACCCGGTTAAGCATATTGGATTGCAGTATAACGATGTCTTTTATTGGCGCGCAACCCCCGAAACCCTTGATCTTAGAACTGTATTCCGCACCGAGTCGCCGCTGCTGCCTTCGCATGTCTTCGACTTAAAAGATCTCTGGCATTCGCATCACGGATATTTTGTTAAGCAAAACGAACCACGGGAACACAGGCTTCTGGAGAATGTAAACGTCAATTTGATGGATGAACTCGGTCAAAGGTCAATACTCATCTCCACGATGCATAGAGCGGAGTTTGCTACACCATTGTTTAGTACCGAGGATCTATTCCCAGTTATGACCGAACTCATCCCAGTACTGCATTCTCGCAACAAGGACGCTCTAGGGAACCTTCTCGCGGAAGATGTCGCTCGAAGCATTAAGCTGTTTGCGGAGGAGGATAGAAGATGAGTCTCGCTCTTGGTACGACCCTAGCGGCCATCGCAATCGGCCACTTCGTGGCTCCAACCAAGCTTCGTGGATGGACGGAGGACGACGAGCAGGTAGGTCTCGTCGCGGAGAAATTTAGCGCTCCGACCGAGCTTGAAGGAATCCTGTACTCGCGCGGACCCCTTCCCACTAGAGGCGACAAATACGCAGCCTACGCATTCAAAGTCGGCGGGCCCGATCGGCTGCAATCCGAAATAGAGAGCTACCAGACGCTTGAGAACGGGTGGGATGGGGAAGGAAGCATGCCGCCACCTTCAGAGCAGGCCGACGCTGCCAAACGGCTTATAGGTCATCTTCCCGCGGGAATTGAACGCCCGAAGCCAATGCTATCTTCATCCGGGGAAATTGGCTTTTACTGGAAGGCAGACAGGTTCTTGGCAGACATCGAGATAGACGGGCCGAATTCTTTCTCGCTCTTTGCGAGATCTTTAACCGATCCTGACGTCGAAATTTATTTAGAAGACTTGCCGATCAGCGAAGCAGGGGCTGCTGCAATAAAGGAAACGCTGAACCGCCTCTAACATCCCATTTTGAGATATGTGCGACCACGAGAACAATTGCTTAATGTTCTTTGAAGAGCATGCCAATGATCTTAAGAAAGTTATGCGTCTGCGCGAATTAGCAGGTGTTCTCGATTGGGAGAATTTGACCGCGTCTAGGCACTCCCCGGGGGTCGTTAATTCGGACGAAAGCGTACTACGATTGGCTTTCCACCCGATTCATTTCGATTCCGAATCCCAAAGCCTTAAACCGAGCGCCGTATCGGATGTAAAAGACAAGGGCCTATCGGTCGATAGACTGCGATATGCCTCGAGAGAGGGGTGTATTGAGACTGGGAGACTTCGCGCCGCTCGCGCGACGGAGGCGGGACGTCAGCCGAGAGGCGTGCACGCCGTTTCGACTCTCCGAGTGAAGGACGTCCGGAGCGTAGTCACCCAAGGAGAACGGTCGTTTGCTGTATACGACACGGCGCTCGAAGACAACAGGGCACATGCAGACGTTTGCCAACTGGCCCCTGAGGGACAAGCCGGCCGATCAGCAAGATCGCGTCTCTGGGAACTCTGCAACACGTCCCTAGAGATCGTCCCCGTATCACCGCCGAGTTGAGTGGAGCGCGGCAGTCCGCGTTCAAACCGAAGTCGAACGGAGCGTAAGGGAACGACCGTCTCTCCGGTATGCCTGCGCAATACGGGGTCTCAGACGGGGTCGCAACCGAAAGGTCAGAAAGCAGAATCGCCCCGAAAGCCGCGCCTGTATTGGTGGGCCCCCCGGGAGTCGAACCCGGCACCAACGGATTATGAGTCCGCTGCTCTAACCAAGCATGAGCTAGAGGCCCGCGAGCGCAATCCTACACAGGACTGCTCTTGCACCGGCAGAGGGACGACGGCTTTCGTTCGACTCAGGTCGGCCGAACGCCAGGCCACAATCCCGGCGCCCTCGAACACAGCGCGAGATAGAGCCAACCCGAGACGACGAAGGGGAAGGTGTACGGGGCCAGGTCGATGCCGTAGAAGAGGAGATGCGTCAATGCGCCGCCCATCAGCGCGATGACGTACTGCGGCAGGCGTGCGCCGAGATCGCGCCCGACGTAGAGCGTGAAAATGACGGCGTTGTAGCCGACGAGGCCGGCCGCTTCGATCGACGGGTCCAGCCCCACAGCGACCCACGCGAGCGACAGGATCGCGGAGACGCCCAACGCCCAGGTCGCCGCCACGGGCGCGGTCAGTAGCGCCGCCAGCAGCACGCACGCACCCACACGCAGGTCGGCGCTCAGGAGCACCTGCGCAAAGCTGCGCACCGTGCCGCCGATAAAAATGTCGTCGACACGAACGACGGGGAACGACGGCAGCGCACCGGACGCGAAGACGACGGTCAGGTAGGCAGCCACGATGTACGGCATGGTGAAGTAGCTTCGCCAGCCGAGCGCTTCCAGTCGCAGCGCGACGAACACGATCAGCGGCACCGCCACCGTTACGGCGACGAGCGACGCAAGGCCGAAGCCGAAGGCCGCGAACGCAAAGCATCCGAAGAGAAGGGGATTGAACAGGTAGAGCCCCTGCTCGAAGCGTTCTTGCTCGAACCGCATGTTGAACGGCAAGGTGAGCGCCACCGCCCAGCAGCAGGTCAGGAAGAGCCACGGCTGGAACGCGAGCAAGGCAGCGGCCGCCCCGAGGCCGAGCCCCACGTTGCGGGTCCCGTACGCCTGGCTCACGCCGCTGGCGACGGCGGCAAGCGACGATCGCGAAGGCAGTTCGAGACGCAACGCCATGAGGCGATCGGCCCTTGTCGCGGGCTACTTGACGCGGCGCACGATCGGCGCCTCCGTGCTTTCGCGCGCCATCTCCTCACAATCGCCGAGCACCATCATCAGCGCATCGCGGGCGTCGACGATATTCGCCGCGACCTCCTCGATGGAGCAGCGCTTCTCCATCGCGCGTTGACGAAGCACGCGGAAAGCGTCGTCCTCCGCGAAGCCGCGCGTCTCCATCAGGAAGCGCTTCGCCTGCTCGATGAGGCGGACCTTCTCCAGCCGGCTCTCGAGCTTCTGGATGCGCTTGTGCAGTTCCTCTTCGTGCCTGTGATTGTTCAGCGCCAGCACGAGCGACGAGAGCACGCCGAACGGACGAACGGGTGCATAGAGCATCGCGGACGAGCTCACCTCGCAGGCGAGACTCAGGACGGTCGGGCTCTCGTAGCTGACGACCGACACCACCACCTTCTTGCGGAACTCGCGGATGAGGGCGGGGCCGAACTTCGAGACGGTCTCTGGCACGAGCGACAGGATCGCGACGTTCGCCGTTCGGAGGGCTTCGAGCGTCGGCGGCCAGTGACACGCGCAGGGCAAGGCCAGTCGCTGCAGTTGCTGCGCGATCAGCTTGCCCTCGGCATCGTGCGGATGGTAGAGCCCGACCGTCATGGTCTGCAGCTCTGCAATGGCGTCGCGGATCACCATCTTCGGTCTCCCTTCATCCTTTGCGACGTCCGCTTTTGCGCACTTGCAGAGCGGCTTCTTGCTCGAGCCAGTCTAGTTGTTGCGCGCGCAATCGTGACGAATCACCCGCCGAGCGAATCGCGTTCCCAAGATGCATCCAGCGTGCACTTTCAAGACGACGAGATCGCATACGACACGAGGTAGGGATCGGGGCGAACACCGCCTCGCGATTCCCGGATGATCTCGAAGCTCCCGTCGGACTTCGAGCGGCCGATCCGCGGAATCACCCACGTGTGGTTGTTGTCCGGATCGATGCGGATCGTTCCCTGTGGGGCGTCGAACTCGCGCCCGCGCAGGTCCTGCACGATCCGGGTCGGATCGTCGCTGCCGACGCTCGCCAGCGACTCGGCAAAGAGCAGCACCTGCGAGTACGCCGACTCCCAGCACTGGTTCAGCGGAACGCCTGCCTGTTGCAGCAGGTGCGACCATCGGGAGCGGCGCGGATCCAGGAGCAACGACGCGAAGAACGGCGCCGAGGTGAAGTGCCCCGCACGGGCCTCGGGCCGCATGATTGCCAGCTCCGCCTCGGTCGTGGTCAGGCTCGCGATCGGCATCGCTTCCGCCGACAGCCCCGCTTCCCGGTACGCCTCGTAGAAGTGCTTCGTCGCGTTCCCGACGACGGTCGAGAACACGAAGTCGGGCGAGGACGATGCGAGGTCCTCCACGATCGGTTGGAAGTAGCTCGGCCCGGCATCCATCGGCACGTATTGCTCGCCGAGGATCTGCCCGCCGAATCCGTGCACGAGATCCTTCATCACACGGTTCGACTCGTACGGGTACACGTAGTCCGAGCCGACGAGATAGCACGACTTCCCGAAGGTCGAGAACATGAACTCGGCGAGGAAGATGATGTTCTGGTTCGGGCAGGCGCCGGCGTAGACGACGTTGGGTGAAAACTCGAAGCCCTCGTACAGCGTCGGGTAGAAGAGCAGACGGTTGTGCTTCTCCACGACGGGCAGAACGGCCTTGCGGCTCGACGAGGTGTAGCAGCCGAAGAGGATGTTCACGCGCTTCTCGAGAATCAGCTTCTCGCCGAGCGTTGCGAAGAGTTGCGGTTGCGACTGCGGGTCGAGGTGGTGCGGCACCAGCTCGAAGCCGGCCGTCTCGAGCGAACGGTTCGCCTCGACGATTGCCAGGCGGGTCGCCTCCAGCTGCGTCTTCTCGATGACCGCCGTGGCGCCGGTCTCGGAAAACAGCACGCCGATCGGTATTTTGCGTTTCATTCGGATTCGGTTCGGATGCTTCGCATCAGGCTCACGAGGGAACCTTGGAGTCTATCTGCATCCGAATGGATCACTGCCGTGCGGCCGAACACCCGCTCGCACGCTTTCCTGCCGGCCGCCCCGACGTGCAGGCACAGCACGGCGAGCCCCTGCCGGCGCAGCTCCTCGGTCGCCTGCCGGGCGTCTTCCACGAGATAGTCCTCGTCCGGCGCATCCAGGTCCGACGGCTCTCCGTCGGTCAAAACGACGACGAGCGTGCGCTCGGTCAGATGCCCCGCTGCCGTCGCCATGTGCCGGACCGCCGCGCCCAGCCGCGTCGAGTGATGCGCGGTGATCGAGCGGATCTCGTCGGCGACCGCAGGACCGTAGCGGTCGGCGAGCCCTTTGTGCATGCGGATCGCGACCCGCTCGCGGGTGTCGGAGCGGAAGCTGTAGACACCGAACGGCGTCGCCTCGCCCGCGAGAAGTGTCGAGATGTGCGCGAGCGCCTTGCGCTCGTGGTCGAGCACCGTGGAGAACGTGCCGGGGATGCGGTCGTTGGCCGACTCCGATGCGTCGAGCAGCAGCAGCACGCCGAAACGGGTGCGAAAGCGCAGCCGCACCTCGTAGACGCGCTCGTCGGGCGGGATGTTGCAGACGAGGTCGACGCTGCGCGAGATTGCGCGATCGAGGTCGACGACGTCGCCGCGCTCGGAGAAATAACGGCGCCTTCCGCGCCGGTGCCGCTCGTTGCTGCGCGACTGCTTCGACACGGCCGGCGACGCACGGACCCGCGAGAGCGTTTCGTGGGCATGCGCCGGGATCGACTCGCGCACCGTCACGTGGCCGGCAAGGTAGCCGGTCTCTCGGTGGTCCCATTCGTCGTAGATGAACCGCCGCTCGCGCGCCGCGGATTCCTCCAGCGGCTGCGCGTGCCGGATCTCGCGCTGGCTGATCACCGCTTCGTGAACCCGATCCTCGGAGCGCCTGTCCGACCAGAGCACCGTGTTGTCGTCCCGATACGGCGGCCAAACGCGGTACCCCGAGCGGTCGAACCGATAACGCAGCTGCCCGAGGTCGTTGGCGATCGGCGAACCCAGCGCGCGCACGTCGTCGAAGCCGACCCGCTCGCCGCCGAGCTGGTCGAGAGCGTGCAGCGCCTTCGCACACAGCAGGTCGTCGAACAGGTTCTCCCTGCGGTTCAGCGAGCACGCGATCCGCGCGAGCGCTGCGTCGATGCCGACCAGCGACCGAACATATTCCGGGTCGAACTGCGAGGCGAGCAGACCGTGCGCGCCGGGAATCTCCTCGGCCAGCCGGCGCTCGACGCGCTCGTCCTCCAGCAGCGAGATCAACGCGATCGACAGATCCTTGAGCTTGCCGACGTCGTTGAAGAGGCTCGAGAAGCGCAGGTGGCCCAGTGCGTGCATCGCCATCGCCGTCGCTTCCGTTTCGCCGTGCGACTGCGAGAGCCGATCGAGAAGCCACTCATATCCGCCGCTGCCGAACACGATCCCGAACGGCGTGATCGCGTGGCCCGCCGTGCCCCTGCGGGAACGGTCGATCCCCACCGACAGGCGCCGTTCCTTCCCGCCGAGGCAATCGAGGAGTCCCTTGAGGACCTTCTCGGGCTTGAGCTTGCAGTCGTCCATCCGCTCGCGAATCGCCTCGCAGGGCGCCGTCAGGGACGCGCCTTCACCAGGGAGAGGAGTCCGCGCAAGGTCGCGCGAACGTTGGGGTCGTCGGTGATGGGGTCGACGAGCGCCGCCTCGAGCAACTCGCTCGCCAGTTCGCCTCCATCGATGAGCGCCGCAGCGTGGATCAGCATGCGCGTGGAAACGCCCTCGAACAGACCGTTTCCGACGAGCTCGCGCGCACGAACGCCATAGCGCGTCAGCGCCGTCGCCAGATCGATGCCGCAACCGGACTCCGTCGCGACGATGCGGGCCTCGATCGGCGGCGACGGGTAATCGAAGTGAATCGCGACGAATCGCTGCTTGACCGACTCCTTCAGGTCGCGCAGCGTCGACTGGTAGCCCGGGTTGTAGGACGCGACGAGCATGAAGTGCGCCGGCGCCCGCAGCGTCTCGGCCGTCTTGTCGATGAACAACGTCCGACGATAGTCGGCCAGCGAGTTCAGGATGACGATTGCCTCCTGTCGCGCTTCGACGACCTCGTCCAGGTAGCAGATGCCGCCCTGCCGCACAGCCTGCGTCAGCGGCCCGTCGATCCACGGCGTCTCGGTGCCGCGCAGGATGTACCGTCCGACGAGGTCGGCCGCGCTGGTATCCTCGTTGCACGACACGGTCCACATCGGCACGCCGAGGCGCTCGGCCATGTGCTCGACGAAGCGCGTCTTGCCGCAGCCCGTGGGCCCCTTGATCAGCAGCGGAAGCCTGCGCGCAAACGCACGCTCGAAGACCTCGATCTCGTTGCCGCTCGCGATGTAGTTCGAAGACACGTCGTTCGCCGGTGCAGCAGCGACCGGGGTGACCCCCGGCCGCTGCAGGTCGAGAGGCGTTCGCCTCATGGCTCGGATCCGGTCACCGGTGGGCGACCGGCTCGTTGGGGATGCCCTCGATCGGACTTTCCTTCGTTCCCGGCGTCGAGCGCGTGAGGCCCTCGACCATCTTGCGGGTGCCTTCGGGGTCTTCGGACCACTTCTTGTAGAACTCGTAGGGGCAGGCGGCGACCCCGTTGACGTCCTCGCCCGAATTGATCATTCCGGTGTACCCACGGTGCACGAGCTTGTACAAGTGGTTGTTCGACTGGCTGTTGCGCCGCGCGTCGCGGATCAGGCTCATCGAGAGCTCGGCGTACTGGATCCCCATCTCCTCCTCGCCGCACTCCCCGAGCGTGCGACCGTCGAAGCCGATGACCGACGAGTGGCCGAAGTACGAGTAAACGCCGTCGAAGCCCGTGGCGTTGGCGACCGCGACGTACACGTTGTTCATCCAGGCCATGGTCTTGGCGACCATCACCTGCTGCTCCTTGGCCGGATACATGTAGCCCTGGCAGCGGACGATCAGCTCCGCGCCGCGCATCGCGCAGTCGCGCCAGATTTCAGGGTAGTTGCCGTCGTCGCAGATGATCAGGCTGACCTTCAGCCCCTTCGGTCCCTCGGAGACGTACGTGCAGTTGCCGGGATACCAGCCTTCGATGGGCACCCACGGCATGATCTTGCGGTACTTCTGGACGATCTCGCCCTTGTCGTTCATCAGGATCAGCGTGTTGTAGGGCGCCTTGTTCGGATGGTCTTCGTGGCGCTCGCCGGTCAGCGAGAACACGCCCCACACCTTGGCCTTGCGGCACGCCGCCCCGAAGATCTCGGTCTCCTCGCCGGGTACCGTCGACGCCGTCTCGTACATCTCCTTCGCGTCGTACATGATCCCGTGCGTCGAGTACTCGGGGAAGATGACGAGGTCCATGCCGGGCAGCCCCTGTTTCATGCCCACGAGCATCTCGGCGATCTTCCCGGCGTTTTCGAGCACCTGCGCGCGCGTGTGCAGCCGCGGCATCTTGTAGTTCACCACTGCGACACCGACGCAATCCTTGCTGCTTCCGATATCTCCATGCCTCATTTGGGGCTCCTTCGTGGTTCACACGGTCAAGAAGGCCTTCACGGCCTCCACATCCCGGGCATCGGTGCCCGTTTCCTTCACCAGGGTCCCGCGCTCGAGTACGAGCATCCGATCGGACACCGCCGTCGCGAAGCTCAGCACCTGCTCCGAAACCAGCATCGCGAAGCCCGTGGCCCGCTTGAGCGAACCCAGCGCCTGCGCGATCTCGGTGATCAACGACGGCTGCAGGCCCTCGGTGGGCTCGTCGAGAATGAGAAGGCGCGGGCCCGTGGCGAGTGCACGGCCGATCGCGACCATCTGTTGCTGCCCGCCCGACAGGTTGCCTGCCTTGCGGCCTCTCATCTGCGCGAGCAGCGGGAACAACTCGAACACCAGGTCGGGGACGCGCGCGAGACGTCGCGACTCGAGCCCCGCGACGAGGTTCTCCTCGACGGTGAGTTGCGGAAAGAGCAGCCGCCCCTGCGGAACGAACGCGACGCCCATGCGTGCGCGCTCGAACGCGGGCAGCCGCGTGATGTCGACGCCGTCGAACTCGATCCGTCCGGCTGCGCAGGGAAGAAGGCCGACAATCGCCTTGAGCAGTGTCGTCTTGCCCATCCCGTTGCGCCCGACGACTCCTACCGATTCGCCTTCGGCGACGGCGAAGGACGCCGCGGGGATGACGACGCTCTCCCCGTATCCCACCTTCAATGAATCGACGGTCAGCAAGTCGGTCCCCTACTGGCCCAGGTAGACCTCGCGCACGCGCGGGTCGGATTGCACGCTCTCGATGTTCCCCTCGCACAGCACCAGTCCCTGGTGCAGGACGGTCACGCGCCGAGAGAGCTTGCGCACGAAATCCATGTCGTGCTCGATCACGACGATTGCCTGACGCTCCGCGATGCGCTGGATCAGCTCGACCGTACGATCGCGCTCGCGCAGGCTCATCCCGGCCACCGGCTCGTCCAGCAGGATCAGCTTCGGCTGCTGCGCGAGCAGCATTCCGATCTCCAGCCACTGCTTCTGCCCGTGGCTCAGAATTCCCGCACGTCGGTCGAGCAGGCGGTCGATCTCGATCGTGTGCGCGACCGAAAGGATCTGCTCGTCGAACTCGCGAGCCGCGCCGAAGATCGAAGAGCGCAGCGACTGCCCTTCGAGGACCGAGATCTCGAGGTTCTGGTAGACGGTCAGGTCCTCGTAGACCGACGGCGTCTGGAACTTGCGGCCGATCCCGAGGCGCGTGATCTGGTACTCGCTGACCCGCGCCAGGTCGACACCCTCGAACAGGACCGACCCCCTCGAGGCCCGCGTCTTGCCGCAGATCACGTCGAGCAGCGTCGTCTTGCCCGCGCCGTTCGGGCCGATGATCACGCGGACCTCGCCCGGCGCGACGGTCAGCGAGACGTTGTTGATCACGATGAAGCCGCCGAACTGCACGCGAAGGTCGCGCACTTCGAGCAACGGACGCACTGCTGCCCCGGCTTCGACGCCCTCAGGGGCCGGCACGGGTGCGCGCTCCCGCGACGCGCTCGCCGCAGCCGTCGGAGTTGCGCTCACGTCAGGCCTCCCGTGCGCAGCCTCTTGGGCGCGATCGAGCCGTCGACGCCGCCTGCCGCGGGCATCGGCCCCTCGATTCGGTCGGGCTTCGCTTCGTCCGCGGCCGATCGCCGGCTCTCCGCTTCCGCTTCGGACGGCTGGCGGCGGCTGCGAAGCGCGGCGACGATGCCCGCCAACCCGTCGGGAAGCACCGCGGTGACGAGCAGGAACAGCGCGCCGAGGAAGAAGAGCCACAGCTCGGGGAAAGTCTCGGAGAGCGTCGACTTCAACCAACCGATGAGGAAGGCGCCCACGATCGCGCCCAGGATCGACATGCGCCCTCCGAAAGCGGCGTAGATGACGATCTCCACCGAGGCGACAGCGCCGACGAGTTGCGGCGTGATGAGCCCGGTGAACAGCACGAACATCGCTCCGCCCACCGAAGCGAGCACGCTGGCAACGGCGAAGCTGAACGCCTTGTACAGGGCGGTGTCGTAACCCGAGAAGCGGACCCGGTCCTCCCGGTCACGGATGGCGATGAGGACCTTGCCGAAGCGCGCGTGGATCAGCCACGCGACGCAACCGGCTGCCACCGCGAGCAGGACGAGCTGCACGTAGTACCAGCGCGCACGTGCCTCGTCGCTCGCGACGTCGATCCCCGCGAGCGTGCTGAAGTCGGTTATGCCGTTGGCGCCGCCCGTTTCTCCCTGGCTGCCGATGATCATCACGGTGAGCGTGAGCGCGAGCGCGAGCGTGAGGATCGCGAAATAGACACCGCTCACGCGCTTGCGGAAGATCAGGTACGAGAGCGGGAACGAAACGAGCGCAGGCAACAGCAGGATGGTTGCGAGCGCGAAGGCCAGGCTGTGGAACGGTTGCCACCACAGCGGCAGCTGCTCGACGCTGCTCCAAACCATGAAGTCGGGAAGCTCCGGCGCGGACGCTTCGAGCTTCAGGTACATCGCGAGCGCGTAAGCGCCTATTCCGAAGAAGATCCCCTGGCCCAGGCTCAGGATTCCGCAGTAGCCCCAGATGAGGACGATGCCGATCGCGACGAACGCGAACGCCAGGTATTTGCCGAACAGCGGCACGCGGAACGGATCCGATACGAGCGGAAGGAGCGCGAGGGCGCCGAAGATCAGGATGGACGGCAACGCCGCGGTGAACGGGAAGGACGGGTTCTTCATCAGGTTCGCACCTTCGAAGTGAAGAGCCCGCTGGGCCTGAAATAGAGGATCGTCACGACGATCAGCATCAGGATCACCTTTCCGTACGAGCCCGTCGTCAGGTACTCGAAGCTCGTCTGGATCTGCGCGATCAGGAAGCTCGACGCTGCGGTTCCGAGGATGCTCGACACGCCGCCGAAGACGACGACGATGAACGAATCGACGATGTACAGCTGGCCGGTGCTCGGGTTCGTCGAGCCGATCATCGTGAAGACCGCCCCCGCGATGCCAGCGAGCCCGCTGCCGAGCGCGAACGTGAGCATGTCCACGCGACTGGTGTCGATGCCCACCGTCTGCGCGATCGCCCGGTTCTGCGTCACGGCGCGCGCGCGCAGGCCGGCACGCGTCTTGTAGAAGAGCAGGTAGACCCCAACCGCGACTGCAACGGTCAGCGCGATGATGAAGATCCGGTTCAGCGGAAGCTGAATGCCGGCGACCGGCTCCCACGCCCCGGTAAGCCACGACGTAAGCGGGATCGTCACCTCCTGCGCGCCGAAGATCGTGCGATACGACTGCTGCATGATCAGGCTCACGCCCCACGTGGCCAGCAGCGTGTCTAGGGGGCGGTCGTAGAACCAGCGCACGACGCCACGTTCGAGCAGCATCCCGAAGACGAAGGTGACCGCGAACGCGAAGGGAATCGCACAGAGGATGTAGACCCCCATCGCGTGCGGCAGGTGCGTCTCGAAGAAGCGCGCGACGAGGAAGGTCGCATACGCGCCGAGCGCCATCAGCTCCCCGTGCGCCATGTTGATGACGCCCATCAGCCCGAAGACGATGGCCAAGCCCAGCGACATCAGCAGCAGGATCGTCGCGAAGCTGATCCCGCTGAAGAGCTGCATTGCGAAAATGTCGAGCGACATGCTCTACCTCGTGAACGCGGGCCGCCGGCGGCAAAGCCGGCGGCCTCCGTCGCGCCGTTGGCTAGGCGCCCGAGAGATTCGGGAACGGGTTCGGCTCGGCGAGCGCGCTCTCGTGCACGATGTCGAACTGGCCGTCCGGGCGCGCACGGCCGACACGCACCTTCTTCCAGACGTGGTGGTTCTTCTCGTGCACCCGGACGAGTCCCTCGGGCGCGGCGAACTCGAGGTTCGACGAAGCGGCGATCACCTTCGGAACGTCGAAGGACTTCGCCTTCTCGGCTGCCATCTTCCAGAGGTAGACCGCGTTGTAGCCGCACTCCATCGGGTCGCCGACGACGCGGTCCTGGCCGTACTTCGCCTTGATCGCAGAGACGAACTTCGCGTTTTCCGGCGACTGGATGCTCTGGAAGTACCCCATACACGCGTAGAAGCCGACAGCGTTGTCCTTGCCGATTCCGTCGATCTCGTTCTCCGAGACCACCGTCGACAGCAGGTTCTGCTTCGAGCCATCCAGGCCCGCGGCCTTCAGCTGCTTGTAGAACGCGACGTTGGATCCGCCGACCACGGTGCTGTAGATCCAGTCGGGCTTGGCGGCCTTCACCTTGTTGATGATCGTCGAGAACTCGGTGTGGCCGAGCGGCGCGTACTCTTCGCCGACGATCTGCACGCCGAGGCGCTTGGCCGTCGCCTTGGCGATCTTGTTGCAGGTGCGCGGATAGATGTAGTCGGATCCCGCGAGGAAGAACGTCTTGCCGCCCTGCTTGGCCATCCACTCCATCGACGCGATGACCGACTGCGTCGCTTCCTGGGACGTGTAGATGACGTGCGGATCGAGCTCCTGTCCTTCGTAGTACGTCGGGTAGTACAACAGGCCCTTGTTCGCCTTGAACACCGGCAGCACCGCCTTGCGCGAGGCCGAGGTGTAGCACCCCATCACCGCGGCGACTTTGTCGCGCTGCAGAAGCTTCTTGGCTTTCTCGGCGAACGTCGGCCAGTCGCTCGCGCCGTCTTCGACGACCGGCACGATCTGCCTGCCGAGGACACCGCCGGCCTTGTTGATCTCCTCGATCGCCAGCTGCTCCGCGTCGACGATCGCCGCCTCGGCGATCGCGATCGTTCCGGTGAGCGAGTGCAGGAGGCCGATCTTCACTTCTTCGGCCGCGAAACCGATCTTCGGCCAGAGCAGGGCGCCGGGCACCGCCGCAGCAGCTGCGAGCGACCCGCCAGCTTGGACGAAGCGGCGGCGAGAGGAATGCGTCATGTGAACCTCCTATCAGGGGTCTGGAACGACGAGGGTCGAACGAACGGGCGCATTCGCGCGAAAACAAAAAAGCCCCGCAGGGTTCAAAGAGAACCCTCGGGGCTTTTTTGCTCCGGACACCCGACGACGCCGTTGTCGTGAGGTGCCACAACCGAATGTGTGACGCAGTCTAGGAACAGCCGATTGATGGTGTCAAGCGTTTTGAAATCGACTTTCGCGATGTTCCTTTTAACTACCCTTCACGCGCGCAGGCGTTCGAAGCGCAGTCCTTCGAAGCGCGAAATCACTCTCGAAGGAGACGAGCGTCGCGTCGCACCATGCTCGATCGCGATCGCGGCAACGTGCGCATAGTGATCGGCGACGGGCCGCTCAGCCGAGGCCGTTACCGCCGCACGCGCACGCCCGTCGCTTGACGGGCGTGCGGTGGTCGCAGCGCCTCAACCGGCGCGCTTGTGCGTTGCGGTCCGGCTCTTCGAGTGCTTGGCGGCACGCTTGTGCTTGGTGACCTTCTTGTTCGCCGCCGCGGGGGTGGCGGGAGCTGCAGCAGCCCCGGAGTCCCGCGCAGCCGGAGCGGCGGGTGTGGCCCGTGTGGCGGGCGTAGCCGGCGTGGCGGGCGTCGCCGCCATCCCGGGAGCGGCGGGCGTAGCCGATGTCGCGGGGGTGGCCGGCGCCGCGGGCGTTGCCGGAGTGGCGGGAGCGCCCTGGGCGAACGCGCCCAGCGAGAAAGCCCCGGCGATCAAGGTTGCGAGTAACCGTTTCATGACGTCGTCCTGTGCGATTCGGAGC
Source organism: Burkholderiaceae bacterium (assembly GCA_032027205.1). Lineage (GTDB taxonomy): Bacteria > Pseudomonadota > Gammaproteobacteria > Burkholderiales > Burkholderiaceae_E > Zeimonas. The sequence continues at coordinate 993,650 of JAVSMN010000001.1, forward strand.
GAATGCCCCGAATCGGCAACGCGCCGAAGACGACCGCCGTTGACCCGCAGCGCGAAAACGTCGGGTCAGATCCCGAGCACCTTCTGGATCACGCTCTTCGCAACGAAGCCGAGCATGCCGAGCGCGAGCACCAGGAACAGAACGAAGGTGCCCGTGCGTCCCGCTTTCGACTCGCGCGCGAGTTGCCAGATGATGAACAGCATGAACAGGATGAACCCGCCGATGCCGAAGGTGACGCCGAATTCGGCGATCTGTTCCTCGGTGTAGCCGAACATTCGTTTCCTCGGATAGGTCTGCTCGATGGACGCGAAGTATCCACCGAGTCGTTGCCGGACGCAGCATTCGCGACGCTGGAAGCCGTCGCGCTTTCGAGGCAGACCCGACGCCGCGAGGACGAGATCCAGGCCCTCAGATCATCGAGTCGTAGGCGTCGGCCAGCTGCTCGAGCGCCTGCGCGCAGCCGGTCCGCTTCGACGAGCCGTGCATCAGTGCAAGCGTGGTCGGCTGCAGAGCCGCGAGCCTTCGAATCGTGGCGCCGGTTGCCGGACCGAGTGCGCTGGAGCGGAACATCTTCTCGGCCTGGATCGCCGGGCCGACGATGTCGCCGTCGGTGAGCGCGGGTCCGTTGCCGGCGTGCGTGAAGAGATCACCGCACAAAAGCGTCCCGGTGCTCTCCTCGAACAGCACGCGCGCTTCCCAGTTGTGCGGAACGTGCGGCGTATCGATGTGACGAACCCGCTTGCCGCCGAGCTCGATCACTTCGCCGTCAGCCAGCCTTCGAGGCGGACGGTCGCACAGGTCGTCGAGCGAGACCATGCAACCGACAGCGCCGTGCGCAACCTGCGCACGGGGCGCGGCGGCGAGGAAGTCGTTCATCGCGCCGCACTCGTCCGACTCGACATGGCCGAAACAGATCCAGCGCAGTCGATCCACCGGGAGCACCGTCGCGATGGCCTGCGACACGAGTCCGAACATGCGCCGCGGGCCGGTGTGGAACAACAGCGGTTCGTCGGCATCGATGAGGAACTGATTGAAGGTGAAGCCGCCGGGGGCCGCGTCCGGGACGCAGGTGGAGAGCCGATAGATGCGGTCGGCGATTTCGTCGACGTTGGTGTGCATGGCGAGCCTCCTGAACGGCAGCGCGTCCGCGCGACGCTCACGGTGTCTTCGCTTCGATCGACACCGAGGAATACCACGAAGCGAGGTCATCGATGTCGTCGTCGGTCAGCGGCTTCGCAATCACCGTCATGACCGGGTCGGTTCGCTTCCCACTGCGGAAGTTCCTCAGCTGCTCGGCGAGATAGACATGCGGCTGCGCAGCAAGGTGCGGCGCGCCCGGATTCGTCGCGATGCCGTTCGCACCGTGACAGGGAATGCAGGTACGCGCCTTCGTCCGCCCGGCCTGCGCGTCTCCGGCGAACGCCGGAGACGCGGCAGCGAGGCCCAGCAGGGCGGCGGCGACGAGGCCGTGCACCAACGACTCACCGGGCGTCACTGGGCGTAGCGGATGCGATAGATCGCGCCGGCGAAGTCGTCCGAAACGAGAAGCGAGCCGTCCTTCATCTGCGCGACGTCGACCGGGCGACCGCGGTACACGCCCGTTTCGTCGTCGAGGAAGCCCGACGCGAAGACCTCCATCTTGCCGGCGGTACCGTCGGGTTTGATCGGGACGAACTGCACCTCGGCGCCCGACGGCTTCGTCCGGTTCCAGGAACCGTGCGCCGCGACGAAGATGCCGCCCTGGTACTTCTCGGGAAACTTCGTTCCCGTGTAGAACGTCATGCCGAGTTGCGCCTGGTGCGCCGGAAACTCCACCTGCGGAAAGACGGCTCCCGGCGGCTCCTTCAGATCCTTCAGTTCGGGGGCCGCTGCCGAGCCGGCCACCTTGAACTTGCCGTTCCAGTACGGAAAGCCGAAATGCTCGCCGGCCTTCGTCGCGTGGTTCAGCTCGCCGGGGGGCACGTCGTCGCCGAGCCCGTCGACCTGGTTGTCGGTAAACCACAGCGTCTTGTCCTTCGGATGGAAGTCCAGGCCGACCGGATTGCGGGCGCCGCGCGCATACACCATCCGGCCACTACCGTCGAAGGCGTTCATCCGGATGACGCCGCCCATGCCTGCCTTGTCGAAGGCTTCGAGCTTCTCGAGCGGCGGGACGTTGAAGGGCTGTCCCATCGCGATGTAGAGCATGCCATCGGGACCGACGCGACACGCCCGTGCGCCGTGGTTGAACGACTCGTCCTCGACGGGGATCAACTGCCCTTTTGGCACGACCTCGATGACGGCTACATCGGGCCCTTCGTAAAAGAATTCGGCGGCTGGGAAGTTCAGCACCCGATTGTGCTCGACGACGACGAGAAAACCGTCGCGCGTCCAGCAGACCGCGTTCGGATTGCTGAACTTCAGCGAAGGCGCGAAGGCCTTCACCTCGTCGGCCACTCCATCGCTGTTGCGGTCGGTGACCGCCCAGACCGTGGTCTTGCGGGTGCCGACGAACAGCATGTTGGTCGAGGGCGCCACCGCCATGTGGCGCGCGTCGGGAACCACGGCGAACAATTCGATCTGGAATCCGGGCGGCAGCTTCACCTTCTTCAGGTTCTCGCGGATCGCCTGCGCGTTCCTGCCCTCCTGCGGCACGACAGGGATGTTCAGGTCGGTCGTCGCGACCCTGAACTGCTTCAATGCATCGAGGTTGTCCGGCCTCGCCTGCGCGTGCAGCGCGCCGCTTACCGCTGTCCCGACGAGACCGAGGACGATCGCCGACCAGTTCATCGTCTTCTCCTGTGACCGGCGCGTGCCGGAGGGAGAAAAATAATGAGCGGGCGATGGCGCGGATAAATGAATGGCCCTTCGCCCGGCACGACGAATGCTGCACAAGAAAAGGGCCGCTCGAAGCGGCCCCTGGCTCGTTCAGCGTCCTGCGTGTTCAGCCCTGCCCGCCCTCGAGGAAGCTCTTGAGCTTGTCGGCACGGCTCGGGTGACGCAGTTTGCGCAGCGCCTTCGCCTCGATCTGGCGGATGCGCTCGCGCGTGACGTCGAACTGCTTGCCGACCTCCTCGAGGGTATGGTCGGTGCTCATCTCGACGCCGAAGCGCATGCGCAGCACCTTCGCTTCGCGCGGGGTGAGCGAATCCAGCACTTCCTTGACGACGTTGTGCATCGACGCATGCAGTGCCGCATCGGCGGGCGCCAGCGTGGCGGTGTCTTCGATGAAGTCGCCCAGGTGCGAATCGTCGTCGTCGCCGATCGGCGTCTCCATGGAGATCGGCTCCTTGGCGATCTTCAGGATCTTGCGGATCTTGTCCTCGGGCATCTCCATGCGCTGCGCGAGCGTGGCCGGATCGGGCTCCTGGCCCGTCTCCTGCAGGATCTGCCGGCTGATCCGGTTCATCTTGTTGATCGTTTCGATCATGTGCACCGGGATGCGGATCGTGCGCGCCTGGTCGGCGATGGAGCGCGTGATCGCCTGCCGGATCCACCACGTGGCATAGGTGGAGAACTTGTAGCCGCGCCGATACTCGAACTTGTCCACGGCCTTCATCAAGCCGATGTTGCCTTCCTGGATGAGATCCAGGAACTGCAGGCCGCGGTTCGTGTACTTCTTCGCGATCGAGATCACCAGGCGCAGGTTCGCTTCGGTCATTTCGCGCTTGGCCTTGCGCGCCTTCGCTTCGCCAGCGGCCATCTGCCGGTTGATCTCCTTCAGATCGGGCAGCGGCAGCACGACGCGCGCCTGCAGGTCGATGAGCTTCTGCTGCAGGTCCTGGATGGCCGGGATGTTCCGGCGCAGCACGTCGGCGTACGGCGGGTTTGCCGCCGCTTCCTTCTCCGACCACTTCAGGTTCGTTTCGTTGGCCGGGAAGGTCTGGATGAAGCGCTCGCGCGGCATGCCGACGCGCACGACGGTGATCTCGCCAATGGCGCGTTCGAGCGAGCGCACTTCGTCCACCTGCGCGCGCAGGGTGTCGGCGAGCTTCTCGACCATCTTCGCCGTGAAGCGCACGCTCATCAGCTCGTTCTGGATCTTGCCCTGCGCGGAGAGATACGACTTGCTCTTGTAGCCTTCCTTCTCGAAGGCGATGCGCATCTTGTCGAACTGCTTCGCGATGTGGGCGAACTTCTCCAGGGCTGCGGCCTTGAGTTCCTCCAGGCGCGCGGTGTTGGCGCTCGCAGCATCTTCGGCGTCTTCGTCGTCGTCGTCGGACGCGGCGGCCGCGGCGGCCGCGGGCTGCGTGGGCTGCGGCACGAATTCATCGTCGCCGTCGGCATCGAGCAGGCCATCGACGACCTCGTCGATGCGCATGCTGCCCGCGCCGATGCGCTCGGCGTGCGCGAGGATCTCGGCGATGGTGGTCGGGCAGGCGGAGATCGCCTGCACCATGTGCATCAGGCCGTCCTCGATGCGCTTGGCGATCTCGATCTCGCCTTCGCGCGTGAGCAGCTCCACCGAGCCCATCTCGCGCATGTACATGCGCACCGGGTCGGTGGTGCGACCGAACTCGGAGTCGACGGTGGACAGCGCCGCCTCGGCTTCCTCTTCAGCGTCGTCGTCCGACGAGGCTACCGGCGTGCTGTCGTTCATCAACAGCTGCTCGGCATCGGGCGCCTGGTCGTAGACCGAGATGCCCATGTCGCTGAAGGTGCTGATGATCGACTCGATGGCTTCGGCGTCGACGAGATCTTCCGGCAGGTGGTCGTTGATCTCGGCGTAGGTGAGGAAGCCGCGCTCCTTGCCCTGCTTGATCAGCTGCTTGAGCTTGTTGCGCGTGATCTCGCGCTGCTCCTCGGTGATGCCCTGGCGCCCGCCGAGCTCGCGCAGCAGCTGCTTCTCGCGCGCGCGATTGCCGCGCTTGGACTTCGCCGGCGCCGCGACCGGCGCTTCCGGTTCGTCGGGGATCGCCTCGGCGTCGGCGTCGCCTTCCTCGAAGCCCTCGGCCTGATCGTCGATGAGGTCGTCGGCTTCCTGGCCGATCGACTCGTCGACTCCTTCGCCCTTGCCCTTCGCGGACTTCGAGCCCTTCGTGGCCTTCGTTGCCTTGGCGGGCTTGGCAGCCTTGCCCTTGGCGTCCTTGGCGGCTTTCGCGCCGGCAGCAGCTTTTGCGTCGACCGCCTTCGCCGGTTTTGCTGCGGGCTTCGCGCTCGCTTCGGCGGATTCGGCCGCGCTCTTGCCCGCGCTCGTGCGCGGCTTGGCGGACGCCGTCTTCGCGGAGGCCGAACGCGTTGCAGCCTTCGTGCCTGTGCGCGCTTCACCAGCCTCGGCAGCGAGACGTTCCTTCTCGAGCACTGCCTCGGTCGCGCGAGCGCTCGTCTCCTTCGCGGCGGCCTTGGCCTTCTTCGCTGCGGGGCGCGCAACAGCGGTGGCGCGCGCCGACGACTTGACCGCGGGGGCCGCGGCGCGGTTCACGCCGGCGGCGGAGCGGGCGGTTTTCGCGGCGGTCTGCGGCTTGGCGGTGGCCTTCGAGGCGCGCGCGCCTTTCGTGGCGGCCGGCGCCGATTCGGCAGCCGCGGCGGATCTGGAACTCTTGCGTACTTTGTTCACTGCTCGTCCGGTCGTCGCGCGAGCGACGGGTTCAAGGTTCGAAACGACGCGCCGTGCCGGCGACGCCTTCTTCGCGGTGGGCGACCGGCTCCCGCCTGCACTGGCGCGAACGGCTTTTCCCGGTCTTGCGCGAGCGGGCCCAGTTGCCCGCTCGGTTGCGAGCTTTCTCGCCGGCTTTTTCGCTGCGGTCCTGGAGGTCACCTGTCGAATACCCCTCGCGATGAACGGTGCCCGCTCCCGACGGATATGGGGACGCGCGCCCGGGATTCCAGCATGGCTGCTGAAGCGACGGAAAATCGGATTGCGGCGGCGAAGCGAAACCGTTGATTGTATCAAGAGCGACGCCGTTTTGCCATAAGTATTTGATATCTTTCGCGATCTTCGACGCTGGACATCCCGGAAGCCGCCAGTTCGTCGATCTGACGCGCCAGTTCACGGTCTTGCAGCTGGACGAGCGCAGCTTCGAACTCCGCCCGGGCCTCGTCGATCGACAAGGTTCCGAGCACCCAGTCGTCGGAGGCGCCCTCGCGTTCGAGTCGTTGCACCAACGACGGCGCCTGCTCGCGCAGCGCCTCGCAGACGTTCGCCAGCGTGGAGCCGGGCGGCAGCGCGGCGATCGACTGGAGCCAGTGGACGAGATCCGCCGAGGCGGAGGCACGCAGCGACCAGGCGCCGCTCTCCGGCATGCCCTCGGCCGAGTCCTGCGCTTGGAGCGCTCCGGCGGCGAGCGCCGGATGCAGCGCCGCGAGCCAGCGGATCCGCTGCTCGAGATCGGGCCGATTCGCCGACGCCGCGCGCGCGGCGCGCCGCGACGTCGGGATCGCCGCACGCAAGCCGACGGCGCCGCCCCGGCCCCCCTGTGCGCCCGGTGCGGCGCGGCGCGCTGCGTCGTGCAGGGCGGCGTCGAAGTCGCCCTCGTGCGGGGCGCTTGCAGGCCGTGTATGGCGCGCTGCACCGGTGGCTTCGGGGGCAACTCCGAGGTAACGGTCTACCTCGTCGGCGCTCAACCCGGCGAGTTCGGCCAGCCGATGCACCAGCTGCAACCGCAGTGCCGGCGCGGACAGCGCGTGCAGCATCGGCCGCGCATCGGCGAGCAGCCGCGCGCGCCCCTCGGGAACCGCCAGGTCGACGCGCTCGGACAGTTCGCGCACGAGCAGCTCCGACAATGGCAGTGCACCGGCCAGCGCATCGCGAAAACCGTCGGCACCGAAGGCGCGAACGTAGCTGTCGGGATCGTGCTCGATCGGCAGGAACAGGAATTCGACCCGCTTCGTGTCGTCGGTCTGCGACAGCGATGCCTCGAGCGCGCGCCATGCCGCTTTGCGGCCCGCGGCGTCGCCGTCGAAAGCGAACACGACGCGATCGACCAGCCGCAACAGCTTGCGCACGTGATCGGGCGTGGTTGCCGTGCCGAGCGTGGCGACCGCGTTGCCCACGCCGTGCTGCGCGAGCATCACGACGTCGAGATAGCCCTCGACGACGATCACGCAGTCCTCGCGGCGGATCGCCTCGCGCGCCTCGAACAGGCCGTAGAGTTCGCGCCCCTTCGAGAACAGCGGCGTCTCGGGCGAATTCAGGTACTTCGGCTCGCCGGCGCCGAGCACCCGACCGCCGAAGCCGATGACCTGGCCGCGCGGGTTGCGGATCGGGAACATGATCCGGTCCCGGAAGCGGTCGTAGCGCTTGTTGCCGTCACCCTCGACGACCAGTCCGGCAGCGACCATCTCGGGCGCCTCGTAGTCGGCCACCGCCGCCTCCAGGCCGCGCCACTGCGCCGGCGCATAGCCGATCGCGAAGCGCGCGGCGGTCGTGCCCTGCAAGCCGCGGCCGACCAGGTATTCGATCGCCTGCGGCGCATCTCTCAGCCGCTTGCGGTAGTAGCGCGCCGCCTGGTCGAGCAATGCGAGCAGTGCGGGCGAGCGGCGTTCTTCGTGGGCCGCCCCTTCGCGCGGAACGTCCACGCCCACCGAGCGCGCGAGTTCCTCGATCGCATCGACGTAGCCCAGCCCGCCGTGCTCCATCAGGAAGCCGATCGCCGTGCCGTGCGCGCCGCAACCGAAGCAGTGGTAGAACTGCTTCGACGGACTGACGCTGAACGAGGGCGTCTTCTCTCCGTGGAACGGGCACAGGCCGACGAAGTTGGCGCCCGACTTGCGTAGCTTCACCGAACGACCGACCACGTCGACGATGTCGACGCGCGCGAGCAGGTCCTGGATGAAGGCCTGCGGAATCACCGCGCGGCAGGCTCCTTCGCTGCGGCTATCCGCGCGACGCCGACAGCCGTTCGCGGACCTGCGCCGACACCTTCGACAGGTCGGCGCGGCCCGCCAGGCGCTGCTTGAGCAGGCCCATCACCTTTCCGATGTCCTGCAGGGAGGCGGCCGAAGTGGCGGCGATGGCGGCGTCGATCTCGCCGTCGAGTTCCTCGGCGCTCGCCGGCTGCGGCAGGTAGCCGGCGAGCACGTCGAGCTCGAACTTCTCGCGCGCGGCCAGCTCATGCCGGCCCGCCTGCTCGTACTGTTCGATGGAGTCGCGCCGCTGCTTGCTCAGCCGCTCGACGACCGCGATCGTCTGCGCGTCGTCGAGCTGGATGCGCTCGTCGATCTCCTTCTGGCGCACGGCTGCGACCAGCATGCGGATCGCCGACAGCCGGTCGGCATCGCGCGCGCGCATCGCGGTCTTCATGTCGTCGCCGATTCGGTCCTTCAGGCTCATGGCTCGATTCTGCAAATGACGAAGCCCGCCTCAGGATACCCGGGCGGGCTGCGCTTGGCACCTTCGCGCGCTGCGCGGCAGGTGCGGGGACGGAGCGGCAGGGAGGAGTCGGTGCCGACCGGAGGGGCTCCGCCTACCGGAGGGGCTCCGCCTACCGAAGGGGCTTCGCCTACCGAAGGGGCTTCTCAGTACAGCTTCTTCGGCAGCATCTGACTGCGCAGACGCTTGTGATGACGCTTGACCGCTGCCGCCTTCTTGCGCTTGCGCTCGGCGGTAGGCTTCTCGTAGAACTCGCGCGCCCGAAGCTCGGTGATGATTCCGGCTTTCTCGATGGTGCGCTTGAAACGGCGAAGCGCGACGTCGAACGGCTCGTTCTCCTTGATGCGAACGGTCGGCATTAACGGTAACCCCTCATGTGGAACCGGCAATTATAGCTTTTCGGGAAACGCTTCTCAAGCGCCCGAAATGAGCGGCAGAAATGAGCGGCAGAATCGCGTCTTCTCGCCTCTCGGACGCGTGCGCCGGGCCGGCGCCGCCTCCGATCGGAAAACACGCCGCCGCCGTGCGCCTCGCGCGCGAGAATCGCCCCTGCCCGGCCGGCTGCCCTTCGTTTGCGATGGATTCCTTCTTCGTCGACATACCGACGCTGTACCTGATGACCGGCTTCTCCAGCGCGGCAGGGGCGGCAATCCTGCTGGCGCTGCGCAGCGACAACGCCGGGGTCGGCCGGTCGATGCCGATCCTCGCCGCAGGCATCCTGGCGATGGGCATGGGCTTCATCTGCTTCGCGCTGCGCGGGCACTGGATGACGCAACTGGCGGCAACGTTCGGCTATACATCGCTCGGCGTGGCTGCGCTCCTCGTCTGGCTCGGCACCACGCACCTGTTCGGCCGCCCGGCGTCGCCGTGGCCGGCGGCAGGGCTGGTGCTCGCCTACATCATGACGATGACGATCCTGCACGAGGCGAACACGTCGCGCGCGCTCGCACGCATCGGGCTGAGCAGCGTCTTCACGCTCTTTTTCCTCGGCATGGCCGTTCGCGAAACGCATCGATCTCCTCTGTTGGGCACGCTGCGTTCGGCGCGGCTGATGCGCGCGCTGCTCGCTGCCTTCTGCGCGGTGATCGCGCTGCGCATGGCGCTCTTCCTCACGCAGGGCATCCCGCTGAACGCCGACGGCAGTGCCCCGCCGGGCGTGATGCGAACGCTGTTCGCGATGACGTTCGGCTCGCTGCCGTTCGCATTGACCGTTTCGGTGCTGAGCATCGCCAACGGCCGATTGAGCGCGAGCCTTCGACAGCTCGCCGCCACCGACGATCTCACCGGCCTTGTCTCGCGTCGGTCGCTGCAGGAATCCGGGACGCGACTGCTCGAGCGGGCGCAGGAATGCATCGCGCTGCTGATGATCGACCTCGACGACTTCAAGACGGTGAACGATCGGCACGGCCACGCCGTCGGCGACGAGATGTTGCGTCACGTGGCGACGTTGCTGCGCAGCGCGCTGCGGCCCGATTCGCTGATCGTGCGCTACGGCGGCGACGAGTTCTGCGCGCTCGTGCCGGTGCCGGGCGGGGCGGCCGCCTTCGGCGTCGCCGAACGGCTGCGCGCGACGATCGAGGCTTCGCCCTATCGCCATGGATCGCTGCCGCTGCCGATCACGATGAGCATCGGCGTAAGCATCCACCGACCGGGACGCACGCTGCGCGAGCTGCTCGACGAAGCCGATCGTCGCGCATATCGCGCGAAGTCGCAGGGCCGCAATCGGGTCGTTGCCGACGACTCGCTCGTCGCCGCCTGAGTCGCGCGATCGGCAGCGACGCTTTGCGGTCCTCGTGCCTGACGAACGGCACGCGATTCGCGGCGCAGGGCGTCGTCGCCGGTTGTCCACGACGAGGCCCGATGTCACACTGCCTCTCACCCTCCGGGCCGACGGCCCACGACCGGCGCTAGAACTCCCACGCATGGCACCCGTGCTGATCGTCGACATGCAGACGCTGTTCCTGATCAGCGGCGTCACCGTGCTGGCGACCGCAGCCACGCTGATGTTCCTGCGCCCGCTGCACAACCCGTCGGCGCCCGTGCTCGGCCTGCACGCGCTGGCGATGTCGCTCGCCGGCAATGCGCTGCTCGTGGCGGGTCTGACAACCGACAGTCACGAATCGCTCGCGCGCGGCGTGGCCGTCGTCGGCGTGGGCGCCGGCGCGCTCGTCGGCTGCGAGGCGGTGCGCCGGCTGTACGGCGCGCGACCGCGCCCGGCGATGCTGTTCACGTTCCTCTTCCTGCTGGTGGCCGGCACGCTGGGTTTCGACGCGCTGCGCAGCGAAGGCTGGCTGCGCACCGCCTACGTCGACTCGCTCGTGTCGGTCGCTGCGGCGCTTACCGCGGTTCGCGTCGCGCGCGCTCGCGATCCGGCCGCCGAGGTCGTTCGACGCGTGCTCGTGGCGGCGGTTGCCGTATATGCGCTCGCATCGATCACCGGCGCAATGCGTGTCCTGCGCACGCCCTTGCCGGCGTCCACGCCTGCGGTCGACGTCGATACGCTCGGACTCGTCACGATGGCGGTCGACACGCTCGTGCCGATGGCGATCACCGGCCTGATGCTGGCCGTGGTGCATTCGCGGATGGCCGACGAACTGCGCGCGATGGCCACCACCGACCCGCTGACGCGACTGCTGTCGCGCCGCGTGCTGTTCGACAGCGGCGAACCGCTGCTCGCATCGACCCGCCTGTCCGGAAGAATGGTGGCGGCGATGATGGTCGACATCGACCATTTCAAGCAGATCAATGACGCGCACGGGCACGCCGCCGGCGACGCGGTGCTGCGTCATTGCGCGCGCCAGTTGCGCTCCGGCGCGCGCGCGGAGGCGCTGGCGGCGCGCTACGGCGGCGAGGAGTTCTGCCTGCTGGTGCCGATCGAACGCGAGCGCGATGCCTTCGTCGCCGCCGAGCGGCTGCGTCACCGGATTGCGAGCCAGCCGTGCGTGGTCAACGACACGACCGTGCAGATGACCGTGAGCATCGGCGTGGCGATCCACGAACACGGGCAGCGCCTCGCGCAACTGCTCGCGCGCGCCGACGAGTTGCTGTACGCGGCAAAGCGCGCAGGACGCAACCGCGTCGTCTCCGCCGATTCGCCGGCCGACCAGCCCGACCTCGCGCTGCTCGTAGTCTAGGGCCTGTTCACACTACGATCGTCCCCGCGTGAGCCCGAAAAAAGCGCGCAATCAAGGCGCAAAGCGCAGCCGTGGCGGGGTCACGGCGAGCATTTGCAACGCCGAGTGCGCGCTTTTTTCGGGCTCACCCTTCGGGCCGGGGCCTGCCGAGCCGCCACACTTCGTTGCCGGCTCCTTGCGTGGCACCGCCACGCGCGTCGCCGACGCCTCGTTTGGCGCCTCGGCAGGCCCCGGCGCGGGGACGAGCGTAGTGTGAACAGGCCCTAAACTCGCCGCATGAAAGTCCTCGGCATCGAGACGTCGTGCGACGAAACCGGCGTCGCGCTTTACTGCACCGAGCGCGGCCTGCTCGCGCAGGCGCTGCACTCGCAGGTCGAGCTGCACGAACGCTACGGCGGCGTCGTCCCCGAGCTCGCGTCGCGCGACCATGTGCGTCGCCTGCTTCCGCTCGTCGAGGAGGTGCTGTCGCAGGCCGGCGTCGCCCGCAGCGAACTCGACGCGATCGCGTGGACCGAAGGGCCGGGACTGGCCGGCGCGCTGCTGGTCGGCGCGGGCGTCGGCGCGGCGATGGCCTTCGCGCTGGGCGTTCCCGGTCTCGGCATCCATCACCTCGAGGGGCACCTGCTGTCGCCGCTACTGTCGAGCGACCCGCCGGCGTTCCCGTTCGTCGCGCTGCTGGTCTCGGGCGGACACACGCAGTTGATGGAGGTGTCCGGCGTCGGCCGCTACCGCCTGCTCGGCGACACGCTCGACGACGCGGCGGGCGAGGCTTTCGACAAGAGCGCGAAGCTGCTCGGCCTGGGCTATCCGGGAGGACCACAGATCGCCGCGCTGGCGGCCGACGGAACGGTCGGTCGACATGCGCTGCCACGCCCGATGCTGCACTCGGACTCGCTCGACTTCAGCTTCAGCGGACTGAAGACCGCGGTTGCGACACTCGTGCGGCGTGGCATCGACGACGCGTCGGCGCGCGCCGACCTGGCTGCCGAGATCGAGGCGGCGATTGTCGAGGTACTGGTCGCGAAGTCGCTCGCCGCGTTACGGCAGACGGGGCAGCGTCGGCTGGTGGTCGCCGGCGGCGTCAGCGCCAACCGCCGACTGCGCGAGACGCTCTCGGCCGCTTGCGCCGGCGCCGGAGCCTGCGTGCATTTCCCGCAGCCGGCGCTGTGCTCGGACAACGGCGCGATGATCGCCTTCGCCGGCGCGCTTCGGCTGCAGCACGCTGAACCCGGTGCGCTGCCACGCGGACGCGCGATCGGCGGATTCGTCGTGCAGCCGCGCTGGCCGCTCGAATCGCTGCCCGCAGTCTGATGAAGAATCTGGCGGCGGACGCTGCGCGCGGCTAGCGCGAGCGGCTGCCGATGCGCGATTCCTTGCCCTGCACGAGCTTGGCGAGGTTGCCGCGATGGCGCCAGACGAGCAGCGCGCTCATCACGGCGATCGCCAGCGCGTTCGGCCCGGGCCCGAACAGGAACAGGTCCCACAGCGGCGCAAACACCGCGGCAACGAGCGCAGCCAGCGACGAATAGCGGAAGAAGAACGCGATCAGCACCCACGTGGCGAGCGCACCGATGCCGAGCAGCGGATGAAGCGCGAGCAGCACGCCGGCAGCGGTGGCGACGCCCTTGCCGCCGTGGAAGCGATGGAACACCGGATAGAGATGGCCGACGAAGACGGCCAGCGCGACGAGCGCGATCGTGCCTTCGTCCAGGCCCCAGCGCGGACCGAAGATGCGGGCGAGCATCACCGCCACCCAGCCTTTCGCGCCGTCGCCGAGCAACGTGAGCGCGGCAGCCAGCTTGTTGCCGGTGCGCAGCACGTTGGTCGCGCCCGGATTGTGCGAACCGTAGCTGCGCGGATCGGCCAGCCCCATCACACGGCTGACCAGCACGGCGAATGAGATCGAGCCGAGCAGGTACGCCAGCACGATCGCGATCAGCGGATATCCGTTCTGCAACGCGCCTCCCCCGAGCCTGTGGAGTCGAACGGCGCCCGAGCGTTGCGAGCCAACGGGTTGCCGGGCACCGGCGCGAGTGTACCGACTCCGGACGCGCGCAGGCGCTGGGCGTCAGTCGTCGAGCGCGCAGTGCACGGCAGACGCGCCGAGCGTGTCGACGAGCACGCGCGGCTCGATCGAGACGAGATAGCCGCGTCGCCCGCCGTTGATGTAGATGCGCGGCAGCTCGAGCACGCTCGCCTCGACGAACACCGGCATCGCCTTGCGCAAGCCGAAGGGCGACGTGCCGCCGACGAAGTAGCCGCTGTGCCGCTGCGCGGTGCGCGGCTCGCAGGGCTCGATGCTGGTGCGCCCGGTTTCTCGCGCGAGCCGCTTGGTGGAAACGCGCCGGTCGCCGTGCATCAACACGATGAGCGGGCGCGCATCCTGGTCCTGCATGACGAGCGTCTTCACCACCGCGTGCTCGTCCACGCCGAGCTGGCGCGCCGACTCGCCGGTACCCCCGTGCTCGACGTAGTCGTAGCGGTGCTCGCCGAACGCGACGCCGCTCCGGCGCAGGAACTGCGTTGCCGGCGTCTCGCTGCGGCTCATGGCGCGCCGGACCCGAGCGGCGGCGGCGGATACAACCCGTGCACTCGCGCGTGCAGCCGCGCGAGGCCGAGCAGCGCGTCGATGTTCGGCGTGGCGACGCCCACCGCGCGAGCGATCTCGGCAACGCTGGCCACCAGCGCGTCGAGCTCCACCGGCCGGTCGGCGTCCACGTCCTGCAGCATCGACGAGCGGAACGCGCCGAGTTGCCGCGTGATCTTGTGGCGCTCCTCGGGGGCGGTATCGATCGGCAGGCCGATGCGCGAGCCGACCGCGGCCGCTTCGCGCATCGTCGCGCTGACGAATTCGCGCACCAGCGGATCGTCCATGATGCGATCGGTGGTGGCGCCGGTGATCGCCGAAATCGGGTTCACCGTCATGTTGCCCCACAGCTTGAACCAGACGTCGTGCTGGATGCGGGCCGACGTTTCGACGTCGAAGCCGGCGCGCGCGAACAACGCGGCAATCTGCCCGAGGCGGTCGCTCGTCGCGCCGTCGGGCTCGCCGAAGATCAGCCGATTGCCGCTGTTGCGACGAACGACGCCGGGCTCGGGCGTCGAGCACGCGAGATGCACGACGCAGCCGACGACGCGCTGCGCCGGCAGCGCTTGCCCGACGGCGCCATCGGCGTCGATCGCGGTCCAACGGCGCTGCGCGAACGCTGGGTCGAGCCCGTGAAAGAACCACCACGGCACGCCGTTCATCGCAGGAACGATGACGGTGCGCTCGCCGATCAGCGGTGCGAGCGTCGGAGCGACCGCGGGCAGCGCGTTGGACTTCAGTGCGACGACGACGAGGTCCTGTTCGCCGAGTGCCGCCGGATCCGCGCTCGCGCGCAGCGGCACCGGCGGCGCTGCATCGGCGTCGGTCGCGCCCGGCTCGATCAGTCGAATTCCGCCGCGCTCGACCGCGCGCAGCGTCGCGCCGCGCGCGAGCGCCGAGACCGATTCCCCGGCCGCCGCCAGGCGCGCAGCCAGAAGGCCGCCCACGGCGCCCAGCCCGACGATCGCGATCCGCACGAACTGCCCTCCTTTCCTCGTCGATGCCGACGCAGGCGCCCACTATAGCGACCACGCGACAGCGTTCCGGAAATCGACGGCTCTCGTTTGCGGAACGCCGATTCTCCCTTGATGCTAACGGTTCTCATTCTCGTTGAGACTACAAGGGGAGGTTTTCATGCGCGTGCTTCCGCAACCGAGCGCCGCGGCCGCGCCCATCTGGCAACGCTGCTGCTGCTGTGCGGCGGTGCTGGGCGCGGCGCAGGCCGCGTGGGCGCAATCGCCACCGTTGGCGCCGGTGACGCTTCCCACGGTAAGCGTCACCGCACCGGGAGCCGGAGAAACGAGCGGCTACGACGCGCGCCGGACCACGACCGGCACGAAGACCGAGACGCCCTTGCGCGACGTGCCGCAGGCGGTGACGGTGGTGCCGCGAACGGTGATCGACGACCAGGCGATGGACAGCCTCGCCGATGTCGTGCGCTTCGTGCCGGGCGTGACGATGGGACAAGGCGAAGGCAACCGCGACCAGCCGGTGTTTCGCGGCATCGGCTCGACGGGTGACTTCTTCGTCGACGGCATCCGCGACGACATCCCCTACTACCGCGACCTCTACAACATCGAGCGCGTGGAAGTGTTGAAGGGCCCCAACGCGATGATCTTCGGGCGCGGCGGTTCGGGCGGCGTGCTCAACCGGGTCACGCGACAGGCGAGGTGGGAGGACATCGGCGAGGCGACGCTGCGGCTCGGTTCCTGGAAGGAGCGGCGCGCCACCGCCGACTTCGGACGCGCGCTTTCCGACTCGGCGGCGTTTCGCGTCACCGGCGTCTACGAACGCTCGCACAGCTACCGCGACTACTTCGCGCTCGAGCGTTACGGGGTGAATCCGACCTTGGCATGGCGAGCCGGCGATCGCACGCTGGTGCGCGTGGGCTACGAGCACTTCAAGGACGAGCGCACCGCCGACCGCGGCGTGCCGTCGTTCGGCGGCCGGCCGGTCGACGTCGATCCATCGACCTTCTTCGGCAACCCGGCCCTCAGCAACACGCGGGCGCGAGTCGACGCGCTCGACGCCGTCGTCGATCACGACTTCGGCAATGGGCTGAAGCTGACGAACCATGCGCGTTGGGCGAAGTACGAAAAGTTCTACCAGAACGTGTTCCCCGGCGCGGTGAACGCGACCGGAACGATGGTGTCGATCGCCGCGTACAACCATCGCACCGACCGCACGAACTTCTTCAATCAGACCGACCTGCGCTATCGCGCGACGACCGGCACGGTGGCACACGAACTGCTGTTCGGCGCGGAGATCGGGCGGCAGACGACCGACAACTTCCGCAACACCGGCACCTTCGCCGGCGGCTCGCTGTCGGTGCCGCTCTCCTCGCCCGTGACCTTCGCGCCGGTGCGCTTCGCGCAGAGCGCAACCGACGCCGACAACCGCAGCACCGCGAACGTGGCGGCGCTCTACGTGCAGGACCAGATCGAGTTGTCGAAGCACTGGCAGGCGGTCGCCGGCGTGCGCTTCGACCGCTTCGAAGTCGAGCTCGACGATCACCGCGACGCGAGCCGCCTGTCGAACACGGATCATCTCGTTTCGCCGCGCATCGGCCTGATCTACAAGCCGATCGAGCCAGTTTCGATCTACGCGAGCTACACGGTGGCGTACCAGCCGCGGTCGGGCGACCAGCTCGGATCGCTCACCGCGGCGAACCGCTCGCTCGATCCGGAGAAGTTCCGCAACGTGGAGCTCGGCGCGAAGTGGGACGTGTCGTCGCGTCTGTCGGCGACGGCGGCGGTGTACCGGCTCGAACGCACGAACGTCGCGGTCACCGATCCGAACGATCCGACGCGCTCGCTGCTTGTCGACGGGCAGCACGCGCAGGGCGTCGAGTTGACGCTCGCCGGGCGCGTGGCGCCGAACTGGCGCGTGATCGGCGGCTATGCGTACCAGGACGGCGAATACGACAGCGACCAATCGTCGGCGATCCGCCAGGGCAACCGCATCGCGCAATTGCCGCGGCACAGCTTCTCGCTGTGGAACCGCTACGACTTCGACGCGAAGTGGGGCGCCGGGCTGGGTATGGTCGCGTCGAGCGCGCTCTACGCCGGCGCCGACAACGCGGTGACGCTGCCCGGATTCGCGCGCGTCGATGCCGCCGTGTACTACGAAGTGACGCCCGACCTGCGCCTGCAGTTAAACGTCCAGAACCTGTTCGACCGCGAGTACTTCGCATCGGCGCACAGCAACAACAACATCATGCCGGGGTCACCGCAGGCGGTGCGGGTGAGCCTCAGCGCGGACTATTGAGCCGCGGTTAGCGGGCAACCCATCTGGTCCGGCGCCGGGCGCTACCTGGCCTCGTCGGCGCTGCGCGGATCGGTAACGAAGCCGATCCGCGCCAGCCCGTTTCGCGACGCGTCGGACAGCACGCGCGCGATCGTCTCATAGGGCGTGCGCCGATCGGCGCGCACGCGCAATTCGGTCTTCGGATCGTGGCGCGCGACTTCGGCGAAACGCGCGGGCAGCGCGGCCGCGTCGATCGGGACGCCGTCGACGCGCACGAGGCCGCCGACGTCGATCGCGACGTCGAGCGCGGGTGCATCACGCTCGGTAACCGTGCTCGATGCGCGCGGCAGGTCGAGCTTCACCGCGTGCGTGAGCAGCGGCGCCGTCACCATGAACACGACCATCAGCACGAGCATGACGTCGATCAACGGCACCATGTTGATCTCGACGATTGGTTCCTCGTTGCCTTCGTCATCGAGCAGCGAGAAGGCCATCAGCGGCTCCCGACGGGTGCGAGCCTCGCGCTCGCCGCCCTCGATGCCGTCGCATCGGCTCGCGCCGCGCGCTGGCGCAACTCGATCGGCGACGCCCCGGTCGCCAGCATCGCGAGCAGTTCGTGCGCGAAGGCCTCGAGCCCGGTGCGCAGGTTGCGCCGCTCACGGGCGAACGCGTTGTACGCCATCGACGCCGGAATCGCGACCGCCAGCCCGATCCCGGTCATGATCAGCGCCTCTCCCACCGGACCCGCGACCTCCTGCAGGCCGGCCGCTCCAGCGTCGCCGATCGCGAGCAGCGCGTGATAGATGCCCCAGACGGTGCCGAACAGACCGACGAAGGGCGCAGTGGACGATACGGTGGCGAGCAGCGTCTGCCCGGCTTCGAGGCAGGCGCATTCGCGCACGATCGAACGCTTCAGCGAACGTGCGACGAACTCCAGCGGCGTTCCGGCGTCGAGCGCGCCGCGCAGGGTGGCGGCGCGGTGACGCTCGATCGCGTCGAAGCCGTCCTCGAACACGCGCGACCAGGCGTCGCGACCCGAGGCGCGTTGCGCACGCAGTTCGAGCGCCGCGAGCGACGGCTCGTTCCAGAACGAAGCGAGGAAGCTGCGAGAAGCAAGCCGTCGACGCAACGCGTTCAGTCCCTTCGCGGCGATCCAGTACCAGCTTGCCACCGACATCGCGAGCAGCAGCGCCAGCACCGACCACGCAACGGCGTCGGCGTGCCCGAGGAAATGCGTGAATCCGAGCGTCTCGGTCATGGAATCTCTACTCCGGGTCAACCATTGTCCAGGCGGAACTCGATCGGCACGAGCACCCACGCTGCGACGTTGTCGTCACCGCGTCGTGCGGCGACGAAGTGCCAGTGCCGGACCGCGTCGAATGCCGCTTCGTCCAGGCGCGACGAGCCCGACGAGGCCTGCACCTCGAGCCGCGACGGACTGCCGTCGCGCTCGACGCGCACGCGCAGCACGACGCGACCTTCCTCGCCGAGTCGACGCGATGCGCGCGGATAGGCGGGCGGCGGATTGCGCAGGTAGGCCGCGTCGAAGCGCGGCGCCTGCATCGGCATGGCGGGAGCGGCGGCGGGGAGCGCTCGAATCGACGCGATCGGTGCGGGCGCGGCGACCGGCGATGGCGGCGCCGCAACCGGCTGCGGCGCGGCTACGGGAGGCAGCGAGCCGACGACCGGCTGCGGCGCCGTCGGCGTCGGCACCGGGAATGCGACCTTCTCGGGAGGCGGCTCGGCGAGCCGCGGCGCCTCGCGTGCGGGTCGTGGCTTTTCCGCCTTGCGCACCGGTTTGGGATGCGGCTTGCGGACGATCGGTTGTGCTCGCACTTCGGGCACGGCTTGCGGCAGCGGTTCCGCTACGGGCGGCGGCTCGACAACCGGTGGCGGCTCCGCCCGGGCCTGTGGCGCCGGGGCCGGTTGTGCCGCGGGCGGCGCCGCGGCGATCGGCTGCACCGGTGCCTGCTGCGCTTCGATGAAGCGAACCTCGAGCGGCACAGGAATGCTCGGCGCTGGCGTGTCGAGCCCCGTCCACGCTGCCCAGCCGAGCGTGGCGTGCAGCAGCAGCGTCGTGCCGATGCCAGCCGCCCGGCGGCCGCCGTTACCGGCCGCGGATGCTTCGCCGATCGAATGCATCGGCGAAGTCTAATACGAATCGTTCTCGTTCTTGATTGATCTGTCGCAAGCCCTGCAAGCGAGCCCCGCGAGCCGGTCCGACTACCCCCGCGGATGGTGCTGCGCGTGCAGCGTCTTCAGCCGCTCGCGCGCGACGTGCGTGTAGATCTGCGTCGTCGAGATGTCCGCATGGCCGAGCAGCATCTGCACGACGCGCAGGTCGGCGCCGTGGTTCAGCAGGTGCGTGGCGAACGCATGCCGTAGCGTGTGTGGCGACAGTGGCGCATGCACCTCGGCCGCGCGCGCGTAGCGCTTGACCAGCGTCCAGAACATCTGCCGCGTCATCGGACCGCCGCGCTGCGTGACGAACAGCGCGTCGGCCGCGCGCGCACCGAGCAGCACGGGCCGCGCCTCGCGCAGGTAGCGCACGATCCATTCGCGCGCCTCCTCGCCCAGCGGCACCAGCCGCTCCTTGTCGCCCTTTCCGACGACGCGCACCACCCCTTCGGTCAGCGCGACGCGCACCGTGTCCAGGCCGACCAGTTCGCTCACGCGCAGGCCCGTCGCATACATCGTCTCGAGCATGGCGCGGTCGCGCAGCCCGAGCGCGGTCTCGACGTCGGGGGCAGCGAGCAGCGACTCGACCTGTCGCTCGGACAGCGCCTTCGGAAAGCGTGGCGGCTGGCGCGCGGAATGGATATGCAGCGTCGGGTCGTCCTCGCGCACGCGCTCGCGAACGAGCCAGCGATAGAAGCGGCGAAAGACGGCCAGGCGCCGGTTACTGCTCGACGGGCGCGATCCGGCGTGGCGCGCCGCAATGTAGTCCTGCAAGTCCGCTGCGCTCGCGTCGTGCAGCGCCGCGCGCACCGGGTCGGCAAGCCATGCGGCAAGTGCAGCGAGATCGCGCTGGTAGGCGGCGAGCGTGTTGCGCGACAGTCCGTCCTCGAGCCAGACGGCGTCGCAGAATGCTTCGATCCAGCGCGCTGCGGCGTCGTGCTGCGCGCTCACGTGCCGCGGTTTCCGTTCGCGTTTTTCGGCGCGGGCAAACCGAGAAGCGCGCGTCCGAGCGCGGCATCGAGCGGTCGCTCGCCGATGAAGGCGCGCAGCAGCGCATCGAACAGATCGCCGCCGGGCGCCTCGGCGCCGAGTGCTCGACCGTCGACGCTCACGCGGATCGATCCGCCGATCGCATCGACGTCCACGCGATCGCCCTTCTGCAGGCGCTCGAGCGCGAGCAGCGGCTCGAGCAGCCGCGCGAGTCGCGGCTGCAGCAGCGCGAAGGCGTCGTCGGCCATGTTCGCCCGCATGGCCGCAACGATGCGATCGACGACCCAGTCGGTGGACAGCGCGGCGAGCATCGTCAGCGACAGCCTGCGCGGGCCGGATTGTCCGAGGATCGCGTGCGCCTGCGACGACGGTCGCGCGACGTAGAGCGCAGCGACGTAGGTGCGCACGACGTACAGCGTGCGCTCGCCCGCGCCGTTCAACTGCAGCAACGCCCCGCCGAGTTCGATCGAATCTTCCAGTGCGACGCCGGCGACCTCGATCGCGCGCGACGCCGGCGCGGCGAGCAACGCAAACGCCGCAGCGAGCGCGATTGCCGGACCTTTGCCCGTGAATCTCATGGGCGCCGACTATAACGCGAGCGACGCGGCGTGCACGCGTGAATCGATGGGACTCGCCAGCTATACACTGCTGCCGCCATGAATCCCGTTACCGCGCTGTTTCCCGATCTCGCGCTGATCGCCATCGGCCAGTTGCTGCTGCGATGGCTGGTGCGCGAGCGCGCCGTGTGGAGCGGACTCGAGAAGCTGATCTACTACGTGCTGTTTCCGGCGCTGCTGTTCGACACGATCCTGCACATGCGGCTGGAACTGTCCACGGCGCTGCCGGCGGTCATCGTCGCGCTGGCGGCGATCGGCGTGGGCATCGGGCTCGGCTGGCTGGCGCGCCCGGTGCTCGATCCCGATCCGTCGCGCTTCGCCGCCGGCGTGCAGTGCGCATTCCGCTTCAATTCGTACGTGATGCTCGCCCTGTCGCAACGCGTAGGCGGCGAAGCCGGGCTGTCGCTCGCGGCGATCCTGATCGGCGTCAGCGTTCCGGTGGTGAACTTCGCCGCGGTGATCCCGCTGGCGCAGCACGCGCAGAGCCGGCTCGGTGCGGAACTCGCGCGCAATCCGCTGATCCTCGCCACCGTCGCCGGCCTGATCGGCCATGCGCTCGGCCTCAGCCTGCCCGCGCCGGTCGAGGCGACGCTCGGCCGGCTGGGCGGCGCCTCGATCGCGCTCGGACTGCTCGCCGTCGGTGCCGGGCTGCAGCTCGATGCCTTGCGCGGCGGCTGGCACGAATCCAGATCGACGCTCGCGCTAGGCGGCTGGATCATCGCGGTAAAGATGTTTGCGATGCCGGCCGCCGCCTGGGCGCTGTCGGCGGCAGCCGGCCTCGACGCGCCGACGCGCGCGATCGTCGTGCTGTACGCGGCGATGCCGACCGCTCCGTCGGCGTACATCCTGGCCGCCCGCATGGGCGGCGACGCATCGTTCACCGCGCTGCTGATGACGGTGTCGATGCTCGTCGCCGTCGTGACGCTGCCGGCGTGGCTCGCGCTGCTGCTCGGCTGACTTGCCCGCGCCGCCTCAGAAGCGATACACGAGTTCGCCGTAGAAAGTGCGTCCTGGCTGGCGCGTGAAGACGAAGTACTTGCGATCGGTGAGGTTGTCGATCGACAGGTTCACGCCCCAGTTGCGGTCGATCTGCCATCCGACGCGCGCGGCGGCGACGGTGTAGCCGTCGAAGGAGGTGAAGACGCCCTCGACGCGGTCCTTGTTCAGGTCGTCGCCCGAGCCGAACACGTGGTCGACGTGGCGCAACGCGAGCAGTCCGCTCCACGCACCCTGCCGGTATTCGACGCCTGCCGACCAGCTCGTGCGCGGCACGTCGGTGAGCTTCTTGCCGACCATCTCGGGCACCGAGTCGTTCTCGGCGACTTCGAAGCGGAAGTGATGCGTGAGCGACGCGAACGCGGCAAGGCCGTCGACCGGCGTCGGCCAGCGCACGTTCGCCTCGATGCCGTCGACGTCGGCGGCAGCGACGTTCTCGTTCTGCACGAGTTGCAGTAGAGGAGTGCTCCCAGGCAAGGTGCGTCGATAGATTAGATCCGTCAGCCGCTGACGGTACACGGTAGCCGAAATGCGGCGATGACGATCGAGAGAGAAGTCAGCACCGATTTCGAAGGCCGAGACGCGCTCCGGAACGAGGCCAGGCGCGGCGAACGTCTGGATGGTGGGCCCTCCCGTGCGCACGACGGAGCTGCCGTACAGGTCGAAGAGCGCCGGCGGGCGGAAGCCGCGGCCGTACGACGCGCGAAGCGCGATCGTCGGGCGCGCCTGCCAGACGAGCGCGAGCTTCGGACTGAACTGGTCGAAGCTGCGCTCGTCGAAGCGCTGCTCGACGGGCGTCGGGGAAAACTGCCGTGCGAAACCGTCGGTGTCGAAACGGTCGTAGCGTCCGCCGACGTACAGGCTCCAGCCGGGAGCGAGGTCGTGCTCGCTCTGCACGAACACGGCCAGGTTCGATGCCTGGCCGCCGTCGGCGGCCAGCTGTGCACCGGCGCTGTCGCCGTCGCGCCAATCGGAGAGCGCCGAGTCGGAGCGATCGAGCTTGCTGCGGTTGATCGAGACGCCGCCGACCAGCACCCAGCTCGCCGACATCGGCGTGCGCAGGCTCGCCTCGCCGTCGATGCGCCGGTTCGGCTGGTCGGTGAACACACCGGGGCCGCTTGCGTACTGCGCATCGCTGCCGGCCTGCGAGAAGAAGAGGTTGTGTCGCAGCACGCCGAGTTGCGCCTGCAGGCGGCTGCCGCCGTCGAAGCGATGCGTCGCGCGCACGAAGGCGCGCCGATCGCGCTCGCCGGCGGGCGTCGGCGTGAACCAGTTGGTCTGCGCGAGCGAAAGGCGGCGGGCGACGCCGGCGTCGTCGAAGGAGACGGGACCCGCGAACACGGCGTTGCCCGCCGCATCGCGCAGGAAGCTGCGCGGACGCGAATAGCCGACCGAGTACTCGCCCCAACCGAGGCCGGCGACGAGATCGGTGACAGAAGACGGCGAGAAATGCAGGCTCAGTTGCGCATTGTCCTGGTACCAGGGGCGAGCGCCCTGGTAGCCGACCCAATAGCGCGCGCTGCCGTCCGGATCGCGCGTGGGAACGACCCCGGTGACGGGTTTCGGCACAGGCGGCGTCGTCCCGGCCCGCGGCTGGAACTGTTGCTTCACGACGTAATCGCTGTGCGGGTCGCCCTCGCTCTCGCGATACGCCACCGACATCGACACGCCCAGCCCGCTCTCGTAGCGTTTGCGATGCACGATCGATGCGCCGCGCTGGCGAAACGACCCGGCGCCGACGCGGACTTCGGTGAGCGGATCGTCGGGCCCGGCGGTGATGAAGTTGATCACGCCGCCCATCGCACTGCCGCCGTACAACGCGGAGTACGGCCCGCGCACGACCTCTACGCGCTCGACGCTCGCCAGCGGGATAGCGGCGACGTCGATGCCGCCGGTGAGCGCGTTGTTCACCGGCTGCCCGTCGATCATCACCAGCGTGCGCGGCGTTCGCGGGATGCCGCGCAACGACAGCACGGCCTGCCCGCTTGCGGGGAAGTTCATTCCCATCGCCGCGCCCCGGATGTACAGCCCCGGCACGTCGGCGAGCGCATCGCCCAGGCGAACGGGGTTGCGCTCTTCGAGTTCGCGTGGGCCGACGACGGTCACGCTCGCCGGCACGTTGAGCGCCTCGGCCGCGGAGCGCGTTGCGGTGACGACGACGGATTCGAGCGCGCGATCGCCCGCGCCGGTCGTCTCGCCGGCGGCGAGAACGACGGGGGAGGCCGCCTCGCTGGAAGCAGCCTGGTCGACCTTCGCGTCCTGCGTGCCCTGCGCGAAAGTCTGCGCAAAGGTCGCGAGCGCCAGGCAGAAAACGGCCCCGACGCGACCCGTGTCGCGCCGGACATCGAAAAACGAAACGGCGCGAGAACAACCCGTGGCGCGGCGCGTCTTCGCGTTCCACGATTTCGGTTCGCCCGGTTGCGCGGGATTCGGATCAGCGACGAGACTCGCGGGACCCGGAAGCAGATTCATTCGCAATGGCTCGTCGTTGTTTCGCCTCGGCGCGCATTCTCGTGCTGCAACGCAACGCAACTGTTGACTCCAATCAATGAGCACCCCGTTGCCCTCCCTGATGATTCCCGTAGCGCCCATGGGTTGCAGGGCGATTTCCAGAGGAAACCGCAAATGAAAGTAATCGCACGCATGAAGCCGGCTGCCTGGGTCGTCGCCACGTTGATGGCCGGCGCACCTGCATGGGCGCTGGCTCAGCAGAACGCCAAGGAACACGTGTCTCCGCCGGAGGCCGCCTATCAGGCCGGTGGCTCGCCGCTCGGCGCCGACGAAATGCACCACGACGTCAACCCGAAGGCTCCCCCGATGACGGAGAAGGAGTTCGAGCGGGCCAAGCAGATCTACTTCGAGCGCTGCGCCGGTTGCCACGGCGTGCTGCGCAAGGGTGCCACGGGCAAGCCGCTGACGACCGATATCACTCTCGAGCGTGGTTCCGAATACCTGAAGACGTTCATCAAGTACGGCTCGCCGGCCGGCATGCCGAACTGGGGCACGTCGGGCGAACTGACCGACGCCGAAGTCGACATGATGGCGCGCTACATCCAGCAGTCGCCTCCCACTCCGCCCGAGTGGGGCATGGACGACATGAAGAAGACGTGGAAAGTCGTCGTCGCTCCGGACCAACGTCCGAAGAAGAAGATGAACAACTACGACATCTCGAACATTTTCTCGGTGACGCTGCGCGACACCGGCGAGGTGGCGCTGATCGACGGGGCGTCGAAAAAGATCATCAACATCGTGAAGACCGGCTACGCGGTGCATATCTCGCGCACGTCGGCGTCGGGCCGCTACGTCTACGTGATCGGCCGTGACGGCAGGATCAACCTGATCGACCTGTGGATGGAGAAGCCCGACAACGTCGCCGAGGTCCGCATCGGCCTGGAGGCGCGTTCGGTCGAGACGTCGAAGGACAAGAAGCATCAGGACCAGCTCGCTATCGCCGGCGCCTACTGGCCGCCGCAGTACGTGATCATGAAGGGCGACACGCTCGAGCCGTTGCGCATCCAGTCCACGCGCGGCATGACGGTCGACACGCAGGAGTTCCACCCCGAGCCACGCGTCGCGTCGATTGTCGCCGTGCACGACAAGCCGCAGTTCATCGTGAACGTGAAGGAAACGGGCAAGATCATGCTCGTCGACTACACCGACCTGAAGAACCTGCGCACGATCGAGATCGGCGCCTCGCGCTTCCTGCACGACGGCGGCTGGGATGCGTCCAAGCGCTACTTCCTCGTCGCGGCGAACCAGTCGAACCAGGTGGCGGTCGTCGACAGCAAGCGCGACGCGCTCGAAGCGATCGTCGACGTCGGCAAGATCCCGCACCCGGGCCGCGGCGCAAACTTCGTGCATCCGAAATACGGTCCGGTCTGGGCCACCGGTCACCTCGGCGACGAGACGATCGCGCTCATCGGCACCGATCCGGCCAAGCACAAGAAGGAAGCGTGGAAGGTCGTGCAGACGCTGAAGGCGCAGGGCGGCGGCAACCTGTTCATCAAGACGCACCCGAAGTCGAGCAACCTGTGGGTCGACACGCCGCTGAACCCCGATCCGAAGGTCAACCAGTCGGTCGCCGTGTTCGACGTCAAGAACCTCGACAAGCCGTACGAGGTGCTGCCGATCGCCGACTGGGCGCAGGTGGGCGAAGGCGCCAAGCGCATCACGCAACCCGAGTACAATAAGGCCGGCGATGAAGTCTGGTTCTCGGTGTGGAGTGCGAAGAACCAGGAGTCCGCGATCGTCGTGGTCGACGACAAGACGCGCAAGCTGAAGGCCGTCATCAAGGATCCGAAACTGATCACGCCGACCGGCAAGTTCAACGTCTACAACACGCAACACGACGTCTACTGATCACGGGAGAAGCCAAACGATGAAGCGTTCCCTCTGGATGGGCCTGGCGGCCGCTGCGGCGCTCGCCACCGTCGCGGCGCCGGCCATGGCCGATGTCGCGATGGCGAAGAAATACAACTGCACCGCATGCCACGCGGTCGACAAGAAGCTCGTCGGTCCGGCATACCAGGACGTCGCCAAGAAGTACGCAGGCGACAAGTCCGCGGAGGCGAAACTCATCGACAAGGTGAAGAAAGGCGGGTCCGGTGTCTGGGGTCCGGTGCCGATGCCGCCGAACCCCACCGTTCCCGATGCCGACGTGAAGGCGCTGGTCGAATGGGTTCTCGCCGGGGCGAAGTAAGCCGGCGGGTTTCTCGATCGGAACAGGGCGACCCCGACGGGTCGCCCTTTTTCTTTGCTTCGCGCGAACGACGACGCAGCGCCGACGTCGTTGCGTGCGACGGCGCACGCACGGCCGTCGGCGCGCGGTTCGCGGCACTCGCGGCCGCCGGCGCGCTCGCCTGGGCAGCCGCGTGGGCCGACACCGGCGCAGATGCCAGCGCACATGCGAACGCAAACGAACGCGCAGCGCCCGCGGCCGTCGTCGTGCTCGCCGCACCCGACCTGTCACGCCTGCGCGCGCTCGACTGCGTCGATGGTCGAGAGACCGCATCGTTCCCATTGCCATCGACCATCACGTCGATCGCAATCGCGCCGAAGGGCGACGCCGTCTTCGTCGGCGTCGGCGAGCGGTTGGCGCGCCTGCAACTTCCGGCGCTGACGTCGGCGGCGCGCGAGACGCTTGCCCTCGACGCACATTCGCTCGTCGCCGCCGGAGGAACCGACGCCGTCGTGCTCGCTGCCGGTTCCGGCGAGACGCCATTGAGCGCGCGCGACCCGGAAACGCTCGCATCGCTGCACGAGTACCGACTCGACAACGGCCGACGCGCGAGTGTCTCGTCGATCGTCGATCGTCCGCGGCGCTCGCGCATCGTCGTCGCCTTCGCCGATCTCGACGAGATTTGGGAGATCGACTATCGCCGCAATGCGCCGCCGGTGCTGCGCGGACTGGTGCACGACTACCGGATGCGCGAAGCGGTCGAACTGCCCGGCCGCTTCACGCCGCGCACATTCGCGGTGCCGGGCGCGACGCGCGCACTGGTCGCCGGCAGCGCGCCGCACGAAGTGCTTCGCATCGACGCATCGGGCGCGCTCGGCGTGCTGAACCTGGACGTGCGCCGCGAGATCGAGCGCCCCCCGGTCGACGCCGTTCCGGCGCCCGAACGGATCGCCGCCTGGCAGGGCGAAAGTTCACGCGGCTGGGTGCTCGCCGACGAGGCCGCCACCGCGCTGCGCGTGCTCGATGCGCGAACGTGGAAGCTCGCCGCGCCATTGCCCGTGGAAGGCGAAGTGCTCGCGCTCGCGCCGATGGACAACGGCGCCGTGCTGCTCGCACTCGATCGCGGCGGGCGCATCGCGCTTGCGAGCGTTGAAGTCGAAGCGCGCCGCATGCGCGAACTCTCGGCAGCGGCGCAGACAGGCCAGCCGCCCTACCGGCTCGTGCGCGGCGTCGGCGGATGCATCGCGCTCGTCGACGCGCAGAACCGCTGGATCGCCGGCCTCATGAATATCAAGCCAGAAACGCGCGCAGCCGCTCCGGGTCAAGGATCGTGATTTCCGCGCCCTTCACCGTGATGAGCTTCTCGTGGCTCAGCTCGCCGAGGATGCGCGAGAAATGCTCCGGCGTGAGGTTCAGGCGCGATGCGATGACGCCCTTGCTCGTGTCGAGCACGATGCGGATCGGCGCCGCCGGCGCATCGTCCTGCTGCTCGATGTCGCGCAGCAGATAGCCGATCACGCGTTGCATGCCCGAGCGCAGCGAATACGCCTCGACGTCGTGCACGAGGCCCACCAGGCGCCGGCTCAGCCCGGCGAGCATCATCCGCGCGAGGCGCCGGTCGCGCATCAACTCGGCGTCGAGCGTCGACTTCGAGATGTGCAACAACAGCGAGTCGGCCAGGCATTCGGCGTTCACCGGATATGGTCGATCGAGGAACATCGCCGCCTCGCCGAACGACTGGCCGGGCCCGAGGATCTCGATGACCTTCTCGGTGCCCTGCGGCGACACGAAGCCGAGCTTCACGCGTCCGTAGACGACGACGTGAAAGCCCACGCACGGCTCGCCGCGGCGAAACAGGATGCGCCCCTTCGGGATGCGCAGCTCGGTCGTGCCCGTCGCGATGCGGTCGAGATCCTCGGTGCCCAACTCGTGGAACAACGCAAGGTTCGCGAGGAACGTCCGGGTCATCACTTTCGGGGCGCGCACGGGTTCGGCTTTCCTCGCAGGGGTTCGTGAAAGGGTCTCAGTCGCTATTGTGGACTGAAGCGGATTCAGCGACGGCTTCGCGCTGCGCGTCGTCCGCGTCGGACACCGGCGCGCCGAGCCGCTGCAACGCCCAGCGCACGTGCTCGCGCACCAGCGCCGACGCGTCGTCGGCGCGCGCCTGCAACGCCGCGACGATCGCCTGGCCGCCGCCGCTGTTGCCCAGTGCGACCGCCAGGTTGCGCAGCCATCGCTCGTGTCCTATGCGCCGGATCGGCGAACCGGCCAGACGCTCGTCGAACTGCTGCACGCTCCACCCGAATAGCTCGACGAGCGAGGCGTCGTCGAGTCGCTCGCGAGCGTCGAAGTCGCGCAGCGCCGCCGGCTGCGCAAAGCGGTTCCACGGGCACGCGAGCTGGCAATCGTCGCAGCCGTAGATGCGGTTCCCGATCGCGGGTCGAAGCGCCTCGGGGATCGCGCCCTTGTGCTCGATCGTCAGGTAGGAGATGCAACGGCGTGCATCGAGCCGGTACGGCGCGACGATCGCGCCGGTCGGGCACGCGTCGATGCAGCGTACGCAGGTGCCGCAGTGCTCGTCGGTCGCTTCGCCGGCGGCCAGTTCGAGGTCGGTGTAGATCGTGCCGAGGAAAAAGGTGGAGCCGCGGCGCGCGTCGATCAGCAACGTGTGCTTGCCGCGCCAGCCGATTCCGGCACGCCGCGCCAGTTCGACCTCCATCACCGGCGCCGAATCGCAGAACACGCGATAGCCGAAGCGGCCGACCTGCGCCTCGATGCGATCGGCGAGCCGCTGCAGACGCGCGCGAACCACCTTGTGGTAGTCGCGTCCCAGCGCATAGCGCGAGACGTAGGCGCGCCGGTCGTCGGCCAGCACGCCGCGAGCCGCATCGATCCAGGCCGGATCGCGCGACGCGTACTCGAGGGCAACCATGATCGCGCGGATCGTGCCGCCGACCAGTTCGGCCGGGCGCGCCCGCTTCGTGCCATGACGCGCCATATAATCCATCTCGCCGTGAAAGCCGGCGTCGAGCCACGCCTGCAGTCCGGGTTCGGCGCTCGACAGATCGACGTCGGCCACGCCCAGCGACGCGAAACCCAGTTCGCGCGCCCATATGCGCAGCGTCTCGATGTCCGGCAGCGTCGTCGCCCTGTCCCCAGCCTGCATTCGCCGATTCTAGTGGACCGCTCCGACACGCTCGTGCTGCCTGTGCCCGATGCGCTCGCCACCGCCGCGCTCGCCGGCCGCCTGGCGCCTCGGCTGGTGCCGGGCTTCGTGCTGTACCTGTCGGGGGATCTCGGCGCCGGAAAGACCACCTTCACGCGGGCGCTGCTGCGATCGCTCGGTTTCGGCGGGCGTGTGAAAAGTCCGAGCTTTTCGCTGCTCGAATCTTATGATCTGTCGAAGTTTCGACTGTATCATTTTGATTTCTATAGATTCGACTCCGGGCAGGACTGGCTCGATGCGGGTTTCGAGGAATTCATCGGGGCGCCGAACGTCGCGATCGTCGAGTGGCCGGAGCGTGCGGCCGGCACGCTGCCCACGCCGGACCTGCACCTGTTCCTGCGCTTCGCCGGGGACACGGGCAGCGAGGCGCGCATCGTCGAAGCAGTCGCCGGCACCGAGCGGGGACGCGCGTGCCTGAAGGCGCTGGCCCCGACCGACGAACGCTGCTGAAGCTCGGCGCCGGCGCGCTGCTCTCGTTCGACGTACGGACCGCGCGCGCAGCGTCGATCCATGCGGTGCGCGTCTGGCCGGCGCGCGACTACACCCGCGTGACGCTCGAGCTCGACCGGCCGCTGAAATCCACGCAGCTGCAACTGTCCGATCCGCCGCGGCTCGTGGTCGATCTCGAGGGCCTCGAGATCGACCTCGCGCTGCGCGACCTCGTTGCGAAGATCCAGCCCGACGACCCGTACATCGAGCGCGTGCGCGTCGGCCAGAACCGCCCGAACGTCGCGCGCATCGTCTTCGACCTGAAGAGCGAGGTGCTGCCGCAACTGTTCATGCTCGCTCCGGCAGGCGCGTACCGGCATCGGCTGGTCATCGACCTGTACCCGGCGGTGCCGATCGATCCGCTGCAGGCGCTGCTCGACGAGGCGGGCACGCGCGAGCGCCAACGCCTCGCGTCGAATCCCGGCGCGGATCCGCTGGCGTCGTGGCTCGAGCAGCGCGCCGGCGCGCCGCGCGAGCCCGCGCACGCGCCCGCGGCCCGGGCCGACAGGACGGCGACCGACGCCGAGCCGGACGCGCCCGGCGCCGCCGAGCACACGCCCCTCGCCGACGCCGGCGGGGCGACGCGCACGACCCCCGCCGCTTCTTCGCACACGTCGGCCAGCGCATCGAAGCGCCCGGCGCGCGCGCCACGCGCAGCGATGACGCGGCTCCTGACCATCGCGATCGACGCCGGCCACGGCGGCGAGGACCCGGGCGCGCTCGGCCGTCGCGGGACGAAGGAGAAGGACGTCGTGCTGCGCATCGCGCAGCGCCTGCGCGAGCGCATCGCCGAAGACTCGTCGATGCGTGCGTACATGATCCGCGACGGAGACTATTTCGTGCCGCTCGCCACGCGCGTGGCGAAGGCGCAGCGCGTGCAGGCGGACCTGTTCGTGTCGATCCATGCCGACGCCTTCGTGCGTCCGGAAGCGAGCGGCGCTTCGGTCTACGTGCTCTCCGAGCGCGGAGCGACGAGCGCCGCGGCGCGCTGGCTGGCGCGCCGGGAGAACGATTCCGACCGGATCGGCGGCGCGCGCTTCGCCACGCGCAACGCCGAAGCGCGACGCGTGCTGCTCGATCTGTCCACCAAGGCGCAGATCCAGGATTCGTCCCGTCTGGGCCGGATGGTGCTCGCCGAGTTGGGCGGCGTCGGCACGCTGCACAAGCCGGCGATCGAGCAGGCCGGCTTTGCGGTGCTCAAGGCGCCGGAAATCCCTTCGATCCTCGTCGAAACGGCGTTCATCAGCAATCCGCAGGAAGAGCGCCGGCTGGCCAGCACGCACTACCAGGCGCGCGTGGCGGATGCAATCTATCGGGGTCTGGTCGCGTACCTGCGGCGCCATCCGCCGCCGCCGAGGGCGAAGACGACCTGAGGGGGGCTCACCAGCCGACGCGCGCCGACGTCGGCTGCGGGTTCTCCAGCCGGTATCCGATGCCGCGCAGCGTGCTGATGCGCGCGCCGGTGCCGGCAAGCTTGGCGCGCAGTCGCGACACGTAGACCTCGATCGCGTTCGGCGCCAGGCGCTCGTCCTCGCCGGTGATCGCCTGCATCAGGTCTTCCTTGGTGACCGGCGTGCCGGCGTGCTGCACCAGCTGCTCGAAGATCGACCATTCGCGCGGCGTCAGGTCGATCGGCATCGAACCGCAGCGCACCTCGCGCTTTCGGCTGTCGACGACCAGTTCGCCGCAGAAGACGACGTCGGCGGCGCCCGCCTCCTCGCGTCGGCGAACGAGCGCCGTGCTGCGCGCGACGAGTTCGCGCGGCTCGAACTCGCCGGCGAGATAGTCGCTCGCGCCGGCATCGAGCGCGGCGATGCGGGCGTCGACGTCTTCGGCGTTCGTGAGGATCAGCGCCGGCACCCGGATTCCGCGTCCGCGCACGCCGCGCAGCCATTCGAGCGGCGTACCGGCGTTCTCGCGCAGGTCGAGCACGATCGCGCCGGCCGGCGCGACCCGCAGCAACGGATCGAGTTCTTCGGTATCGGCGACCGCCTCCACGTCGAGGCCGGCGTCGCGCAGCGGCGCGACGATGCGGCTGGGCGCATCCGGGGAATGGGTGACAACGAGCGTTTTCATGTGTGCGCGACCCGGTTCGTTCCTGTTATCCGTGCATCGACGGACCTTCGGAATAGTCAGGAGCAAGGCGCGTGCCGGTGTCCGCACCAGGCACCCGAACGCGGACTTGCGACTCCGCGGACGGGCAACCGGCGCTTCAGCCGGGCGTCGAGCCCCGCGCCGGTCGCTGGGAGCGACGCTCGCGGCGCGTGCGCAGCATGTGGCGCAGCACCTCGATCACGGCCGGCAGGCCGGGGATGACGATCATCGCCAGCGTGACCCACTCGAAGTGCTCCTTTACCCAAGCGGTATTGCCGAACAGGTAGCCGATCGCAGTGAGTCCGACGACCCATAGCGTACCGCCGATGACGTTGTAGAGAGCAAAGCGCGGGTAACGCATGCGTGCGACGCCGGCGACGAAGGGAGCGAAGGTGCGCACGAAGGGCAGGAAACGCGCGATGACGATCGTCATCGGGCCGTGACGTTCGTAGAACGCGTGGGTGCGGTCGAAGGCGGCCTTGTCGAACAAGCGCGACTTCTCCCAGCCGAAGACCTTCGGGCCGAAGTAGTGCCCGATCGAGTAGTTCACCGCGTCGCCGAGCACGGCGGCGATGATCAGCAGCGCCACCAGCGCGCGGATGTCGAGCCCGCCGACGGCGGCGAGCGTGCCGGCGACGAAGAGCAGCGAGTCTCCCGGCAGGAACGGCATGACGACCAGGCCGGTCTCGACGAAGATGATCGCGAACAGGATCGCGTACACCCAGACGCCGTATTGCTCGACGACCGCCGCCAGGTGCCGATCGAGGTGCAGGAAGATGTCGAGCAGCTGCGAGACGTCCATCGGCCGCGATGGTACACGGCGCGCTCCTATAATCGCGCGATGCCTTCCGCTGCGCCCGCCGTTCCCGGCGCGTCGAGCCGCCCGATCGCGCGGCTCGCCGATCGACTCGTCAGCCAGATCGCCGCCGGCGAAGTCGTCGAGCGACCGGCGTCGGTCGTGCGCGAGCTGCTCGAGAACGCGCTCGACGCGGGCGCCGCACGCATCCGGCTGCGCATCGAGGAAGGCGGCGTGCGCCGCGTCGTCGTCGCAGACGACGGCTGCGGCATCGAGCGAGCGCAACTGCCGCTCGCGCTCGAACGCCACGCCACGAGCAAGATCGCCTCGCTCGACGAGCTCGAGCGCGTCGGCACGCTGGGCTTTCGCGGCGAGGCGCTGGCGTCGATCGCATCGGTGGCACGGCTGCGCCTGACCAGTCGCACGCCCGGCGACGACTGCGCATGGCGCATCGACGCCGACACCGGCGAGGTCGAGCCCGCGCCCGGCGCGTGCGGCACGCAGGTCGAGGTGCTGGACCTGTTCTCCGCCACGCCGGCACGGCGCAAGTTCCTGCGCAGCGCCGCCACCGAGAGCGCGCATTGCGTCGATGCGTTCCGGCGCATCGCGCTGGCGCACGAGTCGGTCGCCTTCGAGATCCAGGTCGACGATCGGCGCGCCGAGACGCTGGAGCCGGCCGACTGGACGCGGCGCGCGCTGGCCGCGCTGGGCGACGAATACGAGAACGCACATCGCATCGTCGACGTCGATGCGGGCGCGCTGCGCGTGCGCGCGCTGCTCGGACTGCCGACGCACAACCGCGCGCGCGCCGACCGGCAGTTCCTCTACGTGAACGGCCGCTTCGTGCGCGACCGCATGCTCGGCTACGCGCTGCGCCAGGCCTATGCCGACCTGATGCACGGCGACCGCCATGCGGCGTGGGCGGTGTTCGTCTCGATCGACCCGTCGCAGGTCGACGTCAACGTCCATCCGGCGAAGATCGAGGTGCGCTTTCGCGATCCGGCCGGCGTGCGCTCGTTCGTCTTCCACGCGGTCGAGGCGGCGCTGCGCGCTTCGGCAAGCGAACGCGGCGGCGAGGCGCACGTCGCAGCCGCCGCAGCCGCCGTCCGGCAGCCGTCCTACGCGCTGCGCGATCTGCCGACGACGGCGAGCCTTGACTTCGTGCGCGAGCCGCAGGCATCGGCGTACTCGGCCCTGTCGTCGGCGGTCGCATCGCCCGCTGCATCGCCGGCCGGCATGCGGGCCGACGGCTCGCTCGCCGCGATGCCGTCGCCGATCGCCGTCGCAGCGCCCTTGCCGGCGTCGGGAACGGCCACGAGCGCGCAAGGCGCAGCCGACGACGCGCCGCTCGGCCACGCGCTCGCGCAACTGCACGGCACCTGGGTGCTCGCACAGAATCGCCACGGCCTCGTCGTCATCGACATGCACGCCGCGCACGAGCGCGTCGTCTACGAACGGATGAAGGCGTCGTATGCGGCGCGCTCGATTCCGATGCAGCCGTTGCTGGTTCCGGTCGTCTTCCGCGCCGACGCCTTCGACGTGGCGCTGGTCGACGACGAAGGCGACGCGATCGCCGCGCTCGGACTCGAGCTCTCGGCGCTCTCGGCGCAGTCGATCGCGGTGCGCGCGGTGCCCGCGGCACTGGCGAGCGCCGACGCCGAGGCGCTGGCGCGGTCGGTGCTCGCCGAGTTGCGCGAGCACGGCGTCTCGCGCGCGCTCGCCGAGCGAAGCGACGCGCTGCTGGCAACGATGGCCTGCCACGCATCGGTGCGCGCGAACCGCAGGCTCACCATCGAAGAGATGAATGCACTGCTGCGCGAGATGGAGCGCACGCCCGCCGCCGACCAGTGCAATCACGGCCGTCCGACCTGGCTGCAAGTTCCGCTCGACGAACTCGATCGCTGGTTCCTGCGAGGACGCTGAACTCGATGCCTCGCATCGACGCGGCCATCCCGGCCGGACCGCGCACGGTTTCATCCGGCCGTGCCGCGCTGTCGGCGTGGACGTTGCTGCGCAACGAGACGACGCGCAACGCGGCGCTCGCCACGCCAGGCAGCGCCACGTGAGCGGCGAAGCGCCGCTCGTGATGCTGCTCGGCCCCACTGCGTCGGGCAAGAGCGACTTCGCGCTTCGTCTCGCGCGGCGCCTGCCGATCGAGATCGTCAGCGTCGATTCCGCGCAGGTGTACCGCGGCCTGGACATCGGCACCGCCAAGCCCGACGCCGCCGAGCGCGCGGCGGTGGCACACCACCTGATCGACGTCGTCGAACCGAGCGAGGCCTACTCGGCCGCGCGCTTTGTCGCCGACGCGCTCGCCGCGGTCGCCGACATCCGCGCGCGCGGACGAATTCCGCTGCTGGTTGGCGGCACGATGCTCTACGCGCGCGCGCTCGTCGAAGGACTTCATCCGCTGCCCGGCGCCGATCCGGCGGTGAGGGCGGGTCTGGAGGAACAAGCGCGCGAGCGCGGATGGCCTGCCCTGCATGCGAGGCTTGCCGGAATCGATCCGCGCGCGGCGGCCCGCATCGATCGGTCGGACGCGCAACGCATCCAACGCGCGCTCGAGATCTTCGAGACGACGCATCGCACGATGTCGGAGTGGCTGGCGGAGAAGCCGCCGCCATCGCCAACCGGCCAGGCAGGCATCGTGCGCATCGCGCTCGAGCCGACCGACCGCGCCGCGCTGCACGCGCGAATCGCTGCGCGTTTCGACGCAATGCTCGCCGCAGGTTTCCTCGACGAGGTGCGCGCGCTGCGCGCGCGCGGCGATCTGTCGCCGTCGCTGCCGTCGATGCGCAGCGTCGGCTATCGGCAGGCGTGGCAATGGCTCGACGCCGGCGGTCCGCTTGCGCAACTGCGCGAGGCCGGCGTTGCCGCCACCCGCCAGCTCGCCAAGCGCCAGCTCACCTGGCTGCGCGCAACGCCCGCGCGCGTCTCGATCGACCCGTTCGCCGCCGATGCCTTCGATCGCGTATCGAACATCCTGGACAGGGTCGCCACGTAGACTGCGCGCCCTACACCCTTCGCCCTTCCCCCCTTCCCTTCCTCAGTCAAACGAAAACGAATACAGCAGATCGAGTGCCGTGTCGGTGCCGGTCTGCGCGCGCACCGACAGTCGGTCGGTGATCTCGTATTGAATCCGCAGCAGGTTCCAGACGCCGCGCAAGCCCTGTTCGTACGTGACCAGCACGCGCGAGCTGAGTCGTTTGCCGATCGCAACGACGTTCTGCGAGGCGGTCGTCGCCGGCGTTCCGGTTGAGCTCTGTCCGGGAAACGTCGCGCCGAAATCCGGATCGAAGGCGTCGCCCGAACTCGCGCTGCGGATGGTGAGCACGTCCAGCCCGAGCGAGTGCGCGAGCCCGCCCGAGACGCCCCCGCCGCCGCTGCTGCCCATCAGCGATGCGGCCGCCGCGCGCAGCGCCGCCATCTGCGCGCCGCTGCGCGCGTCGTCGAAGCCCACGCCGAGCACGAGCCACGACAGCTTCTCGGCGTCGGGCACGTTCGGCTCGGAAACCAGCTGCACGCGCGGCGACAGCACGGTGCCGGTAACCGCCACGCCCGCCTTCACCGGCGTGCCCAGGCGCATCGCGACGATGTCGAGCACCGGATTGTCGATCGGCCCGTCGAAGATCACGCGTCCGCGCGTGATCTGCAGTTCCTGGCCGTACGCGCTGTAGGTGCCCTTCGCGACGCGCACCGTGCCGTAGGCGAGCGGATTGGCCGGCAGCACGCCGCGCAGCTCGAGCGAGCCCGCCAGCAACACGTCCACGCCACTGCCGCGGACGCGCAGCTTCTCGCCGAGGTCGAGCTTCAGGTTCGCCGACACGCGCAGGCCGTCGGCCTGCTCGGCGGCGCTCGCCTTCTCGACCGCGCTCGACTTCGGCGCAGCCGACGCCTGCCTGCCTTCGCCGACGATGACGACGTCGTCGGGCAGGCGTGGCGCCTCGCCGCCGCGCAGCTCGATCAGACCCTCGTCGACGCGCAGCACACCGCTCCACTGCAGCGCGGTTCCGCGGCTGGTGATCGCATTCGTGCCGGAGACGACGATGCGCTCGCCCGGTCCGAGCGGCACCGGCAACCGGTCGGCGCGCAGCTCGAAGCCGCCCTGCAGTCCGTCCAGCAGCAGCG
The DNA here is from genome assembly GCA_032027205.1 of Burkholderiaceae bacterium. Taxonomy (GTDB): domain Bacteria; phylum Pseudomonadota; class Gammaproteobacteria; order Burkholderiales; family Burkholderiaceae_E; genus Zeimonas. The sequence goes on from JAVSMN010000001.1 coordinate 1,031,099, forward strand.
CGCCGCTCATCGTGATCGAGCCCTCGCCCGATTCGAGGCGCAACTGGTTCAGCACGAGACGGTCGCCCTCGAAGCGAGCCTGCAGCGTGCCGCCCGTCAGGCGCCAACCGAGTTCGCGCTGCAACAGCGCCAGCGAGCGCCCGTCAAGATCGCCGCTCACGCGCGGCGCCTCGATCGTTCCATCGAGATCGCCGGCGAAGCGCAGGCGCCCGGCAACCGCCCAGGTCGGTCCGATGATGCGATTGGCGAAGGCCAGCGTCGGCACGTTCAGCGTCACGTGTCCGCCGAGCCGGCCTTCGTCGAGCGCGACGCTCGCCTCGCCGCGCTGCTCGCCGGCCGCGCCGCCCTGCAACACGAGGTGCACGCGACCGCTCGGCCGCGTCGGTTGGTCGCCGTGCACGTCCCATTGCGCATCGAGCGACAGCGCCGCGATCTCGGCTTCGGCGGCTTCGACGGCATTCGCCGCGTCCGGCGCATGGCGAAGCACCCAGCGGCCGACCGGCAAGGCAGCGGCGTCGCCGCGCGCCGTGAAGCTGCCGTCTTGCCACGCGAGCGCCGCGACGTTGAGCGCCGCGCCGTCGAGTCGCCACGACGAAGCGCCGAGCGAGAACCCGCGCTCGTCGGCCTGTACCTGCGCGGGGTCGAGCAGGCGCAGCGCAATCGGCCGGTCGGCATCGACGCGGACGAGCCGGCCTTGCCAGCGCCAGCCGCCGCCCGCCTGCGGGCGCCCGAGCGAGCCCTGCGCCGACACGCGGGCCGCGAGATCGGCACCGACCACGTCGACGCGGACCGTATGCGCCTCGACATCGCCTTCGGCGCGGACGCTCGCGCGGTCGATGCTGCGGCCGTTCGCGACCAACCGGTTCGCGCTCAGGTCGACGTCCACGCGCCCACGCGACAGGTCGGGCAGTTCGACGCGGCCTTCGACCGCGCCGACGCGCAGCGTTTCTTCCCACGCGAGCCGACGCGCGGATATTCGCGCGACCACTCCGAGCGCGGCGTCGCGCCAGCCGCCGCGCAGCTCACCCTGCGCGTTCGCCGAGCCCGACGCGCGCGCATCGAGGCGCTGCAGCGCCGGCACGCGCGCGCTGAACTGCAGGCGATCGCCCGGTCGACCGAGAGCGCCGTTCGCGCTCGCCTGCGCGCCGCCGTAGTCGAGTGTCGCCTCGACCTTCGCGATGCGCGTGGTCGTGACGTCGCCGCGCCACTGCAGGCGCAGGTTGCGACCGGCGAGCGCGCCCGATTCGACGGCGAGCGTCGTCGTGAGCGACGGCTCCGGCCATGCCTGCCCGCTCGCCGCCCAGCGCCCGCCGAGGTTTCCGCCCCATTGCTGCAGCCGGGGCGGCGCGCCGAGCACGCCCAGGCGCGCGAGCAGCGCCTCGATGCGCGCCGGGTCGAGCCGCTCGAAGCGCCCGGCCAGATCGACTCGCCACGGCGAAGACGTCGACGTGCTGCCGCTCGCCTCGAGCGACCCGGCGGCGCTGCGCAGCCGTGCGCGCTCGATGCGCAGGCGATCGCCTTCGATCTGCAGCGACGCCGCCAGTCCGATGTTCTCGCGGCTCGCGTCGGCCACGTCCAGTTCGAGCCGGTCGCCGTCGATGCGAAGCGTGCCGCCGAGCCGCGTCTTGTCGAGCTGCGTCTGCAGCTGCGACAGGTCGACGTCGCGCAGCTGCCCTTCGCCGCGCACCACCGGAAGGCGCACACCGAATGCTTCGAGCGACTGCGCGAAGTCGATCGACAGCGTCGCATCGATGCTCGCGCCGGCGGTCGGCGCCGCTTGGGCGCTCGCGCCGGCGGTCGACGTCGCTCCGACGCTCGCGCCACCGGGCAGCGTCGCGCGCAGCTCGCGCAGCGTCAGCACCGACGACGTCCAGGCAAAGGCGCCCTGCAGTATGCGCAGCGGGACGGCATCGCGATCGAGCGGCCCCGGCCGTGCGTTCTCGAGGCGCAATTCGCCGTCGAAGCCCGCTTCGCTCAGCCGCAGCGTCGCGCTGCCCGAGATCCGCGCATCGGGCACGCCATGCAGTCCGAACTGTGCCGGCTCGACCGCATCGAAGCTCAGTTCGACCGGCGCAAGCTTTTCGGGCAGCCGCGCTGCGAAAGGGTGCACGCGGGTATCCAGGCCGATCCACACGCCCGTCGCCACATCGGGCGGCGGCAGCGCTTGCGCAACGAGCGAGAAGTCCTCGAGCGTTCCGTCGGCGAGCGCCCGCACGCCGGGCAGCGACAGCGACGGCTGCGCGGCCAGTGCGACGCGCGGCGCGGCCTCGATCACCGCCTCGAGATCGAACGGCGCGCGCGCGCCCAGGGTTCCCTGCACGCTCGCCTCGCCCCACGCGGGCGAGGCAACGGCAAGGCGGTCGACGCGATACGCGCTGTTTCGGTAGCGCCCTGCAAACGACACGCGCTCGAGCACGATCGGCTCGGCGGCAGCGGTCGCGTCGGGAACGATTGTCAGACGGCCGATGCCAAGCGCGTCGATGCGCACATCGATCGGCAATTCCAGCGACTGCGGCAGCACGGGCGGACCGGCGTTCGCGCTCGGCTGCAACGCGACATGCGCCTGCGCGATCTCGATGCGGCTCGCGCGCGCTTCGCCGTGCAGCAGCGCCGCCGGGCGCAGCGAAACGGCCAGGCCTTCGAGCCGCACGTCGCGGGCCGCGTCGCGCCAGTGCAGCGACTCGATGCGGAATCCGCCGAGCAGCGTGCCGCGAACGGGGCCCGCCTCGAGCGCGCCGCCGCTGGCAGCCACCGCTCGCTCGAGCGACCAGCGCAGGAACGACGTGCTCTGTCCGACCCACCAGACCGCCCCCGCCGCCGCGATCAGCAGCACCGCGAGCGCGAAGCCGAGTGCGCGCATGCCCCAGCGCGACACTTCGCGCGCGGCCATCAGAACGCGTACCCGACCGAGAAGTGCACGCGCCAGTCGCGAACCGCCTCGCCGTAGGCGAGGTCGATGCTGACCGGACCGACCGGCGAGCGCCAGCGCGCTCCGACCCCGTAGCCCGCGACCGCCTCGTAGCGCCCCCAGGTGTCGGCCGCGTCCCCGGCGTCGACGAAGGCAGCTGCGTACCAGTCGCGGCGCACCGGATGCTGGTATTCGAGGCTGCCGAGCGCGAGCACGCGCCCGCCGACGATCGCCCGGCCCTCGCGCACGCCCAGCGACAGGAAGTCGTAACCGCGGATCGTGCTCGTGCCGCCGGTGCGGAACAGGTTCTCGGAAGGAATCCCGTCGCGGCCAGCCGCGAACACCTGCCCGATCTCGGCCAGGCCGATCAGGGTGCCGCCATCGAGGAAGGAGTCGTCGGGCATCGGCCAGAAGCGCATCGCCCGCGTATGGAACCGGACGAAGCTTCGATCGCTGAGCAGCGAGTGCGACGCGCCGGAGAGTTGCGCGTTGATCGTGTAGCCGCGACGCGGATCGAGCGTCGAGTCGAGCCGCCGCGTACTCCACGTGTAGCCGAGCGTCAGCGCGCGCGTGGATTCGACGTCGCCGATGCCGCGCACGTTGCGCTGCTCGGTCTGGTACTGCAATGCGAGGAAGCGATCGGTGTCGCCGGTGCGCTTGCCCTCGCCGATGAACGCGGTCTGCTTGTCGGTAAGCTCGCCCTGCACATCGAGGCGCTCGAGGCGCACGCCGCCCTGGTAGTAGTGCCCGCTCGCCTGCTGCGGCGTTCGCAGGCTGGCGAAGACGCGGCGCCGCACGCGTTGCAGCAGCACGCCCGACTCGAGCTGCCAGCCCTTGTCGAAGACGTTTCGATGCTCGTAGCCGAGCAGCGCGCGCGGGCCTTCGTCGGAGCTCAGGCCCACGCCGAGGGTGACGCGCTGCGCGCGCCGCTCGGACAACTGCACGCGCACCGGAACGGTCTCCAGGCGCGGATCGGCGAGCACCGCCGCAAAGTCGGGCAGCACTTCGACCGAATCGAAGTAGCCTGAGGTTCGCAGACGCGTCTGGAACGCCAGCACCTCGTCGAAATCGTAGGGCTCGCGCCGATCGCCCTCCCACGGCGCGAGCGCGCGGACGATCGAAGCGTCGTAGCGCGAAAGCCCCTCGATCGTCATCGCACCGAAGTCGAGCTGCGGTCCGCTGTCGATGCGAACGGTGAGCGCAGCCGTCGTGTTGCGCGGATCGACGCGCGCCTCGCTGTCGACGATGCGCGCGCGCACGTAGCCGCGCTGCTGCAGCGCGTCGATCAGCAGCCGCTTGCCCGACTGCCACGGCGCGCTGCGAAAGAAGGTGCCTTCCGGCAACGGCCAGCGCTCGATCAGCCGATCGCGCAACTTCTGCACCGGCGGCGGACCTTCGAGGACGAAGTCGAAGCGGTTCACCGTCGTGCGCGCGCCGGCATCGACGTCGATGTGCACGATCGGAAGACGGTCGGCCGTACCCGGTTCATACGAGACCGTCGCACTCGCCGAGAAGAAGCCGGCCGCCTGTGCGATGGCCTCGGCTTCGGTCTTCGCCCGCTCGAGAAAGAGCGGCATCTGCTCCGGGTCGAACCCCGGATCGTCGATCCAGCGACCGACCAGCGTACGAGTGCGGATCGGCTCGACCAGCTCGCCGAGCGCCTCGACCTTCAGCTCGTAGTTGGTGGCGGCGGTCGCCGCAGTGCCCATCAGCGATCCGAGAACCGCGAATGCAACGAAAGCGACGAGTGCGCGGCAGAGCCGCGGCAGGACCGGAGGACGCGCCCGATGCGCGAGGCGCGTCGCCGGTCCAGGGCGCACGTCGTCAGACCACCACGGCAGGCGCGGCGCCGTCGGCGCGTTCGACGATCTCGCCGATGCGGAACACCGTCTCGCCGTGCCCGGCCAGCACGGCCTGCGCGCGTTGCGCGTCCGACGCATCGACAACGACCACCAGGCCGATGCCGCAGTTGAAGACGCGGTGCATCTCCTGCGAATCGATCGCGCCGTGGCGTTCGAGCCAGTCGAACAGCGGCGGGCGCGTCCAGGCATCGCGGTGCAGCACCGCCTGCACCGCTTCCGGCAGCACGCGCGGGACGTTCTCGATCAGGCCGCCGCCGGTGATGTGCGCGATTCCCTTCACGGGCACCTGGGCGAGCAGATCGAGCATCGATCGCACGTAGATGCGCGTGGGCGCGAGCACCGCATCGGCAAAGCGCCCGCCGTGGAAATCGTCCTGCAGCTGCGGCGCGTCGATCGAGCCCCAGGTGCGCTCGATCACTCGCCGCACCAGCGAATAGCCGTTCGAATGCGCGCCGCTCGACGCCAGTCCGAGCACGACGTCGCCCGGCCGGATCGCCGCGCCATCGATGATCTTCGCCTTCTCGACGACGCCGACGGCGAAGCCGGCGAGGTCGTACTCGCCGTCGGGATACATGTCGGGCATCTCCGCCGTCTCGCCACCGATCAGCGCGCAACCGGCCTGCTCGCAGCCGCGCGCGATCCCGGCCACGACGCGCGCCGCCACGTCGACGTCGAGCCGCCCGCAGGCGAAGTAGTCGAGGAAGAACAGCGGCTCGGCGCCCTGCACGAGGATGTCGTTGACGCTCATCGCGACGAGATCGATCCCGACGGTGTCGTGGCCATCGAGCGCGAAAGCGAGCTTGAGTTTCGTGCCGACGCCGTCGGTGCCGGACACGAGCACCGGCTCGCGATAGCGACGCGGCACCTCGAACAGCGCGCCGAAGCCGCCGATGCCGGCGAGGACACCTTCGCGCATCGTGCGCCGTGCGAGCGGTCCGATGCGGCGCACGAGGTCATCGCCCGCGTCGATGTCGACGCCGGCGTCGCGGTAGGAGAGCGGCGTGGTGGCCTTCGTGGAACCCATGAGAAATCCGGCTTGTGCGTGCGGCGCCGCGGCGGCGGCGCCCGATAGAATGGCGAACCGCACGCGCTCCGGCGCGGGCCCGCGATCGGTTCGGGCGATTGTAGCCGCTCGCCTGCGGGCCGATCCCCGTATCCGCACGCTCCCCCTGATGCACCAGATCGCGCTCGACCTGCATCGCGTCGAAGCCCCGACGTTGGAGAACTTCGTGGCCGGCCGCAACGGCGAGGCGCTCGCGTGCCTGCGCGCGCTGCGCCGGGCGCCTGGCGCGAGCGCGCCACCAACGGCGAGCGCGAGCGTTCCACCAGCGCCGAGCGTCCCGCTCGTCTACCTGTGGGGCGAAGCCGGCTGCGGCAAGACGCACCTGGCGCTCGCCACCGCCGACGCCGGGTACGCGCTCGCCGCCGACGCGCCGCGCGCCGCCTTCGAAGCGCTGGTCGCCGACGCTGCCGACCGCGCGCGCGTAGTCGCCGTGCTCGACGTCGATCGCCTCGACGAGGAACGCCAGTCGCTGTTGTTCCACCTGATCAACCGCGCACGGGCGCAACCGGACAGCACGGTGCTGGCCACCGGCGCGCAGCCGCCCCGGGCGCTCGGGCTGCGCGACGACCTGCGCACGCGGCTGGGATCCGGCCTCGTGTTCCGGCTGCATCTGCTCGACGACCGGGAGAAGGCCGCCGCGCTCGAGCGCGTCGCGCAGGAACGCGGCGTCACCGTCGCCGCCGACGTCGTTCCGTGGTTGATCGCCCATACGTCGCGCGACATCCGGGCGCTGCTGCGCACCTTCGACGCGCTCGATCGCCGCGCGTTCGAGCGTCGCCGCGCGATCACGCTGCCGCTGCTGCGCGAACTGCTGCAGGAGACGAGCGCCCCGCCCGCGTCGTCGGCGTCCGACGACGGCGGCGACGCGCTGCCTTCATAATGCCGACCGTGACGACCCTTTCCGCCCCGTCCGACCCGGCATCGCCCGGCGTCGCGACCCTCGACCTCGCGCTCTTCGACCTCGACTACACGCTGCTGCCGATCGACAGCGACTACGAGTGGGCGCGCTTCCTGATCCGGCTCGGCGTCGTCGACGGCGCCGAATACGACCGGCGCAACGACGCCTTCTTCGAGCAGTATCACGCGGGAACGCTCGACATCCTCGAGTTCCTCGCCTTTCAGCTCGCGCCGCTCGCCGCCCATCCGGTCGAACAGCTCGACACCTGGCGCGAGCGCTTCGTCGAAGAGGTGATCCGCCCGCGCATCGTCGATGCCGCACGCGCGCTCGTCGACCGGCACCGGGCGCGCGGCGACCTGTGCGCGATCGTCACCGCCACCAACGAGTTCGTCACGCGCCCGATCGCCGCCGAGTTCGGCATCGAGCACCTGATTGCCACGCGCATCGAGTCGGCCGACGGCCGCTACACCGGTCGTCCGCTGGGCACGCCGTCGTTCCGCGAAGGGAAGGTGCAGCGCACCTCGGAGTGGCTCGCCTCGCTCGGCCGTTCTTGGAGCGGCTTTGCGCGCTCGCACTTCTACAGCGACTCGACCAACGACGTGCCGCTGCTCGAACGCGTCACCGATCCGGTGGCCACCAACCCCGACGCCCGCCTGGCCGCGCTCGCGCGCGAGCGCGGCTGGCGAACGATCCAGCTGTTCGAATGATCCGCCAGCTCATCGACCGCGTGCTCGCGAAGACGTCCCGCTCGCCGCTGCGCAAGCGTCCGAAGCGCTATCGCGGCAGCGAGCAGGGCATGCCGCTGGCCGACGTCTCGCAGGCGGCGATCCGCACCTGCGAAACACTGCAGCAGGGCGGTTTCCAGGCGTGGATCGTCGGCGGCGGCGTGCGCGACCTGCTGCTCGGCCTGAAGCCGAAGGACTTCGACGTCGCCACCGACGCCACGCCCGAGCAGGTGCGCAAGCTCTTTCGCCGCTCGCGGATCATCGGACGCCGCTTCCAGATCGTGCACGTGCTGCACGGGCGCGACACGATCGAGGTGTCGACCTTCCGCTCGATGCAGCCGGCGTCCGAAACCGACGAGCACGGTCGCGTGCTTCGCGACAACGTCTGGGGATCGCAGGCCGAGGACGCGGCGCGGCGCGACTTCACGATCAACGCGCTGTACTACGATCCGGTGTCCGATACGCTGCTCGACTACCACGACGGCGTGAAGGACATGCAGCGCCGCGTGTTGCGCATGATCGGCGAGCCGTACACGCGCTATCGCGAAGATCCGGTGCGCATGCTTCGCGTGGCGCGCTTCACCGCCAAGCTCGGCTTCGCCGTCGAGGCGAAGACGCAGCAGCCGATCCGCGAGCTGAAGGACCTGCTGCACAACGTGCCGGCGGCGCGCCTGTTCGACGAGATGCTCAAGCTGCTGCTGTCGGGCAAGTCGATGGCCTGCCTGCAGGAATTGCGCCGCCAGGGCCTGCATCACGGCCTGCTGCCGATGCTCGACGTCATCCTCGAGCAGCCCGACGACGAGCGCTTCGTGCAGGCTGCGCTGGCCGCCACCGACGCGCGCGTGCTTGCCGACAAGAGCGTCTCGCCCGGGTTCCTGTTCGCCGCGCTGCTGTGGCAGCCGGTACGCGTGCGCTGGCAGGAAGCGACCGCGCGCGGCGAGCATTCGATCCCGGCGCTCGCGTCGGCGATCGAATCGGTGCTCGACGAGCAGGCAGGGCGCCTGGCGATACAGCGCCGCTTCATCGGCGACATGCGCGAGATCTGGATGATGCAGCCGCGTTTCGAGCGGCGTACCGGCCGCTCGCCGCACGCGCTGGTGGCGCACCCGCGCTTTCGCGCCGGGTGGGACTTCCTCGTGCTGCGCTGCGACTCGGGGGAGTTGCCTGGCGAGATCGGCCAGTGGTGGCACGACTTCTCCGAGGCCGACTCGCCCGAGCGCCAGGCGATGCTCGAACGCGCGACGCCCTCCGGCACTGCGGCGAAGAAGCGCAAGCGGCGCAGTCGCCGGCGCAGTGGCGCGTCGGAAGCCGCGGGCGAGGCGTCCGAAGCCTCCGGAGCCCGCGGAGCCTCCGAAGCCCGTGGCGGAGCCTCCGAAGCCCGTGGCGGAGCCTCCGAAGCCCGTGGCGGAGCCTCCGAAGCCCGTGGCGGAGCCTCCGAAGCGGCCGGCGGCGCAACGGAGTCCGAGCCGCGGATCGCCTGATGCGCGCCTGGATCGGGCTCGGCGCCAATCTCGGCGACAGCGCCGACACCTTCGTGCAGGCTCTTGGTCGCCTCGATGCGCTCGCGGACGTCGACGTCGTGCGCTGCTCATCGCTGTACCGAAGCGCGCCGGTCGATGCCGACGGGCCCGACTACACCAATGCCGCCGCCGAGCTGGCGACGACGCGCGCGCCGCAGGCGCTGCTCGAATCGCTGCTCGAAGTCGAAGCCGCGCTCGGCCGCGAGCGTCCGTACCGCAACGCGCCGCGTCGCATCGACCTCGACTTCCTGCTCGGCACCGACGAGGCCGGCGCGCCGATAGTCGTCGACACGGCGTTGCTGCAGCTGCCACACCCGCGCCTGCACCAACGCGCCTTCGCTCTCGCCCCGCTCGCCGAACTCGACCCCTCGCTCGAGGTCCCCGGATACGGCAGCGTGGCAACGCTGCTGCATGCGTGCGCCGAGCAGCGCGTCGAACGCGAGGCGCCACTTCCCTTCCCGATACGTCGCGCGCGATGAACGCACTGCCCGTTCCGCTGCAGACGATCGCACTGCTCGTCGCGTCGAACGTCTTCATGACCTTCGCCTGGTACGCGCATCTGAAGGACCTCGCGTCGCGCCCCTGGTGGATCGCCGCGATCGCGAGCTGGGGAATCGCGTTTTTCGAATACCTGCTGCAGGTGCCGGCGAACCGCATCGGCTACGGCTATTTCACGCTGCCGCAGCTGAAGATCCTGCAGGAAGTGATCACGCTGTCCGTGTTCGTTCCGTTCGCGATGCTGTACATGGGGCAGTCATTGAAGCTCGACTACCTGTGGGCGGCGCTGTGCCTGCTCGGCGCCGTCTACTTCGCCTTCCGCTCATGACCGTCACCGCCACACCCGCTGCGCCCTCCCCGTTCGACAAGTACCGCCACATCATCGTCGAGGGTCCGATCGGCGCCGGCAAGACCTCGCTGGCTCGCAAGCTCTCCGAACGCTTCGGCGCGAAGCTCGTGCTCGAAGATCCGACCGCCAATCCGTTTCTCGAACGCTTCTACCGCGACGCACGCCGTTACGCGTTGCCCACGCAGCTGTTCTTCCTGTTCCAGCGCGTGAACCAGTTGCGCGACCTCGCGCAGCAGGAGCTGTTCTCGCAATCGGCGGTCGGCGACTTCCTGCTCGACAAGGACCCGCTGTTCGCGCGCCTCACGCTGGCCGATGACGAGCTGGCGCTGTACCGGCAGATCTTCGAGAGCCTGCGCCCGCAGGCTCCGACGCCGGACCTCGTCATCTACCTGCAGGCGCAGCCCGACACGCTGGTCGAGCGCGTGCGCAAGCGCGGCGTCGAGATGGAAACGGCCATCTCCGAGACGTACCTGCGCGAGCTGGCCGAGGGGTACAGTCGCTACTTCCATCATTACGACGCGGCGCCGCTGCTGATCGTGAACACCGAGCACCTGAATCCGATCGACCGCGACGAAGATTTCGCCATGCTCGCGCGCCAGCTCACCGAGATGCGCGGCCGACGCAGCTTCTTCGCGGTCGGGGAGTAGACGCGTGCGCATCGTCGAACGCATTGCCGACCTGCGCGAGGCGCTGCGCGGCCGCGCGCGCACCGCGTTCGTGCCGACGATGGGCAACCTTCACGATGGGCACCTGTCGCTGGTGCGCATCGCGAAGGCGCACGGCGAGCCGGTGGTGGCGAGCATCTTCGTAAATCGCCTGCAGTTCGGTCCCAGCGAAGACTTCGGCCGCTATCCGCGCACCTTCGAGCGCGACTGCGACGCGTTGCGCGCGGCCGGCTGCGATCTGGTCTTCGCACCGGACGAGAGCGAGCTCTATCCGGTGCCGCAGACCTTCCGCGTCGCGACGCCAGCAGGATTGGGCGACGTGCTCGAAGGCGAATTCCGCCCCGGCTTCTTCGAAGGCGTCGCCACCGTCGTGCTGAAGCTCTTCGGCTGCGTGCAGCCGGCAGTCGCCGTGTTCGGGCGCAAGGACTACCAGCAACTGCTCGTCGTGCGAAAGATGGTCGAGCAGTTCGCGCTGCCGATCCGTATCCTGGCCGGCGAGACCTCGCGCGAAGTCGATGGACTCGCGATGTCGTCGCGCAACGGGTACCTGGATGCCGCGCAACGCACGGAGGCGCCCGCGTTGCACCGCGCGTTGCTCGCGCTGGTCGATCGCACGCGTGAGCTGGCAAGGTCCCGGCCTTCGCAGCCGCTGGGCGACCAAGCCGTTCGCGTGGCGCTGCAAGCGCTCGAGCGCGAGGCGATCGACGCGCTGCACGTCCGCGGCTGGGCGCCGGACTACCTGGCGATACGGCGTCGCGACGATCTCGCCGCGCCGGGCAGCGCCGACCTCGCGCAAAGCGAGTCGCTCGTCGCACTCGGTGCCGCGCGCCTGGGTAGCACCCGACTGATCGACAACATCGAATTTTGAAGCGCGGCGCTCGTCGGGCTCGGCGAGCGCCGCCCTGCCGGCGCGCCGATCAGTGCTTCGTGCGCGCGCCCTTGTGCAGCGCCGGATCCTCGCCCTTCGATCGCGCCTTGCCCGCCTTCTCCGCGTGCTCCATCTGTCGGGCCTCGTCATCGTTGCGCGGCGCGGCATCCTTCATCGCTTCGCCGACCTTTCCCGACTCGACGAACGCCTCCACGTCCTTGCGGTAGTGACGCGCCGCTTCGTAGTCGCCTTCGCCCTGCACGCGCGGATGGCTCTTCGCAGGGGCCCCCGAATGCTGCGTCTTGTCGTGCTTCATGACTTCCTCTTCACTGCAGATCGCGAGATGCGATCGGAGTGTCGATACGGCAAATCGGAGACCCGCCTCCCGGGGGCGCGCGTCCGCGGTCAGCCTTCGTAGCCACGCGGATTCGCCTGCTGCCACCTCCACGAATCGGCGCACATCCGCTCGACGCCGTATTCGGCGCGCCAGCCGAGCAAGCTCTCGGCGCGCGCCGGATCCGCATAGCACTGCGCAACGTCGCCCGGGCGTCGCCCGACGAGCTGGTACGGCACCTCGCGTCCGCTCGCGCGCTCGAAGGCGCGCACCAGTTCGAGCACCGAGCAACCGCTGCCGGTGCCCAGGTTCACCGTAAAGACTCCCGGGTGCGCCCGCGCCCGCGCCAGCGCTGCCAGGTGACCGCGCGCGAGGTCGACGACGTGGATGTAGTCGCGCACGCCGGTGCCGTCGGGCGTCGGCCAGTCGCTGCCGAATACCGACAGTTGCGCGAGCCGGCCGACCGCGACCTGGCTCACGTAGGGCATCAGATTGTTCGGCACGCCGCGCGGGTCCTCGCCGATGCGCCCGCTCTCGTGTGCGCCCACCGGATTGAAGTAGCGCAGGATGCCCACCGACCAGGCCGGATCGGAGGCTGCGAGATCCTGCAAAACTTGCTCGATCATTGCCTTGCTGCGGCCGTACGGATTGGTCGGCGCCACGCGCGCATCCTCGTCGATCGGAACCGACGCCGGGTCGCCATAGACGGTGGCCGACGAGCTGAACACGATGCGGCGAACGCCGGCCGCGTTCATCGCGCGCAGCAGCGCGACCGAGCCGCCGACGTTGTTGTCGTAGTACACGAGCGGATCGGCCACCGACTCGCCGACCGCCTTCAATCCGGCGAAGTGGACGACGGCATCGACGCGACGCGATGCGAACACGGCACCCAGCGCTTTCTCGTCGCGGACGTCGGCGACGACCAGCGGCGCTTCACGCCCGGTGATCGCCGCCACGCGCCCGAGCGACTCGGCACTGGCGTTCGACAGGTTGTCGACGACGACGACGTCCCAGCCGGCCTGCAGCAGCTCGACCACCGTGTGCGAGCCGATGTACCCGGCCCCGCCCGTCACCAGCACCGATCCCGTTGCCAAAGCCCGCCCCCTGTCGCTTGCGCCGCAAGGCCTTCGGGCGCGTCGTGTCAAGTTTCGCACGGCGCCGAAACGGCGACCCGTACAATCGCGCGCATGCTGATCCCCGTCGTCCTTTCCGGCGGAGCCGGAACCCGCCTGTGGCCGGTCTCGCGCGAGGCCTTCCCGAAGCCGTTCATGAAGCTCGGCGGCGCGTCGAGCCTGCTGCAGCGAACGCTCGAACGCGCGCTGCCGCTCGCCGACGGTGGACGCGCGGCGATCGTCACCAACCGCGAATACTTCTTCAAGACGCGTGAGGAAATCGACTGCTGTGCAGGCGCGCGCGGCGTGCGGGTCACGCAACTGCTCGAGCCGGTCGGCCGCAATACCGCACCCGCCGTCGCGCTCGCCGCGCTGTGGGCGAGCACGATCGATCCGGACGCGGTGCTGCTCGTGCTGCCGGCGGATCACCTGATTCCCGACGTCGACTCGTTTCGCGAGATCGCACGCCAGGCCGCCGAACTGGCGGCGGCCGGCTCGATCGTGCTGTTCGGCATCCGGCCGAGCGCGCCCGAAACCGGCTTCGGCTACATCGAGATGGGCGACGCACTGACGGGCGAGGCGCGCGCCGTACGCCGATTCGTCGAGAAGCCCGACGCTGCGCTTGCCGTGCAGTTCCTCGCCGACGGCAGCTTCGTCTGGAACAGCGGCATGTTCTGCTTCCGCGCGCAGACGATCCTCGACGCGATGCAGATGCACGCGCCGGAACTCCTCGCCTCGGCGCGCGCGGCGTGGGAGGCGAGTCGCGCCGACGCCACCGACGAAAAGCTTGCCATCGCAGAGCAACCCTTCCTCGCGTGCCCGGAGATCTCGATCGACTACGCGGTGATGGAGAAGGCCGACGACGTCGTCGTGCTGCCGGCCGCGTTCCACTGGAGCGACATCGGTTCGTGGAAGGCGGTGGCCGAAGAGCTCCAGCCCGACGCCGACGGCAACACCACCGTCGGCGAGGCGCTGCTGCAGGGGGCGAAGAACACGCACGTGCAGAGCGAAGACCGGCTCGTGGCGGCCGTGGGAGTGGAGAACCTGCTGATCGTCGACACACCCGACGCGCTGCTCGTCGCCGACAAGGACGCGAGCCAGCAGGTGCGCGCGATCGTCGAGCGCCTGAAGTCCAGCGGCCACGAGGCAGCGCGGCTGCACCGCACCGTCGCGCGGCCCTGGGGCACGTACACCGTTCTGCAGGAGGGCCCGCGCTTCAAGATCAAGCGCATCGAGGTCAAGCCGAAGGAGCGCCTGTCGCTGCAGATGCACCACCATCGCAGCGAGCACTGGATCGTCGTCTCGGGCACCGCGAAAGTGCAATGCGACGAGCGCGTGCACCTGGTCGCCGCCAACGAGTCGACCTACATTCCGATCGGAACGCGGCATCGCCTGGAGAACCCCGGCGTCGTGCCGCTGGTGATGATCGAAGTGCAGTGCGGCGACTATCTCGGCGAGGACGACATCGTCCGCTTCGACGACGCATACGGGCGTCCGACCGGGGCCTGAGTCTTCCGTTGGCCAAGGCCCGGTTCTTCTATGCGCTGCGGCCCGATCCGGCCGCCGCCGGCGCGCTCGCCGCGATCGCCGCGCAAGCCGCGACGAGATGGGGTGGGCACGCCTTTGCCGCCGGCGACATTCACCTGACGCTCGCCTTCGTGGGCATGCAGCCGCTCGAGCAGCAACCGGCGCTGCAGGCGATCCTGCACGGACTGCCCGCGCGCTTCGACGTTTCCGACACCGCGCGAACGCCCGGCGAGACCGATGCGCCGGACACGCCGGACGCCGATCCGATGCCGGCGCTCGCGTTGTCGCGACTGGGCAGCTTCGGTCACGGCGTCCTGTGGATCGGACCGGCGCGTCGCAGCGACCAAGCAGCACCCGCGCGCAGCTTCGCACACGCGCTCGCGCAGGAAATCCGGTCGCGCCTGCGCGCCGCGCAGATCGCCTTCGACGAACGGCCGCTGAAGCTGCACGCGACCATCGTGCGCGGCGCCCGCGGTTTCGGCGACGAACGCCGCGGCGAGCCCGCCGATGCGGCAGCTTCGGCCGATGCCGATGCCGGCGCCGACGACCGGCTTGCGGTCACCTCGCCGCCGATCGTCGCGCGCGCATGGTCGCTCGCGCTCGGCGCATCGGATGGCGCGTCGACGCCGCTGCGACGCTATCGCTGGTGGGGGCCAGCCGCGTCGGCGAGTTCGGCATGAGCGCGCGCATTCTCGTCGTCGAGGACGAACCGGCGATCCGCGAACTGGTCGCCGTCAACCTTCGGCACGCCGGTTATCGGGTCGACGGAGTCGACTCGGCCGAGGCGGCCCGCGCCGCGATCGGGCAAGCGCTGCCCGACCTGATCGTCCTCGACTGGATGCTGCCGGGCGAGTCGGGCGTCGACTTCGCCAGGGCGCTGCGCGCGGACGCGCGCACCGGCGCGGTGCCGATCGTGCTGCTGACGGCGCGCGCGCACGAGGGCGACAAGCTGCTCGGCTTCGAACGGGGCGTGGACGACTACATCACCAAGCCGTTCTCCACTCGCGAACTCGTCGCTCGCGTGCGCGCGGTGCTGCGTCGCGCCGCCACGGTCACGGAGGCGACGACGGGAGCGGCCGACGAAGCGCCGATCGAGATCGAAGGCCTGCGCCTGGAACCGGCCGCCGTGCGCGTGAGTGCCGGCGACGCTCGCCTCTCGCTCAGTCCGACCGAGTTCCGGTTGCTGCATTTCCTGATGCGCAACGCCGACCGCGCCGTTTCGCGCGATCGCCTGCTCGACGAAGTGTGGGGCGATCGCGTGTATATTGACCGGCGCACGGTAGACGTGCACATCCGGCGGTTGCGGCTCGCGCTGGCCCCCAGCGGCCACGACCGGTTGATCGAAACCGTACGCGGGGAAGGCTACCGCTTCGCGCGCAGCTGAGCGCCGACTCCGCAATCTTCGCGCCAACGTCCGGGAACGCCGTGCGCCTCGTGTTTCGCAATCTGGCGGCCATCGTCGCCGCCGTCCTGATCGCCGCGCTGCTCGACGCGTACGTGTCGGAACGAGCCGCGGTCTGGTGGCTCGGCCTCGTGCTCGTCGTATACGCGCTCAGCGAAACCGCCTATCTCGCACGCCTGCACCACTGGGCCACGCTGCCGCGCAACCGGTCCCTGCCTGCCGGCTACGGCCCCTGGCGCGCGCTGATCGCGCGCCTTTCGCGTTTCGCGCGGCAGGAGGTCGATGCGCAGGGCGAGCTCGCCTCGGAGCTCGCGCGCATCCACGGGGCCGTCGACCAGTTGCCCGATGGCCTCGTCGTGCTCGACCGCTACGACCACGTGTTGTGGGCCAACGACGCGGCCGAGAGCCTGCACGGCATCTTCGGCACGCGACGTCCGATCCACCACTTCATCCGGCAGCCCGAGCTGGCGAGCCTGCTCGCGTCGAACGAGCCGGGCAGCTCGATCCGCGTCGAGCTGCCCGGTCGGCCCGGCCGCATCTACGAGTTGCTGCTGCACCGGGCGCAGGGCGATCAGAAACTGCTGATCACGCGCGACGTCACCGAGCGCGCGAAGCTCGACGCGATGCGCAGCGACTTCGTCGCCAACGTCTCGCACGAGATCCGCACGCCGGTCACCGTGATCGCCGGGTTCGCCGAAACGCTGCTCACGCTCGATCTCGACGCCGAGCAGCGGCGCCAGTACCTCCAATCGATCCTCGCGCAGAGCCGCACGATGCAGCGGCTCGTCGACGATCTGCTGACGATCTCCTCCCTCGAGAGCGACACGCAGGCGCTCGACGACGAAGCCGTCGATGTCGCGTCGCTGCTCGAGCGACTGGTCGACGAGGCCCGTTCGATCTCGGCCGGCCGCCACGAGATCTCGCTCGTCCTCGACGGACCGCGGCGCGTGCTCGCTTCCCCCGGCGAGCTCGAGAGCGCGGTGCGCAACCTGCTGACCAACGCGATCCGCTACACGCCCGACGGCGGTCGCATCGCGGTCGACTGGCGCGTGCAGGACGCCGAGGGGCGCATCTCGGTGCGCGATACCGGAATCGGCATTCCGCCCGAGCATCTGCCGCGACTCGCCGAGCGCTTCTACCGCGTCGATCGCGGCCGCTCGCGCGCCACCGGCGGCACGGGCCTGGGACTGGCGATCGTCAAGCGCATCCTGGCGCGCCACCAGGGGCACCTGCGCTTCGACAGCGCCCCGGGGCGCGGCAGCACCTTCGTGCTGGGCCTGCCCACCGTGCGCCTGATTCCCGACGCCGCGCCGGCAGTCGCGCCGCAGGCCGCGGCGCCCGCCGACGGCAGCGCAGCAACTTCGGCCGGAACCCCTGCCGATCAACCGCCTTCGTCGACCTCCCGGTCGGAGCCGACCGGCGCCTGACGCAGGTCCACGCCCTCGACCAGCAGGGCGACGTGCTCGGCGATGTTCTTCGCGTGATCGCCGACGCGCTCGATCGACTGCACGACGAACACGGCGGCAAGCCCGGAAGTGACGGCGCCGGGCTGCGCGGCCATCGCCTGAACCAGCTGCCCGATCAGGCGATCGCGCAACTCGTCGACCTCGTCGTCGCTGGCGGCCAGCTGCGCGGCCACCGTCGGATCGTGCCGCACGAATGCGTCGATGGCCGCATCGAACATCGTGCGCACCCGCGACCCCATGCGCTCGATCTCGTCGAGGCCGATCGGCGACGGCGCATCAGCGAAATCGCGGCTGCGGATCGCGATCTTCTTTGCCTCGTCGCCGATGCGCTCGAGGTCGTTGACGATGTGGATCACGGCGATGATCTCGCGCAGGTCGATGGCGATCGGCTGGCGGCGAGCGATCGTGCGGTTGCAGCGCAGGTCCGACTCGACCTGCAGCTGGTTCACGCGCAGGTCGTCGAGCAGCACGGCCTCGACCAGTTGCGGATCGTACCGACGGATGGCGTCGATCGCGCGAACCATCTGCCGCTCGACGAGGCCGGCCATCGTCGTTACCGTGCTGCGCAACACCTCGATGTCGGTGTCGAAGGTGCGGTGAGCGTATTCGCGGTTGGTCATGTCGATGCTCCGTGCGTGCGCGCTCAGCCGAAGCGGCCGGTGATGTAGTCCTCGGTGGCCTTCTTGCGCGGCCTGACGAAGATATCGTCGGTCTGGCCGAACTCGACGAGCTCGCCGAGGTACATGTACGCCGTGTAGTCCGAGATGCGCGCCGCCTGCTGCATGTTGTGCGTGACGATCACGATCGTGTACTCGTTCTTCAGCTCCGCGACGAGCTCCTCGATGCGCGACGTCGAGATCGGATCGAGCGCGCTGGTCGGCTCGTCGAGCAGCAACACCTCCGGCTTCACCGCGACCATGCGCGCGATGCACAGCCGCTGCTGCTGTCCGCCCGACAGGCTCAGGCCGCTCGAGTCGAGCTTGTCCTTCACTTCCTCCCACAACGCCGCCTTGCGCAGCGCCCATTCGACGCGGGCCTGCATGGCATCGCGCGGCAGCTTCTCGTACAGCCGCACGCCGAAGGCGATGTTCTCGAAGATCGTCATCGGAAACGGCGTCGGCTTCTGGAACACCATGCCGACCTTCGCGCGCAGCAGATTGACGTCCACCGACGGATCGAGGACGTTGCGGCCCGCCATGCGGATCTCGCCTTCGGCGCGCTGGTTCGGGTAGAGGTCGAACATTCGGTTGAAGGTGCGCAACAGCGTCGACTTGCCGCAACCCGACGGCCCGATGAATGCGGTAACGCGATTGCGCGTGACGTCGAGCGATACGTCGGTCAGTCCGCGGAACCGGCCGTAATAGAACGACAGGCCCCTCACTTCGATGGCTGCCGACGGTTCGACCGGAACGGTTGCCTGCATTTGTCTTTCCTGCTCCCTGCAGCTTCAGCCGCTTTGACGATCGCGAAACATCACGCGCGCGAGCACGTTCAGCCCGAGCACGACGAGCGCGATCAGCGCCGCGCCGCCCCAGGCGAGCTGCTGCCAGTTCTCGTACGGACTCATCGCGAAGTTGTAGATCACCACCGGCAGGTTCGCCATCGGCGCACCCATGTCGACGGTGAAGAACTGGTTGTTCAGCGCAGTGAACAACAGCGGCGCCGTTTCCCCCGCGATGCGCGCCACGGCCAGCAGCACGCCGGTGACGACGCCGCCGCGCACCGCGCGCAGCGCGACCGCGAGGCTCACCCGCCAGCGCGGCGCCCCGAGCGCGAACGCAGCCTCGCGCAGGCTGCCCGGCACGAGCAGCAGCATGTTCTCGGTGGTGCGCACGACGACGGGAATGGCAATCAGCGCGAGCGCGAGCGACCCCGACCATCCGGAGAAGTGGCCGACGGTGGCGACCGCGATCGCGTAGACGAACAGCCCGATCACGATCGACGGCGCCGACAGCATGATGTCGGTGACGAAACGCGTGATCGCCGCGAAGCGCGAGCGCGGGCCGAACTCGGCGAGATGGATGCCGGCGAGGATGCCGATCGGCGTTGCGACGAAGGTCGCGACGCCGACCATCATCGCGCTGCCGACGATCGCGTTCGCCAGCCCCCCACCCTCGGTGCCGGGTGCCGGCGTCGATTCGACGAACAGCTCCGCGCCGAATGCGGCGAACCCCGACGAGAACAGCGTCCACAGGATCCAGCCGAGCGCGGCCAGCCCGATCGACATCGCCGCCGCCGACAGCGCGAGACCGGCGGCGTTAACGAACTTGCGTCGGCGGTACGTGAAGGTGTCCATGCCGATCTCAGACGCCCGCGCGCGCGGCGCTTCGCTGAACAAGCCACTTCGCCACGCCGAGCACGACGAAGGTGATGACGAACAGCAGCAGCCCGAGCGCGAACAGCGACGGGATGTGCAGCGCCGGATCGGCTTCGGCGAACTCGTTGGCGAGCGTCGATGCGATCGAGTTGCCGGGCGCGAAGAGGCTGGCCGAAAGCCGGTTCGCATTGCCGATCACGAAGGTCACCGCCATCGTCTCGCCCAGCGCGCGGCCCAGGCCGAGCATCACGCCGCCGACGACGCCGACGCGCGCGTACGGCAGCACGATGTGCCGCACCACCTCCCAGGTCGTGCAGCCGAGCCCGTACGCCGACTCCTTCAGCACCGCCGGTACGGTCTGAAAGACGTCGCGCATCACCGACGCGATGAACGGCAACACCATCAGCGCGAGCACGACGCCCGCAGTGAAGACGCCGATCCCCAGCGGCGGACCGGCGAAGATCGGCAGTCCGGTCGCGGAGAGCAGCGGCTGCACGTGCGTCTGCAGCACCGGCGCGAGCACGAACAGGCCCCAGAAGCCGTAGATGATCGACGGAATGCCGGCCAGCAGTTCGACGGCGATGCCCAGCGGACGCGCGAGCTTCGCCGGGCACATCTCGGTGAGGAAGACGGCGATGCCGAAGCTCACCGGAACCGCGATCAGCAGCGCGATCACCGACGTGACGATCGTCCCGTACCCGGCGACGACCGCGCCGTACACGTCGTCGGCCGGGCTCCAGGTCGTGCCGATCAGGAAGCCGAAGCCGAACGTGCGCAGCGCGGGCCAGGCCTCGACGACGAGCGCGACCAGGATGCCGGCCAGCGCAATCAGCACCAGCGCGGCGAAGAAGCGGGTGACCGCGATGAAAGCGCGGTCCTGTGCGGCGAAGCGCCTGCCGCGCGATGCGGCGACGTTGGCGCTCGTGCTCATGCCAGCGGCGGCGCTGCGGCGCGCGCGCTCGTTGCCGCCGGCGGCAACGGCACGCCGCGCGTAGTCCGCGCCGTCGAATGCCGTTTCGATCACCGTCCGTTCGGGCACCGCCGTGCCTGCCGTAGCTGCCATCGAGCGTTCGATGCAGGCCTCAGTGCCCGGCGCTCAGCACCGGTTGGCCGGAGGCGTCGCGCACGCCTGCCCACGAGGCCTGGACCTGCTGCACGACGCCGGCGGGAAGCGGCACGTAGTCGAGCCCGAGCGCGAGCTTGCCGCCGTCATTCAATGCCCAGCGGAAGAATTTCAGGACCTCGACCGAGCGCTCCGGTTTCTCGGCCGTGCGGCGCATCAGGATGTAGGTCGCCGAGGTCATCGGCCATGCCTGGTCGCCGCGCTGGTTGTTCAGGTTCACGCCGAACCCGGGCTGCGACGCCCAGTCGGCATTGGCCGCAGCTGCCGCGAAAGTGCCGTCGTTCGGCTGAACGGTTTTGCCGTCGCGGTTGACCATCGCCGCATGCGTCAGCTTGTTCTGCTTGGCATACGCGTATTCGACGTATCCGATGGAGCCCGCGATCTTCGTGACGTTGGCGGCGACGCCCGCGTTGCCCTTGCCGCCGACGCCCGATTTCCAGTTCACCGTCTTGCCCGCGCCGATGTCGGAGCGGAACGACGACGAGACCTGCGACAGGTAGTCGGTGAAGGCCGCCGTCGTTCCCGACGCATCGGAGCGGTAGACCAGCGTGATCGCGGTGTCCGGCAACTGCAGCGACCGATTGAGCGCTGCAATCTTCGGATCGTTCCACTGGGTGATTGCGCCCCGGTAGATGTCGGCCAGCACCGGGCCGTCGAGCGTGACCTGCCCGGGCTGCACGTTCGGCAGATGGGCGACGGCGACGATGCCGCCGATCACCGCCGGAAACTGCAGCAGCTTGTTCTTTTCGAGATCGTCGCCCTTCATCGGATCGTCGGTCGCGCCGAAATCGACCGTCTTGCCGATGATCTGCTTGACGCCGCCGCCCGAGCCGATGCCCTGGTAATTGACGCTGTTGCCGCTCGTCGCCTTGTACGCCTCGGCCCACTTCGCGTAAATCGGCGCGGGGAAGGTCGCGCCCGCGCCGGTGATGTCGGCCGCCTGCGCCGCGGTGATGGCGAAGGCCAGCGCGCCGCCTACCAGGAGTCGTCCAAAGGTGTTCGCTTTCATCCTTGCCCTTTCCTCTGTTCGGTATGGCATCCGAACAGGCTACGGGGCGACGATGACGGTTTCGTGACAGCGGCGGCCGCAGGCAGGCGCCGGCGCAATTGCGCGCTCCCTTCAGCGCATTGCGCCGTCGTGCGCCTCGCGTACCAGCCGCTCGGCGGCAAGGCCCTCGGCCGCGCAGCATTCGAGCGCGTCGGGCTCGATGCCGTCGATGTCGGGGCGCAGGGCGCCTTCGCCAAGCGATGCGCCGCGCCTGCGAAACGGCGCGAGGCCGAAGACGCGTGCGCTGCAGGCCAGGATCCGATCGATCGGTTCCATGCGGGTCACTCCTCGTGGGTCGTTTGCTTTGGGCGCACGAGGATGCCCGGCGAAGATGATGCTTTCGTTACACCGCCGGTTTCAGCTGCAACATTGCGCGCATCGGACGCCGCAGTCGCGCTCAGGCGCGCGCGAAACGCTCGAGGTGGTGGTCGACGTCGCCGAACTGCTGCGCGAGCATCGTCAGGCGCTTGAAGGTGTGCGAGATCTTCATCTCCACCGTCATGCCCATGCCGCCGTGCAGCTGGATCGCCTCCTGGCCGACGTGCCGACAGGCGGTGCCCACCAGCACCTTCGCCGCCGACACGACGCGCGCGCGCTCGGCGGCGTCGATCTCGCCGCGCGCCGCGGCGTCCACCTTCGCGCAGGCGAGCAGCGCCATCGATCGCGCCTGCTCCGCATGGATCGTCATGTCGACCATCCGGTGCTGCAGCGCCTGGAACGAGCCGATCGGAACGCCAAACTGCCGGCGCGTCTTCAGGTAGTCCAGCGTGGCCCGGTTCGCGGAGTCGATCGCGCCGATCGCCTCGGCGCAACCGATGGCGGCAGCGAAGTCCACCGCCTCTTCGATCGCCGCGCGTGCGTCGCTCGTCGCGCCGCCCAGCCGCGAATCGGCGTCGAGCGCAACGTCGTGGAACGCGACGTCGGCGGCACGCAAGTCGTCGACCGTGCGGAAGGTCTTCAGCTCGACGCCGCTGCGATGCGCATCGACGACGAACGCGCCGATCTCCTCGTCGTGGCCGGGCCAGTCGGCGACGCGCGCGGTGACGACGAGCGCATCGGCCATCGGCGCGTGCAGCACCATCCGCTTCTGGCCGGACAGGCGCCAGCCGTCGCCCGACGGCGCCGCAGTCGTTCCGATGCCGTCGAGCGAATGGCGCAGTTGCGTCTCGATGTGCGCAAAGGCGAGCTTCATCGATCCGTCGACGATCGGCGGAATCGACGCGGCGCGCTGCGCGGGCGTGCCCAGCGTCGCCAGCAGGCGTCCTGCGGGCGCTACCGTCGAGGCGAAGGGCTCGACCAGCAACGCCGCGCCGAAGGCCTGCATCGGCGCGACGAGATCCACCGCGCCGCCGCCGAAGCCGCCGTGCTCGGCGGCGAAAGGCAACGAGAGCAGACCCATCGTCGCGAGATCGCGCCACAGCGCGGCGCTGTAGCCGTCGCTCGACGAGACGATCGTCTTGCGCGACTCGAAGTCGTAGCTTCGCTCGAGCAGCCGGCCCAACCCGTCGGCGAGCAGCCGCTGCTCCTCGGTATGCTGGAAATCCATTGCTTCCTCAGAGCCCGAGCGCGGCCTTCGCGATGATGTTGCGCTGGATCTCGTTCGATCCGGCGTAGATCGACGTCTTGCGGAAATTGAAATAGCGCGGCGTCACGGCGGCCGTGCGCTCGTCGAAGCCGTCGTAGTCGATCGGGCGGAACATCTGCGCGAAGGGCCCCGCCGCCTGCATCCTCAGCTCGCTGAGCGCCTGCTGGATCTCGGTACCGCGGATCTTCAGCATCGACACCTCCGGGCCGATCCGACCCGTGCGGCGCATCTCGTCGACGAAGCGCAGGTTGGTGATCTCCAGCGCCATCAGTTCGATCTCGACGCGCGAGAGCCGGTCGCGAAAGCGCGGGTCGTCGAGCAACGGCCCACCGTTCTTCATCGTGGTGGCCGCCACTTCCTTCAGGCGCGCGAGCTCGCGCTTGGAGGCGCCGATGCGACCCGTATTCAGGCGTTCGTGGCCGAGCAGGAACTTGGCGACCGTCCAGCCCTCGTTCTCGCGATGCACGAGGTTCTCGACCGGCACTTCGACTTCGTCGAAGAAGATCTCGTTCACCTCGTGCCCTTCATCGAGCAGGATCAACGGACGCACGGTGATTCCGGGCGTCTTCATGTCCACCAACAGGAAGCTTATGCCCTCCTGCCGACGCGAGGCGGAGCTGTCGGTGCGCACGAGGCAGAAGATCCAGTCGGCGAAATGGCCCAGCGTCGTCCAGGTCTTCTGGCCATCGATCACGTAGCGGTCGCTGCGGCGTTGCGCGCGCGTCTTCAGCGACGCGAGGTCCGAACCCGACCCGGGTTCCGAATAGCCCTGGCACCAGAAATCGTCGGCCCGATAGATGCGCGGCAGGAAGCGCCGCTTCTGCGCTTCCGTGCCGAACTGCAGCAGCACGGGAGCGCACATCGACACGCCGAACGGAACGATGGGCGGCGCGCCGGCATACGCGCACTCTTCCTCGAACAGGTAGCGCTGCACGGGCGTCCAGTCGGTGCCGCCCCATTCGCTCGGCCAGGCCGGCGCGATCCAGCCCTTGTCGGCGAGGATGCGGTGCCAGGCAACGAGGTCGTCCTTCGTGAGCGGCTCGTAGTCGAGCACCTTGCGCCGCAACGCCGCCGGCACGCTCGCTTCGAGCCAGGCGCGCACGTCGTCGCGAAAGGCGAGCTCGTCGGCCGAATAGTTCAAATCCATGAAGTCACTCCCGGCGAGCGGTTCACTCGAGCGCGTCGGCGCCGATCGGGCCGCAGCCGGCAAGATCGGAGTCGCTGCACGGCGGCAGCTGCGATGCAAGCTCGCGCAGCGCGCTGCGCAGCCCTTCCTCGAGCACGGGGTGATAGAACGGCATGCGTAGCAGATCGTGCACGGTGAGCGTGCGCTCCATCGCGAGCGCGAGCAGGTGCGCCAGATGCGCGCCGCCGGGCGCGCACAGCTCGGCGCCAAGCAGCAGGCCGATGCCGCGCGCGGCATACACGCGCAGCACGCCGCGCGCGCGCTGCTCGATGCGCGCCCGGCCCTGGCGCTCGAAGCGGTACTCGCCCACGAGCACGTTGCCGGCGTCGAGTTGCGAGAAACGTCGACCGACGACGGCCACCTCCGGATCGCAGAAGACGATCGACAGCGGAACGCGGCGACGGAAGCGCCGCGCCGCGGTTGCGCTGGCGATCAGGCCCGCGATGTGCCCTTCGTCGGCCGCTTCGTGCTGCAGCGGCGACTGAGCATTCGCGTCGCCGGCGACGAAAAGCTGAAGCGCGCCCACCCGCATCGTCGCCGGATCGACGCCGGGCACGCCGTGCTCGTCGAGCGGAATGCCGAGCGCATCGAGCCCGAGTCCGGCGAGCACGGGGCGTCGCCCGAGCGCGGCGAGCACCGCATCGACCCGCGCTTCCTGGCGACCGTTGCTCACGCGCACGCTGCCGTCGTCCGCTTCGGACACCACGGCGGGCGCGCCCACGTGCACCGGAAATTCCTGGCGCAGCGACGCGAGCAGTGCCGCGTTCACGGCGGGATCGCTCAGCCCCGCCAGCAGTTCGCTCGAGCCGAACGCGGTAACCGCCACGCCCAGTCGCGACAACGCCTGCGCGATCTCGGCGCCGACCGCGCCCATGCCGACGACGGCGATGCGCGCGGGCAGGTCGGTGCGATCGAACAGCGTGTCGGTGGTGAGGAGCCGATCACCCAGCGCGCGCCAGGGCGGCGGAACGACGGGTTCGGAGCCGGTGGCGACGACGATGCGCCGCGTGCGCAGCTGGCGCCCGTTCACCTCGACGCAATCGGGCGCGACGATGCGCGCACGACCGGTGATCGCGCGCTCGCCCAGCCCGTCGCTGACCTTGCGCACGCCGGCGACGAACTGGTCGCGCAGCGCCCGCACGCGGGCGAGCACCGCCGGCACGTCGACGCGCAACGACTCGGCGCCACGGATGCCGAAGACGTCGAAATCGTGGCGCCGATGAAACGCGTTCGCGGCTTCGATCAGCGCCTTGGACGGCATGCAGCCGACGCGCGCGCACGTCGTGCCCCATTTGCCGTCGTCGATCAGCACGAAGCGCTCGCTGCGCTTGCGGATTTCGCGCAGCGCCGACATTCCGGCGGTGCCGGCGCCGATGATGACGACGTCCAGGATTGCCTCTTCCATCGAGCGATCTTACCCCGCGACAGCGCGGTTTTTCGGTATGGTTGTCCGATCCGCCGGAGGAACGAATGAACGAAAACCTCGCCCGCTTTCGCGCGGCACGCGACCTTCTGTTCGCACATCGCGCCGACTACGACGCTGCGGTCGCGTCGTTCCGCTGGCCGCAACTCGACCATTTCAACTGGGCGCTCGACCACTTCGACGAGATGGCGCGCGACAACGACGCCACCGCCCTGTGGATCGTCGAGGACGACGGCTCCGAAGCGCGGCGCAGCTTCGCCGAACTGCGCGAGCGTTCGAACCGCGTCGCCAACTGGCTCGAGTCGCTCGGCGTGCGCCGCGCCGACCGCGTGCTGTTGATGCTCGGCAACGAGGTCGCCCTGTGGGAGACGATGCTCGCCTGCATCAAGATCGGCGCCGTGATGATCCCCGCAACGAACCTGCTCACGCGCGACGACCTCGCCGATCGGCTGGAGCGCGGCGGGGTCGCGCACATCGTCACGCGCTCGTCCAATGCCGAGCGCTTCGACGGCATCGCCGGGGATCGCACGCGCATCTGCGTCGACGCGCCGCCCGCCGGCTGGATCGACTACGCCGGCGCGAACGACGCGTCGTCCGAGTACGCACCGAAAGCCGAGACGCGTCCCGACGAGACGCTGTTGCTCTATTTCACGTCGGGCACCACGAGCAAGCCCAAGCTCGTGCGTCACACGCACCAGAGTTATCCGGTCGGGCACCTGTCCACGATGTACTGGATCGGGCTGCAGCCCGGCGACGTGCACTGGAACATCTCGTCGCCGGGCTGGGCCAAGCACGCGTGGAGCTGCTTCTTCGCGCCGTGGAACGCCGGCGCCTGCGTGTTTGCCTTCAACATGGCGCGCTTCGATGCGAAACGCGCGCTCGACCAGCTCGTTCGCGCCGAAGTCCGCACGCTGTGCGCGCCACCCACCGTGTGGCGGATGCTGATCCAGGAAGACCTGCGCAGCTGGCCGGTGAAGCTGCGCGAGCTCGTCTCGGCCGGCGAGCCGCTCAATCCCGAGGTGATCCAGCAGGTGCGCGATGCCTGGCGCCTGACGATCCGCGACGGCTATGGCCAGACCGAGACGAGCTGCATCGTCGGCAACCCTCCGGGCCAGCCCCTGAAGCCCGGCTCGATGGGCCGCCCGCTGCCCGGCTTTCGCATCGCGCTGCTCGATGCGAACGACGAGCCGGCCGACGAGGGCGAGGTCGCGCTCGACCTCTCCGTGCAGCCGGTGGGCATGATGCCCGGCTACGCCGACGACGACGAGCGCACCGCGCAGGTGATGCGCAACGGCCACTACCACACCGGCGACGTCGCCCAACGCGACGCCGACGGCTACATCACCTACGTCGGCCGCGCCGACGACGTGTTCAAGGCGAGCGACTACCGGATCAGTCCCTTCGAACTGGAGAGCGTGCTGATCGAGCACGAGGCGGTGGCCGAAGCCGCCGTCGTGCCCTCGCCCGATCCGCTGCGCATGGCGGTGCCCAAGGCCTTCGTCGTGCTCGTTGCCGGACGCACGGCCGACGAAGCCACGGCCGCCGACATCCTGCGCTTCTGTCGCCAGCGGCTCGCGCCGTACAAGCGGATTCGCCGGCTGGAATTCGCCGAATTGCCGAAGACGATCTCGGGCAAGATCCGCCGCGTCGAGATGCGCCAGCGCGAGGAGCAACGCGCGGTGCCCGTCGTTCGCGCGCCGGGCGAATACTTCGACGAGGACCTGCGCTGACGCGCCGCCTGTGAACACGCGGCGCGCCGCTGGCAGGCGCCCCATTCGCGCCCCGACGCGCATGCAGGCGTCACGGTCGAGGACGTGTGCGCGCGCGCTCGAGTTTCAATCCCACCTTCACGACCTTGCCGTTGACGACCTCGCGCGCGATCAGCAGCAGCCCGGAGAGCTGCACCGCGTCGCCCTCGACGATGTGGCGCGCATGCCGGCGCATCGCCTCGTCGAGCGACAGACCCTCGAGCTCGGGGCTCGCCTGGCAACCGTAAGCCGCGCAGACGTCGGCAAACGAGGCGGCGCCTTCCAGCACGAAGTCGCCGTAGAAACGCCGGCGCGCAGCGGCGTCGACGCTGGTGAACATGTCCGACAGGTGATCGACCTCGACGTCGGGCGCGACGAGCATCACCACGTCGTCGCGCATCAGGGCGCCGGCATCGTCGTCGTGCGCCACGGCATTTCGGCGCAGCACGCCGACCACGCGGGCGCCCTCGGGCAGGATCAGCGTGCGCAGGTCGATGCCGAGCATCGGCGAGCGTTCGCCGATGCGGAATTCGAGCACGGCAAGGCGGTCGTCCGACAGCGTGGGACGCACGCGCGGCTCGTCGCGCGGCGGCAGGCCCACGCCGAAAAAGCGCGCGGCGAAGGGCACCGACGATCCCTGCAGCAGCAGCGAGGTGACGACGACGACGAAGGCGACGTTGAACAGCAGTTCGGCATCCGGCACGCCGGCCAGCAGCGGGAACACGGCGAGCACGATCGGCACCGCGCCGCGCAGTCCGATCCAGCCCATGAATGCGACTTCACGCCGTGCAAAGGAGAACGGCAGCAGGCACAGCCAGACCGCCAGCGGCCGCACGACGAGCATGAGGAACGCCGACACCGCCAGCGCCTGCCAGGCGATCGCGGGAATCTCGGCCGGCGTGACGAGCAGACCGAGCAGCAGGAACATGCTCGACTGCGCGAGCCAGGCCATGCCGTCCATCGCGCGCAGCAGGTTGTCTGCGGTACGGCGCAGACGGTTGCCGACGATCAAGCCGACCAGGTACACGGCAACGAAGCCGCTGCCGCCGAGGATGCTGGTGATGCCGAAGGCGGTCACGCCGCCCGAGCACAGCAGCAGCGCGCTCAGGCCTTCGCCGACGTGCGCGCGGCGCATCACCGACGCCATTGCGTATCCGAGCGCCAGCCCGAGGATGCCGCCCAGGCCGAACTGCACGACGAGTTGGCGCACGAGGCCCCAGCCCTCGAGCTCGGCGGGCGCCATCAGGACCTCGATCATCAGCGTCGTGAGGAAGATGGCAGTGGGGTCGTTGATCCCCGACTCTATCTCGAGCGTGTTCGCTACCCGTTCGTTCAGCCGGGTGCCGCTCGCGCGCAGCAGCGCGAAGACGGCTGCCGCATCGGTCGAGCCGACGATCGATCCGAGCAGCAAGCCGAGCCGCCAGTCGATGTCGAACACCCAGGCGGTGAACAGGCCCACCGGCAGCGCAGTGAGGATTACGCCCAGCGAAGCAAGGATCAGCGACGGGCGCAGCGCGACGCGGAAGGTGGCGAGCTTGGTGCGCAAGCCACCGTCGAGCAGGATGATCGCCAGCGCGAGGTTGCCGACGAAAAACGCGAGTCGGTGGTCGTCGAAGTCGATGCCACCGATGCCGTCCTCGCCGGCAAGCATGCCGACCACGAGGAACACGAGCAGGAACGGGATGCCGAAGCGCGACGAGAATGCGCCGAGCAGGATGCCGGCGAACATCACCAGCGCACCCACCAGCATGAGTTGATGGACGGCTTCCACAGGTTGCGAATGTAGCAGCCCGAATGCCGGTTCCGGCGGACGCTGCGGGGAAGGCAATGCCCCGCCATCGGCGCGAGTTCCGCCGGATACCGGCATCGCTGGTCCTATGCTGCGTCGACCGGCCCGCGCACCCGCAGGAGCAGCAGATGACCCAGCCCACGAAGAGCACCGGCTCCACCACCGGCAGCGGTGCGCCCGCGCCCAGCGACCGCCAGTCGCTGACGATCGGCGCCGACGGCCCGATCCTGCTGCACGACGTGCACTTCCTCGAGCAGATGGCGCACTTCAACCGCGAGAAGGTGCCCGAGCGACAGCCGCATGCGAAGGGAGCCGGCGCCTTCGGCATCTTCGAGACCACCGCCGACGTCTCCCGCTGGACGAAGGCGGCGCTCTTTCGCAAGGGCGCTCGCACCGAGATGCTCGCCCGTTTCTCGACGGTTGCCGGCGAGATGGGCAGCCCCGACACCTGGCGCGACGTGCGCGGTTTCTCGCTGAAGTTCTATACCGACGAAGGCAACTACGACCTGGTCGGCAACAACACGCCGATCTTCTTCGTGCGCGACCCGATGAAGTTCCCGCACTTCATCCGCAGCCAGAAGCGCCTGCCCGACTCGGGACTGCGCGACAACCACATGCAGTGGGACTTCTGGACGAGCAACCCCGAGACCGCCCACCAGGTGACCTACCTGATGGGCGTGCGCGGCCTGCCGCGCACGTGGCGCCACATGAACGGCTACGGCTCGCACACGTTCCTGTGGGTGAATACCGCCGGCGAGAAGTTCTGGGTGAAGTACCACTTCCACACGCGCCAGGGCATGGCGTTCTTCACCAATGCCGAGGCGGCCGCGATGGCCGGCACGGATGCCGACTTCCATCGTCGCGACCTGTTCGAGGCGATCGCGCGCGGCGAGCATCCGAGCTGGACGCTGTCGGTGCAGGTGATGCCCTATGCCGACGCGAAGACCTACCGGCTCAACCCCTTCGACCTCACCAAGACGTGGCCGCACGCCGACTGGCCGTTGCACGAGGTCGGCACGATGACGCTGAACCGCAACCCGGAGAACTTCTTCGCGCAGATCGAGCAGGCGGCGTTCTCACCGGGCAACACGGTACCCGGCATCGGGCTGTCACCGGACAAGATGCTGCTCGGGCGCGCCTTCGCCTACAACGACGCGCAGCGCAATCGCATCGGAACGAACTTCCATCAGCTGCCGGTGAACCGGCCGAAGGTGGCAATCAACACGTACATGTTCGACGGCCAGATGACGGTCGAGCACAGCGGCAACGCGCCGGTCTACGCGCCCAACAGCGGCGGTCGCCCGTGGGCTGACGAGAACGGCGCGATGGACGACGGCTGGGAGGCCGACGGCGAGATGGTGCGCAGCGCCTACACGCTGCGCGCCGATGACGACGATTTCACGCAGCCGGGCATTCTCGTGCGCCAGGTGTTCGACGACGCGCAGCGCGCCGCGCTCGTCGAGCAGGTGGCCGGCAGTCTCCTCGGCGGCGTGCGCTCGCCGGTGCTCGAACGGGCGTTCGACTACTGGAGGAGCATCGACGCCGACGTGGGCGGCCGCATCGAGCAGGAGGTGCGCGCGGGTAGCGCGCCGGAACCGGCAGCGGGCATGGGCGAGCGCTGAGCGAACCAGCGACACCCGGAGCGGGCTTCAGCGCCCGGCGCCGATCGCCTGCAGCGACGCCGCAACCCGAAGCTCGTCCCCGCCGATCAGCGGGCTCACCTCGGCAACCAGGTAGTCGACGAGCACGCGCACCGAGGGACGCAGCCCCTTGCGCGTCGTGTACACGAGGTGGACCGTTTCACAGGACGTCGACCATTCGGGAAGCACCCGCACCAGTTCGCCCGCCTGCAGGTAGCGGCGACAGAGGTGGCTGGGTAGCAGCGCGACGCCAACGTCGCGCAATGCGGCTTCGAGCAGCGCTTCATTGTCGCCACTCGTCAGTCGCGGCCGCTGCAGGACGCTGCCGGTACGCCCATCGGTGCGGGTGAACGCCCATTCGCTCGCGCGGCCGTCGGCCTGCAGCGCGATCGTCGGCAGCGCTGCGACGTCGTCGAGGCTCGACACCGGGTGCCGCTTCAGAAAGGCGGGACTTGCGACCATCACGAGGTTCGTCCTGCCGAGCGGACGCGCGATCATCGAGCGTTCGGCGTCGATGCGCTCGCGCACGCGCATTGCGACATCGACCCCCTCCTCGATCAGGTCGACCCGCCGGTTGATGACCTGCAGATCGAGGCTCACCTTCGGGTAGCGCAACAGGAATCCGGGCAGGACGTCGCC
The DNA here is from genome assembly GCA_032027205.1 of Burkholderiaceae bacterium. GTDB lineage: Bacteria > Pseudomonadota > Gammaproteobacteria > Burkholderiales > Burkholderiaceae_E > Zeimonas. The sequence continues at coordinate 1,062,794 of JAVSMN010000001.1, forward strand.
GACGAGTTGCTGCAGCAGGCCTTGCGGGCAACTCATCCGCACGCTGCCGCCGGGCTCGCTGGTCGCACGCGCCGCGACCGCCTCGGCGGACTCGGCGCTCTCGAGCATGGCCACGCAATGCTCGTGGAACTCGCGGCCCACGTCGGTGACCCGAAAGCGACGCGTCGAACGCTCCAGCAGTTTCAGCTGCAGTCGGCTCTCGAGACGCGAGACCGACTTGCTCAGGCTGGACTTGGGGATCCCGGTCGCACGCGTAGCGGCGGTGAAGCCGCCGTGCTGGACGACGGCGGCGAAATGCGCGAGTTCGTTGAGGTCGTTCATGCCTTCCATTGTCTCTATGAGTGGACATTATGTCCACCCAGACCCGGTTTATCGACTCTTCGTTTCTCCGTAACATTCATTCATCGCAAACACTGACACGAAGAGGAAACACGATGACCCAGATCCACAAGCTCGGTATCGCCGCCGCCCTCACCTTTGCCGCGGTCGGAAGCCAGGCCCAGACGATCGAGACCGACTACCCGTTCGTCGGCGGGACCGCGCTGGCCGCCGAACAGTTGGTCGACGCGCGCGAACTGCGCCAGGTCGAACCGCTGCTCGTGCAGTCGAACGCGCAAGGTCCGACGGTCGTAGCCAGCCAGCGTGACTCGAGCGCGAGCAGCGACTCGCTTCGTTCCGACGCGCGCGTCCGCTTCCTCCGCGCCCCGGACGTCGACCCGGTCTGAGCGTCCCGAGCAGGCAAACCGGCCGAACACACCGCGCCGAGTCGGCGCGGGTGTTCGCACAACCCAGCATCAAGGAACCATCATGAAATCGATCATCAAAATCGCCACGCCCGCCGTTTTCGCCTTCGCGGCCCTCACCGTGAACGCGCAGACGATCGAAACCGACTATCCGCAAGCCGTACCCGCGGGTCCGGTCGTCGCCACGATCGCGCCCATCGAGTCGGTGACCGGCGAGCTGGCGTACAGCCGGAATGCGGCGCCCCTGATCCAGTCGAACGCCGAAGGCCCGCGCGTCGATCCCGAGTACGCGGCCGCGCACCCGAGCACGCTGACGCGCGACGAAGTGCAGTCCCGGGCCGTGGTTCGCGTCCACTGGAATGCGCCCGATCGCCGGTCCTGATGCTTCCCCGGGGCGCCCGCTGCTGCGGGCGCCCTGATCGAAGCCTGCTGAGCATTCACGGTCGATCGCTCGGAGGCGCGTTCGCCTTCTCCCACTCGTCGATTCCGCCGGCGAGCGGGCGAATGCGCGCAATTCCACGCTTCTGCAGCTGCGAGGCGATCCTCGCTGCCGTGGCCTCGTTCGGGCAGGCGCAATAGACGACCACTTCGCGGTCACGCGGAATCGCTTCGAAGGCGCGATCGAGATCGTCGAGATCGACCGGAATCGAGCCCGGAATGCTGCGCGCATCCAGCTTGCGCAGGACCGCCGAGCGCGCATCGAGGATGAGCGGCGCATCGCCGCGCTCCATCAACTCGCGCAGTTCGTCGACGCCGATCCGCGCAGCCCGCAACAATCGACGAAAGCGCCACCGTTGCTACCCGCGGTGCGCCACGTACACCGCAACCCCGAGCGCGATGGCGCCCGCGGCACGGTTGCCGAGCGCTGACAACGCATCGAGCAGCCAATCGACTTCGGTGTGGAACGCCCACCCGAGCGCGAGGCCGGACAGCGCCCACAGGGCGGACCCGATGCCGTTGTAGAGCAGGAAGGTCGGCACTCCGACGCCGAAGCCGCCCGCCAATGGCGGCGCGACGATGCCCAGGCCCGGCACGAAGCGGCCGAGAACGAGACTACCCGGGCCGTAGCGCTCGAACGTGTTCTCCGCCTGCCGCACGCACGACTCGGGCGACAACGAAATTCTGCAAACCGCCTTCAGCACGCGATGGCCGTAGCGCTTGCCCGCGAGGAACCACGCGAAATTGCCGATCGACGACGCGACGACGGAAAGCACGAGCGCCCACAGACCATGCGCCGGGTCAACGACGGTCTGCGCGCCGGCCAGGATCAGCAGCGGATACGCCGGAATCGGCAGGCCGAGCTGCTGCAGCAGCACGACGCCGAAGATGAACCACAGGCCGTAGTCGTTGTAGAACGAGTCGATGCTCACTTGCGAACACTACCGCGCCACCTTCACCTGGTCCGCCGTGACGAGCTTGCCCTGGTTGCCCACTGAATGCGCTCGTGGTTGGCGATGTCGGCGACGTCGACGTCGCTCTCGGGTAGGTGACGCCGTCGATGTGCCGCAGATTCCGCGGGCACTCGCAATTAGGGGGCCTTGCAGGATCCGTCAATCGAACCGCGACCCATCCGACTCGCCGCCGTCGTGCGAACGCCGGCGGGCCGAATCCCGCCAGCCAGCAGGGGATCATTGCCTGGAGATCTACTAGCTAGTAATCTATTACTCACTCAATGGAGACATCCTCGTGAACCCACGCCCGCAACCGCTCCCCGCGCAGGAACGCCGCGCCGCCACCGTCGAAGCCGTCGTCGACCTGGCGGCCGAGCAAAACCCGGCCGACATCACCACCACGGCGATCGCCGAACGCATGGGACTGACGCAGGGCGCGCTCTTCCGCCACTTCCCGAACAAGGACGCGATCCTCGAGGCGGCGATGTCCTGGGTGAGCGAGCGGCTGCTCGCCCGCGTGGACGAGGCCGCCGAGGGCGCCGCGTCGCAGCTCGCCGCGCTCGAAGCGATGTTCATGGCACACATCGATTTCGTCGCGCGGCACCCCGGCGTGCCGCGGATGCTGTTCGGCGAACTGCAGCGCCCCGGCAAGTCACTGCCGAAGAAGATGGTCCAGACGCTGATCCGTCAATACGAAACGCGGCTGCATGGCCTGCTCGAGACAGGCAAGGCGCAGGGCGAACTGGACCCTGGCCTGGACGTGAACGCCGCGGCGGTTCTCTTCATCGGCACCATTCAGGGGCTGGTGATGCAGTCGATGCTGGCCGGCAAGGTCGGCCAGATCCGCCGCGACGCGCGGGCGGTCTTCGCCATCTATCGTCGCGGCATCGCAGCCGGGGCGTGACCGTGAAGACGAGCGCGAAATCGCTCCTCGCCGCCGCCGTCGTCCTCGTCGCGGGAGGCTTCGCGTACGCGTGGATGCAGCACCGGGGCGACGACGACGGCCCGCTGCGCCTGTACGGCAACGTGGACATCCGCGAAGTGCAACTGGCCTTCCGGCAGCCCGGACGTGTGACGCAGATGGCCTTCGAGGAGGGCGACGCCGTCAGCGCCGGCGCCCGCATGGCCACCATCGATGCGCGGCCCTACGAGGAAGCGCTCGCGGCCGCCGAAGCGTCGGTGGGCGTGGCACGGGCGGAACTCGCGAAGCTGCGGCGCGGGCTGCGCCCGCAGGAGATCACGCAGGCGCGCGAAGCGCTGAACCGCGCATCGGCCGCCGCCGGCGACGCCGAACGCAACTACCGCCGCCAGAGCGGCCTGCTCGCGTCGGGTGCCAACAGCCAGCGCACCGTCGACGCCGCGCGCGCCGCGCACGAGCAGGCGCTTGCCGGCGTCAACGCGGCTCGCGCAGCGTTGTCGCAGGCCACCGAAGGCTTTCGCCGCGAAGACATCGCCGCCGCCGAAGCGCGCCTGGCCGCTGCGGAGGCGGCCCGCGCACAGGCGGCGACCGCGCTGGCCGACACCGCGTTGCATGCCCCCAGCGACGGCACCGTGATCGCGCGCGTGCGCGAGCCGGGCAGCATGGTGGCGAGCCAGAGCACCGTGTACAGCCTGAGCCTCGATGCGCCGGTGTACGTGCGCGCCTACGTCGGCGAGCCCGACCTGGGGCGCATTGCCCCCGGAACACCGGTACGCGTGCGCACCGATGCGTCGGAGAAGGCGTATAGCGGCCAGGTCGGCTTCGTCTCGCCGCGCGCCGAGTTCACGCCGAAGACGGTGGAGACCACCGACCTTCGCACCGATCTCGTCTACCGCCTGCGGATCGTCGTCGACGACGCGGACGATGCGTTGCGCCAGGGCATGCCGGTGACTGTCGAGGTCGACGTTCGGCCCGCCGCGAAGGGCGCCTGAGGTGGGGACGATCTTCTTTCCCACGTTGGCGCGTTCGCGGCAGGCGCTCGGGCAACGCTTGCGCTGCGCGAAGGAAGACGTCTTTCCATCGTCAGCGAAAACGGACAACGCCGCTCGCCTTTGCTCGCTCGAATGCCTCGTGCATCTCGCAGATCGAAAAACACACGCCGCTCGGCAGTGGAGCGATTGAATTGGCGCGCGACCGCGAAGCTGCCGTCGTCATCGATCGCGTGGAGAAGCGCTTCGGCAGCGTGCACGCGCTGCGCGGGCTCAGCGCGCGCATCGAGTACGGAAAGCTCACAGGACTGGTCGGCCCGGACGGCGCGGGCAAGACGACGCTGATGCGCATCCTCACCGGACTGCTGGTGCCCGACGCCGGGCGGGCCACGCTGGCCGGATTCGACGTCGTGCGCGACAACGACGCGATCCACGTGGTCAGCGGCTACATGCCGCAGCGCTTCGGCCTGTACGAAGACCTGTCGGTGATGGAGAACATGCGCCTGTACGCGCAACTGCGCGGCATGGACGTCGCGCGGCACGAGAGCCTCTTCTCCGAACTGCTCGATTTCACGCGGCTCGGTCCGTTCACCGGGCGCCTGGCCGGCAAGCTCTCCGGCGGAATGAAGCAGAAGCTCGGGCTCGCCTGCGCGCTGATGGCGCGCCCCGCCGTGCTGCTGCTCGACGAGCCCGGCGTCGGCGTCGACCCGGTCAGCCGACAGGACTTGTGGCGCATGGTGCAGGCGCTGACCGACGAGGGAATGGCGGTGGTCTGGTCCACCGCCTATCTCGACGAGGCCGAGCGCTGCGACAGCGTGCTGCTGCTCAACGAGGGCGAACTCGCCTTCGACGGGCCGCCTGGCGATCTCACCGGCCGCCTCGAAGGCCGCAGCTTCCGGCTCGAAGACGTCGGCGATCAGCGCCGTGCGGTGCTCGCCGAGGCGCTCGATCTGCAAAGCGTCGGCGACGGCGTGATCCAGGGCGCCGGTGTGCGCGTGGTGCTGCGCGCCGACGCGGGCGACGAGCAGGTCGTCGCGCTGGCCGAGCGCGTCGACGCGCGCCTGGCGGCGGTGCCGGCGCGCTTCGAGGATGCCTTCATCGATCTCTTGGGCGGTGGGCCGGGCGGCACTTCGGCGCTGGCCGAGCGACTGCCCCCGGTGCAGCTCGACTCGGATGTTGCCGTCTCCTGCCGCAACCTGACCAAGCGCTTCGGCGATTTCACCGCGACCGACGCCGTCAGCTTCGACGTGCGCAAGGGCGAGATCTTCGGCCTGCTCGGTCCGAACGGCGCCGGCAAGTCGACCACCTTCAAGATGCTGTGCGGGCTGCTGAAGCCCACGCACGGCGAAGCGAAGGTGGCAGGCATGGACCTGCGCCGTGCAACCGGCGCGGCGAAGGCGCGGCTCGGCTACATGGCGCAGAAGTTCTCGCTCTACGGCCTGCTCTCGGTGCGCCAGAACCTGGAGTTCTCCGCCGGCGTCTACGGCCTGGAAGCCGGTACGCGGCGCGAGCGCATCGACGAAATGATCGAGACCTTCGATCTCTCCGCCTGGCTGTCCTCCGCGCCCGACTCGTTGCCGCTCGGGCACAAGCAGCGCCTGGCGCTCGCCTGTGCGCTGATGCATCGCCCGCCCGTGCTGTTCCTGGACGAGCCGACCTCGGGCGTCGACCCGATCACCCGTCGCGAATTCTGGACGCACATCAACGGGCTGTCGCGCAAGGGCGTGACGGTGATGGTCACCACCCATTTCATGGACGAGGCCGAGTATTGCGATCGCGTGGCGATGCTGTATCGCGCGCGGCTGATCGCGCTCGACACACCCGACGCACTCAAGCGCGGGGCAGTCGACGACGAGCGCCCGGACCCGACGATGGAGGATGCGTTCATCCACCTCGTCGAGTCCGCCGATCTCGTCGACGAGGCGACGGCATGAATCGTGTCGAAGGCGTCGATCGCTCCGATGGCAACGGTCGCCCCCGGCGACGCGTCGACCCAGGCGCCACGCGCCGTTTCGATGCTCGCCGCCTGCGTGCCCTCGTGCGCAAGGAAAGCCTGCAGGCGCTGCGCGATCCGTCCACGCTGCTCATCGCCTTCGTCTTGCCGGTGGTGCTGTTGTTCCTGTTCGCCTATGCAGTGTCGCTCGACGTGCGCCAGGTGCGTGTCGGCGTGGTCGTCGAGTCGCAGGGCGCCTCGGCGCAGGCGCTGGCCGCCGCCTTCGCCGGCACGCGCTACCTCGACGTGCATTTCGCCCACGATCGACGCGAGGTCGCCGACCAGGTCGTCTCGGGCCGGCTGCGCGGCTTCGTGGTCATCCCGCAGGATTTCGAACGTCGCCTGGCCGAGCGCAGCGGCGAGCCCCTCGTGCAGGTGGTCACCGACGGCTCGCAACCGAATACCGCCAATTTCGTTTCGAACTACGCGCAGGGCGTCGTGCAGACCTGGCGCGCCGGGCTCGGCAACGCAGCCGCGGCGCCGGTCGTGGCGCTCGAGCCGCGCTACTGGTTCAACGCCGAACTGGAGAGCCGCCGCTCGCTGGTGCCCGGCTCGATCGCGATCGTCATGTCGATCATCGGCACGATGCTGACCGCCCTCGTGGTCGCGCGCGAATGGGAACGCGGCACGATGGAGGCGGTGCTCTCGACGCCGGCTTCGGTCGCGGAAATCCTCGTCGGCAAGCTGCTGCCCTACTTCGGGTTGGGCATGCTCGCGACGCTCGCCGCGACCGCGCTGGCCGTCTTCGTGTTCGACGTGCCGCTGCGCGGCTCGCTCGTCGCGCTGCTCGTGCTGTCGGCGGCGTTCATGGTGCCGGCGCTGGGCCAGGGGCTGCTGATCTCTTCGCTCGCGCGCAACCAGTTCCTCGCGGCGCAGATCGCATTGTTCTCGGGCTTCCTGCCCGCGTTCATGCTGTCGGGCTTCCTGTTCGAGATCGACGCGATGCCGGCGTCGATCCAGGCGCTCACCTGGCTGATTCCGGCGCGCTATTTCGTCTCGTCGCTGAAGACAGTATTCCTGGCGGGCGACATCTGGGCGGTCTTCGCGCCGAACCTGCTCGCGATGGCCGTGATCGGCGTGCTGTTCTTCGTGCTGGCCAAGCGCGCCACGCGCAAGAACCTCGAGGCCTGAGAAGCCATGGCGGGCCGCTCCGATCGCTTCGACCTCACGCGCCTGCGTGCGCAGTTCACCAAGGAAGTGCTCAGCATCCTGCGCGATCCGCGCAGTCGGATGGTCGTCTTCGTGCCGCCGCTGCTGCAATTGCTCGTGTTCGCGTTCGCCGCCACGCTGGAAGTGCGCAATGTCGACGTCGCCGTGCACAACCAGGACGCGGGCCGCTGGTCACGCGAACTGATCCAACGCCTCGACAGCGCCGGGTTCATCACGAAGGTGCGGCACGTCGACGATAGTCGTGCGCTGCGCGGCCTGATCGATCGCGGACAGGTAATCGCCGCGCTCGACATCCCGGCGGACTTCTCGCGCAACATCGCCACGGGCGACAGCGGCCGGGTGCAGGTGCTCGTCGACGGACGGCGCAGCAACTCGGGGCAGATCGCCGTCGGCTACCTCTCCGCCATCGCGGCGGACGTCGGCGCCGTGGCCGTGCCCGAAGCAGCGGGCGCGGCCGCGCCGGTGGTGGTGCGCAACTGGTTCAACCCGAATCTCGTCTATCGCTGGTTCATCGTTCCCGGCCTGACGGGCATCCTCGCGCTCTTCAGTGCGCTGCTGATCACGTCGCTGTCGATCGCCCGCGAGCGCGAACTGGGCACCTTCGACCAGTTGCTGGTCTCGCCCACCTCCACGCCGGAAATCATTGTGTCGAAGTCGCTGCCGGCGCTGGCGATCGGCACCATTCTCGGCCTGTCGATGATCGCGTCCGGCGTGTGGCTGTTCCGGATCCCCTTCAGCGGCTCGTTCTGGCTGCTGCTGGCGAGCATGGCGCTGTTCATCCTGTCGGTGGTCGGCATCGGTCTGATGATCTCCGCCGTCAGCGCCACCCAGCAGCAGGCGATCCTCGGTGCCTTCGCGATCGGCGTCCCCGCCGTCCTGATGTCGGGTTTCGCCACGCCGGTGGAGAACATGCCGGTGGCGCTGCAATGGCTGGCGCAAGCGATCCCGCTCACGCACTTCCTGATCATCGTCGAAGGCAGCTTCCTGAAGGCGATGCCAACCGCCGACATCGCCGCCAGCCTCTGGCCGCTGATCGTCATCGCGCTGGCGACGCTCACGATGGCCACCGTCTTCGTTCGAGGGCGCCTGCAATGACCCATCGCACCGTGCCGCTGCTCGGCAGCATGTTCCTGAGCGCGTCGCTGACGGCCTGTACGACAGTCGGGCCCGACTACCACGCACCACCGCCGGTCGCGATCGGCAGCGGCTGGAGCGAGGCGGCCGTGAACAGTGCGGCGCCGGCGGATCTCGCGCGCTGGTGGTCGACGCTGAACGATCCGGTGCTCGAACGCCTCGTCGACACGGCGCTCGCGCGCAACCTCGATCTGCGCCAGGCCACGGCACGCATCGACGAGGCACGCGCTCTGCGCGACCGCGTCGCCGGCGGGCAGGCACCAGTCGTGTCGGCGGGCACCAGCGTCAACCGGCGTCGACAGAGCGAAAACGGTCCGTTGCCGATCGGCGCCATTCCCGGCCTGGAGGCGACGCAGACGATCCACGACGCGGGATTCGACGCGTCGTGGGAGATCGACGTCTTCGGTGGCCAGCGGCGGGCCCTCGAAAGTGCGCAGGCCAAGGTGCAGGCGAGCGAAGCCGATGCACAAGGCGCGCGCATGCGGATCGTCGCCGAAGTCGCCCGCACCTGGTTCAGCGCGGTCGGCGCGGCCTACGAGCTGCGTGCACAACAGGCGATGTCGGCCACGTTGCAGCAGACGCTCGACCTGGTCCGCAAGCGCCAGGCGGCGGGCGATGCGTCCTTGGCCGACGTCGAGGCGGCCTACGGACAGTGGGCCACCGCGAACGCCGCGCTCCCCGAGTTGCGCGCGCGCCAGCGCGCGGCGGTGCTCGGCCTGGGCGTGCTGCTGGGCGAACCGCCCGAGCGCGAACTGGCGCTGCTGGACACCGTGCCGGAGTCGATCACGCTGCGCGCGCTGCCGGTCGGCGAGCGTGCAGACGTGTTGCGTCGCCGCCCCGACGTGCTGGCGGCGGAACGACGACTGGCGGCGAGCACGGCCGACATCGGCGTCGCCACCGCCGAGTTGTTCCCGAAGCTTTCGATCGGCGTCGGCGGCGGATTCCAGGCGCTCGATGTCGGCGACTGGTTCGATGCATCGAGCGCGCGCTTCTCGATCCTGCCGCTCGTTTCCTGGCGACTGTTCGACGGGGGCCGCGTGCGCGCAGAGATCCGCGCGCGCGAGACGGCCGAACGGCGGGCGCTGCTCGCCTACGTCCAGGCGGTGCTCGCCGCCTTGGGCGACGCGGAGCGCGCGCTGGGCGACTATCACGCAGGGCTCGACACGCTCGCACGGCGCACGATTGCGCTGGACGCAAACCGTCGCAGCCACGACCACGCACGGGCGCGCTACGCGGCCGGTGACATCTCGCTGGTCGAACTGATGGCGGCCGAGCGCCTGCTGCACGACTCGGAAAGCGCGAACGCGCGCGCTCACACAGCGGCCGCCGTGCAACTGGTGGCGCTGTACAAGGCGCTCGGCGGCGGCTGGGAGGCACCGGCCGCGATTTCGACGTCGCCTGCGCGTCCGTCGCTCCAACAGGTCAGCACGAGCGACCGATGAACCCGGTCTTCCACCGCGGCGATCCGACCGGCTGCTCCCGGCGTCGGGCAATCGCGCAGTGCGTTGCAGCCTCGTTGTTGTCGGGCCCGATGCTCGCGCCCGCCGCCGGCCATGCTTCGGAACCTGCACCGATGATCGGCCAGGAACCGTGTACGCCGGAACAGACCTTGCGCTGGCGCGGCGGCACGCTGCGGCTGGAGAACGATCTGTTCGTCGGCAGCGACCGCAACTACACGAACGGGGTGGCGCTCGCCCTCGTGTCTCGCGATCTGGAAGGCCGCTTGCGCCCGGACTGCCTGCCGCTGCCCCTCGAGCTGTACACCCGCTTCATTGCCTTGGCCGATCCGGGGTTCGGGCGCAGCGCCGCCGATGCCTCTGCGTCACGGAACGTGGTGCTTCGCATCGGCCAGGCGATGTACACGCCCGAGGACAACGACCGCACCGACCTGATCCGCAACGACCGCCCCTACGCGGGTCTGCTGTACATGGGCCTGGCCTGGAACCGGCGCGTGCCTGCGCCGGGAGTCGGCTACGAGATGCTCGACACGCGCGAAATCACGCTGGGCGTGATCGGTCCGTGGTCGCTCGCCGAGCAGTCGCAGGACCTGGTGCATCGGCTGCGCGGTTTCGAGCGCTTCCACGGCTGGGACAACCAGCTTCGCAACGAACCGGCTTTCCAGCTCGCGATGGAGCGCAAGTTCAAGCCGTGGGCCGACGGCGCGATTCAACCGGGATGGCGAGCCGACGCCATCGGCAGCCACGCGCTGCGCCTGGGCAATATCGAGACTGCCGCCAACATCGGCATCGAGTTGCGCTCAGGATGGAACCTGCCCAACGATTTCGGCAGCTACCCGACCCGTCCCGGCGCCGAGAACCGTCCGCCGTCTGCCGCATCGGCGCTGCGCACGATGCAACCACAGTCCGCGGCGGCGCCTCGGCCCGGCGCACACGTGTTCGCGAATCTGGAAGCGAAGGCCGTCGCCTGGGATTTCTCGCTCGACGGCAATCTGTTTCGAAGCAGCCACCACGTCAGCCGCCGTCCCTGGGTGGCGCAAGCCGCGATCGGCGTCAGCAGCCAGTGGCTTGTCGCCGGCCGCGGAATCCGGCTGGCGCTGATGCGGGTCTGGCGCACACGCGAGTTCGACGAGCAACGCGGGCAACACGCCTTCGGTTCGATTGCGTTGAGCCTGGAATTCTGACGAAGGAGAGATCGAATGAACCAATTGATGCAACCGGGCGTCTCTGCGGGCACCGCAGCGATCCCGCCCGTGCCCACCGACACGATGCAGTCGTACGAGGGCTTCCGCGCGATCGACCGATTGTCTACCGCGCAACGCGCGCGATGGAGCGGCGGCATGTCGCCGGCCGCGCTGGCGCTGGCCCTGTTCGACTGGTCGATGCATCTGGCGATCGCACCCGGCAAGCAGATGGAGCTGGCGTTCAAGGCCAACGAGAAAGCGGCGCGGCTGCTGTCGTGCCTGATGGCCTCCGCCGCCGACCCTGCGACGCCGCCGTGCATCGAAGCGCTGCCCGGCGACTACCGTTTCACCGGCGATGCCTGGAAGAGACCCCCCTTCTCGCTGTGGGTGCAGGCCTTTCTGCTGCAACAGCAGTGGTGGCACAACGTGACGCACGCGGTTCCCGGTGTGAGTCCGCACCACGAAGACGTGGTCTCCTTCGGCGCCCGACAGGTGCTCGACGTGTCCTCGCCGTCGAACAATCCATGGACCAACCCCGAGGTGATCGACAAGGTCGTCGAGACCGGCGGCATGAATTTCGTGCACGGCCTGCAGAACTGGGCGGAAGACGTCGGCCGCCTCGCAACGAACCGCCCGCCGGTGGGGACCGAAGACTTCGTCGTCGGCAAGGACGTCGCCGTGACGCCCGGCAAGGTCGTCCATCGCAATGAACTCATCGAACTGATCCAGTACGCGCCGACGACGGAATCGGTATTCGCCGAGCCGGTGCTGATCGTGCCGGCCTGGATCATGAAGTACTACATCCTCGACCTGTCGCCGCACAACTCGCTGATCCGCTACCTGGTCGGCAAGGGCCATACGGTCTTCTGCGTCTCGTGGCGCAACCCCGGCGTCGAGGATCGTGATCTCGGCATGGACGACTACCGGCGGCTCGGCGTCATGGAGGCGCTCGATGCGATCGGTGCGATCGTGCCTGGCCGAAAAGTGCACGCCACCGGGTATTGCCTGGGCGGCACGCTGCTGTCGATCGCAACCGCGGCCATGGCCGGCCGCGGCGACGATCGACTGGCATCGCTCACGTTGCTGGCCGCGCAGACCGACTTCACCGAACCGGGCGAACTGGCGCTGTTCATCGATGACAGCCAGATGCACTACCTGGCGAGCATGATGTGGAACCGCGGCTTCCTGTCGGCCGACCAGATGGCGGGCGCCTTCCAGATGCTGCGCTCGAACGACCTGGTCTGGTCACGGCGCGTGCGCGAGTACCTGATGGGCGAGCGCACGCCGATGATCGACCTGATGGCGTGGAACGCCGACTCCACGCGCATGCCGTACCGCATGCACACCGAGTACCTGCAACGGCTCTACCTCGACAACGAACTGGCCGCGGGGCGCTTTCTCGTCGACGGACGTCCGGCCGCGCTGCAGAACATCCGCGTGCCGCTCTTTGCGGTCGGCACCGAGCGCGACCACGTCGCGCCGTGGCGCTCGGTATACAAGATCCACTATCTCGTGGACGGCGACGTGAGCTTCGTGCTCACCAGCGGCGGCCACAACGCCGGCATCGTCAGCGAGCCGGGCCGCGCGCGCCGGCGCTACCGCGTCGCCACGCGACACCACGGCGATCTGTGCCTGGGCGCCGACGAATGGGTGCGCAACGCAGAAGCCAAACCAGGATCCTGGTGGATCGAGTGGTCCGAATGGCTCGCCGCGCGTTCGGGCGAGCGCGTTGCGCCGCCGTCGACGACAGGTGCGGCCAAGCGCGGCTACCCGCCGATCGAAGACGCGCCCGGCACGTACGTGCTGCAGCGTTGAACCGACGAGTCCACGCAAGGAGCAACCGATGAAGAACTCGAAACGTGTTTCCACTCCTGCCGCGGCGCTGTGCGCCGCCTTGCTCACGCTCACCGCGCTTCCGTCGGCCCGCGCCGACGAAGCGACGAAGCCGATGGCGTTACAGAGCGTGATGAAACAGCTCGGTCAGGACATGCAGGCCGTCACCGCGGCGATCTCGAAGGAAGATTGGGCCCGGGTGGCTGAACTGGCACCGAAGATCGCGAATCACGAGCAGCCGCCCGTGATGGAGAAAATGCGCATCCTCACCTGGCTCGGCACCGACGCCGGAAAATTCCGCGGCTTCGACGGGCAGGTTCACGACGCTGCGGCCAGCATGGGAGACGCAGCGGCGCGCGGCGACGGCCAGGCGGTCATCGCCGCATTCGCGAAGCTGCAGCAGAGTTGCCTGGGCTGCCATCAGAACTACCGCACGGCGTTCATCGATCACTTCTACGAGAAGCGCTGATGACCATCTCTCTCCTGCGCTTCGAGCGAGCGCCGACCAGCCATGGGTGAGATCGACCGAGCCGTTCTAGACCGGTGGAAGGCCGTCAACCGTGCGTGGCTGCTTGCCGAGTCGGGAGCCTCATCGCGGTCCGCCAACGCGGACGATCCGCCTGAGCCGCATTGCCGTCGCAGCAAGGACCGGTTCCTGTCGCAGGTGAGGCAACGGGTCTTTCTCCTGCTGCGCGAGGCCGGACTACCGGACGGAAACGCGCTTCATCGACTCGAGCACGTGTTCGATTCGCACGTATCGTTCATCGCCCGGCATCCGGACACGCCGCGCCGCATCCTCGGTTGGACGCTGCAGTGCGCCGACGCGCGCCTTCGCCGTCGTGTGCGGAAGGTGGTCCTGCATTACGAGTTCCGCCTGAGCCGACTGATTGCCAGAGGCCAGCGACAGGGCTGCATCCGCGCGGACATCGAAGCGCCGGTCGCAACGGCGCTCTTCGTTGCCATGCTGCAGAACCTCGTCCTGCGCCTGCCGGACGATCGTGTCCCTGAGAAAACGCTCCTGCGGGAAGCCGAACGTGTCTTCAGCGGGTACCGTGAGCTCTTGCGACCGGTTGCCGTTCCGGCGCAGGGTTTCGATTGAGCATCGACAACTCGCGCTATCCCGATCCGCAGCCCTCCCCCTCGATCGCACGGCGAAGCCGCTCCGGATGCTCGGCCACCTGCGACGAATCACCTACAGCCGGGCAAGCCTGGAACACCGCCGCGGCCAAACAGTTCGAAGACCTGATCGTCGTGAACGACCCGGTGACTGCCGAGCGGGTTCCAACCCTCGACGATCATCCGCTTCCCTCGCTCGGGGTCATGTACCGAGGTGGGCAACGTGCAGAGCGCGTTTCCCGGCGCGCGTAAAGCGCACTCGCTCGAAACCTGAATCGGCGATGAGCCAGTGATTCAGCGTGAGTTCATGCGCACCTTGCAGGATGGCACCCGTGGTCGAAACGGAACGACCTACGTTTCCCTTCATCGCTGCTGCACATCCGAACAGGAGTAACACCTCGGGTGGTCGATGCGCGCGACCCGCAACCGGCCGAGCCGCTACTCGTGCAGTCGAATGCGCAAGGCCCGAAGGCCGCCGCGAGCGCGGGCGACGCGAACGTTTCGAGTGAGCAGGTTCGCTCGCAGGCACGAGTGCGCATCCTGCTCGCGCCGGACGTCGATCCCGTCTGAATTCCGGAGCCAGGCACGTATTACGGGGCCCCGCGATGTACCGCGGGGTCGTCCGTTGCTCATCGCGGCGATGGCCCGCAGATATACATGGTGCCGGAGGCGGGAATCGAACCCGCACGCCCTCTCGGGCACCGGATTTTGAGTCCGGCGCGTCTACCAGTTCCACCACTCCGGCGCCGTCGCAACAGGAAGCCCGCCGCAACGAAGGCGCGATTATGCGGCCGCCGCCGGCACAGGGACAAGCCGGGCGCGCGGCGATTGCGCACGGCGCAGGCAGGGGCAAGCGCGCGCCTGCAGGCGAACGCGCGCGACCATCGACAATGGCGTTCGACTCGCAAGCCGTCTCCTGCAAGCCGATCGAGGACTACGCACTGATCGGCAACCTGCTGACCGCCGCGCTGGTTGCGCGCGATGGTTCGATCGACTGGTTGTGCCTGCCTCGCTTCGATTCCGACGCGTGCTTCGCCGCGCTGCTCGGCACGCCCGAGCACGGTCGCTGGCGCATCGGCCCGGCCGACGAGCGCTGCGAGGCGACGCGGCGCTACCTGCCGCGCACCGCGATCCTCGAGACCCGCTTCAAGACCGCGCACGGCGTCTTCTCGGTCACCGATTTCATGCCGCCGGGCGACGACGACCGCACGGGCGAGCTCGTGCGCCTGGTGCGTGGCCTGTCCGGGCGCTCGCGAGTATCGATGGATTTCACGCTTCGCTTCGGCTACGGGCGCACGGTGCCGTGGGTTCGCCGGCGCGACTACGGCCT
The DNA here is from genome assembly GCA_032027205.1 of Burkholderiaceae bacterium. GTDB lineage: Bacteria > Pseudomonadota > Gammaproteobacteria > Burkholderiales > Burkholderiaceae_E > Zeimonas. The sequence continues at coordinate 1,078,053 of JAVSMN010000001.1, forward strand.
GCGCGCGGTGGCCGGACCCGACGCCGTCGAGCTCGTCACGGCCGCGACGCTGAAGAACGAATCCATGCGCACGCACGCCGCGTTCGAGATCGGGACCGGCGACGCGGTGCCGTTCACGCTCGCCTATCACCCGTCTCATCGGCAGGCTTCGTTCGTCGACGACCGCAGCGTGCTGCTCGAACGCACCGCCGCCTGGTGGAATTCGTGGTGCGATCGCTGCACGCTTCCGAAGAACGCACCGCAGGCATGGAAGCACGCGCTGCTGCGTTCGCTGATCACGCTGAAGCTGCTCAATCACCGCCCCACCGGCGGCCTGGTCGCCGCGCCTACCACGTCGCTGCCCGAGGACCCGGGTGGCGTGCGCAACTGGGACTACCGGTATTGCTGGATCCGAGACGCGACGATGACGCTGTACGCGCTGCTGAACTCGGGCTACTTCGACGAGGCACAGGCGTTCCGGCAGTGGATGCTGCGCGCCACGGCCGGAGACCCGGAGCAGATGCAGATCATGTACGGCCTCGCGGGCGAGCGTCGGCTTACCGAGTTCGAGCTCCCCTGGCTCCCCGGCTACGCCGGCAGTCGCCCGGTGCGCGTCGGCAATGCAGCGCACGACCAGCTGCAGCTGGATGTCTACGGCGAGCTGATGGACGTGGCGCACGCCAGCCGGCGCTCGCGCCTGGATTGGGACGAGGACTCGTGGCGGCTGCAGCGCGAGCTGCTCGCTACGCTCGAGCGCAAGTGGCGCGAACCCGACCGCGGCATCTGGGAAGTGCGCGGCCCGGCTCGCCATTTCACGTACTCGAAGCTCATGTGCTGGGTGGCCTTCGATCGTGCCGCCAAGGCGATCGAGGACTTCGGCCTCGACGGTCCGCTCGATCGATGGCGCTCGATCCGCGAGCAGATCCGCTCGCAGATCCTCGAGTGCGGATTCGACCGCGAGCGCAACACCTTCGTTCAGCACTACGGCGGACAGGCGCTCGACGCCTCGCTGCTGCTCGTCGCCGAGACCGGCTTCGTCGCCCCGGAAGACGAGCGCTTCGCCGGCACCGTGCAGGCGATCGAGCGCGAACTCGTGCGCGATGGCTTCGTACTGCGCTACCGGCCGGAGGACGTCGACGACGGCGTGAGCGGCAGCGAAGGCGCATTCCTGCCGTGCACGTTCTGGCTGGTCGACGCATACGTGCTGCTCGGGCGCCTGAACGACGCGCACGCGCTGCTCGATCGGCTGCTTTCGGTGCGCAACGACCTCGGACTGCTCGCCGAGGAATACGACCCGCGCTCGCGTCGGCTGTGCGGCAATTTCCCGCAGGCGTTCTCGCACGTCGCGCTGGTGAACACCCTGCACAACCTGATGCGTTCGGCGGGCCCCTCGAAGCAACGGGCGAATCGCGAAGCGCCGCCGAAACAGCAGCCGGGAACGACGCCCGGCGCCGACGATCCTACAATCCGGGCCGATGCGCCTCGGTGACTTCGACTTCGAGCTTCCCTCCCAGCTGATCGCCCAGCACCCGGGCGCGCGCCGAGCCGACTCGCGACTGCTTCACGTCGCGCGCGATTCGCTCACCGACCTTCGCTTCCGCGACCTGCCGACGCTGATCTCGCCCGGCGACCTGCTCGTCTTCAACGACACGCGCGTGATCCGCGCGCGCCTGCACGGGACGAAGGACACCGGCGGGCGCGTCGAGGCGCTCGTCGAACGCGTGCTCGATGCGCACGAAGCGATCGTCCAGCTGCGCGCGAGCAAGCCGCCGCGGCCGGGAACGCGCCTGCAGTGGCGCTCGAGCGGCGCGACCGTGCTCGCGCGCGAAGGCGAGTTCTGGCGACTGCGCTTCGACGACGACGTGCACGCGTGCCTCGAGCGCGAGGGCGCGCTGCCGCTGCCGCCGTACATCGATCGCGCGCCGGAAGCCACCGACGAGGAGCGCTACCAGACGGTCTACGCGCGCGAGCCCGGATCGGTCGCGGCGCCCACCGCGGGGCTGCATTTCGACGAGCCGATGCTTGAGCAACTGCGCGTGCACGACGTTCGCACCGCCTTCGTCACGCTGCACGTCGGCGCGGGAACCTTCCAGCCGGTGCGCGTGGACGACCTTTCGCAGCACCGGATGCACACGGAACGATTCCACGTGCCGCAGGACACGGCGCGCGCAATCGACGAAGCCCGCGCGCGCGGTTCGCGCATCGTCGCGGTCGGCACGACTTCGCTGCGCACGCTCGAGTCGGCCGCCGACGCGCATGGCAGCGTGGCCGCGGGCAGCGGCGAGACGAGCCTGTTCGTGACGCCGGGATACCGTTTCCGCGTTGTCGATCGGCTGCTGACCAACTTCCACCTGCCGCGCTCGACGCTGCTGATGCTGGTGAGCGCCTTTGCCGGCGTCGATCGAGTGCGCGCGGCCTACGCGCACGCCATCGCGCAGCGCTACCGCTTCTTCAGCTACGGCGACGCGATGCTGCTCGAGCGCTGCGACGAATGACACCGCCGGCCGGCGGCGATAATCGCGCGATGCCCGAATTCGAGTTGCTGCACCGGGACGGACAGGCCCGCTGCGCACGGCTGCACCTGTCGCATGGCGTCGTCGAGACGCCGATCTTCATGCCGGTCGGCACCTACGGTGCGGTGAAGGCGATGTCGCCGCGCGAGCTCGACGAGATCGGCGCGCGCATCATTCTCGGCAACACCTTTCACCTGTGGCTGCGCCCCGGCCTCGAGACGATCGCCCGCTTCGGCGGGCTGCACCGCTTCATCGGCTGGGAACGCCCGATCCTCACCGATTCGGGCGGCTTCCAGGTGTGGAGCCTCGGCGCGTTGCGGCGCATCTCCGAGGAAGGCGTGCGCTTTGCGTCGCCGGTCAACGGCGACCGGCTGTTCCTGACCCCCGAGACGTCGATGCAGATCCAGCACGCGCTCGACTCCGACATCGCGATGATCTTCGACGAATGCACGCCCTACGAGCGCGACGGCGTGCAGACCTCGTTCGACGATGCGGCGGCGTCGATGCGCCTGAGCCTTCGCTGGGCGCGCCGCTCGCGCAACGCCTGGGATTCGCTGCGCGCCGCCGGCAGCGGCGCGGGCAATGCGCTGTTCGGCATTGTTCAGGGCGGGATGTTCGAGGCGCTGCGCGACGAGTCGCTCGCGGGGCTGGTCGACATCGGCTTCGACGGCTACGCGATCGGCGGCCTGTCGGTGGGAGAGCCCAAGGAGGAGATGCTGCGCGTGCTCTCCCATACCGCGCCGCGCCTGCCCGAGCACGCACCCCGATACCTGATGGGCGTCGGAACGCCCGAAGACTTGGTCGCCGGCGTCGCCGCGGGCATCGACCTCTTCGATTGCGTCCTTCCGACGCGAAATGCGCGTAATGGCTGGCTGTTCACGCAATGGGGCGACCTGAAGCTGCGCAACGCGCGCTACCGCCTGGACGAGCGTCCGATCGACGCGCACTGCGCGTGCTACGCCTGCCGTGGCTTCTCGCGCGCCTATCTGCACCATCTGCAGAAGGTCAACGAGATCCTCGGCGCACGCCTCGCGACGATCCACAACCTGCACTACTACCTGCAGTTGATGCGCTCGATGCGCGACGCGATCTCCACTGGCGGATTCGACAGCTTCAAGGCGAAATTCGCCGAAAGACGGAGCCGAGGCGTCGATTGACTTGCGTGCTCGACTTACGGGTGTAGACTCCCCCCGCCGTTGCGCACAAAGCGAAATAAAAACCCTGTAACTCAGTAGGGTATTAGGGCTCTACAGGGGGCGGTGCGAAGCAAACTTCGTTCGCTGCGTCGAATTAAGTGTTTCCACCTATTGACGTTTCGGCGCACAATGCGCCCCGGGAGGAAATCGAACAACCGAGGGGAGCCGAATCGCGCGTGCCGGTCATCGCCGATCACGTGTGCCGATCCCGATCGTCCTTCTTCATTTGACCAGCAGTACCACGGCCTCGGGAGCGACGCCCCGCCGGCCGATCCGTTCCTGTCGTCGCCGCACCGCGGCCGGCTGCAGGCCTCATCCGATGAGCGCGATTTGCGCAACACCTGAGGGCCCAGACCGATGCTTTATCCGATCCTGCCCCACGCTCTCGGCCCTACCCGGCTCACGTCGCGGTTCGGCGGTGATTTCTTCGACCGCTTCTCGCTCGAGCTCGCCACGAGCGACGAACTGAGAACCGAGAGCTACCGGCTTCGCCACCGCATCTACGTGCAGGAGCTGAAGTACGAACGTGCGGAAGACTTCCCCCATGGCGTCGAATTCGACAGCTACGACCGGCGGTCGCTCGCCGTGCTGCTGCGCCATAGGGCAAGTCGTCGCTTCATCGGCTGCGTGCGGCTGATCATCGCCGACCCGAAGGACGCCAGCCGGCCGTTCCCCTTCGAGCTCGCCGCAGCGGACGGACTCACGCGCTCGCCCACCTTTCGCGACACGCCGCGCGAATGCATCGGCGAGGTCTCGCGTCTGGCGGTGGTGCGCGAGTTCCGGCGCCGAAAGGTCGACCGCGACCCTGCGCTCTACTCGCTGCAGGATCTCGCCCTCAACCCGTGCGACCCGCGCCGCCAAAACAACCTGCCCCCCGCGCTCGGACTGATCTTCTCGGCGGCGTGGCTGGGCATCGAGATCGGTCTGGACGCCGTGTTCGTGATCATGGAGCTGCGCCTGGCGCGCCTGTTGCGCTCGTTGGGCCTGACCTTCACTCAGGTTGCCGAGCCGATCGAATACCGGGGCTTGCGTGCGCCGTTCGAGATCCGCCGCGAAGCGCTGCTGGGCGATCTTGCTCCGCCGCTGCGCGGCGTCCTCGATCTCGTGCGTGAGCACATGCTTGCACTCACTTCGGTGGAAGTGGCGCACGCACGCGCTCCGCTGGAGCATTGAAGCAAAAGTGTCGTTCACGGCAGGGAGACGCGCAAGCCGCGTGCCCGCCGGGTTCCCCGGAAGCGCCGTTGCTATAATTCGCGGTTCACTTCCGGAGACGCCCCGTGCTCATCTCGCCAGCCTACGCCCAGGCCGCTGGCTCGACCGAACAGCAGATCGTCGGCTTCCTGCCGATCATCCTGATGTTCGTCGTGCTGTACTTCCTGATGATCCGGCCGCAGATGAAGCGCGCGAAGGAACACAAGACGATGCTCGAGGCGCTCAGGCGCGGCGACGAGGTCGTCACCTCGGGCGGACTGATCGGACGCGTCACCAAGGTCGGCGACAGCTACGTCACCATCGAGGTTGCACGCACTCCCGAGGGCAAGGGCGGCGACGCGCCCATCGAGATGAACTTCCAGAAAACGGCCGTGCAGACGCTGCTGCCCAACGGAACGATCAAGGCAATCTGACCAACGGTGGGTGAAGCTGCCGCGCCTGCCGATCCCGTGAGCGCGTCACGCCCCCGCCTGGGCGCAACTGCATGAACCGATACCCGGTCTGGAAATACGTCATCCTCGGGCTGTCGCTCGTCTTCGGCCTGCTGTACACGCTGCCGAACTTCTTCGGTGAGGCGCCGGCCATCCAGGTCTCGAGCGCGAAGGCGACGCAGAAGATCGACGACTCGATGGTCGGTCGCGTCGGCGACGTCCTGGCGAAGGCGGGCATCGAGAGCACCGGCCTGTTCTTCGACGGCAACTCGGTCAAGGCGCGCTTCGCCAGCACCGACCTGCAGCTGCGCGCCAAGGACACCGTCGCCCGCGCGCTGAACCCCGATCCTGAAGATCCGTCGTGGATCGTCGCGCTGAACCTGCTGTCCGACACGCCGCGCTGGCTCACCGCGCTGCATGCGCTGCCGATGTACCTGGGCCTGGACCTGCGCGGCGGCGTGCACTTCCTGCTGCAGGTCGACATGAAGGAGGCGCTCGCCAAGCGCATGGATGGGCTGGCGAGCGACATCCGCACGCAACTGCGCGACCGCAATATTCGCCACGCCGGCATCGATCGCGTCGGCGACACGATCGAAGTCCGTTTCCGCGACACCGAAACGCGCGAACGCGCGCGCGCCGTGATTGCGGACAGCTCGCCCGAGCTCGCGCTCGCCGCCAGCGACAGCGGAGAACCGAAGCTCGTCGCGCGCTTTCGCGAAGACGCCGCGACGCGCGTGCAGCAGAACGCCGTCCACCAGAACATCACCACGCTGAGCAACCGCATCAACGAACTCGGCGTCTCCGAACCGGTGATCCAGCAGCAGGGAGCCGACCGCGTCGTCGTTCAGTTGCCCGGCGTACAGGACACCGCAAAGGCGAAGGACATCCTCGGGCGCACCGCCACGCTCGAAGTGCGCATGGTCTGCGAGTCGCCGGACGAGATGGCCGCGCTGGCCGCCGGCACCGTTCCCTTCGGCTGCGAACGCTTCACCGAGCGCGGCGGGCAGCCGATCCTGCTGCGCAAGCAGGTGATCCTCACCGGCGCGAACCTGAACGACGCGCAGGCCGGCTTCGACGGGCAGACGCAGGAACCGGCGGTCCACCTGACGCTCGACGCGAAAGGCGCGCGGATCTTTCGCGACGTCACGCGTGAGAACATCGGGCGGCGCATGGCGATCGTGCTCGTCGAACGCGGCAAGGGCGAAGTGGTCACCGCCCCGGTCATCCGCAGCGAGATCGGCGGCGGACGCGTGCAGATCTCCGGAAGCATGACCACGCAGGAGGCCAACGACGTCGCGCTCCTGCTGCGCGCGGGTTCGCTCGCCGCGCCGATGGAGATCATCGAGGAGCGCACGATCGGACCGAGCCTGGGCGCCGATAACATCCGCCAGGGCTTTCACTCCACGCTGTGGGGCTTCGTGACGATCGCCGTCTTCATGGTCTTCTACTACCACTTCTTCGGCCTCGTCTCGGCGATCTCGTTGTCGGTGAACCTCCTGCTGCTGATCGCGCTGCTGTCGCTGCTGCAGGCCACGCTCACGCTGCCCGGCATCGCCGCCATCGCGCTCACGCTCGGCATGGCAATCGATGCCAACGTGCTGATCAACGAGCGCGTACGGGAAGAGTTGCGTAACGGGGCCACGCCGCAGGCGGCGATCTCCGCCGGTTACGACAACGCGTGGGCCACCATCCTCGACTCCAACATCACGTCGATGATCGCCGGCGTGGCGCTGCTCATTTTCGGCTCCGGGCCGGTGCGCGGCTTCGCCGTCGTGCACGTGATGGGACTGCTCACGTCGATGTTCTCGGCGGTGTTCTTCTCGCGCGGGCTGGTCAACCTCTGGTACGGCCGCCGGCGCAAGCTCGGAAAGGTCTCGATCGGGCAGGTATGGAAGCCGCCCACTACCGCGCGGCCGTCGGCGCACCACGGTTGAGGTCGCGTCATGGAATTCTTCCGCATCCACCGCGACATCCCGTTCATGCGCCATGCGCGCATCCTGAACGCGATCTCGATCGTGATGTTCCTCCTCGCGGTGTTCTTCCTCGCCACGCGCGGGCTGCACCTGTCCATCGAGTTCACCGGCGGCACGGTGATGGAGGTCCACTACGACGAGAGCGCCGACCTGCCGAAGATCCGCTCGACGGTCGGCACGCTCGGCTACGCCGACGCGCAGGTGCAGAACTTCGGCACCTCGCACGACGTGCTCATCCGATTGCCCAGTGCCGAGGGCAGCGGCAAGAGCTACACCGAGCAGAGCAACGAGGTGATGGCCGCGCTGAAGGCCGACGATGCGAACGCGAAGCTGCAGCGCGTGGAGTTCGTCGGGCCGCAGGTCGGCAAGGAACTCTTCAGCGACGGCGCGATGGCGCTGCTGTTCGTCATCGTCGGCATCATCCTCTACCTGTCGATCCGCTTCGAGTGGAAGTTCGCCGTCGCCGCGATCATCGCGAACCTGCACGACGTGGTCATCATCCTGGGCTTCTTCGCCGCCTTCCAGTGGGAATTCTCGCTGTCGGTGCTGGCGGCGGTGCTCGCCGTGCTCGGCTACTCGGTCAACGAGTCGGTGATCATCTTCGACCGGATCCGCGAGTATTTCCGCAAGATCCGCAAGCTCGACACGCCGCACCTGATCGACAAGGCGATCACCAGCACGATCTCGCGCACGATCATCACGCACGGCTCCACGCAGGTGATGGTGCTGTCGATGCTGGTCTTCGGCGGCCCTACGCTGCACTACTTCGCGGTGGCGCTCACGATCGGCATCCTGTTCGGCATCTATTCGTCGGTGTTCGTCGCCGCCGCCATCGCGATGTGGCTCGGCGTAAAGCGCGAGGACCTCGTCAAGCCGGTCAAGCGCAAGGACGACGGGCAGCCGGAACTGCCGTGACGGCCGTACACGCTCGAGCCGGTGTCGCAGTGCCCGCCCGGGTGCGCGTGTGGGACCTACCCACGCGCCTCTTTCACTGGTCGCTCACTGCGTGCATCGTCGGCTCGATCGTGTCGGCAAAGATCGGCGGCAACGCCTTCGCCTGGCATTTCCGCTTCGGCTACGCGATCCTCGCGCTCGTGCTCTTCCGACTGGCCTGGGGCTTCGCCGGCCCGCGCTACGCGCGCTTCGCCAGCTTCCCGCCGAATCCGGCGGCCGCATGGCGTCGTCTGCGCGGCGAAGGCGATGCCGCGCGCGAGATCGGCCACGGCCCGCTCGGTGCGTTGTCGGTCTACGCGATGCTCGCTTCGGTTGCGCTGCAGGCAGGCACCGGGCTGTTCGCCAGCGACGACATCCTGTGGGACGGGCCGCTGAAGGACACCGTCTCGAACGCGATGAGCGCGACGCTCACCGCGGTGCACCTCGTCAACCGCTACGTGCTGATCGCGCTGATCGTGCTGCACCTGGCCGCCATCACCTGGTACGCGCGGGCTCGGCGCCGACCGCTCGTGCGCGCGATGATCGACGGCAATGTCCCGCTGGCATCGCGCGAGGCACGCTCGCAGGATGCGTGGCCGCCCGTTCCGGCAGCGGACGATGCCGGCGTGCGTGCCAGCGCGGCCCTGCTGCTGGGGGCAAGCGCGGCGCTCGTTTGGGCGGTGGTCACCTAGCTGACGCTCCCGGCCCGGTTCGATGTCCCGGCCGGGATTCGGCTAGCTAGATCTTCGTGCGGTACTTGTCGTGGCAGGCCTTGCACGCCTTGCCGGTTGCGCCCACCTGCGTGCGCAGCGTCTCGAGGCTGCCGGCCGCCGCCGGCAACTTCGCGGTTTCGACGTTCAATGCCTCCACCAGCCGCTTGATGTCGTCCGCGCTGCGGTACAACTCGGGCTTGGCGTGCGAGTCGAGCGATTCGGTGGCCGGAATGAAGCCCTCCCAGGGCAGTCGCGCCATCGTCTCGACGATCTGCGCGGAGCGCCTGGCCACTTCCGCATCGAACGGAGCCTTGCCCTGCGCCATCGCGCCGAGCCGCCCCATGTGCGTGCCCATCACGGCGAACGCCGACTGGCGATACTTGACGGCGTCCTCGGGTTTGGCGAACTGCGCGCAAGCCGGCGAAGCGAAGTTGAATGCGGCGAACGAGGCGGCGGCGAGCGAAAGGGCAGTCCTTCTTGCGATCATGCGGGAGATTCCTCCTGAAAAAAGGCGGGCGTACAAACGGACAAAATGTCCGCATGTGCGCGTCGGATACGAAGCCCCGATGCACCGCGCGAGCTAGATCCGACGCGCGAGCTCGGCGGCCTTGCCGATGTACGCCGCCGGCGTGAGCGCCGCGAGCTCGCGGCGCGCCGCGTCGGGGATCGGCAGGCGCGAGACGAACTCCGCGAGCGTCGCCGCATCGATTGCGCGCCCGCGCGTCAGCGCCTTCAACTGCTCGTACGGATTCTCGACGCCGTAGCGGCGCATCACGGTCTGGATCGCTTCGGCGAGCACTTCCGGGTTTGCGTCGAGGTCGGCTGCCAGGCGAGCGTGCTGCACCTCGAGCTTGCGCAGTCCGCGCAGGCAAGCGTCCCACGCGAGCAGCGCATGGCCCAGCGCGACGCCCGCGTTGCGCAGCGCCGTCGAATCGGTCAGGTCGCGCTGCCAGCGCGAGACGGGAAGCTTCTCGGCGAGGTGACGCAACAGCGCGTTGGCGATGCCGGCATTGCCCTCTGAGTTCTCGAAGTCGATCGGATTGACCTTGTGCGGCATCGTCGACGATCCGACCTCGCCCTCCTTCAGCTTCTGCCCGAAGTAGCCGAGCGAGATGTAGCTCCAGAAGTCGCGATCCAGGTCGACGAGGATCGTGTTCAGCCGCGCCAGCGCATCGAAGCTCTCGGCGATCCAGTCGTGCGGCTCGATCTGCACCGTGTACGGGTTGAACTGCAACCCTAGCGACTCGACAACGCCGCGAGCGAAACTCTCCCAATCGACTTCCGGATACGCCGCCAGATGCGCGTTGTAGTTGCCCACCGCGCCGTTCATCTTGCCCAGCGGGGCGACGGCGTCGAAGCGAGCGAGCGCCGGCTCGATGCGCGCCACGAAGTTGGCCATCTCCTTGCCGAGCGTCGTCGGCGAAGCCGGCTGGCCGTGCGTGCGCGAGAGCATCGGAACGTCGGCGTTCGCATGCGCGAGCGCGCGTAACGCGTCGACCACGGCGCGCACCGCTGGCGAGACGACCTCATCGCCCGCGGCGCGCAGCATCAGCGCATAAGCCGTGTTGTTGATGTCCTCCGACGTGCAGGCGAAGTGCACGAACTCGCTCGCCCGCGCGAGCTCCTCGATCGACGCGATCGACTCCTTCAGGAAGTACTCGACCGCCTTGACGTCGTGATTGGTGACCGCCTCGATCTGCTTGATGCGAGCGGCCTGCGGCGCGCCGAACTCGTCGACGATTGCATGCAGCCTCGCCCTCGCCTCGGCCGAGAACGGCGCAAGCTCGGGCAAGCCGAGGTCGGAGAGCGCGATGAACCACTGCACCTCGACCTGCACGCGTCGACGCATGAACGCCGCCTCCGACAGGCGCTCGCGCAACGCATCGAGCTTCGGCGCGTAGCGGCCGTCGAGTGGCGACAGCGCATACAGCGCGAAATCGGACGCAGGCAGGGAAGCGGCGGAGCGGGTTTGCGGCATGAGGCGGATCGATCGGCTTACGGCGGCGAACCAACGCGAACGGGTCGCGAACGGCCTCGAATGCTAGCATCGTCGCGAGCGACGGCTGCTTTGCTATACTGGCCCACCGTACCGCGGCGGCGCAATGAAGCTCATCGGTTCGAATTCGAGTCCGTACGTCCGCAAGGTACGCGTCGTGCTGGCCGAAAAGAAGATCGAATACCAGTACGAACTGGAAGACCCCTGGTCGGCCGACTCCACGCTCCAGAGCGTCAATCCGCTCGGCAAGGTTCCCACGCTGATCATGGACGACGGCGCCGCGCTGTTCGACTCGCGCGTCATCGCCGAATACCTCGACAACCTCACGCCGGTGCACAAGCTCGTGCCGGCCAACGGTCGCTCGCGCGTCGAGGTCAAGATCTGGGAAGTGCTCGGCGACGGCCTGCTCGACGCGGCGGTGCTTGCTCGCCTCGAGCAGACGCAGCGCACCGACAGCCAGCGCAGCCCCGCATGGATCGCGCGCCAGATGTCGAAGATCGAGGCATCGCTGCAGGCGATGTCCCACGCGCTCGCCGACAAGCCGTGGTGCGTGGACGGCAAGTACTCGCTCGCCGACATCTCGCTCGGCTGCGCGCTGGGCTATCTCGATTTCCGATTCCCCGCGCTCGGCTGGCGCGCGCAGTTCTCGAATCTCGCCCGCCATGCGGACAAGCTGTTCGCGCGGCCGAGTTTCGCGGAGACGGTGCCTTCTTGAGGAAGTGAAGGGTGAAGGGTGAAGGGTGATTCACCCTTCACTGGCCTCCATCACTGCCCTCGATCACCCCTCCCCCCAGACACACCTCGTCCCGATACAGCACCGCGCTCTGTCCGGGCGTGACGGCCCATTGCGGCTCGGGGAAGCGCAACTCGAAGCGGTCGGCAGCCGAGGCTGACAGCGAGCAGCGCGCGTCGGCCTGCCGATAGCGCGTCTTGGCCGCCAGCCGACCGTCGTCGATCGGCGGCTCACCGGCGATCCAGTGCGCGTCGATCGCCTGCAGGCGCTGCGCGCGCAACATCGGGTGGTCGTGCCCCTGCACGACGACCAGTTCGTTGCGCTCGAGATCCTTGCGCGCGACGAACCACGGCTCGCCGCTGCCGCCGCGCGTCCCGCCGATACCCAGCCCCTTGCGCTGGCCGATCGTGTGGAACGCCAATCCGTCGTGCTCGCCGATCGTGCGGCCATCGTCGCTGACGATCGCGCCGGGTCGCGTCGGCAGATAGCGGCCGAGGAACTCGCGAAACGGACGCTCGCCGATGAAGCAGATGCCGGTGGAGTCCTTGCGCTGCGCGTTCGGCAGGCCGATCGAGCGTGCGATCTCGCGCACCTCGCGCTTGTGCAGGTGTCCGAGCGGGAACATCGTCCGCGCGAGTTGGGCCCGCGTGAGACGGTGCAGGAAATAGCTCTGGTCCTTGTCCGGATCGACGCCGCGCAGCAGTTCGCAAGGTGCCGAGTCGGGGCGACCATCGCCCCGACGCACGCGCGCGTAATGCCCGGTGGCGATACGCTCGGCGCCCAGCGCGATCGCGTGATCGAGGAACGCCTTGAACTTGATCTCGGCGTTGCACAGCACGTCCGGATTCGGTGTGCGGCCGGCAGAGTACTCGCGCAGGAACTCGGCGAACACGCGCTCGCGGTACTCGGCCGCGAAGTTCACTGCGTCGATCTCGATGCCGAGCACATCGGCCGCGCTCGCCGCCGCGACCCAGTCTTCGCGAGTGGAGCAGTACTCGTCGTCGTCGTCGTCCTCCCAGTTCTTCATGAACAGGCCGACGACCTCGTAGCCCTGCTGCTTCAGCAACCAGGCGGCCACCGATGAATCGACGCCGCCGGAGATGCCGACGACGACACGCTCGCCAGACCCGTGGCTCGCAGAGATGGACATAAGCATTTCATGATAACAATCGGGCCCCGACGCCTGTCTTCAGCCGCCCGGGGCACCTTACAATACGCGGCGATCCCGGATCCCCCGTCCGGACTCCCGAGGAATTCGAATGCGCATTGGCGTTCCCGCGGAAACCCGCGCCGGCGAGGCACGCGTGGCCGCGACGGCGGAAACCGTCAAGAAGCTCGCCGCCGGCGGCCATCAGCTGCTCGTCGAGCACGATGCGGGCCTCGTCGCGAGCCAGACCGATGAGGCCTACACCGCCGCCGGCGCGACGATCGTCGACGCAGCCGAGGCGCTCGGCGCCGAGATGGTGTTGAAGGTGCGCGCGCCGTCGCCCGACGAACTTCGTTCGATGCGCGCGGGCAGCACGCTGGTCGGCATGCTCGATCCCTTCGACAAGGAAGGGCTGCAGCGTATGTGCGAGGCAGGGCTCACCGCCTTCGCGCTCGAGGCCGCGCCGCGCACGACGCGCGCGCAAAGCATGGACGTGCTGTCGTCGCAGGCGAACATCGCCGGCTACAAGGCGGTGATCCTCGCGGCCAACGCATACCAGCGCTTCTTCCCGATGCTGATGACGGCCGCAGGCACCGTGAAGGCCGCGCGCGTCGTCGTGCTCGGCGCCGGTGTCGCCGGCCTGCAGGCGATCGCCACCGCCAAGCGGCTCGGCGCGGTGATCGAAGCCTCCGACGTGCGCCCGGCGGTGAAGGAGCAGATCGAGTCGCTCGGCGCGAAGTTCATCGACGTGCCCTACGAGACCGACGAGGAACGCGAGATCGCACAGGGCGTCGGCGGCTACGCGCGGCCGATGCCCGAGAGCTGGATGAAGCGCCAGGCAGCGCTCGTCGCCAAGCGCATCGAACAGGCCGATGTCGTCATCACCACCGCGCTCATTCCCGGTCGCCGCGCGCCGGTGCTCGTCACCGAGGAGATGGTGCGCTCGATGAAGCCCGGCTCGGTCATTGTCGACCTCGCCGTCGAGCAGGGCGGCAACTGCCCGTTGAGCGAAGCCGGCCGCACAGTCGTCAAGCACGGCGTCACGCTCGTCGGAGAGACGAACCTGCCGGCCAAGGTCGCCGCCGACGCGTCGTCGCTGTATGCGCGCAACGTGCTCGACTTCCTGAAGCTCGTCGTCACCAAGGAAGGCACGCTGAACATCGATCTCGAAGACGACATCGTGAAGGCTTGCTTGATGTGCCGGGACGGTCAGCTCCTTCGGAGCTGACCGTCGGGAAAACGGAATAGGGAGAACGGGAAGGGGAAGCCAGCCGACTGCGCCGCACACCGCGTTCGACTTTCCCCTTCTCGCTTCGCCCTCCTCCCTTCCCTTCGTTCCAACCTAACGACTACCCGAAATGGAAACGATCTCGCCCACCGTCATCAACCTCACGATCTTCGTGCTCGCGGTCTACGTGGGCTACCACGTCGTCTGGAACGTCACGCCGGCGCTGCACACGCCACTCATGGCGGTGACGAACGCGATCTCGGCGATCGTCATCGTCGGCGCGATGCTGGCGGCGGCGCTCACCGACACGACGCTCGGCAAGTTCATGGGCGTGGCGGCGGTCGCGCTCGCTTCGGTGAACGTGTTCGGCGGCTTCCTCGTCACACGCCGCATGCTCGAGATGTTCCGCAAGAAGGAACCGAAGGCGCGCGCGGGAGCCGCGAAATGAGCCTGAACGCCGTCGTCCTGCTGTATCTCGTCGCCTCGGTCTGCTTCATCCAGGCCCTGAAGGGGCTCTCGCACCCAACCACGTCCCGCCGCGGCAACACCTTCGGCATGGTCGGCATGGCGATCGCCGTGCTGACCACGCTCGCGCTGCTCGCGCAGCTGGGCGCCACCGGCCTCGGCTATTTCTGGATCGCGCTCGGCGTGGCAATCGGCGGCGTCTTCGGCACGCTGCTGGCGCTGCGCGTCGAGATGACGAAGATGCCCGAGCTGATCGCCTTCATGCACTCGATGATCGGCCTGGCCGCTGTCTTCATCGCGATCGCCGCCGTGGCCGAGCCGTGGGCCTTCAACATCGTCGCGCACGGCGAGCCGATCCCGATGGGCAACCGGCTCGAGCTCTTCATCGGCACCTTCGTCGGCGCGATCACCTTCTCCGGATCGGTGATCGCCTTCGGCAAGCTCTCGGGAAAGTACAAGTTCCGGCTGTTCCAGGGCGCGCCGGTCGTCTTCCCCGGACAGCACCTGCTGAACCTCGTGCTCGCGCTGGTGATGATCGGTTGCGGCCTGTGGTTCTTCTACACGCAGCAGTGGACGCCGTTCTGGCTGATGACGATCCTCGCCTTCGTGCTCGGCGTGCTGATCATCATCCCGATCGGCGGCGCCGACATGCCCGTCGTCATCTCGATGCTCAACAGCTATTCGGGCTGGGCGGCAGCCGGCATCGGATTCTCGCTGCAGAACAGCATGCTGATCATCGCAGGCTCGCTCGTCGGCTCCTCGGGCGCGATCCTGTCGTACATCATGTGCCGCGCGATGAACCGCTCGTTCTTCAACGTGATCCTCGGCGGCTTCGGCGGCGACGCGGGCACGGCGGGCGCGGCCGGCGCCACCGAGCAGCGTCCCGTGAAATCCGGCTCCCCCGACGACGCGGCCTTCCTGATGAGCAACGCCGACAGCGTCATCATCGTCCCCGGCTACGGGCTGGCAGTCGCACGCGCGCAGCACCCGCTGAAGGAACTCACCGACAAGCTGCTCGAGCGCGGCGTGAGCGTGAAGTACGCGATCCACCCGGTGGCGGGCCGCATGCCGGGGCACATGAACGTGCTGCTCGCCGAAGCCGAGGTGCCCTACGACCAGGTCTTCGAGATGGAAGACATCAACCCCGAGTTCGGCGACACCGACGTCGTGCTCGTGCTCGGTGCGAACGACGTGGTGAACCCGGCGGCGAAGGATCCGAAATCGCCGATCGCCGGCATGCCGATCCTCGAGGCGTACAAGGCGCGGCAGGTCATCGTCAACAAACGCTCGATGGCCTCCGGCTACGCAGGGCTCGACAACGAGCTCTTCTACATGGACAAGACGATGATGGTCTTCGGCGACGCGAAGAAGGTCGTCGAAGAGATGTCCAAGGCGATCGAGTAGCGCGCAGGCAGAGGCGAGACCCGAGCAACGGAGAACAGCTGCGATGGCAGACACCGCCCGCCGAGACGTCGTGATCGACACGATCGACCCGCGCGATCCCCGCGAGCACTCGCTGCGCGGCTACGCGATGTTCGGCTATGCGATGCACCTGCTCGGGCTGTTCACCGTGGTCGGCTTCATCGTCGGGCTGATCATCGCGTACATCAAGCGCGACGACGCGCGCGGCACGATCTACGAGTCGCACTTCCGCTGGCAGACGCGCTCGTTCTGGTGGTTCGTGCTGTGGTTCGTGCTGCTGCTGGTGCCGACGCTGCTCACCATCGGCTTCGTCCCGTTCTTCGTCGTGGCGCAGGTGTGGTTTGCGTACCGGATGATCAAGGGGTGGTTGCGGGTGGTGGACAGGCGGGCGGTGGGCTGAGCATTCCACCCATCGTAACGCTGTGATCCGGCAGCTCGAGGAATGCGGCGCGGTATCGTGCGGGGATCCGTGGAGCTTGCGTGAACGCCCCCGACCCGCAGCAACCTGATGCGCTGCCCGAACGACCTGCGCGCCGACGCCTTCTCGTCGGCTCCGCCGCGGCCCTGCTGCTGTCGGGCTGCGCAACGCAGCGCTTCGAGTCGTCGCCCGCGGGCGACGTTGCCGCCCTTCCCCCGCACGTCGGGCAGCAATGGCGCTATGCGGAAATCGATCTGTATCGCGGTACGACACGGGCGGAACTGATTGCGCGCTGCGTCGAATCGAGTGCGCAAGGAATCCGCATCGCGCTCGCCGAATCGAACGGAAAGCCGCGCGACGACGAGATCTGGGCCGACGCCTCGCGCATCGTCCAGGAGCCGTCGTACGACATCACGCAGCATTTCGAGACGCCGGTGCCCGTGCTGCCGATTCCGCTGGCCGCCGGCGTTTCGTCGCGCACCTTCACCAACTACCGGGTTGCAGCGAACCCGGACTTTCCGCTGTGGTGGGGCGACTGGCTCGTCGCGCCCGGTTGGCAGCGCGTGCGCGTCCCGGCCGGCGAGTTCCTCGCGTTGCGCGTCGATCGGACGATCCGCTTCCGCCACGCCGACATCTGGCGCGAGGACTGCCGCCGCTGGGACACAGCCTGGTACGTGCCCGAGGTGCGGCGCTGGGTCATGCGCGAATGGACCGGGCAGTGGCTGATGCCGGACGGGCCGCAGCGCGCGGTGGTGTACGAAGACCGCGTGCGCTGGGAACTGCTCGGCTGAGCCACGAATCCGGGGCCGGGCGGAAACCGGCGGACCGGCAGAAAACTCCCGCTACAAGCTGTCGATGCCCTGGTAGCGATACACCGGCGTGCGGTCTGCGCGCACTTTAGGCGTGACCTTCAGCGGCGACAACGGCGTCGGGCCGGGGCCGCCGATCACGAAGGGCACGAGCTTGCCTTCGACGAGCACCACGCCGCCGACCGGCGAGGGCGGGAACCCTTGCGATACGAAGGTGGTCACCAGCGGCCTGTCGGCCAGACGCGTCCCGGTCTGGAAGTCGACCTGGTATGCGCGCGCGGTACCGAGGTTGCTGCATGCGCCCGCAGGGTTCGATTCGGCCTGGTAGGTGCTGAAGTAGGTGACGCCCGCCAGCGTCAGCGGCGCCGTCACTACCTGCTCGAAGGGTTCCTCGGTCGTCGAGAGGTCGCGGAACCAGCCGCGGAACGAGACGACCGAGGCCGGATCGATCGGGCTCATCGTCGTGACGTTCTTCAACTCGGCCAGGTCCACGCCGCCGGCGCTCGAACCGTATCCGCGCACCGGCACGATGCCGGAAGTGACCGACACGTCGTCGCGGATGCCGTAGAAGCGGTTCATCACCTTGGCCGCCTTCGACGACGCCGCCGGCTTCTCGCGATCGCCGGTCCCGATCAGCACGGTGACCTGGCTGCCGAGGACCACCGTGCTCGGCGCGTACATGAACTTGCGCCGTTCGGATTCCGCGCCGTCCCATTGCCCGGCCTCGGCGATCTTGATGATCGGCCAGTCGGTGACGCCGTTCGCGTAGCCGGCATAGCCGGCGGCCGGATCGCTGGTGTTGATGCGCCAGATGTTGCCTCGGGTGTCGACCATGTAGATCGCGTCGACGAATCCGTCGCGATCGATGTCCACGACCGCCGGATCGGCGACGAAGCGACCGCCGTCGGCGCCCGGATCGATGAAGCGGTAATTCAGCAGTCCTGCGCTCTGCGCGTTGCGCACGACGACCCCGCGTCCGCGCGTCACGCCCAGGCACTTGGCTGCCGGGTCCTCGTCGTCCTCGCAACGGTCGTAGCCCGCGCCGAACACCACCAGCGGATCGGCGATGCCCTTGACGCGGATCGCCAGCGGCGTGGACCAGCTCTCGCCCATCCGGCTGTCGTCGACCTCGCTGTAGCGCCACATCAGCTTCGGCTGTGCCGAGCCCGGCTTGGCCGTCACGTCGAACGCATAGACGGCACTGCCACCGCGGCGCATCGCAGGATAGATATAGACCTTCTGCACCGACGAGGTGCTGCGCTCCTGGTAGCCGCCGATCGACCCGTCGAAGAAATAGTCCTTCGGCATCGGTGACGGCGTCGACGACACGTCGGGGAACGACACGAGCGGCGAGTTGCTGCGCAGCCGTTCGAACTTGCCCCAGTGCTCGGGAGCGACGAAGGCCCAGAGTTCGTTGCCGTCGCTCGTGCCCTGGTTGCCGTTGATCGCCCGCAGCATGCCGTCGCCGGCGCCATAGAACACGACCACGTCGTCGACACCGTCGACGCCGTAGTTAACCGCCAGCGGCCGCGAGTGCACCACCTCGCCGTGCACGGTCGGCCGGGTCACGCCGCTGCCGAGTCCATAGTCGGTCGCCTTGCTGTACGTGCCGTCCGGCTGCAGTTCGGCAACGTGGAATCCGTCGCCGACGTTGTCGCCGCGCAGCCATTGCACGAGATCGGCGGCCATTCCCGTCGCGGCCGCGGTGAAATTCGTCAGCGACGCGCAGGCGGTCGTCGAGCAGGTGCGGATGTTGCGTGCCGAAGACGGGAAGGAAGGATCGCGAAGACGCTGTGCCGCCCCGCCGCGCTCGACCATCGGGCCGTCGGGCGTGTCCGACCAACGCGACATCGTCGACGTGAGGCAGCCGTTCGGCGTGTTCATGCCGAGGATGTTTTCCCAGTAACTGCCGCTGTCGGCCGTCCAGTAGCTCACGGCACAGTTCTGGATGAATCCGGTATTGACCGCGTCGACGGCGACGTCGCCGTTCGAGTCCGCCAGGAACATCGATCCGCCGCTCATGCCGAAGCGGTACTGCTTGAGGTTCCCGGCCCAGCGCTGCTGCGCGTCGACGTCGGGGCGGAACACACCCATGAAGACCTGATTCAGGAACGTTCCCTGCGTGTTGACGCTGACCGGCAGCGAGGCCGAAGCAAACACGCTGTTGACCGAGACGATCTGCGTCAGGATGTCGATGAACGCGGTGACGAGCGAATAGAGGTCGCCGCTGACCGGGTAGTACCCGCCGACGCCGCTCTGGTCCGCCATCGACCGCAGCAGCGCGCCCTGCTTGGCATCGGCGCTCTTGTTGAAGACGTCCACCGTGAACAGCCGCACGTTCTGGATGCCGGGCGCATCGCTCACGTCGTGCGTCGCGAGGTATTTCGCCCACTCGTCGCCGAAGCGCACGTTCGACTTGTCGGCCGACAGAAGCGGGGTCGGATAGATCTGCGCTGGGTCGTAGCCCAGGCGCGACATCAGCAGGTTGGTCGGATGCGGAGCGGCATTGACGTTGGTGCCGAAGTCCTTGTTCGGCCAGGTATTGCCGACCAGCACCACGTAGTTGTTGGTGCAGGACGCGCCGTCCACCAGCGGGCTCTTGTACCGCATACGCGAGCCGTCGGTGAACGCCAGCGGGTCTTCATAATCGACCTTGTCGCCGTAGCGCTCCGGACCGAAGTGCGTACGGTCGAACGGCGCCTTCGGCAGGTCGGTCCAGCCGCCGAAGTACTTGAACACTTCGTACAAACCGGCGCCGTAGCCGGCGGACGACGAGGTCTTCAGGGCGGCGTTGCCCGGGTCGGCCCCCATCCAGTCGAGATCCTTCAGGATCGCGTCGCAACCCGCAGCGTCGAGCGGCCTGATCCGGTGACGGAGGTAGGTGCTGGTGACGTTCTCCGTGCCGTTCACAGCGCGGATCGTGGACGGCGCGAACATCATGATGCCGACGTTCGCCTTGTGCGTCGCTCCCTCCTTGCAGACCAGTTCGGTCAGCACCAGCCGCAGCGAGCGGGCCTCGACCGCCCCCTGCACCAGCGACGCATCGCCTCCGAAGACCTGCTCGACATACTCGAGGCACTTCTCCTTGCGCTTGGCGTCCGTCTGCAAGTCGCACTTGGCCGCGACGTCGACCTTCTTCCATGCCTGGTCGTTGGCCGACCAGTTCGACGTATTGTCGAGATAGAAGAGCACGTTGGGCGCGACCCCTGCGCCGGCGATGCCGCCATACAGGTCGATGTCCTCGGCAAGCGTGGGCGTCGTCGCAACCAGCAGCGCCGGCAACAGCCACAGCCCGAATCCTGCTTTCGATCGCGTCGTCATCTCGTGCAACTCCTGGCCGGCCGTCGCGCGCCCGCGCGATCGCCTAGTCGCATGTCGTCAGTTCATCGATGCCGCGCCGCACGGAGACGCCCTGCACGACGGTGGCGTCCGCGCCGAGCAGCTGGTCGTCCGCGGCGCGGCCCTCGACCTGGTAGAGCACCGCTGCACACAGCGAGTCGTCGTTCGGCGAGCCGATCGCCGACGGATCGACGATCGTCAGCGGCGTTCCGCCTCCGCCGAAGCAGGGAGCGTCGGCGGAGGCGACGTACTTGACCGTGCCGCTCGTCTTGACGAGTTCGCCGTTCTTGACCAATCGCGAGCGCACGCAGTGAAGTCCACTCACCTGCACCGCGACGGATTCGGCCGCATCGTCGCCGCGCGACGAAATGCCGATGTTGATCGCGTGCGTGCGGCCTGCGCCGCGGTAGACGTCCCAGGTATCGGCGGGCGCATTGAGCACCAGGTCGAGCGCGTAGCTCGCGGCCGCCACGGCCTCACCGCGCACCTGCTCGTTGTTGACGATCTGCGTGTGGCGCATCGACATGCGGATCACCCCCAGCGCAACCAGCGTCACCATCAGCAACATGACGATGCCCACCAGAAGCACGGTTCCCGACTGGCGCGGACGAGACGAGAGGGGAGACGGGCTTCGCATCAATGCTCCCGGCGCGACTTCGGCGTCACGAACGGAACGTAGGTGGTGTAGACGCGCCGCTTCAGATTGCCGGAGGCGCTCGCGGGAACGTCGATCGTCGTGTCGTCCATCACGAACTGCATTGCTGCAGCGGCGTTGCGACTGGTCGATTCGGAACGGGACAGCACCCACACCCGCACGCCGACGACCTGCGGCCACTCGGCGCCGACGCAACCGGCCAGGGTGGAAGCGAAGCACTCGGCGGTGCCGTCGCCGTCGGCATCGAAGGCGTAGCTGAACTGCAGCTGCTCGACGTCCTCCACCAGAGGCACGGCGGCGGACGGCCCGGCGAGCCCAAGATCGACGTAGCTCAGCACGTCCGCGGCGCTGACGAAGTAGGCGCGCCGGATCAGCTTGCGCTTTGCAGCGGTCGCCGCTGCGCAGTCCTTCGTCTTCAGCGTGAACGACGAGGAATCCCCACCGACGGCGAGCACCGACGGCGTAACCCCGTACTCGCTGCCGCACTCGGATACCTGCAGATACGCGTTGGCGGCACTCTCGGCTTCGCAACCCGGCGAGCCGGCCGTGCAGGTGCTGGCGCGCTGGACGAAGATCGCGTCGGTGCCCGGCTTGCGCGCGAAGCAAGCGGGGTCGGCTTCGCCGTTGTTCAGGCCCACCGCGTGCACCGCCAGCGAATCGGACCAGTCGGCGACGGCGGTGGAGCAGATCGCGACGGTGGTGCCGACCGGCTTGACCAGCGTACCGAGGAAGCCCGCGGCCGAAAGCTCGCGGGCGAGCAGGTCGGCCGCGTAACGCCCGGTCTCGATCGTGTCGGCGCTCGACTGAACCTCCCGCCGCGAGTGGCTGCTGCCCACGAACACGGCGCTGAGCGCCGCGACGATCACGAGCCCGATCGCCATCGCGATCATCGTTTCGACCAGCGTCAACCCCGCCTGCGAGCGCCGGGGCGCCGGGAGACGTGCGCGGAGTGCGAGGATCGGCTTCATAGTGTCTGCGTCAGGTTCGGCACCAGGACGCGCAGCGCCACTCCGCGCCGCAACCCGGCGCCGAAGTCCACCGCGCTCGCGCAACCGGTCCTGCCGGCCGGAGCCGCATCCGGGGGCTCGACGCCCGGCGTCAGCCCCTGCCAGACGATGACGAGAAAGAAGTCTGCGAGCGCGTTGCCCTGCGGCGGCTCGACGCGCATCAGGCAGCCGCGCGCGCCGATCATCGCGCCTACGTTGGTCGCGCCTTCGCGCGCCGCTGCGCCTTGCAGCAGCGCGGACCACTCGCAGACCTGCGCGTGCGCGCCGCTGCCTGCGGCGGCGCAGTCGATGGCGCCCGCGCCGGAACCCGCATAGACGCTGCCGTCGGTGGAGCTGAGCGAAGCGTCCAGGTACTGATCGAGGATTCCGCGCGAAGCCGCCAGCCGGGCTTCCATGTCGCGCAGCAGCGACAAAGCCTGCCCGCGCTGATACGACTCGAACTCCACGCTCGCGGCCCGCGTCTGCATCCCCGCCACGCCGAGCAGGCCGATGGTGAGGACGACGATCGTGACGAGCACCTCGAGCAGCGTGAATCCACCGGTGCGACGGCGCGGCGCTACGCTCGCACGCGCACGCAGGGCAGCCTCTCGACGACGAGCCTTCAGCACTTTCCGTCCTCCAGGCGACTGCGTCCGGTGGAGCTGACGTTCACGCAGCGATAGACGTCCGCGCTCGCGACACCGACCTCGAGCGGCAATCCGTCGCGCTTGGTCAGCCTGCCCTGCGCGTTGAAGACGAAGTCACCGGCCCCCGAGCCGACCCCGGAAAACGGATCCTGCGTGTGCAGCGTCTCGGCGCCGGCCTGCACCTTCCAGCCGTCGCCCAGGCTGGCGAACGAGAAGGTGACTGCGGTGTTGCGCTTGATCGCCTCGCTGCGCGCCATCCACAACGATTCGTTCAGCGCCGACACGGCCGTCCGCACGCGTTGCGTCGCCGTCATCTGGCGAAACGACGGGGCGGCGAGCGACGACAGGATCGCCACGATGGCAACCGTGATCATCAGTTCGATCAGCGTGAAGCCGCGCGGCGTGGCCGACCGGTGAGCGGCCCGCTCGGGCGCGATTCGCGCGTTCACGTTCACTTGCCCCAGTACCCGGTGGTCGCGGCGGGAGTCTTCGCGCCGGACTGGTTCACCGTGAGCGTAAGCTCGCCGCGAGCCTTCAATGCCGCCGACGGCTCCGCCTGCGCGACGAACGCGGGCGGGGTGGCCGCCGCATCGAAACCGGGGATGCTGAACGTGTAATCGCTCGCGATCTCGCCTGGGGCGGCGAAGCCGAGATCGGACAGCGTCGGCGCGTAGCTGCGTCGATCGAGCAGATAGCTCTGCTGCTTGCCCGCAATCTCCATCAGCGCGGCCTGCGCGGTCGCGCGCTTGCCCTTGCGCACATAGTCGACATACGACGGGTACGCCACGGTCGCCAGGATCGCCACGACCGCAACCGCGATCATCACCTCGATGAGCGTGAAACCGGCGGTCTTCTTCGCAGGAACGCAACGGCGCAGCGGACGCATGTTCGGCCCTCTTCTTCGTATCGCCGAATTGAATCCGCGGACCGCCCCCGCGTCGTGCGCGACCGGACGAACGGCGGCGCATCGGGGGCAGGCGTGGCAGCGCGCCCGGGGCAGCGCAGGAACCGTGAACTATTTCACGGTCGCGCGCCCCAGCGCCTCGTCCACCCACTCCACCCAATGCCGCACCGGCGTCGCCGTTCCCGCCTGCAGGTGCGCGATGCAGCCGATGTTCGCCGACAGGATCATCGACGGCGCTTCGGTGTGCAGCGCCGCGAGCTTGTTGACGCGCAGTTGCATCGACAGCTCCGGTTGAAGCACCGAGTAGGTGCCCGCCGAGCCGCAGCACAGGTGTGAGTCGGGCACCCAGGTCGGCGCGACGCCGATCGACGCGAGCCAGTTCTCCACGGCGCCGCGGATGCGCTGCCCGTGCTGCAGCGTGCACGGCGGGTGAAACGCGACGCGCCCCGGCACGTCGCCTTCGCGCACGCGCGCGCGCAGCGCTTCCGTCTGCGACGCGAGTTCGCCCGGCAGCCACTCGGCCGGGTCGCGAGTGGCCTCGACGACGCGCCGGGCTTGCTCGGCATACGCCGGATCGGCGCGCAGCAGATGCGCGTACTCCTTGACCATCGCGCCGCAGCCCGATGCGTTCACCAGCACGATCTCGACGCCCGCGTCGAGATGCGGAATCCATGCGTCGATGTTTCGCCGCGCCTGCGCGAGCGCGCCTTCGGTGTCGTTCAGGTGGTGGCGGATCGCGCCGCAGCAGCCGGAGCGGCGCTCGACGACCGCTTCGATGCCGAGCCGGTCGAGCACGCGCGCGGTCGCGGCGTCGATCGACGGCGCCATCGCCGGCTGCACGCAGCCGTTCAGCAACAGCACCTTGCGCGCGTGGCTGCGCGCGGGCCACGCACCCGGGTTGCGCCGCTCGGGAATGTTGTCGCGCAACACCGCGGGCAGCAACGGTCGCACCAACTGTCCGATGCGCATCGCCGGAGCGAACAGCCACCGTCGCGTCATCCCTTCGCGCAGCAGCGCGCGCACGACGCGTTCACGAAGCGGGCGGCGCACCTGTTCCTCGACCAGCTTGCGGCCGACGTCGACGAGATGGCCGTACTCGACACCCGACGGGCACGTCGTCTCGCAGTTGCGGCAGGTGAGGCACTGGTCCAGATGCTGCAGCGTGGCGAGCGTGGGCGTGACGCCCTCGACCACCTGCTTCATCAGGTAGATGCGCCCGCGCGGGCTGTCGCGCTCGTCGCCGAGCAGCTTGTAGGTCGGGCAGGTGGCCAGGCAGAAGCCGCAGTGCACGCAGCGGCGCAGGTTCAATTCGGCGTCGTCGCCGTCGGGCGTGCCGATCAGTCGGTCGGCGAGATGCGTTTCCACGGTCGGTCGGTCGGGCTCGGGTTTCTCAGAGATCCGGGTACATGCGCCCGCGATTGAACAGGCCCGTCGGATCGAATGCGCGCTTCAGTTCGCGATGCACGCGCCGGTTGCCTTCGGGCAGCGGATGAAAAACGCCGACGGAACGAGGCCCACCGCGAAACAGCGTCGCCGTTCCGCCGACCGCCTCGCATGCCGCGCGGATGCGCGACGGGTCAGTGTCGCTGCGCAACCAGCGCTGCGCGCCGGCCCACTCGACGAGCACGCGCCCGGGGAGGTCGAGCCAGCGCGCGGTCGACGGCAGCGACAGCCGCCACAGCGCGCCTTCGCCTTCGAAGAACGAGTCCTCGTGCTCGCGCAGCGCGCGCCACCGATGCGCGGCCTCGTCGTCGTCGATGCGGGTCGCGCCGCGCTCGCGCGCAAAGCGCGCGAGCGCAGCGTCCACCGCGGGCGTCGCGCCCGAGAAGCGCAGCCATGCTTCGCCTTCGCGCCAACAGGTGGCCGAAATCGGCAGCGGCTCTGCGCACCAGCGGTTCAGCGCGTCGATCGTCTCGTCCGCCGCGAGCGCGAGGCGCACGCTCGCCTCGCGCATCGGCCGCGGCACCACCTTCAGCGACACGTCGACGATCGGCCCGAGGATGCCGAGGGATCCGCACATCACCCGCGATACGTCGTAGCCGGCAACGTTCTTCATCACCTGCCCGCCGAATCGCAGCACGCGCGCCTGCGCGTCGACGATCGTCGCGCCGAGGACAAAGTCGCGCGCCGAGCCCGCGCTCGCGCGGCGCGGCCCGGACAAGCCCGCGGCGACCACGCCGCCGATGGTCGCCCCTTCGCCAAAAGCGGGCGGCTCGAACGCGAGCATCTGGCCGTGCACGGCAAGCGCATCCTCGACTTCGGCCAGCGGCGTGCCGCAGCGCGCCTGGAGCACCAGTTCGGTGGGTTCGTACGAGACGATGCCGCGCAAGCCGCGCAGATCGAGCGCTTCGCCGGCCGGCGCCTCGCCGTAGAAATCCTTCGTTGCACCGCCGACGAGCCGCAGCGCCCGCCCGCCGGCCGCGGCCGCGCGGATGGCCTCTCGAACCGTTGCGAGCGCGCGATCGACGCCGCTGTCGATCACCGTGCTCATTGCGGCAACTCGATCACCGGCATCGACTTCAGGCGCATCGCTGCGGAAACCGTACGCATCGACTCAGAACCTCGGCAGATCGGGAAAGCGCACTCGCCCGCCGCGCACGTGCAGGCGCCCGTACTCGGCACAGCGCGCGAGCGTGGGAATCGCCTTGCCCGGGTTCAGGATGCCGGCGGGATCGAACGCGCGCTTCACCGCGAAGAACGCCTCGCGCTCCTCGGGCGTGAACTGCACGCACATCGAGTTGATCTTCTCGATACCCACACCGTGCTCGCCGGTGACCGTGCCGCCGAACTCGACGCACAGTTCGAGGATCTCGGTGCCGAAGCGCTCGGCGCGCTGCCATTGATCGGCGTCGTTGGCGTCGAACAGGATCAGCGGATGCAGGTTGCCGTCGCCGGCGTGAAAGACGTTGATGCAGCGAAGCGAGTAACGATCCTCCATCTGCGTGATCGCCTCGAGCATGCGCCCGATCATCCGCCGCGGAATCGTTCCGTCCATGCAGTAGTAGTCGGGCGACAGGCGCCCTGCCGCCGGGAACGCGTTCTTGCGCCCGGACCAGAACAGCAGGCGCTCGGCCTCCGAGCCGGAGACGCGGACGGCGGTGGCGCCCGCTTCGCGCAGCACGCGCTCCATGCGCTCGATCTCGTCGGCGACTTCCTCGGGCGTGCCGTCGGACTCGGCGAGCAGGATCGCCGCTGCGTCGAGATCGTAGCCGGCGTGGACGAACTGCTCGACGGCGATCGTCGCCTTGCGGTCCATCATCTCCAGCCCGGCGGGAATGATGCCGGCGGCGATGATCGCCGCCACCGCGTCGCCGGCCGTGACGACGTCATCGAAGGATGCCATCAGCACACGCGCGAGCGGCGGCGTGGGCACGAGCTTCACGGTGACCTCGGTGACCACCGCGAGCATGCCTTCCGAGCCGATCGCCAGCGCGAGCAGGTCCAGGCCCGGCGTGTCGAGCGCCTCCGAACCGAACTCGATCGGTTCGCCCGCGCTGGTGAAGCCACGCACGCGCAGCACGTTGTGAACGGTGAGACCGTATTTGAGGCAGTGCACGCCGCCGGAGTTCTCGGCGACGTTGCCGCCGATCGAACAGGCGATTTGCGATGACGGGTCGGGCGCGTAATACAGGCGATGCACAGCCGCGGCCTCGGAGATCGCCAGGTTGCGCACGCCGGGCTGCACGCGCGCGACGCGCGCGACCGGGTCGATCGACAGGATGCGGTCGAACTTCGCCATCGACAGCACGACGCCGGCCGCATGCGGCATCGAACCGCCCGACAGGCTCGTGCCGGAGCCGCGTGCGACTATGGGAATGTCGAGTTCGCAGCACGCCTTCAGGATATCTTGCACCTGCTGCTCGTTCGCCGGCAGCGCTACGGCCACCGGCAGTTGCCGGTAGGCACTCAGCGCATCGCATTCGTACGGGCGCGTGTCTTCGGTCCGATGCAACAGGCAGTGCGCGGGCAGGAGATCCGCGAGCCGCTCGACAATGGCGCGGCGACGCTGCGCGTCGGGCGTCGCGAAGGGATCGGCGTGGCGCGACTCGCGATCGACGGCGGACGGCCCCGACGCTCGCACGGCCTCGTTCAAAGCCCGACTCCCTGCGCGTCCGCGCGCTTCAGGAACTTCCAGAGCGTCGTGCGCGACATGCCCAGGCGTCGAGCCGCTTCTGCGCGGTTGCCGCCGGCTTCCGCGAGCACGCGCAGGACGCGACGTGCCTCGTCCGCCGGCGCGAGCCGACTGCGGTAATAGCGCACGGCCGGCGCATGCGGAAACGACGAACTCGTATCGAAGCCCGGAGCGGACGCCGACCGTTCGTGCGCCCACTCGTGCGCCGCCGACGGCGCCACGGAAGTGGTCGAAGCCGGCTCGATCGCGCGACCGTCCCACGACGGGCTCGCCTGCCCGACCTCCGGCAGCAGATGCCAGCGCTCGATGGTCGAGCCCTCGGCATGCACGACCGCGAACTCGAGCGCGTTCGACAACTGACGGACGTTGCCGGGCCACGGATAGTTCTCGATCGCGGTCATCGCATCGGTGCTGAGATGGATCGGGCTGCGCCGGTAGCGCTCGCCCAACTCGGCGAGCATCTTGCTCGCGAGCAGCGGAAGATCGGCGACGCGTTCGCGCAACGGGGGCACGTGCAACGGAAGCACACGCAACCGATAGTACAGGTCTTCGCGGAAGCTTCCTTCCTGCACCATCCGGGCGAGGTCGCGATGCGTGGCGGCGACGACGCGCACGTCGACCTTGCGCGCATTGTTCTCGCCGAGCCGCACGATTTCGCGCTCCTGCAGCACGCGCAGCAGGCGCGTCTGCATCGACGCCGAGATCTCGCCGATCTCGTCGAGCAGCAAGGTGCCGCCGTTGGCCGCCTCGAAGCGTCCGGTGCGCGCGCTCGTCGCGCCCGAGAACGCTCCCTTCGCGTGGCCGAAGAGCTCCGACTCGAGCAGCGCGTCGGGCAGGGTCGCGCAGTCGAGCGGGACGAAGGGTCCGCCCGCGCGCGGGGAGTTGTCGTGAAGTGCCCGCGCGATGAGCTCCTTGCCGGTGCCGCTCTCGCCGGTGACGAGCGCATGCGCGTCGCTCGCCGCGGCGCGCAGGATTCGCGCATACAGCTTCTGCATCGCCGGCGTGCGCCCGACGAGCCCGCCCAGGGCCCATCGCTCGAGCCCGGCGTCTTCGAGTGCGATCTCCGGCGAGCGGTCGCGCAGGACGACCGAGCAATGCAGGCCCGAATCGTTGGTCGGCAACAGCATTGCCCTCATGCGCAGCGTGACCTCGCTGCCGTCGGCACGTCGGAGCGTGAGGTCCTGCGTCTTGCGCACCTCGCCGTGCGTTCCGGTCAACGAGCATCGCCCAGCGCGCCGGCAGGCATCCGCGCACGCCGTTCCCTCGAACAGCGTCGGGCACAACTTGCGAACGAGCTGCCGGCCTTCGAGGCCCAACAGGCGCTGCGCCGCCGCGTTGATCTGGACGATGCGCCGCTCTTCGTCGAGGAACAGGACCCCCTCTTCGAGATCGTCTAGCAGCGCTTCGAGCGTCGCGAGTGCAATCACGCGTTTCGTCGTTCAACTGAACGTTCAAATGGACGGAACGATCATAGCCTCTAAACAGAATCCCTCAGCCGATTTTCCCGTCTTCGAAGCGAATCAGTGACTTGCGCCCGCTGGCACGGAGCTCGCTTTGTCTCCTCTGCACGTCACGGACACATTGAGGGATTTCGTCATGCAGGACACCGCCTGGCTCGTCTCGCTGACGCTGATGGGGCTGCTGCTCGCCGTCTTCGTCTTCGTCTGGTCGCAGTCCTCGGTTCGCGAAGAGGACTTCACACCGCTGCAGAAGCGCGCCTATCGCATTCGCGCCCGCCTGTTCTGGGCGCTCGTCCTCACGCTCGTGCCGGCGATGCTCTACAACCTGGTCGACCTGCCCTACGCCGCGGCCGACGCGCGCGAGCGCGACGCGCGGGTGATCGACGCGGTGGGACACCAGTGGTATTGGCAGCTGAGCCGCAACGAGGTGCGGGCGGGACAACCGGTGCTGTTCCGCGTGACGAGCGCCGACGTCAACCACGGCTTCGGCATCTACGACACCGAGTTGCGGCTCGTCGCGCAGACGCAGGCGATGCCGGGCTACACGAACGTGCTGCGCCACACCTTCGCGCAGCCGGGAAAGTACCGCGTGCTCTGCATGGAGTACTGCGGTCTCGTCCACCACAACATGATCGCCGAGATCGACGTCGTCGACTCGCGCAACGCGACGAAGGAGTGAAGCGATGGCAGGCCACGAGACCACGATCGATCGAGGCGCGCACCCGGCCGTGCTCGCCTACCTGACGGTGTCGATCCTCGTTCTGCTGCTGATGATGGGCTTCGGCACGCTGATGCGAATGGAGCAGGCCGAGTTCATCGCGATGGGGCCGATGTGGTTCTACGAACTGATGACGTTGCACGGGGCGGGCATGGTCGGCGTGGCGGGAATCGCCGGCATCGCGATTCTCTGGCACTTCCTCGGGCAGTACGTCCGGTTGTCGGCGCCGGTGTTCGTGGCCAACCTCGCGCTCTTTCTCGTGGGCGTCGCGATGATCCTCGTCGCCGTGCTCGGCGGTCACTTCCACGGCGGCTGGACCTTCCTGCACCCGCTGCCGTCGAAGTCGATGGGAACGTGGAGCCCGGCCGCCGCCGCGCTCTTCCTCGGCGGCATGCTGGTCATCGGCACCGGCTTCCTGCTGCTGCACCTGGACATCGCGCGGGCGATCCTCGCGCGCGAGGGCGGCTTCGGCCGCGCGCTGGGCTGGCCGCAGCTGCTAGGCCGCGACGAGACGCCGCCACCACCGCCAACGATCGTCGCGTCGACGATGGCGACCATCGTCAACCTGATCGGCATCGTCGCCGGCGCGGCGATCCTGGTGATGATGCTGGTGAACCTCTATTTCCCGGGCTTCGGCGTCGATGCGCTGCTCGCAAAGAACCTCATCTATTTCTTCGGGCACGTGTTCATCAACGCGACGATCTACATGGCGGTGATCGCCGTCTACGAGATCCTGCCCCGCTACACGCAGCGGCCATGGAAGGCGAACCGCGTGTTCCTCGCCTCGTGGACGGCGTCGACGCTGATGGTGCTGATCATCTATCCGCACCACCTGCTGATGGACTTCGCGATGCCGAAGTGGATGCTCGTGATGGGGCACGTGATCGGCTACCTGAACACCTTCCCGATCCTCGTCGTCACCGCCTACGGGGGTCTGATGCTCGTCTATCGCTCGGGCATCCGCTGGGACATGGCCTCGGGGCTGCTGTTCGTGTCGCTGTTCGGCTGGGCAGCCGGCGCGATGCCGGCGTTCATCGACGGAACGATCCGCGTCAACTACCTGATGCACAACACGCTGTGGGTGCCCGGGCACTTCCACACGTACCTGCTGCTCGGGATGATGACGATGGTGTTCGGGTTCCTCTACTACATTGGCAAGAACGCGCGCGAGGCGCGCGAGGGCGTGCTCGATCGCGCCGCCTTCGCCGTGTTCATCGTCGCCACGCTCGGCTTCACGCTGACCTTCCTGTACTCGGGAAAGGCCGGGGTGGCGCGCCGCTACGCGGCGCATCTTCCCGAATGGGTGCCATACGATCGCGTCGCCGCCGTGTTCGCCGTGCTGATCGTCGCTGCGGTCGCGGTATTCGCGATCCGGTTCCTGCTGCGCCTTCCGGCCGCTTCGATCGATGCGCCGCGCGCGACGCTGGCGGTCGGCGCTACATGACGGCTACGTCGTGAGCGGGCTTCTCGCAGCGGTGCGCGATCCGACGCGTCGGCTGCGCATCGAGCAGGGTCGGTGGCGCGCGGCGGCGATCGCGCTCGTGCCGCTCGGGCTCGCCGCGCCGTCGATGCGCGGCTGGCTCGAGTCGTCGATGTCGCTGCACATGCTCGTGCAGATGCCGCTGCTCGCGGCCGCGGGGTTCGCGGCCGCCGCGGCGCTGCCCGCGCGAGACGCGAAGGCGCTTGCCGTCCGCGTCGGCGGCGCACTGCCGTGCCTGCTCGTCGCATCGCTGGCGTCGACGTTCTGGATGATTCCGCGCGCACTCGATCTCGCGCTGTTCGAACCCGCCATCGAGGCCGCCAAGTTCGTCACGCTGCCGCTGCTCGTCGGCGCGCCGCTCGCACTCGCCTGGCCCCGCCTCGGCGTGCTCGGCCGCGGTTTCGTCTGGACGAATCTCGCCAGCATGCTCGCGGTTCTCGGCTGGCTGTATCGTGCCTCGCCGCTGCGCGTGTGCAACGCCTACCGAATCTCGGAACAGCAGCAGACCGGCGAGTGGCTGGTGTTCCTGGCGATCGTCACGTTCGTCGGTTGGCTCGCGACGCTCTTCGTCACGCGGCCGGCGCACGACGCAACACGCTAGAGGGCGCTCGTCGTCGTGCCGAGCACCGACTCCAGCCACGCGCCGATGTCGGCGATCTCCTCGGCACAAACCGCGTGCCCCATTCGATACTCGCGCCACTGCACCGGGTAGCCCAGGCCCTCGAGCACGGCACGCGAAGCACGCGCGCGCTCTATGCCGACCATGTCGTCGTGAACGCCGTGCGCGCAGAGGATCGCCACCTGCGCATTCGCATCGCTGCGCTCGGCCTCGAGCGTCTCGTGCAATGGCAGCCAGGTCGACAGCGCCAGGATGCCGGCGAGCGCCTGCGGGTATCGCAGCCCGGTCTGCAACGCGATCGCGCCGCCCTGCGAGAAGCCGGCGACGACGATGCGCCCGGCGTCGATGCCACGCGCATTCTCCCGCTCGATGAGTTGCACGAGGCTGCGCTCGGAAGCGCGGATGCCCGCTTCGTCCTGCCGCACGCCGCCGAGTTCGACGATGTCGTACCACGCGCGCATCGGCATGCCGCCGTTGATCGTCACCGGCCGAACGGGCGCGTTCGGGAAGACGAAGCGCACGGACAGTCGGCTCGGCAGCCGCAACTCGGGAACGATCGGCTCGAAGTCGTGCGCGTCTGCGCCCAACCCGTGCAGCCAGATCACCGCGGCATCGGGCCGCTCGCCGGTCTGGATTTCGACCGCGTCGTGCGTCGGGTTCATCGCCGCATTGTATGGTGAGCCCCGTGCGCAGCCCTTTGCGCACGGTCTTTCGGGGAGGAGACGCCACGATGAACAGGAAGATCGTCGACGGGTTCGTCGGCGCCATCGGAAACACGCCGCTGATCCGGCTGCGCAAGGCTTCGGAGCGCACCGGCTGCGAGATCCTCGCAAAGGCCGAGTTCCTCGAACCGGGCGGGTCGATCAAGGACCGCACGGCGCTGTTCCTGATCGACGACGGCGAGCGGCGCGGCCTGCTGCGGCCCGGCGGCATCGTCATCGAAGGAACCGCGGGCAACACCGGCATCGGCCTGGCGCTGGTGGCGAACGCGCGCGGCTATCGCACGATCATCGTGATTCCCGAGACGCAGAGCCGCGAGAAGAAGGACCTGCTTCGGCTATACGGAGCCGACGTGCGCGAAGTACCGGCCGCGCCGTTTCGCGACCCGGGCAACTACGTCCACGTCGCCGAGCGACTGGCTGCCGAACTGGCCGAGCGCGAGCCGAACGGCGCCTTCTATGCGAACCAGTGGGACAACCTCGCGAACCGCGAAGGACATCGCGCGAGCACCGGTCCGGAGATCTGGCAGCAGACGGGTGGGCGCGTCGACGGCTTCGTCTGCGCGATCGGCACCGGCGGCACGCTGGCCGGCATCTCGAGCTACCTGAAATCGGTACATCCACGGGTCCGCACGGCGGCAGCCGATCCTCCCGGCGCCGCGATGTATTCGTGGTTCAAGCACGGACGCCTGGAAGCATCGGGCAACTCGATCACCGAGGGCATCGGGCTCGGCCGCGTCACCGCGAACGTCGACGGCGCGCCGATCGATGACGCCTACCGAATCGAGGACGCCGAGGCGCTGGAGATCGTGTTCGAGCTGCTGCACGACGAAGGCCTGTGCGTCGGCGGTTCGAGCGGCGTGAACGTCGCCGGCGCGATCCGGCTCGCGCGCGATCTCGGCCCCGGCCACACGGTCGTGACCGTGCTCGCCGACTCGGGGCACCGCTACCGATCGAAGCTATTCGATCCGGCGTTCCTGAAGGCGCGCGCGCTGCCGGTGCCGTCGTGGCTCGATGGCGGCGCTGCGAGCTGAACGCCGAGCCGCGCGCGGGCCACCTCAGCCGGCGGGCGCCGATAGGCGGATCTTCTGTCCGATCTGCAGGCGGCGCGGATCATCGATGCCGTTCCAGCGCGCGAGATCCTTCGCATCGAGCCCGTGCTTTTTCGCGATCGATGCCAGCGTGTCGCCACGCCGGATCGTGTATTGCGCATTCGATGGCGCGGCATCGCGCGACCGGACACCGTGATCGGCCGAAGCGGCCTTCGCGCCATCGTTCTTCGGCGTGGCGTCGGACGCTGGCGACTGCGGCGCCGAACTCAGGCGCGGCGACGACTGGCTGCTCGACAGCGGCGCGGCGCCCGTAGCGCCTGCAGCGGAACCCCCCGCATCGGCCTGCGGCGCGGCGGGGTCGCGCGCGGCATTCGTCGGCGCTGCGCTCGATGCGGCGGCACTCGACGTCGTCGCACCCGCTGACGCTTCGCTTGCCGCGGCCGGCGGCGCATCCGCTGCGCTCGTTTTCGGCTCGTCCTTGCCGCAGCCGAAGAGGAACAGGGACACCAGCACCGACGTCATCACGACACGCATATCGACTCCTTCTCGCTTCGTTTCCGGCCGATCCGGAACTCCGTCCACGGGTATGGGCATTGCACGACTGGCCGACCGGCGCGCACGCGCCGATCGCTCCGCGAGGAGCAAACGTATCACCCGAAAGGAACCGAGCATGCGCAGCACATTGATTGGAGTCTTCGACGATCGTCGGGCCGCAGAACACGCGCGCGACGAACTGCTCCGGGCGGGATTCGCCGACGACGAAGTGGATCTGAGGACCGGCACCGAGGATCGGGCGTGGCGCGCGTCGGACGATCGGCGCTTGGCGGCCGATCGCCGCGCCTACGACGACGAAACGGAAACAACGATCGGCGAGACGGTCTCCGATTGGTTCCGTTCGCTGTTCGGCTTCGACGACCAACAGGACGTCGGCGTCTACACCGAGGCCGTGCGGCGCGGCGAAAGCGTCGTCACGGTGGATGCGGCCGACGGCGATCGCGTCGACCGCGCGA
The DNA here is from genome assembly GCA_032027205.1 of Burkholderiaceae bacterium. GTDB lineage: Bacteria > Pseudomonadota > Gammaproteobacteria > Burkholderiales > Burkholderiaceae_E > Zeimonas. Next base: position 1,112,942 of record JAVSMN010000001.1, read on the forward strand.
CCGACATCCTCGAGGACTGCGGCTCGATCGACATCGATGCGATGGCGAACGAGTGGCAACTGCAGGGCTGGACGCGGCCGTCAGGCGCGAGTGACACGCGCCATGCCGGCGCCAGCGCCGGCGCAATGGGCGCGGCGTCGTCACGCGAAGCCGGCGAGGAGATCCACGCGGGCGAGACGCGCAAGATTCCCGTCACCGAGGAACGGCTGCGCGTCGGCAAGCGCGTCGTCGGCCGGCGCCGACTGCGCGTCTATACGCGAATGATCGAGGAGCCGGTCCACGTCGGCAAGGAGGCGCGGGTGGTCGGCGAAGACGAGATCGGCAAGGACAAGCGCGAGCGCCGGGAAACGGTGCGCGACACCGTGCGTCGCACCGATGTCGACGTGCGCAAGGTCGACGAAGGCGGCGTCAAGGCCGGCAAATCGAAGACGCGGCGCGACATTTGACAGCGGCATCGCCGCTAGGCATTCTGGCGCGCAGCCGGTCAGCCGCTGTGGGAGAGACCGCGTGCAGCCCGCCGCAAGGCGCAGGCCGCATGCGGCGCCGAAGGTGTACATCGCCCCGTAAACTCTCAGGCAAAAGGACTTCAGCGGCTCGGCTCTCTGGAGAGTAGGCAGCACCGCCGCGCATCGCGCGCCAGTGCCGGCCTCGCCGAAGGAAACAGACGGCGCCTCGGCGCCGTCGAATGTCTCAGGCAAAAGGACAGAGGGGGCTCCGACATCTCCGTCGTTCACGACGGAACGACGCGCCGTTTCCGGAGTCCTCCCTTGGAAAACCCGACCGAACTTCGCTACACCTCGACGCACGAATGGGTGCGTCGCGAATCCGACGGCACGCTGACCGTCGGCATCACCTTCCACGCGCAGGACGCGCTCGGCGAGCTCGTCTACGTCGAGCTGCCCGAGGTCGGACGAACGCTGAAGCAGGGCGAAGCCTGCGTCGTCGTCGAATCGACGAAGGCCGCCTCCGACGTCTACGCGCCGGTGGACGGCGAAGTGACCGAGACCAACGCAACGCTCGCCGATGCGCCCGAAACGGTCAACGCCGAGCCCTTCGGCGCCGGCTGGCTGTTCCGCATGCGCCCGGGCAACCCGTCGCAGGCCGATGCGCTGCTCGACGCCGCGCAATACACTGCGGGCCCCGGCTCCGAGTGATTCACGGATGCGGCGCGCGCACGCGCGCCGCATCGTTTTCGTACCGCCTTCCCGATGCCGGGATCCCCGTCGATGAACGCACCCGATTCCCTCGGCGCGAGACTTCGCGCGCTTTCGTCCCGCGACGACTTCGTCGCGCGCCACATCGGCCCGAGCGCCGCGCAGCAGCGCGAGATGCTCGACAGCCTCGGCTTCGCTTCGAACGCCGAGTTCGTCCGCGCGGTGGTGCCGCCGCAGGTGCTGCTCGAGGCGCCGCTGGCGCTCGAAGCCGCCGTCGACGAGACACAGGCGCTCGCCGAACTGCGCGCGCTCGGCGAGCGCAACGAACTGTGGCGCAGCTTCATCGGCGCGGGCTACCACGGCACGATCCTGCCCGAGGCGATCCGCCGCAACGTGCTCGAGAACCCCGGCTGGTACACGGCGTACACGCCGTACCAGGCGGAGATCGCGCAGGGCCGCCTCGAAGCGCTGCTGAACTTCCAGCAGATGGTGATCGACCTCACCGGCCTGCCGATCGCCAACGCTTCGCTGCTCGACGAGGCGACCGCAGCGGCCGAAGCGATGGCGATGGCGCGCCGCGCGTCGAAGTCGAAGGCGGTGCGCTATTTCGTCGAGCGCGCGACGCACCCGCAGGTGGTCGCGGTGCTGCGCACGCGCGCCGAGCGCATGGGCATCGAGTTGCGCATCGACGATGCCGCGGCGCTGCACGACGACGCGTCGTATTTCGGCGCGCACCTGCAGACGCCCGACACCTTCGGCAGGGTGCGCGACTTCACGACGCAGATCGATGCGCTGCACGCTGCCGGCGCGCGCGTCACCGTCGGCTGCGACCCGCTGGCGCTGATGCTGCTGCGTTCGCCGGGCGCGATGGGCGCCGACATCGCGATCGGCTCGGCGCAACGCTTCGGCGTGCCGCTCGGCTACGGCGGCCCGCACGCCGCGTTCCTCGCCGCCCGCGAAGACCTGCTGCGCACGATTCCCGGACGCATCATCGGCGTCTCGCGCGACGCGCAGGGGCGTACCGCGCTGCGCATGGCGCTGCAAACGCGCGAGCAGCACATCCGCCGCGAGAAGGCGACGAGCAACATCTGCACTGCGCAGGCGCTGCTGGCCAACATCGCTTCGTTCTACGCAGTCTGGCACGGCCCCGAGGGCCTGCGCGCGATCGCCCAGCGCGTGCACGCGCTCGCACGCCTGCTCGCGCACCTCGTCGCCCACGCGCCGCAAGGCGCCTCCGCGCGCGAGAGCGCACCCAGGTTGCTGCACGACGCATTCTTCGACACGCTCGCCTACGACGTGAGCGACGCGTCGGCCGTTCGAGAACGCGCGCGCGCGCAGCGCATCAACCTGCGCGAATACGCTGCGGAGAGCGGGCCGAAAGGCCGCTTCGGCGCGAGCCTGGACGAGACGACTACGCTCGCCGATGTCGCCGATCTCGCGTGGGTGTTCACCGGCTGGCGCATCGACGCAGGCGAGCTCGACACGCTGGCCGCCGCTTTTTCCGTGGAAGGCGGTGCGATCGCCGCCGCGCTGCTGCGCACCGACACCGTGCTCGCGCACCCGGTGTTCGAGCGCCACCACAGCGAAGCGGCGTTCGTGCGCTACCTGAAGAAGCTGGAGAACCGCGACCTGTCGCTCGTGCATTCGATGATTCCACTCGGCTCGTGCACGATGAAGCTCAACGCGGCCGCCGAGATGGCGCCGATCAGCTGGCCCGAGTTCGCGAACCTTCACCCCTACGCGCCGCCCGAACAGGCGCTCGGCTATCGCGCGATGCTCGCGCAACTGGGCGGCTGGCTCGGCGAGATCACCGGCTTCGCCGCGGTTTCCTTCCAGCCGAACTCCGGCGCGCAGGGCGAATACGCCGGGCTGCTTGCGATCCGTCGCTACCTGGAGTCCATCGGCCAAGGCGCGCGCGACGTCTGCCTGGTCCCCGCGTCGGCGCACGGCACGAACCCGGCGAGCGCGCAGATGATGGGAATGCGCATCGTCGTCGTCGGCTGCGACGAACAGGGCAACGTCGACCTCGCCGACCTCGCCCGCAGGATCGGCGAGCACCGCGGATCGATCGCCGCGCTGATGATCACCTGGCCGTCGACGCACGGCGTGTTCGAACCCGAGATCGTCGAGATCTGCCGCCGGGTGCACGAGGCCGGTGGGCAGGTCTACCTGGACGGCGCGAACCTGAACGCCCAGGCGGGACTGACCAAACCGGCGCTCGTCGGCGCCGACGTCTGTCACATGAACCTGCACAAGACCTTCTGCATTCCGCACGGCGGCGGAGGCCCGGGCATGGGCCCGATCGCCGTGGCGGCGCACCTGGCCGCTTTCCTGCCCGACGACCCCTTCGCCTCGCCGCAGGCCGGCACCGCGGTCTCGGCAGCGGCCTGCGGCAGCGCGCTGATCACGACGATCTCGTGGATGTACATCCGGATGATGGGCGCGCACGGGATCCGTCGCGCCACCGAGACGGCGATGCTGTCGGCGAACTACGTCGCGCGACAGCTCGAAGCGTATTTCCCGGTGCTGTTCCGCGGCGCGAACGGACTGGTCGCGCATGAATGCATCCTCGACCTGCGCACGCTGAAGGCCACCTGCGGCGTGAGCGCCGAGGACGTCGCCAAGCGGCTGATGGACTACGGCTTTCATGCACCCACCGTCTCGTTCCCGGTCGCCGACACGCTGATGATCGAGCCCACCGAGTCGGAGCCGAAGGACGAACTCGATCGCTTCTGTGACGCGATGATCGCGATCCACGGTGAACTGCAGCGCATCGCGAACGGCGAACTCGACCGCGACGACAATCCGCTGCGCGGCGCGCCGCACACGGCCGAGGCGATCGCCGGGCAATGGACGCATCGCTATTCGCGTGAAGAGGCTGCCTATCCGCTGCCGTGGGTGCGCGAGGCGAAGTTCTGGCCAAGCGTCGCCCGAATCGACAACGCCGCAGGCGATCGGCACCTCGTCTGCACCTGCCCGCCGCTAACGGACTACGAATGACCGAGTCAAACCCCCCATTGCGCGAGATTCCGCTGCACGCATTGCACGCCGGGCGCGGCGCTCGCTTCGGCGCCTTCGCCGGCTTCCGGATGCCGATCCAGTACGCCGACGGGTTGCGCGCCGAGCACCTGCATACGCGCGCCGCAGCGAGCGTGTTCGACGTGTCGCACATGGGGCAATTGCGCGTGCGCGCGCGCGATGGCCGTCGCGAAACGCTGTACGCGCAACTCGAGGCCGCGCTGCCGGTCGACTTCGCCGACTGGGCCGATGGGCAGCAACGCTACTCGCTGCTGCTGAACGACGCGGGCGGCATCGACGACGACCTGATGCTCGTGCACCTGGCCGACGCCGACGGCGCCGAAGTGCGCATCGTGGCGAACGCCGGCAACCGCGACGCGGACCTCGCGCGGCTGCGCTCCCTGTGCCCAGGGCTCGCGATCGACGAGATCGACGCGGCGCTGATCGCGCTGCAGGGACCACAGGCCGAAGCGGTGCTGGGCGCGCTGGCGCCGGCTTGCGCGTCGATGCGCTTCCTGCAGGCGCGCCCGCTCGACCTGCTCGGCGCGCGCTGCTTTACAACGCGCTCGGGCTACACCGGCGAGGACGGTTTCGAGATTTCGCTGCCGCTCGATCGCGCGCGCGAGATCGTCGAACGCCTGCTCGACGATCCGCGTGTGCGCCTCGCCGGACTGGGCGCGCGCGACACGCTGCGGCTGGAGGCGGGCCTGCCGCTGCACGGCAACGACATCGACGCGACGACGAAGCCGGGCGAATCGGGTCTGTCCTTCGCGATCCCGAAGTCGCGCCGCGCGGGCGGTGCGAAAGCGGGCGGTTTTCCGGGCGCCGACGCGGTTCTTCGCCAACTCGTCGCAGGCGTGCCGCGCAAGCTGGCCGGTTTCGTCTCGCACGCCGGCGTGCCGATACGCGCGCACGCGCCGATCGTCGACGAGAACGGTGCTGCGGTCGGCGAGGCCAGCAGCGGAACGCTGTCGCCGACGCTCGGATACCCGATCCTGCTGGCGCGCGTCGAGAACGCGGCGCTCGAGCAGCAGGCGCCGCTGTTCGCCGTCGTGCGCGAGCGGCGCCTGCCGATCGAGCGCGTTGCGCTTCCCTTCGTGCCGAAACGCTATCGACGCTGAGCCGCCCCCGAGTGGCGCGGCTCAGATGAAGCCGAGCACCCGATCGAGCGAGTGCCGGATGTGCAGCGTGAGCGCGAGCGACGCCTGGTCGTCGGCATCGAGGATCTTCGCTGCGAGCGGCAGGTAGCCGCTCTCCTCGAACTGGGCATGCGCGGCGTAGCGGTCGCACAGGCGCGCGACGATGCCGGCGTCGAGCTCGGCACCGCGGCCGCGTGACAGGCGGGCCAGGGCCGGCTCGATCGCCTTCCAGTCGTCCTCGATCTGGCGGTGCTCGCGCGTGAGCCGCGCAGCGAGCGAGGCGACGAGCCCGGCCTCGTCGCCGGGAGCGGCGCTGCGCGCGACGGCCGGGAACAGCGCGTCTTCTTCCTCGGCGTGGTGCTCGATCACCGCCTCGTGGAAGAAGGTGACGATCTCCTGCGCGCGTTCGCGCAGCACGCGGCGCTCGCCGCCGCCCTGCGCGAGCTTCTGCGCCAGATCGCGCAGCTGCTCGAGCCTGATCAGGATGCCCGCGTGGCTGCGCGAGAAATCGCGCAGCGGATCTTCGGCGTTCGAAGCGGGCTCGTGCTGCTCGGCCATCGGCACTCTCCGCGCGGCAGGCTTCCCAGGCGCTACTGGAGCCGGAAGATCTTCCCGGGGTTGAGGATGTCGTCGGGGTCGAGTGCGCGCTTGATCCGGCGCATCAGCTCGATCGCGTCTTCGCCCGCCTCCTCCTCGAGGAAGCCCATCTTGTGCAGCCCCACGCCGTGCTCGCCGGTGCAGGTGCCGTCCATCGACAGCGCCAGCCGCACGATTTCGTCGTTCAGCCGCTCGGCCTCGGCCATCTCCGTCGGATCGTCGGGGTCGATCAGCAGCATCGAATGGAAGTTGCCGTCGCCCACGTGTCCGACGATCAACGTGGGAAAGCTCGCGGTGTCGAGAATGCGCCGCGCACCGGTGATCGAATCGCTCAGTCGCGAGATCGGCACGCAGGTGTCGGTTGTGATCGCCCGCGCGCCCGGGCGCACCTGCAGGCCCGCGAAATAGACGTTGTGCCGCGCCGTCCACAGGCGCGTGCGATCTTCGGGGCGCGTGGCCCATTCGAAGTCCTCGCCGCCGTGCTCGCGGGTGATCTGCTGCGCGAGTTCGGCCTGCTCCTGCACCGATGCCTCGCTGCCGTGGAACTCGAAGAACAGCGTGTGTGCCTCGCGCAGCGTCGTGTGGCTGTGCGCATTGATCGCGCGGATCGCCCGATCGCAGACGTACTCGCAACGTGCGATCGGAATGCCGATCTGGATGATCTGGATCACCGCGTCGATCGCCGACGCGAGGCTCGGGAAATTGACCACCGCCGCCGACATCGCTTCCGGCATCGGATAAAGCTTCACCGTCACCTCGGTGATGATGCCGAGCGTTCCCTCGGAGCCGACGAACAGCCGCGTGAGGTCGTAGCCGGCCGAGGACTTCTTCGCGCGCCCGGCGGTGCGGATCACCTTGCCCTCGGCGGTGACCACGGTCAGCGCGAGCACGTTCTCGCGCATCGTGCCGTAGCGAACCGCGTTCGTGCCCGACGCGCGCGTCGCAGCCATGCCGCCCAGGCTCGCGTTCGCGCCCGGGTCGATCGGAAAGAAGAATCCCGTTCCCTTCAACTCGTCGTTCAACTGCACGCGCGTGACGCCGGCCTCGACGGTGGCGGTCAGGTCTTCCGGCTGCACGGCGAGCACGCGGTTCATCTGCGACAGGTCGATCGAGACGCCGCCGCGCACGGCCAACAGGTGTCCTTCGAGCGACGAACCGACGCCGTAGGCGATGACCGGGACGCGATGCTGGCGGCACAGGCGCACGACCTGGGCGACCTCGTCGGTGCTGTGCGCGAAGACGACGGCATCGGGCGGCGTGGGCGGGAACGGCGATTCGTCGCGGCCGTGATGATCGCGCACGGCAGCGGCGGTGCTGAAGCGATCGCCGAAGCGCGCGCGCAGCGCCGAAGCGAGCGCGTCGGGAAAGGGGCGCTTCAGCGCGTCGGCGACGATCGTGGGGCTGTTCATGGCGACTCTTCGAAATGAACCGGGGCTGGCTGGTGCGCCCGGCGGTTGCGCATCGGGCGGGTTTCCCGCGGAAATGGTATCCCGAACGCCTGTAGCCGGCACGAATGGCGCCGGCCGCGGCACGCGATGCCCGGAAGCGGGATCCACGATGCGTGCGATCGGTCGGCGATACACTCGGGCGATCCAACGAAGGAATCGCGACGATGGGATACCGACTGTCGAAGATCGCCACGCGCACCGGCGACGATGGAACCACGGGCCTGGGCAACGGCAAGCGCACGAGCAAGGACGGGCCCCGCATCGAGGCGATCGGCCAGGTCGACGAACTGAACTCGACGATCGGCGTGCTGCTCACCGAGCCGATGCCGGACAACGTCCGCGAGCAGCTGATCGGCATCCAGCACGACCTGTTCGACCTGGGCGGCGAGTTGTGCATCCCCGGTTTCGAGAACCTGCACGAATCACAGGTCGCCAAGCTCGACGCGCTGCTCGAGGAGCACAACGCCGGATTGTCGCGGCTGCAGGAATTCGTGCTGCCCGGCGGCTCGCGCGGTGCCGCCTTCGCGCACCTGGCCCGCACCGTCTGCCGACGCGCCGAGCGCGCAGTGGTCGCGCTGGGCAACGCCGAAGAGATCCGCCCGGACTGCCGCCGCTACCTGAACCGGCTATCGGACCTGCTCTTCGTGCTGTCGAGGGTGCTGAATCGGCACGTCGGCGTGGCCGACGTGATGTGGCAAAAGGATCGGGCGCGCTGACGCGCGCTTTCACGTCCTCTCAAGAATCGCGCGCCGCTTCCAGATACGAGACGAGCTTCGCGCTGGTCTGGCGCAGCCGCTCGGAGAGCAGTTGCACGAGCTTGAGCAGGATCTTGTTGCCGAGCGCGGGTTCGTCGCCGAGCACGAGCATCAGCGCGTCGCGCGTGAGCACGGCGATGCGGCTGTTCTCCAGGGTGACGCACGAGGCGAAGCGCGGTTCGCCGTCGAACATCGACATCTCGCCGAGCGAATGGCCGGCGTGCGCGACGGCGATGCGCGACGGGTAGTTGTAGCGATTGCGGCGCAGGACGTCGACCATGCCCTGCATCAGCAGCATCATGAAGTCGCCCGTCTCGCCCTCGTTGATGATCGTGACGCCAGGCTGCGCTTCGTAGACGTACATGAACGTGCCGAGCTTGCGGGTCTCGTCGATGTCGAGCCCGGAGAACAGCGGCGTTTTCGTCATCAGGCCGTGGATCTGATCGGCGAAGTCGCTGGCGCGTCCGATGGGCTTCAAGCCCACCGCGAGCAGCCGCTCATGGGGCGTACGTCGCGCGGCCGTCGATGCGCTCGACGCAGATTCGGACGCCGGTCCGCTTTTCACCGCTTCCATCGATACCTCTCCGAAACACTGCAACGTTTATAGCATGGTAAACGGCGCGCTCCGCGCGGCACGCGCTGCACGTTGCGTACTTCGGGCAATTTCCGACGGATGGCGCTTGCGCGGCGTTCGACGTGCGCGTCGTTCAGCTCGGATCGACGCAGCGCATCGCAGCGGTACGCTGCATCGAAGCGCCGCCCGACGAACGGCCGGCGTCAGCCTCGGCCGCGCGGCGGCGCGCGCGCACGGATTCGGCCAGCGCATCGAGCAGTTGCACGCTATCGTCCCAGCCGATGCAGCCGTCGGTGATGCTCTGGCCGTAGCGAAGCAAACTGCGTTCGACGAGATCCTGTCGTCCCGCCTGCAGATGGCTTTCGATCATGACTCCGACGATGCGCGCGTCGCCTGCCGCGATCTGCGTGGCGACCGCTGCCGCAACCGGGATCTGGTTCTCCGGGCGCTTCTGGCTGTTGCCGTGGCTCGCGTCGATCATCAAGCGGCACGGAAGTCCTTCGACCGCGGCCGCACGGCACGCCGCATCGACGCTGGCGGCGTCGTAGTTCGGGTGCTTGCCGCCGCGCAGGATCACATGGCAATCGGCGTTGCCGTTCGTCGAGACGATCGCCGAGTGCCCCCCCTTGGTGACGGAAAGGAAGTGATGCGGCTGCGAGGCCGCCTTGATCGCGTCGAATGCGATGCGCAGGTTCCCGTCGGTGCCGTTCTTGAAGCCTACCGGGCACGACAGGCCAGAGGCCAATTCGCGATGCACCTGTGATTCGGTGGTGCGTGCGCCGATCGCGCCCCACGAGATCAGGTCGGCGTAGTACTGCGGCGTGATCATGTCGAGAAACTCGGTGCCCGCCGGCACGCCCATGCGCGTGATGTCGAGCAGCAGCTCGCGCGCGATGCGCAGTCCCTTGTTGATGTCGAAGCTGTGGTCCAGATCCGGGTCGTTGATCAGCCCCTTCCATCCGACCGTGGTTCGCGGCTTTTCGAAGTACACGCGCATCACCACCTCGAGCTCGCCGGCCAGGCGCCGGCGCTGCTCGACGAGCCGCTTCGCGTATTCACGGGCAGCGGCAGGGTCGTGGATCGAACACGGGCCGACGATGACGATCAGGCGATCGTCCTCGCCATGCAGGATGCGATGGATCGATCGTCGCGACTCATAGGTCGTTTCGGCCGCCGCCGCGTCGATCGTGAACTCGCGCAACAGGTGCGACGGGGGAGCCAGTTCCTTGATCGCGCGGATGCGGAGGTCGTCGGTGGTGTGGGTCATGATGGTCGCCAAAAAAAAACCGCCGGACAGTGCCGGCGGTTCGTGAATTCGGTGTTCGCTGCTCAGCTTTCTGCGCGCACTGCCGACTCGCCCCGCCAGCTGCAGGGAAAGTAGAGGGAATAGCGCGTAAATCGGCCGGCCGGCCAACGAGCGGCGCCAGCGACAGATTCTTGTTTGCAGTGCAGCAACATCCGGCCAGTTTACGTCGACCGCCCGCGCGCCGCAAGCGGAACGGCCAACGCAGCCTTTGGGCAACGCTCGATCAGGAAGCGCCGGGCGTCGAATCGGCAGCGGGCCGGGCTGCGCGCGGCACCCATCTCGAGAAGGCGGCCGCGCCCGCGAACGCGATGCCGCCGATCGACGCGATCGCCGCCGCCAGCGGCGCAACAGCAGCGATCACCGACAGCAGCGCGGGGCCCGCCGTGGCGCCGACGTCCGACAACAGCCGCCAGACGCCGAGGAACTGCGTGCGTGCATGCACCGGCGCGTGATCCACGCCGAGCGTCATCACCAGCCCCGAACCGATACCGTTGCCGAAGCCGATCAGCAGCGCGGCCGCGAGCAGCGTCGGCGCCGAATGCGTGAACGGCACGGCGAGCAGCGCGATGCCCATGATCGCCATCGACGGCACGGCAACGGCGCGACGCCCGCGAAGGTCCATGCGCCGCCCGGCCGGGTAGAAGACCAGCATGTCGACGGCGTTCGACAGCCCGTAGATCAGCGAGACGCTCGCGGCGCCCAGGCCGATGTGATCGGCCCACAGCGGGATGATGCCCTGGCGAGACGCGCGCACCGCCGCGATCAGGACGACGCCCAGCCCCACGGTGGCGAACACGCGGCGATGCTCGCGCAGCACCTCGGTCAGCCGCAACGGCACGCGCGACGACGCTGCCGCGCCGTCGGGCGCGGGCAATTCGCCCACCGAGCGCGCCACGAGTGCGCCGACGACCAGCACGACGATGCCGACGCCGTAGGCGGCGAGTTCGCCGAACGCGTGGATCGCCGCCGCCGCAACGAAGGGTCCGATGAACAGGCCGATGCGCAGCACGCCACCCAGCGTCGACAGCGCGCGCGCCCGATACGGCACCGGCACCGCTTCGGCAAGCCAGCTCAATCGCGCCAGGTTGAACACCGCCGCCGACATGCCGATCATCAGGATCGCCAGCGAGAAGACGGCGAGGTCGCGCGCGAGCATGCACAGCAGCATCGCCAGCGCCGCCCACAGCGAAGCCCCGACCATCGCGCGCCGCTCGCCGAGGCGGGTGGTGATGATCGAGGCGGGAACGTTGCTGACGAGAGAGCCGACACCGATCAGCGTGACGACCAGCGCGGCAGACGCGACGGAGGCGCCGAGGTCGCGTGCGGTGAGCGGGACGATCGGCAGGATCGCGCCCTCGCCCACGCCGAACAGCAACGACGGACCAAAGGCCGGCAGCGCGATCCGGCGCAGGCTGAAGCTTGGCGGACTCGCGATGTTCAGCCGGCGCGGTGTCAGGCCGTTCCGCCGACCGTCATCTGCTCGATGCGCAGCGTCGGTTGCCCCACGCCGACCGGAACGCTCTGGCCGTCCTTGCCGCACACGCCGATGCCGGGATCGAGACGCATGTCGTTGCCGATCATCGTCACGCGCTGCAGCGCGTCGGGGCCGTTACCGATGATCGTCGCGCCCTTCACCGGGTATTGCAGGCGACCATTTTCGATCCACCAGGCCTCGGAGGCCGAGAACACGAACTTGCCGTTCGTGATGTCGACCTGCCCGCCGCCGAAGTTCACCGCATACAGGCCGCGGTCCACCGATTCGAGGATCTCGGCCGGGTCGCGCTCGCCGGCGAGCATGTAGGTGTTCGTCATGCGCGGCATCGGCAGGTGCGCGAAGGACTCGCGCCGACCGTTGCCGGTGACGGGACTCTTCATCAGGCGCGCGTTGAGCGAATCGTGCAGGTATCCGCGCAGGATGCCGTCCTCGATCAGCACGTTTCGTTGCGTGGGGTTGCCCTCGTCGTCCACGTTCAGCGAGCCCCGCCGCTGCGACAGCGTGCCGTCGTCGACGACGGTGACGCCGCGGCTGGCCACGCGCTCGCCCACGCGGCCGGCGAACACCGACGAACCCTTGCGGTTGAAGTCGCCTTCGAGGCCGTGGCCGACCGCTTCGTGCAGCAGCACGCCGGGCCAGCCGGGGCCGAGCACGACGGTCATCGTGCCGGCAGGCGCGGGGCGCGCATCGAGATTGGTGAGCGCCGCATGCACCGCTTCGTCGACGTAGCGCTCGATGCGCTCGTCGTCGAAATGAGCGAAGTCGACACGCCCGCCGCCGCCGCTGTGTCCCTGCTCGCGCCGTCCGCCCTGCTCGGCGATGACGCTGAGCGACAGGCGCACCAGCGGACGAACGTCGGCGGCGACGTGTCCATCGGAACGGGCGACGAGGACGACGTCGTACTCGGCAGCCAGCCCGGCCATGACCTGGCGCACACGCGGATCCTTCGCGCGCGCCATCCGCTCGACGCGCTCGAGCAGCGCCACCTTCTGCGTGGCATCCATCCGCGGGATCGGGTCGTCGAGCCCGTACAGCGCATGGCCGTGCCCCGGCACGAGCGCTCCCGAGACCTTGACGCGGCCGGCGCCGCGCGCGGCGATCGTGCGCGTGGCGCGCGCAGCATTCATCAGCGCATCGGCGCCGATCACGTCGGAGTAAGCGAAAGCGGTCTTGTCACCCGAGACCGCGCGCACGCCGACGCCCTGGTCGATGGAAAAGCTGCCCGACTTGACGATGCCTTCCTCGAGGCTCCAGCCCTCGCTGCGCGTGAACTGGAAATAGAGGTCGGCGTAATCGACGCGGTGGCGGAAGATCTCGGCGAGTGCGGCCGCCAGGTGCGAGTCGTCGAGCCCGTAGGGTTCGAGCAGCACCGAGCGCGCGAGCGCAAGCGTCTGGAAAGGTGTTTCGACGAGTTTCATGAATGCATGCTACAGGACGCGATGTCGGAGGGCCGGGATGCTCGCGCGCACCGCATCGAGCCGGCTGCGCTCGACGTCGCCGACGGCAATTCCCTCGCCTTCGTCGTGCATCGCGACGATTTCTCCCCACGGATCGACGAGCATCGAGTGCCCCCAGGTGCGCCGCCCGTTTTCGTGGCGACCACCCTGCGCCGGCGCCAGCACGTAGCACTGGTTTTCGATCGCCCGCGCGCGCAGCAGCACCTCCCAATGCGCCGACCCGGTGGTGTAGGTGAAGGCGGAGGGCACGAGAATCAAGTCCGCAGGAACGAGCGCTCGATACAACTCCGGAAAGCGCAGGTCGTAGCACACGCTCATTCCCGCACGCCAGCGCTGCGCCGCGCCCGCTGCGCCGACGTCGATGTCGACGACCACCGGCGTGCGTCCCGGCACGATCGTCGCCGCCTCGTCGAAGCGCTCGTCGCCCTGCTCGAAACCGAACAGGTGGATCTTGTCGTAGCGGGCGATGCGCGCGCCGTCGGGCGCGTAGGCGAAGCTCGTGTTCATCACCTTGCCGGGGTTCGGGCTGTACAGCGGCAGCGTGCCGCCGACGAGCCAGACGCCGTTGGCCGCCGCCTGCTCGGCGAGGAAGCGCTGGATCGGCCCCTCGCCGTCGGCTTCGCGAATCGCCACCTTGTCGCGATCGCTGCGGCCGAGCAGCGCGAAGTGCTCGGGCAACGCGACGAGTCGGGCGCCGGCCGCCGCGGCTTCGGCGATGCGCGCGCCGGCGCGTGCGAGGTTCTCGTCCACGCTCGTGGACGAGACCATCTGCACGGCCGCTACGCGCAGTCGCGCTTGCTGCGCCACCGTGCCACGCGATTCGGAACCGGCCGCATCGGGCTTCGAGGACATCTTCGACTCCTGCAATGCGCGACCGGCGGTCGCGCTCACTGTGCGGGGGCGCTGCCGGCCGGCGGCGGCGCGGGCAGGTCGGGCGAAACCAGCGCCTCGGGCGTCGGACGCGAGCGGCGCACCACCTGCGGATCGTCCCACGGACCGGTGACGTCGTACTCGAACGCGAACATCCGCTGCAGGGGCTCGCGCAGCATCATCTGCGCCACGAAGGAACCGAGTCCGAGCGCCGGGTTCGCCAGCGCCGCGTAGGCGAGCGAAGCGAGGCCGGCGTTCAGCTCGGGACGCACCTCGACGACGAGCGACTGCGTCTCCGCCGGGATGCTCGCCTCGCCGCGGATCGCGACCTGCGCGGCCACGCCTCGCATGTGGAAGTCGTCGGTGCGGGCGACACCGTCGCGCACATGAAGCGTTCCGTCGATCCGATCGAAGGCGAAGCCCTCGGCGAACACGTCGCGGAAATCGAAGACGAGCCGCCGGCGCAACGACTGCAGGTTCACCACGCCGATCAGTTTCGCGATGCCGGGATCGGTCTTCAGGAACTGCCCCTTGCCGAGCGACAGCGCGATTTCGCCGCCGAGGGAACGAGAGTCGAAGCGCATCGGCGAGCCGTTCCAGCGCACCTCGCCGCTCAGCGCGCCCGCGCCGCCGTGCAGCACGTCGCGGAAATCGAAGATTTCCAGCAACCGGCCGGCGTCGACCACCGACAGGGTGAACTGCATCGTGCTCAGCGGCTTCGCATCGGCGGCGCGCGGGCGCCACGTGCCGGAGGCCTCGAAGGTGGCGGCAGCGTTGCGCAACTGCAGGTGCTGCAGCCGCCACAGCGACGCGCCCTGCGACTCGTCGTTCCGCGCGCGCAACTGCAGCGCGCCCAGCGCGCGCGCGCCGAGCACGAGTTCCTCGGCCGTGACGTCGAGTGCGGGCAGCGAGCGCGGCGTCGAATCGAGCAGTTGCTCGATCTCTTCGATGCGATCCTCGGGGATCGACAGCCGCGTGAAGCGCGCCGACAACCGGCCCGCGGGGGCGCCTGCGTCGGAAGCCGTCCATTGCAGGTAGCCATCGATGCCCCTGGCGTGCAGGTTCGCGCGCCATGCGGCGTCCACGCGCGTAGCGCCGACGACTACGTCCTCGAAGGTGCGCCCGCCCAGGCGCACCCGATCGGAAACGATCGAGACGACGTCGGGCACGAACGAAGACGCATCGGAGGCGATCGGCGGCGACGACGCGACGGCGCTGCCCGCAGTGGGCGGCGTGTCGTCGAGCAACGCGTCCCAGGCGTCGAGATCGAGCTGCGGCGAGTGGACGCGAGCGGCGAAGCCCGCATCGGGCAGGACCGCGTCGGTGCCGAGGGCGAATGCGCCGCGACGCAGCTTGGCCGCCGCCGATCCCGATGCGCGCTGGCGCTCGAGCACGAGTTGCGCGTCGTCGCGAAGATGCACGCGCAGCGTCTCGACGCCGTCGGCCGACGTTGCCGATTCGATGCGCAGCGGCCAGCGCTCGTCGGCTCGCTTGCCGAACGGCGCCGGCAGCGTGCTCGCGAGCCCGGAGAGGTCGGAATCGATCGACAGCGTCGAGCGGCGGTCGTGCAGCTCGAAGCGTGCATCGAAGGCGAGCGCGCCGCTCAGCGCGGCGCCGATGCGAGCGGGCAGCCCGGGGCCGAAGGACGGGTCGTGAAATTGCGCGAGCGAAGCGGCCGGGATCGATCCCTTGGCGCTGATTTGCAGCTGTCCGGGCCCCGGAGCGTCGCCCTGCGCCTGCAACTCACCGCCGAGGAACCGCGCGCGCAGCCCGCGCAGCGCAAGCCGGTCTTCGGTGAACTCGAGACGGCCGACAAGCGACTCGAAGGACGGCAGGCTGCGGTCGAGCGCGACGTCGTTGCCGGCGAACTGCACGGCGCCACGCACGCGCGCCGCATCGAGGTCGGCGAGCGGCAACTCGAGCGCGAGCTGCAGTTGCGCGTCGCCGGCGATCGTCGTGTCGCGCGTGAAATCGTCGATCTTCGTGCGCAGCGCGCTCTCGTTGACGAAACGGATCATGTCCTGCGCCGGACCGGCACCGCTGCCTTCGACGAGCAGCAGCGGCTTGTCGAAATCGGCGATGCGCGCCTTCGTGTCGGCCAGCGCGACGTTCCACACCGCGCCCGACTGCGCGTCGATCTCCATTCCGGCGCGCTCGAAGCGCAGCGAGCCGCGGATGCGCTCGATCGCCGGCCATCCGGGCGCGTAGGCGAGCCGCGCATCGGCCAGCCGCGCCTCGACGAGAAAAGTGCCGGTGGCGGGGTCGCGATAGGGAAAGTCCTTCAGATCGCCCTGCAGCACGAAGCGCACGTCGTCCGAGCGCCCCGCGCGCACCGCGTCGCGCACCCAGTCGCGCACGTCCGCGGGAATCACCAACGGCAGGTAGCGGAACGTACGCGACGCCTCGGCGCGCTCGAGCCGCCCGGCGAGATCGACGATGCCCGCGCCCCGGCCACCGCTGCGCCAGGTGCCCGAGACTTCGCCGGCCGCGTCGCGGTTCGCGAAGTGAAGCGACTCGATACGCAAGTCGACGCGCGGCGAGCTCTCGCCGTCGGCAGCGGCGTCGATCGACCAACTCGCGCGCGCGTCGAGTCGCTCGAGCGGCACATCGGGTTCGGCAAACAGGCCGGGAAAGCGCAGCACCGCGTCCTGTCCGGCGAGCGTCGCCTCGCCGCCGTCGCGCGTCAGGCTCACGCGTCCGGAGACGTTGCGGAAACCCGGCAGGCGCAACTCTCCCGGGCGCAACTCGCCGCCCTCGTGCCACGCGAAGGCCAGTTGCTCGAAGTCGGCGTCGACGCGGGTGCGAGCTTCGCCCGGTTCGACCGACCAGTCGAGCGCAGCGCGACGAACCTGCCCTTCGACGTGCAGCGGCTCGAGACGCGCGCGCACGTCGGCCGGCAACGGAAAAGCGCGCAGCCACGCCAGCGTGCGCGCGGCGTCGAAGCGTCCGAGCGAAAGGCGCGCGGCGAGCGGCTGGCCGTCGGCGTCCACGCGCAGCATCGGCTCGCCGGCAATCGCACCGAAACTGCCGTGCTGCTCGTCGTCGAACTCGAGCTTCTCGAACGCGATCGTCGTGCTGCCCGACGGGTCGTGCATCGCGTTCGCCTCGAGCCTGATGGCAGCGATCGGGAGCGGCTGGCCGTCGATGCGCGCGCGCAGCGACACCGCCTCGAGCTTCACCGCCGTGCGGTTGGCGGCTTCCGGATCGAACTGCGTCCACGCGCGAAAACCGACGCGACCCGCATCGACGGCGACCGTCTGCGGTGCCGCCGGCAGTCCGAACAGGTCGTGCCAACGACGCCACTGCGCGAGCGCCGCCGCGAGATCGGCGCTACGCGCGCCGACGTACGCCTCGCCGCGCCAGCTGCGCCAGTCGGTGGGCGGGCGAAACGGCGCGTGCGCGAACTCGATCGCCGCATCGACATCGTCGGCGATCCCGCCCCACGCCGGTACGTGCAGTGACGCGCGATGGCGCCGACCGACCGATCCGATGGCGATGTCGACGCCGGCCAGCGCGAGTCTGCTTTCGCTCACCCGGTCGATCGCGTCGATGCGCGCGTCGTGCAGCCGGATCCGGCGGTGCGCGAGCAGGCGCTCGAGAATGCCGGGAGAGCCGGGAGCGCCGGGCGCGTCGAGATCGACGTCGAAGCCGCCGATGCGCAGTCGATTCGGCGAAATGCGCTCGATGCGCAGCGCGGGCGCGTCGATCTCGAGCAGCGCGAGCACGAAACGTCCGCGCAACGCACCTCGCATCGAGACGACGCCGCGCAGTCGGTCGGCCGACAGCGCCTCGATGCCGTCGGCGTCGAGCACGACGAGTCGGTCAGCGACGAGCCATGGACGCCAGCCGTCGAATCCGGTGGTCAGCGAGCCGATCTGCACGGGATGGCCGACGGCCGCGGCGAGCCGCTGCTCGATCTGCGGGCGCCAGCGATCGAGATTCGGCCAGACGAGGGTGCGAAGCGCGGCGTATGCGCCGGCGAGCGCCAGCGCGAGGACGAGCACGCTCCACGCGAGCCACCGGAGCGCGCGCTCGAGTCGAGTCGGGCCGGCGGGCGGCGGAGCGAAGGCGTGCATGAGCGACAATCGGGCTCAAGGATAACCCTTCGGACCGGCGATCATGGGCTTCGACGGCGAGCGCCATTCGGCGTACTTCCGGCGCACGCTGGCGGCGTACGCCGCGCGTTCGGACGAAGTCTCCGTGCGCGGCCGCCTGGAAGCGCTGGCCGCGAGCGAGTTGTCGCGCGCGGCGATCGAGTCGCTGGTCGAGCACGAGCGCCGCGCCGCGGCGGGCGGCACGGCAGCCGGCGCGGCCGCCGACGAAGCATCGCTCGGCCGCGCGCTGCGCCGCGCGCGCAACTGGCTGATGCTCGCGCTCATCGAGCGCGACACCAGCGGGCGCGCGACGCTCGACGAAGTGTGCGAAGCGATGACTGCGTTCGCCGAGATCGCCACGTCGCTGGCGATGCGCGCCGCCGGCGCCACGCTGCTCGCCCGCCATGGCGCGGCGCTCGACCTCAACGGCTGTCCTCAGGACCTGCTCGCCGTCGGCATGGGCAAGGTCGGCGGCGGCGAGCTGAACGTCTCCTCCGACCTGGACCTCGTCTTCGTGTTCCGCGGCGAGGGCCAGAGCGCCGGCGCGATGGGCCCGAGCGCGGGTGCGATGGGCCAGAGCGCGGGCGCGCCCGGTGGAAGTACGGGCGCGCCGGGTCCAGGCACGGGCGCCCCTGGCGCCGGCGGTGGCGTTCTCGCCACCAGCGAGTGGATGCACCGCCTCGCGCGCCGGACGATCGCGCTGCTGTCCGAGTGCGACGCCGACGGCTTCGTCTTTCGCGTCGACGCGCGCCTGCGGCCGAACGGAGACTCCGGGCCGCTCGTCGCCTCGCTGCCGATGCTCGAGCAGTATTTCTACGCGCAGGGACGCGAGTGGGAGCGCTTCGCCTGGCTGAAAGGACGCGTGATCGCCGACTCGGGAACGGCATCGCAGGACGCGCGCGACGACGACGAAGCGGCGCTTGCGCGCATCGTCGGTCCGTTCGTCTATCGGCGCTATCTCGACTTCGATGCGATCGAGGCGCTGCGCGCGCTGCACGCCAAGATCCGCGCGCAGGTCGCGCGACGCGGCGCGCGCGATCCGGAAGCCTTCGACGTCAAGCTGGGCCGTGGCGGCATTCGCGAGGTCGAGTTCATCGCGCAGTTGTTCCAGATCGTGCGCGGCGGCCAGGACCCGACGCTGCAGGGCCGGCGCACGCTCGAGACGCTGGAGGCGCTCGCCGCGAAGGGGCTGCTGCCCGAGGACGAGAGCGAAGCGCTGGCGCACGCCTACCGGCTGCTGCGCCGCACCGAGCACATGCTGCAGTACCGCGAGGACGCGCAGACGCACCGGCTCGCTCGCGATCGGGAGCAGCGCGAAGCGATCGCCGCGATGCTCGGCATGCCGGTCGTCGACTTCGACGCCGCGATCGACCAATGCACCGAAGCGACGGCACGCATTTTCGATCGCCTGCTCGCGCCGCCCGAGGAGAATGGCGAGGCGCCGCAGGCGGCCGATGCCGCGCAGGCGCCCGACCCGGAGACCGCGCGCCGTTTCGCAGCCTTGCGCGAGGGCACGCGCTATCGCGCAACCCGCAGCGAGACGCGCGCGGCAATCGAGCGCTTGCTCGCGGAGGCGGTGCGCCAGGGCACCGGCCCGGCCGGGCTCGCTCGACTGGTCGACCTGCTCGAAGCGATTTGCCGGCGCCCCGGCTACGTTGCGCTGCTCGATCGCTTCCGCGACGCGTTCGCGCGCGTGCTGCGCGTGCTCGACTGGGCGAAGTCGCCCGCCGAGTACCTGATGCAGCACCCGGTGGTCCTCGACGAACTGCTCGACGGCGAGTTGCTCGAGCCCCAGGACTACGACGCATGGAGCGAGCAGCTGCGCGAGCGCGTCGAGGCGGCGACGCACGACGGCGCGCCCGACGTCGAACGGCAGATGGATCTCGTGCGCGAAGCGCATCACGCGCAGGTGTTCCGGCTGATGGTGCAGGATCTCGAAGGCCGCCTCACGGTCGAGCGGCTGTCCGATCACCTGAGCGAGCTGGCCGACCGCGTGCTCGGCCTGGTCGTCGATCTGGTGTGGAGCGGCCTGCGGCTGCGCTTTCGCGACACCGCGCGCTTCGCGGCGATCGCCTACGGCCGTCTCGGCGGCAAGGAGCTCGGCTACGCCTCCGACATCGACCTCGTCTTCCTGTACGACGACGCGGACGAGCGGGCGCCCGAGGCGTACGCGCTACTCGCGCAGCGCGTTTCGGCATGGCTGTCCACGCGCACCGCTGCCGGCCTGCTGTTCGACACCGACCTGCGGCTGCGCCCGAACGGGCAGGCCGGAATGCTCGTCTCGAGCGTCGCCGCCTTCGAGTCCTACCAGAACGACGCCGCCTGGGTGTGGGAGCACCAGGCGCTGACGCGCGCCCGCTTCTCGGCGGGCGATGCGTCGATCGGCGAACGCTTCGAGGCGATCCGACGCGAGGTGCTCGCGCGACCGCGCGAGCACGACCGGCTGCGCGACGAAGTGCGCACGATGCGCGCGCGCATGCGCGAGGGCCACCCGAATCGCAGCGACCGTTTCGACCTCAAGCACGACGGCGGGGGCATGGTCGACATCGAGTTCATCGTGCAGTTCCTCGTGCTCGCGCACTCGGGCGCGCACCCGCGGCTGCTCGACAACGCCGGCAACATCGCGCTGCTCGGTCGCGCCGGCGAGTTCGGGCTGATCGACGCCGGGCTCGCGCAACGCGCGGCCGATGCGTACCGCCGCTATCGCCGACTGCAGCACCAGGCGCGGCTCGACGGCGTCGTCGCGCGCGTGGACCCGGACAGCGTGGTCGAGGAGCGAACGGCGGTGCGCGCGCTGTGGAACTCGCTGTTCGGCGCCGATTGAGCCAACTGAGCCGACCGGACCAACCGATCCGACTGCGTGCGACGAACCGCTACGAAACGGCGCCCACGCCCGGACGACCGAACGCCCATCCGCTGCGCGCCGCCAGCCACAGTACGGCCGCCAGCGCGACGACGACGAAGGGCAGCGACAGCAGGTTCAGCACCGACCAGCCGTCGACGAAGAGCAGCGCGCCGGAGGACGCCGAGCTCGTGATCATCGTCGCGAACACGATCGAATCCATGAAGCCCTGCACCTTGTTCTTCTCGGCGGGCCGGTACGCCTTGGTGAGCAGCGCGGTCGCGCCGGTGTACATGAAGTTCCACCCGACGCCGAGCGCGAACAGCGCGATCGTGAAATGCATCAGTTCGACGCCCGACAGGGCGACGCCGACGCAGCCGAGCATCAGCACGCCGCCGGTGAACACGACGGGCAGCGCGCCGAAGCGGCCGGTCAGCGCGCCGGAGAACAGTCCGGGCGCAAACATGCCGACGACGTGCCACTCGATGACGAAGGCCGCCGCCTCGTAGGGCAGCCCGCAGACCTCCATCGCCAGCGGCGTCGCAACCATCAGCAGGTTCATCACGCCATAGGCGAGCGCCGCGCAGACGATGGCCACGCGGCAGACCGGATCGCGCAGGATCTCCCGCAGCGGCCGCGCGCTGCCGATCGCCACCGACTTCGACGGCACGGGAACGCGCAACGCCTGCACGAGCAGCAGCGACAGCGCGGCGAAGGCGACCAGCACCAGGTAGCTCCCCGCGAACGGCGTGGCCAGGGCTGCGCGCGACCACTTCGAGATCTCCGGGCCGACGACGCCGCCGGCGATGCCACCCGCGAGCACGAGCGAAATCGCCCGCGGCCGCCAGCGCTCGCGCCAGGCCGCCTGCGCGGCCGATTCCTCGTGCGCGGCATCGACGACGTCGGCGGCGGCGAAACGCAGGCTCGCGCCGAACGCGTTGTACAACCCGCAAACGAAAGTAGCCAGGCACAGCAGCGCGAGGCTCCCCGCGTTCATCGCGTGCCAGGCGAGCAGCGAGCCGAGCATCGCGACCAGCGAGCCCAGCGTGTATCCGGCGCGCCGCCCGTAGCGCCGCATGAACAGCGCCGCCGGCATCGCCCATACCGCGCCGCCGAGTACGTAGCCGGTGACCGGGAACGTAGCGAGCAGTGGCGTGGGCGCAAGCTGCAGCCCGGCGAGTCCGTTGACTGCGATCAGCGTGACGTTGTTGGTCAGCAGCAGCGCCTGCAGCACGGCAAGCAGCGCGACCTGCGAGCGGAAGCGGGGATGCGCGGGGTTCGACATCGCGCCGAGTCTAGCGCGTACGCCGGTTGCTAAAATGGGCGCTTTCCGCGCATCTTCGCGCGCCTTCGGAATTCCCCCCGGGAGAAAGCGATGTCGATGGCTGACCGCGACGGTCATATCTGGTTCGACGGCAGGATGGTCGATTGGCGCGACGCCAAGATCCACGTGCTCACGCATTCGCTGCACTACGGAATGGCGGTGTTCGAGGGCGTGCGTGCCTACAAGACCGACGAAGGCACGGCGATCTTCCGGCTGAACGAGCACACGAAGCGGCTGTTCAACTCGGCGAAGATCTTCCAGATGCGGCTTCCGTACTCGTTCGACGACCTGGTCCAGGCGCAGAAGGACGTGGTGCGGATGAACGCGCTCGAATCGTGCTACCTGCGCCCGATCGCCTGGGTCGGCTCGGAGAAGCTCGGCGTCTCGGCGCGCGGCAACACGATCCACGTGTCGGTCGCCGCCTGGCCCTGGGGCGCGTATCTCGGCGAGGAGGCGATCGCCGGCGGCATCCGCGTGAAGACCTCGTCGTTCACGCGGCATCACGTCAACGTCTCGCTGGTGCGTGCGAAAGCGAGCGGCTACTACATCAACTCGATCCTCGCCAACCAGGAGGTCTGCGCGCACGGCTACGACGAAGCGCTGCTGCTCGACACCGAGGGCTACGTCTCCGAAGGTTCGGGCGAGAACGTATTCATCGTGCGCGACGGCGTGGTCTACACGCCCGACGTGGCCTCGTGCCTGGATGGCATCACGCGCGACGCCGTGATCACCATCGCGCGCGACGCCGGCATCGAGGTGCGCGAAAAGCGGATCACGCGCGACGAAATGTACTGCGCCGACGAGGCGTTCTTCACCGGCACCGCGGCCGAGATCACGCCGATCCGCGAACTGGACGACCGCACGATCGGCGAAGGCCGCCGCGGCCCGGTCACCGAACGGCTGCAGGGAATGTTCTTCGACATCGTCGCCGGCCGCAATCCGCGCTACCGCGAGTGGCTCACCCCGGTCGGAGCGGCGAAGCGATGAACGGCCCCGACTCCGCCGCCGGACTGCAGCAGGCGCGGGACGCCGTCGTCGAGATCGACGCATCCGACCTGCCGGCCTTCTGCCCGAACGCGAAGATGCCGCTGTGGTCTTCGCATCCGCGCGTGTACCTCGAGCTGGGGGCTACGGGGAAGGCGATGTGTTCGTATTGCGGGACGAAATACCGTCTCGCGCCGGGTTCCGCGCCCGGAGGGCACTGAGCCCGACGCAAGGCGGCATTCAAGTCGTTCGAACTGTCAACTACGCCGACGCGGAAAAAATCGATGCGTCGACCTGCTCTTCGACCCACAATCGCGCCGGCGAGTTAGGATCGAAGGGAGGCGATGGCCGAGTCGGGGACGACGATGGGTTCGAGAGCGCTGGTGATCGCGCCGAACACGATCGGTGATGCCGTGATGGTGCAGCCGCTGCTGGCGCTGTTGCGCCAGCAAAGTCCGCGCATGCGCCTGGACGTTCTGTGCAGCGGCGCCGTCGCGCCGGTATTCCGCTGCATGGCCGAAGTCGGTGACGTCATCGATGGGCCGCCTCCGGACGGTCGCACGCTGTGGGCCACGCGCTGGCGACTCGGCCGGTCGCTGCGCCCGCGCCGATATAACACCGCCTACGTGCTGCCCGAATCGCGCATCTCCGCGCTCGTCCCCTGGTTCGCCGGCATCCGCGAACGCATCGGCTATCGCGGGCAATCGCGAGCGTTGCTGCTCAATCGCATCCACGAAGCGCCGCGCGCGAAAGGGCCGAAGACGGCCGAACGCTTCGCCGCGCTCGCCTTCGAAGCGCACGCGCCGCGTCCGGGCAGCGTTCCCGATCCGCACCTGACGCGCCGCACGCACCGCGAGCGCATCGTGCGGGCGAAATTCGACATCGGACGCGAAGCGCCGCCGATCGTGCTGTGCACGGCCACCAGCGGCGGAGATTCGCACCGGTGGCCCGCGCGGCATTTCGCATCGCTGATCGCGATGCTCGCGGCCGAGACGCCCGAGGCCGACCTGCTGCTGCTCGGCCCGGCCACGGAGCGGCCGGCCGCCACCGAGATCGCGGCGCTCTCAGGCCAGGCCGCGCGCAATCTATGCGGAGAAACGAGCCTCGACGAGGCGATCGCGATCGTCGCGCAGGCGGCCGGCGTGGTCACCGTCGACACCGGATTGATGCACGTCGCCGCCGCGTACGCGCGTCCACAGGTCGCGCTGTTCGGCCCCTCCGATCCCCGGCGCGGCCAGCCGCGTTCACCGCGCGCGCACGTCGAATGGCTGCACCTGGCCTGCAGCCCGTGCGCCGAGCAGGCGTGCCCTCTCGTCCACCACGCCTGCATGCAGCGCATCTCGCCCACGCAGGTGTTCGAGGCGCTGTCGCGTGCGATGCGCTTCGAGACGACCGGCGCACGGCCGTCGCGGTAGCGCGGCCGCATTCGACGACCCATGCGTAGCGCGATCCTGTGCACGGCGGACGCAGTGGAGGAAGCGTTCTACGACGCGATGCAGCGCGGCGACCTCGAAGCGATGATGGCGCTGTGGGCAGACGACGAGGACGTGCTCTGCGTTCACCCGGGCAGTGACCGCTTCGTCGGACTGGCCGCCGTTCGGGAGTCGTGGGCCCGCATCTTCCGCTACGGGCACGTCGAGATCCGCTGCACCGACGTGCGCTCGCACACCGGCGCCGTGCTGGCCGTGCACAACGTCGTCGAACAGACGCTGTCCCCCGATCCGCGCAGCGCCGCCGCCGGCGGCATGCAGATCGTCGAATGCATCGCCACCAACGTCTACGTGAAGCAGGCGGGCAGTTGGCGAATGATGATGCATCACTCGGCGCTGCGGCAGGCGAGTCCGGCGTCGAACGACCGGCTGCACTGATCGGCCAAAAGCCTGAGCGGTAGAGCGCCGCTTCGACTCCTAGTTCACGCGCTCCTCGCGCTCGCGCTGCCACTGCGCCTGCAGCTCGCGCAGGCGCGAGTCGATCTGCGACGCGACGTGGAAATCGGTCGACCGGGATTGCTGCGCGAGCCGCAACTGCTCCACTGCAGCGGGCAGGGCGCCGAGCAGCACGAAACGCTCGGCGGCCGCCCTGTGCGCCAGCGCCGGACGATCGAGCGCCTGCTGCACCTCCGACAGCAGTTCCCACAGTTGCGGGTCGTCGCGGTGCAGCGCCAGCGACTGCTCGAGGAAGGGCACCGCGTCGGCGTAGCGCTTGTCGGCGAACAGCGCCCGCCCGCGCAGCCGCAGCAACGCGCGCGCGGAAGGGTCGCGTGCCAGCGCCGCATCGAGCAGCGCAAGCGCGGCGCGCGGCTGGCCCGCATCGAGTTCGACCTGCGCGGCGAGGCGGTCGACGAAACGGTGCGGCGCAGGAAGCCGTCGGCGCAACTCGGCGATCGCCTCGCGCGCCTGCGTAGTGTCACGCTGGGCGGCGGCCACCGTCGCCAGGCCGAACCAGCCCGCAACTTCGTCGATCGTCCGATCGCGCAAATGGCGCTCGAACCATAGATGGGACGCCTGCAATCCATCGACGGAGGTGTCGCCGAGGGCGCGAAGCTTCGCGCGCGCCAGGCGGAACTCGAGGCTGTCGGCACGCTGCCGATAGCGGCCTTCGCTGATCCGCGCCTGGATGTCGGCAATGCGCGCCGACGTGATCGGGTGCGTTCGCAGATACTCGGGCGCGCCACTCTCGTAGAGCCGGCCGGCGCTCTGCAAGCGGTTCAGGAACGAGACCATCGCGTTCGAATCGAAATTGCCCTGGCGCAACATCTCGAGACCGACGCGGTCGGCCTCGCGCTCGGCGTCGCGCGAGAAGCCGAGCATCTGCTGCTGCGCAACCGTGCTGCCGAGCGACGCGAGCCCGCCGGCAGCCTGCGGATTGGAGCCGGCCGCCAGTGCGGCGAGCACCATCGCCGCGAGCATCACCACCGAACCCTGGCGCTGGCGCGCGAGCATCCGCGCGATGTGCCGCTGCGTGACGTGACCGATCTCGTGCGCGAGCACCGACGCGAGCTCGGATTCCGATTGCGTGCCGACGATGAGCCCCGTGTGCACGCCGACGAATCCGCCGGGCAGCGCGAATGCGTTGAGCGTCGAATCGCGGACGAGGAAGAAACGGAAGTCGTACCCGCTCGCCGGCGCCGTGCTCGTCAAGGCGAGCGCGAAGCGATTGAGCCAGTCGGTGAGCTCGGCGTCGTCGTCGATCATTCCGCGGCGCTGCATCTCACCGACGATCGAGTCGCCGATGCGCCGCTCCATCGACGGCGACAACTCGTCGGCGCTCGCGTCGCCCAACCGCGGCAGGTTGTCGACCTGCGCCTG
Source organism: Burkholderiaceae bacterium (assembly GCA_032027205.1). GTDB lineage: Bacteria > Pseudomonadota > Gammaproteobacteria > Burkholderiales > Burkholderiaceae_E > Zeimonas. Next base: position 1,139,307 of record JAVSMN010000001.1, read on the forward strand.
CGCCAGCGGCGGCGCGAACGCAAGCAAGGCGGCCAGCAGGCCCGCCATGCAACGGGACGGCAGACGAGCGCTGCGCAAACGCGATACCTCCGAAAACGGCGTTGCTATGATAGACGGAGCCTCGTCGCACCACGCCCCCTGCTCCCGGCGGCCCCTCGTCCATGCAGACCTCCGCAACCCACGTCACCCGAGCACGATGAAGCGCTCGGCAGACACCTCGGTTCCCACGTCGGGCCCGGAGACGCCCGGCGTCGGAAGCGGCGGGAACTCGCCCCGCACCGCCCGCGGCGCCAGCGACGCGAACGATTCGTTGACGCATTTCGATGCAGCGGGTCGGGCGCACATGGTCGATGTCGGCGCCAAGGCCGAAACCCACCGCGTTGCGGTCGCCCGCGGAACGATCCGCATGAAGTCCGAGACCTTCGCGCTGGTGCGGGACGGCAGCGCGAAGAAGGGCGACGTCATCGGCGTGGCGCGCATCGCCGCGATCCAGGGCGCCAAGCGCACGTCGGAGCTGATCCCGCTGTGCCACCCGATCGCGCTCACGCGCGTCGCGGTCGACTTCGAACTCGACGAGGCGGCGAGTTCGGTTCACTGCACCGCCACCGCCGAGTGCGACGGCCGCACCGGCGTCGAGATGGAAGCGCTCACCGCCGTGCAGGTCGGCCTGCTGACGATCTACGACATGTGCAAAGCGGTCGATCGGGGGATGGTGATCGAAGCCGTTCGACTGCTCGAAAAGCGCGGGGGGAAGTCGGGGACGTGGGTGGCGCAGGAGTAACGGCCGTACCCCGGCGGACCGCGTACGGAAAGCCCGTCGAAATCGGCGACGACGTCCGGGTCGGCGGCGGCGCGATCGTCCCGCCCGGCGTGCGCATCGGTGCGCGGGCGGTGATCGGCGCCGGCAGCGTCGTCACGCGCGACGATCACCGAGCCGCGTCAGCGAGCCTTGCGCGCTCCCACTCCTCGACCGTCATCCCCTTCGTCACCAACTCCTCGAGCAGCGGCGCGGGCTCCCAGTGCATCGGGCCGAAACGGTCGCGGTACTTGCGGATTCCGTCGAGCAGCGTCGGCAGGCCGATCGTCTGCGCGTGGAACATCGGGCCGCCTCGGTAGCGCGGAAAGCCGTAGCCCGCCGTCCAGACGACGTCGATATCGCTCGCGCGGATCGCGACGCCCTCGCCGAGGATGCGGAAGCCCTCGTTCATCAGCGGATACAGGCAGCGCTCAAGGATCTCCTCGTCGTCGTGCGCGCTCTGCGCGACGCCCAGCGCCTTCGCGCGAGCGCGCAGGATCTCGATCGCTTCCGCGTCGTCGATGCGCTTGCGGCCTTCGTAGCGGTAGTAGCCCTTGCCGGTCTTCTGTCCGAGTCGGCCGGCGTCGTGCAGCGCGAAATCGGCCTGGTAGTAGGTCGGGTCGGGCGGGTACTTGTCGGCATTCGCGCGGTGCACATTCACGCCGATGTCAACGCCGGCCAGGTCGAACACCGCGAGGATGCCCATCGCCATCCCCCAGTTCTCGAGCGCCGAGTCCACCTGCCGCGGCGTTGCGCCTTCGAGCACCATCCGCTCGGCCTCGCGCGCATAGCCTTCCATCATCCGGTTGCCGATGAAGCCGTAGCACACGCGTGCGAGCACCGGCGTCTTGCGCAGGCGCTTCGCCAGTTCGAGCGCGGTGCGGATCACCTCGGGGGAGGTTTCCTTTGTGCGCACGACCTCGAGCAGCGGCATCACGTTGGCCGGCGAAAAGAAGTGCAGCCCGACGACGTCGCCCGGCCGGCTCGTAGCCGCGGCGATTTCGTCGACGTCGAGTGTCGAGGTGTTCGTCGCCAGCACGGCGCCGGGTTTCGCGACCCGGTCCAAGGTCGCGAAGATCTTCTGCTTCAACGCGAGGTCTTCGAACACCGCTTCGATGACGACATCCGCTTCGGCAACCGCCGAGGCATCCAGCGTACCGGTGATCAGCGCGATGCGTTTCGCGCGGGCATCGTCGGTCAACCGGCCACGCTGAACCATCGAGTCGTAGGTCTTCGCCACATTTGCCATCCCGCGCTCGAGCGCTTCACGGCTGCTGTCGAGCACGGTCACCGGCATGCCTGCGTTGGCGAATGCGATCGCGATCCCGCCGCCCATCGTGCCGGCGCCGACGATCGCGCCGCGTTCGATCGGCCGCGCCTTCGCCGACGCAGGGATGTCGGGCACCTTGCGCGTCTCGCGCTCGGCGAAGAATACGTGTACGAGCGCCTTCGACTCGGTCGTCGCCTTGGCTTCGTCCACGAGTTTCGTCTCGTAGACGAGCCCCTCGTCGAGCGGCAGGCGCGCCGCCGCGCGAATCGCCTCGATCGCCGTGTGCGCGGCGCGCCGGTTGCGGTATTGCGTGTTCGCCTGCTCGACGAAGCGCGCGATGATCTCGTCGGTGGCGCTCGCCGGGTCGACCGTCAGTTGCCCGGTCCTGCGCGGCGCGGTGCCGCTATCGGCGAGCGAGCACGCGTAGTCGATCGCGCCGGCGAGCAGGTCCGACTCGATCACACGATCGAGGAAGCCGTAGCGCTGTGCAGTCTCGGTGTCGACCGGTTTCGCCGACAGCACCATGTCGAGCGTGCGTTCGACGCCGATCAACCGCGGCAAGCGCTGCGTGCCGCCGGCGCCGGGAATGATGCCCAGCGTGACTTCCGGCAGGGCGAAGCGGGTTCCGGGCGATGCCACGCGATAGTGGCAGGCGAGCGCGATCTCCAGGCCGCCGCCCATCACGGTGCCGTGCATCGCCGCGACCACCGGGTAGGGCAGGTTCTCGATCGCGTTGAACAGCGCCCGGTATTCGGCTTCCTTCGGCGGCCCGGAGAACTCGCCGATGTCGGCGCCCGAGAAGAACGTGCTGCCGTCGCAGGCGAGCACGGCAGCGCGCACGTCGTCGCGCGCCTGCAGTTGCGTGAGCGCATCGAACAGCGCCGCGCGCACTTTCGCGTCGATGGTGTTCACCGGCGGGTTATTCACGCGGATCGCGGCGACGCCAGCGGCCACCTCGACACGCACGATCGAATTGCTCATCCGCTTTCTCCTCGCCCGCAGGCGGCTCTGCCGTTGCGAAAATCAGTTACAAATCATAACCGATCCACGACCGATCGACAGCCGACGGCAGATGCGGGTTTCGCCGGCGCACCCCGATGCGCGGACTATCCTGACCTGCCATTCGCACCCCTCGCGCCTCATGTCCGACCCCGACGTCGCCAGCACCGTCGACACCCTCTGGCTCCTCGCCCTTGCCTTCGCGGTCGTCGGCCTCGCCGCGATCCTCGCCGGTCTCGGCGCACTCGCGCGCCTGCGCCTCGGCCGCTTCGCCCTGCGCAGCCTGCCCGGCGCGCTGCTGCTGGCCATCGGCGTGCTGTGCGGGGCGCTCGCCGGCGGCCTGCACGGCTATCGTGCGCTTACGCACGAGGAGGCGATCGCGCAGATCACCGTCGAGCCGATCGGCGAGCAGCGCTTCGAGGCGCTCTTCCGCTTCGCCGACGGCCGGCAGGCACGCTACGAGCTCGCCGGCGACGAGATCCAGGTCGACGCGCGCATCCTGAAGTGGAAGCCCTTCGCCAATCTCATCGGGCTGCACACGCTGTGGACGCTCGATCGCGTCGCGGGCCGATATCGGTCGCTCGACGACGAACGCAGCCATCCGCGCACGGTCCATCCGCTGCAGGGCGACCCGCTGGTCGACCTGTTTGCGTTGCGTCGCCGCTTCGCGTCGCTCGCGCCGTTGTACGACGCCGAATACGGCTCGGCGAGTTTCGTGCCGGCCGACACCGCGGCACGCTACGAGTTGCGCGTATCGACCACCGGCTTGCTGATCCGGCCGCTGGCCTGAACCGGCTGCACAAAGTCACTACTCGGGTCGGGAAACGGCGCGATGATCGGCGCGCTCGCTTACAGTGCGACGATGAAACAGACGATCGCCATTGCCTTGTCGCTCGCCGTCGCTGCAGCGACGGCGCCGCACGCCGCCGCCCAGGGCCTGCCCGAGGCACCCACGCCGGTGCCCGGGTCGCTGCTCGACCGAGGCGGCAGCCTGCCCGCGCCGATCCCCGCGCCGCGTTCCGGGCAGCCGGACAACCGCGCCGACAAGCCGACGAAGCGCATGCATGTGTCCAGCGGCAGCGGCTTCTACGTGGCCAACGACGGCTACCTCGTCACCAACCATCACGTCGTCGAAGGCTGCACGCGGCTGGCGCGCGGCGACGGCACGCCGCTCGAACTGGTGGCGGCCGACGCGAAGAACGATCTCGCGCTGCTCAAGGGCCCGCCAGTTGCCGACTCGGCGCCGTTACGCGTGGCCCCCGACGCGATGCAGGGCGAACCGGTGCTCACCTATGGCTATCCGTTGCAGGGCGTGCTGTCGTCGTCCGGGCAACTGGGCGCCGGCATGGTCTCGGCGCTGGCCGGCCTGCGCGATCATCCCGGACACCTGCAAATCGACGTGCCGGTGCAGCCTGGCAACAGCGGCGGTCCGCTGCTCGATCGGCGCGGGCTGGTCGTCGGCGTCGTCGTCGCCAAGCTCAATGCATTGCGCGTCGCGCAGATGACCGGCGACATCCCGCAGAACATCAACTTCGCGGTGAAGCTCGCGCCGCTGAAGGCGCTGCTCGACGACAACGGCGTTCGGTACACCGGCGGCGGCGCGCACGCGACGGCGCTCGAGAACGAACAGATCGCATTGCGCGCACGGTCGTTCACTACGCCGGTGTTTTGCGGGAGATGAAGGGTAGAGGGTAAAGGGTGAAGGGAAACGCTTCAGCGGAAGAGCAGGGTCGCGAGGCCCAGGAAAATCAGAAAGCCCATGCTGTCGGTGCTGAAGGTGAGCAGCACCGACGAGCCTAGCGCGGGGTCGCGGCCGAGGCGCTCGAGCGTGAGCGGCACGACGAGCGCGATCAGCGCGCCCACCAGCAGGTTCAGCAGCATCGCCAGTGTCATCGTCATGCCGAGCAGGACGCCCCACGGCGTGTCGCGATACAGCAGCCACGCGGCCAGGCCGGCGATGCCGCCCCAGACGAGGCCGTTCAGCGCGGCGATCGCCAGCTCCTTGCCGAGCAGGCGGCGCGCGTTGCCGGCGTTCACCTGGCCGAGCGCGATCGAGCGGATGATCAGCGTCATCGTCTGGTTGCCCGAGTTGCCGGCGATGCCGGCGACGATCGGCATCAACGTTGCAAGCGCGACCACGCGCTCGATCGTTCCCTCGAAGGCGTCGATGACGCGCGAGGCGATGAACGCGGTGCACAGATTCAACGCCAGCCACAGCCAGCGGTTGCGTGCCGACGCCCACACGCTGGAGAAGAGATCCTCCTCCTCGCGCAGGCCGGCCTTGGCGAGCATCTCCGACTCGGCTTCCTCGCGGATCAGGTCGAGCACCTCGGCCACCGTCACGCGACCGATCACGCGATTGGCCGGGTCGACGACCGGTGCCGAGACGAGGTCGTAGCGCTCGAAGGCCTGGGCGGCGTCGGCCGCGTCGTCGAGCGTCTGCAGCGTGAGCACATCGCGCTGCATAACGTCCTCGACCTGCACCTCGGGCTGGTTGATCAGCAGCCGATCGAGCGGCAGCGACCCCTGCAACTCGCCGCGCTCGTCGATGACGTAGACCTGGTCCGTATGGTCGGGCAACTCGTCGAGCCGGCGCAGCTCGCGCAGCACCATCTCGAGCGTGTACTCGCGGCGCACGGTGATCGCCTCGAAGTCCATCAGCTCGCCCACCGAGCCTTCCGGGAAGGACATCGACGCGCGCAGCTGCTCGCGCTCCTGCTGCGAGAGGCCGCGCCGCACCTCGTCGACGACTTCGCGCGGCAGGTCCGGCGCGAGTTCGGCGATCTCGTCGGCGTCGAGCGTCTCGACCGCCTCGACCAGCTCGGCGCGATCCATCGAGCGGATCAGCGTCTCGCGCACCGAGTCGGAGACCTCGAGCAGGATCTCGCCGTCCTTGTCGGACTGCACGAGATCCCAGACCAGCATTCGATCGTCGGGCGGCAGCGCCTCGAGGATGTACGCGATGTCCGCCGGGTGCAGTCGCTGGATTCGCGCGCCCAGGTCGTGCAGGTATTGCTGGTCGATCGGCGCGTCGACCGGCCCCGGGTGGCCGTCGTCCTCGTCGCCGCGCTCGCGCTCGGCCGCCTCGACGATCAGGTTGTGCTGTCGCAGCAGATCCTGCACCGCGGCGAGCGCGCGCGAAGCTTCCTCCGGGTCGCGCGGCTGCGCGGCTCCGCGGGTCGCTTCGGGTCGATCGACGGCGGCTTCGGAAGCCTGGTCGAGCTCGTGCTCGGGCATCGCTGCGATTTCAGGGGGGATCGACCGCGCCCATCCAGCGGGCGACGATCGCGGCGCGCCGGGCCAGCGCGGGCGACTCGGGGTGCGCGTCATAGTAGCGCGGCCGGGGCAGCATCGCCGCCATGCGAGCGGCCTGCCAGGCATCGAGTTGTGCGGCCGAGACGCCGTAATGGTGCCGCGCTCCCGCCTCGGCGCCAAAGACCCCGACGCCCCACTCGGCCACGTTCAGGTACAGCTCGAGGATGCGCTGCTTCGTCATCACCGTCTCGATCATGTAGGCGATGACCAGTTCCTGCCCCTTGCGCAGATAGCTGCGCTCACCCGACAGGAACAGGTTCTTCGCCAGCTGCATCGTGATCGTCGAGCCGCCGAGCACCACGCGCCCCCTGCGAAGATTTCGCTCGCGCGCGCGTTCGATGGCGTCCCAATCGACGCCGTCGTGATCGGAGAAGTTGGCGTCCTCGGAGGCGATCACCGCGCGCTTGAGGTTCGGCGAGATCCGCTGGTAGTCGACCCAGCGGTGGCGCAACTCGCGCTTCGGGTCCGACTCGCGCAGCCGGGCGAGCTCGCTGCGCATGAAGCGCGTCGAAGCGGGATCGAAGCGGCTCCACCACAACACGTGCGCGAAGTACCACAGCTGCAGCGCGAGAACCGCACTTGCTAGGAGCGCCGCGCCCCACCCGACCGTGCGCAGCACGCGCCGCCGGCTCGCGGCGCGCGCACCGGCCTTGCGCTTCATCGCGACGGCGATGACGACGACGCGGACGTGCCGTGCAGCGCTTCGCGCAGCGTGCGGTACACCGGATCGGTCTGCGGTCGAACGCCGTGCCAGTCGAGGAACGACTCGGCCGCCTGCTCGACGAGCATGCCGAGTCCGTCGCAGGCATCGGGGCAACCGGCGCCACGCGCCTGCCGTACGAAGGCCGTCGGCGTGGCCGCGTAGAAGAGATCGTAGGCGAGCGAGGCCGCCGCGAACACCTCGTCCACGATCGGCACGCGCTCGTCGCGCAGTCCGCTGCCGCTCGCCTCGACGATCAGGTCGAAGCCCGGCTCGACCGCATCGAGCGCGACGAAGACGGGATGCACGACGCGCGCGGCGAACTTCTCGACGAGCCGTTCGGCGTTGGCGGGGCTGCGGTTGGAGACGACGAGACGGGCGACGCCCGCATCGAGCAACGGCCCGACGACGCCGCGCGCGGCGCCCCCGGCGCCGAGCAGCAGCACCGAGCGTCCCTCGAGCGGAAAGCCGTTCCGTTCACACAGATCGCGCACCAGCCCGGCTCCGTCGGTGTTGTCGCCCCAGGCGCCATCGCCCTCGCCCGCCTCGAAGCGCAGCGTATTCACCGCACCCGCTTCGGTTGCGCGCGCGCTGTGCCGCGCGGCCCACGCGAAGGCGTCGAGCTTGAAGGGCAAGGTCACGTTCAAGCCGCTGCCGCCTTCGTCGCGAAAGCGCTCGACCGCCTCGACGAATCCGTCCAGCGGCGCGAGGATGCGACCGTATTCGAGGTCGATGCCCATCTGGCGCGCGAACTGCGCGTGGATCGCCGGCGAGCGACTGTGCTCGACCGGATTGCCGATGACGGCGTAACGGAGGCTCATCTTCGATTCGGCAGGCTCATCTTCGCTTCCGCAGTCTCACCGCTGCTTCGCTTCGCGCGTCGGCGCGGCGGTGCGCGAGCGCTCGCGCTGTGCCGCCGGCTTGCTCTTGCGCTCGGGCGCCGCGCGCGAGGCTTTCCCCTGCTTGCCTTTCGTCGCAGCTTCGTCGGCCTCGGCCGGCTCGGGTTCATCGAGCGCGCCGGCCTGCAGCGCCGCGGTCTCGAGCACGTCGTTGGTGAAGTTCCAGGTGCGCACGATCTGCAGGATGTCGCCGTCGCGCGCCATCTCCGGCGTGAACCGCTCGTACGGGGCGCCTGCGTGGACGATGTCGCGCACCGCCCGGTTGAGCACGTCGTGCTTCGACTTGCGATTGACGATGACGTCGACGACGTTGCCGTTGCGATCGATTTCCACGGTGATGATCAACGCCCCGTAGACGCGCCCGCGCGCCTGGCGCGGATAGCGCTCGGTGCCGAGCCGCTCGATGCGCTGGGCCCAGTCGTCGACGTAGCGCGCGTAGCTCACGCCGGTGGCGTTCACGCCGTAGGTGAGCCGCTTCGGTCGCTTGTTGTAGTCGGAAACCTGCCGGTCGATCTGCGCCTGCAGGCGGGCGATCGCCGCGTCGGTGTCTTCGGCGTCGCGCCCCGGCTCGACGATCGGCGACGGCTCGACCGGTTGCTCCGGCTCCAGGTACGACTGCGGCCCGCGCGCAAGCGCGAGCAACTGGCGCTGCTGCGCCTCGAGCTCGGCCACGCGACGGCGCTGCAACGCGACCGCGTCGCCGTCCTGCACCGTCGCCTGCGCCGGCAGCGGCGAACGCGCACGGCCCTGCTCGTGCTCGCCGCCGCCGACAAGGTTTTCCTGCGCCAGCAGTTCGGGCTTCAGCGGACGTGCATCGGTCTTCGCATTGACCAGCACCACTTCGAGTTGCGGATCGATCGGCGCGAACGACAGCGGCGCCGGCGGCGCGAAGCGCAGCGCCAGCGCGAAGGCGTGCAGCACGATCGAGGCGCCGATCGCGAACGCGAGCGGATCGCGCCGCCACAGCGCGGCGAGCCTGCCGCCCTGCACCGACTCGAAGCTGCGTGCCAGGCGCTTCATCGCAGCGTCGGCTCGGCGAGGGCTTCCTCGCCTTCGTCGCCGGCGACGAGGTCGCCCGGCGTTGCGGTGGCCGCACCGACATCGACGAAGCGCGCCTGCACCGACAGGTCGATCTCGTCGGTAGCGAGCAGGTCGACGACGATGCGCCGCCCCGGCGCCAGCGCCGGCATCCCCGCCAGGCGGAAATAGAGCGGCGCGTCGGCCAGCCGCACCAGGTCTTCGCGCACGACGACCGCGTCGGCGCGGCGCAGTCGATGCTGCTCGATCCAGCGCAGGCACCAGTAGCGCTCCATCCGCTGCTGGAAATCGAGGTAGGCGCCGTAGCGGGCCTCGAAAGCCGAGACGATCGAGAAAAGCTCGGTGTCGTTGGCCGCCAGCGGAGGCTTGCGGCCAGCGAGCACGGCGAGCACCTGTCGCTGGTTGACCAGGTCGACGTATCGACGCAGCGGCGACGTCGACCACATGTAGTACGCCACGCCCAGCCCCTGGTGCGGCGCTGCGTGCGTGGCGGTTCGCACGCGCCCCGCCTGTTGCGCGCGAAACACGCCCGGCACGCGCGCGAGCGACAGCAGCCGCGCCCATTCGCTGTTGGCGAGGATCATCGCCTCGGCAACGATCCGGTCGAGCGGCTCGTCACGACGCCGCTGCACGATCCGCACGCGCTCCGCATCTCCTTCGCGCTCGACGTAGAAGCTGAAGTCGGCGCGGGAACGCGTCTCGGGCTTGCCGCGCACACGGTCGCGCTCGGCCGACAGCGCCTTGGCCAGCCGCCACAGCACGCGGATCGCGTCGGCGCGCGGATGATCGATCGGCGCGCCCGAGTCGAGCGCCGCCTCGTCGAATCGCGCATCGAGCGCGTCGTGCCGCAGGTTGTCGGCAACGACGATGCGTTCCACGCGTGAGGTCTTCGAGACGATGCACTCGCCGCTGGCATCGACATCGACATACAACGACAGCGCGGCGACCTCGCGCCCCGCATCGAGCGAGAACGTTGCGATCGTCGGCTGCGGCAGCATCGTGATCTTGTCGCCGGGAAGGTAGACGGTGGCCATGCGCGCGCGCGCGAGCGCGTCGACCTCGCCGCCGTGCTCGATCGCCACGCCCGGGGCAGCAATGTGGATGCCGATGCGCCAGCCGCCAGTCGGAAGCGACTGCACCGAAAGGCAGTCGTCGATCTCGGTGGTCGTCGAGTCGTCGATCGAGAACGCGTCTACCGCTGCGCGCGGCAGCGCGTCGATCGCGCGATGCGCTTCGGACAACGGGTCGCCTTGCAGCGCGACGCCGAAGCCCTGCGGGAAATGCTCGGCCTCGAAACGCGCGACGTGCATCGCGCGCGGCGATTCGAAGGCGCCGAGCGCGCACAGCAGTCGCTCGGGCGTCGGATGCTCGGCGGACAACGAAAGCTCGAGCGCCTTCCAGGACGGCGAGTTGCGGTCGGGGCGCGCGAGCAGCTGGGCCGCCTGCACGGCGACTTCCTCGGGGAGCTCGCCGCGACGCATCGCCTGCGCGTGCGCCTCGATCCGCTCCTGCTCGCGACGGCGTCGCTCGAGCGTGGCGAGCGCCGAGCGCAGCACCTCGGGCGGAGCGGCGCGATAACGCCCGCGTCCCTTGCGATGGAAGTACACCGGCGCCGAGTGCAGCTTCAGCAGCAGCGCCGTCGCCTCCACCGCACTGGAGCGATGGCCGTGGTATTCGTCGGCCAGTTCGCCAAAGGCGAACTCGGCCTGCGGCGCGCACTCCCACAGGAAGTCGACGTCGATCGAATCGGCGATCTGGCGCGCGGCGGGGATCAGCGCATCGGGCGCGGGCGCGTCGAAGCGCAGCAGCACATGGCTCGCCTTGACCTTCGTGCGCTTGCCGCTGGCCATCTCGACCTGCAGGCTGCCACCCGTCTCCGACAGTGCCGTGCCGGCGCGGAAATCGCCGTTGTCCTCGAACAGGAGATGCTTCATCTGCGGGGCGTCGGTTCCCGGCCGATTATAGGGGGCGTCAGGGCGCGCAGCCGGCGCCCGCGTGCCGCACGGCGCCCGATCGCCGCCCGTCGGCGACGCGAGGGCTGCCGTCGGCATCGGTGCGCGTGCCGCGCTCGCTGCTCAGAGCGTGATGCCGCCCGACACCTCGATGACGGCGCCGTTGATGTACGCCGCCTCGTCGCTGGCGAGGAACGCGTAGACCGCGGCGATCTCCTCGGGCTCGCCGAGCCGTCCGAGCGGCACCTTGTCGATCGTCTTCTGCATCACCGCCGGAGGAATCGAGGCAAGGATCGGCGTGCGCACGAAGCCCGGGCAGACGGCGATCGCGCGCACGCCCTTGGGCCCCAGTTCGCGCGCCCACGTCTTCGTGAAGGCGATGACGCCGGCCTTGGTGGCCGCGTAATTGGTCTGGCCGAAGTTGCCGTACAGCCCGACCACCGACGAGGCGTTCAGGATCACGCCCGAGCCCTGGCGAATCATCGCGTCGGCCACCGCCTGCGTGCACAGGAACACGCCCTTGAGGTTCACGTCGATCACGCGATCGAACTGCTCCTCGCTCATCTTGACCAGGCGCGCATCCTGCGTGATGCCGGCGTTGTTCACCAGGCAGTCGATGCGTCCGAAGGCCGCGAGCGCCGCCGCCGCCATCGCCTCGACGCTCGCCCGATCGGTGACGTCGACGCGCGCACCGATCGCACGCGCGCCCGACTCGACGAGCGAAGCCACCGCTTCGTCGACGCGTGCCGCATCGAGATCGGCGACGACCACCGCCGCCCCCTCGGCGGCAAACTTGCGCGCCGTCGCCATGCCGATTCCGCCGGTCGCTCCGGTGATGATCGCCGCCTTGCCCTTCAGTCTCATTTCGCTCCTTCCCTTCGTCGCGGTGGTTCACCGCGTGCATCGAAACCTGCGAAGCCGAGCACTTCGCCCGCCAGCGCATCGAAATCCGACAGTCCGTGGTCGCCGCCCTCGAGCAGGATCGTGCGCACTGCGGGGTAACGCGCGGTCATCTCGCGCCAGTCGAGCACCTCGTCGCCCTTGGCGGCGACCAGCAGATAGCGTTCCGGATCGCGCAGCGCGCCCGCCTGCAGCGCACGCAATTCGTCCAGGTAGCGCGCCTCGAAGCGAAACGGTCGATCGTCGTGGTAGCCGCGCAGCTCGCCGACGTACGGGGCGAGATCGCGCGCCGGGTCGATCGCCGGATTGAGCAGCACCGCGCGCGCGCCGCTGCGCTCGGCGAGCCAGGTCGCGTAGTAGCCGCCGAGCGAGCTGCCGACCAGTGTGTCGTCGGGGCCGGGAGCGATGTCGCGCTCGACGAGCGCGACGGCCTCGGCGGGCGACGCTGGCAATTGCGGGCAGGCAAAACGCTCGCCGGCGCCGAGCGCGCGCAGGCGTTCCTCGAGGATGCGCGCCTTGAACGACTGCGGCGACGAACGGAAACCGTGCAGATAGACGAGCCGGCCCGTGGCTCGCGCGGTCGATGCGCCCGAGCTCGTCATGCTGCGGGGACCGATGAGGCGTCCGTTTCGCGCGCGGCCAGCGCATCGAGCAACCGCTGGTGGATGCCGCCGAAGGACCCGTTGCTCATCGCCAGCACGAAGTCGCCCGCGCGCGCGTCGGAGACGATCGCGTCGACGAGTGCGGACAGCCCGTGCTCGACGCGGGCACGCGCGCCGAGCGGCGCGAGCGCCCCGGCGACGTCCCAGTCGAGTCCAGCCGCATGGCAGTAGACGAGATCGGCCTCGCGCAGCGAGTCCGGCAGTTGCGCCGCCATCGTCCCCAGCTTCATCGTGTTCGAGCGCGGCTCGAGCACGGCGAGAATGCGCGCCTGCGGACCCACGCGCTCGCGCAGGCCCGCCACCGTGGTGGCGATCGCTGTCGGGTGGTGCGCGAAATCGTCGATGACGGTGACACCGGCCGCCGTGCCGCGCGTCTCCAGCCGCCGGCGCACGCCTTCGAAGCCCGCCAGTGCGTCGATCGCCGCGGCCGGTGTCACGCCGGCGTGGCGCGCCGCGGCGATCGCGGCGAGCGCGTTGGCGCGACTGTGCGCGCCGGCCAGCGCCACGCGGCAGCGCCCCAGGCGCTCGGCGCCGAAATGGACGTCGAAGAAACTGGCGACGCCGTCGTCGTCAACGGCGTCCATATGCCAGCCGTCGCTAGCGAGGAAGCCTTCGCTTTCGCTCCACAGGCCGCGGGCGAGCACCCGTCCGAGCGCCGCGTCCGCGGCGTTGTGGACGATCCGTCCGCTGCGCGCGATCGTTCGAACGAGATGATGAAATTGGGTCTCGATCGCGGCGAGATCTGCGAAGATGTCCGCATGATCGAATTCGAGGTTATTCAACAGCAGCGTGCGCGGACGGTAGTGCACGAACTTCGAGCGCTTATCGAAGAACGCCGTGTCGTACTCGTCGGCTTCGATGACGAAATGCTCGCCCTCGCCGAGCCGCGCCGAAACCGGGAAGTTGCGCGCGACGCCGCCGATGAGGAAGCCGGGTTTGCAGCCGTTCGCCTCGAGGATCCAGGCAAGGAGCGAGGCGGTCGTCGTTTTTCCGTGAGTTCCGGCAACAGCGAGTACCCACTTGCGCCCCAGCGCATGCTCGGCGAGCCATTGCGGGCCCGAAGTGAACGGATCGCGGGCGTCGAGAATCGCCTCCATCAGCGGATTGCCGCGCGAGACGACGTTCCCCACCACCCACAGGTCGGGCGCCAGCGAGCGTTGCGCGGCGTCGTAGCCTTCGATGAGTTCGATGCCGAGCGCGCGCAACTGCTCGCTCATCGGCGGGTAGACGTTCGCATCGCAGCCGGTGACGCGATGGCCGGCCTGCGTCGCGATCGCGGCGATGCCGCCCATGAACGTCCCGCAGATGCCGAGAATGTGGATGTGCATCGGGGGCGATAATGTGCGCTTGCGGATTCTACAGACGATGACCGACAACACCGATCCCGTGCGCCTGGAGATCGCCGCCACGGCCGCGCGACTGCTCGCCGACGGAGCCACCGACTACGCCAGCGCCAAGCGCAAGGCCGCCCAGCGCGTGCTCGGCGAGCGCGCCGCGCCGAAGGCGTCGATGCCGGACAACGACGAGGTCGACGCCGCGCTGCTCGAGCATCTGCAGCTGTTCGACGCCGGGCACGCCGAGCGCGTCGTGCAGCGTCGGCGAGCGGCCGCCGACCTGATGCAGCGGCTCGAAGAGTTCCAGCCCTACCTGACGGGCGCGGTGTGGAAGGGCATCGTCACCGAGCACGCGCCGATCCACCTGCAACTTTTCCACGACAACACGAAGGACGTGCAGATCGACCTGCTGAATCGCGGCGTCGATTTCGACGTGGTCGCGGTGCCGCACTTTCGCGGTGGCCCCGACGTCGAGGCGATCACCTTCTGGATGGCCGACGCGCCGGTGCTGCTGTCGCTGTATCGGCACGACGACCTGCGCGGCGCGCTGAAGGGCGCGCGCGGCGACGCGGGCCCGGAGCGCGGCAATCGCCGCGCGCTGCTCGGCCGGCTCGGCGAGGCAGCATGAAAGAGGGGCGACGCATCTGGATCGGCGGTGCTGCGCTGGCGCTGGGCTTCGGCGGCTTCGGCGCCTGGGTCGCCTCGCGCCAGTATCGGCTGGCCACCGCCGACAACTCCGCGGTCGACCTGCTGCTCGGGCTGGCGATGCCCGATGCGCAGGGCCGCGAGGTGCGCCTGGCCGAGTGGCGCGGCAAGCCGCTCGTCGTCAACTTCTGGGCCACCTGGTGCCCGCCCTGCGTCGGCGAGATGCCTGAGTTGAGCGAGATGCAGCACGACTATGCCGCGCGCGGGCTACAGATCATCGGCATCGGTATCGATTCGGACAAGAACATCCGCCAATTCGCCGAGAAGATGCCGATGAGCTACCCACTGCTCGTCGCCGGCCCGGGCGGCACCGAGTTGACGCGCCGCTTCGGCAACACTTCGGGTTCGCTGCCCTTTACCGCCGTCGTCGATCGCGACGGCCGCATCCGCCACCGGATCCTCGGGCGCTTCGACAACGCCGACCTGCGCGCCGCGATCGCCGTGACGCTCTGAGCGGTGCTCGCCAGCCGCCGCGACACTACTGGCGTTCATCGCCCAACCGGCGTATAAAGGCGTCCAACTTCCCGCAAATGCGCCAGATCCTCCAGCGCGTGCCTGCTTGACGACGTCCTCGAAACTGCTCTGGGTGCTGCACGGACCCAACCTGAACCTGCTGGGCGCGCGCGAGCCGGAAGTCTACGGTTCGACCCGGCTCGACGAGATCGACGCCGACCTCGCACGACTGTGCGCCGAGCACGGGCATCGCTTCGAGAGCTTTCAGTCGAACCACGAAGGCGCGCTGATTGACCGGGTGCAGCAGGCGCGCGAGCGCGAGGTGGCGTTCATCGTGCTGAACCCGGCCGCGTTCACGCACACGAGCGTTGCCCTGCGCGACGCGCTGGCTGCGGTGGCGGTTCCGTTCATCGAAGTGCACCTGTCGAACATCCACCGCCGCGAAGCGTTCCGCCACCGCTCGTATTTCTCCGATCTGGCCGTCGGCATCGTCGTCGGGCTGGGCCCGATCAGCTATCGGCTCGCGATGCAGGCGGCGATCGAGTCGCTGCGCGCGCCCGCCACCGGTGCGGCGCCGGCCGCTGCCGAAGCGGCGCACCCCCCGCGCCGCGCCCCCAAAGGTTGAAGGTAAATGGACCTGCGAAAACTCAAGACACTGATCGATCTCGTCTCCGAATCGGGCATCTCTGAACTGGAGATCACCGAAGGCGAAGGCAAGGTGCGCATCGTCAAGAATCCTCCCGTCGTGATGGCCGCCCCCGCAGCGCCCGTCATGGCGGTGCCGATGCCGGTCACGCCGTCGACCATTTCCGGCGCCCCCGCCGTGGCGGGAGTGGCTGCGGCGCCCGCGCCGGTGCCCGAGGCGCCGTCGGGCCACCTGGTGCGCTCGCCGATGGTCGGCACCTTCTATCGCTCGGCGCAGCCGGGCGCAGAGCCCTTCGTCTCGGTGGGCAGCGAGGTCGCCGAAGGCGAGACGCTGTGCATCATCGAGGCGATGAAGCTGATGAACGAGATCGAGGCCGACAAGAGCGGAACGATCAAGGCCGTTCTCGTCGACAACGGGTCGCCGGTCGAGTTCGGGCAGCCGCTGTTCGTCATCGAATAACGCGAGCCCGACACACTCCCGATGTTCGAGAAGCTGCTGATCGCCAACCGGGGCGAGATCGCGCTGCGCATCCAGCGCGCG
This sequence comes from Burkholderiaceae bacterium, assembly GCA_032027205.1. Taxonomy (GTDB): domain Bacteria; phylum Pseudomonadota; class Gammaproteobacteria; order Burkholderiales; family Burkholderiaceae_E; genus Zeimonas. Next base: position 1,155,516 of record JAVSMN010000001.1, read on the forward strand.
TGCCGGGAACTGGGCATCAAGACGGTCGTCGTGCACTCGCAGGCCGACACCGAGGCCAAGTACGTGAAGCTCGCCGACGAGTCGGTCTGCATCGGACCGGCGCCGTCGCGCGACAGCTACCTGAACGTGCCCGCGATCATCAGCGCGGCCGAGGTCACCGACGCCGAAGCGATCCACCCCGGCTATGGCTTCCTGTCGGAGAACGCCGATTTCGCCGAGCGCGTCGAGAAGAGCGGCTTCGTCTTCATCGGCCCGCGCCCCGAGTCGATCCGGATGATGGGCGACAAGGTCTCGGCGAAGGATGCGATGAAGAAGGCGGGCGTGCCGGTGGTGCCCGGCTCGGAAGGCGCGCTGCCCGACGATCCGAAGGAGATCCTGCGCACTGCGCGCGCGATCGGCTACCCGGTGATCGTGAAGGCAGCCGGCGGCGGCGGCGGCCGCGGCATGCGCGTCGTGCACACCGAGGCCGCGCTGATCGCCGCGGTGACGATGACGCGCAGCGAGGCGCAGGCTGCGTTCAACAACCCGAACGTCTATCTCGAGAAGTTCCTCGAGAACCCGCGCCACATCGAGATCCAGGTGCTGGCCGACGAGCACCGCAACGCGGTGCACCTGGGCGAGCGCGACTGCTCGATGCAGCGCCGTCACCAGAAGATCATCGAGGAAGCGCCCGCGCCGGGGATTCCGCGACGCGCGATCGACCGCATCGCGCAGCGCTGCGCCGACGCCTGCCGCAAGATGAACTATCGCGGCGCGGGCACCTTCGAGTTCCTGTTCGAGAACGGCGAGTTCTATTTCATCGAGATGAACACGCGCGTGCAGGTCGAGCATCCGGTGACCGAGTTGATCACCGGCATCGACATCGTGCAGGAGCAGATCCGCATCGCCTGCGGCGAGAGGCTGCGCTTCCGCCAGCGCGACATCCGGCTGCAGGGACACGCGATCGAGTGCCGCATCAACGCCGAGGACCCGTTCCGCTTCACGCCGTCGCCCGGCCGGATCACCGCCTGGCATCCGCCCGGAGGCCCAGGCATCCGCGTCGATTCGCACGTCTACACGAACTACTTCGTGCCGCCGAACTACGACTCGATGATCGCCAAGGTGATCGCCTACGGCGAGACGCGCGACCAGGCGATCCGCCGCATGCGCATCGCGCTCTCCGAAATGGCGGTGGACGGCATCCGCACCAACCTGCCGCTGCATCGGGAGCTGCTCACCGATGCGCATTTCGTGCAGGGCGGCACGCCGATCCACTATCTCGAGCAGAAGCTCGCGCTGCGCCGCGCCTGAGCGCGTACTGCTGGCTCGGCTGCGCAACGAAGGGCGACGCTGCGATGTGGCTGCGAATCCGCTTCCTCGTCGAAGGCGTGGCCGCCGAGGCGTGGACCGATGCGCTGCTCGCCGCCGGCGCCTCGTCGGTCGACACGAGCGACGCCGACGCCGATTCCGAAGCGGAATGCGCGTTGTTCGGCGAACCGGGCGAGCCGCCGCCGGCCGGCGCATGGCCGCGCACGCTGGTCACGGCGCTCGTTGCGCAGGAGGAGCCGCTTGCGCATTCCCTCGACAACGAACGGCGGCGCGCAGACGAACTCCTCGCGCGCGCGGCGGCGCTCGCCGTGCAGCCGGTCCCGACCGAAATCGAACTCGACCGCCTCGGCGACGAAGACTGGGTGCAGGCCACGCAGCGCCAGTTCGCCGCCTTCCCGGTCGGGAATCGACTGTGGATCACGCCGTCGTGGCACGCGTCGTCGCAGCCTGCGCCCGAGGCGCGCGCGACCATCGTGCTCGATCCCGGGCTCGCGTTCGGCACCGGCAGCCATCCGACAACGCGCCTGTGCCTCGAGTGGCTCGACGAAAACCTGCGCACCGGCGAGACGGTGATCGACTACGGATGCGGGTCGGGGATCCTCGCCATCGCCGCTGCGCGACTGGGCGCACGCAACGTCACCGGCATCGACATCGATCCGCAGGCGCTGGCGGCAGCTGCGCGCAACGCTGCCGACAACGGCGTGGCAATCGAGCTGCGATCGAGCGGCGACACGATGCCGCCGCCGGCCGACGTCGTCGTCGCCAACATCCTCGCGAACCCGTTGCGCGTGCTGGCGCCGCTGCTCGAGACGCTGGTCGCCGCGGGTGGCCGGCTCGTTCTCGCCGGTCTGCTCGACCGGCAGGCGGACGAGATCGCACGCTGCTACCGGCAAGTGGCACTGCAGGCATGGCGCTCGGCCGAAGGCTGGACTTGCCTGGCGGGAACCCGTCGCCGATGATCGGGCGAGACCGGGAGGACTGATGGCGCTCGCGACGACCTGCCCGCAGTGCAAGACGAGCTTTCGGGTCGTTCCCGATCAGCTGAAGCTGCGCCGCGGCTACGTGCGATGCGGGCGATGCCGCCATGTCTTCGCCGGCGTCGACCATCTGCGTTACATCGATGACGCGCAACTGCGCGCCGAAGCACGCGCGACCGGTGCCGAGCGGCGACGCGAAACGGATGCGGTGGTCGAGCCGGAGCCGGACGGCGCCGCGATCACGGACGACGTCGAATGGATCGTCGTCGGTGCCCCGGACTCGGATGACGCGCCACTCGCCGAGCCGTTCGACGACGAGGCGCGCGCCGTGCCGACACCCGACGAAGCGCGCGAGGAGTCGCCGGCCGACTCGCCGGAAAAGGAAACCGCGCCCGCCGACGCACCCATCGGCGAAACGTCGGTCGCCGAAGCGTCGATCGAAGCACCCGAAGCGCCGTTCGCCGAAGAACGCTTCACCGAGGCACCCTTTTCCGAGGAACCCTTCGCCGAAGAACCCTTCGCCGAAGCGCCCTTCCTCGAAGCACCCGAAAGCGAACCACCCGCGAAGGAAGCGTCCCCGACCGAGACGTCCGCCGATGCGCCTGCAGCCGAAGAGGGGCTCGACGAGCCGCCGCCTCCATACGTCGAGCGCTACGCCGACGCGGCCTACGACGAACGCGGCGGCGACGAATCGGCAATCGACTACTTCTCCACGGGCCGCGCGCGCGGCTTCGCCGATCGTCGCGGGCTGGCTGCCGGCCTGCTCGCGCTGGTGCTCGCACTCACGCTCGCAATGCAATCGGTGGTCGCGCAACGCTCGGCGATCGCATCGAATCTGCCGTTCGCCGCGCCGCTGCTCGGCGCCGTGCTCGCGCCTTTCGGCCTGCGCATCGAGGCGCCGCGCGAGCTCGACGCGCTGACGATCGAATCCTTCGAGCTGCATGCCTCGGCCGCGCCCGACGTGCTCGAGATGCGCGCGCTGCTGCGCAATCGCGCCGACCATCCGGTGCGCTGGCCGTCGATGCAGCTCACCCTCACCGACCCGTCGAGCCGCGTGCTCGTGCGCCACGCCTTGCATCCGGACGACTACCTGCCGCAAGACGACGAGGCGCGTAACGGCGGCGTCCCCCCGAGCACCGAGTGGCCGCTGCGCCTGGCGCTCGAGGCGAGCGAGCTGCAGGCCACCGGCTACGACTACCGCGTTCAACTGTTCTACTCCCAGGAGCGACGATGACCCGACGCGTGCTGATCAGCGGCTCGATCGCCTACGACACGATCATGGTGTTCGAAGGCCACTTCAAGGATCACATCCTTCCCGATCGCGTGCACATGCTGAACGTGTCGTTCCTCGCGCCCCGGCTCGAGCGCAACTACGGCGGCTGCGCGGGCAACATCGCCTACACGCTCGGTGCACTCGGCGGCGAGCCGGTGATGCTCGCGACGATCGGCCGCGACGGCGACGCGTATCTGGCGCACCTGGCCGAACTGGGCATCGACGCTTCCACCGTGCGCCGCCTCGACGACGAATACACGGCGCAGGCCTTCATCACCACCGACCTGTCCGACAACCAGATCACCGCGTTCCATCCCGGCGCGATGTCGCACGCGCAACGCGTTTCGGCCCGCGATGCTTGCAGCGGCGACGCCGGCGCGGCGATCGGCATCGTGGCGCCAAACGGACGCGAGGCGATGCTGCAGCACGCCCGCGAGTTCAGCGAATGCGGCGTGCCCTTCGTGTTCGATCCGGGCCAGGGGCTGCCGATGTTCGACGGCGAGACGTTGCGCTGGTTCGTCTCGCTCGCCAGCGCCGTCACCGTCAATGACTACGAGGCTTCGCTGCTCGTCGAACGCACCGGCTGGAGCGAGTCACGAATCGCGCAGCAGGTGCAGGCGCTGATCGTCACGCGCGGCGGCGAAGGCTCGCGCGTACACGAGGGCGGTACGGTGACGGAGATCGCCGCGCTGCCGGTATCGCGCGCCGTCGATCCCACCGGTTGCGGCGACGCATACCGCGCCGGCCTGCTGCACGCGCGCACGCTCGGCTGGAACTGGTCCAATGCGGCGCGCCTGGGCAGCGTGATGGGCGCGATCAAGATCGAGCATCGCGGCGGACAGAACCATCCGATCGATCGCGCCGACGTGGCGCGCCGCTTCGAGCGCGCCTACGGCCGCGCGCCCTGGTAGAGCGCCGCACACAGCGCCGGCGCGTCGTGCGCAGCATCGAGCGCGAAGCGCTTGCGCCGCCCGGACTGCCCCGACACCAACCGTATCGAGCGCTTCGGCAGCGAGAGCCGCTCGGCCAGGAAGCGCACGATCTCGTCGTTCGCGCGTCCTTCGATCGGCGGCGCGGCAACGCGCAGCTTCAGGCAGCCGTCGTGCTCGCCGACCACTTCGGTGCGCGGCGCACCGGGCTGGGCGGCGATGCGCACGCGCCAGGCGCCGGGCTCGCCCTCGAGCCAGCGCGGCAGCTCCGGACGATCCATCGATATGCCGTGCGTCGATCAGGAGACGGCCGCGAAGAACGTCGGCATCACGGACTGCAGCACGGTGAGCGCGAGCTGCGCGAGCAGGATCAGCACCAACGGCGACAGGTCGACGCCGCCGATCAGCGGAACGAAGCGGCGGATCGGCGCGAGGAACGGGCGCGTGAGCGCATCGATCGTCGGTGCGATCGGTGCATGCGGATTCACCCACGACAACACCGCGAGCAGCAGCACCAGCGCGGTGAGCAGCCACAGCGACCACTTGGCGAGCCAGAAGACCGCCAGCAACACGACGGCGCCGAAGGCCGGTGCGCGACCGCCGCCGAACAGCAGCACGTAGAGCACCGCAAGCACGACGGCGAGCAGCAGCGAGGCCAGCAGGCTCGCCCAATCGACGCTTCGCATGTTCTTGCGCGTGGCCGGAAGCACGCTGCGCAGCGGCCGCACGATCCAGTCGGTGACCGCGATGACGAACTGGCCGAGCGGATCGCGAACGCCGAGTCCGAGCCAGTTCAGGTACGCACGCAAGACGCAAGCGGTAGCCAGCAGGCTGCCGAGCGTTTCGAGCAGAAGCCAGAGTGCCTGATGCATGGAGTCGATTCCGCAACGCCCGCGATTCTCGCACACGAAAAAAAGAGTCCCGCACCGTGCGACATCCGGTGCGGGACCCGTTGCGTCGTGCGTCGCCAGCGGCGCGCGACGCTTCGCCGGCGATGCGTTACGGACGGTTGCCCGTCGGGAACGGCCAGGCGGCCGCCGGATTCAGCGGCTTGGCGGCCGGGGCCGCAGCGGTCGCGGCGCCGTTCTTCTTCGCCGCCGGTTTCTTCGCTGCAGCTTTCTTTACCACCGGCTTCTTCGCGGCGACCTTCTTCGTGGACGCTTTCTTCACGGCCGGCTTCTTCGCCGCCGCGGCCTTCTTCGCGGGGGCCTTGCGCGCAGCCGTCTTCTTCATCGCCTTCTTCGCCGCGGTCTTCTTCGTTGCCGTCTTCTTCACGGCCTTGCGGGCTGCCATCGGCTTCTTCGCAGCGGCCTTGCGAGCGGTCTTCTTGACTGCGGTCTTGCGCGCGGCGACCTTCTTCGCTGCGCCCTTCTTCGCTGCACTCTTCTTCGCTGCGCCCTTCTTCGCCGCAGTCTTCTTCGCCGCAGTCTTCTTCGCCGCAGTCTTCTTCGCCGCGGTCTTCTTCGCCGCGGTCTTCTTCACCGCAGTCTTCTTCGGCGCGGCCTTGCGCGCAGCGACGCGCTTGGTCGTTGCGCTCTTCGTCGCAGCCTTGCGCGCAGTGGTCTTCTTCGTTGCTTTCTTCGCCGCGGCCTTCTTCGCGGCAGGCTTCTTCGCGGCTTTCTTGGCGGTTGCCATGGACGATCTCCTTCTCAGGATGTTGCGATGACGGAAACCCGTGCCGTAGCGCGCATGCGCATCGTTCGGTACGGGCTATTCATCGGCGCAAGAACACCGTGTTCCACGGTTCGTGGTTCCTACGCTAATGAATTCGGCGCAAAAAAAGCGCCGGAACCAAGGTTCGGCGCTTCGTGGAGATCGTCGCAACGGGAACCGGACCGACCGTCGCCTGCCGCTTTCGCAAACTCGTCTGCATCCGTTCTGCCCCGCCGAAAACCCATCGACCCCTCCGGATCATCCCCTGCCACAGCAACTGATTCCACGCTTGAGAACCCATCGATAACTTCTTGTACTGGCGTGAAATTCCGCTGTTATGCACACGCGAAATCTTACGGTGCTTGTAGGGCATGCGCAACGATTCGACGCGTTCGCCTTGACTCGCGCGCGATTTCGTCGGCGTGCACGCAACACATCGCGAGGCCTTCGACATCACGCAGCGATGCATCGCGCGCATGCGAATGCGCGCTCGTTGCGATCACAAGAACGAGTTCAGTACGGTCGAACGAGATCGCGCGCTTCATGCATCGCATGCACGCGTGCCCAGTCGAACATCGGACCGGGATCACGCTTGCGCTCGGGAGCGATGTCGCTGTGCCCGGCGAGCCAGCGCAGCGGATGACGCTCGCGCAGCGTGGCGATCAGGCATCGCAGGCGACGGTACTGCGCTTCGGTGAAGCGATGCGACTCGTCGCCCTCGAGTTCGATGCCTATCGAGAAATCGTTGCAGCGCTGGCGATCGAGGAAGCGCGAGACACCAGCGTGCCACGCGCGCATGTCGGTGTCGACGAACTGCAGCAACTCGCCGCGACGTCGCACGAGGAAATGTGCCGATACGCGCAGCTCGCGCAGTGCGGCGAACGACGGATGCGATGACGCATCGAGCCGATTGGTGAACAGCTGTTCGACCGCGTCGCCGCTGAAGCGCCCGGGCGGCAGGCTGATGTGGTGCACGACGAGCAGTTCCACTTGCGCGCCTGCCGGACGCGCATCGAAGTTCGGCGATGCGAGCGCGCGCGCTCCGGCGAGCCACCCTGACCCGTCTTCGCGCCAGGCGACACGCGACCGGCGCGCCCGCGTCATCCGTTCAGCCCGAGCCGCTGCATCCGGTAGCGAAGCGCGCGGAAGGTGATACCGAGCAGGCGCGCCGCCGCGGTGCGGTTGTAGCGGGTCTTGTCGAGCGCCCGCTGGATCGCTTCGCGCTCGATCTGCTCGAGGTAGTCGGGCAGCGATTCGGGAACGCCGTCTTCGGACACGCGCACCGGCCTGCGCTCGCCGGATGCGCTGCTCGCCATCGTCGGCGCGTCGGCGCCTTCGGAATCGATCCGCTCGTTCTCGTCGGCGTCGGAGACGATCGGCTTCAGGCCGAGATCCTCGACGTTGATCACGTCACCGTTGGAGAACGCCAGCGCACGCTCGAGCACGTTCTCCAGTTCGCGCACGTTGCCGGGAAAGCGGTAGCTCTGCAGGTAGCGCACGGCCACCGGCGCGAGCCGCGGCGCCTGGCCCGCGCCGCTGCGTCCGGCGAGCCGCGCGAGAATCGCGTCGGCAAGCACCGGGATGTCTTCGAGGCGCTCGCGCAGCGACGGCAGCCGCAGCTCGATCACGTTGAGCCGGTAGTAGAGATCCTGGCGAAAGCGCCCGGCCGCCACGCATTGCGCGAGATCCTGGTGCGTGGCGCTGACGATGCGAACGTCCACCGCTTCCTCGACGGTGGCGCCGACCTTGCGCACGCGCTTCTCCTGTATGGCGCGCAGCAGCTTCACCTGCATCGCCAGCGGAAGGTCGGCCACCTCGTCGAGGAACAGCGTTCCGCTGTTGGCGGCCTGGAAGAAGCCGTCGCGGTCCTGGTCCGCGCCGGTGAACGCGCCTTTGCGATAGCCGAAGAACTCGGCCTCCATCAGCGACTCGGGAATCGCGCCGCAGTTCACCGCGACGAAAGGCTGCGCGGCGCGCGCACCGGTCTCGTGGATCAGGCGCGCGGCCAACTCCTTGCCCGAACCCGATTCACCGCTGATCGACACCGGCGCCATGCTGCGCGCAAGCCGCGCGATCTGCGCGCGCACCTCGCGGATCGCCTCCGACTCGCCGAGCAGTTGGCGTGTCGGCGGCGGCGACGGTGCAGCGACCTCGTTCGCCGGCGCGCCGCCCGCCTGCGACGGCAGCTGCAGCGCCGAGCGCACGAGGCTGCGCAGCGCATCGAGCGCGACCGGCTTGGCGAGGTAGTCGAAGGCGCCGGCCTTCAGCGCCGCCACCGCGTTCTCGGCGCTGCCGTAGGCGGTGATCACCGCGACCGGCGTCTGCGGATGACGACGATTGATCGACGCGACGAGCGTCAGTCCGTCGCCGTCGGGCAGGCGCATGTCGGTCAGGCACAGCGCATAGGCATTGCGCGACAGCGCCGCCTCCGCGTCGGCGAGCGAACCGACGCAGTCGACGTCCAGCCCCATGCCGACCAACGTCAGCTCGAGCAGCTCGCGCAGGTCGGCCTCGTCATCGACGACCAGCACGCGGCGCAGGGACGTCGTGCGCGCGGGGCGCGGCCCGCTGCGCGGGGTCGTGGTGTCGGCTGCTTCCTTCATTCTGGGGCGAAAGCCTCGTTGCGGGGCTCGACGACGAAGACGCTGCGCCAGCGCTGCGACGGCGAACCGGTTTCGTAGCGGATCGTCGCGCCGCTGGCATGGCACAGCTCGCGCGCGAGATACAGACCGAGTCCGGTTCCGCGGCTCTCGGTGGTGTAGAAGGGCTCGAACGCATGCTCGCGCATCTCCTCGGTGAGTCCCGGACCGTCGTCGGAGACGCGCAGCTCGAGCCGCCGGTCGTCGCGCTCGCGCCACTCGATGCGCACCGCGTCGGTGGCCGTCGATGCATAGCGAAGCGCATTGGCGAGCAGGTTCAGCAGCACCTGGCGCAGGTGATTCGAATCGAAGCGAATCGGTTGCTCGCTGGCCAGCCGCACGCCGATGCGGGCTCGCTCCGCGCCGCTGGTCGAAACGAACTCGTCGACGAGACGGTCGAGAAACGGCTGCGGCTCGATCGACTCGTCGGCCGAGCGGTCTCGCCGCGCGATCGACAGCACGTCCTCGACGATGCGGTCGATGCGCACGGTGTTCGACTCGACGATGCGCGTCAGCCGCTCGAGCGACGGATCCGAAATACGTTCGGCGAGCAGCCCGTTGGCATGGCGGATAGCGCCGAGCGGGTTGCGGATCTCATGCGCGATCGACGCCGACAGACGTCCCATCGACGCGAGCTTCAACTGCTGCGCGCGATCCTCGACGAGGCGCTGGTCTTCGATCATCACGACCGTATCTTCGCCCGTCTCGACCGCGCCGAGAAAGCGCAGCCGCACGCGCGTCGCCCGGCCGTCGGCGATCAGCAGCTCGAGATCGCTCTCGGCGCCCTTCGCTCCGCCGCTGCCGCGCCAGCGGGCGTACGCGTCGCGCAGCATCGCCCAGCCGCGCCCCGCGACGGAGCCCTCGCCCGCCTCCGCGAGCGTCGCCGGCGCCTGCGTCGCGATGCCGAGCAGCGCACGCGCCGCCGGGTTCATCGCACGAACCGCGCCGGCGGCGTCGACAATCATCACGCCGTGCGCGAGCTCGGCGACGACGCGCGACGTCACGGCGAGCTGGCGGCGCAGATCGTCGGCGCGCATCTGCGCGATGCGCTCCTGCGCGTGCAGCCGCGTGGCGAGCCAGTTCACCGTCATCGCGGCGGCGAAGCAAGCGATGCCGACGAGACCGGCCAGCATCAGCGAAGCCGCGTCGCCGCCGCGCAGCAGCTGCCAGCCGGTCTGCGCGAGCACGAAGAGCGTGGCCGCCGCGGCGAAGAACGCCGCCGTGCGACGCGTGGCAACGATCGCCGAGCCGGCGAGCGCGACGATCAACAGCACGAGCAGCCCGCTCTTCAACCCGCCGGCCGCGTGCATCAACGTGGACAGCGCGACGATGTCGGTGAGCCCCTGCGCGAGCACGAGCGCGTGGAAATGCGCGCGGAAGCGGTCGAGCGTGGACAGGAACAGCACCGCCGCGAGCAGGTAGAGGAGCGCAGCGCCGCCGTACAGCGCCGGGTCGCCGAGCCCGCCGGGCAGCTGCCCGGTGTCGTGCAGCGGAAAGAAGGCGAACAGCACGAGCGCGATCGCCACGCGGCTCGCCGCCAGCCAGCGCAGCGACGACCAGTACGAAGGAGCGACGTTCACCGTCGTTCGTCGCGCGGATGCGCGCGACGCTGCGCGCGATGCGCATCGCGGTGCGCCGTGCTGCAGTAGTCGAACCCGTCGTCACGCACGACGTCGGAAGCGGGAACGAACAGTCCGCACTGTGCGCACGGAACGATCGGCTCGCCTTCGATCGCGCGCCGCGACGAACCCGACGAACGGGGCGAACCGGACGCCGCACCACCGGGCGACGACGCCCCGTCGGAAGCGCCCGCGTCGCCGGAACGCTGGCGGCGACGCTGACTGATCGCGAACAGGCGAATCACCAGCCAGGCCAGCGCGATCAGCACGACCCAACTCAGCAGCTTGCCCATCTAGTGTCCTGTCCGACGAATAGCTTGCCTTTGGTTCGCCACTAATGCCGATTCAGGATGACTTCCAGGACGAAGCGGCTGCCGACGTACGCGAGCAGCAGCAGCACGAAACCGCCGAAGGTGAGCCGCAGCGCGGTGCGCCCGCGCCAGCCCCACAATCGGCGTCCGAGCAGCAGGATGCCGAACACCGCCCACGCGATCAACGTGAACACGTTCTTGTGATCGAAGCGCAACGGCTGGCCGAAGATCTCCTCGGAGAACAAAACGCCGCTGAACGCGGTGAGCGTGAGCAACGCGAAGCCCACGCCGATGAAGCGGAACAGGATCCGCTCGAGTACGAGCAGCGGCGGCAGGTCTTCGAGGAAACGCGCGAGCGGCAAGGCCTTGGCCTCCTCGCCGCCGTGGTGCAGTGAGCGCTCGGCGAGCGCCATCAGCGCCGCGTGCAGCGCGGCCAGCGACAGCACGCCGTAGGCGAGCGTGCCGATCAGCAGGTGCGGCAGGAAGAACGGCCGCGTGGTCTGCGCGCCGAGTTCGATGCCCGGAAAGCCCAGCGGCAGCAGCACGGCAACCGCGGCCGCCGGCAGCACGATCGTGCGCAGCGCCTCGACGCGCGCGGACAGCCCTTCGATCCACAGCACGAGCACGCCGATCCACAACGTGGCCGAGAGGATCGGCGCGAAGCCGAAGTGCCAGCCGTTCTCGCCGAGGATCGTCTCGTACAGACCGACCGCATGCAGGACGAGACCGATGACCATGGCCGCTGCGGCGAACCGATGCGGCGCGCGCCAGGCGACGACGTAGGCGAGAGCGGCGAGCAGATCGGCGATAACCGGTAAAATCGGCACCGATTCAGTTTACCCCAAGGGCATGCTCGAAAACCTCTCGCAACGGCTCGCGCGCGTCGTCAAGACGATGCGCGGCGAAGCGCGCCTGACCGAAGCCAATACGCAGGAGATGCTGCGCGAGATCCGCATCGCGCTGCTCGAGGCCGACGTGGCGCTGCCGGTCGTGCGCGACTTCGTTGCGCGCGTGCGCGAGCGCGCGCTCGGCCAGGAAGTGATCAGCAGCCTGTCCCCCGGGCAGGCGCTGGTCGGCGTCGTGCACCGCGAGCTCACGCAGCTGATGGGCGGCGACACCGCGCAGCTCGACCTCGCCAGCCAGCCGCCGGCGATCGTGCTGATGGCCGGCCTGCAGGGCGCGGGCAAGACCACCACGGTCGGCAAGCTCGCGAAATGGCTGCGCGAGAACCGGAAGAAGAAAGTGCTCACCGTCTCGTGCGACGTCTATCGCCCGGCGGCCATCGAGCAGCTGCGCACGGTCACCAAGCAGGCGGGCGCGGAATTCTTCGCTTCGACCCCCGAGCAGAAACCGGCCGAGATCGCCGCCGCTGCCCGCCAGTGGGCGCGCACGCACTACTTCGACGTGCTGCTCGTCGACACCGCCGGCCGCCTGGCAATCGACGAGCAGATGATGCGCGAGATCGCCGAGCTGCACGCGCTGCTCGACCCGGTAGAAACGCTGTTCGTCGTCGACGCGATGCAGGGCCAGGACGCGGTCAACACCGCGAAGGCGTTCAAGGAAGCGCTGCCGCTCACTGGCGTCGTGCTTACCAAGCTCGACGGCGATGCGCGCGGCGGCGCGGCGCTGTCGGTGAAGGCCGTCACCGGCGCACCGATCAAGTTCGTCGGCGTCGGCGAGAAGCTCGACGGGCTCGAAGGCTTCCACCCCGAGCGGATGGCCAACCGCATCCTCGGCATGGGCGACATCGTCTCGCTCGTCGAGGAAGCGCAGAAGAACGTCGACCAGAAGACGGCGAAGGCGCTGGCCGACAAGCTGAAGTCGGGCCACCGCTTCGACCTGAACGACTTCGCCTCGCAGCTCGGCCAGATGAACCGCATGGGCGGCCTGGCGTCGATGCTCGACAAGCTGCCCGCCCAGTTCCAGCAGGCGGCCGCCGGCGCGGACATGTCGCAGGCCGAGAAGCAGATGCGACGCATGCAGGCGATCATCGGGTCGATGACGAAGGCCGAGCGCACCAAGCCCGACCTCATCAAGGCGAGCCGCAAGCGGCGCATCGCCGCCGGCTCCGGCGTGTCGGTGCAGGAAGTCAATCGACTGCTGTCGCAGTTCGAGCAGATGCAGTCGATGATGAAGAAGATGCAGAAGGGCGGCCTCGCGAAGATGATGCGGGGCATGAAGGGGATGATGCCGGGTCTGCGGTAGCGAAGCGCGCGGCGGCGCCGCAGGTCGGCGCTGTTCGGCCTCGCGTCGGCCATAGTGTGATTTAGTTCTCGTCGAAGTTTCTGATCGCAGCGTGAGCCATACGGCTTCACGCGCCGGTGTACCGGCGCTGCATTCCGTATTTCCGCTGCGAGGTATCGATGGCTTCGACGTCCCCTCATCGCGCGCGCGCCCCCGGTCGCCACGCTGCGTTCTCTGCACGCCTGCTCCCCATCCTTCTTCTCGGCGCTTTCGGCGCCGCCGGCGCCGCATCGGCGCAGGCCGTGCGTCCGCCTGCCGCCGCACACTCGGTCGACGCAGGCACGCTCGAGCAGCGCGCGAAGTTGTCGAGCAACGCGCTGCTGCAGGCGCAGAAGGCGTTCGAGCGGGCGGGTACGAACGAACGGGCGCAGCGCGCGAGTGACGTCACGGCCCGTGCCGCGCAGCGACAGCAGATGATGCTCGAGCTGATCGACGCGGACCCGGCGCGGGCGCTCGCGATGGCAATGCCCGAGACGCTGCGCGAGAAGCTTCCGCCGCAGGCGCGCGCCCTGGTCGAGCAGAACGTCGACGCGAGCGGCCGCGTCGTCGGCATGCTGATCGACGACATCGAACGAGGCGTCTCCGATCATCCGCTCTTCCTCGAGTTGGACGATGCCAAAGGCCAGCGCCTCGGCCTCGCCTGGCCGCACGACGCGATTCCCGAGGAACAGATGATGGGGCTGATCGACCAGCGGATTCGCGTGCGCGGCCTGCAGGTCGGCAACCGCCTCGTCGTCGGCAGCCGCAACCAGATCGAGACCGCGATGTACGGCGGCACGTCGAGTTCGACGACGATGGCGATGGCGACCGCACCGCTGGTCAGCGGAGACCAGCGCACGCTGGTCGTCCTCGGCAACTTCTCCGACAAGGCCATCGGTTGCTCGGTCAGCGACGTGCAGAACCGGCTGTTCGGCAGCACGGCGTCGGTCGACAAGATCCTTCGCGAATCGTCGCGTGATGCCGTCACCTTCTCGGGCAACGTCGTCGGGCCGTTCACCATCCCGTACTCGGGGTCCGGCACCTGCGACTACAACGCCTGGGGAAGCGCGATCGACAAGGCCGCGAAGGCGGCCGGCATCGACATGTCGGGCTACGCGCGAATCTCCTATGCGCTGCCGTCGAACAGCAACTGCGGGTTCTCGGGAATCGCAAACCTCGGCGGAACGCCGCCGACGCGTTCGTGGATTCTGTCCTGTTCGACCACGGGCGTATTCGCACACGAGCTCGGGCACAACCTGCGGTTCCACCACGCGAGCACGCCCTCGTCCGAGTACGGCGACTACTCCGACCCGATGGGCTACGTGCGCACGGTGCAGATGAACGCGGCGAACCGCGTGATGGCGGGATGGCTCGGCAGCGGCAACATCGTCGACGCCGCCTCCTCGGGCACCTACACGGTCGCAACGCTGGCAGCGCCGGACACCGGCGCTGCGCAGGTGCTCCGCCTGCGCAAGGCCGACACCAACGAGTACTACTACGTCAGCCTGCGACAGTCGCTAGACCTCGACACGAACCTGCTGTCCACCGACAAGAACGTTGTCAGCGTGCACCGGTCGACCGGCACCCTGCCCGCGAAGACGTACAGCGTCGCGCGGCTGGCCGCCGGGCAAACGTTCAACGACGCGGCCAACGGGATCAGCGTGACGGCACAGTCGATCGTCACCGGCTCGGCGACCATCGGATTGCAGCTCGCCGGGGCCGTCTGCTCCCGCTCGGCGCCTTCGGTAGCGGTGTCGCCCGCATCGCAGAGCGGTTCCCCGGGTACGACGCTGCGCTACGGGCTGACGATCACCAACCGCGACTCTTCGGCGTGCGCAAGCAGCAGCTTCTCGGTGGCGCAGGCGCTGCCCGCCGGGTTTGCCGGCTCGTTCTCGTCGCCTTCGGTCACGCTCGCGCCGGGAGCCAGCGGCAGCTTGACCTGGTCGGTGAGCTCGGGAACGTCGCTCGCCGACGGCGTCTACTCGCTGAAGGCGAGCGCCGCCGAAAGCGGCGGAACGGCCACCACGGCCGCCGCGAGCTACACGGTCTTCGCCGATTCCTCGTTGCCGACGGTGGGCTCCTCGTTGCCGACGGTGAGCATCACGTGGCCCGCCGACGGCTCGACGATCCCGGGCAAGCCCACGTCGCTGTCGGCCTCGGCCTACGACGCCAACGGCATCGGGCGCGTCGACTTCCTCGTCAACGGCAGCCTGGTGGGCAGCGCGACGACCGCTCCGTACCAGGTGCGCTGGAACGCGAAGAAGAGCACCGGCCTGAACACGTTGACGGTACGCGCGACCGACACGGCGGGCAACGCTGCCGAAAGCTCGGTGCGCTTCACGGTGAAATAAGCGCGGGCGGTACACTCGCTTCGATGGAAGCGAACCGTACCGCCCCGCCCACAGCGCAGCGCGTCGACCTCGACGCGCTGCGCAATTCGTTTTCCGGCCGGCTGATTACCGACCCGGCCGACCTCGAAGCCTTCACCACCGACTGGCGTCGACGCTATTTCGGACGCGCTCTGGGCGCCGCGCAGCCCGATTCGGTCGAAGGCGTGGCGGCGATCGTCCGTTGGTGCGCGCAGAATCGCGTCGCCGTCGTGCCCCAGGGCGGCAATACCGGACTGTCGGGCGGCGCGACGCCCGACGAATCGGGGCACTCGCTCGTGCTGTCGCTTGCCAGACTCACGAAGGTCCGCGCGGTCGACACGGTCAACAACTCGATCACGGTCGAAGCGGGTTGCACGTTGGCGCAGGTGCACGATGCGGCACGTTCCGCGAATCGCCTGTTCCCGCTGAGCCTGCCCTCCGAAGGCAGCTGCACGATCGGCGGCAACCTCTCGACCAATGCCGGCGGCGCTGCCGTGCTGCGCTACGGCAACGCACGCGAACTGTGCCTGGGCATCGAGGTCGTCACCGCCGAAGGTCGCGTCTGGAACGGGCTGCGTGGCCTGCGCAAGGACAACACCGGCTACGACCTGCGCGATCTGTTCGTCGGCTCCGAAGGCACGCTGGGCGTGATCACAGCCGCGACGATGAAGCTGTACCCACTGCCCGCCGCGCAGATCACGGCGATGGCCGCGGTGCAGGACCCGCACGCAGCGCTGCGCCTGCTCGAGTTCGCGCAGTCGATGCTCGGCTCGACGCTCACCGCCTTCGAGCTGATCTCGAACCTGTGCATCGACCTCGTGATGCAGCACTTTCCCGATCATCGTCGCCCCTTCACCGACGCGTCGCCCTACTACGTGCTGCTCGAGACGAGCGACAGCGAAAGCGAAGCGCACGCGAACGCGCAGTTCGAGGCGCTGATGGAGCGCGCGATCGAGTCGGGGATCGTGCTCGACGCAGTCATCGCAACCTCCGGCGCGCAGACCCGTGCCCTCTGGGAGCTGCGCGAGTTGATCTCCGAAGCGCAGGCGCTCGCCGGCAAAAACGTCAAGCACGACGTCTCGGTGCCGATCTCGTCGATCGGCACCTTCGTCGAGCAGACCAACGAGGCGATGCAGCGCGCGTTCCCCGGAATCCGGATGGTCGTCTTCGGGCATCTCGGCGACGGCAACCTGCACTACAACGTGTCGCCGCCCGTCGATCGTTCCAGTCGCGAGCACGAGGACGAGTTCCTTGCGCTGCAGCCGGCGATGAACCGGCTCGTGCACGACGCGGTCGTCGCCTTCAACGGATCGATCTCGGCCGAGCACGGGCTCGGACAGCTGCGGCGCGACGAATCGGCACGCTACAAGTCCGACGTCGAGATGGCGCTGATGCGCCAGGTGAAGCAGGCCCTCGACCCGCTGGGGATCATGAATCCCGGGAAGGTGCTGCCGCCGCAGTAGCTGTTCCTTCGCTCGCTGCTCGGGCTCCTTTGCTCACCGCAGCGCCCCCTTCGCTCGCCGCGGCTCGGACGCCGCGGCAGCAGGCGCGACGGCGCTACCAGCGCCGCACGCGTCCGGTGTCGAGATGCACGAAGTCCGAGCGCGCGTAGTAGCCGACGCCGCCAATCTGCATCGACAACGCGGCGCGGTGCAGCGCCGTGAGCTCCACCCCCGGCATGCGGATGTCGATCGCCCGCCCCTGCAGATGCAGGCTCTGCGAGGCGACACCCGAACTGCGCGCGGCCAGCATCGCATTCGTGCGCGGCGAGCGATATCCGGAAATCACGTGGAACGGCCGCTTGCCGACGTCCAGGCGCGCGCGCAGCTGCTCGAGCTGGTCGAGCAGCGCACGGTCGATCTCGTGCACGTCGCCGCTGCGGTGATCGCGCAGCACGCGATCGATCTCGGCCAGCGCGTCCCCGAGGTAACGCGGCCCTTCGCGGTAGACGACGTCGAGCGATTCGCCGGTGTGCGTGTTGACGAAGGCCAGGCGCGCGATCCCGTCGCCGCGATCGATCGACGGTTTCGTCGACGACCAGGCCGGTCGCGACGCTGCCGCAGCGAGCGCGAGCGCCAGGCCGCCTCGAACGAAATGCCTGCGGCGGTTCCTGTTCGTCATCGTGCCGATACCTCCTGCGCCTGCGCGCCTGCGTCGTTGCGGGGGACGCCGACCGAAGCGACGACGCCGACGTCGATCGCGTTGCCGCCCCGCTGCCTCATTGCCGCCTGCACCCGAGCCCAGTCGATCGACGCTTCGTCGATGGCCTGCAGCCGCGCTATCTCGCGCACGGCATCGACCGAGCCCGGATCGCGACGATAGACGTCGGGGTTCGCCTCGAACCAGATCCGTCCGTCGGCGGCAACTGCCAGCAGCAGCGGCCGATAGACGATCCGTCCGCGGTCGCCGACGCGCGTGCCGTCGAACAGGGCCGCGATATCGTCCGGATGCAGCCGCACGCAACCGTGCGAACGGAAACCATAGATGCTGGCCGGCGCGTTCGTGCCGTGCAGCCCGATGCCCGGCAGGCTCGTGCCGATCCAGTGGCGACCGAGCGGGTTCTCGGGGCCAGGCGGCACCTCGGTCAGCACCGGCTTGCCCTCGTGCAGCATCTCTGCCTGGATCGATGGCGGGACGATCCACGTCTTGTCGATCTGGCGGCTGATCACCGTGAAGGCTCCGCTCGGCGTCGCCCACCCTCGCTTGCCGACGGTGACCGGATATGCGGCCGCGACGCGCCCGGCGACGAAGCGGAACAGCATCCGCTGCGGAACGTTGACGAGGATGCCTTCGTCGAGCGCCGGGGGCACGACGTGCCGCGAGACGATCGCAATGCGCTGCCCGATCGCCAGTCCCTTGCGCGCGTCGATGCCGTTTCGCGCGGCGATCTGCGAAACCGACACGCCGTAGCGCGCAGCCAACGTGCCCAGCCCCTCGCCGCGAACGACGACGTGCTCGAGCGCCTGCTCGACGACCGCGTCGCGCAGTTCGCGCGCCAGCGGATCGGCCCCGGCAGCCGCGGCCACCGCAACGAATGCCGAACTGCGCGCACCGATTGCGATTGCGGAGGCATCGAGCGGAATCGCCCCCGCGTTGGCCGCTGCCGCACAGGGCGCGATCGTCGCCAGCAGCGACGCCGCGAAGACGACTGCCGCTGCTGCCTTCACAACCCGAGGTACGCCTCGCGCACGCGCGGATCGTCGAGCAGCTCCGCACCGCTGCCTTCGAGGACGATGCTGCCGTTCTCGAGCACGTAGGCGCGATCTGCGAGCTTCAGCGACGCGGCGACGTTCTGCTCGACGAGCAGGATCGTCATCCCCTGCGAATGCAGCGTGCGGATCGTCTCCAGCACCTCGCCGACCAGCGCCGGCGCCAGGCCCAGCGACGGCTCATCGAACATGATCAGTCGCGGCGCGCCCATCAGGCAGCGCGCGATCGCCAGCATCTGCTGCTCGCCGCCCGACAAGGTGCCGGCCGCCTGCGACGCGCGCTCCTTCAGCCGTGGAAACATCGTGAAGACGCGCTCGAGCGTCTCGCCCGCGTGCTTGCGCGCATGCGGCAGCAGGCCGCCGACCTCGAGATTGTCGAGCACGCTCAGCGACGGAAAGATCTGCCGGCCCTCGGCCACCTGCCCGATGCCGAGATCGCAGACGGTGGAGCTAGACAACCCGGCGATCTCGCGCCCCTCGAAGCGGATCGAGCCCGAGCGCGGCTTCAGGATGCCGGCGAGCGTGCGGATCAGCGAAGTCTTCCCAGCTCCGTTGGCGCCGACGAGCGCGACGATCTGGTTCGCCGCCACGTCGAGCTTCACGCGATCGAGTGCCTGCGCGTCGCCGTAGAACACCGAGAGATCGCGGATCTCGAGCATCGCGGCGCTCACAGCTCGACCGTGCCGAGATAGCTCTCGAGCACCTTCGGGTCGGAGGTCACCTCGGCCGGCGTCCCCGACGAGATGATCACGCCGTGATGCAGCACGTAGACGCGCTGCGCGAGCGCCATCACCGCGCGCATCACGTGCTCGATCAGCAGGATCGTCACGCCATGCTCGGCGTTCAGCCGGCGGAAGGCGGCGACCATGTGGTCGGTCTCGGTGGGACGCAGGCCGGCCATCACCTCGTCGAGCAGCAGCAGCTTCGGTTCGGTGGCGAGCGCGCGCGCCACCTCGAGCTTCTTGCGATCGGGAAGCGTCAGCGCCGAAGCCGGCCGGTCGCGCTGCCCCCACATCTCGAGCGCCCGCAGCGCGCGTTCGGCGCGACGACTGGCGAGCCTGCGGTCGGTGGTCCCGCGAAAGCCACCGACCATCACGTTCTCGAGCACCGTCATGTCGGCAAAAGGCTTGACGATCTGGAAGGTGCGCCCGACGCCGATCGCGCACACCTGGTCGGCACGCCAGCCGGCGATGTCCGAGCCGAGGAAGACGATCTGCCCTTCGTTCGGCGCCAGCGCGCCTGCGATCAAGTTGAACAGTGTCGTCTTGCCCGCGCCGTTGGGACCGATCAACGCGACGATCTCGCCGCGCTCGACATGCAGCGACGCATTGTCCACGGCGCGCAGCGCCTGGAAGCTCTTCGAAACCCCGTTGACCCGCAGCATCGCAGCGTCTTCAGTCATCGGCCGTCATCGAGCGACGAAAACCGAGCCGACGCGCGACGATCGGCCAGATCCCGTTCGGCATGAACATGATCGCCGCGCCCAGCGCTACGCCGTACAGGATCTGCTTGACCCCCGGGATCTCGTGCCCCGCCATCGACAGCGCCTGGTTGATGCCCTCGGAGAGCAGCGTCAACAGCGCCGCTCCGAGGATCGGCCCGAACAGCGTCCCGATGCCTCCGATGATCGGCGCGAGGATGATCTCGATCGAACGGCTGATGTGGAAGATCTGCTCGGGAAAGAGGTTGTTGTAGTAGAAGGCGAAAAACACGCCGGCCAGCGCCGTCATCGCGGACGATATCTGCACCGCATACATCTTGTAGCGGAACACATTCACGCCGGCGGCACGCGCCGCCTCCTCGTTGTCGCGGATCGCGCGGAAGTAGAAGCCGAGTCGCCCGCGCAGCATCGCCCAACACAACACGAAGCCGAGCGTGGCGAGCGCGAGTGCCAGGTAGTAGAAGAGGATCGGCGGTCCGCGCAACTGCAGGACGTCGACCTGATCCTGCTGGGTCACGCGCAGGAAGAAGCCGCCGGTGCCGCCAACCCAGCCGAAGTGCTCGAAGCCGATGCGCGTGAACTCCGCGAAGGCGATCGTCAACAGCGCGAAATACGTGCCGCCGATGCCGAAGCGGAACGCGAGCCAGCCGATGAACGACCCCATGATCACGCATACGACGATCGCCGCGAGCATTCCCACCCACGGCACGATCGCGAAGTGCTGGAACAGCGCTGCCGACGTATACGCACCGAGCCCGACGAAGAGCGCGTGCCCGAGCGAGAGCTGCCCGGCAAAGCCCATCATCACGTTCCACGCCTGCCCGACGTAGGCGAAGTACAGGATCAGGATCGCCACGGACAGCAGATAGCGATCGAGCGCCAGCGGCAGCGCGAGCAGCAGGGCGAGCAGGACGAGCAGCGCGACGGCGGAGCGATTCATCGCCGCTTCAGCGCGCCCGGAACAGGCCCTGCGGCCGGAACGCGAGCACGAGGATGAGCAGCGCGAACGAGAACATGCTCTTGGCCGACGGCGTGATCAGCAGCCCGGCCACCGATTCGGAAACACCGATCAGCACGCCGCCGGCGAGCGCGCCAACCATCGAGCCGAGCCCGCCGATGATCACGATGACGAAGGCGAGCAGCGTGTAGGCCGGACCCAGCCCGGGCGTGACGTCGACGAGCATCGACAGAAGCGTGCCGGCCACGCCCACGCAGGCGGCGCCCAGCCCGAAGGTCAGCGCGTACAGGTGCTTGACGTTCAGCCCGACGACCTGCGCCCCGAGAAGATTGTCGGCACAGGCGCGGATTGCCTTGCCGAAGGACGTGTAGCGGAAGATCGCGAACAGGATCGCGCAGGCGACGAGCGCCACGCCGGCGCAGATCACACGCACCTTGTCGATCAGCAGCGGTCCGATCTCGTAGGAATCGAGCGCGTAGTCGACCTGCACGCTGCGCGCATCGGGCCCGAAGGCGACCAGCAGCAGGTTGACAACGACGAGCGCGACCGCCAGCAGCAGGATGAACTGCGAGTGCTCGGGCCGGTCGATGAACGGATTGATCAGTCCGCGCTGCAGCACGTAGCCGATGCCGAAGAATGCAAGCGCCATCGGCACGAGCATCCACAGCGGATCGAGGCCGGTGATGGCAAAGGCGAAGACGGTGGCGTACATCGCCACCGCCATCAACTCGCCGTGTGCGAAGTTGACGATGCGCACGACGCCGTAGATGACGGAGAGGCCTAGGGCCATCAGCCCGTAGATGAGGCCCGTGAGCAGTCCGCTAAGGACAATGTTGGCGACAGCGTCGAGTGGCAAGCGTCTCCCCGTAGGATCGCGATGGCGAATCGCGGGGCGAGCATAGCCGAAAAGCAAACGCCGGGGGGAACCCGGCGTTTGCTCCTGCGAAGCCTACTGAAGCGCGACGAGAAATACTTGCTCAGTTCGCCTGACGCTCGATCAGGATCTGCGCATGCGCGCACGCAAGCCCAGTCCCGCCAACCCCAGTCCGAGTAGCAGCGCCGTACCGGGGACGGGAGTCGGATTCGGACCCGGGACGTCACCGCTGCCCGTCCGCGCCCAGAAACCGAAATTGGAGAACCCGGGAACCTGGCCGCCGTTGTTCAACCAGTTGATCACCCAAGTACCGTTTCCGGATGCATCGGCGACCAACGTACGATCATTGAAGAGAAAGCTTCCGGTCCGGTCGGAGGCATGGATGGCCAAGGCAAGATCGAGCGAAGCCGGGCCACCGCTCCAGGTAAACGCCCACGTGCCGGCCGCGGAATCGAAAGTGATCGACGTGAACGTGATCCCGTTGATGACCACGCCGTTCGATACCTGCGTGAAGTCGCCGCTTCCGTATGTGGGGCTGTAATAGCCCCCTAACAATGTTCCGCTCGTGTTGCCGCCGCTACCTTGATCACTCAGGTTGCAGGCGTCCGAGGCGGTGGCTGCGCCGCCGTTCAGCGACAACGTCGCGTCAGCGGTCGACATCGTGCCCAAGTCGGCGCCGGTCAGGCTGCCCGAAACGGAACAGGCCGCTGCTTGCGCAGCACCGCCGGCAGCCAGCGCCACGGCGGCGAAAAGCGCCGAAACAGAAATTTTCATGCCATTCATGGTTACTACCTCCGATTGCCTTGCCGCTGGCCACCCAGCGCCGTCACTCTCCTGAGTTGCAAGAACCAGGCCAAGTGCGTAATTCCATTAAAAATCAAAGCTCTATAGATAAAGACCCTGATAGGGGCTGTGCGACGGTAAAATTCTTCGACAACACTTACAGCTCTTTCACTCGAATCGCGGCGCCTCTCCATTCCTCGCGTCCACTGATCCACTCATTGGATGGTGCGGTGTTCGCGCGAGGCCCCCAAGCCGACCCCGAAAAGCGCGAGCGCGGCCAACTCGCGGGAACGGGCTCAGGTCCCGGCTCCTCAATCCGATCGCTCCGCGCCCAAAATGTCAGGGGGCAACAAGGTCTGCGTGACATCGTTCGCGTTCTCGATCACGACCCGATGTGCACCGCTTTTCTTCGCGGTACCGCAAGAATCCTCGATGTGAAATTAGTCGCGCGCCCTTCGCCGTGCGGCGCGAAGGGCGAGCATGCCGATCGGGGTGACTCGGCCTGAAGTCGCTCAGACAAGCCCCCGGGAAAACCCGCAATGCGCCTGCCCGGCTCACTCCAACTCCTTGATCGGTAACGGCCGTGATCGCTCGAAGAAGTGCGTGGAAGCCGGAACGGCGCATTTGTCGAGCTGCTGCACAGACGAACGGCTCCCAACGGAAAACGCCGCCCGAGGGCGGCGTTCTTACGAAAGCAGCGGCGCCTGGCCGCCAGCTCGGCAGTTGCGCGGCGACTCAGGCCTTCCGCTCCTGCCAACCCGGCACCGGAAACACCGGCTTCGCCTGCGCCGCGCTCTCCGGCAACACGACCTTCGGCTCCCCACCCCGGTTCTGGATGCACGCCGACGCGATGTGCGTGTTCTGCCCCTTCGCGTCGAACTGGATCGGGCCGCCGATCATCACGTGCTCGGCGATGTTGGTCTTGCGCAGCGCGTCGGCCAGTTGGGCGCCGTCGGCGGTGCCGGCGCGCTTGAACGCGTCGGCGGCAATCATCATCGCCTCGAAGGTGAAGCCGACGTTCAGCGCGTGGAACATCAGCTTTTCCTGCGGGAACTGCTTGTTGAACTGCGCCTCGACGCGCTTGGTGAGTTCGGCCTTCGGGTTGTAATGGGGCACGTTCGAGATGCAGTAGTCAGAGTACCGGTTGCCCAGCGCCTTGTAGAACTGCGCCTCGTACATGCCGGGGGATCCCGGGCTGAGCACCGCCTGCGGCGACCAGCGCTGCTTGACCAGTTCGCGCACGAGCAGGATCGCGTCGTTCAGGCGGCTCACCAGCAGGATGAAGTCGGCGTTGGTGGCCTTGGCCTTGGCGACTTCCACTGACAGGTCGCGCGCTTCGCGGTCGTAGGCAATGGTGTCGACGACCTTGAACGGCAGGTAGTCGAGTTTGGGCAGGATCGCCGCGATGCCCTTGGCCATCGACGTGCCGAAGGTGTCGTTCACGTGCATGAAGACGGCGGTGCGCGGCGCGCTGCCGGTGGCCTGGAACAGGTCGCGCGTGAGCGCCAGGCCGTTGGTGATCAGTTCGCCGGCAGTGGTGAAGTTGCGGAAGACGTACTTGTAGCCCTGCTCGGTGATCTGCGGAGCGGCCGCGATGTTGACCACGAGCGGCACCTTGCGCTGCTCGGCCACCTGCGCGATGGCGGCGGTGGGGCCGGAGTCGAAGGCGCCCATCAGCACCTGCGCGCCTTCGTCGACGAGTTTCTCTGCCCGGGAACGGGCGACGTCGACGTTCGACTCGATGTCGGCGTTCATCAGTTCGACGTCTACGCCGTACATTTCCCGGAGCAGGGCGGGCGAGATGTCGGCGCCGCGCTGGCACGACTGGCCGATGAAGGCCAGCGCCCCCGACCGGGGCAGCAGCACGCCGACCTTCAGCTTCTTCGGCTGCGCACGGACGATCGCCGGCGCGGCAAGCGCGCCCGCTCCAGTGACGACAGCCGCGCGGTTGAAATCACGACGCGTGAATCCGGTCATGCTCCTCTCCTTCGTGGTGTTTGTGTTCCGCGGCAGCGTATCTGCCGAAATCGAAAGCCGGTTACCCTATCACGCCGGCGGCGCCTGATCACGCAGGACGCGCTTCAGGATTTTCCCGGTGGCGCTCTTCGGCAGCTCCGTGACGATGTCCACCCGCGCCGGCACCTTGTAGGCGGCGATGTTCGCGCGACACCATGCGATGACGTCCTCGGGGGCGATCGGCTGTCCCGCCTTCGGGACGACGGCGGCAACCACCTGCTCGCCCTTCTCCGGGTGCGGAATGCCGTAGACCGCGACCTCCTGCACCTGCGGCAGCTTGTACAGGTACTGCTCGAGCTCGGCCGGCCACACCTTGAAGCCCGACACGTTGATCATATCCTTGACGCGATCGACGATGTAGACGTAGCCATCGGCGTCCATGCGACCGATGTCGCCCGAGTGCAGCCAGCCGTCGCGCAGCGCCTGAGCGGTGTCCTCGGGCCGGTTCCAGTAGCCGAGCATGACGCCGGGGCCGCGAATGCAGATCTCGCCCCATTCGCCGTGCGGCAGTTCGCGGTCGTTCTCGTCGAGGATCTTCAGCGTGAAGCCTTCCACCGCGCGGCCTACCGAGCCGAAGCGGTGCTCGACGAGGTCGTTGTAGCAGGCGAAGGGCGAGCACTCGGTAAGGCCGTAGCCCTCGTAGACGCGTCGGCCGAAGCGTTCGGTCCAGCGACGCGAGATCTCCTCGGGCATCGTCGCGGCCGCCGACATCTCGTAGCGGATCGACGACAGGTCCCACTTCGACAGGTCCATCGCAAGCAGGCCGATGAAGATCGTCGGCACGCCGAAGAACAGCGTGATGCGCTCGCGCTGGATCGCGTCGAGCACGACGTCGGGCACGAAGCGGCGGAACAGGCAGATCGTGGCGCCGGCAAGGATCGCCGCGTTCAGGATGTAGTTCTGCCCGTAGACGTGGAACAGCGGCAGGAACACGCACAGGCGATCGTCGTCGCGGTAGCCGGAGTATTTCGCGGCACTGGCGACGTTGGTCGCGATGTTCGACTGCGACAGCGTCACGCCTTTCGGAAAACCGGTGGTGCCCGACGAGTAAAGAAGCGCCGCCGGGTCGTCCGGCGCGCGCTCGACCGGATCGAAGCGCTCGGGCTGCCCGGCGCACCACTGCGCGAGCGTGGGCGCGCCGCCGCTCGCCTCGCCCTCGCAGACGACGACGTGCTTCAGCGCCGGGCACGATTCGCGCGGCACGAACGGCACGAGCTCGGCGGTGGCGAAGACGAGCACCGAGCCGGAGTCGTTCAGCAGGTATTCGACCTCGCCTGCGCGAAAGATTGCGTTGATCGACACCGGGATCGCGCCGATCTTCTGCGCGGCGTAATAGGTGGTGGCGTACTCGGGGATGTTCGGCAGGTAGAGGGCAACGCGGTCGCCGGCGCCGATGCCGTTGGCGCGCATCGCATTGGCCAGCCGCGAGGCGTCGGCTTCGAGCTGGCCGTAGGTGACCGCGCGGCCCTCGAAGAGGATCGCCGGCTTCGACGGCGTACGCGCCGCCCATTGCTGCAGGCTCGAAGCGAGATTCATCGTGGATTCCGGAGCGACAGTACGGTGCTCCGTCTTATAGCACTTTCGCCGAGGGCTCCGGGCTGCGCTCGGTGAAGCGCTCGAGGGCGGGCTGCGGCTCGCGCTGCGGGCCGCGCGGCGGCGCGAACTGCCAGCGCTTCCACGCGCTGAGCACCGCGTTCGGGTATTCGGCCTTGCCCAGGCTGCCATTGTAGCGGCCGAGCGCGCGGAACAGGTCGCCGCGCTCGATGTCGAGGTAGTGCCGCAGGATCGTGCAGCCGTAGCGCAGGTTCGTGCGCTGGTCGAAGAGCTTGGCGCTGTCGGCATCGCCGATCAGCTGCGTCCAGAACGGCATCACCTGCATGTAGCCGCGCGCCCCGGCGCTGGAGACGGCATAGCGGCGGAAGTTGCTCTCGACTTCGATCAGTCCGAGCACCAGGTGCGGGTCGAGCCCGGCGCGCTGCGCCTCGTAGCGCACGGCGTGCAGGAACTCGATGCGCTGGCGATACTCGGGCTTCCAGCGGCGCGGCAGGCGCGAGGCCATCGCCGACAGCCAGTCGACCTTCTCGGAGATCGATGCGAAATGCGGCTGCGGCGTCTCGTGGTCTTCGCGCACGGCGGCGGCGAGCGCCGAGCGCATCGAGTCGCTCAACGCCTCGTATTGCTGAGAACCGGCACGCGCGGGCCTGGACGCGATCAGCGCGGCGAACAGCGCGCAGGTGAGCAGCAGCAGGAACAGAACACGTTTCATTCGCCGGCGATTGAATCGCCGCGCGGCTCAGCCGGCAAGCGCCTGCCGGATGGCCGGCAGGGCGTCGCCGACAGGAACCTGCTCGACCTGCATTCCGCGTCGCACGAGCACCTCGACCTTGCCGTCCTTCAGGCTGCGCTCGCCGACGGTGACACGCACCGGAACGCCGATCAGTTCCCAGTCGGCGAACATCGCGCCGGGGCGCTCGTCGCGATCGTCGAGCAACACGTCCACCCCTTCGGCGAGCAGCTGCTCGTAGAGCGCGTCTGCCGCCGCACGCACGACGTCGGAGCGCGCATAGCCAGGCGGCACGACGACGACCTCGAAGGGCGCGATCGGCCGCGGCCATGCGATGCCGCGCTCGTCGTGGTTCTGCTCGATGGCCGCGCCGAGCAGCCGCGTGATGCCGATGCCATAGCAGCCCATCTCGAACGGCTTCGACTGTCCGTCGGCATCGACGAAGATCGCGTTCATCTCCTTCGAATAACGCGTGCCGAGGAAGAACACGTGGCCGACCTCGATGCCGCGCTGGATGGCGAGCGCGCCCTTGCCGTCGGGAGACGGATCGCCCTCGCGCACGTTGCGGATGTCGGCGACCAGCGGTTCGGGCAGGTCGCGACCCCAGTTCGCGCCGGTGTAGTGGAAGTCGGCCTCGTTCGCTCCGCAGACGAAGTCGTGCATGTTCGCCACCGTGCGGTCGGCAACGACGCGCACCGGCTTGCGCGTGCCGATCGGGCCGAGATAGCCGGGCGGCGAGCCGAAGTGCTCGACGATCTCGGCATCGGTGGCGAAGCGAAAGCCTTCGAGCCCGTCGATCTTGCCCGCCTTGACCTCGTTCAGTTCGTGATCGCCGCGCACGAGCAGCAGCCAGATCTGCACACCCGACGCGGGGGCGGCCGGGCGATCGTCCGGCACCGAGGCGACGCGCGCCTCGCCGTGGATGCGCGTGTCCGAGCGCTCGTCCACCGCGAGCACGATCGACTTCACCGTGCGCTCGAGCGGGATGCCGAGCAGTTCGGCGACGTCCTCGCAGCGCGCGCGCGATGGCGTAGGAACCTTCGCCAACGGCTCGGCGGGCGCTTCGCGCCGCTCGACGAGCGGCAGCGCCTCGGCCAGTTCGATGTTGGCTGCGTAGTCGGAATCGGGGCAGTAGGCGATCGCGTCCTCGCCGGTGTCGGCGATCACCTGGAACTCGTGGCTGGCCGAGCCGCCGATCGCGCCGGTGTCGGCCGCCACCGCGCGAAAGCGCAGCCCCATGCGCGAGAAAATCGCGCGGTAGGCGTCGAACATCGCGCGGTAGCTCGCCAGCGCCGACTCGCGGTCGCGATCGAAGGAATACGCGTCCTTCATCGTGAACTCGCGCCCGCGCATCACGCCGAAACGCGGCCTGCGCTCGTCGCGGAACTTCGTCTGGATATGATAGAAGTTCTTCGGCAATTGCTTGTAGCTGCGCAGTTCGTTGCGCGCGATGTCGGTGACGACCTCTTCGGAGGTGGGCTGAACGATGAAGTCGCGCTGGTGGCGATCCTTCACGCGCAACAGCTCCGGTCCGTATTTATCCCACCGACCCGACTCGACCCACAATTCGGCCGGTTGGACGACCGGCATCAGTAGTTCGATCGCACCCGCCCGGTTCATCTCCTCGCGCACGATCGCCTCGATCTTGCGGATGCTGCGCAGCCCCAGCGGCATGTACGTGTAGATGCCGCCGGCGACCTTGCGGATCATGCCGGCGCGCGTCATCAGGCGATGACTGACGATCTCGGCATCGGCCGGCGCTTCCTTCTGCGTCGACAGGTGGAAACGGGAAGCTTTCATGGGGAGATCCGGGAGCGCAGCGCCGTAAAAAACGGCGTCGCAAATGCGGCAAGCGCGAGAGCCCACTGGCTATAATCGAAGCGATTGTAAGAGATCGGGGGTGCGGCCATGCTAGACCGTGACGGCTATCGCCCCAACGTCGGGATCATCCTGGTCAATTCGAGGAACTCGGTTTTCTGGGGAAAGCGGATACGCGAACACTCCTGGCAGTTTCCGCAAGGCGGCATGAAGCGCGGCGAGTCGCCCGAGCAGGCGATGCTGCGCGAACTGCACGAGGAAGTGGGCCTGCATCCGCACCACGTCCGCATCGTCGGACGCACGCGCGACTGGCTGCGCTACGAGGTACCCGAGCATTGGGTGCGTCGCGAATGGCGAGGCCACTACCGCGGCCAGAAGCAGATCTGGTTCCTGGTGCGACTGGTCGGCCGCGATAGCGACATCGATCTGCGCGCCTCGAGTCACCCGGAGTTCGACGCCTGGCGTTGGAACGACTATTGGGTGCCGCTCGATGCGGTGATCGAGTTCAAGCGCGGCGTCTACGTGCAGGCATTGAACGAGTTGGCGCGGCTGGTGTTCGCGAACGCGCAGCGCGAGCGTGCGGCTCGCATCGAGCGCGCGCCGCGCGAAGTCACGCAGCCGGGGGAAGCAGGACGCTACCTGCGGGGGCGGCACCGTTCGCGTGCCGGCCAGCTCGTCGAGGCGCGCGCCGACGACGCCGAGCCCGCGTCGTTGTTCGGCGTGCCCGAAGCAGCGCTGCCGCGCGACGGCGAGCGCTGAGCGCGCGGTCGCTCGCCATCCGACCTCGAACGCGAAGCGCCCGCGACGACCCGAATGCCGCGCCGGCACCGTCCGCACGTCGAGCATCATCGAACCGAGCGGGTAGGCTGGCTGCGCGCCGCGGTACTCGGCGCCAACGACGGCATCGTCTCCACGGCGAGCCTGCTCACCGGCGTCGTCGCCGCGGGCGGCGCGCGCCGCGAATGGCTCATCGTCGCGCTGGCCGGCCTGGTGGGCGGCGCGATGTCGATGGCGGCCGGCGAGTACGTGTCGGTGAGCTCGCAGCGCGACAGCGAGCACGCCGATCTCGCACTCGAACGGCACGAGTTGGCCGCGCATCCGGCCAGCGAGTTGAACGAGCTCGCTTCGCTCTACATGGCGCGCGGCGTCGAGCCGGCGCTCGCACGGGAAGTCGCCCATCAACTGAGCGCGCACGACGCGCTCGCCGCGCATGCACGCGAGGAACTGGGCATCACGCACGACACGATCGCGCGGCCCGTACAGGCGGCGCTCGCCTCGGCGGCGAGCTTCTCGCTCGGAGCAGGATTGCCCCTCGCGGTCGTCGCGCTCGCGCCGATAGCGGCAATGATCGCCTGGATCTCGGGCACGTCACTGGCGTTCCTGGTGACGCTCGGCGCGATTGCAGCGTACACCGGCGGCGCACCCGCGCTCCGCCCGGCGATCCGCGTCGGCTTCTGGGGCGCGGCAGCGATGGCGCTCACGGCACTGATCGGAAAGCTGTTCGGCACGGTGGTGTAGAACGATGAAATTTCGCGACTACTACGAGATACTCGGCGTCGAGCGCAGCGCGACACAGGACGAGATCAAGCGCGCCTACCGCAAGCTCGCGCGCAAGTACCACCCCGACGTCAGCAAGGAACCCGACGCCGAGGCGCGCTTCAAGGAGGTCGGCGAAGCGCACGAGGTGCTGCGCGACCCGGAGAAGCGCGCCGCCTACGACCGGATGGGCGAGAACTGGCGCGCCGGGCAGGATTTCCAGCCCCCGCCGAACTGGGACGCCGGCTTCGAATTCCGCGGCAGCGACTTCGATGGCCAGGCGGGCGACTACAGCGACTTCTTCGAGTCGCTGTTCGGCGCGCGCATGCGGCAGGCGCACGCGCAGCAGCGCCGCGCGCAGTCGATGCCGCGCCAGGGGCAGGACCACCACGCGAAGGTGCTGATCGACCTCGAGGACGCGTACCGCGGCGCGCGGCGCTCGATCCGGCTCGCGATGCCGACGGTCGACGCCAGCGGGCACCTGATCACGCAGGAGCGCGAGCTCGACGTAAACATCCCGCGCGGCATCCGCGCCGGGCAGCACCTGCGGCTTGCCGGACAAGGAGGCCCGGGCATCGGCAACGGCCCCCCCGGCGACCTGTACCTCGAGATCGAGTTCCGCGAAAACCCGCGCTGGCGGGTCGATGGCCGCGACGTCTACGTCGATCTGCCGCTGGCGCCCTGGGAGGCCGCGCTCGGCGCCAGCGTCCCGGTGCGCACGCCGGAGGGCAGCGTCGAACTGACGGTGCCGGCGAACTCGCAGGCCGGGCGCAAGCTGCGGCTGCGCGGCAAGGGAATCCCGTCGCAGCCGCCGGGCGACCTGTACGCGGTCGTCTCGATCGCGCTGCCGCCCGCGTCCACCGACGCGCAGAAGGAGGCCTGGCGCACGATGGCCCAGGTCTTCGACTTCGATCCGAGAGCTGGAAGGTAGAACGCGATGAGCGACGAATCCCGCAGCCCGGTCCAGGGGCCTGTCGTCGAGGAGCAGATCGAGTTCACGCTCGTGGAGTTGTCTCGCGCGGTCGGCGCCGACGAGGAGCAGATCGCGGCGTTGATCGTCGAGGGGGTGATCGAGCCGCTTGCCTCGGTCGGAGCCGGGGAGCCGGCCGCCACGGCCGGCAGCGGCGCCGGCGCCGGCGAGCCGCCCCGCTCCCCGCGCACCAATCCTTCGGCGCTGCTCGCCGCGCGCGCACAATGGCGCTTCAGCGGTTCGGCGCTTCGCCGCGCGCGACTGGCGACGAGCCTCTCGCGCGACCTCGAAGTGAACCCGCCGGGCGTCGCGCTCGCGCTCGACCTGATCGACGAGATCGACGCGCTGCGCGCGATGCTGCATCGAATGGGGCGCTGAGCCGCGCTGCGGCATCCGGAGGGATCGTCGCATGAACCTGCTCGCCCGCCTGACGAAGAACCTCGCGCTCGCGATCCCCGTCGCGATGGTGCTCGGCCTGCTCTACGGGCTGATCGCGCCTTCGGCGTGGCTGCGCACGCTGATCGTGCCGCTCACATTGCTGATGGTCTACCCGATGATGGTCGGACTGCAGCCGCGGCAGTTGCTCGAAGGCGGCGACCTGCGCGCGCAGTGGATGGCGCAGGCAATCAACTTCGGCGTGATCCCCTTCGTCGCGTTCGCGATCGGACGTTTGTGGTTTGCCGACCAACCGTTCCTCGCGCTCGGCCTGCTGCTCGCCTCGCTGCTGCCGACCAGCGGCATGACGATCGCGTGGACCGGCTTCGCCCAGGGCAACGTTCCAGCAGCGATCAAGATGACAGTGGTGGGACTGATCCTCGGGTCGCTCGCCACGCCCTTCTATCTGCAGTGGCTGATGGGCGCGGTGGTACCGGTCGATCTCGTCGCGGTGTTCCTGCAGATCGCGCTCGTCGTGCTGCTGCCGATGCTGCTGGGCCAACTCACGCGCGAGTGGCTCGTGCGTCGCCACGGACGCGAGGCGTTCCGCAAGGAATGGGCGCCGCGCTTCCCGCCGCTATCGACGATCGGCGTGCTCGGCATCGTCTTCGTCGCGCTGGCGCTGAAGGGCGGCGATCTCGTCGCGCGCCCGGCGCTGCTGATCGACGTGCTGGTGCCGCTGGTAGCGCTCTACACGTTCAATTACGCACTGGGGATTCTCGTCGGACGGCTGGCGCTGCCGCGCGGCGACGCGATCGCGCTGGTGTACGGGACGGTGATGCGCAACCTGTCCATTGCGCTCGCGCTGGCGATGAACGCGTTCGGCGCGGGGGGTGTGGATGCGGCGCTGCTGATCGCGGTGGCGTATGTCGTGCAGGTGCAGTCGGCGGCGTGGTCGGTGCGGCTGGCGGGGGTGTTCCCGGCGAAGCCGGCAGTTCCTTCGGCGGGGCGCTGAGGGAGCTGGCAAAGGCGCGGGTCGTCGGGTCGCAGCCGGCGACGGCCGTGCGCTCGGTCAGCGGCGCGCGTTTGCCTTTGCCCCGCGGCGCCCCTGCTGCGGCGGCCGAGCCTAGCCGCGCCCTCTCCACCTCGTAAACCGGGCCTCGGCCAGCGAAATGAGTCGTTCGCCCACCGTCCCGATCACGGCGAGGACCACGAGTACGGCGAAGACACCGGCAACATTGAGTTGGAACTGCATCTGAATGATCGCGTGCCCGAGGCCCGCGGAACTGGCGAGGAACTCGCCGACGATCGCGCCCAGCAGCGCGAAGACGAAGCCCACCTTCAGGCCCGAGAAGAACATCGGCAGAAAGGCGCGCAGCTTAAGGCGCAGGAAGACTTCGAACCGGCTCGCGTGCAGGGTCTTGAACAGGTCGGCTGCGTCGCGCTCATACGACGCGAAGCCGCTCATGCTGTTCACCAGCAGCGGAAAGAAGGCGACCAACGCGCTCAGCACGATCTTCGACTCGATCCCGAGCCCGACCCAGATCAGGATCAGGGGTGCCACCGCCATCTTGGGAATCGACTGGAATACCACCAGCGCCGGGTACACGAGCCTGCGCACCAAGGGGAACTCCTCGATCAACGCCGCCAGCGAAACGCCGAGCACGATGGCGATCGCCAGGCCCGCGAGCATTTCGGACAGCGTGACGTAGAGGTCGAAGCCCAAACCCTCGTTCGCGAAGCCGCTCCACAAGGCTGCGACGATTTGGGTCGGCGTTGGAAGAACGTACTTCGGGATGTCCGCCAGCGGAACGGTGATCTGCCAGAGCAGGATGATCCCGGCGTAGACGGCGACGAAGACCCCGATGTTGCCGAGGCTGCGCATGCGCCGCCGGCCGCTGGATCGGGCCACGGCCGGGGAAACGGGTGCCTGCTCGTTGCTCGGCAGAGCGCCGCTCGAATTGCTCATTACCTCTCTTCCTTGCGCCGTCCCGTCGGGATGCATGACGACGATGGTTGCCTTGCCGCCAGCGCAGGACTTCAATGAACCACACCAAGCGCGTCCTCGATCTGTCGCACGAGCCCGAGGTACGGCTCCGCAGTGGCGACCCGCGGCCGCGGAAGGTCGATGCGCAACTCCTGGACAATTCGCCCGGGCCGCTCCGACATGACGATCACGCGATCGGCAAGGATCAGCGCCTCCTGGATGCTGTGTGTGATCAGCACGATCGTCTTGCCCGCCCTTTGCCAGATGTTGACCAGTTCGAAATTCATGTTCTGCCGCGTAAGTGCGTCGAGCGCGCCGAAGGGCTCGTCCATCATCAGGATCGCCGGGTCGCGCGCAAGGGCACGGGCGATCGACGCGCGCTGCTGCATGCCGCCGGACAACTCGTACGGATAGGCGGTGCCGAATCCGGTCAGACCCACCAGGTCGAGCAACACGCGAACGCGCTCCTCCACCTGAGTCGCCGAGCATCTTCGGTCGTAGCCGCCGATTCGCAGCGGAAGTGCGATGTTCGCGGCGACGGTCAGCCACGGCAGGAGGACCGCTCGCTGGAACACCATGGCAATGTCCCGGTGGACGCCGGTCGTGCTCTCCCCGGAGATCGTGATCGAGCCGTCGGTGAGGGATTCGAGTCCTGCCAGGCAACGCAGCATGGTCGTCTTTCCGCACCCGCTCGGCCCGAGGACACAGACGAACTCGCCCGGTTGCACCGATAGGTCGACGCCGGAAAACGCCGTGACGCTCGTTCCGTCCTCCTTCGTGAACACCTTCCGGCCGGATTGCATCTCGACGGCCGACCGGTCGGTGCGAACATCGTGCTGGACTGCAAGAGACTCTGCTGTCATGAGCTGCATATATCAAAACGCGAGGCCGTCACGCGTGCGCGGCGTGACGGCGTCGTCGAATGCTCCTTTCGCGGATCGGCTCAGCGCCTTGCACCGATCGATTCGACCCGGTTGGCGCTGTCGACGAACTCGCTCGTGTAGTAGCGCGACGCTGGGTCGACCTTCCTGATCACGCCCGCTCGGTTCATGACCTGCGCGGTTGCGGCGACGTTCTCCTCCGAAACCAGGCCGTACGGCTCGCTGTAGGTGGCGAGCGTCTTCACCAGCGCGTCGACGGCGAGTTCGCCGGGTCGCTCGCCCGCCGGCCGAGTCTGCGGGTAGAGCGCGAAGTGATCCTCGACAGCGGCCTGTGGATTCTTCTTCGAGAACGCGATCCCGTCGACGATTCCCCTCAGAAAACCCGCCACCAGTTTCGGGTCACTGTCGATGAGCGCCGTCCGGGTCCAGATACCCGGGGACGCGAAGGCCGTGCGGAGAAAGAGCGGATCCTCGTTGAACCGACGAAAGCGCACGTCGGTGGTCGCCTCGATCGTGTTGTACGCACCCTGGTACCCGAAATAGACATCGACCTGTCCCGTCTTCAGCGCATTGATCGCCGGTGCGCCGGTGCCGATCGTGACGACCGAGGCCAGGTCGTCCTTCGTGAGTCCGTATTCGTGCAGGACTGCATCGAGCATGATGACGGCGCTGCCGGCGGGCGTGAAGAGCCCGACCTTCTTGCCCTTCAGCTCGCCGAGCGACTTCATGCCGCTGCTTTCGAGCACGGCCGGATAGAAGACGTTGTGCCGGTAGCTCGCGGCGATCGCCTTGATCGGAGCGCCGTTCTCCACGAGCGGCATGCCGCTGCCCGACCCGGCAATCAGGAAGTCCAGCCTTCCCTGCGCGAGCAACTGGAACGCGGGGCCGGTGTCGAGAGACTGGATGTCGACATCCAGCCCCTGGCGCTCCCATAACCCTTCCTTCTTCGGCACCGACGTGTGGGCTGCGCCGTCGGGGCCGATCACGCGCACGCCGTAGGCCAGACGCACCTTGCGAAGCGGGTGGTCGGCGTTCGCCCCGGTCGTCGTCTCGTTCGCCGCGACGAGGACCGGGGAAGCCGAATGCGCCTGCGCCACCGATGCAGTGACGAAAGCCGCCAGGAGGAACGGTGCGAGCCAAGCGAACGGGGACGCGAAGCGTCGTGCAAGTGAGCCGGGAATCATGAAAACGTGTCTCCTCTTGGACTTGTGTAATACGTCGACTACTTTCCGCCGTGCCCGTCGACGCGATTGGCGCTCTCGATGAATTCGCTCGTGTAATAACGCGAGGCCGGCTCGACCTTCTTGATCACACCCGCGCGGTTCATCACCTGCGCGGTCGCGGTGACGTTCTCCTCCGAAACCAGGCCGTACGGATCGCTGAACGTCGCGAGGTTCTTCACCAGCGCGTCGACGGCAAGTTCCTTGGATCGCTCGCCGGCCGGCCGCGTCTGCGGATAGAGCGCGAAGTGATCCTCGACCGCAGCCTCCGGGTTCTTCTTCGAGAACGCGATTCCGGCGGTGATTCCCCTCAGGAAATCCGCCACCATCTTCGGCTCTTTCTCGATCAACACCGTTCGCGTCCAGACGCCAGGGGACGCGAAGGCGGTCCGGAGAAAGAGCGGGTCCTCGTTGAACCGACGAAAGCGCACGTCGGTGGTCGCCTCGATCGTGTTGTACGCACCCTGGTACCCGAAATAGACATCGACCTGTCCGGTCTTCAAGGCGTTGATCGCCGGGGCTCCGGTACCGATCGTGACGACCGCGGCCAGGTCGTCCTTCGTGAGTCCGTATTCGTGCAGGACTGCATCGAGCATGATGACGGCGCTGCCGGCCGGCGTGAAGAGTCCGACCTTCTTGCCCTTCAATTCACGAAGCGACTTCATGCCGCTGCTTTCGAGAACTGCAGGGTAAAAGATATTGAGCTTGTAGCTGGCGGCGATCGCCTTGATGAGAGCGCCGTTCTCCACAAGCGGCATGCCGCTGCCGGAACCTGCAATGAGGAAGTCCAGCTTGTCCTGTGCCAGCAACTGGAACGCAGGGCCGGTGTCGAGGGACTGGATGTCGACGTCCAGACCCTCGCGCTCCCAGAACCCCTCCTTCTTCGGCGCCGAAGTGTAGGCCGCGGCGTCCGGGCCGATCACGCGCACGCCGTACGCGAGGCGCACCTTGCGAAGCGGGCGATCGGAGCTCGCTCCGGTCGACGTCGCCCCGTTCGCGGCGACGAGAACCGACGAACCCGGCTGCGCCTGCGCCGTCGCCGCCACCGCGAACGCGCTCACCAGGAAGAATGCGAGCCACGCAAGCGGGGACGCGATGCGACGCGCGATCGAGTCGAAAATCATGGAAGGCTGTCTCCTCTTTTACCTGTTTGTGATTCGAAAGTGCGAGTGGCTGCAGCAGGCGGCTCCGGGGGATGCGGATGCAGCATCGGTTGAGCGCGCTTCCGTTAATCAGAACATCGGCGTACTCCATCGGTACTGCTTCGGCTTGATGCCCTGCCGGATCGACTCCGCCGCGGCGAAGCCGGCGATCTCCCCGGTCTGCGTGCACCACGGGAAATTGCGCATGACCATGAAGATCGTCTCGAACGTGAAGGAAAGCGAGGCGCCGGTCAACAGGAGGTTGTCGATCGTCCTGGGCAGGAAGCAGCGGTACGGCACTTCGAAGGTGTATTTACGGTAGGCGTCCCAGAAGAATGTCTTCGTCATGGGCGCCGTCACCGCATCGGAAAACCGCCGCTGCTCTCGGGCATCGTCAATCGAGAAGACGTACTCGCCAAGCGGGTGCCGACCGTCGCGAACCCCGGGATACCGCCCCACGTGCGTGATGAATGCATTCTCGAATCCCGGCACGTACTTCCGCAGGAACATCGCCTCGGCATCGATCAGCCGACGCAGGTCGCGCCTGCCGCGCGAAGCGTGCTCGCCGTCGTCATCCATATGCAGCGCCCACTCGTACGGCACGTTCTGCCAGAGGATGAAGGTGCCGGGGCCCTGGATCGGGCTCATGTCGACGGTAGGATGGCCGATGTACTGCTTGCCGTAGACGCCCTCGCATTCCAGGCGCGGACGATACAGGTCGTCGGGTATGTCGCCTGCAACACGAGCGCGGGCAATGAGCCGCGCCAGCGTCGCATCGTCCTCGCGCTGCTGGTACGCCCAGGTGCGGGAGAAGTCGACGCCGCTCATGATCCACAGCAGCCCTCCCGGGATCGGCCTGCTCTGCCCGTCCTGGGGCACCGTGTCCGGCTGGCGCCCGCCACCCCTCACGAAGGGCGCTCCCGCGCGCGCCACGACCTCCGACGTTCCGCTGCCGTCGACGAAGATCCGACCGCTGATCGCCTCGCGACCCGACGCCGTCTCGATGATCGCCTCGCGAATCGACCGCTGCTCCCCATGCTGGTCGAGCGTCAGGTCGACGAAGCTCGCGCCGTAGCACACGCGCACGCCCGCTTCCTCGAGCATGCGGCTCATGATGTTGCCGGCGGCGTCTGGATTGAACGAGCTCCTGCTGAAGGCGCTGCCCGGCGGCAGGTACCAGTCGTAGTGGGAAAGAGGATTGCCCGCCCACCCGGGCAGTTCCTTCTCGGTCGCGGTGTAAATCGCGCCTTCCCGGTCGAAGCGCTCCATCAGTTCCGTGTGGATGCCGCCCACGCCCTTGTTGGCGGCGCCCTGAAGCCCGGAAGTGTGCACGCCGCCGGGCATGTCGTACTTCTCCACGACGACGACCGATGCGCCTTCGCGCGCCGCGCGAAGCGCCGCCGCGAAACCACCCGGCCCCGCGCCGATCACGATGACATCGGCTTCCATCACGACGGGGATCGACCCCGTTCGGGTAGACGCACTCGACGAACTGGACATTGCACTTGCCTGGAATCCCTGTTACCGACCCGGTCGCCGCCCAAGTGCCTGGGCGCCGCACCGCCGTCGCAACAGGGCAGGATAGGCGCGCGACGTTCGCGCGCGGAAGAGGAAAATGGAACAATTCCACCAGGTGGAGGATCGGGTCGTGGGGAGCGCCAAGACGGTTCGGGCAGTCGAGCGGGCGTTTCTCGTCCTGCGCGTGCTCGAGGACGCACCGCAGGGTTCGACGCTCGTGGAACTGGAAGAGGCCACGAAGCTCCCCGGGCCGACGCTGCTGCGGCTGCTTGCGACCCTGGAAAGCCTGCAGGCCGTGCGCCGGGGCTTGTACGATCGGCGCTGGAGAAACAGCGTTCGTCTGCGCAGCCTCACGCGGGGCGTGGGCGCGATCGAGCGGTTTGCCGAGATCGCGGCAATCAGGCTGGACGAGTTGTGCTCGCTCGTGCGCTGGCCCTCGGACGTTGCGGTGCACTTCGGCAACGACGATTTCATGACGGTGCTCGAGAGCACGCTGCGTCGCTCGCCGTTCTACGTTCGCCGCGTGAAACCGGGCCGGGTCAACCTGCTGATGTCGGCCGTGGGAACTGCCTATCTGGCACATCTGCCAGCATCGCAGCGCCGTTCGCTCGTGCGTGCCGCCCGAGCGGGAAGCGACATCCACAACCATTCCGCCGTCGCAGCAGGAGATCTATCGAAGCGGCTCGTGCGGATACGCACAG
The DNA here is from genome assembly GCA_032027205.1 of Burkholderiaceae bacterium. Lineage (GTDB taxonomy): Bacteria > Pseudomonadota > Gammaproteobacteria > Burkholderiales > Burkholderiaceae_E > Zeimonas. Next base: position 1,194,530 of record JAVSMN010000001.1, read on the forward strand.
TTGGATATTCGACCCGTCACCGGCTTTTTCTGGGCGGCAAGTACAACGAACCGGCCGTCGACGACAGGACGAATTCGATTGCAGTGCCGATCCTGAGCGAGGGGAACGTCTACGGCGCCGTGAACATCAACTGGAACCGCCACTCGAGCAGCGAGGAGGAAATGGCATCGCGACACCTCGAACAGTTACGCCACGTTGCAGAGAGAATCGGCAACGAGGCTCGGGATCTCGGGGTGTTCGCGGAGTGGCCCACGTAGAGAGTTCAATAGCAGCGAATCCCTTCACGCCGAACCGATCGCGCTCCCTTTACACTCCTCCATCCTCGCTTCCCGACAGTCAACGTCGGGGGCTGGGCACGAAGGCGGCGAGGAGCGTGCGATGACCTCGCAGAGGAACAGTCCCGGGGGCTGACCCCTTGTCGCCGTGGGCGCCGCGGCCCGAGGACGTGATGCTCGCCGAAAACAGCCGCGTGATCCGCCACGCGTTAGGCTGCGGGATGCCCCGGCGCGGCTGACTTCCCCAAGCAGGGGACGGGCGTCCCAGGATGCGCGGAGAACGGCGGCATTCCTTTCACCCGCCCCCCCCCGGATGCAGGCGTCGGCTACAAGCGGTCGCTGACACGCCACTGCCGCCGTCCGTCACGCTTCGAACTGCATCGCCGCGAGCCGCGCATACAACCCACCCCGCTCGGCAAGCTCCGCATGCGTGCCGACCTCGACGATGCGCCCTCGGTCCAGCACGACGATCCGGTCGGAGCCGACGATCGTCGACAACCGGTGCGCGATGACGATCGTCGTGCGGGACTGCATCGCGCGCTCGAGCGCGGCCTGCACCGCGCGCTCGCTCTCGGCGTCGAGCGCACTGGTCGCCTCGTCGAGCAGCAGCAGCGGCGGATTGCGCAGCAATGCGCGCGCGATCGCGATGCGCTGGCGCTGTCCGCCGGACAGGCGCACGCCGCGCTCGCCGAGGAAGGTGCGATAGCCGTCGGGCAGCCGTTCGATGAATTCGTGCGCATTCGCCGCCTTGGCGGCCTCGATCACCTCGGCGTCGGTGGCGTCGAGCCGGCCATAGCGGATGTTCTCCATCGCATCGGCGGAGAACACCACGCTGTCCTGCGAGACGAGCCCGATCGCGCCGCGCAGTTCGGCGAGATCGAGCGCGCGCAGGTCGACGCCGTCGAAGCGGATGCGCCCGGCCTGCGGGTCGTGGAAGCGCAGCAGCAGCTGGAACATCGTCGTCTTGCCCGCACCCGAGGGGCCGACGAGCGCCACCGTTTCCCCGGGGGCGATGGCTAGCGTCACCGCTTCGAGCGCGAGCTCGTGCGGCCGCGACGGGTAGCGAAAGCTCACGCCTTCGAGAGCAACGCTGGCGCCGCTGCGTCGCACCGGCAGCGATTGCGCGGCGCGTGGCGAGACGATCGACGGCTGCGCATCGAGCAGCTCGAGCAGCCGCTCGGTGGCACCAACCGCGCGCTGCACGTCGCCGAGCACTTCCGCGATCGCGCCGGTGGCGCCGGCCACCAGCGCCGAGTACAGGATGAACTGCGTGAGCAATCCCGCGGTGAGTCGCTCGTCGAGCACGGCGCGCGCGCCCAGCCACAGCACGAAGACGATCGCGCCGAACACGAGGACGATCGCCAGCGCGGTGAGCAGCGCGCGCGCCCGCGTGCGGCGGATTGCGCTGGCAAAGGCCGATTCGGTCGCCGCGCCGAAGCGTTGCGCCTCGAGCGGCTCGCGCACGTAGGCCTGCACGATCTGGATCGCGCCGAGCGTCTCGCCGGCGAGCGCGCTGGTGTCGGCGAGCGCGTCCTGGCTCGCGCGCGACAGGCGCCGCACGCGTCGACCGAACACGAGGATCGGCAGCACGACGACGAGCAGCAGTCCGACGATGATCGACGCGAGCTCGGCGCTGGTGACGATCAGCATCGCCAGCCCGCCGACGAACAGCAGCGCGTTGCGCAACCCGAGCGAGACGCTGGTGCCGACCAGCGTCTGGATCAGCGTCGTGTCGGTGTTCAGCCGCGAGAGCACTTCTCCTGTCTTCAACGTCTCGAAGAAGCGCGCGTCCTGCCGCAGCACCTGCCGGTAGACCGCGCGGCGAAGGTCCGCGGTCACGCGTTCGCCGAGCCAGGAGACGCTGTAGTAGCGCAGCGCAGTGCCCAGTGCGAGCACGACCGCCACACCGAACAGCGCGATGAACCAGATGTCGACGTCGCCGGAGAGCGCGGCGTTCGCCACGCCCTGCGGCGAAGCGAAGCCGACGTCGATCATGCGCCGGAAGGCGAGCGGAATGACGAGCGTCGCCGCGGCCGCCACGAGCAACGCGCCCGCCGCCACCGCCACGCGCGCGCGATAGGGCGCCATGAAAGGCCACAGCGCGCGCAGCACCGACAGCGAACTGCGCTGCACGACGCCTGGCGAGGAAGGTGGCGGCGCGATGGCTGCGGGGCCGACGGCAGGCATGGAGCGAAGCGTAAGCGAAGCGGAGCCAGCTACCCGGGCACCGAAAACAGAAGCTCGCTCGCGCCGGGCTTTCGTGCCTGCGAGTTCGTCGGTGCGTCAGGCGAGCGGATGCGCCGGCTCGCGCTCAGCCCGCGGATGGATGGGTCATCGCGCGCGGCTGCACCCACGCATCGAACTGCGCCGGGCTGACGTAGCCGAGCGCGAGCGCCGCCTCGCGCAGCGTCGTGCCCTCGCGATGCGCCTTCTTCGCGATCTCGGCCGATCGCTCGTAGCCGATGTGCGGGTTGAGCGCCGTCACCAGCATCAGCGAGCGCTCGAGCAGCTCCTCGATGCGCTCGTGCACCGGCTCGATGCCGCGCGCGAGGTTTCGCTCGAAGCTCGCCAGGCCGTCGGCCAGCAGCCGCACGCTCTGCAGCGCGTTGTGCGCGATCAGCGGCTGGAACACGTTGAGTTCGAAGTTGCCCGACGAAGCACCGATGCCGATCGCGACGTCGTTGCCGCAAACCTGCGCGCCGATCATCGTCAGCGCCTCGCACTGCGTAGGATTCACCTTGCCCGGCATGATCGAGCTGCCCGGCTCGTTCTCCGGGATGCGGATCTCGCCCAGTCCGGAGCGCGGCCCGCTCGCCAGCCAGCGCACGTCGTTCGCGATCTTCGTGCCCGCCGCCGCCAAAGCGTGCAGCGCACCGTGCAGCGCGACCACCGGTTCGTGTCCGGCGAGCGCCGCGAAGCGGTTCGGCGCCGGCACGAAGGGCAGCGAGAGCCGCCGCGACAGCTCCTCGGCGACGCGCGCGCCGAACTCGGGGTGCGTATTCAGCCCGGTGCCTACCGCGGTGCCGCCGATCGCCAGTTCGCAGACGCCGGGCAACGCACGCACGATCGCTTCGCGGGCGCGATCGAGTTGCGCGACCCAGCCCGACATCTCCTGGCCCAGCGTGAGCGGCGTCGCGTCCTGCAGGTGCGTGCGGCCGATCTTGACGATGTCGGCGTACTCGCGCGCCTTCCCGTCGAGCGTCGCGCGCAGCGCGTCGAGCGACGGCACGAGACGCTGCGCAACGGCGGTGGACACGGCGACGTGGATCGCCGTGGGGACAACGTCGTTGGACGACTGGCCGCGGTTGACCTCGTCGTTCGGATGCACGAGGCGCTTGGTGCCACGCTCGCCGCCCAGCAACTCCGAGGCACGGTTGGCGAGCACCTCGTTGACGTTCATGTTCGACTGCGTGCCGGAGCCGGTCTGCCAGACCGCCAGCGGGAACTCCTGGGCGTGCACACCGTCGAGCACTTCGTCGGCGGCGCGCACGATCGCATCGGCCTTGGCCGCGTCGAGCCGGCCGAGGTCACGGTTGACGATCGCGGCAGCGCGCTTGACCTGCGCGAGCGCCGAGATCAACTCATCGGGCATGCGCTCGGTGGAGATCGAGAAGAACTGCAGCGAGCGCTGCGTCTGCGCGCCCCACATCCGGTCGGCCGGCACCTCGATCGGCCCGAAGGTGTCGCGCTCGATGCGCATCGATTCGTCGTTCGTCGTCATGAGCCATCAGCCTCCGTGGTTCGGCAGCGCGCCGATCGCCTGCAGCGCGGCGCGCACCTCGTCCACGCCGACGACCGAGAGCGGTGCCTGCGGCGGGAGCGGCGCGCCGACCGCATAGCCCTGCAACTCGAGCCCGCCCTTGATGCAGGCGGCCAGGTTGTGCTTCGCGAACGCCTGGCTCAAGCGCCACAGCGGACGCTGCAGGTCCATCGCGCGGCTCCAGTCGCGGTCGCGGCACGCCTCGTACAGCGCAACGCTCTGCCGTGGGGCGATGCACGCGGGGCCCGCCATCCAGCCGACACCGCCGATCAGCATCACGCACGCCGGGACGTGCGCTGAAGCCGCGAAGACCTCCATGCGCCCGTCGACGCGATCGAGTATCGACAGCAGCCGTCCGGTGTTCGACGAAGCGTCCTTGATGCCGACGATGTTCGGCACGTGGCTCAGCCGCTCGATCACCGGCAGCGACAGGTCGGAGCGCTGGAAGTTCGGATTCGTGTAGAGCACCAGCGGCAGGTCGACGGCGCGCGCGATCGACTCGAAGTAGTCCTGCGCGCCGTCGTCGGCGATCGGGAAATAGGCCTCGAGGATCGCGATGATTCCATCGCAGCGCATCTGCTCGAAGGCGCGTGCGCGCCGCTGCGCCTCGGCGATCGTCGTCGCCGCCACGCCGGCGAGCACCGGCACGCGTCCGGCCGCCGCCTCGACGACGGTGCCGACCACTTCGCGTTGCTGCTCCCAGTTCAGGTAGGCGAACTCGCCGGTGGAACCGAGCGCGGCGAGTCCGTGCACGCCGGCGCCGATCAGGTCGTCGCACAGGCGCGCGAGCACTTCGGTGCGAACGCGCCCGCCGGCGTCGATGGGCGAAACGAGGTAGGGGAAGACGCCGTGGAAAGTGGAGTCGGGCATTGCGCAGGATCCGGGGGAACGCGCGATTGTCGCCCTTTTCGACGAGGGCACGCCGCCCCGACCCCGCTGCCGATGTCGCCGTCGGTGAATCGACGCTCGAGGCTCGCATTTCGCCGACAATCGGGGCCCGGTCCGAAAGGAGCTCCGATGAATCCGACCCGACGCGCCTGCCTGCGCGCGAGCGCCGCGCTCGCTGCCGCTTCCTCGATCCCCTGGCTCGGCGGCTGCGCCGATTTCGGTCCCGGCGACCTGCCCGGCTCGCTCGCCTATCGACCCAAAGGCGTGCGCGGCGTCGCGTTGCGCGACGGCGTCACTCGCACCGACATCGGTTCGACCATCGTCACTTCGCTGAGCGACGGATCCGCCACGATGCCGCTCGACGAGAACTTCGTGCCAGGCGTTCCGCTCGAGCAGGTACGGCAGGCACTGGCCGACGCCGGCCAGGGCAGCGCCTCGATCACCATTCCGTTCACCGCCTTCGTCATCGAGCGGCGCAACCGGCGCATGCTGCTCGACGCGGGAAACGGCCGCTTCGGCGCGCCCGGCAGCGGACGGCTGCTCGCGAACCTGCAGGACGCGGGTATCGACCCCGCGTCGATCCACGACGTGCTGATCACGCATTTCCACAGCGACCATATCAACGGACTGCGCCACGCCGACGGCAAGCTCGCGTTCCCGAACGCGACGATCCACGTGCCAGCACCCGAATGGGACTGGTGGATGGACGATGCGCGCATGCGCGCGGCGCCGGCGGCGATGCGCGGCGCTTTCGAGACGACGCGGCGCGTGTTCGCGCCCATCGCTGCCGACGTGCGGCGCTTCGCGCCGGGCAACGACGCGCTGCCCGGCATCGCGTCGATCCCGGCTTATGGCCACACGCCCGGCCACACGGGTTTCGGCTTCGAGGACGGCGGACATCGCTTTGCCTATCTCGGCGACGTGACGAACGTCGCGGCGCTCTTCCTGCGTCATCCCGACTGGGCGGTGCGCTTCGACATGGATCCGGAGGCGGCACGGCGCACGCGGCGCCGCCTGCTCGACGAGGCGGTCGCGGGGAACTGGGTGGTCGCCGGCTTCCACTGGCCGGGTTCGGCGATGGGTCGCGTCGCGCGGCGCGGAAACGGCTACGAGTTCGCGCCGCTGGTCTCCTGACGGACGGACGCGCGTCGCGATCGCGCAACGACGAGCGACGGCGACGCGACGTTCGTCCCGCCCTGCCCCGCGTTCGCGCCCCTGCACATCGTTGCCGCTGGATGCGGGCGCCTACTCTCGATGCGTGCCCTTCGAACGAGGAGACGTCCGATGGAAACGATCGAGATCGAGATCCAGGCGCCGGCCGAGCACGACGAGACGCTCGTCGTCGCTGCGCTTGTCACCGAGCCGCTGACCACCGACTCGCGCGCCAGCGACGCGCTCGTCACCGACGCGAACTGCTCGCTCGCGATGCTGCATGCACCGCAGGCCGCGCTCGATGCCGCTCGCCGACTCTACCAGCGCAACCGGGCAGGACTTCGCTTCTTCTGCGAGAACCGGCGCGTCGTGCCGGTGGACCAGCTCGAGGCGCTCGGCGAATTCGGCGAGGGGCTCGATGCGCCTGCCCTTGAAGCGCCCGCCCTTTACGCGGTGGCGCCTTCGTCGCTGTCGGGAATCATGCGCAGCACCATGTGATCGCGGTGCACGAGCTCGGGTTCCTCGACGAACCCGAGAATGCGCGCGATCTCCGATGACGGCTTGCGCATGATCAGGCGCGCCTCCGAGCTCGAGTAGCCCGAGAGGCCACGCGCGATCTCGCGGCCGTCGGGATCGAGGATCGCCACCGCTTCGCCGCGCTCGAAGTCGCCGACGACGTCGGTGACGCCGATCGGCAGCAGGCTGCCGCCCCGGCGCAGCAGCGCGCGCGCGGCGCCCGCATCCAGGCGCACCGATCCGCGCAACTGCAAGTGATCGGCGAGCCACTTCTTGCGCGCGGCCAGTCGAGGCGTCTGCGCGACGAACCGCGTGCCGAGCGACTCGCCGGCGGCGAGCCGCACGAGCGCGTCGGGCTCGCGGCCCGACGCCACCACCGTGTGCGCGCCGCCCGCCGACGCGCGTCGCGCGGCGAGCACCTTGGTGATCATTCCTCCGCGGCCGATCGACGAGCCGGCGCCGCCAGCCATCGACTCGAGCGCGGGATCGCCGGCAACTACGCAATCGAGCAGCCGCGCGCCGGGGTCGTGGCGCGGATCGGCCGTGTAGAGGCCGCGCTGGTCGGTGAGAATGACCAGCGCCTCCGCGTCGAGCAGGTTGGCGACCAGCGCGCCGAGCGTGTCGTTGTCGCCGAACTTGATCTCGTCGGTGACGACGGTGTCGTTCTCGTTGATGATCGGCACGACGCCCAGCGCGAGCAGCGCGAGCAGCGTCGAACGCGCGTTGAGATAGCGCTTGCGATCGGCGAGATCGTCGTGCGTGAGCAGCACCTGCGCGGTGCGCAGTCCGCGGTGGCGAAACGCGCTCTCGTAGGCCTGCACGAGTCCCATCTGTCCGACGGCGGCGGCGGCCTGCAACTCGTGCATCGCCTTCGGGCGTCGCCTCCAGCCCAGGCGCTTCATGCCTTCGGCAACTGCACCCGAGCTGACCAGCACCACCTCCTTGCCGAGCGCGCGAAGCTGCGCGATCTGCGCGGCCCAGCGGCCGATCGCCGCCTCGTCCAGGCCGCGCCCCTCGTCGGTGACCAGCGAGGAGCCGACCTTGACGACGATGCGATGCGCATCGCGCACGGCGCCGACGTACGGGTCGGCCGGCACTGCGGCGGACGCGACCGCAACGGCCGTGCTCTCGCCCGCGCCACGCGACGTTGCGTCACTCACGCCCGCGCTCCGCGCCGCCGTCGCGACGCTCGTCGTGGTGCTCGTCTTCGCGCAGCACGCCTTCGCGCGCCTCGGCGTCGGTCGGTGCGTCGAAGCGCACGTCGCGCTCCTCGTTCTCCTTCGGACGCGCAGCATCGAGCCAGTCGGCGACAGCCAGGCACAGCCGATCGCAGCCCTCGTGGGTGAGCGCCGAGATCGCGAACACGCGCTCAACGGGAATCGCGTTGCGGCCGCGTCCGCGATAGCGGGCGACGAACGCGTCGACTCGCTTCTGCCGCTCTTCGGGCGGAATCATGTCGACCTTGTTCAGCACCAGCCAGCGCGGCTTCTCGGCGAGCGCAGGATCGTAGCGGCGCAACTCGCGCACGATCGCACGCGCCTCTCGAACCGGATCGGCATCTGGATCGAAGGGAGCGAGATCGACGAGGTGAAGCAGCAGCCGCGTGCGCTGCAGGTGACGAAGGAACTGGTGCCCCAGTCCCGCTCCCTCGGCCGCGCCCTCGATCAGGCCGGGAATGTCCGCGATGACGAAGCTGCGCTCGGGTCCGACGCGAACCACGCCGAGGTTCGGGTGCAGCGTGGTGAACGGGTAGTCGGAGATCTTCGGGCGCGCGTTGCTCACCGCCGCGATGAACGTCGACTTCCCCGCGTTCGGCATGCCGAGCAACCCGACGTCGGCGAGCACCTTCAACTCGAGCCGCAGTCGGCGATGCTCGCCTTCCTGCCCGGGTGTCGACTGGCGCGGCGCTCGGTTCGTGCTCGACTTGAAACGCAGGTTGCCCAGGCCGCCTTCGCCGCCGCGGGCGAGCAGCGCCACCTGGTCGTGCTCGACGAGATCGGCGACGGTCTCGCCGGTGTCCTCGTCGAACACCTGAGTGCCCACCGGAACGCGCAGCCGGATGTCGTCGGCGGCTGCGCCGTATTGGTCTGCGCCGCGGCCGCGCTCGCCGTTCCTGGCCAGGAACTTGCGCTGGTAGCGGTAGTCGACGAGCGTGTTGATGTTGCGGTCGGCGACCGCCCAGACGCTGCCGCCGCGTCCGCCGTCGCCGCCGTCAGGCCCGCCGCGTGGCACGAACTTCTCGCGACGGAACGACACCGCACCGGCGCCGCCGTTGCCGCCGGCCACCTCGATGCGCGCTTCGTCGATGAATTTCATGGGCGGATATCCAAAGCCCCAGGCGCGGGACTTTTCGTGACAAAAGCCCCGCTCGGCGGGGCTTTCGTAGCACAAGCCCCGCTCGGCGGGGCTTTCGTAGCAGAAGCCCCGCGTGGCGGGGCTTTCGAATCGGAACCCCGCCCGGGGCTTACTGCACCGGCTCGACGCTGACCGTGCTGCGACGAAGCGCGCCTTTCACGCCGAACTTCACGTGCCCGTCGACCAGTGCGAACAGGGTGAAGTCCTTGCCGACGCCGACGTTCTCACCCGGGTGGAACTGCGTGCCGCGCTGGCGCACGATGATCGCGCCGGCCCTCACGGCTTCGCCGCCATAGGCCTTCACGCCGAGCATCTTCGGTTGTGAATCGCGGCCGTTGCGCGTCGAGCCGCCGCCTTTCTTCTGTGCCATTTCGTTTACTCCTGCGTGACCGACCGGCGACTAGGCCGACGCGACCGGTGCCCCGGCCGACACGGCCGGTGCTTCTACCGGCTCGGCCGTCGCCGCGGACTGGCCCGTCGTGGCTTGGGCATCTGCTCGCGTTTCGCCGAGCGAAGAAGCAATGCGACCGATGAACAGCTCGGTGTAGTTCTGCCGGTGGCCCTGCGTCTTGCGATAGTGCTTGCGGCGGCGCATCTTGAAGATGCGGATCTTCTCGCCCCGGCCGTGGGACAGCACCGTTGCCGAGACCGTCGCACCCGACACCAGCGGCGCGCCGACCGAAAGCTGGTCGCCTGCGCCGACCGCCAGCACCTGGTCGATCGTGATCTCCGCTCCGATGTCCGCCGGTATCTGTTCTACCCTGATCTTGTCGCCGGCAGCGACGCGATACTGCTTGCCGCCGGTTTTTATGACCGCGTACATGGAATATTCCTTTCGAGGGGAACCGGGAATTATGACCGATTCGCCGCGGTCGGTCAAAGAATCGGGCCGCCGACTATAATCGACGCAACCCTCCGCGCCGATGAAGCCCCTCGAACTCTTCCCCGTCCTCGCGTCGGACCTCGCCGAGACCGACCGCGTCATTCGCGAGCGGCTGGGTTCCGAGGTGCCGCTGATCCGCAACGTAGGCGACTACATCATTGGCGCTGGCGGCAAGCGCATGCGTCCGCTGCTCGTGCTGCTGGTCGCGCGCGCACTCGGACGGGGCAGCGATGAACGCGCGTTCCTGCTCGCCGCAGTGGTCGAGTTCATCCACACGGCCACGCTGCTGCACGACGACGTCGTCGACGAATCGGACCTGCGGCGCGGCCGCCAGACGGCCAACGCGGTATTCGGCAACGCGGCGTCGGTGCTCGTCGGCGACTTCCTCTACTCGCGCTCGTTCCAGATGATGGTCGACCTCGACGACATGCGCGTGATGAAGGTGCTCGCCGACGCCACCAACACGATCGCCGAAGGCGAGGTGCTGCAGCTGCTGAACTGCAACGACCCCGACACCGACGAGACGCGCTACATGCAGGTGATCCGCTACAAGACGGCGCGCCTGTTCGAAGCCGCATCGCAGCTCGGCGCGATGCTCTGCAAGGCGCCGCCCGGCGCGGAGGCCGCCGCCGCCGAATACGGCCGGCGCCTGGGCACCGCGTTCCAGCTGATCGACGACGTGCTCGACTACTCGGGCATCACCGGCGACATCGGCAAGCAGGTCGGCACCGACCTGCGCGAAGGCAAGCCCACGCTGCCGCTGATCCACGTGATGGAGCAGGGAACGCCGGCCGAGCGCGCGCTCGTTCGCGAAGCGATCGAGCAGGGCTCCACCGACCAGTTCGAGCCGATCCTCGAAGCGGTTCATCGCACCGGGGCGCTCGACTACACGCGCCAGCGTGCCCGCGAGGAGGCGCAGGCCGCGCGCGACGCAGTGGGCGCGATGCTGCCGCCGTCGGCCGCTTCCGTGTACCGCGACGCGCTGCTATACTTGACGGCTTACTCGATCGAGCGCGACCACTGAAACCGGTGGTGCGGAGAGCGGCCGAATCCCGACCATGGGCCGCCTCTTCGGCGCGAGGCGGGTGCGAATCGCCGCTTCCCTGCCGGGCTCTACCCGGCCTTCACCGGAAGTGCATCGCGGGGTGTAGCTTAGCCTGGTAGAGCGCTACGTTCGGGACGTAGAGGCCGGAGGTTCGAATCCTCTCACCCCGACCAGAACTCTTACTGCATTCTCCCGCGCTCACTTCGCCAGTCGCTCTGCGCACCGGCGCACGCCCCGATCGCAGCGAGCAATCAGTACTCCGGCTCGAAATCCCACAGTCGATGCCCATCGAGCAAGAGCCGCGCGCGGCTCTCGAGCGCGTCCACCTGCACGCCCTGCGCACGCAGCGCCGCATCGAGCGCCAGGCGCCGCGCCCGCAGCACTTCGGCGAGATCGGCCTGGCCCAACTCGCGAGCACGGGCGACGCGTTCGGCGGCGCTCGCCTGCAGTTGCGCGCTGCGCTGGGCTGACTGCCAACGGGCGACACCCGAGCGTGCCGCCGACAGCAGCGACGCGACTTCGGCATCGATCTGACGGCGCTGCGCTTCGGCGCGTTGCCCGAGCGCTGCGGCACGCGCGAGGCTCGCATCCGCCTGCGCGCGGCGCGCCTCGCCGCCGAAGGGTATCGACACGAAGGCGCCGAGGATGCGCTCGCCCCCTGCCCGCTCGCTGCCGTACTGCACGCCCACCGTCGGATCCGGCCGGCGATCGGCGAGCGCGCGCTGCGCTGCGGTGCGCGCGCTGGCCGCAGCAGCCTGCGCACCGCGCAGCGCATGGTTCTCCTCGAGCGCGCGCCGCGCGAGCGCGGCAAGGTCTTCCGCGGGCTCGGGCGGCTCGGGCAGCGCCTGCGGCGGCACGGCGTCGGCGAGCGCCGGGAACTCGCGGGCGAGCGTGATCGCCGCGCGCTCGGCCAGGTCTGCCGCGACGCGCCGTGCCGCCTCGGCCTGCTCGGCGTCGGCTGCCGCCTGCATCTCGTCGAGTCGCGACGCGTCGCCGAGCTCGCGCCGACGCGCGACGCCGGCGGCTTCGCGGGTTGCCAGTTCGGCCTGATTGGCGAGCAGTTGCGCGCTGTGCCGCTCGCGCAGCATCGCGTACCAGAGCGCGAGCATCCGCCGCGACGCCTCGTGCCGCGCATCACCCAGCGCGATCTCGGCCTCGGCGATGCGCTCGGCACCGAGCTGGCGATCGAGCTCGGCCTTTCCCGGCAGCCGCACGCCACGCTCGAGCGACAGGCTCCACTCGTTGAAGCGATCGTTGGCGCCCACCTCGTGCACGCGGCGGCGCTGGTAATCGGCGCGCGTGGACCATTCGTGCGGACCCACGACGAGCCGACGTCGTTCGGCAAGCGCCGCTTCGAGCAGCGCAGCGGCGGCATGCACGTCGGGCGCATCGGTGATCGCGGCGCGTACACGCTCGGCGGGCGGCAGCTCGGGCGGATACGAATCGTTCGGGGAAGCCACTCCCGGCGCCAAAGCCGATTCTGCCGCCGGAGCGGTCTGCGCAGATTGCATCGGCGCCTGCGGCGCCACCTCTGCGAACGAAGGGCCGGATGCGGCGGCTCCGAGCAGCGCAACGGCCAGCGCCGGGCCAAGCAGCGTCCGCTTCACCGCGGCGCCCCGGTCGTCATACGCGCGACCAGCGTTCCTGATTCGATCATGGGACAGATCCAGTAGTAGACGTTCGCATCGCCCAGCGACCCGCGCAGGCGATCGAGCAACGCATGCGCGGCCTTCTCCTCCACCGCAAGCTCGAAGCGAACACGTCGGCCGCGTCCCCGCACGCGCTCGCTCGCCGCCTCGAACCGCAGGTCGGCGCCGTGGCCGGAAGCGGCACTGGAGGTGAAGCCGCTGGCGAGTTCGGGCGACTCGAGCAGCAGATCCGCGATGTTCTCCTCGAGCGTGGCGGCAGCGATCAGCGTGAGCAGCACGACGGATTGCGTCGACGCGCAACTCGATCGATCCGGTCGTTCGGTCATTCAACGGTCTCCACGACGGCGCGATCGGTCGGACGTGGCGCGCTCGCCGCGGCGGGCGATTCGTCGTCGCGCTTCTTCGCGCCCATCTTGACGCCCTTCTCCACGCCGAAGCGCCGGAACAGGATCGGAAAGAGCAGCAACGTCAACAGCGTCGACGTCGCCAGCCCACCGATGACGACGATCGCCAGCGGCCGCTGGATCTCCGAGCCCGGACCGGTGGCGAACAGTAGCGGCACCAGTCCGAACGCCGCAATCGACGCCGTCATCAGCACCGGGCGCAGACGCCGGCGCGAACCTTCGATGACGACCTGCTCGATCGGGATGCGGTGGTCGAGCAACTGGTTGAAATGCGCGACGAGCACGACTCCGTTGAGCACCGCGATGCCGAGCAGCGCGATGAATCCCACCGAGGCCGGCACCGACAGGTATTCCCCCGCGGCGAGCAGCGCGAACACGCCGCCGACCATCGCGAAGGGCACGTTCGCCAATACGAGCGCGGCCTGCCGCACCGAGTGGAAGGTCGAGAACAGCAGCAGGAAGATCAGCAGCAACGCCACCGGCACGACGATGGCCAGGCGCGCCGCCGCGCGCTGCTGGTTCTCGAACTGGCCGCTCCATTCGATCCGGTAGCCGGTCGGCAGCGTCACCTCGGAAGCGATGCGCGCACGCGCTTCGTCGACGAAGCCGACGAGGTCTCGTCCACGCACGTTGGTGCGGATGGTCGCGTAGCGCGCGGCGTTCTCGCGCTCGATCTTCACCGGCCCGTCGACGCGCTCGATCTGCGCGACCGCCGACACCGGCACCGCCTTGCCGTCGGGCAGCGCGATGCGCAGGTCGCCGAAACGCGCGGCGCTCGCGCGCACATCCTCGCCGGCGCGCAGCAGGATCGGCACGCGCCAGCCCGCCTCCATCACGGCGCCCGCCGGTTGACCCTCGATCAGCGCGCGCAGGCTCGCCTGCAGTTCGTCCACCGACAGCCCCAGGCGTCCGGCGGCGAGGCGGTCGATGCGCACCTGCAGGTATTGCACGCCCTCGTTGCGTGCGGTGAAGACGTCCTCGGAGCCGGGGATCGCGACGAGCAACGACTCGATGCGCGAGGCGAGCGAGCCCAGTTCGCCGAGGTCGGGCCCGAATACCTTGATCGCCACGTCACCGCGCACGCCGGTGAGCATCTCCGAGATGCGCATCTCGATCGGCTGCGTGAACGACGCCTCCAAGCCCGGAAATTCGTCGGTTACCTTGCGCAGCTCGTCGACGAGCCAGGCCTTGTCGGGCACGCGCCACTCGGCGATCGGCTTCAGCACGAGAAAGCCGTCGGTCTCGTTCAGTCCCATCGGGTCCAGGCCGAGCTCGTCGGAGCCCGACCGCGCGACGATGCTGCGCACCTCGGGCACCTGGTCGAGGATCGCGCGCTGCACGCGCGCATCGACGGCGATCGTCTGCGCGAGGCTGATCGACGGCAGCTTCTCGAGCTGCATGATCACGTCGCCCTCGTCCATCGTCGGCATGAAGCTTTTGCCCAGCAGCGTGTACGCGCCGCCGGCGGCGACGAGCAGCGCGATCGCGACGGCGACGACGGTCTTCGCGTGCCGCAGCGACCAGCCGAGAACCGGCACGTACAGCGCGTCCAGCTTGCGCGCGAGCCACGGCATGTGCGCATCGCGCCGATGCAGCAGCAGCGACGCAAGCACCGGAATGACGGTGAGCGCGAGCACGAGCGAAGTCGACAGCGCATAGACGATCGAAAGCGCCACCGGGACGAAGAGCTTGCCTTCGAGCCCCTGCAGCGACAGCAGCGGCACGAAGACGATGACGATGATCGCCACGCCCGAGACGACCGGCACGGCAACCTCGCGCACCGCGCGATAGACGACGTGCAGCATCGGCAGCCGCCGCTGCGCGCCGCCCTCGCCCAGGCGGCTCTCGATGTTCTCGACGACGACCACCGCGCCGTCGACCAGCAGCCCGATCGCGATCGCCAGTCCGCCCAGGCTCATCAGGTTGGCCGACAGGCCCGTGTAGCGCATCAGCACGAAGGTGCCCAGCGCGGCCAGCGGCAGCGTCAACGCGACGACCAGCGCCGCGCGCAGGTTGCCGAGGAACGCGAGCAGCAGCGCGAGCACGAGCACGATCGCCTCGAGCAGCGCCTTCGACACCGTGCCGACCGCACGATCGACGAGCGCCGAGCGGTCGTAGAAGGGACGGATCGTGGTGCCTTCGGGCAGCGACGGCGCGAGCGCCGCGAGGCGCTGCTTCACGCCGCCGATCACCTGCTGCGCGTTGGCGCCGCGCAGGCCGAGCACGATTCCCTCGACGGCCTCCGCACCATCGCGCGTGACCGCACCGTAGCGCGTGAGGCTGCCGATGCGAACGTCGGCGACGTCGGACACGCGCACCGGCACCTCGCCGGGCGTCGCGATGACGATCGCGCCGAGATCGGCGACGCTGCCGATCGCGCCCTCGGTGCGCACGATCATCACTTCCTCGCCCTCGACGATGCGACCGGCGCCGTCGTTGCGGTTGTTGCGCTCGATCGCACCGCGCAGGTCCTCGAGGCCCAGGCCGCGGATCGCCAGCAGCTGCGGGTTCGGCACCACCTCGTAGGTGCGCACGAAACCGCCGAGGCTGTTGACGTCGGCGACGCCGCGCACGGTTCGCAGCTGTGGGCGCACGACGCGATCGAGCAGCGTGCGTTTCTGCTCGAGCGGGAGCGGTCCCTCGATGGTGAACATGAACAGGTCGCTCAGCGGCGTGGTGATCGGCGCCAGCCCGCCGCTCGCCTGCGAGGGCAGCAGTTCGCTCGCCGAGGCGAAGCGTTCGGCCACCTGCTGACGCGCCCAGTAGATGTCGGTGCCGTCGTCGAAGTCGACGGTGATGTCGGTGATGCCGTATTTCGACACTGCACGCAGCAGCCGCTGGCGCGAGATGCCGAGCAGCTCCTGCTCGATCGGGATCGTGATGCGGCTTTCGACCTCCTCGGGCGTCATGCCGGGCGCCTTGACGATGATCTTGACCTGCGTGGTCGAGACGTCGGGAAAGGCGTCGATCGGCAGCTCGCGCAATGCGACGACGCCTGCGCCGACCAGCAGCGCGGTCAGCACGAGCACGAGCAGGCGCTGCGTCAGCGAGAAGTCGACGATGCGGGCGAGCATCGGGGTCTCCTTACTTCACTGCGGAGCCGGGCGTCGCAGCGGGCGCCGGCGCGCCGAGCGCGGCCTTCAGCTGGCTCGCGCCGCTGCCGACGACGGGTTCGCCGTCGCTCAGCGCAGCCTGGACGACGATATCGCGTCCGAGTTCGCCCAGCGGCACGGCGGGCACCGCGACGTAGTTTTCGCCGCGCAGCACGAAGACCGCCGGTGCCGAACCGCCGGCGCCCAGGCGCACGAGCGCCGCCGCGGGCACCGCCCAGCTGCGCTCGCCCGACGCGGCGGCTCTGCTCGCGTCGATCTCCGCCTCGACGTGCTGTCCGGGGCCGAGCGTCGTCGTCCCCGCGTCGAGCCGTGCACGCACCAGGACGGTCTGCGCATCACCGACCGCGCGCCCTACCGCGAGGACGCGCCCTGCCGCTCCGGCCTGCGGAACGTGCACGGCGGCGCCGACCGCGACGCGCGACGCCGCGGCGATCGGCACGTCGATCTGCAGTTCGAGGGGATCCAGACGCGCGATGCGGAACAGCGTCGTGGCCGCGTCGATGCGCTGCCCAGGATGGACCTCCTGCGCCAGGACGACGCCAGAGATCGGCGCCACGAGCTCGAAGTTGCCGGCCGACAGCGGGCGCGCGCCGGACAGGGCGAGCAGGTTGCGCTTCTCGGCGAGCGCCGCTTGCGCCTGCCGATCGGCAGCGCGGCTCGCGTCCACGCGCGACTCGGCGACCAGCCCTTCGGCGAGCAGGCGCTCGTCGCGCGCCAGCGCCCGCTGCGAACGCTCGCGCTCGGCGCCCGCCTGCGCGAGATCGCGCTGCAGCGCAAGCAGCTCCGCGCTGACCACCCGGGCCAGCGGCTGGCCTTCCTTCACCGTGTCGCCGACGCCGACGCGCACTTCGGTGACGAGACCGCCGATCGGCGTCGCGACGAAGCGCTGCTGCGCATTCGGCACCTGCACGTGTGCCGGCAGGTGGGAGATGCGATCCGAGGAAGCCGCACGAGCAGGTACGGTCTCGATTCCGGCTGTGGCGAACTGCCGCGCCGGCAGCGACGGCGAATCGTGCGCGGCGAGCGCCTGCGAAGCGACGATCGCCGTGGCGGCGATCGTCGCCGCGCGCAGGATCCATCGGGAAGGGCGAGCAGGAAAAGAGCGGGAATGAGTCATCGAAGCGCCTGGTTCCTCGCGTGTGCACGACGGTGCGCCAGACGGCGCCGCTTCGTCCGCTTCACGAACCGGACGAGTATTGTCGCAGAGCGCTGAATCGAAGCTGAACGCACGCACCGCGAAGGCGGCTGCGCTACGATCGGCCCGCAACCGACGGAGGAATCGATGGACTTCGCCTACACCCCGAAAGTCGAGGAACTGCGCCGGCGCGTGCGCGACTTTCTCGACGATCACATCGTCCCGCGCATCGGCCAGTGGCGCGACGAGGTCCACGCCGGTCACTACCCGGTCTCGTTTCTCGAAGACCTGAAAGCGCTGGCGAAGTCCGAAGGCCTGTGGAACCTGTTCCTGCCGGCGCTGGCCGACGACGAGCCGGGCACGAGGTTGACCAACCTCGAATACGCGCCGCTCGCCGAAATCATGGGCCGCGTCTCGTGGTCTTCCGAGGTCTTCAACTGCAATGCGCCCGACACCGGCAACATGGAGTTGCTGCACATGTTCGCCACGCCGCAGCAGCGCGAGCGCTGGCTCGTTCCGCTGCTGAACGGGGAGATCCGCTCCGCTTTCGCGATGACCGAGCCCGACGTCGCCTCCTCCGACGCGACGAACATCACGACGTCGATCCGCCGCGACGGCGACGACTACGTGATCGACGGACGCAAGTGGTTCATCACGAACGCAGCGCGCCCGAACTGCCGCATTCTCATCGTGATGGGCAAGACCGACCCCGAAGCGGAACGCCATCGCCAACAGACGATGGTCCTCGTGCCGATGGATACGCCCGGGGTCAATGTCGTGCGCAACATCACCACCGTCAACCACTTCGCGCCCGAAGGCCATTGCGAGATCGTCTTCCGCAACGCGCGCGTGCCGGTCTCGAATCGGCTCGGCGAAGAAGGCAGCGGATTCACGCTCGCGCAGGCGCGCCTCGGACCGGGACGCATCCACCACTGCATGCGCTCGATCGGCGCAGCCGAACTCGCGCTCGAACTGATGACCGAGCGTGCGCAGGAACGCAAGACCTTCGGCAAATTCCTGTACCAGCACGGCAGTGTCGCCGAAGGGATCGCACGCTCGCGCATCGAGATCGACCAGGCGCGGCTGCTCGTGCTGAAAACGGCGTGGATGATCGACCGCGTCGGCGCGAAGGGCGCGCGCAAGGAAATCGCGATGATCAAGGCGCTCGTGCCGGTGATGCACACGACGGTCGTCGACCGCGCGATGCAGGTCTTCGGCGCGATGGGCATCAGCCCCGACACGCCGCTGGCGGATTCGTGGACCTGGGGTCGCGCGCTGCGCTTCGCCGACGGGCCCGACGAAGTGCACCTGCAGTCGATCGCGCGCATGGAGATCGGCGCGAGCAAGGCGACGCTCGGGGCCACCGCGGCGTACCTGACGCCGCCGAAGCGCTGAGAGGGAAGCGGGCGTAGGCGTTTCGCGGGTGCGGGCGCGGTTCGTCGGGTCGGCGCGGGCAAAGGCGCGGGTTGTTCGCGCAGCGAACAGCTCCGTCGCTAGCGGCGAACACCTACTACTTCAACGCGCATCGACGAACACCGATGGCCGTTCAACGAGCACTCGACGAATACTGATGGCCGACGAGCGTCCCGCCGCGAACGGCAACTTCGAGAACCCGTATTGCTCGGACACCTGCCGTCCACGCCCGCCGAAATGCGCGGAATCTGCGCGTTCTTGCATGCACCTGAGGGATCGCCGGCCGCAAGGCGCGAATAGCAGACAATTCCGGCCGCGCCACCCGATGGGCGGACCGGAATGCGCCAAAAGCGCGCGCTCATCCGACCAACCCACGATTGCTTCGAGCGGCAGGCGGTAGCGGCTGAACCGACCACCG
This sequence comes from Burkholderiaceae bacterium, assembly GCA_032027205.1. Lineage (GTDB taxonomy): Bacteria > Pseudomonadota > Gammaproteobacteria > Burkholderiales > Burkholderiaceae_E > Zeimonas. Next base: position 1,213,536 of record JAVSMN010000001.1, read on the forward strand.
ACGCTGCGTAGCGCGGATTGATGCCGCCGCCTCGCGTGCGCGGTCTCGCGCACGCGAGCCCACACCATGCCGCGCGCCCCCGGCCTGCTGGCGCCTGCCCGCCCTCAACTCGGCAGCGCAGGCTCCGGCCGATTGTCCGTAACCAGATGCGCCTTCGCCCGCTCGCGCAACGCCGCCTCGAGCGGCACGCTCTGGTTCGTATCGAGCGCCGCCTGCACCGCCACGCTGTCGCAGGTCGCAAGCATCGCGCCGCCCTCGTCGTCGAACATCTGGTGCAGGAAGCGGAAGTACTTGTCGCCGACGGCGAGGAAGCCGCTGCGCACCTGCACGAGCTCGCCGCCGCGCAGTTCGCGCATGAACTGGAAGTTCTGCCGGACGATCGCCACGCGCAGCCGCCTGTCCTTCATCGTCGTCGGCGTCAGCCCGATCGCGTGCAGCAGCAGCCACGTAGCCTGGTCGAAGCGCGAGACGTACATCCGCGAGTTCATGTGGCTCGCCGCATCGTACTCGGAGGCGAGGACGACGCCGCGAAAGGTCTTGACCCAGTCGGACATGACTACTCGCTCCTTGCTCGATCGGATTGCGAAGATGGCTCGGGTCCTTCGCCTGCGCCCGATGCGTCCGGCGTGCGGCCGGGCTCGTCGGTCTGCTGCACCCAGGCGAGCGCCCAGGTCGGCGCCACCTCCTCGGGCAGTTCCCCCGAGCTCGCATCGTGCTGCAGCATGTCGCCGGCACGGCGCGCGCCCAGCGACGACAGCAGCTGGTCGAAGCGCGTGCCGCCGTGGCAGAAGGTGTCGCCGTAGGTGCGGTCGCCCAGCGCGATCACGCCGTACACGACGCTCGACAGATCCGGACGCGCCGCCTCCAGGCTGTCGATCAGCTCCTGCGCGTTGTCGGGGACGTTGCCGAAGCCGTAGGTGGACGTGCAGACGAGGAAGAAACCGCCTGCGGCGAACGCGCCCGCATCGAGCCCGTCCATCATGCGCAACTCGACCTCGGCGCCTTTTGCCTCGAGCACCTGCTGCACTTCCTGCGCGACCATCTCCGCCGTTCCGGTCATGGTCGCGACGAGGATCGTGAGTGGCGACCGCATTCCTGCGCTCCTTGTCGCGATGTTCGTGGGCTGCCGGGTTTCGGAGGCAATAATGCGCCATTACTGCGCAGCCGACGCGCCTTTTCCCTACGGAACTCCTCGCTCGTGAAACACATCGCCATCGTCGGCAGCGGTCCGGCCGGCTGCTATCTGGCCGACCAACTGCTTCGCCTCGTGCCCGATGCACGCGTCGACATCGTGGAGCGCCTTCCGGTTCCCTTCGGCCTCGTGCGCTACGGCGTCGCGCCCGATCATCAGGGAACGAAGGCCGTGGCGCGCCTGCTCGATCGCGTGCTCGCGCGCGATCAACTTCGTTTCTTCGGCAACGTCGAGGTCGGCCGCGACGTCCGCCTTGACGAGCTGAAGGAACTCTACGACGCAGTGGTGCTCGCCACCGGCGCACCGCGCGATCGCCGACTCGGCATTCCCGGCGAGTCGCTGCCCGGCGTGGTCGGCTCGGCTTCGTTCGTCGGCTGGTACAACGGCCATCCCGACTGCGTCGCGCCGCCGCTGCTCGACGTGCGCGAGGCGGTGGTCATCGGCAACGGCAACGTCGCGATCGACGTCGCGCGCGTGCTCGCGAAAAACGCCGCCGAACTTGCCGGCTCCGACCTGTCGCCTCAGGTGCACGAGCGGCTTCTCGCGCAGCGGATCGAGACGATCCACATCGTCGGGCGGCGTGGTCCGGCCGACGCGAAGTTCACCCGAGCCGAGCTCGCCGAGCTGGGCAAGCTCGCGAACGCGCGCCCGGTGATCGCCGAGCCGCAGGCGCTTACAGAGCCGCAGGCGCTCGCCCAGCCGCAGGCGCTCGCTACGCCTCAGCCTCCCCAGCATGCGCAGGCGCCCGAACGCTCCCAGGCTTCCGGCGAATCTGCAGCGATTCTCGAACTGCTGCGCGGTTTCGCGCAGTCGCAGGATGCGCGCGAGAGTGCCGTTCGCATCGTCTTTCATTTCGGCGCGACGCCGCTCGCCTTCGAGGGACGCGAGCGGCTCGAATCGGTGCGCTTCGCGCGCGCAGGCGGCGAGCCGCTCGTGCTGCCCGCGCAGCTCGCCGTCAGCTGCATCGGCTACCAGGCGATCGACTGCTGCACGGCGGCGCCGAACGCCGGCGTGTTCGTCAACGAGGACGCACGCATCGACGACGGACTCTTCGTCACCGGGTGGGCCGGCCGCGGCCCTTCCGGAACCATCCCGACCAATCGCACCGAGGCGCAGCGCGTCGCGCAGCGCATCGCCGCCGAGCTCACCGAGCACGGCCGCGGCGGCGGCGAAGCACTCGCTGCAAGGCTCGCGGCGCGCGGCGTTCGCGTGATCGACCATGCGGCATGGCGGCGCATCGACGCCGCCGAGCTCGCGCGTGCCGGCGCCGATCGCTGCCGGCACAAGTTCGAGTCGATCGAAGCGATGCTCGAGGCGGCAGGCGCGCGCTGACCGAAGCGTCGCGCGCGCAGGCGCGACGTCAGCGCGCCGAGCGGCTCTTCATCCGGTACATGTCCTCGTCCGCGCGCGCGAGCAGCGTGTCCATCGTGTCCTGCGGCGTTGCCTCGGCAACGCCGACGCTGATATCGACCTCGACGCCGGGCGCCAGTTCATGCCAGGCGAACTGGCGAACCGCCTCGCGCAGCCGCTCGCACACCATGCGCGCGCTGTGCAGATCGGCGTTGCCGAAGACGATCACGAACTCGTCGCCCGCCATCCGTGCCGGGAGATCGCCCTGTCGCAGATGGGCACGCAGCAGCGCGGCGAGCGATTGCAGCACGCGGTCGCCGATCGCATGCGAATGCCGGTCGTTGATCTCCTTGAAGCGGTCGACGTCGAGCAGTGCGATCGCCGTGCCCCGACGGGCGGCTGCGCCGCGGGCGAGCGCCGCAGCGATGCATTGCTCGAGCTGCCGCCGGTTCGGCAACTCGGTGAGCGGATCCTCGAGCGACCACTGTTCGAGCCGGCGCGATTCGGCTTCCATTTCGCGTAGCTGCTGCGAGCGGTGACGCAGTTCGAGCTGGCGCTGCGCCACGCGCTCGTGATGCTCGAGGCTCTCGCGACGAATCTCGATGTCTCGCCGAGCCAGCGCGCGAAGCTCGGCGAGCGCTTCGCGACTGCGACCCTGCGCGTCGAGCACATCGCTCGCCAGCATGTGGCCGGTGCGCGCGAGCTGCTCGTGCTCCACCGAAAGCGCAACGTCGATCATCGCGCGCACCGATGCCGCGGCCGTTGGAAGGTCGCCGCGACAACGTGCCACCTCGCATTGCGCCCACATCGCGAGCGCATGCAGCCACGACGTGCGCGCATGTCGAGCCGCGCACGCGGCGACCCGCATCGCCTGCGCGTCGGCTTCGTCCGCGTCGTCGCGCCACGCGGCGGCGATGCACTCGGAGAAGGCCAGCAGCGCGCGCGGCGTCGGCTCGGCATCGCCGTCGAGCTGTGCAACGGGTGCGTCGCGCACCAGGCTGCGGCACGCCTGCAAGGCCTACTCGAGCAGCGTGCCATCGGCCGGATACGAATACAGGTGACGTTCGACGCTCGTGCGAACGATCTCGCCGTAGCAGCGATTCAGCCGCGACGGGAAGGTCGCCGCCTCGCCATGCCGAGCCGCGTACTCGGCCGCCTTGTCGAGCGCGTCGGCGGAGCGATCGAAGTCGCCGTTGGCGATCAGCGCGATCCCGCGTGCGTTGTGCGCAGACGCCAGCAGCCGCGCATCGCCCAGCGTCTGCGCCAGCGCTGCTGCCATGATCGCGGAAGTCACCGCCAGCTCGTTTCGTCGCAGGCAGCTGGCCACGTACGAGTAGATGACGAGCGATCGCGCCTCGCCGGCCGCGTCGCCCGCCTGCTCGAAGAGCTGGACGGCGCGGTGGGCGGCACGATGCGCGCTACGCAGCCGCGAAACGAAGGTATCGATGCGCGCAATGCGCAGCAGCGCCTCGGCCTGGCCATGCGCGTCACCTGCCGCCGCGGCGAGCTGCGCGGCGACGATCGCGCAGCCGCGGGCGTGGTCGTGCTCGCCGTGGCGCAACGCGCCGTCGGCGCGCTCGAGCTGGGCGCGCGTTTCTTCGAAGCGCCGGTCGGACAAGATGACTCCCGCCTGCGGTTGGTACACGGTTACGCTTCTAGCACCGCAGGCTGCGCCTCGAAGGAGCCGTGTTTCACGCTCGCCATAGGCCTTTCGGCCTATTGCCCCGACTCCTGCCGACGTGCGTGGCGTTTCGCCAGTCGAGCGGCGGCTTGCCTGTACCCTTGCCCCATTCCCTTCTCCAGGCCTGCCTGCATTTGCGAGGTGCGACGATGGACGCGGCAAGCGATTTCCGGCTTACCTACTCGACGATGTTCGATCCGCCCCCGGAGTTGCACGAGCGCTTCGACGCGGCGCTCGTGCAGGCAACGCGCGGGCTGGGCGCGGACCATGCGATGTTCGTGGACGGCCGCGAACGACAGGCCGCGTCGAGCTACGAGCTTCGTTCGCCGATCGACCGCGACCGTCTGATCGGCCGTTTCGCCGCCGGCCGCGCCGACGACGTGGGGGCAGCGGTGCGGGCAGCGCAGCGGGCGTATTCGGGCTGGGCCCGCACGCCGTGGCCCGAACGCGTCGCGACGCTGCGCCGCGTAGCTGCGCTGATCGAGCAGCGCGTCTACCTGATCGCTGCGGCGATGGCGATCGAGGTCGGCAAGAACCGCATGGAGGCGCTCGGCGAAGTCCAGGAGACGGCGGACCTGTTCCGCTGGTACTGCGACCAGTTCGAACAGAACGACGGCTTTCGCCGCGAACTGCCGAACGACCCGCTGAAGGGTTTCGTCAGCCGCAACCGGACGGTCTTGCGTCCCTACGGCGTGTGGGCGGTGATTGCGCCCTTCAACTTCCCGTTCGCGCTCGCCGGCGGTCCGATCGCCGCGGCGCTGGTCGCCGGCAACACGGTGGTCTTCAAGGTGGCGAGCGCCACTTCGCTGTGCGGCCAGCTTCTGATGAAAGCGCTGCACGATGCGGGCGTTCCGCCCGGCGCCGCCAACCTGGTCAGCGGCGCCGGCGTGGAAGTCGGCGAAGCGCTCGTCGCGCACCCGGCAGTCGCCGGCATCACCTTCACCGGTTCGTACGAGGTCGGTATGGGCATCGTGCGCCGTTTCGCGCAACAGCGCTGGCCGCGACCGTGCATCGCCGAGATGGGCGGCAAGAACGCCGCGATCGTCAGCCGCAACGCCGACCTGGAACGTGCCGCCACCGGCATCTGGCGCTCGGCCTTCGGGCTGCAGGGTCAGAAATGCTCGGCGTGCTCGCGCGTGCTCGTCGAACGCGACGCGGCTGGCGCGCTGCGCGAGCGCCTCGTCGCGGCCGCGAAATCGATCGCCGTGGGCGATCCCACCGAGCGAAGCAACTGGATGGGTCCGGTCATCGACGAGCGCGCCCAGGCGCGCTATCGGCGCTGCGTCGAGCGGCTGAAGGAGGTCGGACGCATCGACGCGGGCGGACGCGTGCTCGACGACGGCGCATTCGCGCGCGGCTGGTTCGTCGCGCCCACCGTGGCACAGGCGCCGCGCGACGACGCGCTATGGAGCGACGAACAGTTCCTGCCGCTGGTTCTGGTGAGCGAGATCGATTCGCTCGACGAGGCAATCGGCGAGGCGAACCGCTCCGACTACGGACTGACCGCCGGCTTCTATGGGGCGCCCGAGGAGGCGCAGCGTTTCCTCGACGAGGTGGAAGTCGGCGTCGCCTACGTGAACCGCCCCCAGGGCGCGACGACCGGTGCCTGGCCCGGCTACCAACCCTTCGGCGGCTGGAAGGCGAGCGGCAGCACCGGCAAGGCGATCGGCTCGTTCTGGTATCTGCCGCTGTACCTGCGCGAGCAGTCGCAGACGGTCGTCGAATAGTTCGCGCGTTCCCGCACGACCGCGCACGCGATCCGGGCGTCGCCCCGGATCGCGGCGCTCGCCGCTCAACCGTTCGGCGAATAGATCGAATAATCGAACGCAGCCTCGGAGCTGCCCGACATCGACGCGAAGACGGGCTGCCTCGGCTCCTGCGATACGGCGTGCGAAGCGAAGTACGGCGCAGAGATTTCGTAGTTCACCATCAACTCGCCGTCGCGCTGCGCGCGCTGGAGTTCGGCGAGAACTTCCGCGCGCGTGACCGTCGACGGTTCGTACGCGGGCTCGTAGGCGGTCTCTCCGCCGAAATACGACACGGAGGCGAACGCAGGCGCGGCGACGAGTGACAGTGCCGCGAGGCCGATCGTCCGGCGCAACATTGATTGCGACATTTGGATACTCCTTGTCTCGATTCGCCGCAGACCCATACTGCGACAGGACAATCTTCGCCGTGACGTCCGTGCTTGCCAATACGCGGCCTTGCGTACGCGAAATCGCGGATTGCGCCGGTCAAGGGGAGCCTCGATGGGCCCATGCGTACCCGACGCTCGGCGTGGAGACGCGAACGGCGGCCGTCGTCCGCGCGCTCGAGCTCGGCCTGGTGCCGATGCGCGAATCAACCGCCTACAGCGGCTTGCGCAGCAGGTGAGCGATCTCGCCGACGATGCCGCGGCGGAACGCCAGCACGCACAGCACGAAGATCGCGCCCTGCACGATCGTCACCCAGGCGCCGATCTGCGCCAGGTAGTTCTGCATCGTGATGATCACCGCAGCGCCGACCACCGGACCGAACAATGTGCCCAGGCCGCCGACCAGCGTCATCAGCACCACCTCGCCCGACATCGTCCAGTAGACGTCGGTGAGCGAGGCGAGCTGGAAGACCATCGCCTTCGTCGCGCCGGCCAGTCCCGATAGCGTGCCCGACAGGATGTACGCGACGAGCTTGTAGCGGTCGGTGTCGTAGCCGAGCGAAGTGGCGCGCGGCTCGTTCTCGCGGATCGCCTTGAGCACCTGCCCGAACGGCGAATGCACGATGCGCCAGATCAGCAGGAAGCCGCCGAAGAAGACGACGAAGACGAGTGCGTACATCGCCACGGTGTTGTTCAGGTCGATGACGCCGAACAGCTTGCCGCGCGGCACGCCCTGGATGCCGTCCTCGCCGTGCGTGAACGGCGTCTGCAGATAGAAAAAGTAGACCATCTGCGCCAGCGCGAGCGTGATCATCGCGAAATAGATGCCCTGGCGGCGGATGGCGAGCAGCCCGGTGACCCAGCCGAGCAGCGCCGAACAACCGGTGCCGAAGAGGATCGCCAGTTCGGGCGTGAGGCCCCAAACCTTCGCCGCATGCGCCGTCGCGTAGCCCGCGGTGCCGAGGAACATCGCGTGCCCGAAGGACAGCAGCCCGCCGAAACCGATGAGCAGGTTGAATGCGCACGCGAACAGCGCGAAGCACATCACCTTCATCAGGAACACCGGATAGACGAACAGCGGCAGCAGCACGAAGGCCGCGGCCATCAACACGAGCGCGTAGCGTTGATAGCTGGTGTCGGCCTGCACGTGCAGGTGCGTCTTCGCGCCTGCCGGCCGCGCGAGCGTGGTGGTTTCGTTCGCCATTCGAGCGGACCTACTTCTGCGTGCCGAACAGGCCGGCCGGCTTGATCAACAGGACGATCGCCATGATCACGAAGATCACGGTGTTCGACGCCTCGGGGTAGAAGACCTTGGTGAGCCCCTCGATCAGGCCGAGTCCGAAGCCGGTGACGATGGAACCCATGATCGACCCCATGCCGCCGATGACGACGACGGCGAACACGACGATGATCAGGTGCTCTCCCATCTGCGGGCTGACCTGGTAGATCGGCGCGGCCATCACGCCGCCGAAGCCGGCGAGCGCCACACCGAAGCCGTAGGTGAGCGTGATCATCCGCGGCACGTTGATGCCGAAGGCCTGCACCAGTTGCGGATTCTCGGTGGCCGCGCGCAGGTACGCGCCCAGCCGCGTGCGCTCGATGATGAACCAGGTGCCCAGGCAGACGAAGACCGAGGCCACGATGACCCACGCCCGGTAGTTCGGCAGGAACATGAAACCGAGGTTCTGCGAACCGGTGAGCGCAGACGGAATCGGATACGGCTCGCCCGAGGAGCCGAACCAGTTGCGAAACAGCCCCTGGATGATCAGCGCCAGCCCGAAGGTGAGCAGCAGGCCGTACAGGTGATCGAGCTTGTAGAGCTTCGCGAGCATCGTGCGCTCGATGATCATGCCGATCACGCCGACGATGATCGGCGCGAGGATCAGCGACCACCAGTAGCCGATGCCCAGTTTCGAAAGCAGCAGATATGCGGTAAAGGCGCCCAGCATGTACAGCGCGCCGTGCGCGAAATTGATGATGTTCAGCAGGCCGAAGATCACGGCGAGGCCGAGCGACAACAGCGCGTAGAACGAACCGTTGATCAGGCCGATCAGCAACTGTCCGAACAGCGCGACGGTCGGTATGCCGAAGATTTCCATCGGGTCTGCGATCCGGAGACGGAATCAACCGCGGAGCCGGCGAACCGGCTCCGCGGGTGTCATTACATGCGCCCGGCAATCCGGGCGCAACGAGCCCGAAGGACTCAGGACTTCACCAGCGGGCAACCGCCCTCGTTCAACGGACGGAACGCCTCTTCGGCCGGGATCGTCGCGCGCAGCTTGTAGTAGTCGTACGGGCCCTTCGACTCGCTGGGCTTCTTCACCTCGAAGAGATAGGCCGGGTGCAGCGTGCGTCCGTCGATGCGCGTCGTGCTCTTGCCGAACAGCGGATCCTCGGCGGGCCGCGACTTCATCTGCGCGATGGCCTTCGCTCCGTCGTCGGAGTTGATCTCGTTGACGGCCTTCAGATAGTCGAGAATCACCCCGTACACGCCCGCGTGGTCCGACGACGGATAGATGCCCTTGTTGGCCGCGGCGAAGCGCTTCGACCATTCGCGCGTCTTGTCGTTGTGATCCCAGTAGAACGTCTCGGTAAGCAGCAGGCCCTGCGCCTTCTCGAGCCCGAGCCCGTGCACGTCGGTGATGAACACGAGCAGGCCGGCGAGGCTTTGCCCGCCCTTGACGATGCCGAACTCGGCCGCCTGCTTGATCGAGTTGATCGTGTCGCCGCCGGCGTTTGCCAGGCCGATCACCTTCGCCTTCGACGCCTGCGCCTGCAGCAGGTACGACGAGAAGTCCTGCGTGGCGAGCGGATGGCGTACCGCGCCCACCACCTTGCCGCCGGCCTGCTTGACGGCTTCCATCGTGTCGCGTTCCAGTGCGTGACCGAACGCGTAGTCGGCGGTCAGGAAGAACCAGGTGTCGCCGCCGTTCTTCGTGACCGCGGTGCCGGTGCCGTGCGCCAGCATCCACGTGTCGTAGAGGAAGTGAACGGTGTTCGGCGAGCAGGCCTTGCCGGTCAGGTCGGAGGTGCCGGGGCCGGTGGCGAGGAACGCCTTGTTCTTGTCCTTCGTGACCTGGCTCACCGCCAGCGCGACCGACGAGGTGGGCACGTCGGCGATCGCGTCGACGCCGTCGGTGTCGTACCACTGGCGCGCGACGTTCGAGCCGACGTCGGGCTTGTTCTGGTGGTCGGCGGAGACGATCTCGATCTTGAATTTCGGGTTGAACTGCTTCTGGAAGTCCTCGACCGCCAGCTTGGCCGCGACGACCGAACCCGGCCCGCCGATGTCGGCATACAGTCCCGACATGTCGTTCATGACGCCGATCTTGACGACGCCGCCGGAGACTTCGGCGTTGGCGGTGGCTGCGCCGAAGGCCAGCGCCAGCGACGCCGCCATGGCCGAAAACGTCATTCTCATTTTCATCGTTCGCCCTCCTCGAGTAGTGGGACCCAGTGACCTGCCGCGCTCAAACGCCGAGGTATTCACGCAGCATGCCCATCTTCTGGTCGAGCTCGGCGGCATCGACGCGCTCGACGATGCGACCGTGCTCCATGACGTAGAACCGGTCGGCCAGCGGCGCCGCGAACCGGAAATTCTGCTCGACCATGACGATGGTGAACCCCTTTTCGCGCAGCATGCGGATCATCCGCGCGAGGCTCTGCACGATGACCGGTGCGAGCCCTTCGGAGATCTCGTCGAGCAGCAGCATCTTCGCACCGGTGCGCAGGATGCGCGCCACCGCCAGCATCTGCTGCTCGCCGCCCGACAGCCGCGTGCCCTGGCTGTTGCGCCGCTCGGCGAGGTTGGGGAACATCTCGTAGATCTCGTCGAGGCTCATTCCGCCCGAACCGATCTCCGGCGGCAACAGCAGGTTCTCCTCGCACGACAGGCTGGCGAAGATGCCGCGCTCCTCGGGGCAGTAGCCGATCCCCAGCCGCGCGATCGCGTGCGGCGGCAGGTTCACCGACTCCACGCCGTTGACCATGATCGACCCGGTGCGTCGCCCGACCAGCCCGAGGATCGACTTCAGCGTGGTCGTGCGCCCGGCGCCGTTGCGCCCGAGCAGCGTGACGACCTCGCCGCGGTTCACGACGAGGTCGACTCCGTGCAGGATGTGCGACTCGCCGTAGAACGCGTGCAGGTCGGAGATGCGCAGGAACTCGACGCCGCGCTCAGTGGCCATGCGCGCCCCCGAGCTCTTCGGTGGCGCTGCCCATGTACGCCTCGAGCACCTGCGGATTCCTCGAGACGACGTCGTACGGCCCCTCGGCAATCACCTGGCCGCGCTGCAGCACGCTGATCGTGTCGGCGATGTCGGCGACGACGTTCATGTTGTGCTCGACCATCAGCACGGTGCGGTTGGCCGAGACCTTCTTGATCAATTGGGTGACGCGATCGACGTCCTCGTGGCCCATGCCCTGCGTGGGCTCGTCGAGCAGCATCAGCTCGGGCTCGGTGGCCAGCGTGGTGGCGATCTCGAGCGCTCGCTTGCGACCGTACGGCAGCTCGACGGTGACGTGGTCGGCGAACTCGCGCAGCCCGACGGTGCCGAGCAGCTCGATTGCGCGCGCATCGAGCACGTCGAGCGAGTGCTCGGGCTTCCAGAAATGGAACGAGGTGCCCAGCTTGCGCTGCAACGCCACGCGCACGTTCTCGAGCACCGTGAGGTTCGGGAACGTGGCCGAGATCTGGAACGAACGGACGACCCCGCGGCGCGCCACCTGCGCCGGTTTCTCGGCGGTGATGTCGTGCCCGTTGAACAGGATCTGCCCCGCCGTGGGAATCAGGAACTTCGTCAGCAGGTTGAAGAACGTAGTCTTGCCCGCGCCGTTGGGACCGATCAACGCATGGATCTGGCCCCGACGCACGCGCAGGTCGACGTCGTTCACCGCGACGAAACCCTTGAATTCCTTGACGAGGCGCTTTGTCTCCAGGATGTAGTCGTTTTCGGCCATCGAGCGCCTGCTTGTCGTGGACCGCGCTGCCGCGCCGCCCCGCCGTCGAGCGCGGATTATGGCCAAAGGCTCGCGGCGCAGCAATCCGGGTAAGCGAGCAACATGGGATTGGGCGCCGGCAAGCATCGTGGCGCCCCGCCGGCCCGCGCCGCGTCGCGGGGAGTACGCGCCGCGCGCCGTTCGTCCGGGCCGCGCACGCGCTCGTCGCAGCCGCATGCTCCGCCCGTTCGCGAGGACTGCGGCGGCGGGCATCATTGCCCGCGAGTTTCCCGCGATCCGCTCCAACCCGTCACGCGCAATGGCCACTGTCGCCGCCTCCGTCCGCACGAAGGAACCGACCTCGCTGTCGGGGCTCGGCCGTGCGCTCGTGCAGCACCAACTGCTTCGCCTGGACGAGGCCAGCGCGATCCAGCGCAAGGCCGACGCCGGCAAACTGGGATTCGTCGACGAGCTGATCGGCGCCGGACACATGCCGGCGCGACAGCTCGCGCAATTCGCTGCCGAGCTGTGCGGGCACCCGCTGCTCGACCTTTCGGCGATCGATCCGACCACGCTGCCCACCGACCTTCTCGACCGCAAGCTCGCCACCGAGTTGCGCGTCGTTGCGCTGGGCAAGCGGGGCGGGCGCCTGTCGATCGCGGTCTCCGATCCGACCGACTCGAAGCTGCTCGACCGAATCCGCTTTTCCGCGCAGGCGGCGCTCGACCCGATCGTCGTCGAGCACGACCGCCTGGTGCGGCTGGTCGAGCGCCTCGGGCAGAGTGCGACCGAGCAGCTCGAGGAGCTGGTCGATGGTTCGCTGGACGAGATCGCCGTCGCCGGCGACGACCAGGCCGCGGTGGCCGACACCAGCGACGTCGATGACGCGCCGGTCGTGCGCTTCCTGCAGAAAGTGCTCGTCGAGGCGATCCAGGCCGGCGCCTCCGACATTCACTTCGAGCCCTACGAGAAGTACTACCGGATCCGCCTGCGCGTGGACGGCGAGTTGCGCGAGGTGGTGACGCCGCCGCTGGCGATCAAGGAAAAGCTCGCCTCGCGCATCAAGGTGATCTCGCGGCTCGACATCTCCGAACGGCGCGTGCCGCAGGACGGCCGCATGAAAATCGTGCTGTCGAGCCAGCGCGCAATCGACTTCCGCGTCTCGACGCTGCCAACGCTGTTCGGCGAAAAGATCGTCATGCGGATCCTCGATCCGTCGTCGGCGAAGCTGGGCATCGACGCGCTGGGCTACGAGCCCGACCAGAAGGAGATCATGCTCGAGGCGATCCGCCGCCCGTACGGCATGATCCTCGTCACCGGGCCGACCGGCTCGGGCAAGACGGTCTCGCTCTATACCTGCCTGAACCTGCTGAACGAGCCGGGCATCAATATCTCCACCGCCGAGGATCCGGCCGAGATCAACCTGCCCGGCGTCAACCAGGTCAACGTCAACGAAAAGGCGGGGCTTACCTTTGCCGCCGCGCTGCGCGCGTTCCTGCGCCAGGACCCGGACGTGATCATGGTCGGCGAGATCCGCGATCTCGAGACCGCCGACATCGCGATCAAGGCCGCGCAGACCGGACACATGGTGCTGTCCACGCTGCACACGAACGACGCGCCGACCACGCTCACGCGGATGGCCAACATGGGCGTTGCGCCGTTCAACATCGCCTCGTCGGTGATCCTGATCACCGCGCAGCGGCTGGCGCGCCGGCTGTGCAACTGCAAGCAGCCGCTGAGCGCCGACGAAGGCGCGCTGTTGAAGGCGGGCTTTCTCGAGTCGGACCTCGACGGCAAGTGGACGCCGTACCGGCCTGCGGGCTGCGAACGCTGCGGTGGCACGGGCTACAAGGGCCGGGTGGGGATCTACCAGGTGATGCCGATCACCGAGGAGACGCAGAAGATCATCCTCGGCAACGGCAACGCGCTGCAGATCGCGCAACAGGCGCAGCGCGAAGGCGTGCGCGACCTGCGTCGATCCGGACTTATCAAGGTCATGCAGGGAATGACGAGCATCGAGGAGGTGCTCGGCGTCACCAACGAGTGAGCGACGAACGCCTGCCGACGGCAGGCCGCGGCGCGCGCGACGCGAACGACCAGGAAGAAGGGGCGATGCGATGAGCACGATCGGTACGACGGCCGGCACTGCCGGCGCCCGCGCGACAGGCGGCACTCGCGGAGCGGCGGCGCGCCGCCCGGCGAACAAGGAGCAGGTCTACACGTGGCAGGGGCGCGACCGCGCCGGCAAGGTGCTGCGCGGCGAGATGCGGGCGAGCAGCCCGACCGCCGTGCAGACGTCGCTGCGCCGCCAGGGCATCTTGATGACCAAGGCGACGAAGCGGCGCTACAAGCGCGGCAAGCGCATCGGCGAGAAGGACATCACGCTGTTCACGCGCCAGCTGGCGACGATGATGAAGGCCGGCGTTCCGCTGCTGCAGTCGTTCGACATCGTTGCGCGCGGTACGTCGAACTCGTCGGTGTCGAAGCTGTTCACCGACATTCGCGGCGACGTCGAAACGGGAACGTCGCTGTCGCAGGCGTTCCGCAAGTATCCGTTGTACTTCGATTCGCTGTTCTGCAACCTCGTGGGCGCCGGCGAGCAGGCCGGCATTCTCGACGACCTGCTCGACCGCCTGGCCAGCTACAAGGAGAAGATGCTGGCGATCAAGGGCAAGATCAAGTCGGCGCTGTTCTACCCGATCGCCGTGCTGGTCGTCGCGTTCATCGTCGTCGCGGTGATCATGCTGTTCGTCGTTCCGGCGTTCAAGGACGTGTTCTCGAACTTCGGCGCCGACCTGCCCGCCCCGACACTGATGGTGATCGGGATATCGGATTTCTTCGTCGAGTACTGGTACCTGGTGTTCGGCACGATCGGCGGCGGTTTGTACTTCCTGCTGCAGGCGTGGAAACGATCGCCGCGCGTGCAGATGGCGATGGACCGGCTGCTGCTGAAGCTGCCGGTGTTCGGTTCGGTCGTGGAGAAAGCGACGATTGCGCGCTGGTTGCGCACGCTGTCAACGATGTTCGCCGCCGGCGTGCCGCTGGTCGAGGCGCTCGATTCGGTGGGCGGCGCTTCCGGCAACCACGTCTACCTGATGGCGACCAAGCGCGTCCAGCAGGAGGTGTCCACCGGCACGAGCCTGACGGTGGCCATGCAGAACGTGCAGGTGTTCCCGAACATGGTGGTGCAGATGGCGTCGATCGGCGAGGAATCCGGCTCGCTCGACTCGATGCTGTCGAAGGCGGCCGACATCTTCGAGCGCGAGGTGGACGACGCCGTCGAGAGCCTGTCGAGCCTGCTCGAGCCGATGATCATGGTCGTGCTCGGCACGCTGATCGGCGGTTTGGTCGTCGCGATGTATCTTCCGATCTTCAAGCTCGGACAGGTCGTCTGAGCGCAGGCCGATTCCCATGTTCGAGGCCCCGCCGATGCTCGAAGCTCTTCAACAGTCGCCCGCCCTGGCGATCGGCACGGCGGGCGTGTTCGGACTGCTCGTCGGCAGCTTCCTGAACGTCGTCATCCATCGGCTGCCGAAGATGCTCGAGCGCGAGTGGGCGCAGCAGGCGGCCGAGTTGCGCGGCGAGCCGCCCGCGCACACGGCGCGCTTCAACCTGGTCGTTCCGCGCTCGCAGTGCCCGTCCTGCTGGCATTCGATCGGCGCCGCCGAGAACATTCCGCTCGTCAGCTGGCTGCTGCAGCGCGGTCGCTGCAAGGCCTGCGACGCCGCCATTCCGGCGCGCTACCCGGTCGTCGAGGGCGCGACGGCCGTGCTCAGCGCCGTGGCCGTCGCGCACTTCGGCTGGCACGTCGCCGCGCTCGGGGCGGTGGTGCTCACCTGCTTCCTGATCGCGCTCGCGTTCATCGACTTCGATACGCAGCTGTTGCCCGACAGCATGACGCTGCCGCTGTTGTGGATCGGGCTCGCCTTCAACCTGTGGGAAGTCTTCGCGCCGCTGCACGCCGCCGTCATCGGCGCGATCGCCGGCTACCTGAGCCTGTGGGGCTTGTACTGGCTGTTCAAGCTCGCCACCGGCAAGGAAGGAATGGGCTACGGCGACTTCAAGCTGTTCGCCGCATTGGGCGCCTGGTTCGGCTGGAGCGCGCTGCCTTCGATCATCCTGCTCGCCTCCGTCGTCGGCGCGGTCGTCGGCATCGCGCTGATGGTCGTCGCGCGGCGCGGACGCGAGGTGCCGATCCCGTTCGGGCCGTACCTCGCCGGGGCGGGACTGCTCGCGCTGTATTTCCGGGATCCGCTCGCTTCGTTCTACGGGCTCGGCTGACCGAGGGGGCGTCGGCCCCGCTGCTAGACTCGTCGCCATGACGGCAGCCGCAGACGAGTCGACGGCAGGGCGAACGGAAGAAGCGACGCTGTCGCGCAGGCCGTTCGTGGTCGGACTCACAGGCGGCATCGGCAGCGGCAAGAGCACGGTGGCCGACCTCTTCGCCGCGCGCGGCGCAAGCATCGTCGACACCGATGAGATCGCGCACGAACTCACCGCTGCCGGCGGCGCGGCGATCGACGCGATCCGCGCCCGCTTCGGCGACACCGTGCTGCGCGCCGATGGCGCGCTCGATCGCGACGCAATGCGCGCGCGCGCATTCGACGATCCGTCGGCGCGCGAAGCGCTCGAGGCGATCCTGCATCCGATGATCCGCGCCGAGTCGCAGCGTCGCATCGCGGCGGCACGCGGGCCCTACGTGATGCACGTCGTTCCGCTGCTCGTCGAATCGGCCGGGCGATCGGGGCGCTTCGATCGCGTGCTCGTCGTCGATTGCCCGGTGCCAGTGCAGATCGCACGCGTGCAGCGCCGCAGCGGCCTGAGCCTGGAGCGCATCAAGTCGATCCTCGCCGCGCAGGCCAGTCGCGAGGCGCGGCTCGCAGCCGCCGACGACGTGATCGACAACGGCGGCGATGCCGATGCGTTGCCCGCGCAGGTCGATGCGCTGCATCGCAGGTATGCGGCAGCACGCTGAACACGCGACAAGCTCGCGCTGCGTCGCGCGAGGTTTGTCAACGAAAGCGCTTTGCTACAGAATTCGTCCGTCTGCACGGACCGAGCGCGACTCGCATACGTCGGCGACAGCGCCTGCGCAGCGCGAACGCCGGCGCTCGCGGCACAGGACGACGCCTTGATCTTGTACGAGTATCCGCTGAACGAACGCGTCCGTACGCTGCTGCGGCTCGAAGATCTGTTCGACCGACTCGAGTACTTCGCCAGCCGCGAGCATCCGCTCGATCATCATGTCGCGCTGGGCACGCTGTTCGAGGTGCTCGACGTCGCCGGGCGGGCCGACCTCAAATCCGACCTGCTGCAGGAACTCGAGCGCCAGCGGCAGACGCTGCTCGGCTTTCGCAACAGCCCCGACGTCTCGCAGGACGCGCTCGATCGCATCCTCGGCGACATCGACGAGGCGCTCGGCGGACTGGGCGCGGCAACCGGAAAGAGCGGCCAGCACCTGCGCGACAACGAATGGCTAATGAGCATTCGCAGCCGCATGTTCATCGCCGGCGGCGTCTGCGAGTTCGACCTGCCGTCGTACCACGCCTGGCAGCACCGGCCGGCGGAAGTGCGTCAACGCGACATCGCCGCCTGGGCCGCACCGTTCAAGCCGATGTACGACAGCCTGACGATCGTGCTGCGGTTGTTGCGCGAGAGCGCGCAGCGCACCGCGCTCACCGCGCAGGGCGGCAGCTACCAACAGCCGCTGGCCGGCAAGACCTACCAGATGGTGCAGGTGCGACTCGATCCCGCGCTCGGCGCGATCCCCGAGATCAGTGCGAACAAGTACCTGCTGTGGATCCGCTTCACGATGCGGGACCGCGACGAGCGACCGCGCCCGGCCGACTCGAACATCGACTTCGAACTCGGGCTGTGCAATCTCTGACGCGATGAAGAAGGAAGTCGTCGTCGATTGCCCGGCCTGCGGCCGCAAGACGCCATTCGACGCGTCGAACCGCTGGCGTCCGTTCTGCTCGCAGCGCTGCAAGAGCCTCGATCTGGGGGCGTGGGCGGCGGAGCGCTACCGGATCAACGGGGAAGAGAAGGGAGAAGGGGGCCGGGAGAAAGGGGAAGGCCTCGGCTGAGCGAGGGTCACCTCCCCCATCCGCGCAACATCGCCACCCCGTGCGCGCCCGCCGCGAGAGCATCGTCGACGTCGCTCTCCTGCAAGCCGCCCAGCGCGAACACCGGGACGTGCGACTGCGCGGCGAGCCTGGCGAACGCCGCCCACCCGAGTGCCGCGGCGCCCGGGTGCGTGTGCGTCGGCTTCACCGGGCCCAGCACCGCGTAATCCACGCCCAGCTTTCGCGCCTGCTCCAGGTCGCGAGCGTCGTGGCACGAGGCGCCAACGAGTGCGTGCGGCGGGCGCGAGACGCACGCGTGCAGATCCGCGCTTCGGAGATGCACGCCGTCGCAGGCCGACGCATACGACGCGGGATGTCCGCTGTTGACGACGAGCGCAGCGCCCGACGCGCGGCACAGCGCGCGCGCCTCGCGCCATAGCCGATCGAGACGATCGGGCGCGATTCCGGGCTCGCGCAATTGCACGAGTCGCAACCCTGCGGCCAGTGACGTGCGCAGTGCCGCGAGGAACGCGTCGTCGCCGCGTTGCAGCGCGCTGCTGATCGCCAGGCGCTGCGGCAACCGCAACCAGCCGATGACCGGGATCGCCGCCGGCAGCATCGGCGCGAGATCGATCGCCGCAGGATGGCGCCAGGCAAGTGCCTGGCCTTCGCGCGAGCGCGGCGTGCCGCTCCACTCGACGACGCGTCGGAACGACAGGCGCACGTGCGCATGCGGATAGACGTGCTCGCGCACCATCCACGGATACGAGCGCAGAACGTCTATGCCGAGTTCCTCGTGCAGTTCGCGCGCGAGCGCCTGCTCGACGGTCTCGTCCATCTCGAGCTTGCCGCCGGGGAATTCCCACCAGCCGGCGTACGGCTTGCCCGGCCGGCGCTGGCCGAACAGCACCGCACCGTCGCTGCGGACCACGACGCCGACGGCAACCTCGAGCATCAGGGCGGAAGCAGCGGCGACGCTCAGGCTCGCTCGTCGGGCCCGCGCCCGGCGCGGTCCTTGGCGAACTGCCAGGCGACGCGCCCCGAACGCGATCCGCGCTCGAGCGCGAAGCGAAGCGCATCGGCGCGCGCCGCCTCGATCTCGGCTGCATTGCAGCCGAAGCTCGCCAGCCAGTGCGCGACGATCGCCAGGTAGTCGTCCTGGCGAAACGGATAGAACGACACCCACAGGCCGAAGCGCTCGGACAGCGAAATCTTCTCCTCGACCGTCTCGCCGGGGTGGATCTCGCCGTCGGACTGGTGCTTCGCCTCGAGGTTCTCGCGCATGTACTCGGGCATCAGGTGCCGCCGGTTCGACGTGGCGTAGATGAGCACGTTCTCCGATTGCGCGGCCACCGAGCCGTCGAGCGCGACCTTCAGCGCCTTGTATCCGGGCTCGCCCTCCTCGAAGGACAGGTCGTCGCAGAAAACGACGAAGCGCTCGGGCCGTCCGGCGACCAGTTCGACGATCTCGGGCAGGTCGACCAGATCGTCCTTGTCGACCTCGATCAGGCGCAGTCCGTTCGACGCGTATTCGTTCAGCAGCGCCTTGATCAGCGACGACTTGCCGGTGCCGCGCGAGCCGGTGAGCAGCACGTTGTTCGCCGGGCGGCGCTGCACGAACTGGCGCGTGTTGCGCTCGATCGCAGCCTTCTGCTCGTCGATGTGCTTCAGGTCGCCGAGTCGGATCGGCGACACGTGCCGCACCGGTTGCAGGCCTGCCTGCATGCCGAAGGCGGTTGCGCGGCGGCGCCAGCGGTAGGCGATCGCCGACGTCCAGTCGGGCGCGGGCGCGGCGCCGAGCAGTTGCTCGAAGCGGCCGAGCAGCGACTCGGCGCGCGAAACGACGCGCGCCAGCACAAGCGGGTCGACCGCGCCGCTCGGCGCCGCAGGGCCGGCGACGCGAGCGGTCGCGCCGGCATCGACGCCGCGTGCATCAGGATCGGTAGTCGGCATTGATCGACACGTAGTCATGCGACAGATCGCAGGTCCAGACCGTGGTCGACGCGCTGCCGCGTCCGAGCACGATGCGCACGTCGATCTCGGCCTTCTTCATCACGCGCTGGCCGTCCTCTTCGCGATAGGCGGGATGACGGCCGCCGCGCGTGGCGACGTGCACGTCGTCGAGGTACAGGTCGACGCGATCGACGTCGAGATCGGCAACGCCGGCGCGGCCGACCGCGGCGAGGATCCGCCCGAGGTTCGGGTCGGAAGCGAAGAACGCCGTCTTCACCAGGGGCGAATGCGCGACGGCGAAGGCGACCGCCGCCGCCTCGTCGTCGTCGCGCGCGCCCTCGACGTGCACCGAAATGAATTTGGTCGCGCCTTCGCCATCGCGCACGATCGCCTGCGCGAGTTCGCGCGCGACGGAAACGATCGCATCGCGCAGCGCATTCGCGGCGGCGCCGTCGACGGCAGCGCCGGCGGCGGCCGCTGGGTCGCCGCCACCTGCAGCGATCGCGACATTCGACGCGCCGGTGGCGACGAGCACGAACGAATCGTTGGTCGACGTGTCGCCATCCACCGTGATGCGGTTGAAGCTCGCGTCTGCCGCATCGCGCGCCCAGCGCGCGAGAAGCGCGGCGGGCACCGCTGCGTCGGTGGCGACGAAACCGAGCATCGTCGCCATGTCGGGGCGGATCATGCCGGCGCCCTTCGCGATGCCGGTCACGGTGACCTTCTCGCCACCGATCTGCACGCGACGCGACGCGGCCTTCGGCACCGTGTCGGTCGTCATGATCGCTTCGGCCGCGTCGAGCCAGTCGCTCGCGCCGAGCGCGTCCACCGCCGCGTCGATCCCGGCGAGCAGCTGCGGCATCGGCAGGTGTTCGAGGATGACGCCGGTGGAGAACGGCAGCACCGCTTCGGCGGCCACGCCCAGGCGCTTCGCGAGCGAAGCGCAACTCGCGCGCGCGTCGGCGAGCCCCTGCTCGCCGGTGCCGGCATTCGCGCAGCCGGTGTTGACGACCAGCGCGCGTATCTCGCCGTCCGTGCTCGCGAGATGCTCGCGACAGACGACGACCGGCGCCGCACAGAAGCGGTTGCGCGTGAAGACGCCGGCGGCGCGCGCGCCGGGCGCCAGGCGCAGCACCAGCACGTCGCGGCGGTCGGGCTTGCGGATCGCCGCGCGCGCGGTGCCGATGTCCACGCCCGGCACGGCCGACAGCGCGTCGCGCCGCGGCGCTGTGAGGTTCACGGGCATCGGGCTCTCCGGAAAACGACCGATGCGCGGCGCGAGCGCAACGCGCTCAAGCCAGGCGGCCGTGGCACTGCTTGTATTTCTTGCCGGACCCGCAGGGACAGGGGTCGTTGCGCCCGATCTTCTGGCCGAAGCGACGCAGCGGTTGCTGCGCGGCGGGCTCGACGCTGCGCGGCGCGTTCTGCACGGCGAGCGCGATCGACTCGGGATCGGAGTCGGCCGCATCGGCCACGGAAGGATCGAAGTCGGCGTGCGTGTAGGCGACCTTCGTGTACTGCGGCTGCATCGTCTCCTCGACCTGCTCGGCCTGCTCGGCCGACTGGATGCGCACGGTCATCAGGATGCGAGTGACGTCGCTGCGGATGCGCTGCTGCATCAGGCCGAAGATCTCGAACGCTTCGCGCTTGTATTCCTGCTTGGGGTTCTTCTGCGCGTAGCCGCGCAGGTGGATGCCCTGGCGCAGGTAGTCGAGCGACGACAGGTGCTCGCGCCAGTGCTGGTCGATGGTCTGGAGAAGGATCGAGCGCTCGAAGCCGGCGAACACGTCGGCGCCGACCTGGTCGACCTTCGAGCGGTACATCCGCTCGGCTTCCTTCAGCACCGCCTCGAGCAGGTCGTCGTCGGTGAGGTGCTCGTTCTCCTGCAGCATGCGTCGCAGCGGCACGGGCAACTGCCACTCGTTCTCGAGCGCGTTCTCGAGCGCTTCGAGGTTCCATTGCTCCTCGACCGAGTCGGCCGGGACGTGCTCGCGGAACAGGTCGGTGAACACCTGCTGGCGCAGTTCGCCGACGCGCTCGGAAACGTCGTCGGACTCGAGCAGCGCGTTGCGGTCGGCGTAGACGATCTTGCGCTGGTCGTTGGCGACGTCGTCGTATTCGAGCAGCTGCTTGCGGATGTCGAAGTTGCGCGCCTCGACCTTGCGCTGCGCCGACTCGATCGAGCGCGACACCATGCCGGCCTCGATCGGCTCGCCCTCGGGCAGCTTCAGGCGATCCATGATCGCCTTCAACCGGTCGCCGGCGAAGATCTTCAGAAGCGGATCTTCCATCGACAGGTAGAAGCGCGACGAACCGGGATCGCCCTGGCGGCCCGAGCGGCCGCGCAGCTGGTTGTCGATGCGCCGCGATTCGTGGCGCTCGGTGCCGACGATGTGCAGTCCGCCCGCCGCGATGACCTGGTCGTGCAGCGACTGCCATTCGTTGCGCAACGTGTCGATGCGCGCCTGCTTGTCCTCTTCCGGCACCGATGCGTCGGCGCGCAGCAGGTCGATCTGCTTGTCGACGTTGCCGCCCAGCACGATGTCGGTGCCGCGACCGGCCATGTTGGTGGCGATCGTGATCACCTTCGGCCGGCCGGCCTGCGCGACGATCTCGGCCTCGCTCGCGTGCTGCTTCGCGTTGAGCACGCGGTGCGGCAGCTTCGCGCGCTGCAGTTGTCCGGCGAGCAGCTCCGAGTTCTCGATCGACGTCGTGCCGACGAGCACCGGCTGGCCGCGCTCGTGGCAGTCCTTGATGTCGGCGAGGATGGCGTCGAACTTCTCCTTCGCCGTGCGGAAGACCTGGTCCTGGCGGTCGTCGCGGACCATCGGGCGGTGCGTGGGAATCACCACCGTCTCGAGGTTGTAGATCTCCTGGAACTCGTAGGCCTCGGTGTCGGCCGTGCCGGTCATGCCGGCCAGCTTGCCGTACATGCGGAAGTAGTTCTGGAAGGTGATCGACGCCAGCGTCTGGTTCTCGGCCTGGATGGCGACGCCTTCCTTCGCCTCGACCGCCTGGTGCAGGCCTTCGGACCAGCGCCGACCCGGCATCAGGCGACCGGTGAACTCGTCGACGATGATCACCTCATTGTTCTGCACGACGTACTGCTGGTCCTTCAGGAACAGCGTGTGCGCACGCAGCGCCGCCATCAGGTGATGCATCAGGCTGATGTTGCTCGCGTCGTACAGGCTCGCGCCCGCCGGCAGCAGCCCGATTTCGCCGAGGACGCGCTCGGCCTTCTCGTGGCCGGCTTCCGACAGATACACCTGGTGCGCCTTGCGGTCGACCCAGTAGTCGCCGGGCGGCTCTTCCTCGCCAGACTTCGGCTCGGAGGCCATTTCGTCGAGCAGCGGCGGAACCGCGTTCATGCGCTGGTACGTTGCCGTGTGATCCTCGGCCTGGCCGGAGATGATCAGCGGCGTGCGCGCCTCGTCGATCAGGATCGAATCGACCTCGTCGACGATCGCGTAGAAGAGCCCGCGCTGGCGCCGGTCGCCGACCGCGTACTCCATGTTGTCGCGCAGGTAGTCGAAGCCGAACTCGTTGTTCGTGCCGTAGGTGATGTCGGCCGCGTAGGCGATCTTCTTGTCGGCGGTGGGCTGCTGCGACAGGATGGTGCCGACCGACATGCCGAGGAAGCGATAGACGCGGCCCATCCACTCGGCGTCGCGCTCGGCGAGGTAGTCGTTGACGGTGACCACGTGCACGCCCTTGCCAGCGAGCGCGTTGAGGTACACCGGCAGCGTCGCGGTGAGCGTCTTGCCCTCACCGGTGCGCATCTCGGCGATCTTGCCGGCGTGCAGCACCATGCCGCCGACCAGCTGCACGTCGAAGTGACGCATGCCGAGCGCGCGGCGCGCGGCCTCGCGGCATACGGCGAACGCTTCGGGCAGCAACGCGTCGAGCGTCTCGCCTGCCTCGATCCGCTGGCGGAACTCGACGGTCTTGCCCGCGAGCTGCTCGTCGCCGAGCGCCTGGATCTGCGGCTCGAGCGCGTTGATCTGCGCAACCGTCTTGCGGTAGCTCTTCAGCAGCCTCTGGTTGCGGCTGCCGAAGATCCGGGTGAGATAGTTCTGGATCATTTTGAGATGGCGCTACGCCTGCAACCGGCGGAACGACGCAGCGAACGGCGTCAGCGCCCGCGAAACCGGTACAGTCTAGCACGCGCACCCCGACCGCCGCGGAGCGCGAACCGACCGACCGACGGGCAATCCGCAGCAGCGCAGCGATCGATGAAGCCGACTTCCACCCGCCCCGTCAGCGCCTGGCTCGACGACGAAACCGGGTTTCGCGCGCTCGCTGCGCGCGTCGATCGCCTCGTCGAGCTGCAATCGGCGCTGCGCGAGCACTTCGCGCAGGCGCCGTTGACGGTGGTTTCGCTCGATGCCGACACGCTGACGCTGCGCGCGCCCAATGCCGCGTGGGCTGCGCGGCTGCGCCAGTCGACGCCGACCATGCTGCAGGCGCTGCGCGCTCGCTTCGCCGGCATCGACAGGATCCGCATCGTCACCCAGCGCGCGGGCGAGGCCTCGCGAACTCCCGCGCATGCGCCGCGCGCGGCGATTCCGTCAGCGGCGCTGCGCGAGCTCGACCGGTTGCGCTCCGGCACCGATGCGCCCGCGCTCGGCGACGCGCTCACGCGCCTGGTTCGCCGCCACCGCAACACGCGCTGAAGGCGCGTCGCGCGGCGCCACCGCCGCAGTCGGCGCCGTCAGCCGCTCGACGAACATCACCGCAAAGAACACGAGCGCGGCGGCCAGCCCGCCAACGAGCAGGCGCCAGGCGAGCCGCAGGTAGCGGCGCTCGCGCGTGAACACGTAGCCGAGCGCGCAGTACGCGACGGCGGCCAGCAGCACGACGACGAGGACACGCAGGAAGATCATCGACTGCGCGCCGGCGCCGGCGCCGGTGCGACGAGGCAGTTTGCGGGGAACGCGCGCCGGGCAGGCGCGCGCTCAGGCATGGCTCCAGTCGAGCGCGAAGGGTCGGGGCGCGTCGCGCCGCTCGGCGAAGCCGACGCGCTCCCAGGCGTGCTCGCGAGCGAGCATCTCGCGCAGCAGCCGGTTGTTCAGCGCGTGCCCCGACTTGTGCGCGCTGTAGGCGGCGAGCAGCGGATGGCCGACCAGGTACAGGTCGCCGATCGCGTCGAGGATCTTGTGCTTGACGAACTCGTCGTCGAAGCGCAGGCCGTCGTCGTTGAGCACGCGGTATTCGTCCATGACGATCGCGTTGCCGAAGCTGCCGCCCTTGGCCAGCCCGTGCGCGCGCAGCGTCTCGACGTCCTGCATGAAGCCGAAGGTGCGGGCGCGCGACACCTCCTTCACGTACGACACCTTCGCGAAATCGACCTCGACGACCTGCTCGGTGGCGTCGATCGCGGGATGCGCGAAATCGATCGAGAAGCGCAGCTTGAAGCCGAAGTGGGGGTCGAGCCGCGCCCACTTGTCGCCGTCGCGCACCTCGACCGATTCGAGCAGCCGGATGAACTGCTTCTCCGCGCGCTGCTCGACGATGCCGGCCGACTGGATCAGGTAGACGAAGGACCCGGCCGAGCCGTCGAGGATCGGAATCTCCGGGGCGGTGACGTCGACGTGCACGTTGTCGACCCCCATGCCGGCGAGCGCCGACATCAGGTGCTCGACGGTGGCCACGCGCACCTGCGCGAGCGGGCCGTCGTCGGCGGCGGTAAGCGTGGAGGCCATCCGCGTGTCGCCGACGCGCTCGGCGCTACTGCGGATCTCCACCGGCGGATCGAGGTCTACGCGATGAAAAACGATGCCGGTGTCGGGCGCGGCCGGCCGCAGCACGAGCTCGACGCGTTCGCCCGAATGCAGCCCGACACCCGTCGTGCGCACCAGCGAGCCGATGGTTCGCTGGCGCATCATCGCGACGCGCTCGCGCGGAGAGAGGGGCAGCGTTCTGCGTTCAAGCCTGCTTCACCATGGTGGCGGCGTCGGACACCTCGAACTTGCCCGGTTGCTCGACGTTCAGCGTCTTCACCACGCCGTCCTCGACGAGCATCGAGTAGCGCTGCGAGCGCACGCCCATCGTCGGGCTGACGAAGTCGAGCCCGAGCGCGCGCGTCCACTCGGCGGCGCCGTCGGCGATCATGCGGATCTTCCCTTCGGTGCCCTGGTCGCGCGCCCAGGCGCCCATCACGAACGCGTCGTTGACCGACACGCACCAGATCTCGTCGATGCCGTTGCCCTTGAGCGCGTCGTAATTCTCGAGATAGCCGGGAACGTGCTTCGCCGAACAGGTCGGCGTGAACGCGCCCGGCAATCCGAACACGGCGACGCGCTTGCCGCGCAACTCATCGAGCGCGTTGAACTTCCGGGGCCCGATCGAGCAGCCCGGACCCTCGGTCTGCACGTACTCCTGCACCGCTGCGTCGGGGACTCGTTGGCCGGGTTCGATCATGAAATGCACCTCCGCTATTCACTGAATGCCGTTCGCTGCAAATGGCAAACCTGTGATTTTAAGGGATGTCAGCTCTCGGCGCCGGGCGGAGGCGGAAACAGGCGAGTGAAGGGTGAAGGGTGAGGCCCCTTCACCCTTCACGCCGACGTCAGTCGGCTTGCTTCCGCAGGAACGCCGGAATGTCGAACCGCTCCACGCCGCTTTCCTCGAGGGCCTGGACCTGCGCGGCGGCCGAGGCGCGCGGGCTGCGCCAGACGGTGGGCTGCTCGAACTGCTCGTAGTTCGGCTGCTGCACCGGCGCGGCGTCGTGGGTGCCGGTGCGCAGATGGCTCTGCGGCACGAGCATCGGCTTGGCCGGACGCCGGCCGATGCCGGTGGCGACGACGGTCACGCGCAGGCGGTCGCTCATGTTCTCGTCGAACACCGTGCCGTGGATGATCGTCGCGTCGTCGGCGCAGAACGCCTTGATCGTGTTGATCACGTCGTTCGTCTCCTTCAGCTTCAGGCTGCGCCCGGCGGTGATGTTGACGATCACGCCGCGCGCGCCCTGCAGGTCGACGCCATCGAGCAGCGGCGACGACACCGCCTGCTCGGCGGCGATGCGCGCGCGATCCAGCCCCGACGACTCGCCGATCCCCATCATCGCCTTGCCCTGCTCGCCCATCACCGTCTTCACGTCGGCGAAGTCGACGTTGACCAGGCCCGGCACGTTGATGATCTCGGCGATGCCGGCGACCGCGTTGTGCAGCACGTCGTCGGCGCGCTTGAACGCGTCCTCGAGGCTCGCGTCGTCGTCCATCACCTCGAACAGCTTCTGGTTCAGCACGACGATCAACGAGTCGACGTGCTCGACGAGCGAGTCGATGCCGTTCTCGGCGATCTGCAGCTTCTTCGCGCCCTCGAAGTCGAAGGGCTTGGTGACGACGCCCACCGTCAGGATGCCCATCTCCTTGGCGATCTCGGCGACCACCGGCGATGCGCCGGTGCCGGTTCCCTTGCCCATGCCAGCGGTGAGGAACACCATGTTGGAGCCTTCGAGCGCAGTACGGATCTCGGTGCGCATCGCTTCGGCCGCGGCCTTGCCCGCTTCCGGACGCGCGCCGGCGCCCAGGCCCATGTCGCCGAGCTGGATCGTGTGCTCGGCGAGCGAGCGGCGCAGCGCCTGCTTGTCGGTGTTCACCGCGATGAACTCCACGCCCTGCACGTCGCGGTTGATCATGTGATTGACCGCGTTTCCGCCGGCGCCGCCGACCCCGATCACCTTGATGACGGCGCCTTCGACTTCTTGCTCGATCAGTTCGAAACTCATGATGGTGTTCTCCAGGACGGTTGGGAAGACGTCGACCCTTCCCGGTGAATGAAAACGACGATTCTTGGTTTTGAGGCCTTCTTTCTCTTCGCGAAACAACGAACGGAATTCAGAAATTGCCGAGGAACCACTCCTTCATTCTTCGTAGCGTTTCCTTGAACGAGCCCGATTGCTCGGCAACCTTTCGCCCGCGCAGGCGCTGCACGCGCGCCTCCTCGAGCAGCCCGACCGCAGTCGAATAGCGTGGCGAGCGAACGACGTCGGCGAGCCCGCCCGTGTACGCCGGCATGCCGATGCGCACCGGCTTCAGGAAGATGTCCTCGGCCAGCTCGATCATCCCGGGCAGCAGCGACGTACCGCCGGTAAGCACGACGCCCGACGAGAGCAGCTCCTCGTAGCCCGACTCGCGGATCACCTGGTGCACGAGCGAGAACAGCTCCTCGATGCGCGGCTCGATCACTGCAGCGAGCGCCTGGCGCGACAACGTGCGCGGCGAGCGCTCGCCCAGCCCGGGCACCTCGATCTTCTCGTTCGGATCGGCCAGCACCTGCTTGGCGATTCCGTAGCGCAGCTTGATGTCGTCGGCCTCGAGCGTCGGCGTACGAAGCGCCATCGCGATGTCGTTGGTGATCTGGTCTCCGGCGATCGGGATCACCGCCGTGTGGCGGATCGCGCCGCCGGTGAAGATCGCGATGTCGGTCGTGCCGCCGCCGACGTCGACCAGCGCGACGCCCAGCTCCTTCTCGTCCTGCGTGAGGATCGACAGGCTCGACGCGAGCGGCTGAAGCATCAGGTCGTTCACCTCGAGGCCGCAGCGGCGCACGCACTTGACGATGTTCTGCGCGGCCGACACCGCGCCGGTGACGATGTGCACCTTCACCTCGAGGCGCACGCCGCTCATGCCGATCGGCTCGCGGATGTCCTCCTGGCCGTCGATGATGAATTCCTGCGCCAGCACGTGCAGGATCTGCTGGTCGGTCGGGATGTTCACCGCCTTGGCGGTCTCGATCACGCGGGCCATGTCGGCCTCGGTGACCTCCTTGTCCTTGATCGCCACCATGCCGCTGGAGTTGAAGCTGCGGATGTGGCTGCCGGCGATCCCCGTGTAGACGGTGCGGATCTTGCAGTCGGCCATCAGCTCGGCTTCCTCGAGCGCGTGCTGGATCGACGCGACCGTCGACTCGATGTTGACGACGACGCCCTTCTTCAATCCGCGCGAGTCGTGCTGGCCGAGACCGATGATCTCGTAGTGGCCGTCGGGCCGCATCTCGGCGACGATCGCCACGATCTTCGACGTGCCGATGTCGAGTCCGACGATCAGGTCCTTCGCGTCTCTGGTCATTTGTTATCGCTGGTGATTCGGTCGCGCGGATCGGGCGCGGGGCCGCGCGGCACCGTGCGCGGCCGGATGAAGGTTCTCGGCGTCTTCGCCGTCGTGTTCGAGTCGCGCGAGCGAGCGGATCGCGAAGCCGTTCGGATAACGCAGGTCGATCACTTCGGCGCGCCGGTTCAGCGTCGCGGAGACCAGCGGCCAGGTTTCGACCCAGCGCGCGATGCGTCGCTCGACCGGCATGCCCTGGTCGCGCCCGAGCAGCAGCGTCGTGCCGTCGTCCAGTCGCAGCGCCCAGGCATGGCGCGCCGACAACGACAGGGCATCCGGTTGCACGTCGAGCGAGGCGATCGCCTCGCGCAGTTCGGCATAGCGGCGAGCGACCTGAAGCGCCGTGCCGTCGGGACCGGAGAACTGCGGCAACTCGCCGTCGTCCTCGGCCTCGGCGAGGTTCGCGACGAACAGTTCGCCGAAGGTGTTGACGATGCGTCCGTCGTCCCACAGCGCGAGCGCGCGATGCTCCTCGATCGACACCTCGAGCCCGTCGGGCCACACGCGCCGCACCCCGGCCCGGCGCACCCACGGCACCGACTCGAACACCGTGCGAACCGCATCGAGGTCCACGGCGAAGAAGTTGCCCTGCACGCGGCGTGCGACCGCCGAGCGCAGTTGCGCCGGCGAGACGCGCTGCAACTCGTGCCCGTCCACTGCGTCGATGCGCACGTGCACGAGCGTGAAGAACGGCCGCTGCGAGACCCACCACGCGCCGGCGGCCATCGCCGCGAGCAGCGTGGCGCCGAGCAGTGCGTTGGCGAGCGCGTTCAGCGCGCGGGCGTCGTTCCACAGGCCGTTCAAGCCGGCCCCCCGATCTTCAGGCTGGCCGACGCAAGGATGCGCAGGCACAGCTGCTCGTAGGAGATGCCCACCGCGCGCGCTGCCATCGGCACCAGCGAGTGCCCGGTCATGCCGGGCGAGGTGTTCACCTCGAGCAGGAAGGGCTCGTCGTCGCCGCGGCGCAGCATCACGTCGACGCGGCCCCAGCCTTCGCAGGCGACGGCGCGGTAGGCGGCGATCGACAACTCGGCGATCGCTTCGGCGAGCTTCGCGTCGAGCGGCGCCGGGCACAGGTAGCGCGTGTCGTCGCTGAAATATTTGTTCTTGTAGTCGTAGTTGCCTTCGGGCGCGACGATCTCGATGATCGGCAGCGCGCGCGCCTGGTCGCCGCTGCCCAGCACCGCCACCGTCAGCTCGCGTCCGTCGACGAACTCCTCGCACAGCACGTCCACGTCGTGCGCGCGCGCGGCGTCGAAGGCCGCCGTCGCCGCGTCGATCGACGCGAGCTTCGTGAAGCCGATCGTCGATCCCTCGCGGCTCGGCTTGACCGCCATCGGCAGCCCGAGCCGCTTCGCCGCCTCGGCGACCTGCGGCGCCGAGCGCGCCAGCTCGAAGCCGGGCGTGCGCAGGCCGTGCGTCATCCAGATGCGCTTGGCGTAGACCTTGTCCATCGCGATCGCCGAAGCCATCACGCCGCTACCGGTGTACGGAATGCCGAGCAGTTCGAGCGCGCCCTGCACCGTGCCGTCCTCGCCGTAGCGGCCGTGCAGCGCGATGAAGGCGCGCGTGAAGCCCTCGCGCACCAGGTCGTCGAACGGTCGCTGCGCCGGATCGAAGGCGTGCGCATCGACGCCGCAGGCGCGCAACGCGTTCAGCACGCCCGTTCCCGACATCAGCGAGACGTCGCGCTCGGACGAGCGCCCGCCGCACAGCACCGCCACCTTGCCCATCGCCTTCGGATCGATCGTCGTCTCTCCCATCACTGCATCTCCACGATCGACTGCGCGACCGTTCCGATCGAGCCGGCGCCCATCGTCAATACGACGTCGCCGTCGCGCGCCGCATCGACGATCGCGCGAGCCATCGCGGCGATGTCGTCGACGAACACCGGCTCGACCTTGCCGGCGACGCGCAGCGCGCGAGCCAGCGCGCGACCGTCGGCGGCGACGATCGGCGGCTCGCCGGCGGGGTAGACCTCGGCAAGCAGCAGCGCGTCGGCGCCCGAGAGCACGCGCACGAAGTCCTCGAACAGATCGCGCGTGCGCGTGTAGCGGTGCGGCTGGAAGGCGAGGACGATGCGCCGATCGGGAAAGGCGCCGCGCGCGGCGGCCAGCGTCGCCTCCATCTCGGCCGGGTGATGGCCGTAGTCGTCGATCAGCGTGAAGCGCCCGCCGCCGCGGGCAGCGTCGATCGCGATGTCGCCGTAGGACTGGAAGCGCCGCCCGACGCCGGTGAAGTGCTCGAGCGCCGAACGGATCGCGGCATCGTCGACGTCGAGTTCGTCGGCCACGGCGATCGCCGCCAGCGCATTGCGCACGTTGTGCACGCCGGGCGCGTTGAGCACGACCGGCATCGGCTCGGCGCCCTCGCGCAGCACCGTGAAGTGCATCCGCGCGCCGTCGGCGCGGACGTCGACGGCGCGGATGCGCGCGTCGGCGCCCAGCCCGTAGCCGAGCACCGGCCGCGACACGAAGGGAAGGATCTCGCGCACGTGCGGGTCGTCCACGCACAGCACCGCGGCGCCGTAGAACGGCAGGCGCTGCGTGAACTCGACGAAGGCCTGGCGCAGCCGCGCGAAATCGTGCCCGTAGGTTTCCATGTGATCGGCGTCGATGTTCGTGATGACGGCGATCATCGGAGACAGGTTCAGGAACGACCCGTCGGATTCGTCGGCCTCGACCACGATGTACTCGCCGGCGCCGAGCCGCGCATTGGCGCCGGCGCTGTTCAGGCGACCGCCGATCACGAAGGTCGGGTCGAGACCGCCGGCGGCGAGCACCGACGCGACGAGGCTCGTCGTCGTCGTCTTGCCGTGCGTGCCGGCGATCGCGATACCGCGGCGCAGGCGCATCAACTCGGCAAGCATCATCGCGCGCGGCACGAGCGGGACGCGTCGCTGGCGGGCGGCAATCACCTCCGGGTTGTCGCCGCGCACCGCAGTGGAGACGACGACGCAGTCGGCGCCTTCGATGTTGGCCGCATCGTGCCCGGCGCGCACCGTCGCGCCGAGCGCCTCGAGGCGACGCGTCGTCGCGCCGGCGACGACGTCGGAACCGCTGACGCGGTAGCCGAGGTTCAGCAGCACCTCGGCGATGCCGCTCATGCCGGAGCCGCCGATGCCGACGAAGTGGATGTGTTTGACGCGATGCCTCATGCGCGCACGCCGCGCAGACGCGCGGCCTCCTCGCAGACGTCGGCGACCTCGCGCGTCGCGTCCGGACGCGCCAGCGAGCGCGCGCGCACCGCCATCTGCGCCAGCGACTCGCGATCGAGCGATGCGAGCCGATGCGCAAGCGAGTCCGCGTCGAGTTCGGCCTGCGGCACGAGCAACGCCGCCTCGTTGCCGGAGAGGAAACGCGCATTGCCCGTCTGGTGGTCGTCGACCGCATGCGGGAACGGCACGAGCAGGCTCGCGACGCCGGCGGCGGCGATCTCGGCCACCGTCATCGCGCCCGCGCGGCAGACGACCAGGTCGGCCCACTCGTAGGCGCCCGCCATGTCGTCGACGAACTCGACGACGTGCGCGGCGATGCCCAACTCGCGATAGCGCGCGTCGAGCGCTTCGCGCCGGTCGCGTCCGCTCTGGTGCACGACCTGCGGGCGCACCGCCTCGGGCATCGCGGCGAGCGCCGCCGGAACGACCTCGTTCAGCGCTTGCGCGCCGAGGCTGCCGCCGACGACGAGCAGGCGCAGCGGCCCGCTGCGCTTCGCATAGCGCTCGCGCGGATCGTCGTCGCGAATCATCTCGGCGCGCAGCGGATTGCCGCAGCAGCGCGCGCCCGGCAGGGTGCCGGGGAAGGCCTCGAGCACGCGATCGGCCAGGCGCGCGAGCAGCCGATTCGTCAGCCCGGCAACCGAGTTCTGCTCGTGCACGACGAGCGGACGATTCAGCAGCGAAGCCATCATCCCGCCGGGGAACGCTACGTAGCCGCCCATGCCGAGCACGACCGCCGGCTGCGTCGTGCGCAGCGCGCGCACGCTCTGCGCGAACGCGCGCAGCAGCGTCAGCGGCAACAGCAGTCGCGTAGCCAGGCCCTTGCCGCGCACGCCGCCCACGCGCACCCACTGCATCGGGATGCCGTGCTTCGGCACGAGCGTCGCCTCCATGCCGGTCGGGTTGCCCAACCAGACGACGCTCCAGTTACGCGCGCGCATTTCGGCGGCGACGGCGAGGCCGGGCATCACGTGGCCGCCGGTGCCGCCGGCCATGATGAGGATGGTTCGCCCGGTCATGCCAGCCCCCTCATCAACTTCCTGTTCTCGAAATCCACCCGCAACAGGATCGCGACGGCGACGCAGTTGACGAGGATGCCGCTGCCGCCGTAGCTCATCAGCGGCAGCGTCAGGCCCTTGGTCGGCAACAGGCCGGTGTTCACGCCCATGTTGATGAAGGCCTGCACGCCGATCCACAGTCCGATGCCCTTGGCGACAAGGCCGGCGAAGGTGCGCTCGAGCTTGATCGACTGCCGACCGATCTCGAAGGCGCGTCTCGTGAACCAGAAGAACAGGACCACCACGGTGAGGACGCCGACCAGGCCGAGTTCCTCGCCGATCACCGCGAGCAGGAAATCGGTATGCGCCTCGGGCAGGTAGTGCAGTTTCTCGACCGACGCGCCGAGACCGACGCCGAACAACTCGCCGCGGCCGAAGGCGATCAGCGAATGCGAAAGCTGGTAGCCCTTGCCCAGCGCGTTGGCGGCATCGAAGGGATCGAGATAGGCGAAGATCCGCTCGCGCCGCCACGGCGACAGCCAGATCAGCAGCGAGAAGGTCGTCGCCGCGATGACGACGAGCGAGGCGAACAGCCGACCGTTCACACCGCCGAGGAACAACAGCCCCATCGCCACCGCGGCGATCACGATGAAGGCGCCGAGGTCGGGTTCGAGCAGCAGCAGCAGCCCGACCAGCGCGACGGCCGCCCCCATCGGCAGGAATCCCTTGCGCACACTCTGCATCGAGTCCTGCTTGCGCACCGTGAAGTCCGCCGCGTACAGCACGACGAACAGCTTCATCAGCTCCGACGGCTGCAGGTTCAGCACGTACAGCGACAGCCAGCGACGCGCCCCGTACACCTCCTTGCCGACGCCCGGAATCAGCACGGCGGCGAGCAGCACGAGTCCGAGCAGGAACAGCCACTTCGCCCCCTCCTGCTGGCGCGCGACCGGAACCGAGAACGCGGCGAGCGCGGCGGTCACGCCGACGACGAGCGCGAAAGCATGGCGCACGAGGAAATGCGTGGACGAGTAGCTGGCGAACCGGTTCGAGTCGGGCAGCGCGATCGACGCCGAATACACCATCACCAGCCCGATCAGCAGCAGCGCGCCGACCACCCACAGCAGCGCCGGATCGACGACGTGCGCCGCGTAGGCCGCGCGCGACGGCGCCGCGCGCACCGATCGGCGGCGCTCGAAGCGCACCTCGCCTGCGCCCGACGCGGCGGCGCGCGCGACCCGCATGCGACCGGGCAGGCGCAGGCTCAGCACGGCGAACCCCCGTTGCCATGCGCGTCGTCGGCGTCACCGGCCTCGTACGTCGAAGCGGGTGCCGCTGCCGTTCCCGTCGGCTCGAGCGCGCGCACCGCGTGCACGAAGCAGCGACCGCGGTGCTCGTAGTTGCGGAACATGTCCAGGCTGGCGCAGGCGGGCGACAGCAGCACCGCCTCGCCGCTGGCCGCGTCGGCGCTCGCGCGCCGCACCGCCTCCTCGAGCGACTCGCAACGCGCGATCGGCACGCCGGAGGGTTCGAACGCCTCCTGCAGCCGCGCGGCGTCGACGCCGATCAGGTAGACGCCTGCCGCGTGCGTGCGCACCGGTCCGACCAGCGCGGAAAAATCCTGCCCCTTGCCGTCGCCGCCGGCGATCAGCCGGCAGCGCCTGCCGAGGCCGCGCAACGCGGCGACGGTGGCGCCGACATTGGTCCCCTTGCTGTCGTCGTAGTACTCGACGCCGTCGATGGTCGCGACCAGCTGGCAGCGATGCGGCTCGCCGGCGTAGGAGCGCAGCCCGTGGAGCATCTTCGCCATCGGCACGCCGATCGCATCGCACAGCGCGAGCGCCGCCAGCGCGTTCAGGTAGTTGTGCGCGCCACGGATGCGCAACGCGTCGGCCGGCATCAGGCGCCGAACGTGAAAACCGACCGGCGCGCGACGACGACGCGGTGATGCGCCAGCGACCGGATCGTCCTCGAGCTGCGCATGCGCGAGCCAGTCGATGCCGTGCTCGCGCACGATGCCGAAATCGCCGGCCGCGGCGGGCGCGTCGGCGCCGAAGGAGACGAGCCGCAGCGCGGCCGGCGGTGCGGACGGTGCAGCGCGCGGATCGCCGCGATCGAAAACAGCGAGCCGGGCATGCGCGTAGATGCGCTGCTTGGCATCGACGTAGCTGCGCATCGACGCGTGCCAGTCGAGATGGTCCTCGTCGAGGTTTACGATCGTCGCCGCGTCGGGCGCGAAGCTGCGCGCGAGCGCGAGCTGGAAGCTCGACAGTTCGATCACCCAGACGGCCGGCAGACGATCGGCGTCGAGCGCCTCGCGCAGCGCATCGAGCATCGGCGGGCGGATGTTGCCGGCGCTCGCGACGTCGACGCCCGCCTCGCGGCACAGGTGCGCGGCGAGCGCGGTCGTCGTCGTCTTTCCGTTGGTGCCCGTGACCGCGATCACCTGCGGCGCATAGCCGTTCTCGCGCAGGTCGGCGAGCGCCTGCGCGAACAGTTCGAGCTCGCCCGCCACGGCGATGCCGCGCGCGACCGCTCGCGCATGGAACTGCGCGGAGTCACCCTTCTCGATCGACAGTCCCGGACTCCAGGCGACGAGGTCCACGCCGTCGAGCCAGTCGTCGGACCACGGCGCTCCGCCGACGTAGCGCAGATCGGCGATCGCATCGCGCAAGGCGGGCCACGCGGGCAGTGCGCTGCCGTCGGCGCTGCGCGTGTCGGCGACGCGCACGCGCGCGCCCTGCCGTGCCAGCCAGCGCGCCATCGCGACGCCCGAAGCGCCCAGCCCGATGACGAGCGCCGTGCGGCCGGCCACGTCGAACAGCCCGGGTTGCGGCAGCGGGGTTGCACTCATCAGCGCAGCTTCAGCGTCGACAGGCCGAACAGCACCAGCATCATCGTGACGATCCAGAAGCGCACGACGACCTGGCTCTCCTTGATGCCGCCCACCTCGAAGTGATGGTGCAGCGGCGCCATCCGCAGGATGCGGCGCCCCTCGCCGTAGCGACGCTTCGTGTACTTGAAGTACCCGACCTGCAGCATCACCGACAGCGTCTCGGCGACGAAGACGCCGCCCATGATGAACAGCACGATCTCCTGGCGGACGATCACCGCTACCGTGCCGAGTGCGGCGCCGAGCGCCAGCGCGCCCACGTCGCCCATGAAGACCTGCGCGGGGTACGCGTTGTACCAGAGGAAGCCCAGCCCCGCGCCGGCGATCGCCGCGCAGAAGACGGTGAGCTCGCCCGCGCCCGGGATGTGCGGAATGAGCAGGTACTTCGCGAACACCGCGTTGCCGGTCACGTAGGCGAACAGTCCGAGCGCCGAGCCGACCATCACCGACGGCATGATCGCCAGGCCGTCGGCGCCGTCGGTCAGATTCACCGCGTTGCTCGAGCCGACGATGACGAACCAGGTGAGGACGATGAAGCCGTAGACGCCCAGCGGATACGCGACGTTCTTGAAGAAGGGGACGATCAGGTCGGCGCGCGCCGGCAGGTCGGTGAAGCCGTGCGAGACCCAGTCGGCGAACAGGGTGAAGGCGTCGGCGTTCGACTGCGCCGGAACCGAGAACGCGAGGTAGACCGAAGCGACGATGCCGATCAGCGACTGCCAGAAGAGCTTCTGCTTCGCCGACATGCCGCGCGGATCGCGATGAACGATCTTGCGGTAGTCGTCGATCCAGCCGATCCAGCCGAAACCGAGCGTGACGATCAGCACGATCCAGACGAAGCGGTTGGACAAATCGGCCCACAGCAGCGTAGCCGCGGCGACCGAAATCAGGATCAGCGCGCCGCCCATGGTCGGCGTGCCCGACTTCATCAGGTGCGTGCGCGGGCCGTCGCTGCGCACGGCCTGCCCGATCTTCATTCCGGCGAGCTTGCGGATCAGCGAGGGGCCGAAGATCAGTCCGATCGCCAGCGCGGTCAGCGCCGCCAGCACCGCGCGCAGCGTGATGTAGCCGAACACGGCGAAAGCGCGCGTGTCCTGCGCAAGCCACTGGGTGAGCTCGAGCAGCATCGTCAGGCCGCCACCGGCGCTTCGGCGAGCGCAGCGACGACGCGCTCCATCCGCATGAAGCGGGAGCCCTTGACGAGCACCGTCGCGCCTTCGCCGGCGAGCGCGGCCGCGCTCGCGACCAGCGAATCGACGTCATCGTGGTGCGCGGCGCCCGCGCCGAAAGCATCGACCGTCGCGGCGCTCGCCGCGCCGATGGCAAGCAGCCGATCGATGCCGCGTTCGCGCGCATAGGTGCCGACTTCGCGGTGGAACTCGGGGCCGCGCTCGCCGACCTCGCCCATGTCGCCGAGCACGAGCACGCGCAGCCCCGCGCAATGCGCCAGGACGTCGATCGCGGCGCGCACCGAGTCGGGGTTCGCGTTGTACGTGTCGTCGATCAGCGCCGCGCCTGCGGCGGCGCGGCGGCGCACGAGGCGTCCGGGCGGCGGCGCGAAGGCTTCGAGGCCGTGCGCGATAGTCGCGGCATCGATGCCCAGCGCATGCGCGCAGGCGGCAGCCGCCAGCGCGTTGCGCACGTTGTGCAGCCCTTCGACCGGCAGCCGCACCGTCGCACGCGCATCCCCGACCTTCATCTCGAACCGCGCGGACTCGGCGTTCGCGGCCGCGGCGACCTCGAAGCGCTGCAGTGCGCCATCGAGGCCGAATTCGATCCGGCGCCGCGACCCGGCAAGCGTTCGCCACACCGGCGCCTGCGCATCGTCACCCGGAAAGACCGCGACGCCCTCGGCGGACAGCGCGGTGATCGAAGCGCCGTTCTCGCGTGCAGAGCCTTCGGTGCCATCGAGGAACTCCTGGTGTTCGCGTTGCGCGTTGTTCACCAGCGCGACGTCGGGCCGGGCGACCTGCGCCAGCCAGGCGATCTCGCCGGGATGGTTGGTACCGAGTTCGATCACCGCGGCGCGGTGCTGCGCGCGCAGTCGCAACAGCGTCAGCGGAACGCCGACGTCGTTGTTCAGGTTGCCCCGCGTCGCCAGGCGCGCGTCGGCGCCGAACGCCTGCGCGAGCACCGCCGAGAGCATCTCCTTGACCGTCGTCTTGCCGTTCGCGCCGGAAACGGTGACGACGCGCGCCGGCAGGCGCGAGCGCCAGCCGCGCGCAATCTCGCCCAGTGCGCGACGCGTATCCGCGACGCGGATGGCCGGCGCGCGGATTCCGTCGACCCAGCGATCGAAGATCACCGCCGCTGCGCCACGCTGCTGCGCCAACGAAATGAACTCGTGCGCATCGAAGCGTTCGCCACGCAACGCCACGAACAGTTCACCCTCCGCGATCGAGCGCGTGTCGGTGCACACGCCGCTCACGCGCACCGACGGGTCGCCGTACAGGCATGCGTCGGCGAGCCAGCCGAAGGCTTCGCGCAGGTCAAACATCATCGTCCGCCTGCGGCAGCCCGAGCCACCTGCGCGCGACCGCGAGATCGGAGAACGGCAAGCGCTGCGCGCCGATCTCTTGCCAGGCCTCGTGTCCCTTGCCGGCGATCAGCACCACGTCTTCGGGCGCCGCCGCCTCGAGCACCTGGCGGATCGCCTGCTCGCGATCGAGTTCGGTGAGGCGCGGCTCGCGCATGAAGCCGGAACGAATGTCCGAGGCGATGCGAAACGGCGTCTCGCTGCGCGGGTTGTCGCTGGTGACGACGACGTGATCGGCGTAGCGCTCGACGACCATCCCCATCAGCGGGCGCTTGCCCGGATCGCGATCGCCGCCGGCGCCGAACACGCACCACAGCGCGCCATTGCGCGCCTCGGCCAGCGGACGCAACGCGTGCAGCACGTTCATCAATGCATCCGGCGTGTGCGCGTAGTCGACGACGACGAGCGGACGTCCGTCGGCGACGATGCGCTGCATGCGGCCGGGAATCGGCTGCAGCCGCTGGAGCCGTTGCATCGCTTCGTCGAAGGGCATGCCGTGCATCAGCCAGACGCCGGCAGCGGCGAGCGCGTTGACGACGTTGAACTGGCCGATCGTCTGCAGGCGGATCTCGGCGCGCCCGTAGTCGCCGCCGATCGACACCTGCGAGCCGCTGGCGTGCTCGGCGATGCGAAACGCCGACAGCTTCTTCTTCGCGCGCCAGCCGTGCTCGCCGGGCAGATGGCCGAAGGCGAGCGATGCAATCTCCGGCGGCAGCGGGTCCAGCACCCGCGGCGCGACCGGGTCGTCGCCGTTGACCAGTGCCTGGCGCAGCCCCGGCCACGAGAAGAGCCGCAACTTCGCCGCCAGGTACGCTTCTTCGGTGCCGTGGTAGTCGAGGTGATCACGCGTGAAGTTGGTCAGCACCGCGGTGTCGACCGCCAGCCCGTTCAGCCGCCCCTGGTCGATGCCGATCGACGACGCCTCCATCGCCACCAGTTCCGCGCCCGCGTCGGCGAAGGAGGCGAGCATGCGCTGCAGGCCCGCCGCGTCGGGCGTCGTCAGCCCGAAGCTCTCGAGCCGAGGCATACCGTCGGCGCCGGCGATGCCGCTGCCGAGCGTGCCGATCACCGCGCATCGCTTGCCGGCCGCGGAAAATCCACTCGCCATCCACTGCGTGGATGTCGTCTTGCCGTTCGTTCCGGTGACGGCGACGATGCGCAGGCGCTGTCCCGGATGACCGTAGTACTGCGCGGCGATCGGCCCGGCGAGCTCGCGCAGGCCGTCCACCGCGCGCATCGGCGGCGCCGAGGGCTCGCCGCGCAGCGCGAATGCGTCGGCGCCACGCGCCTCGTACAGCACGACGGCCGCGCCGGCCGCGCGCGCCGCATCGACGAAGCCGCGCCCGTCGCTGTGTGCGCCGGGCCACGCGAGGAAGGCGTCGCCCGGACGCAGCGCACGGCTGTCGGAGACGAGCGCTGCACCCGGCGCCAGCGCCGAACGCAGCCAGTCGCCCAGCGGCGCAGCGCGTTCGGCCGCGTCGCCAGAAACAGTCGGGTTCGTCACAACGCGGCTCCCGCGCCGTGTGCAGCCGCCGCCGCCGGAACCTCCAGCTTCACGACGGTGGAATCAGGCGGCACGCGCAGCGTACGAAGCGTGTCGCCGGCGATGCGCGAGAACACCGGCGCCGCGACGATTCCGCCGTAGTACTTGCCGGCGGTCGGCTCGTCGATCATCACCG
This sequence comes from Burkholderiaceae bacterium, assembly GCA_032027205.1. Taxonomy (GTDB): domain Bacteria; phylum Pseudomonadota; class Gammaproteobacteria; order Burkholderiales; family Burkholderiaceae_E; genus Zeimonas. The sequence continues at coordinate 1,253,282 of JAVSMN010000001.1, forward strand.
CGACGATCACGCGCGGATCCGACACCGGCGCGAAGCCGACGAACGACGCGATGTACTTGTTCACGTACTGCCGACCATCGCGCTTGTGCGCGGTGCCGGTCTTGCCTGCCACGCGGTAGCCGGAGATCTGTGCCTGCGGCGCGGTGCCGCCCGGACCGGCAGCGAGCTCGAGCATGTGGCGCACCGCGCGCGCCGTCGCCGGCGATACGATGCGCTCACCTTCGACCGCGTCGTCGTGCTTGAACATCGACACCGGCAGCAGTTCGCCGTCGGTGGCGAACACCGTGTAAGCGCGTGCCATCTGCATCAACGAAACCGACAGGCCGTAGCCGTACGACATCGTCGCCTGCTCGATCGGCTTCCAGCTGCGATAGGGGCGCAGCCGACCGGCTACCGCGCCCGGAAAACCGATGCGCGGCGCCTGCCCGAGGCCGACCGACGAAAACATCTCCCACATCCGCTCGGCCGGCAGCGCCAGCGCCATCTTCGCGGTTCCGACGTTCGACGACTTCTGCACGATCTGCTCGATCGTCAACGGACCATGCGCATGCGCATCGCCGATCGTCGCGCGTCCGATCTTCAGTCGTCCGGGAGCGGTCTGGATCACCGTGTCGGGACGCACCTGGCCGATTTCGAGCGCGAGCGCCACGGTGAACGGCTTCATCGTCGAACCGGGCTCGAAGGTGTCGGTGATCGCGCGGTTGCGCAGTTGCGCGCCGGTGAGCTGTCCGCGTTCGTTCGGGTTGTAGGTGGGCCAGTTCGCCAGCGCAAGGATCTCGCCGGTGTGCACGTCGAGCACCACCGCCGCGCCGGCCTTCGCCTTGTGCTCGTGGACGGCATCGCGCAGCGCGTCGAAGGCGAGGAACTGGATCGTGCTGTCGATCGACAGCGCGAGGTCGCGCCCGTTGTGCGGCTCGCGCACCGCCTCGACGTTCTCGACCACGCGCCCGTAGCGGTCGCGAATCACGCGCCGGCTGCCCGGCTTGCCGGCGAGATCGGGGTTCTTCGCCAGCTCGACGCCTTCCTGTCCGATGTCCTCGACGTTGGTGAAGCCGACGACGTGCGCGATCGTCTCCCCCTGCGGGTAGTGGCGCTTGTACTCGCGCTGCTGGTGAACGCCGGCAATGCGCAGCGCCGCCACGCGCTCGGCGATGTCGGCGTCCACCTGGCGCTTCAGGTAGACGAAGCTGCGGTCGGCCGCCTGCGCGAGCCGGCGCCGCAGCTCTCGCTCGCTCGTGCCCAGCAGCTTCGCGAGTTCGGCGAACTGCTGCGGCGTGGCGTCGACCTGCTCGGGAATCGCCCATACCGCGCGTGCCGGCAGGCTCGAGGCGAGCACGATGCCGTTGCGATCGAAGATCTTGCCGCGCGAGGCCGGCAGTTCGATCGTGCGACCGTAGCGCAGCTCGCCCTGCTGCTGCAGGTAGCCCTGCGAGAACACCTGCAGCCAGACGGTGCGCGCGGCGAGCGCCACGAACGCCACCGCGACGAACAGCATCACGAGCTGCGAGCGATACGCGGGCAGGCGGACCTGCAGCAACGGGTTCGACGCGATCGGCACGTTGCGACGGGTCTTGCGCGTCATCAGCGGGCTCCTGCGGCGTCGGCCGGCGCGGTCGAGCCGAGTCGCACGACGCGCTCGACCGGATCGACCACCAGGTGCATCGTTCGCTGCGGCGAGATCGACTCCATCGACAACTCGCGCCGCGCCTTCGTGTCGATGCGCGAAGCCTTGGCCAGCACGGTCTGCTCGATCTGCAGCTGATCCCACTGCACCTCGAGGCGCGACGCCTGCGCATGCGCGCGCTCGACGTCCCCGAAGAGCTTGCGCGCACGATCCTGCGAGCTCACCAGGCCGAGCGCGCAGATCACGAGCAGGAAGGCGAGCACGAGGTTGAGCCGGAGCATCGCTTCCTCAGATCCGCTCGGCGACACGCATCACGGCAGAGCGCGCGCGCGGGTTTTCGGGCAGGCGACGCCGGGAGCGGCGTTGGTCGCGCGCCGAGGCGTCCGTCGCTGCAAGAGCGTCGGTCGTCGCTCCGCGCGCTGTCTCCGAAGCGAGCCTGCGCGAGAGCGCGCGCAGGCGGGGGATACGCGAGACGACCGAAGCGCCGGTAACCGGATCGCGCAACGCGTCGCGCCCCGATTCCGCGGCAATGAACTGCTTGACCATCCGGTCTTCCAGCGAATGAAAACTGATGACGACGAGTCGCCCGCCTCGCTGCAGGCGCCCGACGGCGCGGTCCAGCGCTATCGGGAGCTCCTCGAGTTCCTGATTGACGTGAATCCGTAGAGCCTGAAACGTGCGTGTGGCCGGGTCCTTGCCCACCTGCGCCCGCCCGCGGCGGCGGACGACAGCGGCGACGAGCGCGGCAAGCTCTCCGGTCGTGCGCAACGCGTCGGCCCCGAGTTCGCCGCGGCGAGCAACAATCGCCTTTGCAATCGGAACAGCAAACCGTTCTTCCCCATAGTCGCTCACCACCTTTGCGATTTCGTCTTCGCTCGCCTCGAGCAGCCACTGGCGAGCCGGGATTCCGCGCGTCGGATCCATCCGCATGTCGAGCGGGCCGCTTGCGCGAAAGCTGAAGCCGCGCGCCGGGTCATCCAGCTGCGGCGAGGAAACGCCGAGATCGAACAGGACTCCATCGACGAGGTCGATGCGCTGCGCGTCGAGCGCCGCGTCGAGCTCGGAGAAGCGCGCATGCTCGATCGCGAAACGCGGATCTGTCCACGTGCGGCCGACGGCAACGGCCTCGGGGTCGCGATCGAGCGCGAGCAGGCGTCCGTCGGGCCCCAGACGCGCGAGGATCGCCGCGCTGTGGCCACCGCGACCGAAGGTGCAGTCGAGATAGCAGCCGTCGCGACGCAGCGCGAGCGCTTCGACCGCCTCGTCGAGGAAAACCGTCTCGTGACCGAGTCCTGCCTGCACGCGCTCGCGCCGTTCACGGTGTTCGGGGTTCAGAAATTGAAGTTCGCGATCGCTTCGGGCATGCCTGCCTCGATCGTTTCGCGTTCCTTCGCAGCCAGCAGCGCGCTGTCCCAGATCTCGAAGTGGCTGCCCATGCCGAGCATCATTACTTCGCGAGTCAGGGAAGCTGCGGTACGCAATTCGGGCGAAATGAGGATGCGGCCCGTGCCGTCCATCTCGACGTCGAGCGCATTGCCGAGAAAGATCCGGGTCCAGTTGCGCGCACCGATGGGCATCGAGGCGAGCCGTTCACGATGCGTTTCCCACACCGGACGCGGGAACAGCAGCAGGCAGCCGTCGGGATGGCGCGTTAATGTGAGTTTGCCCTCACATTGCTCGGAGAGCGCATCGCGGTGACGCGTCGGGACCGTCATCCGGCCCTTCGCATCGAGCAGCAGCGCAGAGCTTCCCTGGAACATGCGGTTTCCGACCCAGCCTCATGCGGGACGAAAACCGACCTTTCAGCCGTTCTCCTCCCACAAAAACCCACTTATTTGCACCTGGCGCCACTCTACGGAAAAGCGAACACCAAAGCAAGCCGACGGAATCGGCATTTTTCTTGTCGCAACAGGGACTTAGGCGCGGAAGTTCAGTTCGGCATCAACATACAACTTCAAGCCGAATCAATCTCTTGCGATGAACTGTCAATGTGGAGTCTGAGCAAAAACCCCAACTGGCCCCCGGCGGCGCGAGCCGACGCCCGGTCTTCCCGACCGGACGGCACCGGAAGCTGCCCGGTTTGCAGGAAAGGGAGCGGGTCTGTAGGCCGGATTCTGTGCGCCGGCGAACCGGCGCGACGGTCATTCGTCTGGGCGGCCGGTTGCCCGGCCGCTCGAGCCATCCACCCGCACGCTCGGACGGGCCGTCCTGTGCGAGCCCGAGGGCTCGTGCGCGTGCCTATTCGATGTTGCTCCGGATGGGGTTTGGCGTGCCGCCCGTGTCGCCACGCGCGCGGTGAGCTCTTACCTCACCATTTCACCCTTACCGTCGGCGCTCTCTCGAACGCCGCTTGGGCGGTGTGCTTTCTGTTCCACTTTCCGTCGCCTTGGGCCTTGCGGCTTGCTGCGCCTGGCCGTTAGCCAGCATCCTGCCCTGTGGAGTCCGGACCTTCCTCCGCCGCTTGCGCGGCGGCGACCGTCCGACCCGCTCCGGGACGCATTCTAGCGGTTGCCGGCGTGCGCAGCAGCGCGGCGGCGACGGAACACCGACTCGTCGTCGTACCAGGTCGCGTCTTCGTTCGCTTCGCACCAGCCGGGAACGCCGAGCAGCGGCAGCGGGTGCAGCGGCAGTTGCGCGAAGCGCTCGACGCGCAGCAGGTCTGCGAGCGCGGCGTCGACCGCGTCGACGAAGGCGCAGGAGTCGTCGAAGGCAGCCGGCGGCGCGAGCACCAGCGCATGTGCGCAGATCGACTTGAAAGGCGCGAGGAGTTTCTCGTACGCGGCATGGCCGAACACGACGACGCGCACCTCGCGCGAGAAGGCCGCCCGCTCCCGCACGAACAGCGTCTTCCAGTCGCGCTCGACGAAGGCCTCGCGCAGGCGCTCGTTGCTGCAGACGAAGGCGGCGCCGCTCTCGTCGAGCAGTGTCGCGATGTCGCGCGCGCGACCGCGGCGTGCGCCGGCCGGCGGTCGCCCGTGGTCGTTCGACACAGGCGTCAAGCCGGCGCTCGGTGCTTCCAGGCCGCTCGCGCACAGCTCGCGTGCGTGCACCGCGTTCAGGCGCGCCTTGGTGCGCGGAAACGCAAGCCACGCAAGCGCGTTGAACCAGTCGTGCAGCATGCCGTCGCCGTGCGTGCGCGTCGGCACGCATCCGGTCTCGTCGACGAGACGTTCGTAGAAAACGCCCGGCGCCGCTCGGGCAGCCTGGCGCGAATCGACGAAACGAAGCGGCCTGCCGGCTTCGGTGCGCACGACGCGCTCGACGGCGAAGGCATTCAGCCGCGCGAGATCGATTCCACGGCTTGCGCGCGGATCGGTCGCGGCGACCCAGCGCGCCACCGGTGCGAAATACGGCGCGAAACACGGCACCAGGCACGGCACGGCGGCCGCGTCGACCGGCGTCAGCCGACCAGCTTCCACCCGAGCGTCTCGCCTGCGGCCAGCGGAACGATCGTGTCGGCACCGAACGGCAACGCGTCGGGAACAGCCCACCGCTCGCGACGCAATTCGATGCGCTCGACGTTGCGCGGCAGGCGGTAATAATCGGCGCCGTGGAAGCTCGCGAAGGCTTCGAGCCGATCGAGCGCGCCCGCCGCCTCGAACACCGTCGCGTACGACTCGATCGCGTGCGGCGCGGTGTAGCAGCCGGCGCAGCCGCAGGCGTGCTCCTTCAGTCGCGCGGCGTGCGGCGCGCTGTCGGTGCCGAGGAAGAAGCGCGGGTTGCCCCCAGTGGCTGCGTCGACGAGCGCACGCCGATGCGTTTTCCTCTTGAGCACCGGCAGGCAGTAGCGGTGCGGCCGCAGCCCGCCGGCGAAGAGCGCGTTGCGGTCGTACAGCAGGTGCTGCGGCGTGATCGTCGCGCCGATGTCGCCGTCGGCGTGCTCGACGTACTGCACCGCCTCGCGCGTCGTCACGTGCTCGAAGACAACACGCAGGGACGGAAAGTCGCGCCGCAGCGGAACGAGCACGCGATCGATGAACGCGGCCTCGCGGTCGAACACGTCGACCTCCGGGTCGGTAACCTCGCCGTGCACGAGCAGCGGCATTCCCGCCGCCTGCATCGCATCGAGCGCCGGCCAGGTGCGGCGCAGGTCGGTGACGCCGGCGTCGGAGTTCGTCGTCGCGCCGGCGGGATACAGCTTCACGGCGTGCACGCATTCGCTGTCGCGTGCGCGCCGGATCTCGTCGGCCGACGTGCGATCGGTCAGGTACAGCGTCATCAGCGGCCGGAAGCGCGCACCTTCGGGCAGCGCCTCCAGGATGCGCCGCCGATACGCGAGCGCGTCCTCGACCGTCGCCACCGGCGGACGAAGATTCGGCATCACGATTGCGCGCGCGAACTGCGCGGCGCTCGCGCCGACGACGTCGCGCAGTGCATCGCCGTCGCGCAGGTGCAGGTGCCAGTCGTCGGGCCGCGTCAGGCGCAGCGTCGTTGCTTCGTTCGCGTTCATGTTCCTGCCTTGCGCGCATCGCCGCGCAACAGCAGCAGCGCGCGGTAGTCGTTGACGTTGGTGCGCGTCGGCCCGGTCACGATGAGATCGCCGAGCGCGCCGAAGAAGCCGCCCGCGTCGTTGTCGTCGAGCCGCGCGCGCGCATCGACGCCCAGCGCCGCAGCGCGCGCCAGCGTGTCCGGCGCAAGCAGCGCGCCGGCGCTCTCGCCGACGCCGTCGATGCCGTCGGTGTCGGCGGCGATCGCCCAGGCGTCGCCGATCTCGCGCAACTCGAGCGCGAGCGCGAGCAAGAATTCGGCGCAGCGACCGCCGGTGCCGCCGCCGCGAATCGTCACCGTGCACTCGCCGCCCGACAGCAACGCCACCGGTCGCGCGAAAGGCTGCTCGTGGCGGGCGATCTCGCGCGCGATCGCGCCGACCACCTGCGCCACGTCGCGCGCCTCGCCGGTGATGGTGTCGCCGAGGATCACGGCGCGGATGCCGGCGCTCTCGAACACGGCAGCGGCCGCTTCGAGGCTCGCGTGCGCGGTGGCGACGATGCGCGAATCGACGCGCGCGAAGGGCGCGTCGCCCGGCTTCGGCGTCTCGGCAACCTCGCCGCTCGCACCCCGCCGCAGCCAGGCGTTCACGCTCATCGGCGCATCGACGCGCCAGCGAGCGAGCGCGGCGATCGCGTCTTCGTAGCGGCTCGGATCGGGCGAGCACGGACCGCTGGCGATCGAACTGGGATCGTCACCGGCGACGTCGGAGATGATCCGCAGCAGCACGCGCGCGCGCGTGGCCTGCGCGAGCCATCCGCCCTGGATGCGCGACAGGTGCTTGCGCACGACGTTGATGTCCTGGATCGGAGCGCCGCTGGCGAGCAGCGCGCGTGTGACCGTCTTCAGGTCGTCGATCGGCACTTCGTCCACCGGAAGACTCAGCAGGCTGGAGCCGCCGCCCGACATCAGCGCGACGAGCAGGTCGTCCTCGCCCAGTTCGCCGACCAGCCCGAGCATGCGTTGCGCGGCGCGCTCGCCCGCCTCGTCGGGAACCGGGTGGCCGGCTTCGACGACGTCGATGCGCCGGCACGGCAGGCCGTGCGCATAGCGCGTGACGACCAGTCCGTCGAGCGGCGCGTCGCGCGGCCAGTGCCGCTCGACGGCCATCGCCATGCTCGCCGCGGCCTTGCCCGCACCGACGACGCGCGTGCGCGCGAAGTGGGCGATCTCGCCGGCGGGCGGCAACCACGCACCGAGCACCCGCAGCGGGTCGGCCGCGTCGACCGCGGCCTCGAAGCTGTCACGCAGCAGGCGGCGCGCGTCGAACGTCACAGCGCCTCGACCACGGCACGGCCGACGTCGACGGTCTTCGCATCGCCGCCCATGTCCGGCGTGCGCGGGCCGTTGGCGGTGACGCGCTCGATCGCGGCAACGATCGCGTCGTGCGCGTCGCGATGCCCCAGGTGATCGAGCATCATCGCGCCGCACCAGATCTGCCCGATCGGATTCGCGACGCCGCGGCCGGCGATGTCGGGCGCCGAGCCGTGCACCGGTTCGAACAGCGACGGGAAGCGCCGTTCGGGATCGATGTTCGCCGACGGCGCGATGCCGATCGTGCCCGCGCAGGCCGGGCCGAGGTCGGACAGGATGTCGCCAAACAGGTTGCTCGCGACGACCACGTCGAAACGGTCGGGATTGCGCACGAAGTGCGCGGTGAGGATGTCGATGTGGTACTGCTCGACGGCAACCTCGGGATATTCCCCGCGCATCGCCGCGACACGCTCGTCCCAGTAGGGCATCGACACGTAGATGCCGTTGGACTTCGTCGCCGACGCGAGCCTGCGCCGCGGCCGGCTGCGCGCGAGCTCGAACGCGAAGCGCAGCACGCGATCGACGCCGGTGCGCGTGAAGATCGATTCCTGCAGCACCAGTTCGCGGTCGGTTCCCTCGAACATGCGCCCGCCCACCGACGAATACTCTCCCTCGGTGTTCTCCCGCACGACGTAGAAATCGATGTCGCCGGGCTTGCGTCCGGCCAGCGGAGAAGGCACGCCCGGCATCAGGCGCACCGGGCGCAGGTTGATGTACTGGTCGAACTCGCGGCGGATGCGCAGCAGCGACCCCCACAGCGAGACGTGGTCGGGCACCGACGCCGGCCAGCCGACCGCGCCGTAGAAAATCGCGTCGTGGCCGCCGATTCGCGCTTTCCAGTCCTCGGGCATCATCCGGCCGTGCTGCGCGTAGTAATCGCAGCTGGCGAAATCGAAATGATCGAAGCGCAGTCCGATGTCGAAGCGCTTCGCCGCGGCGTCGAGCACGCGAAGCCCCTCGGGGACCACTTCCTTGCCGATCCCGTCGCCGGGCAGCACTGCGATGCGATGAACCGACATGCGGGACTCCTTCGACGCTGCGCGAATCGAACCGAAGATCTTCGCACAAAGACCCGCGTGCTTCGCCGGGCAGCCCGCTTGCGTCAACGACTCCGGGCGATCGGACGTTGAAGAGAGCATGCCGAATTCCGCATTGCGGCGCGTGCCGCATCCGCCGACCCGCGCGCGCCTCGTGCGCGTCGTGCTTCCGCTCGCACTCGTCGCGCTGGCCGGCGCCGGTTGCGCCACCACCGAAGACGTCCGCTACGGCAACGTCGTGGCCGCGCCCGGCGCCTACGACGCGTCCAGCTACGCCGTGCCACAGCCATTGAGCGTCGGCGAGATCGTCGCAGCGTTGCGCGCCGGCCGCTCGTCGCACGATCTCGCCGACGACATCGACGAGCAAGGGCTGCTCGCGCCGGCCACCAGCGCGGACATCGATCTGCTGCTGCAGTCCGGCGCCGACGGGGAACTGATCGACGCCGTGCGCGAGGCCTCGTCGATGGCGGGCCGGGGCGTGGCTCCGCCGACATCGGTCTCGCCGCCAGTCGTCGTCACGCCTCCCTACTACTACCCCGCGCCGTTGTATCCCGACTACGGCTGGTATCCGTACGCGCCCTACGTGCCGTACAGCTTCGGGCTCTGGTACAACGATTCGCCGCGCTACCGGTACCGCCGCGACGACCACGATTTTCGGCGGCCGGACACCCGCCGCCCGGACACCCGCCGCCCACAGCGCCCGCCGGGCGCGGTGGCGCCGAACTGGCAGAGCCCGCGCCTGCCGGGCGGCGGCGCCTCGTCGCAAGGGTTCATCGATCGCCAGGGGCGGCAACGCATTCCGCTCGATTCGCGGCCGAACCAGCAGCAGTGGCAGATCCCCGACCAAACGCCGGGCGTGCGGCAGGCGCCGCAACCGCGCGGTTCGATGGGCACGCCGAACCCGAGCAGCGGCGCCGTGCGCAACCGCCGCGCCATCCCCGACTGACTCGCCCCGCGCGACGCGAACGCGCGTCGCGCGCTTGGTCTCACGCAAGCGGCGCCATCGCCGCTGTGTCGTCCGCCTGCTGCATCAGCCACAAGCGCGAATATTCACCGCCTGCGCGCAGCAGCGACTCGTGGCTGCCGCGCTCGACGATCCGCCCGCCGGCCATCACCAGGATCTGCTCGGCATCGACGATGGTCGACAGCCGATGCGCGATGACCAGCGTCGTTCGATCGAGCGCCGCGCGCCGCAACGCATCCTGGATCGCCTGCTCGTTTCGGCTGTCGAGCGCAGACGTGGCCTCGTCGAGGATCAGGATCGGCGGATCCTTCAGCATCGTGCGCGCAATCGCCACGCGCTGCTTCTCTCCGCCTGACAGCTTCAGGCCGCGTTCGCCGACGTTGGTCTCGTAGCCCTGCGGCAACGAATCGACGAAGGCGTGCAGCTGCGCGGCCTTCGCCGCGACCTCGATGTCGTCCTGCGAAGCGCCCGGTCGTCCGTAGGCGATGTTGTAGCGGATCGTCTCGTTGAACAGCACGGTGTCCTGCGGAACGATGCCGATCGCCGCGCGCAGGCTCTTCTGCGTGACCTGCCGCAGGTCCTGCCCGTCGATCGTCACGTGCCCGGCGTTGACGTCGTAGAAGCGGAACAGCAGCCGCGCCAGCGTGGACTTGCCGGCGCCGCTGGCGCCGACCACCGCCGTCGTCGTGCCCGGCTCCATCGTGAAGTCGACGTCGCGCAGGATCGGCCGGCTCGCGTCGTAGGCGAAATTCACGTGCTCGAAGCGGATGCGCGGCGCGCGATCGGGATCGAGCACGAGCGGCGCTGCATCGGGCGCGTCGGCGATCTCCCGCTGCTCGCCGAGCAGCCGGAACATGCGCTCGAGGTCGATCAGCGCCTGCTTGATCTCGCGATAGAGCACACCGAGGAAATTCAACGGAACGTAGAGCTGGATCATGAACGCGTTGACCAGCACCAGATCGCCGAGCGTCATCGTGCCGTTCACCACGCCGACCGTCGCGCGCCAGACGAGCAGCGTGACCGCGCTGGCGACGATCAGGCTCTGCCCGAGGTTGAGCACTGACAGTGACGTTTGCGAGCGGATCGCCGCGCGCATGCGCGCGAGCAGGTTCTCGTTGTAGCGGCCCGCTTCGAAATCCTCGTTGCCGAAGTACTTCACCGTCTCGAAGTTGATCAGCGCGTCGATCGCCTTCGTGTTGGCGCGCGAATCCTGCTCGTTCATCTGGCGGCGGAACTGCGTGCGCCACTCGGTGACGCGCACCGTGTAGACGATGTACAGCACCAGCGCGCCGAGCGCGATCGACGCGAACGAAGCGTCGTAATGCAGCACGAGATAGCCGATCACCAGCGAGATCTCGACCAGCGTGGGCAGGATGCTGTAGAGCGTGTACGAGATCAGGCTCGAGATGCCCTGCGAGCCGCGCTCGATGTCGCGCGACATGCCGCCCATCTGGCGTTCGAGGTGAAAGCGCAGCGACAGCGCGAACAGATGACGGAACACCTGCAGCGTGATCGTGCGCGATGCATCGTGCGTGACGCGCGCGAAGATCACCTCGCGCAATTCGGTGAACAGCGTCACGCCGATGCGCAACGCGCCATAGCCGACAAGCAGCGCCACCGGCACGACGAGCGCGACGCGCACGTCGCCCGGCTGCAGGTCAAGCGCGTCGACGATGCGCTTGAGGATCAGCGGCACGCCGATGTTGGCCACCTTCGCCGACACCAGGCAGGCGAGCGCGAGCAGCACGCGCCAGCGGTAGGTCCACAGATACGGGAACAGGCGCGCGAGCGTGCGCCAATCGCCGCGCACGGCGGGCTGGCCGGGCGCGGGAGGCGGATCGAGAACCGTGGAGGAACGTCTCATCGAGGGTATGGGCCGGCGGTTTGCGCCAGTCGAACCGTCCACCGGATTCGACTTCGGCGCATGGCGCGTCGGCAGGCACTGCGAAGCGCGGGCAAACCGCTATTCTCGGATATCCCAGCAGCGGAGTCCGTCCGATGACCGCCCCGAACACGCCCCTTCCCGATCGCATCCCCGACCTGCGGATGATGCCGATGCCCGCCGACGCGAACGCGCACGGCGATGTGTTCGGCGGCTGGATCATGTCGCAGGTCGACATCGCCGGCGCCGTGCAGGCGATCCGCCGCGCGAACGGTCGCGTCGCCACCGTCGCCGTCAACTCGTTCCTGTTCAAGCACCCGGTGTTCGTCGGCGACCTGGTCAGCTTCTACGCCGACATCGTGCGCGTGGGGCGCACGTCGATCACGACCTTTGTCGAGGTCTATGCGCAGCGCAACCGGCTGCACGACGAATGCGTGAAGGTGACCGAAGCGACGCTGACGTACGTGGCGACGGACGACCAGCGCCGGCCGCGGGTGGTGCCGGAGGTGGGGGCGGGGTGAGGTCGGGCGTGCAACGCGCCCTCAGTGGTGGCGCCCGATTCAGGCTCCGATCTTCGAGAAATCCGCCGGCCGCTTCTCGAGAAACGCGCTGAACGCCTCGCGCGCTGCCGGCTCGCCGAGCATCCGCGCGAAGTAGCGGCCTTCCTCCACCATCTGCTCGCGCACCGCGTCGGTGAACGAACGCTTCATCAGCGCTTTCGTCGCCAGCAGCGACGAAAGCGGGCGCGACGCCAGCTTCGCCGCCTGCGCCAATGCGAAGCGCTCGACCTCGGCCGGCGGCAGCACCCGGTTGACGATGCCGATCTCCTTCGCCTCGGCGGCCCCGAAAGGCTCGCCCAGCAGCAGCTTCTCCGCTGCGCGCTGGTAGCCGACGACGGCGGGCAGCAGCAGGCTCGACGCCGCTTCCGGGCACAGTCCCAGGTGCACGAAGGGCAGTGACAGCGTCGCGTTCTCGCCGGCATAGACGAGATCGCAGTGCAGCAGCATCGTCGTGCCGACGCCGATCGCCGCGCCGCAAACGGAGGCGACGAGCGGCTTGGGAAACGACGCTATCGCGCGCAGGAAGCGGAACACCGGCGCGCCGTCCTTCGTCGGCGGCTCGTTCAGGAAGTCGGAGAGGTCGTTGCCTGCCGTGAACGCACTCTCGCTGCCGGTGACGACGACCACGCGCGCCGTCGCGTCCTCGGCCGCCTGCTCGAGCGCGTCGGCGAGCGCGCCGTACATCGACGCGGTGATCGCGTTCTTGCGTTCGGGACGCGCGAAGCGCAGCACGCGCACGCGCTCGAGGTTCTCGATGGCGATGTTCACGATCGGTCTCCGATGTTCGAAACGCCGCGGCGACGCGGTTCGCGCACTTGCGCTGCCTTGCCGCGGCGAAGTCGCGACGATGGTACGTCAGACCCGCTCGAAGATCCCCGCCGCCCCCATCCCAGTTCCGACGCACATCGTCACCATCCCGTACTTCAGCTTGCGCCGGCGCAGGCCGTGCACGACAGTGGCCGAGCGCACCGCGCCGGTCGCTCCGAGCGGATGGCCGAGCGCGATCGCACCGCCCAGCGGGTTCACACGTGCGGGGTCGAGCCCCAGTTCACGGATCACCGCGAGCGACTGCGCGGCGAAGGCTTCGTTCAGCTCGATCCAGCCCATGTCGTCGATCGACAGGCCGGCCGTCTTCAACGCCGCCGGAATCGCTTCCTTCGGACCGATACCCATGATCGCCGGCGGAACGCCGCGCACCGAGAACGAGACGAAGCGCGCGAGCGGTGTCAGCGAGAAGCGTTTCAACGCGCTTTCCGAGACGAGGATCAGCGCGCCGGAGCCGTCGGAGGTCTGCGAGCTGTTGCCGGCGGTAACGCTGCCCATGCCGGTGGGCTTGCCGTCGACGCCGCGCGGCGAGGCGAACACCGGGCGGAGCTTCGCGAGCGCCTCGAGCGAGGTGTCGGCGCGCGGGCCTTCGTCCTGCGCGACAGTGCGCGCGCGCAACTGGAGTTCGCCGCTGTCGAGATGCGCGATGCGCTCGGTGATTTCGATCGGGCTGATCTCGTCGGCGAACTCGCCCGCCTGCTGCGCAGCGATCGCGCGCCGATGCGATTCGAGCGCGAAGGCGTCCTGGTCCTCGCGCGAGACCTTCCACTGCTGCGCGACCTTCTCGGCGGTGAGCCCCATGCCGTAAGCGATGCCGATGTCCTCGTCGGGCAGGAACACGCGCGGATTGATCGACGGACGGTTGCCCGTCATCGGCACCATGCTCATCGACTCGGTGCCGGCGGCGATCATCACCTCCGCCTCGCCCACGCGGATGCGGTCGGCGGCGATCGCCACGGCCGTCAGGCCCGACGCGCAGAAGCGGTTCACCGTGACGCCGCCCACCGTGTCGGGCAGGCCGGCGAGCAGCGCGCTCATGCGCGCGACGTTCAGCCCCTGCTGCGCCTCCGGGATGGCACAGCCGGCGATCACGTCCTCGATCGCGGCCGGATCGAGCGATGGCACCTGGGCCAGCGCCGATCGCAGCGAATGCACGAGCAGGTCGTCGGGCCGCGTGTTGCGGAACACGCCCTTGGGGGCCTTGCCGATCGGCGCGCGCGTGGCGGCGACGACGTACACGTCCTGGATCTGTTTGCTCATCGATCACTCCTCGAATTCATCGGGCGCGCGACCTCGTCGGCCGCCTGCGCGCGACGCGCATCCGGCTGCCCCTCGGACAGCCGCGCGATGGTTCCCTGCCCAACCGCGCAAAGCGTTTCTGCGGCGCCGGCTGCGACGACGAACACGTCGCAGCGGCACACGGCCTGGTTGCGTCCGGCGTGCAGCACGCTCGCGCGCGCGATCAGCCGCTCGCCGAGCGCCGGACGCAGGTAGTTGATCTTGTATTCGGAGGTGACGACGGCGGTGCCGAGCGCGGCGCCCCCCGCGTAGGTGAGCGCGTTGTCGGCGAGGTAGCTGACGACGCCGCCGTGCGCGAAGCCGTTCTGCTGGCGCAGCGCATCGGTGATCGACAACTCCAGTTCGGCGCCCGAGGCATCGAAGCCGACAAGATGCGTGCCGAGCAGCACGCTGAACGGCTGCTCGGCCAGCACGCGGCGGCCCAACTCGAGCATCGCCGACGCAGTCTCCCGTTGCATCGCGTTCAATTCCGCACCGGCTTGCCCGTCTGCATCATCCCCATCACGCGCTCCTGCGTCTTCGGATGGTTCAGCAGCGACAGGAAGGCGCGGCGCTCGAGGCCGAGGATCCACTCTTCGTCGACGATCGTGCCGTCGTCGACGTCCCCGCCGCACATCGCCTCGGCGATGAGCCGCGCGAGGTGGTAGTCGTGCGCGCTGGCGAAGCCCCCGTCGCGCAGGTTCACGAGTTGATTCTCGATCGTCGCAAGCACCGAGCGGCCGGCGGCGGCGAACTTCGCGCGGCGGGGCGCACGATAGCCGGCCTCGCTCATCGCGATCGCCTCGTTCAACGCGACGTACAGCAGTTCGTAGCGGTTGAAGACGACGAGGTCGGAGTCGAGGAGCCAGCCTGTGGCTTGCGCCTCGAGCGCCGACTTCGCGACCTCGGCCATCGCGGCTGCGGTGAAATACTTCTTCAGGAAGTGCAGCGAGTAGGCCTCGGGCGCGGCCTGCTGCTCCTCGGCCGCTCGCCGCGCGCCATAGGTGAGGCCACCGGCGCCGGGAATCAGTCCGACGCCGACCTCGACGAGACCAATATAGCTCTCGAGGTGCGCGACGCGGCGCGCGCAGTACAACAGCAGTTCGCAGCCGCCGCCCAGCGCCATGCCCGAGACCGCCGCCACCGTCGGCACCTGCGCGTAGCGCAGCCGCAGCATCGCTTCCTGCAGCCGGCGCTCGAGCGGCTCGACCGCCTTCACGCCGCCGCTCATGAACACCGGCAGCAGCGCCTGCAGGTCGGCGCCCACCGAGAACGGATCGTCGGGCGACCAGACGACGAGACCACGGTATTTCGTTTCGGCGAGTTCGACGCCGCGCATCAGCCCTTCGATGACGTCCGGACCGATCGCGTGCATTTTCGAGCGGATCGACGCGATCAGCACGTCGCGGTATTCGTCGCGATCGAGCGTCCACAGCCGGATCGCGTCGTTCTCGTACACGGTCGTTCCGGCCGTACGCGGGTCGGGCGCGTTCTCGCCCGCCACCGACGCGCGGAAGATCTGCCGCGCGTACGCCGGATGCTCGGCGCGCGGCACGAAGGTGTCGCGCGCCGGCGAATACGAGCCTTCGATCTGGTGCACGCCGCCGCGCTCGGCCACCTTGCCGGCGAACACCCAGGCCGGCAGCGGCACCTTCGCCAACGCCTTGCCGGTGTCGATGTCCTCGCGGATCCACTCGGCCACCTGCGTCCAGCCGGCCTGCTGCCAGACTTCGAAGGGGCCCTGCTCCATGCCGAAGCCGAAGCGCATCGCGAGGTCGACGTCGCGCGCGTTGTCGGCGATCTCCTCGAGCTTGGCGGCCGCGTAGTGGAAGCCGTCGCGCAGCAGCGCCCAGACGAACTGCGCCTGCGGGTTCTTCGATTCGCGCAGCAGCGCGAGCCGCTCGGCCCAGGTCTTCTTCTTCAGCATGCGAACGACGGTGTCGTCGGCTTTCGCGCCGGAGGCGACGTAGTCGCCGCTGGCGGCATCGAAACGCAGGATCTTCTTTCCGTCCTTGCGGTAGAAGCCGCCGCCCGACTTCTGGCCGAGCGCGCCGCGCTCGATCAGCTTGGAGAACACTGCCGGCGTCTCGTACAGCGCGTGGAACGGATCGTCGCGCAGGTTGTCCTGCATCGTCTTCATCACGTGCCCGACCGTATCCAGGCCGACGACGTCCGCCGTGCGGAAGGTGCCCGACTTCGCGCGACCGAGCTTCGAGCCGGTGAGATCGTCGACGACGTCGAAACCCAGGCCGAAGCGCTCGGCCTCGCGCACGGTGGCGAGGATGCCGAAGATGCCGATGCGGTTGGCGATGAAGTTCGGCGTGTCCTTCGCGCGGATGCAGCCCTTGCCGAGCGTCGTGGTGAGGAACGATTCGAGCTGATCGACGACCGCGGGCGCGGTGTCGCTCGTGGGAATCAGCTCGACCAGGTGCATGTAGCGCGGCGGGTTGAAGAAGTGCACGCCGCAGAAACGCGAGCGAAGCTGCGCCGGCAGGCCCTCGGCGAGCTTGCCGATCGACAGGCCCGAAGTGTTCGTCGCGAGGATCGCGTGCGGCGCGATCGCCGGCGCGATCTTCGCGTACAGGTCGTGCTTCCAGTCGAGCCGCTCGGCGATCGCCTCGATGACGAGGTCGCAGTCGCGCAACCGGTCGAGGTCGTCCTCATAGTTCGCGACCTCGATCTCGTCGGCTAGATCGGCTCGTCCGAGCGGCGCCGGGTTCAGCTTCTTCAGCCCCGCGACCGCGCGTGCGGCGATGCCGTTCTTGGGGCCTTCCTTTGCGGGCAGATCGAAGAGCACGACCGCGACTTTCGCGTTCACCAGATGCGCGGCGATCTGTGCACCCATGACGCCGGCGCCAAGCACCGCTGCCTTCCTGACGATGAACTTGTCCACTTGCCTGTCCTTGTTGCGGGATTGCGTTGACCGGAATGCGCCTGGGATGGGCGACTCAGCGTTCGCGCACCCAGGTCTGCGTGCGGCCGAACAGCGGCGCGCCGATGTAGCCGCGCACCTCGAGGCGTTCGCCGCCGTCGACGACACGCATCCGGCTGCGGTAGACCTTGCCGTTGTTCGGATCGAGAATGTGCCCGCCCTCGTAGAGGCCCGGCTCCTCGGCATTCGCGCGCATGCCGTCGATGATCTGCATGCCCTGCACCGGCTGGTTCTTGCGCTCGTCGGTGCACAGGTCGCACACGGCGTCGGTCTTCTCGGTGAGGATCTTCTCGATGCGGCCGTCATAGACGCCATCGCGATCGGTGATTCGCACGAGCGCCTTCGGCTGCTTCGTCTCGTCGTCGATGTTGCGCCAGAGTCCGACCGGCGATTGCGCCTTAGCGTCGGCGCCGGCCTGCTGCGCCGGCGCGACGGACTGTGCCTGCGCCGCCGGAACGACTGCGAGCGAAGCCGCGCCGACGGCTACGCCGAAGGCCGCGACGGCCACCGCGCGCGCGAAGCGCAGCGAACGCGACGCGCGCGGCAGCGCCGCGGAATGTTCGGGGATCGGTGTCATCTCCTTCACCTTCTCAGAACCAGTCGAGTTCGACGTTCATCAGCGGCGCGGCGCCGGCGCGAGCGCTGCGCATCAGGCCGGCTGTCTCGGGAAGCAGCTTCGCGAAATAGAAGCGCGCGGTGGCCAGCTTGGCGCGATAGAACGGGTCGTCGGAGTCGGCACGGTCGAGCGCGATGCGCGCCATGCGCGCCCAGAAATAGCCGAGCACCAGGTGGCCGATGACGCGCAGGTAATCGACGGCGGCAGCGCCGGCTTCATCGGCGTTGCCGAAGGCCTTCATGCCGATCTCCATCGTCAGCTTCTCGACCTTCTGGCGCAACTCGGTCAACGGGTTCACGAACTCGGCCATCTCGTCGTCGGTGCCGTGCTCCTCGACGAAGGCGTCGACCAGTTCGCCGAACTTGCGCAGTTTCGCGCCGTTGTCGAGCAGTACCTTGCGCCCGAGCAGGTCGAGCGACTGGATCGTGTTCGTGCCTTCGTAGATCATGTTGATGCGCGCGTCGCGCACGTACTGCTCCATCCCCCATTCGCGGATATAGCCGTGCCCGCCGTACACCTGCAGCGCCAGGTTGGTCGAGGCGAAGCCGTTGTCGGTGAGGAAGGCCTTGACCACCGGCGTGAGCAGCGCGAGCAGGTCTTCCGCGGCGGCGCGCTCGTCCTCGTCGGGGTGCGTCGCCGCGATGTCGGCCTGCAGCGCGAGCCAGTACGCGAACGCGCGCGAGCCTTCGGCCCACGCCTTCTGCGTGAGCAGCATTCGACGCACGTCGGGGTGCACGATGATCGGGTCGGCCGGCTTGTCGGGCGCCTTCGCTCCGGTGAGCGATCGCATCTGCAACCGCTCCTTCGCGTAATCGAGCGAATTCTGGTAGGCGACCTCCATCAGGCCGAGCGACTGCATGCCCACGCCGATGCGCGCCGCGTTCATCATCACGAACATCGCCTGCAGCCCCTTGTTGGGCTCGCCGACCAGCGTGCCGATCGCGCCGTCGAAGTCGAGCGCGCAGGTGGCGTTCCCGTGGATGCCCATCTTCTCCTCGAGGCGCGCGCAGCGCACCGCGTTGCGCTCGCCGAGCGAGCCGTCGGCGTTCGGGACGAACTTCGGCACGAGGAACAGCGAGATCCCGCGCGTGCCCGACGGCGCATCGGGCAGCCGCGCGAGCACCAGATGCACGATGTTCGCGGTCCAGTCGTGCTCGCCGGAGGAGATGAAGATCTTGCTGCCGGTGATCCGGTATGTGCCGTCCGACTGCGGCTCGGCCTTCGTGCGCAGGATGCCGAGGTCGGTGCCGCACTGCGGCTCGGTCAGGCACATCGTCGCCATCCATTCGCCGGACACGATCCTCGGCAGGTACAGCGACTTCTGCTCGGGCGTGCCGTGCGCGCGCAGCGCGTTATAGGCGCCGTGCGTCAGGCCCGGATACATCGTCCACGCCTGGTTGCCGGAGTTCATCATTTCCTGGAACGCGATGCCCACCGTCATCGGCAGTCCCTGTCCGCCGAATTCGGGGTCGCAGGTGAGCGTCGGCCAGCCGCCGGCCTTGAACTGCTCCCACGCATCGCGAAAACCGGCGGGCGTCGTCACCTCGCCGTCGTTCCAGTGGCAGCCTTCCTCGTCGCCGGAACGGTTCAGCGGAAACAGCACCTCCGAGCAGAACTTGCCGCCCTCCTCGAGCACCTGGTCGATGAGTTCGCGGCCGGTGTCGGCGTACGGGGGCAGCGTCTTCAGCGTCGTTTCGGCATCGAGCAACTCGTGCATCACGAACTGCATGTCGCGCAGCGGCGGGGTGTAGCGGGCCATGTCGTTACTCCTGGAGCGTGTTTTCGCGTAAATCGCGCGAGACCGAACGTTCGTACTTTTCAGGGACGGAAACTGATCGCGGCGACCAGGCCGCGATCACGCGATCGAAGGCACGACGCGCCCGCGCCACCGCGTCGGCGCTCTCGAGCAGCCGAGCGTCGTGGTGCACGACGAGGACGATGCCGTAGATCGCAAAGAGAAGGTCCTGCGGATCGACGTCCGACGCCAGGTGTCCGGCGTCGATCGCCTGCTCGATCGCCCGCGTGCACTCGCGCTGCCACGAGCGGATCATCGCGACGAGCTCATCGCGCACATGCCCGCTGCGATCGTCGTATTCGGTGGCCGCCGAAATCCACACGCAACCGCTCTCGGCCTCGGCGGCCGTGTGCGCGAGCCAGCGCTCGAAAATGGCGCGCAGCCGCGGCAGCCCGCGCGGGGCGCCGAGCGCGGGCAGCAGCACATCGTCGACGAAGCGGCGCTCGTAGGTCTTGAGCACCGCGATCTGCAGGTCTTCGCGCGAGCCGAAGTGTGCGAAGACGCCGCTCTTGGACATCCGCATGCGCGCGGCGAGCGCGCCGATGGTCAGTCCTTCGAGCCCTTCGCGCGCGGCGAGCCCGAGCGCTGCGTCGACGATCGCCGCGCGGGTCAGCTCGCCCTTTCTCGGCTTGCGCGCTGGCTTCGGCGAAGGGTGAGGCGCAGTGGCGGGAACGATGCTCATCGGGGCGGTCTTTTCGAACGATCGTGCTAAAAAATGACTATACCCGATTCCGCACCGCGGGTCACCGGACTCCCGGATCCCGCGTCACCGCGTCGCGCGTCCCGCTGCCGCTCCCTTCCCTCAGCCCCACAGCGAATAGCGCCAACCGATCATCGCAGTGAGCGCCGCAGCCATCAGCAGGAGCAGCGGCACGCCCACGCGAACGAAATCGACGAAGCGATAGCGCGCCGCGCTCATCACGAGAAGGTTCGTCTGGTAGCCGATCGGCGTCGCGTAGCTGAGGTTGCAGCCGAACAGGATCGCGAGCACGAAGGGCTCGGCCGGCGCGCCCAGGCTGCGCGCAGTCTCGATCGCTATCGGCGTGCCGATCGCGGCGGCCGCGTTGTTGGAGACGAAGTTCGTCAGCAGGCCCATGAAGACGAGCATTGCGCCGAGCACGGCGATCGTCGGCCACGCGGACACCGCCTGCGTGAAGCTGTGCGCGATGGCGGCAGCGGCGCCGGTATCGACGAGCGCCTTGCCGAGCGCGAGGCTGGCGGCGATCAACAGCACGATCTCGGTCTTCAACGCACGCCCGATCGCCGCCGGGCGCACGCAGCGGGTGAGCAGCATCGCGAGCACGCCGCTGATCGCCGCGAGATACATCGGAACCGCCTTCAACACGGCAGCGCCGATGACTGCGGCCATGATCGCCGCCGCCAGCGCGCCGCGTCCGCCGGTCGACGCGTCCATCTCGCCGTCGACGACGACGAGGCCCGGTTCGGCGCGCAGCGTTGCCAGTTTCGCGGGCGCCGCCTGTACGAGCAGCACGTCGCCGGCGGCGAGCCGCACGTCGCCGACATCGCGTTCGCGCTGCATTGCCCTGCCCGTCGAGCGATACGCACCGAGCACCGCGACGCCGAAGCGGTCGGCGACGCGCTGGCCCCGCACCGTGCCGCCGACGAGGTTCGAGTTCGGCAGCAGGATCACCTCGACGACCACGGCGTCGGCTGCAACGAGCGGGTGATCGTCGTCGATCGGCTGTTCGGGATCGTCGACGTTGTACAGCTTCAGCTCGAGGCGCTTCTCGAACTCCTTGAGTTGGCTCGCCGTCCCGCGTACGACGAGCCGATCGCCGGCCGCGAGCTCCAGATTCGGCAGGCGGACGAGCTCGAGCTGCTTGCCGCGGCGCACGGAGACGACCTGAAGCTCGTGCCGCGACCCCTCGAGCAGCTCGCCCAGCGTTCGGCCTGCGAATTCGGACTCGCCGGCGACGTGCAGCACCGCGTCGAAGATCCGCTCCACCGGCGGCTGCGCCGCATCGGCGTCGGCGGGCAGCAGGCGTGGCGCGACCCACCACAGATACGGCAACGCCACGAGCGCCGCCACCGCCGCGACCGGCGTGAAATCGAAGACGCCGAAATGCGCCGCGCCCATCTGCGAGGCGATCGCGACGACGAGCAGGTTCGTCGACGTGCCGATCGTCGTCGACATGCCGCCGATCAGCACCGCGTAGTTCATCGGCAGCAGCAAGCGCTTGGCCGAATCGCCGGTCTCGCGCGCGAGCGCGACCAGCACCGGGATCAGCAGCACGACGACCGGCGTGTCGTTGACCACGCCGCTGATCAGCATCGAGACGACGATCACGACGAGCAGCCCGAGGTGCGGGCCGCGCTTGCGCCACAGCCGGGCGAGCCGCGACGTGACCGGGCGCAACGCGCCGTTCTCGACGAGCGCGCGCCCGAGCACCATGAGGCTGCAGATTGCGATCAGCGCCTCGTGCGAGAAGCCATGGAAGAAGGCGAGCGGATCGACCCGCCCGGCTTCGCTGCCGTACGGGAACAGCGTGAAGCCCAGCGGCAGCGCAACGAGCACAACGAGGCTCGTGACCTCGATCGGGATGCGCCGTGATGTGAACGCGACGAAGACCGCCAGCGTGAAAAGCAGAACCGCGAGGCCGTGCGCTGTCATGGAGAAGCTCGACCGGACCTCGGAAGCGATGAGTATAATGGCGCCCCGGTGATCGGCTGCATTCGCCGCACCGCGTCCGGCACGTTGCCGTGCCGGCGCATCGAGTGTCGAGCCAGGCGCTCGCCATCCGGCATTTCGAGCCTCCCCGCTCGCGAAGGCGAGCGACATCCGGGCGCGGTCCCAGCAATTCCGATGCCGCCCGGTGCAACTGCGACGCGCAGCGTCCTGCCGGCCGAGCCGGCGCAGATCCCGAAACGCGGGTCGACGCCGTGCGCGCCGACCGGAAACGAGGAATCCAGAGCGAAGAAGGCCGATGCGCGAGCAGTGGGACCGATTTCTCTGGGCGATGTCGCCCTACACCGACGAGCTGCGCGTCGTGCTGTCGATCGTGGGGATCGTCCTCGTCGCAGCGCTGTTGAGGCGCCTGGGCTGGCGACTGGTCGCCCCGTTCTTCGGGCGCATCACGCAGCGCGCCGCGACGATCGAGGAAAGGCGACGCCTGCAGACGGTCGGCCGCTTTGCCCATCAGGCGCTGTCGACGCTTATCGTGATCGTCGCCGCCACGCTGGTGTTGAACCAGCTGGGCGTGTCGATCGCGCCGATCCTTGGCGCGGCGGGCGTGGTCGGCATCGCGATCGGCTTCGGCGCGCAAAGCCTCGTCAAGGACCTCTTCAGCGGCTTCTTCCTGCTCGCCGAGAACCAGATCCGGGTGGGCGACGTCGTCGAGATCGCCGGCAAGGCCGGATCGGTGGAGGAGTTGAGCCTGCGTCGCACGAAGCTGCGCGCCTACGACGGCGCCGTGCATTACATCTCGAACGGACTGATCACGACGGTCACCAACCTGTCTACCGAATTCGCCTACGCCGTCGTCGACGTGCAGATCCCATACGACCAGGACATCGACCGCGCGTATCGACTGATGCGCCAGGCCGCCGAAGACCTTCGCGCCTCGTCGGGCTGCGCCGAGAAGGTGCTCGGGGCGCTCGAGATCGCCGGCATCGAGCAACTCGACGAAAGCGCCATCGTCGTGCGCGCGCGCGTGAAGACCGCGCCGCTCGAGCAATGGTCGGTGCGGCGCCAGTTGCTCGAACAACTGAAGACCACCTTCGAACGCGAAGGCGCACCGGCCGACGCGACCGCCGTGTCCGGCGTGCGCCTCGTGATCGGCAAGGCCGCGCACGAGGAAGGCGCCGGCCCGGTACGGGCAGCGCCGAACAGCTGATGCCTGGCGCCGAAGCAAGAAGAAGCTCCACCGGGAGATCTCGATGACGGGCGATCCGCGTTCCGACCTGTTCTTCCTTCCCGCCTGGCCGCCGTCGGCCGACGCGGTGCTGTGGGTGTCGTTGACGCTGGTCATCGCCGCGCTGCTCGGCGAGTTCGTCTACCGCTGGCTGCGATTGCCCCGCGTGGTCGGCTATGCGGCGGTCGGCACGATCGTCTCGGTGCTCGATCTCGGCCTGGGGCCGGGGCTCAAGCCGGGTCTTCGATCGATCGTCGACCTCGCGCTGGCGCTGCTGCTGTTCGAACTGGGCAGCCGCATCAACCTGCGATGGCTGCGCACGAATCCGTGGCTGCTCGCGACGAGCCTGGCCGAGGCCACACTGACCTTCGCCGCCGTCTACCTCGCGTTGAGCGCGATGGGCACCGACGCGCGCACCGCGACGGCAATCGCGGCGATCGCGGTGGGCACCTCGCCGGCCGTCGTGATGCGGGTCGCTTCCGAGTTCGACGCGTCGGGCCAGGTCACCGAGCGGATGATCGTGCTCACCGGACTGAACACCTTCTATGCCGTGCTGGCGAGCAAGTTCGTGTTCGGCTGGCTGCACGCCGAGTACGTCGGCAGCCTGGTGCGCGCCTTCGCGCATCCGCTATACCTGCTCGCCGGCTCGGCCATCGTCGCGGCGCTGCTCGCCTTCTCGGTGTCGCTGATTGCACGTCGGCTGGATCTGCGCAACGAGAACTCGACGCTGCTGCTGCTGGGCATGATCCTGCTCGCGCTGTCGATCACGAAGATGGCCAACCTCTCGACGCTGCTCGTTCCGTTGCTGGCTGGCGTGATGCTGCGCAACAGCACCGAAAGGCCGTGGATCTGGCCGCGCCACTTCGGCACGGCCGGCGGCGCGCTGGTGCTGATGCTGTTCGTCGTCACCGGATCGGTCTGGTCGATCGACATGCTGATGGCCGGCGCGCTGCTCGGTTCGGTGGTCATCGTCGCGCGCATCGTGGCCAAGCTGGTGGCGACGACCCTGCTCGCCGCGCCCAGCGGCATCGGCGTGCGACAGGGCCTGGCGCTCGGCGTCACGTTGACGCCGATGTCGGGCGCGGCGCTGGTGATGATGGTCGAACTGCAAAACCTGTACCCGGATTTCGCGTCGCACCTCACGGCGGTCGTCTTCAGCGCGATCGCCTTCCTCGAACTGATCGGACCGATCGCCGTGCATCTGGCGCTGCGCTGGGTAAACGAGGAGAACGTGCGCTGACGCCGCTCGCAGCAGCACCGCGACGCACACAAGGAAAGTTGGCGCGTGCCCCGCTCCAGGCCGGGCCGCAGCACGGAGGAAACCGATGGCGCTGGAACCTTTCGCCGCATCGCGGGCACTCACGCTCGGCGTCGAGCTCGAACTGCAGATCGTCAACACGCACGACTTCGACCTGACGCACGGCGCGCAAGACCTGCTCCGACTGGTCGGCAAACGCAAGCTGCCGGGAGAAGTGAAGCCGGAAATGACCGGCAGCATGATCGAGATCTCCACCGGCATATGCGCCGACTACGCGGAAGCGCTCGCGCACCTGTCCGAGATCCGCGACGTGCTCGTACACTGCGCGAACCGGTTGAACGTCGGCCTGTCGGGCGGCGGCACGCACCCGTTCCAGGACTGGAGCCAGCGGCGCATCTTCGACACGCCGCGCTTCCATATGCTCTCCGAACTGTACGGCTACCTGTCGAAGCAGTTCACGATCTTCGGCCAGCACGTGCACATCGGCTGCGCCGGCCCCGACGCGGCGCTCGTGCTGCTGCACGGCCTGTCGCGCTTCATCCCGCACTTCATCGCGCTGTCGGCGTCGTCGCCGTTCGTGCAGGGCATCGACACCGGCTTTCATTCGGCGCGCCTGAACTCGGTATTCGCGTTCCCGCTGTCGGGCCGGGCACCATTCACGCTTACCTGGGATGAGTTCTCGCGTTATTTCGAGAAGATGGCGCGCACCGGAGTCGTGCAGAGCATGAAGGACTTCTACTGGGACATCCGCCCGAAACCGGAGTTCGGCACCATCGAGGTGCGCGTGCTCGATACGCCGCTGACGATCGAGAAGGCTGCCGCGTTGGCCGCGTACATCCAGTGCGTCGCCCGCTGGCTGTCGTTCGAGCAGCCTTTCCGGCCCACCGAAGATGACTACCTCGTCTACACCTTCAACCGCTTCCAGGCGTGCCGCTTCGGCTTCGACGGCACTTTCGTCGATCCGCAGACCGGCGAGCACCGCACGATCCGCGAGGACATTGCCGAGACGCTCGCCGAGATCGAGCAGCACGCGATCGAGCTCGGCGCCGAGGACGCCTGCCGGCGCGTGCGCGACGACATCGGCGCGCTGGGCAACGACGCGACCTGGATCCGGCAGACCTATGAGCGCGAGAACCTGCTGCCCGAGGTAGTGCGGCAGCAGTGCCTGCGCTGGAGCCGATAGCAGGAAATGCCTCCGCGGCCGCTGAAAATCGGCCTGTCCGCGCGCCTGTTGCACGCGCCGCCCCGCGAATTGGGCTTCCGCAACAAGGTGCTGCAATACCTCGAGCAGTCGATCGCGCACTGGATCCTTTCGCACGGTGCGCTCGTCTTCATGATCCCCACGCTCGGCTCGAGCGCCGAGGTTTCGCGTCGTGGAATCTCACTGCGCAGCTACGTACGCGAACTCGACGGGCTGGTCCTGCAGGGCGGCGCCGACGTCAGCCCGCGCTCCTACGGCGCGCAGCCGATCCGCGGCGAATGGGCGGGCGACATCGTCCGTGACCGCTACGAGATGGAACTGCTGCACGAATTCATGGCGCAGGGCCGGCCCGTGCTCGGCATCTGCCGCGGCGCGCAGCTGATGAACGTGGCCTTCGGCGGCACGCTGATCCAGGACATCGCCTCGCAGCGCCCCGACTCGATCCCGCACGTGGACGCCGACCTGTACGACCGCCTGTCGCACGAGATCCGATTCGAGCCCGGCTCGCGCATGGCGCAGCTCTACGAGCCGCTGGCCGACGCTCGCGTGAACAGCATCCACCACCAAGCCGTCGACCGGCTCGGCGGCGACCTCGTCGTCGATGCGTGGAGCAGCGCCGACGACATCGTCGAGGCGATCCGCTGGCGTGGCTCGGGCTATGCGCTCGGCGTGCAGTGGCACCCGGAGTTCCACCGTGGCGCGGACGACCCGCTGCTCGACGGCTCGCCGATCCTGCTCGATTTCCTGGCGGCGGCGGAGAGGATGCGGCAGGGGTGAAGACCCCTCAATACTCGGCCCCTCTCCCCGTCAACGCCACGCCGATCCGCACGACGAACAGCGCCACGCGGTTCATTACGCGCACCGGCCACGGCCGACGCCTGTAGGTATCGAGCGCCACGCGCTCACCGCCCTCGTCGATCGCGCGGTTCAGCCGCTCGCGCAACAGGCGCGCAAAGCCCGCGTCCTCGACGGCGACGTTCGCCTCGCGCGCGAGCAGCAGCGAGAACGGATCGATGTTCGACGATCCCACCGTAGCCCAGTCGTCGATCACCGCCACCTTCGCGTGCAGGAAGCTGCGCCGGTACTCGACGATCTCGATTCCGTCGCGCAGCCACGGCTCGTACAGCGCCTGCGAAGCGTAATGCTGCAGTCGGTACTCGATGCGTCCCTGCAGCAGCAATCGCACGCGCACACCGCGACGCACCGCGGACTTCAGCGCACGCCGGAATCGGCCACCGGGGAAGAAATAGGCGCAGGCGATCAGTACTTCGCTGCGCGCGCGGCCGATCGCACGCAGGTACGCACGCTCGATCGTGCGCCGGTGACGCAGGTTGTCGCGCAGCATCAGCGCCGCGCGCATGTTTCCCGACGAGGCGATGTCGCTGCGCACCTTCACCGGCAGTTGCAGCAGCTCGCGCGCGGAAATCTCCTTGTCGCCGTGCGCGACCCGGTTCACCGTTGCCGTCTCCCACCACAGGCGCGCCGCGGCGACGTGCGCCTGCGCGACCAGCGGTCCGCGCACGCGCACGGCGTAATCGAGTCGCGGATGATCGAGCGCGCCGTGGTTCGGGTCGTTGTAGTCGTCGAGCACGTTGATGCCGCCGACGAAGGCGACGGCGCCATCGACAACGGCCATCTTCCGGTGCATCCGGCGCAGCCGCTGGCGATCGAGCGAATAGCGGCGAAGGTCGGGCCGGAAGACCTCGAGCAGCACGCCCGACGCGCGCAAGGCCTGCGCCCGAAGCGGATCGATGAGCGCGGTGCCGAAACCGTCGACGACCACGTGCACGCGCACACCGCGCAGGGCGGCGCGCTCGAGCGCGGCACCGATGCGCCGGCCGGTCGGGTCGTCCTCGAAGATGTACGTCTCGAGATAGACGCTCGCGCACGCCTCGTCGATCGCGCGCTCGAGCGCGGGAAAGTACTGCGCGCCCGACTCGAGCAGCTCGATCTCGTGGCCGCGCCTCATGCGCGGCTTCAGGCTCTTGTACCAGCGCAGGGAGACTTCGTCGGCAACGCCGGGCGCCGGAGCGAGCTCGGCGTCGCGCCCCGGCGCCGCGCGTTCGATCTCGTCGGGGCCCGGCAGGCGCTCGCGAGGAGCGTGCGGCGCCACGCGTTCGGCGCCGTCGCGCGGCCGCGCCTTGCGGGACGCAGCCGGGCGCCGACCGCTCATGCGGCGTCTTCGGACAGTTCGAGGTCGGCGACGAGCGGGCTGTGGTCGGAGAGCCGCGCCCATTCGAGGCCGCGCAGCACGCGCGCGTCGGTTACGCGAAAGCCGCGCTGATAGATGCGGTCCATGCGAAACCACGGAACCAGCGCCGGATAGGTGCGCGCGGTGCGCACCATGCGCGGCAGCCGCGATATCGGCGGGGGCTCGAGCGCGCCGACCTCGGCCAGGCGATCGCGCACGAAGTAGGCGGCGCGCTGCAGCATGCGCGGGTGCACGGCGTCGAAGACTTCGACGACGCCGGCGCCGGCGCACAGCCGCTCCGACAGCGTGTTGCGCCAGTCGTTGAAGTCGCCTGCGACGATCAACGGCTGGTCGTCGGGGACCGCCGCGTGGATCCATTCGAGCAGCGCATCGAGCTGTCGTTCGCGGCTGGCAGCGAGCAGGCCGAAGTGCACGACGAAGCAGTGCACCTGTCGACCGGCCACTTCGACCGTGCAATGCAGTACGCCGCGCTTCTCGAGCGCGTGATCGGACACGTCGCGATTCTCGAGCCCGAGGATCGGGAAGCGCGACAGCAGCGCATTGCCGTGATGGCCGTGCAGGTAGCTGGCGTTGCGTCCGTAGGCGGTCTCGAACGCCTGCTGCGCGGTCGGTGACTTCGACAGGAACAGCTCCTGCGACTCGGCAGGCCACTGCGCGAAGCGGCGCGCGTAGCGCTGGTGCTGGCCCTGCACTTCCTGCAGGAAGATCAGGTCGCTGTCGAGCTCGTGCAGCCGCGCGCGCAACTCGTGGATGCGCGCCACCCGGCGCAGGCCGGTGAAGTCGCGCAGCACGCCCTTGTGAATGTTGTAGGTGGAGACGCGCAGCCGGCGTTCGGCGCCGGCGGCAGCCGGCGCGGCCGCCGCCGCTTTCGCACCGGCCGGAGCGGCGCGCCGCTGGATCTGCGCGGCCGAACGGGTGCCGCGCGCGGTCTCGCGCAACCGCGCTGCCTTGGCCTGCTCTGCCTTGCGCGGCGTGGGGAATTTCATCGGCGGCATTGCGCGATGCGCTGCGGCAGTTCGCGGATCGCCTGCGCGTTGCTCCACGAGAAGCAACGCCCGGCGGCGCTCTCCCACGGCAGCCATTCGAAGCGCAGGTGCTCGCGCGGCGCGAGCGTCACCTCGCGCGGCACAGGCAGGTGCAGGCTGAACACGTGCTCGACGTTGTGCGTGATGCCGTCGGCGTAACGATGACGCCAGTGCGGGTAGATCTCGTAGCGATTCTCGTGACGCCAGTCGCACAGGTCGAAGTTGTCCACGTCGAGGCCGGTTTCCTCGCGCACCTCGCGTCGGCAGGTCTGCGCGAGCGGTTCGTCGAGCGTGGAGCGGCTGCCGGTGACCGACTGCCAGTAGCCCGGATGATCGGCGCGCTCGAGCAGCAGCACCTGCAGGTCGTCGGTATACACGACCACCAGCACCGACTCGGGGATTTTCGCGCCCATCCGCTGCTTCCTGCCCCTGCTCGCTGCTCGCCCGCTCAGGCCGTGCGAGCTTCGGCCTTGCGCAGCCGGATGTGCAACTCGCGCAACTGCTCCTCGTCCACCGTCGACGGCGCCTGCACGAGGAGGTCCTGCGCGCGCTGCGTCTTCGGGAATGCAATGACGTCGCGGATCGAGTCGGCGCCGGCCATCATCGCGACGATGCGATCGAGGCCGAAGGCGATGCCGCCGTGCGGCGGCGCCCCGTACTGCAGCGCATCGAGCAGGAAGCCGAACTTGGCGCGCGCCTCCTCCGGTCCGATGCGCAGCGCGCCGAACACCTTGCTCTGCACCGCCTCGCGGTGGATACGCACCGAACCGCCGCCGATCTCCCAGCCGTTGAGCACCATGTCGTAGGCCTTCGCCACACACTGCCCGGGCGAAGTCTCGAGCATGTCTTCGTGGCCGTCCTTCGGCGAGGTGAACGGATGGTGCATCGCCACCCAGCGTTCGGCCTCCTCGTCGTACTCGAACATCGGGAAGTCGGTGACCCACAGCGGCATCCAGCCGGCGACGCTCGCGCCGCTGCGCCGGCCGAATTCGGAGTGCCCGATCTTCGTGCGCAGCGCCCCGATCGACGCATCGACGATCTTCGCCTGGTCGGCGCCGAAGAAGATCAGGTCGCCGTCCTGCGCGCCGGTGCGCGACAGGATCGCATCGATCGCCGC
Organism: Burkholderiaceae bacterium; assembly: GCA_032027205.1. Lineage (GTDB taxonomy): Bacteria > Pseudomonadota > Gammaproteobacteria > Burkholderiales > Burkholderiaceae_E > Zeimonas. Next base: position 1,283,282 of record JAVSMN010000001.1, read on the forward strand.
GTCGTGCAGGTTCTTGACGATCGGCGACTGCAGGCCCTCGCGTCCGCGCGTCGCGTCGTTGACCTTGATCCACGCCAGGCCGCGAGCGCCGTAGATCGAGACGAACTGCCCGTAGGCGTCGATCTCGCCACGCGTGAGCGCGCCGCCCCCGGGCACGCGCAGCGCGACGACGCGTCCGTCCTTCGCGTTCGCCGGCGTCGAGAACACCTTGAAGTCGACGTCGCGCATCGCGTCGGTGAGTTCGGTGAACTCGAGCTTCACGCGCAGGTCGGGCTTGTCGGAACCGAAGCGGCGCATCGCCTCGGCGTAGCTCATCGTGGGGAACGGATCGGGCAGCTCGACGCCGATCGCGTTGCGGAAGACCACGCGGATCATGTCCTCGAAGATCGCGCGGATCTCCTCTTCACCGAGGAACGAGGTCTCGCAGTCGATCTGCGTGAACTCCGGCTGGCGGTCGGCGCGCAGGTCTTCGTCGCGGAAGCACTTGACGATCTGGTAGTAGCGGTCGAAGCCGGAGACCATCAGCATCTGCTTGAACAGCTGCGGCGACTGCGGCAGCGCGTAGAACTCGCCGGCGTGCACGCGCGAAGGCACGAGGTAGTCGCGCGCGCCCTCGGGCGTGGAGCGCGTGAGCATCGGCGTCTCGATGTCGACGAAGCCCTGCGCGTCGAGGTAGCGGCGCACCTCGCGCGCCACGCGATAGCGCAACATCATGTTCTGCTGCATCGGCGGACGACGCAGGTCGAGCACGCGATGCGTCAGGCGCGTGGTTTCGGACAGGTTCTCGTCGTCGAGCTGGAACGGCGGCGTGACCGACGCGTTGAGGATCTCGAGCTGCTCGCAGACGACCTCTACCTCGCCGCTGCGCAGGTTCGGATTCACGGTTCCTTCGGGACGGCGACGCACATGTCCGACGACCTTCACGCAGTATTCGTTGCGAATGCGCTCGGCCGTCGCGAACATCTCGGGCCGGTCGGGGTCGCATACGATCTGCGCGAGCCCCTCGCGGTCGCGCAGGTCGATGAAGATCACGCCGCCGTGATCGCGCCGGCGATGCACCCAGCCGTACAGCGTTACGGTCCGGTCGAGGTGCTCGGCAGAGATCTCGCCGGTATAGCAGGTCCGCATCAGGTTCTCCGGTTCAGCGGCGGCGCCACGGTGGGCACGACGGGTTCGACTTCGGATCCGGGCTGCGCGCCGCGCGCGCGGGGCGTCGGCGCGCCCCGGTCGAGCGGCGCGACGACGCCCATCGAAACGACGTATTTCAGCGCCTGGTCGACGCTCATGTTCAACTCGACGGTTTCCGATCGCGGCATCATCAGGAAGAAGCCCGAGGTCGGATTCGGCGTCGTCGGCACGTAGACCGAGATCATGTCCACGTCCACATGGCGGCGCACTTCATCGGCCGGCGCGCCGGTGAGAAAGCCGATCGTCCAGACGCCGCTGCGCGGATACTGCACCAGCAGCGCCTGGCGGAAGGCCTGCCCGCTGGGCGACAGGATCGTGTCGCTGACCTGCTTCACGCTCGAATAGATCGAGCGCACGATCGGGATGCGTCCGAGCAGCCCTTCCCAATAGAGCAGCAGGCGCTCGCCGATGATGTTGCGCGCCGCCATGCCGGTGAGCACGACGACCGCGATCGACAGCAGCGCGCCCAGACCGGGGATGTCGTGACCGAACCAGCTGCGCGGGTGCAGTTGCGCCGGCAGCAGCTGCAGGCTCTGGTCCATCGTCGCGACGATCAGGTTCAGCACCCAGAGCGTGATGACGAGCGGAATCCAGATCAGCAGGCCGGTAACGAGATATTTGCGCATTCGTGCTCGCTGTCCCGCGCGCGGCGCGGGCCCGCGGCCTTCGACGACGCGTTTGACCGTGCGCCGACGTGCTCGCGGGTCGGTTGGCAACCTCAGTCGGTCGCCCCGCCGGCCGAAGCGCTGCCGCTCGACTTGGACGACGCGTCGGCGCCCTTCGCCGGGGTGTCGGCTTTCGCGCCATCGTGCGTCGCGCCGTCGGCCTTCGAGCCGGAGCCTGCGTCCTTGGACTTCGACGCGCTGGCGCCGTTGCCGGAGCCCGCCTGCTTCGCCTTGTTCCCGTCGCGGAAATCGGTGACGTACCAGCCGCTACCCTTGAGCTGGAAGGCGGGCGCGGTGAGCACCTTGTGAAAAGACTCGGCACCGCAGGACGGGCACACCGTGAGCGGAGCGTCGGACAACTTCTGCAGCACATCCTGCTCGACGCCGCAGGCAGCGCATCGATACGCGTAGATCGGCATTTGTTCGGCTCGGAACCCGCCGCCGTGGAACGTTGGCGGGAAAATGCGGAAAACCTTGAATTATAAGAGGAAACGCAAAAACCTCGACGTGTGCTCGAACGCGCCGGCGGGAATGCGAGCATTGCCAGCGGGATCGGCACGAGGATGATCGACGCACGGGCGCGGCCGCGCCCGGCGCCGGGAAAACAATGACGACAAGAAGCGTTCGGGATCCGCTGCTCGTGGTCGACGACGCGAGCGTTCGCTTCGGCGGCGTCGTCGCCCTCGATCGCGTCTCGTTCGACGTGGCGCCGGGCATCATCTGCGGCCTGATCGGGCCCAACGGCGCCGGCAAGACGACGCTGTTCAACTGCCTGTCGCGGCTCTACGAACTCGATTCAGGCCGCATCCGTTTCGCCGGCGTCGACCTCGGCGCGCTGCCGCGACACCGGATCGCCTCGCTCGGCATCGGTCGCACGTTCCAGAACCTGGCGCTGTTCGGCACGATGAGCGTGCTCGACAACGTACTGGTCGGCACGCACAGTCGCACCGGTACGGGCTTCCTCGCCAACGTGCTGCGCCTGCCGCGCGTGGCCGCCGAGGAGCGCGCCGCGCGCGAGCGCGCGCGCGAGGGCATTGCGCTGCTCGGGCTCGAAGCCGTGATGCATGCGCGCGTGGCCGAGTTGCCCTTCGGCACCTGCAAGCGCGTGGAACTCGCGCGCGCGCTGGCCGCCGAGCCGCAATTGCTGCTGCTCGACGAACCCGCGAGCGGACTGAATCACGAGGAAGTGCAGTCGCTCGCCGGCTCGATCCGGATGCTGCGCGACCGTCTCGGCCTCACGGTCCTGCTCGTCGAGCACCACGTGAACCTGGTGATGAACGTCTGCGACAAGGTGGTGGCGCTGAACTTCGGTCGCAAGATCGCCGAAGGCGACCCGGCCCACGTGCGAACGCACGCGGAGGTCGTCGAGGCGTACCTCGGAGCGGAACCGGCTTGAACGCGACCGCAGCCGCAGCGAGCCCGCTGCTCGCCGTTCGCGACCTCGCCGCCTGGTACGGGCCGACGCAGGCCTTGCACGGGCTGCGCTTCGAGATGGCCGCCGGCTCGATCACGACGCTGCTCGGCGCCAACGGCGCCGGAAAGACGACGACGCTGCGCGCGCTGTGCTCGATGACGGTGCGCACGAGCGGCGAGGTGCTGCTCGGCGGCCGTCGCATCGACGGCAGCCGCACCGAGGACATCGCGCGTCTCGGCGTCGCACACGTGCCCGACGGGCGCGGCACCTTCCTGGGCCTCACCACCGAGGAGAACCTGCGCCTCGGAGCGTGGACGCGGGGCGACCGGCGCGCGATAGCCGAAGACTTCGAGCGCATCTACGCGTACTTCCCACGACTGCACGAGCGCAGACGACAGCAGGCGGGAACGCTGTCGGGCGGCGAGCAGCAGATGCTCGCGGTCTCGCGCGCGCTGATGTCGCGCCCGCAGCTGCTGCTGCTCGACGAACCGTCCTTCGGACTGGCGCCGCGCGTCGTGCGCGAGATCTTCGCGATCATGCGCCGGATCAACGAACAGGAAGGCGTGTCGATCCTGCTCGTCGAGCAGAACGCTTCGATGGCGCTGGAGCTCGCCGACCACGCGTACCTGCTCGAAACGGGGCGCATCGTGCTCGGCGGACGCGCCGAAGAGCTGCGGCGCAACGACACGGTGCGCCGCGCCTACCTCGGGGGCAGCTGATGGAGAGCTTCCTGCACCAGGTGTTCGCCGGGCTGGCGACCGGCGGCATTTACGCGAGCCTGGCGCTGGCGCTGGTGATGATCTACCAGACCACGCACCTGGTGAACTTCGCGCAGGGCGAGATGGCGATGTTCTCGACGTACCTCGCCTGGACGATGATCGACGCCGGCCTGCCCTACTGGGCCGCTTTTGCGCTCACCGTCGCCGGCGCCTTCGTGCTCGGGGCGGCGATCGAGCGCATCGTCATCCGGCCGGTGGAGAACGCGCCGGTGCTGGCCATCGTCGTCGTCTTCATCGGGCTGCTGCTGATCCTGAACAGCCTGGCCGGATGGTTGTGGTCCTACACGATCAAGACTTTCCCGAGCCCCTTCCCGTCGACTCCGGTGTTCGGCCAGACGCTGATTTCCGCGCACGAGCTCGGCGCGATCTCCGTGACGCTGGTCGTGCTCGTGTTGCTGTACGTGTTCTTCCGCTGGACGCCGCTCGGGCTGGCGATGCGCGCGGTCGCGCAGAACCCGGCATCGAGCCGCCTGGTCGGCATCCGCGTGGGCTGGATGCTCGCGCTCGGATGGGGGTTGGCCGGCGCGATCGGCGCGGTCGGCGGCATGATGGTGGCGCCGATCGTCTATCTCGAGCCGAACATGATGGGAGGCATCCTGCTGTATGCGTTCGCTGCAGCGCTGCTCGGCGGAATCGACAGCCCGCCCGGCGCGGTGATCGGCGGCTTCGCGGTGGGCGTGCTCGAGAACGTGCTGGGCGCGTACGTGATCGGCAACGAGCTCAAGCTCACCGTCGCGCTCGTGCTGATCATCGGCGTACTGCTCGTGCGTCCCAGCGGGCTGCTCGGCTCGCGACAGGTGACGCGCGTATGACCGCGCGCGCCGCCGCCCCGCTCGCCGTCATCGGGCTGGCCTGCCTGCTGCCCTTCGTCGCCAGCGACTACCGGCTGTTCCAGCTGACGATGGTGCTCGTCTACGCGATCGCGCTGCTCGGGCTGAACATCCTCACCGGGTTCAACGGCCAGATCTCGCTCGGCCACGGCGCCTTCTACGCGATCGGCGCGTATACCGCAGCGATCGCGATGGAACACGCTGGCGTGCCGTACTGGGCGACCCTTCCGCTGGCCGGAGTTGTCTGCGGCGTGGCGGGCTTCCTGTTTGGCGTGCCGGCGCTGCGCCTGGAAGGCGTCTATCTCGCGCTCGCCACCTTCGCGCTCGCGCTCGCCCTGCCGCAACTGCTCAAGTACAAGCACTTCGACGAATGGACGGGCGGCGTGCAGGGGATCGTCATCCTCAAGCCGGACGCGCCTTTCGGCTTGCCGCTGAACGCCGATCAGTGGCTGTACTACTTCACGCTGGCGGTCGCGATCGTGCTCTTCGTTGCGGCACGCAACCTGCTGCACGGACGCATCGGACGCGCGATCGTCGCGATTCGCGACCAGCCGATCGCCGCGCAGGCAATGGGCATCGACGCCGCGTTGTTCAAGTCGCTGACCTTCGGCGTGTCGGCGGCGTTCACCGGCGTCGCAGGGGCGCTCGGCGCGATCGCCGTGCAGTTCGTCGCGCCCGACAGCTTCGGGTTCTTCCTGTCGATCATCTTCCTCGTCGGCAGCGTCGTCGGCGGAGTCGCGTCGATCCAGGGTGCAGTCTGGGGGGCGCTGTTCATCCAGTTCGTGCCGAACCTCGCCGACCGGATCTCCAAAGCCGCGCCGTGGGCCGTCTACGGGCTGGCGATGATCGCGTTCGTCTACCTGTTGCCGGCCGGCGTTGCCGGCGGCATCGCCCTGCTTCGCGCGAAGGTCGCAGCGCACCGCCGCGGCAATGCCGAAGCGCAACTCCGAAGGAGATCGACATGAACGCTCTGGGGTGGCTCTCCTCGCTTGCCGGCATCGTGGCGCTGTCGCTGGGCACGGCGCCGGCGTGGGCACAGAAGAAATACGACCCGGGCGCGAGCGACACGACGATCAAGATCGGCCAGACGATGCCCTACAGCGGGCCGGCGTCGGCGTACGGCACGATCGGCAAGGCCGAAGCGGCCTACTTCGCGATGATCAACGAACAAGGCGGCATCAACGGACGCAAGATCGAGTTCGTTTCGCTGGACGACGGCTACAGCCCGCCGAAGGCGGTGGAGATGGCGCGCCGCCTCGTCGAGCAGGACCAGGTCTTGTTCCTGTTCGGGCCGCTGGGAACGCCGTCGAACACGGCGATCCAGAAGTACATGAACGCGAAGAAGGTGCCGCAGCTTTTCGTGGCCACCGGCGCCGCGAAGTGGAACGACCCGAAGCACTTCCCGTGGACGATGGGCTGGCAACCGAACTACCACACCGAAGGGCGGATCTACGCGCAGCACATCCTGAAGACGAAGCCCGACGCGAAGGTCGGCATCCTGTATCAGAACGACGACTTCGGGAAGGACTACGTCAGCGGCGTGCACGAAGGACTCGGCGACAAGGCGAAATCGATGATCGTCTCCGAGGTTTCGTACGAGGTGACCGACCCCACCGTCGATTCGCAGATCGTCGCGCTGCAGGGCTCCGGCGCCGACACCTTCGTCAACGTCGCCACGCCGAAGTTTGCTGCGCAGGCGATCCGCAAGACCTTCGACATCGGCTGGAAGCCGGTGCAATACCTGACCAATGTCTCGGTCGGGGTCGCATCCGTGATGCAGCCGGCGGGTCTCGAGAAAGGCGTTGGCATCATCTCGTCCGCCTACCTGATGGAGCCGACCGACCCGGCCTGGCAGGACACGCAGGCGATGAAGGACTGGCGCGCGTGGATGCAGAAGTACTACCCCGACGGCAGCCTGAACGACAACACGAACGTCTACGGTTATACCGTGGCACAGACGGTCGTGCAGGTGCTGAAGCAGGCGGGCGACGACCTCACGCGCGCCAACGTAATGAAACAGGCCGCGAGCCTGAAGGACTTCGCGCCGACGACGATCATTCCAGGCATCCGGATCAACACGTCGGCGAGCGATTTCGCGCCGATCGAATCGGTGCAGCTCACGCGCTTCGACGGCAAGTCGTGGGTGCGTTTCGGCGACGTGATGGGTGACTCCGCGAAGTGACGGGATAATCCGTGCCGGCGGCGCAGGCAAGCCGCCGGCACGAGAGGATTCCTTGAGCCCGTTCCACGCATCGTTCGCAACCGCACTCGTTCTGACCTTCGCCAGCGGCGCCTGCCTCGCGCAGAAGCGCTACGACTCCGGCGCCTCCGACACCACGATCCGCATCGGCCAGACGATGCCCTACAGCGGGCCGGCCTCGGCGTACGGAACGATCGGCAAGGCGCAGGCCGCGTATTTCCGGATGATCAACGACCTGGGCGGCGTGAACGGCCGCAGGATCGAGTTCGTCTCGGTCGACGACGGATACACGCCGGCGAAGGCGGTGGAAATGACGCGTCGGCTCGTCGAGCGCGACGACGTGCTGCTCATCTTCGGCACGCTGGGCACGCCGTCGAACTCGGCCACGCGCAGGTACCTGAACGACCGGCGCGTGCCGCAACTGTTCGCCGCTACCGGCGCGGCGAAATGGAACGATCCTCGGCACTATCCGTGGACGATGGGCGGGCAGCCCGACTACCGCACGGAAGCGCGGATCTACGCGCAGCACATCATGCGCACGAAACCCGATGCACGCATCGGCGTGCTGTACCAGAACGACGATTTCGGCAAGGACTACCTGGCCGGCCTGCGCGACGGGCTCGGTGCGCGCGCCGACGCGATGATCGTCGCGCAGGCGTCGTACCAGGTGAGCGATCCGACCGTCGATTCGCAGATCGTGATGCTGCAGGGCGCCGGCGCCGACGTCTTCGTCAACGTGAGCACACCCAAGTTCGCCGCGCAGGCGATCCGCAAGGCCTGGGACACCGGTTGGCGGCCGCTGCAGTACCTCGCCAGCGTGTCGGTGAGCGTGAACTCGGTGATGCGCGCGGCCGGGCTCGACAAGGGCGTCGGCATCGTCTCGTCGGCCTACCTGATGACGGCCGACGACCCGGAATGGCGCGACGCGCCGCAGATGCGCCAATGGCGCGACTGGATGGCGAAGTACTACCCGGAAGGCGACACCACCGACTACCTGAACGTCTACGGCTACGTGAGCGCGCAGATTCTCGTGCAGGTGCTGCGCCAGGCGGGCGACGAGCTCACGCGCGAGAACGTGATGCGCCAGGCGGCGAAGCTCGACCGCTTCGCGCCGGCGATGATGCTGCCCGGCGTCACCGTCACTACCGGCGCCGACGACTTCGCGCCGTTCGAGTCGCTGCAGTTGATGCGCTTCGACGGGAAGTCGTGGGTGCGGTTCGGCGAGGTGATCGGGAAGTAGTCGCCTCAGTCCCGTAGCGCGTGCGCCGCTGCGTCGATCGCCGCTCGCAGCTCTTCGTAGTTTCGCGTCACCGGGAATTGCGGGAACTGCTTCGCGATCGCCTCGGGCGGGTGGATGAAGAAGCCCGCGTCGGCTGCGCCGAGCATTCCCGTGTCGTTGTACGAGTCGCCGGCGGCGATGACGCGGAAGTTCAACCCCCGCAGTGCCTGCACGGCGGCGCGTTTCTGCTCGGGCATGCGCAGGCGCCAGCCACGCACGAAACCGGCTTCATCGACGTCGAGCCGATGGCACAGCAGCGTCGGGCGCCCCAGCGCGCGCATCAGCGGATCGGCAAACTCGTAGAACGTGTCCGACAGGATGAACACCTGGTAGCGCGCGCGCAGATCATCGAGGAACGCGCGCGCGCCGGGCAGCGGTCCCATGCTCTCGATCACCCGCTGGATGTCGGCGAGCGCCAGCCGGTGCTGCGCCAGCAGTTCCAGCCGGAACCCCATCAATTTGTCGTAATCGGGCTCGTCGCGCGTCGTGCGCGAAAGCTCGGGGATGCCCGTCCTGCGCGAGAACTCGATCCAGATCTCGGGAACGAGAACGCCTTCCAGATCGAGACACACCACCTGCATCGCACGGCTCCGACGGTTCCGACGCCGGCCGGCGTCGCGCGGGCGCCATGGTAGCGCAGCACCCGCGCGGCACGCGACACGCTGCGCCACGCCCTGCCACGAAGCACGCCCGAAGGTCGCAGCGACCCTGCCGCCACTGATCCGCATCAATGCCCTGCTCGCCCTGAACGGTAGATTGCGCCGATGAGCGACCCGTTCCCACCCGGATCCTTCGTCTCGTCCGATCCGCTCGACTGGTGGCGCGGCGGCTATGAATGGCTACGCTGCAGCGCCCGGATGCAGGAACTGTGGACCGATCGCATGGGCAGCGCGCAAGCGCGGCGCAACAAGCGCGATGCGCGCCTCGTCTCCCTGCTCGCGCACGCTCGGTCCCGCTCGCGCTTCCTCGCGCGCCACTGGAGCAGCGCCGGCCCGGAGGCGCCGCTGCACGCGCTTGCGCCCACCACGCGCGGCGAGCTGATGGCGCACTTCGACGACTGGGTCACGGACCCCGAGATCCGGCTGGACGACGTGCGCCGCTTCGTCGCCGACCCTTCGCGCGTCGGCGAAGCCTTCCTCGGCCGCTATGCCGTCTGGACCAGCTCGGGCACCACCGGCGTACCCGGCATCTACGTGCAGGACGAGGAAGCGCTCGCGATCTACGGCGCGCTGCTCGGCGCGCAGGCCGACTTCGCGCCCACGACCGATCCGCGCAGCTTCATGGGACGCCCCGCACGGCTCGCGCTCGTCGCAGCCACCGGAGGTCACTTCGCCGGTGTCGTCTGGTGGCAGCGGTTGTGCCGCATGTATCCGCTGCTCGCGGCGCAGGCGCGCGTCTTTTCCATCCTCGAGCCGCTCGATGCGCTGTGCGAAGCGCTCGCCGCCTGGAATCCGACGTCGATCGCGAGCTACCCGACGGTGCTCAACCAGCTGGCGGCCGAGCAGCGCGCCGGCCGCGTGCAACTCGCTCCCCGCACGCTGCTCAGCGGCGGCGAAGCACTGTGCGAAACCGAGCGGCTCGCGATCGAAAAGACATTCGACTGCGCGGTTGTCGAGGACTACGGCGCCTCCGAGTGCATGAACATCGCGCACAGTTGCAGCGCGCATCGGCTGCACGTGAACCAAGCGTGGGTGGTGCTCGAACCGGTCGACGAACACATGCAACCGGTGCCGCCCGGCGAGTCGTCATTCACGGTGCTCGTCACGAACCTGGCGAACCAGGTGCAGCCGATCGTCCGGTACGACCTGGGCGACAGCGTGACGATCGACCCCGAGCCCTGCGAATGCGGTGACGAGCGGCCGACGCTGCGCGTGAGCGGACGCGCCGACGACGTGCTCGAGTTCGACGCGCAGCACGGCGAGTTCGTGCGCGTGCTGCCGCTGGCGATCGAGACGGTGCTCGAGGAAGACAGCGGGCTGTCGAGATTCCAGCTGACGCAGATCGCGCGAGACGAACTGCAGCTGCGAATCGAGTTGATCGACTCGCACGAGCGGCAACGCGCTTTCGATCGCGCGCAGAAGGCGCTGGCGCGCTTCCTGTCGAAGCAGGGCGTCGCCAAGCCGGTGCACCTGCAACTGGACGATGAAGCGCCGCAGATCGATCGGCGCAGCGGAAAGCTGCGACGGATCCGCGCGAGAACGCGAGGCGGCACCGAGCCCGCATCGTAGGGATCGCGCCGGCAACGCCGATGCGCGAGGCGCTGCTAGAACGGAATATCGTCGTCCATGTCGTCGAAGTCGTGCGCCGGCTTCCTCGCTGCCGGCGCCGCACCGCCCGCGCCGCCCGCGCCCGCACCGCCCGGCGCGCGCGCCGCCATCGGCTCGCGTTCGCGCTCGCGCGCGTACCCGCCGTCGTCGGAGGCAGTCGCTGTACCGCCGTCGCGCGAGCCGAGTAGCTGCATCGATTCGGCGATGATCTCGGTGGTGTAGCGGTCGTGGCCTTCCTTGTCCTGCCACTTGCGCGTCTTCAGCCGACCTTCGACGTAGACCGAGCGCCCCTTCTTCAGGTACTCGCCGGCGATCTCGGCCAGCCGGTCGTAGAACACGACGCTGTGCCACTCGGTTTCCTCGCGCTTCTCGCCCGAGGCCTTGTCCTTCCAGTTTCGCGTGGTGGCGATGCGTACGTTGCAGATCGCGCTGCCGCTGGGCGCGAAGCGCGTTTCGGGGTCGCGGCCGAGATTGCCGACGAGGATCACCTTGTTCACCGAAGCCATGCCTTACTCCCGAAAACGTCCAGACGATTGTGTCACGCGGGTTCGTTCGCCGCCGAGGCCGCCGCGCGCGCCGACCCGCGCGTGGACGGCCAGCGCCGATGCCCCGAGGCAACGACGAGCCACAGCGCCATCAGCACCGCGCAGGCGACGAACACCGCCGGCCGACCCCACACTTGCTGCACCCAGCCGCCGATTGCGCCGCCGAAGAACAAGCCGAACGACTGCGTGGTGTTGTAGACGCCCAGCGCGGTGCCCTTCGCGTCGACCGGCGCCAGCCGCGAGATCAGCGACGGCAGGCTCGCCTCGAGCACATTGAACCCCGCGAAGAACACGAGCAGCAATACGGAGAAAGTCAGTAGGCCGCTCGGTTGAGCGACCAGCACGAGCTGCACGACGAGCACCATCGCGATCGACGCGAGGAACACGACGCGCAGCTTGCCGCGTCGCTCGCTCCAGAACAGCGGCGGCAGCATCAGCAGGAACGACAGCACGACCACCGGCAGATAGATCTTCCAGTGTTCGCTCACCGGGATGCCGGCACGGTCGGCGAGCCAGGTGGGAAGCACGACGAACATCGCCATCTGCACGGCATGCAGCGAAAAGATGCCGAAGTTCAGCCGCAGCAGGTCGGGCTCGCGCACGACGTCGCGCAGCGGCGTGCGCGATGCATCGGCGAGCACCGCCCGCGGCACTGGTGGCACGACGAAGACGACGACGAGGATCGCGGCGATCGCCAGCACGCCGGTGAACGCGAAGATGCCGCCCATGCCGATGCGTTCATACAGCAACGGCGCGCCAACCAGCGACAGCGCGAAGGTGAAGCCGATCGAGCCGCCGACCATCGCCATCGCCTTCGTGCGCTGGCTGTCGCGCGTGCTGTCGGCGACGAAGGCGGTGACGGCGGCCGAGATCGCGCCGGCGCCCTGCAGCGCGCGCCCGATGATCGTGACGACGATGTCGCTGGCTCCGGCTGCGACGAAGCTGCCGAGCGCGAACAGCAGCAGTCCGGCGACGATCACCGGCTTGCGCCCCCAGCGGTCGGAGGCCATGCCGAAGGGCAACTGCAACAACGCCTGCGTGAGCCCGTAGATGCCCAGCGCGAGGCCCACCATCGTGGCGTCGTCGCCGCCCGGAATGCCGCGCGCATATACGGCGAACACCGGCAGGATCAGGAACAGCCCGAACATGCGCAGCGCGAAGATCGACGCGAGCGAGACGCTCGAGCGCCTTTCGAGCTTCGTCATGCGCAAATCGTCGCGCTCCGAAGAGGAAGACGACGGCGGCGGAACGGACTCGGAAGAAGCGCCGTTCCGGCGGGACTCCACGTCGGAGGCGCCGTGCCGGGAGACGGTATCGGGGGAGACGGGGGGCATCGGGTGGCCAATGGGCGACCGGGTATATTAGTCGATTGCCCTTCGGCCGCCTGCCCTCGCCGCTCGCGCATGGAATCGATCCGGATCCGAGGTGCCCGGACGCACAACCTGAGGAACATCGATCTCGACCTGCCGCGCAACCGGCTGGTCGTGATCACCGGCCTGTCCGGATCGGGGAAATCGTCGCTCGCCTTCGACACGCTGTATGCCGAGGGCCAGCGCCGCTACGTCGAATCGCTGTCGGCCTACGCGCGGCAGTTCCTGCAGTTGATGGAAAAGCCCGACGTCGACCTGATCGAAGGCCTGTCGCCGGCCATCGCCATCGAGCAGAAGGCGACCAGCCACAATCCGCGCTCCACGGTGGGCACCGTCACCGAGATCAACGACTACCTGCGGTTGCTGTTCGCGCGCGCCGGCACGCCGTACTGCCCCTACCACCCGCAGCGCCCGCTCGAAGCACAGAGCGTTTCGCAGATGGTCGACGCGGTGCTCGCGCTGCCCGAAGGCACGCGCGCGATGATCCTCGCGCCGGTGCTCACCGGGCGCAAGGGCGAGCACCTCGATCTGTTCGAGTCGCTGCAGGCACAGGGCTTCGTGCGGGTGCGCGTGCGCACGCACCGCCTCGGCGCCGACGACGAGGCGGGCGCCGACGTGGAGGCGCGCATCGTCGAGTTGAACGACGGCGGCGCCTTCCCGAAGCTCGAGCGCAATCGCAAGCACTCGATCGACGTCGTCGTGGATCGCATCAAGGTCGCGCCCTCGGCGCGCCAGCGCCTGGCCGAGTCGTTCGAGACGGCACTGCGGCTGGCCGACGGACGCGCGACGGCGCTCGACCTCGATCGCGGCGACGTGCAGATGTTCTCCAGCCGCTTCGCCTGTCCGGTGTGCAACCACGCGCTGGCCGAACTCGAGCCGCGACTGTTCTCGTTCAACAATCCGCTGGGCGCCTGTCCGGAATGCGACGGGCTCGGCGCGGTGCCGTTCTTCGACCCGCAGCGCGTCGTCGCTTTCCCGGCGCTCAGCCTCGCCTCCGGCGCGATCAAGGGCTGGGACCGGCGCAACGCGTTCTATTTCCAGCTGATCCGCGACCTCGCCGCGCACTACGGCTTCGACGCGGACACCCCCTTCGAAGCGCTGCCCGAACGCACACGGCACGTGGTGCTGTTCGGCTCGGGCAGCGAGAAGGTGGCGTTCACCTACGTCGGCGACGGCGGCAAGCCGACCGTGCGCGAACACGCCTTCGAGGGCGTGATCCCGAACCTCGAACGCCGCCATCGCGAAACCGACTCTCCGCACGTGCGCGAAGAGCTGTCGAAATACGTCAACACGCAACGCTGCCCGACCTGCGAGGGCACCCGGCTGCGGCTCGATGCGCGCTTCGTCCGCGTGGGCCCGCGCGGCGACGACAAGGCGATCTACGAGGTATCCGGCTGGACGTTGCGCCGCGCGCTCGACTGGTTCGAGTCGCTCGAGCTGCAGGGATCGCGGCGGCCGGTGGGCGAGCGGATCGCTCGCGAGATCGCGTCGCGGCTGCGCTTCCTGAACAACGTCGGACTCGACTACCTGTCGCTCGACCGTCCCGCCGATACGCTGTCGGGCGGCGAGTCGCAGCGCATCCGGCTCGCCTCGCAGATCGGCTCGGGACTCACCGGCGTGATGTACGTGCTCGACGAGCCGTCGATCGGGCTGCATCAGCGCGACAACGACCGGCTGATCGAGACGCTGCAGCAACTGCGCGACATCGGCAACACGGTCATCGTCGTCGAGCACGACGAGGATGCGATCCGCGCCGCCGATCACGTGGTCGACATGGGACCCGGCGCCGGCGAGCACGGCGGCAGGGTCGTCGCGCAGGGCACGGCACAGGCAATCGAGGCCTGCGAGGAATCGCTCACCGGACGCTACCTGTCGAGGGCGCTGCGCATCGAGGTGCCGCGCGACCGCAAGCCGCCCGGCGAGCAGCGCCTCGTCGTGCACGGCGCGCGCGGCAACAACCTGAAGAACGTGAACGTCGAGATCCCGCTCGGGCTGCTCGTCTGCGTCACCGGCGTATCCGGCTCGGGCAAGTCGACGCTGGTCAACGACACGCTGTATGCGGCGGCGGCGCGCGCGATCCATCGCTCGTCGGCCGAAGCGGCGCCGCACGATTGCATCGACGGGCTCGGCGCGCTCGACAAGGTGATCGCCGTCGACCAGACCCCGATCGGACGCACGCCGCGCTCGAATCCGGCCACCTACACGGGCCTCTTCACGCCGATCCGCGAGCTGTACGCCGAGACGCCGATGGCGCGTGAGCGCGGCTACGGGCCCGGTCGCTTCTCGTTCAACGTCAAGGGCGGGCGCTGCGAGGCGTGCCAGGGCGACGGCGTGATACGAGTCGAGATGCACTTCCTGCCCGACGTATACGTCGCCTGCGACGTCTGCAGCGGCAGGCGCTACAACCGCGAAACGCTCGAGGTCCAGTACAAGGGGCGCAACATCGCCGAGGTGCTCGACATGACGATCGAGCAGGCGGCCGGCTTCTTCTCGGCGGTGCCCACCATCCAGCGCAAGCTGCAGACGCTGCTCGAGGTGGGGCTGGGCTACGTGCGCCTGGGGCAGAGCGCCACCACGCTGTCGGGCGGCGAGGCGCAGCGCGTAAAGCTCGCCGAGGAGCTGTCCAAGCGCGACACCGGCCGCACGCTGTACATCCTCGACGAACCGACCACGGGCCTGCATTTCCACGACATCGCGCTGCTGCTCGACGTGATCCACACGCTGCGCGATCGCGGCAACACGATCGTCGTCATCGAGCACAACCTCGACGTGATCAAGACCGCCGACTGGGTGATCGATCTCGGCCCCGGCGGAGGCGACGCGGGCGGCGAGGTCGTGGCGGCGGGAACGCCGGAGGCGATTGCAGGGTCCGCGTCGAGCGCGACCGGACAATATCTGGCGCGCGCGTTGTCCGGCGCTCGCAGGGCAGCGGCGCCGAAGCCGCGGCGCGCGCGCTCCGACGTGCAGGGCGAAGAGCCGCGCAGCGCGAGTCAGGCCGGGTCGGGCCGATAGCGCGCGAAGCGCGCATGCACCTGCGCCATCTGCTGCGCGTCGAGTTGCGCCGGCTCGCCCAGCTGCAGCGCCAGCCAGTACATCCGCGACAGCGTCTCGACCTCGACGGCGCGTTCGAGCGCTGCCTCGACGCTCGAGCCGAGCGCGACGATGCCGTGCTGCGCGAGCAGACAGGCGCGTCGTCCGTCCAGCGCGGCGCACGCATGGTCGGACAGCGCCTTCGTGCCGAAGGTCGCATACGGCGCGCAGCGGATGTCGTCGCCACCGGCGACGGCGATCATGTAGTGGAAGGCAGGGATTCCTTCGGCATGGATGCGCGGCAGGCAGGCGAGCGCGGTCGCGTGCGGCGGGTGCGCGTGGACGATCGCCTGCGCGTCGCTGCGCAGCGCGTAGACGTCCCGGTGCAGCCGCCACTCCGATGACGGAGCGCGCTCGCCGTGTGCGCGCGACGGCGACGGCGCCGCGGGGTCCTCGCCCTCGGCGACCGCCAGCGGCAGCCAGACGAGATCGTCGATCGTCATCCGCTCGTAGACGAGCGCGCTCGGCGTGACGAGCAATCCGTCCTCGCCGCCGCGATGCCAGCGCATCGATGCATTGCCGGCACGACCGGTGTTGATGCCCAGCGGCGCCATGCGTCGCGCGGCGTCGAGCAGCGACGCGCGCGCCTCGTTCTCGGTCATCCCGCTACCCTGGCGTCGCGGCGCAGCAGCGCGGCGATCGCCGCGTGCGTCGGCTCGCACACGCCCAGTTCGGTGACGAGCGCGGTGACGAGCCGTGCGGGAGTGATGTCGAAGCCCGGATTGGCGACCGCGCTGCCCTCCGGCACGACGCGCACCGCCGCGACGGCGCCGCCGTCGATGCGGCCGGCCACGTGCGTCACCTCGCGCGCGTCGCGCTCCTCGATCGGGATCGATGCGCCGTCCGCCGTGTCGACGTCGATCGTCGACGTCGGGCACGCGACGTAGAACGGGACGCCGTTGTCGCGCGCGGCGAGCGCTTTCAGGTAGGTGCCGATCTTGTTCGCCACGTCGCCGTTGGCGGCCACCCGATCGCAACCGACGATCACCGCATCGACCCGGCCCTGCATCATCAGCAGGCCGCCCGCGTTGTCGACGATGACCGTGTGCGCGATGCCGCGCTCGGCCAGTTCCCAGGCGGTGAGCGAGGCGCCCTGGTTGCGCGGGCGCGTCTCGTCGACCCACACGTGCACGGCGACGCCCTGCTCGTGCAGGCGCTGGACGACGGCGAGGACGGTGCCGTGCTCCACGGTTGCGATGCCGCCGGCGTTGCAGTGCGTGAGCAGGTTCAACGCGATGCCATCGGCCCCCGCCATGCCGGCCAGCGCCGAGCGCTGCTCGGCGAGCACGCCGAGCAGCCTCGCGCCGTGCTCGCCGATGCGCGCGTTGCACAGCGCGTCCTCGTCGCAGATCGACGTCGCCTCGCTGCGCGCGAGCGCGGCGCGCTGCGCAGCGGGCGCCGGCGCGACGCGACGAAGCACGCGGTCGAGCGCCCAGCGAAGATTTACCGCGGTGGGACGCGTCGCCGCCAACCGCTCGTAGGCGTTGCGCAGCGACTCGTCGGACGCGTCGGCCTCGATCGCCAACGCGAGGCCCCACGCGCCGACCGCGCCGATCAGCGGCGCCCCGCGCACGCGCATCTCGCGGATCGCCGCTTCGCAGTCTGCACAGTCGCGCAGCGCGATCTCGCGATGCTCGAAGGGCAGCGATCGCTGGTCGATCGTGTGCGGCACGCCGAGGGCGTCGTTCCACAAAGTCCTTGACATCGCTCAGGAATCCTTCGCCCGAATTGGGTACCATCGGCCGCGTTCCAGTCTAATCGATGACATCGAGCGTATGAGTCTCTCGCTGATGTCAGCGTTCCTGCTCGGGCTGTTCGGCGGCGTCCACTGCGCGTCGATGTGCGGAGGAATCGTCGCGCTGCTCGGCACGCGGCACCGGATGATGCCGCTGCACCTGCAACCCGGCGGCGCCGCAGTCGCGGCGATGCAATCGAGCACGCTGCTCCAGTTCGCCTACAACGTCGGCCGCATCGGCAGCTACTCGGTGGCCGGCGCGCTCGCCGGCGCGATCGGCTCGGCCGCGTGGATGGCCGAACGCGTGCTGCCGGTGCAGCAGGCGAGCTTCGTCGCTGCAAACCTGGTGCTCATCGTGCTCGGCCTCGCCCTCACCGGCGGTTTCCGCCGGCTGCGCGTGCTCGAGCGCTTCGGCGCCGGCGCCTGGAAGCGCGTAGCGCCGTTCGCCTCGCGGTTGCTGGGGGCCACCAGCGTCCCGGGCGCCTTTGCCGCCGGCGCCGCCTGGGGCTGGGTGCCGTGCGGGATGGTCTATGGCGTGCTCGCCGCGGCGCTCGTCTCGGGCAGCGCGACGCAGGGCGCGCTGCTGATGCTCGCCTTCGGCGCCGGAACACTGCCGAACCTGTTGGCGATGGGCCTGGCCGCGCAGCGCGTCTCGCGCTGGTTCGCGCTGCCCGGCGCGCGCTTCGCCGCCGGGTTGCTGATCGTCGCCTTCGGTGTCGCGGGCCTGGCGCGCATCGACCCGATCGCTCACCTGCAGCAGGCGGTCGACGTCTGCGTGCAGTGGTTCCGATGACGGCAATCGCCTGCTTCCACTGCGGCGAGGCAGTCGAACGTCCCGGCGAGTGGCGCGCGACGATCGACGGCGCCGAGCGCGAGATGTGCTGCGCGGGCTGCCGCGCGGTCGCCGAGGCGATCGTCTCGGCGGGCCTTGCCGACTACTACCGCACGCGCTCGCAGTCGGCGACTGCCGGCGTCGTGCCCGAGGGCCTCGAAGCGCTGCGCATCTGGGACGACGAAGAGGTGCAGGCGCGCTTCGTGCGCAGCACGGACGCCGGCACCGACGAACGCGAGACGACGCTGCTCGTCGACGGCATGCGCTGCGGCGCCTGCGTCTGGCTGCTCGAGCAGACCCTGCAGCGCCAGCCGGGGATCGTCGGCGCTTCGGTGAATCTCGCCACCGAGCGCGCGACGATCCGCTGGAATCCGGCTGCAACGCAGCTTTCGCGCCTGCTCGAGGCAATCGGCCGCATCGGCTACGTTGCGCGCCCGTTCGATGCGCGCGGCCGCGAGCAGCAGATCCAGCGCACGACGAAAGCGCTGTTCCGCCGCCTGTTCGTCGCCGCGCTGGCGATGATGCAGGTGATGATGTACGCGTTCCCGTCGTACATCGCAGCGCCCGGCGAGATCGAGCCGGCGCACGAATCGCTGATGCGCTGGGCGAGCCTGCTGCTCACCGTCCCGGTCGTCTTCTATTCGGCCACGCCGTTCCTTGCCGGCGCCTGGCGCGACCTGCGCGCACGCAGCCTCGGCATGGACGTCCCGGTGGCGATCGGGGTGCTGGCCGCTTTCGTCGCCAGCGTGCACGCCACCGTCGTCGGCCGAGGCGAGGTCTATTTCGACTCGGTGACGATGTTCGTCTGCCTGCTGCTGGCGGCGCGCTACGTCGAATGGATCGCGCGTCGGCGCGCGGGGCGCGCGATCGACGCGGTCGCAGCCGCCGCACCCGATTCGGCCGAGCGCATCGATCCGGCCACCGGCGCGATCGAGCGCGTGCCGGCCACGCGGCTCGCGCCGGGCGACCGGTTTCGCGTGGCGGTCGGCGAGCGCATCGCGGTCGACGCGCGCATCGTCGACGGGCGCACGGCGATCGATGCGTCGCTGCTCACCGGCGAATCGATTCCGGTGGCGCGCGTCCGCGGCGACGAGGTGCCGGGCGGCGCGATCAACGCCGGCAGCGCCTTCGTCGCGCAGGCGCTGCGCACCAGCGCCGACAGCGCGATCTCGACGATCGAGCGACTGATCGACCGCGCCGCCGCCGACAAACCCCGACTGGCCGGACTCGCCGAACGGGTCGCGCGCGGCTTCGTCCTCGCGCTGCTGCTGCTGGCGGGCGTGGTCTGGCTTGCGTGGATGCAGATCGACCCGACGCGCGCCGCGGCGATCGCGATCGCGGTGCTGGTCGTGTCATGTCCGTGCGCGCTGTCGATGGCGATGCCCGCAGCGATGGCGGCGGCCACCGGCGCGGCAATCCGGCGCGGAATGCTGATCGCGCGCGGCGATGCGCTCGAGCGACTCGCCGACTGTACCGACGTCGTCTTCGACAAGACCGGAACGTTGACGCAGGGCCGGCCGGAAGTGGTGCAGATCGAGCGCTTCAACCATGGCGACGACGACCTGCTCGCGCTGTGCGCGGCGCTCGAAGCCGGCCAATCCCATCCGTTCGCCACGGCGATCCTGCGCGCAGCCGAAGACGCGAACGTCGCCCCGCTGCACACCGACGCCCCGCCCGTCACCACCCCCGGCCTGGGCGTCGAAGCGGCCGTCGACGGACGCCGCTATCGCCTCGGCTCCGCGCGCTGGGTCGCCGAATGGCACCCCTCGCTCGCCGCCGACGAAGCGGCCGGCGGGCCCGAGTCGGCTACTTCCCCTTCTCCCTTCCCTTCCTCCACCATCCTGCTGGTCGACGACCGCCGTCTGCTCGCACGCCTGCATCTGCGCGACCGTCTGCGCGGCGAAGCGCGCGAGGTCGTCGACGCGCTCGCCGCGCGCGGACTTCGCGTGCACCTGCTCTCCGGCGACCGCAGCGCGAGCGCGCAGGCAATCGCCGACGAACTGGCCATCGCCCATGTTCGCGCCGAGGCCGCCCCGGACGACAAGCTCGAATACGTGCGCGCCCTGCAGCGCGAGGGGCGCCGCGTCGCGATGATCGGCGACGGCATCAACGACGCACCGGTGCTCGCGGCAGCCGACGTCTCGGTGGCGGTAGGCGCGGCGAGCTCGCTCGCGCGAACCGCAGCCTCGGTCGTGCTGCTCGGCGGTTCGCTGCGCGAGCTGGTCGCGCTGCACGCGCTGGCGCAGCGCACGCGCCGCGTCGTCCGCCAGAACCTGGGTTGGGCGCTCGTCTACAATGCGGCCGCGATTCCGGCGGCGGCCCTCGGCTGGGTGCCACCCTGGCTCGCTGCGCTGGGCATGACGACCAGTTCGCTGCTGGTCGTTCTCAACGCGCTTCGTCTGATTCCGGGCTCGAAGCGCGCCGCCGGCTGCGAAGCGCCTGCGGCAGCGCCGACCGTGGCGGCCGCCTGAATGGAAGCGCTGTACCTGCTCGTGCCGCTCAGCCTGGCGATCGTCGCCCTGGCGGCCTGGATCTTCCTGCGGATGTCGGACAGCGGGCAGTTCGACGACATGGATGGCCCGGCGCACAGCATCCTGCACGACGACGACCGCCCGCCGCAGGCGGCGAACGACAGGGCGGACGACGGCGATGTCCCGCGGCATTGACCGAAGGCAAATTCAATCGAACCCGTGCTTCCGATAATTCAGTTCTCGTTCAAGGAAATGGCATGACCACAGTTGCGATCGGAGCCCCGGCGGGCGCTCCCGGCGCCTCGGGCGTATCGAACGCGGCCACCACGTACAACTACAAGGTGGTACGCCAGTTCGCGGTGATGACCGTCGTCTGGGGCGTCGTCGGCATGCTGGTCGGCGTGTGGATCGCCGCCGAGCTCGCCTGGCCGGCGCTCAACATGGACATCCCGTGGATCACGTACAGCAGGCTGCGCCCGCTGCACACGAACGCGGTGATCTTCGCCTTCGGCGGCAGCGCACTGTTCGCCACTTCGTACTTCGTCGTGCAGCGCACCTGCCAGACGCCACTGTTCGCGCCGAAGCTGGCCGCCTTCTCGTTCTGGGGCTGGCAGGCGGTGATCGTCGCCGCCGCGATCACGCTTCCGCTGGGCCTGTCCACCACCAAGGAGTACGCCGAACTCGAGTGGCCGATCGACGTGCTGATCGCGCTCGTGTGGATTGCCTACGCGATCGTCTTCTTTGGCACGATCGCCAAGCGAAAGACGCCGCACATCTACGTGGCGAACTGGTTCTTCGGCGCCTACGTGATCACGATCGCCGTGCTGCACATCGTCAACAGCGCCGCGCTGCCGGTCACGTGGACGAAGTCGTACTCCGCCTACGCCGGCGTGCAGGACGCAATGGTGCAGTGGTGGTACGGCCATAACGCGGTGGGCTTCTTCCTCACCGCGGGATTCCTCGGGATGATGTACTACTTCATCCCGAAGCAGGCCGAGCGCCCCGTCTACTCGTACCGGCTGTCGATCGTGCACTTCTGGGCACTGATCTTCACCTACATGTGGGCCGGTCCGCACCACCTGCACTACACGGCGCTGCCCGACTGGGCGCAGAGCGTGGGCATGGTGTTCTCGCTGATCCTGCTCGCGCCGTCGTGGGGCGGCATGATCAACGGGATCATGACGCTGTCGGGCGCGTGGCACAAACTGCGCGAAGACCCGATCCTGAAGTTCCTCGTCGTGTCGCTGTCGTTCTACGGCATGTCGACCTTCGAGGGGCCGATGATGTCGATCAAGACGGTCAACGCGCTGTCGCACTACACCGACTGGACGATCGGCCACGTGCATTCGGGCGCACTGGGCTGGGTCGGCTTCATCACGATGGGCTCGATCTACTACCTGATCCCACGCCTGTTCGGACGCACGCAGATGTACAGCGTGCGGCTGATCGAAACGCACTTCTGGATCGCCACCATCGGCGTCGTGCTCTACATCGCCGCGCTATGGATCGCCGGCGTCACGCAGGGCCTGATGTGGCGCGCGACGAACGTCGACGGCACGCTCACGTACGCGTTCGTCGAATCGGTGAAGGCCTCGTATCCGTACTGGTACATCCGCTTCGCGGGCGGGCTGCTCTATCTCGGCGGAATGCTGCTGATGCTCTACAACACCGTGATGACGATCCGCGCGGGCAAGGCCGTCGACGCACCGGTGCCGGCCGTCGCAGCGACGCACGCCTGAAGGAAGGGAAATGAAGTTCACGCACGCCCTGATCGAGAAGAACCTCACGCTGATGATCGTGCTGATCATCGCCGCCATCAGCGTCGGCGGCCTGGTCGAGATCGTTCCGCTGTTCTTCCAGAAGTCCACGACGGAACCGGTGGACGGACTGAAGCCGTACGGCGCGCTCGAACTGGTCGGCCGCGACGTCTACATCCGCGAAGGCTGCTCGAACTGCCACTCGCAGATGATTCGCCCGTTCCGCGCCGAAACCGAGCGCTACGGCCACTACTCGGTGGCCGGCGAGTTCGTCTACGACCGTCCGTTCCTGTGGGGCAGCAAGCGCACCGGGCCCGATCTCGCGCGCGTCGGCGGTCGCTACAGCGACGAATGGCACCGCGTGCACCTGACGAACCCGCGCGACCTGGTGCCCGAATCGAACATGCCCGGCTATCCGTGGCTGTCGAAGGCCGCCGCCGACGACGGCACGGTGGGCAAGCGCATGAGCGTGCTGCGCAAGCTCGGTCATCCGTACAGCGACGAGGACATCGCCGGCGCTCCGCAGGTGCTGAAGGAGCGCACCGAGATGGACGCATTGATTGCGTACCTGCAGGTGCTGGGCACGTCGATCCGCAGCACCGCGCGCTGAGCACGCACGAAGGAACCACGATGGACGTCAACGTATTCCGCGGCATGCTCGCGGTCGTCTGCCTGCTCGCGTTTCTCGGCATCGTCGCCTGGGCGTGGAGCCGTAACCAGCGGGAGCGCTTCGCCGAAGCAGCGATGCTCCCGTTCGCCGAAGAAGACCAGGAAGCGAAACACCATGGCTGATTTCGTCGCTCCGGGCTGGAGCCTGTACATCACGATCGTCACCCTCGTCTCGGTCGCCTTCTGCGTCTGGCTCACGCTGGTGCTCGCGCGTGGACGCACGCCGGGCAAGGTGGATACCACCGGGCACCGCTGGGACGGCGATCTCGAGGAATACAACAACCCGCTGCCGCGCTGGTGGCTGTGGCTGTTCCTGATCACCTGCATCTTCGCCTTCGCCTATCTCGCGTTGTACCCGGGGCTCGGCTCGTTCCAGGGGCTGCTCGGCTGGAGCCAGAAGAACCAGTACGAACGCGAAGTGGCGCGCGTCGACGAGAGCGCCGCGCCGCTGTTCGCGAAGTACCTGCAGCAGGACGTTCCCACCGTGGCCGCCGATCCCCAGGCGCGCGCGATGGGCGAGCGCATGTACCTCACCTACTGCGTGCAGTGCCACGGATCGGATGCACGCGGCAGCCGCGGCTTCCCGAACCTGTCCGACGCCGACTGGCTCTACGGCGGCGACCCCGACACGATCAAGACGACGATCACGCAGGGCCGCAACGGGGTCATGCCGCCGATGGCGGCGGCGCTCGGCACCGCCGACGACGTGAAGAACGTCGCGAACCACGTGCTGTCGCTGTCGGGCAGCCGGCACGACGAGGCCGCCGCCGCAGCCGGGCGCGAGAAGTTCGCCGTCTGCGCCGCCTGCCACGGAGAGACGGGCACCGGCAACCCGGCGCTCGGCGCGCCGAACCTCAGCGACAAGACCTGGCTCTACGGCGGCAGCCTCGCGACGATCGTCGAGACGATCGAGCGCGGGCGCAGCAACCAGATGCCGGCTTTCGGCGAAATGCTCTCACCGGGCAAGATTCACCTGCTGACCGCCTACGTCTGGAGCCTCTCGAACGGAGCGGCCTCCGGCGCAGCCGGCGGCGCAACAGCGAAGACGAATTGAGCGCAGTACGTCCCTCGACTTCGGGCGCCTCGCCGACGGCGGGCAATGCCGCGGGCGCGAAGCGCGCGCCGCAGCCGGCCGACACCGAAGTCGCGCTGTACGAGGTCCGCCGCAAGGTCTATCCGCGCTCGGTCACCGGCTGGTACGCGCGCTGGCGCTGGGCGCTGGTGTGGCTCACGCAGCTCGTCTTCTACGGGCTGCCGTGGCTGTCCTGGGGCGATCGCCCGGCGGTGCTCTTCGATCTCGAGGCGCGCCGTTTCTACCTGTTCGGACTCGTCCTGTACCCACAGGACTTCATCTACCTGACGGCGCTGCTGGTCATCTCGGCGCTCGGCCTGTTCCTGTTCACCGCGGTCGCCGGTCGACTGTGGTGCGGCTACGCGTGCCCGCAGACGGTCTACACCGAGATCTTCATGTGGATCGAGCAGCGCATCGAGGGAGATCGCGTTGCGCGAATGAGGCTCGACCGCGCGCCGATGAGCGCGGCCAAGCTCGCGCGCAAGGCGGCCAAGCACGCAGCCTGGTTCGCCGTGGCGTTGTGGACCGGCATCACCTTCGTCGGCTACTTCACACCGATCGACCAGCTGCTCGCCGGCATCGTCACGCTCACGCTCGGACCGTGGCAGAGCTTCTGGGTGTTGTTCTACGGTTTCGCCACCTGGGGCAATGCCGGCTTCATGCGCGAGCAGGTGTGCAAGTACATGTGTCCTTACGCACGCTTCCAGAGCGTGATGTTCGACAAGGACACGATGGTCATCACCTACGACCGCGAGCGCGGCGAGCCGCGCGGCTCGCGCTCGCGCAAGGTCGATCCCGCCTCCCTCGGGCTGGGCTCCTGCGTCGACTGCGACATCTGCGTGCAGGTGTGCCCCACCGGCATCGACATCCGCCAGGGCCTGCAGATCGAGTGCATCGGCTGCGCCGCGTGCATCGACGGCTGCGACCAGGTGATGGACAAGATGGGCTATCCGCGCGGGCTCATCCGCTACACGACGCAGAACGCGCTCGACAACAAGCTCGACCGCGGCGCGATCTGGCGTCGCGTGCTGCGCCCGCGCGTGCTGCTCTACAGCGCGGTGCTGCTGGCGGTTACGATCGCGGTTTTCGCGCACCTGGCGATGCGCGCGCCGCTGAAGGCCGATGTGATGCGCGACAGCGCGCTCGGCCGGGAAGTCGAGGAAGGCATGATCGAGAACAGCTACCGCGTGCAGATCATCAACCCGAGCGAGCACACGCGTCGCTTCCGCGTGGTGGCGAGCGGCATCGATACGGTCTTCGTCGTCGGCGAAACCGAGTTCGACGTCGAGCCGGCCGGCGTACGGCTGGTGCCGGTGAGCGCGCGCGTCGAGCCGGGCCACGCCGCGCGAGGCAGCAACCCGATCACCTTCCGCGTACAAGCGGTCGACGATCCGTCGGTGGCCGTCGATGCACGATCGACCTTCTTCGTGCCACGCTGAGCGCAGCGGGAGCGCCGAAATGCAGACGACGCTGGCAATGAAGAAGGCCACTACGACGACGACCCCTGCCGCCCGGCCTTGGTATCGGCACGCGTGGCCGTGGCTGCTCGCCATCGCACCCGCCGCCGCGCTGCTCGGCGGCATCGTCACGCTGTGGCTCGCCGTGACCACCAGCGACTCGCTCGTCGTCGATGACTACTACCGCGAAGGACGGGCGATCAACCAGCAGCTGGCGCGCGATCGGCTTGCCGGTGCACTCGGACTTCGCGCCGAGTTGCGCTTCGAGCCGGCGCCCGCCACGGGCAGTGCGCCCGCCGTCACGCTGCAGCTCGCGGCCGAACGCGGTTCGGCGTGGCCGCCCGAACTCGGGCTGCGCGTCGTCCACGCAACGATCGCATCGCTCGATCGCGAATACCGGCTCGAACACGTCGGAGACGGTCGCTACCGCGCCGCCGGCTCCGCTCCGCAGGCCGCCGGCCACTGGCTGGTGCAGATCGAAGATGCCGGACGCACCTGGCGCCTGGTCGCGCCATCGGTCACCAGTTTCGATGCGCCGCTGACGCTGCAGGCGGGAAAGCAATGAGCGCAACGCCCGGCCCCGGCCCGCTCGCCGCACCCGACGATCCGCGCGTCGACGTGGCAGGCGAATCGCGCCTGCAGCGCATCGGCCACGTCGTCATGCAGGTGCTGTGGCCCGCGTTCCTGATGGCGATCGTCGCGGAAGGGATCTTCTTCTCGATGATCGACCCGCGTGAACTGCAGATCGTCGCCGACTGGCTGCGCGAAAGCCGCATCGCCGCCTACACGGTGGCGTTCTTCGTGTTCTGGGCGCTGTTCGCCGGGTCGAGCGGGATCACCTATCTGCTCGCGCACGGCGTCGGCCGGCGCACGCCAGGCCGGGACTGATCGGTTCCAGCGCACGCCGGGAAGTCGCGCGCCGCTGCTGCGGCCTTCGGCGGGCAACCCACCGTTCAGCGCCCTTCCCAGTCGCTCAGCCGGCGACGATCACGCTTCGTCGGGCGTCCACCCTCGATGGCCTCGGCCGGCTCGGCACTCCAGCGGCGCTGCTCGCGCCGCCGCTCGCGTCGCTCGATCGATTCGGCACTCTCCTCGTACAGCGTGCGCGCCACCGGCGCCGGACCTCGCCGATCGCTGATCGCGAGCACGCGCACGACGCGTTCGTCATCGCCGACGCGCACCGACACCTCATCGCCGACGCGCACCGGACGCGCCGGCTTCACGCGTTGTCCGCCGACGACCACGCGACCGCTCTCGACCGCCTGCCGGGCGAGATTGCGCGCGGAATAGAAGCGCGCCGCCCACAGCCATTTGTCGATGCGTACGTCGCCCTGCGGATCAGGCATCGGCAGGCGAGCGGCGGCGCATGGGAGCGATCATTGGAAAAGCGGCGGGCTTTTCTGTATTTTAGGCCGCTTCCCGTCGCGCCTACGGAGCTCCGCAGTCATGGCCGTCCCACCGAAAGAGCGCTTCTTCGAAGACTTCCGCCCCGGTGAAGTGCTCGAATTCGGCGACTACCTCGTCACCGAGGAGGAAATCGTCGACTTCGCCAAGCGCTACGACCCGCAGCCGTTTCACGTCGATCACGAAGCGGCGCAGCGTTCGATCTACGGCGGGCTGATCGCCAGCGGCTGGATGACCGGCAGCATCGTCATGCGCCTGCTCGTCGACAACTTCATCTCGCCGTTGTCGAGCATGGGTTCGCCCGGGGTCGAAGAGATCCGCTGGACCAAACCGGTGCGCCCGGGCGATCGCCTGAAGCTGCGCGTCACCGTCGTAGAGACGCGCCGCTCGCAAAGCAAACCCGACCGCGGCATCGTGCAGGTACAGGAGGATGCGATCAACCAGGACGGCGAGACGGTGATGAGCATCCGGGGGACGGGGTTGTACAGGTGCCGGGAGGTACCGGCCGAGTGAAGGCGGCCGTGCGGCCACGACGACTGCACGTGCCGCACACGCAGACCGCCGTGGGCGCGTCGACCTTTCACCGCGGCAACTCGCTCACCCCCATCAGCTGCTCGTCCACCGCGCGCGCGCACTGCCGCCCTTCGCGGATCGCCCAGACGACGAGCGACTGCCCGCGTCGAACGTCGCCGGCCGCGAAGACCTTGTCGACGCTCGTGCGGTAACTCGAGGGGCCTTCGGTCGGCGCGCGTGCATTGCCGCGCGCATCGCGCTCGACGCCGAAGGCCTCCAGCAGCGACGCCAGCGGCGAGACGAAGCCCATCGCCAGCAGCACGAGGTCGGCCGGGATCTCGAATTCGCTGCCTTCGACCTCGCGCATGCGCATCGGCCCGCCTGCCGGATCGCTCGTCCATTCGAGCCGCACGGCGACGAGCGCGCGCACGCGCCCATCGGCGCCCGCGACGAAGCGCTTCGTGCCGATCGCCCAGTCGCGCTCGCAGCCTTCCTCGTGCGACGACGACGTGCGCAGCTTGTACGGCCAGTAGGGCCAGGTGAGCTCGCGCCGCTCGTGCAACGGCGGCTGCGGCATCAGTTCGAGCTGCGTGACCGACAGCGCGCCCTGCCGGTTGCTCGTGCCGACGCAGTCGGAACCGGTGTCGCCGCCGCCGATCACGACGACGTGCCGGCCGCGCGCGCTGATTTCCACGTCGGCAATATCGCCGGCGACGACGCGGTTCTGCTGCGGCAGGAACTCCATCGCGAAATGCACGCCGTCGAGCTCGCGACCGGGCACCGGGAGGTCGCGCGGATGCTCGGCGCCCGCGGCGAGAACGACTGCTTCGAAATCGGCGAGCAGCGTCGGCGCGTCGACGCGCTCGCTGGCGAGATTCAGCACGCGGCTCGTGTCCGCACCGCCCGCAGCGTCCGCCCCCACCACGTGCACGCCAGTGCGGAAGCGCACGCCTTCTTCGCTCATCTGGTGCACGCGTCGATCGATGTGCCGCTTCTCGAGCTTGAAGTCCGGGATACCGTAGCGAAGCAGGCCGCCGGCGCGGTCGTTCTTCTCGAACACCGTGACGTCATGCCCGGCGCGAGCCAGCTGCTGCGCGCAGGCGAGACCCGCCGGCCCCGAGCCGACGATGGCCACGCGCTTGCCGGTGCGGCGAAGCGCGGGCTGCGGCACGATCCAGCCCATCTCCCAGCCCTTGTCGATGATCGCGTGCTCGATCGACTTGATGCCCACC
The DNA here is from genome assembly GCA_032027205.1 of Burkholderiaceae bacterium. Lineage (GTDB taxonomy): Bacteria > Pseudomonadota > Gammaproteobacteria > Burkholderiales > Burkholderiaceae_E > Zeimonas. Next base: position 1,312,051 of record JAVSMN010000001.1, read on the forward strand.
GGGTCGTCGTTGATGTTCAGCGTGCACGCCGCCTCGCACGGCGCCGGGCAGATGCGCCCGGTGAACTCGGGGAAGTTGTTCGTCGACAGCAGCGAGTCGAGCGCGCGCTTCCAGTCGCTGCGGTATACGAGGTCGTTCCAGTCCGGGATGATGTTGTTGACCGGGCAGCCGGTCTGGCAGAACGGAACGCCGCAGTCCATGCAGCGAGCTCCCTGGCGCGACGCGGCGTCGTCGGGCAGGCGCTGGATGAACTCGCGGAAATGATGCACGCGCGTCGATGCGGCCTCGGCCGCCTCGTGCAGCCGCGCGAATTCGAGGAATCCGGTGATCTTTCCCATGGTCTCGCTTCGTCCCGCCGGTGGTTCGTCGGCCGATCGGATCAGACAGCGGTCGCGCCCACGCGGCCGGGCTGCACCGCGCGCGACTCCGCGAGCGCGCGACGGTACTCGTTGGGGAACACCTTGACGAAGCGCGCACGCTCGCGGTTCCAGTCGTCGAGGATCGCGCGCGCCTTCTCGCTGCCGGTGTAGCGGAAGTGCTGCTCGACGAGCGACTTGAGGATGATCTCGTCGCATTCGCCGCCGTGCCACGTTGCCGGATCGCTGTCGGCCAACTGCTGCGCAGTGCTCGGGACACGCTCGAGCGAAACCATCGACGCGTTGCAGCGCGATGCGAAATCGTCGTGCGGGTCGTACACGTAGGCGACGCCGCCCGACATCCCGGCGGCGAAGTTGCGACCGGTGCCGCCGAGCACGACGACGGTGCCGCCCGTCATGTACTCGCAGCCATGATCGCCGGTGCCTTCGACGACGGCCGTCGCGCCCGAGTTGCGCACGCAGAAGCGCTCGCCGGCCACGCCACGGAAATACGCTTCGCCCTCGATCGCGCCGTAGAGCACCGTGTTGCCGACGATGATGTTCTCGTCGGCGCGACCGCGGAAGTCGTTCGTCGGCCGCACCACGACGCGCCCGCCCGACAGTCCCTTGCCGACGTAGTCGTTGGCCTGGCCGACGAGATCGATGGTGACGCCGCGCGCGAGGAACGCGCCCAGGCTCTGGCCTGCCGTGCCGTTGAGCTGCACGTGGATCGTGTCCTCGGGCAGCCCTTCGTGCCCGAGCCGGCGCGCCAGCTCGCCCGACAGCATGGTGCCGACGGCGCGATGCACGTTGCGCACGGCGAGGATGAACGAGACCCGCTCGCCGTGGTCGAGCGCCGGCCGCGCGAGCTCGAGCAGCTTGTGATCGAGCGCGTGCGCCAGTCCGTGGTCCTGCGCCTCGACGCAGCGGCGCGGCGCATCGGGCGCCACCGGCGGCCGATGGAAGATGCGCGAGAAGTCCAGGCCGCACGCCTTCCAGTGCGCGATCCCCTTCTTCGTGTCGAGCAGGTCGGCGCGGCCGATCAGTTCTTCGAAGCGGCGCACGCCGAGCTTCGCCATCAGCTCGCGCACCTCTTCGGCGACGAAGAAGAAGTAGTTGACGACGTGCTCGGGCTTGCCGGCGAACTTGCGCCGCAGCACCGGATCCTGCGTGGCCACCCCCACCGGGCAGGTGTTCAGGTGGCACTTGCGCATCATGATGCAGCCCTCGACGACGAGGGGCGCCGTCGCGAAGCCGAACTCGTCGGCGCCGAGCAGCGCGCCGACGACGACGTCGCGACCGGTCTTCATCTGGCCGTCGGCCTGCACGACGATGCGCCCGCGCAGGCCATTGAGCACGAGCGTCTGCTGCGTCTCGGCGAGCCCCAGCTCCCATGGCGTTCCCGCGTGCTGGATCGACGACCACGGCGAAGCGCCGGTGCCGCCGTCGTGGCCGGCGATGACGACGTGGTCGGCCTTGGCCTTCGCTACGCCGGCGGCAACGGTGCCGACGCCGACTTCGGAGACGAGCTTGACCGACACCGACGCGCGCGGGTTGGCGTTCTTCAGGTCGTGGATCAGCTGCGCGAGATCCTCGATGGAATAGATGTCGTGGTGCGGCGGCGGCGAGATCAGCCCGACGCCCGGCACCGAGTAGCGCAGCATGCCGATGTAGTCGGACACCTTGTGCCCGGGCAACTGTCCGCCCTCGCCCGGCTTGGCGCCCTGCGCCATCTTGATCTGCAACTGGTCGGCGCTCGCCAGGTATTCGGCGGTGACGCCGAAACGGCCCGATGCGACCTGCTTGATCCTCGAGCGCAGCGAGTCGCCTTCGCGCAGCATCGTGTCCGCCTCGATGCGCTCGGCGCCGATCACCGAGCCGATCGTGTCGCCGTCGCGCACGATCGCATGTCCGGCGCGCATCTCGGCGCGGTAGCGCAACGCATCCTCGCCGCCCTCGCCGGTGTTCGACTTGCCGCCGATGCGGTTCATCGCCACCGCCAGCGTCGTGTGCGCCTCGGTGGAGATCGACCCGAGCGACATCGCTCCGGTGGCGAAGCGCTTGACGATCTCCGCCGCCGGCTCGACCTCGTCGAGCGGCACCGGCTCGCGTTCATCGAAGCGGAACTCGAACAGGCCGCGCAGCGTCATGTGCCGCACGCTCTGGTCGTTGATCAGCCGCGCGTACTCCTTGTAGGTCGAGTAGTCGTTGCTGCGGGTGGCGTGCTGCAGGTGCGCGATCGACTCGGACGTCCACATGTGCGCCTCGCCGCGCGTGCGCACCGCGTACATCCCGCCCGGGTCGAGCGCCCCGTCGAGCGTGGGGTCGTCGCCGAAGGCGGCCCGGTGCATGCGGATCGCTTCCTCGGCCACCTCGAACACGCCGATGCCGCCCACGTGGCTGGCGGTGCCGGCGAAGTAGCGGTCGACGAAGGCGCGTGACAGGCCCACCGCCTCGAAGATCTGCGCGCCGCAATAACTCATGTAGGTGGAGATGCCCATCTTGGACATCACCTTCATCAGCCCCTTGCCGATCGCCTTCACGTAGTTGTGAACGGCCTTGTCGGGGCCGATTCCGCCGGCGCCGGTGCGATGCGCCTCGACGAGCGTCTCCATCGCGAGATATGGATGGATCGCCTCCGCGCCGTAGCCGGCGAGCAGCGCAAAGTGATGCACCTCGCGCGCCGATCCGGTCTCGACGACAAGTCCGGTGCGCGTGCGCAGGCCGCGGTCGACCAGGTGAAGGTGGATCGCGCTCGTGGCGAGCAGCGCCGGGATGGGGACGCGCTCGGGTGAAACGCAGCGGTCGGAGACGAGCAGCACGTTGTAGCCCGAACGCACCGCCTCCTCGGCCTCGGCGGCGAGCGACGCGAGCCTCGCCTCGATGCCCTCCTTGCCCCAATCGGCCGGGTAGCAGATATCGATCTCGTACGAGCGGAACTTGCCGCGCGTGAGCTCGTCGATCGCGCGGATCTCGGCGATGTCGTCGAAGTCGAGCACCGGCTGCGAGACCTCGATTCGCATCGGCGGGTTGATGTTGTTCAGGTCGAGCAGATTCGGCCGCGGGCCGATGAACGACACGAGCGACATCACGAGCTGTTCGCGGATCGGATCGATCGGCGGGTTCGTCACCTGCGCGAACAGCTGGCGGAAATAGTTGTACAGCGACTTGTTGCGATCGGACAGGACGGCCAGCGGCGCGTCGTTGCCCATCGAGCCCACCGCCTCCTCGCCGTGCGCGGCCATCGGCAGCAGCTGGAACTTCAGGTCTTCCTGCGTATAGCCGAAGGCCTGCTGCCGATCGAGCAGCGACGGGCGCTCGTCGCCGGCCTGCGCGTCGGCATGCGGCTCGCCGGGACCCGGCGAGAGCTCGTCGAGCTTGATGCGGATCGCCTCGATCCACTCGCGATACGGCTTGCTGTTGGCAAGCTGGCTCTTGAGTTCGGCGTCATCGACGATGCGGCCCTGGTCGAGGTCGATCAACAGCATCTTGCCGGGCTGCAGCCGCCACTTGCGCACGATGCGGCTCTCGGGAATCGGCAGCACGCCGGCCTCGGAAGCCAGGATCACCATGTCATCGTCGGTGATGCAGTAGCGCGCCGGGCGCAGCCCATTGCGGTCGAGCGTGGCACCGACCTGGCGCCCGTCGGTGAACGCGATCGCAGCCGGCCCGTCCCACGGCTCCATCATCGCCGCGTGGAATTCGTAGAAGGCGCGCCGCCGCGGATCCATCGACGCGTGCTGCTCCCACGCCTCGGGAATCATCATCATCACCGCGTGCGCGAGCGGGTAGCCGGCCATCACCAGCAGCTCGAGGCAGTTGTCGAAGGTGGCCGTGTCGGACTGCCCTGCGTAAACGATCGGATAGAGCTTGGCGAGATCGTCGCCGAGCACCGGCGAGCGCATCTCGCCCTCGCGCGCGCGCAGCCAGTTGTAGTTGCCCTTGACCGTGTTGATCTCGCCGTTGTGCGCGATCAGCCGATACGGATGGGCGAGCGGCCACTCGGGGAAGGTGTTGGTCGAGAAGCGCTGGTGCACGAGTGCCACCGCGGTGACGACGCGCGGGTCGCGCAGGTCGAGGTAGTACTGCCCGACCTGGCCGCACAGCAGCAGTCCCTTGTAGACGATCGTTCGCGACGACATCGACGGCACGAAGTATTCGCGACCGTGCTTCAGGCGAAGGCTCTGGATCGCATGGCTCGCCGTCTTGCGGATCACGTACAGCTTGCGCTCGAGCGCGTCGGCGACCATGACGTCGGCGCCGCGGCCGACGAAGATCTGGCGGATCACCGGCTCCTTCGCGCGCGCCGTAGGCGACATCGGCATGGCGCGGTCGACCGGCACGTCGCGCCAGCCGAGCAGCACCTGCCCTTCCGCGCGCACCGCTCGCTCGAGCTCCTGCTCGCAGGCCAGGCGCGACGCGTGCTCCTTGGGCAGGAACACCATGCCGACGCCGTACTCGCCGGCCGGCGGCAGCGCCACGCCGTGGCGCGCCATCTCCTCGCGGAAGAACGCGTCCGGGATCTGGATCAGGATGCCCGCGCCGTCGCCCATCAGCGGGTCGGCACCCACCGCGCCGCGATGGTCGAGGTTGCACAGGATCTGCAGGCCCTGCTCGACCAGCGAATGACTCTTCTTGCCACCGATATGCGCGACGAAGCCGACGCCGCAGGCGTCGTGCTCGAACGCCGGGTCGTAGAGGCCCTGAGGGGCGGCAGTTTCGTCGGCGGGCATCAGCGGAATCGAAGGGCGCATCGTCGGGCTCTCCCGCAATCGGAAGGAAAAGCGAACGGCATGACTCGGGCACTCGGCGCACCTGACGGGCGCGCAGCACGCCGACCGTGCCGGTACCCCGACACCTGAAGTCAGCGCTTGCTGACGCGGATAGCAGCGTGGCTGACGCTCGTCAAGCGGCAAACGCGTGTTGCCCGATGCGGGCGTTCCGATCGAAACCAGTGTAGCGCTCGGCCCAAGCGATTTGAAGCGCCCTTCGGTGGTTTTTTGCTGCGGCGCACCAATCCGGTGCGCGCTGCCCCGCCTCGGTGCACGAGATCGCGAGGCCGCCGGACTAAGGCAACGCGTCGCTCGCTGCGCCGAGCACGTCGACGCCGCGCAGCCGGTCGGGGTCTCCCCCGGTAAGCCGCAGGTGCTCGCGCACCGCGAAACGATCGGTCATGCCGGCGATGTAGTCGGCGATCGCCCGCTCGCCGAGCGCATCGACGCGTTGCCGATGCTCGTCGGGCAGGAGCCCGGGATCGGCGCGGTAGCGGTGAAACAACTCGGCGACGATCGCTCGCGCGCGTCCCATCACCGCCAGCACCCGCTCGTGCTCGTACAGGTGGGCGTGCAGGAAACGCTTGAGCTCGGCCGAATCCGCCCGGATTCCGTCGGAGAAGCGCGCGAGCGCCGGCGCAGCGCGCACGTCGTCGATCGAGTGAACGCACGCCGCGTCGATGCGGCGTTGCGTCTCGCCAATCAGATCGGTGACGAGCTCGTCGATCATGCGGCGGATCGTTTCGTGGACAAGCCTTCGTCCCGTGACCTGCGGGTGCGCCTTGCGAGCGTCCGCGCAGTGCCGGCCGAACAAACGCACGTCGACCATCGCTTCGAGCCGCAGCAGGCCCGAGCGCAGTCCGTCGTCGATGTCGTGGTTGTTGTACGCGATCTCGTCGGCGAGGTTCGTCAACTGCGCTTCGAGCGAAGGCTGCCGCCGCAGCAGAAAACGCTCACCGAGCTCACCGAGCGAGCTCGCGTTGGCCGGCGAGCAGTGCTTGAGAATCCCCTCGCGCGTCTCGAAGCACAGGTTCAGTCCGTCGTGCCCGGCGTAGCGCTGCTCGAGTTCGTCCACGACGCGCAGCGACTGCAGGTTGTGCTCGAAGCCGCCCCACGGCTTCATGCACGCGTCGAGCTCGTCCTGTCCGGCGTGGCCGAAGGGGGTGTGGCCGAGGTCGTGCGCGAGCGCGATCGCCTCGACCAGATCTTCGTCCACGCGCAGGCAGCGCGCGACCGAACGCGCGATCTGCGCAACCTCGATCGAATGCGTCAGGCGCGTGCGAAAGAGATCGCCTTCGTGGTTGACGAAGACCTGCGTCTTGTATTCGAGTCGGCGGAATGCCGTGCAGTGGACGATACGATCGCGGTCGCGCTGGAACTCGCTTCGGGTGGACGAGATCGTCGCGGGAAAACGTCGCCCGCGGCTCTTCGCCGGGTCGGCCGCGTAGTCCGCGCGGGTGGCGTTGGTCACGCCGCAGGCCTGCGGCGCCGGGATCGGCACAGTGGGGCCGCGCGCGACGTGCCGGCCATCGGCTCAGTTGCCGCCTTGGCCGCCGTCGCCGCCGTCGTCGGCGAAGGCGGCGAAGGTCTCGACCAGCGGCTCGGGCGGCACGCGCCGAACGATCGCGTGCCCGAGCCTTTCAAGCAGCACGAACTTCGGCGTTCCCTGCTCGGCCTTCTTGTCGACGCTCATCAGTTCGAGCCAGCGCGCGGCAGGCCAGCGCGGTGCCCGCAGCGGCAGTCCGGCGGCGCCGACCACCGCTTGCAGGCGCGCGCAAGAAGACGCGTCGAGCATCGACAGCCGGCGTGACAGGTCGGCCGCCATCAGCATCCCCGTGCCCACGGCCTCGCCGTGCAGCCAGCGCCCGTAGCCGCTGCCGGTCTCGATCGCGTGACCGAAGGTGTGGCCGAAGTTCAGCAGCGCGCGCCGGCCGCTCTCGCGTTCGTCCTGCGCGACGACCTCGGCCTTGATCTCGCAGGAACGGCCGATCGCCTCGCGCATCGGCGCCGGATCGCAGCGAAGCAGCGCGTCCATGTCGCGCTCGAGCGAAGCGAGGTAATCGACGTCGGCGATCGCACCGTGCTTGATCATCTCGGCCAGGCCCGCACCCAGTTCCCGCCGCGGCAGCGTACGGAGCACTTCGACGTCGGCGAGCACAAGTTTCGGCTGGTGGAAGGCGCCGATCATGTTCTTGCCGCGCGGGTGATTGATCGCCGTCTTGCCGCCTACCGACGAGTCGACCTGCGCGAGCAGCGTCGTCGGCACCTGCACGAAGTCGACGCCACGCTGGTAGATGGCGGCAGCAAAGCCGGTGAGATCGCCGATCACTCCGCCGCCCAACGCGACGACAAGACAGTGGCGATCGAAGCGCCGCTCGAGCAGCCGGTCGAGGACGAGGTCGAGCGACGCCTGGTTCTTGTGCGCTTCGCCGTCGGGGACGAGGATCTCTTCGATCGAGGCGGCGCCGCGCACCGAACGCACCAGCCGCGCAAGGTAGAGCCCGGCCACCGTTTCGTTCGAGACGATCGCGACCTGGCGGCCCCGTGCGAGCGCGCCGAGCGATTCGTCGCCGTCGATCAGGCCCGCGCCGATGCGGATCGGATACGCGCGCTCGCCGAGCGCGACCTTCAATTCACGAACGTTCATCGGCCGGGCGCTGCGATTCGGGCAAGGCGTCGATTATAGGATCGACCAGTTCGTCTACCGGCTGGTGCACGCTCGTCACCGTGCAATGCGCGATCGACTCGTACAGCGGCTCGCGCTGCGCGAGCAACTCGACGATCCGCTCGCGCGGATTCTCCGTCTGCAGCAGCGGGCGCGTGCGATCGCGCCGCAACCGTTGCCACAACTCCGGCGCCGCCGCCTTGAGGTAGACGACCCAGCCGCGCTCGCGCAGCAGGCGGCGGTTCTCTTCGGCGAGCACTGCGCCGCCGCCGGTGGCGAGCACGATGTCCGGCAACGCGATCAACTCGGCGAGGATCGCGCGCTCGCGGCGCCGGAAGCCCTCCTCTCCTTCGAGCTCGAAGATCGTCGCGATCGGCACGCCGCAGCGTTGCTCGAGTTCGCGGTCGGCGTCGATGAAGCGCCGCCCGAGCCGCGCAGCCAGGCGCCGCCCCACCGTCGTCTTGCCGGCGCCCATCATGCCGACCAGGACGACCGGACGGGGGTCGGCGGGCGCGTGCGTGGCACGGGTTTCGTTCATCCGGGCGAGGCGGGGCTGGGGGACGTGCCGACAGGGTACCGGACATGCCCATGGAGACAGCGGCCACGCTTGCGGTCTCGCCCCAGTTGAAAATGCTGCTTCATGCAGGGGCGCAACGCAAAGGGCGCCGCAAGCGGCGCCCCCAGGCCTCCACGAGCGCGCGCCCCGTGCTGGCGCGCGCCTCGCCTCAACGCGCCAGCGCCGTATCGGTGACCACGCGCGGCGTGAGGAACACCAGCAGTTCGGCGCGGTTGTTCGTGCGCGCGTTGTTCTTGAACGCGTGGCCGATGATCGGGATGTCGCCGAGCAGCGGCACCTTGTTGACCTGGTTGCGCTCGAACTGCTCGTAGATGCCACCGATGACGACGGTGCCGCCGTTCTCGACGAGCACCTGCGTCTGCACGCGCCGCGTGTCGATCGCGAAGCCGGCCGGCGTGAGGATGCCGACGGCGTCGCGGTTGACCTGCACCTCGAGGATCACGTTGCCCTCGGGCGTGATCTGCGGCGTGACCTCGAGCTTGAGGTTGGCCTTGCGGAACTGGATCGACGTGGCGCCACTCGAGGTCGCCTGCTGGTAAGGCAGCTCCGTGCCCTGCTCGATCACGGCAGTGCCCTGGTCGGCGGTGAGCACGCGCGGGCTCGACACCACCTTGCCGCGCTGGTCGGCTTCGAGCGCCGAGAGCTCCAGGTTCAGGAAGCGAGTGAGGTCCGAGCTGAACAGGCTCACCGCGAAGGTGGCCGCGTTCACGCCGGAGATCGCCGCCGCCGGCAGGTTCACGAAGTTGGTGTTCGGCAGCAGCGTGCCGCCCGAGCCGGCGCCACCGGGCAGCGGCGTGAGGTCGTGCACGCCCTGCAGGTTGCCCGCGACCGTCGCACGACCGGCGAAGTCGCCGGCGCTGGCGTTGATCCGGTTGAAGCCGAGCCGCACGCCGAGGTTGCGCGAGAAGCGATCGTCGGCCTCGACGATACGCGCCTCGATCAGCACCTGGCGCACCGGGATGTCGATCTGCGCGATGACCTTGCGCACTTCCTCGAGCCGCGACGGCGTGTCCTGCACGAACACCTTGTTCGTGCGCTGGTCGACGACGACGCTGCCGCGCTTGGACAGCACGCGCTGCTTCTCGTCGGCGAGCAGTTTCTGCAGCGCCTCGGCCTTCTGGTAGTTCAGCTGGAAGGTTTCGGTGCGCAGCGGCTCGATGTCGGAGATCTGCGCGCGCGACTCCAGTTCGAGCTTCTCCTTGGCCGCGATCTCGTCGCGCGGGGCGACCATGATCACGTTGCCGTTCTTGCGCATGTCCAGGCCCTTGGAATCCAGGATGATCGCCAGCGCCTGGTCCCAGGGAACGTCCTTCAATCGCAGCGTGAGGCTGCCCGCCACCGAATCGCTGGTGACGATGTTCAGGTTGGTGAAGTCGGCGATCACCTGCAGCAGCGCGCGCACATCGACGTTCTGGAAGTTCAGCGACAGTCGCTCGCCCTTGTAGCCGGGCTGCGTGCCGGCGACGAGCCGGTTCGGATCCTCGCGCACCGGCTTGACCTCGACGACGAACTGCGTGTCGCTCTGGTACGCGTTGTGCTCCCACTGTCCCTGCGGCTCGATCACCAGCCGCGTGTTGTCGCCCTGCTGGAAGGCGCGCACGGTGCGAACCGGCGTGCCGAAGTCGCTGACGTCCAGGCGCCGGCGCAGGTTCTCGGGAAGCTTCGTGCCGATGAAATCGACGACGACCGTCTGCCCCTGCTGCCGGATGTCGACGCCGACGCCGGCATCGGACAGATCGACGACAACACGGCCTTCGCCTTCCTTGCCGCGACGGAAGTCGATGTCGCGCAGCGCGTGCTCGCCCTTGCCGTCGGCCTTGGCGAAGTTGTAGGTGGAAGTCGGTTGCGCGGTTGCCGCGGCGGACGCAGTCGGCTCGAGTGCGACGACGAGCGTGTTGCCGTCGATCGACGTCTCGTAGCCCATCGGCCGCTTCAGGTTCAGCACGACGCGCGAGCGGTCGCCCGACTGCACGATCGCCACGCTGCGCACATCGCCCTGAGGCAACTCGATCGAGTTGTGGCCCGAGCGATTCTCGGTGTCCACGAAGTCGAAGGCGATGCGCGGCGGATTCGAAACCGAGAAGCCGACCGGAGTGGTGGTGGGCGCGTTCTTCAGCGCGATGCGCAGGTAGGTCGTGCTGCCCTGCTGCACGCTGCCGACCGACTCGATCGCGTTCGCCTGCGCGAAGGCCGGACCCGCCGCGAGGCCGCCGGCGAGAACGGCGCCGACGACGCAAAAGGCGCCGACGACGCGGGCGACGTCGTCGCCGAGCGCCCGGATCGCCGGGCCAATGCTGCCGAACATCGCTTTCATTGAGCGCTCCCGTCCTGGATCTGCAGTGTCGTTTCGCGCTCGACCCAGTCGCCGACGGCGTCCTGGACCAGTTCCTTCAGCTTGACCTCGGTCTCGCTGATGCGCGTGATCATTCCGTAGTTCTGTCCTGCGTAGTTGCCCACGCGTGCCTGGTAGACGAGGCGCTCGGCCTGCAGCAGCGCGTACTGGCCCTGGCGGTTCGCCAGTTGCCCGACCATCCGGATCGAATCGAGCGGAAAGGCCTCCAGCGCCTCGCGCGGCCGCGTCGTGTCCGGCTTCAGGCCGCCGCGCGATCCGCCGGCATCGGCCCCGTCCGACGAGCCGCCGAGCTTGGCAACCGAGAACGGGTCGACCTGCCCTTCGTTGTCGTAACGGTACGGCTCGAAGCGGCGCGGCTCGCTGATCGTCTCGTGGACCGGCTTGGCGCTTGCGCGCACCGTCTGCATCCAGTCGCGCAGGTCGGCGTGGTCGTTGGCGCAGCCGGCGAGCGATACCGCGGCCAGCGCACCGATGGCGGCGAGAAGCGTCTTCATGTTCGTTCGCATCACTTCTTCTTCGCCTTCGCTTCGGCCGCCTTGCGCCGCTGCTCGGCGATCTCCTCGGGATCGAGATAGCGGAAGGTCTTCGCGATCGCTTCCATGGTCAGGTTGCCGGAGGCCATCGCGGCCTGGGCACCGCGCTCGGGAGGCAACGCGACCTGCAGGTTGTTCAGCGTGACGATGCGGGCGAGGTTCGCGATCTCGCTGGTGAAGGCGCCGAACGCGTGGTAGTCGCCGGTGACGCGGATCGCGATCGGCAACTCGGCGTAGTAGTCGCGCACGATGACCTGCCCGGGCTTGAACAGCTCGAACTGCAATCCGCGACCCACTCCGGCCTGGTTGATGTCGGTCAGCAATGCGTCCATCTCGGCCTTGCTCGGCAACTGCTTCTCGAGCGCGCTGACGTACTGCATCACCTGTTCCTTCTGCTCGCGCAGCGCCTCCAGGTTCACCGCCTGGCGCATCTTGTCGGTGAACTCCTGCTTCAGCCGCTGCTCCTCGGCGACGCGCGCGTCGAGATCCTCGAGCTGGCCGCGCCAGTAGCCGCCCCAGGCCGCCGCACCGAGCGCGACGACGATCGCCGCCAGCAGCGCGAAGCGCGGGACGCTCGGCCACAGACCCGGATGGCGCCCCTGCAATCCCTGAAACTGGCTGGTGACGGCGGACAGGTCGATCGACGGATTGAATCGGGCCATCGCGCTCACCTCACGGTATTCGCCGCCACCGGCGCGCCGGCGACCTTCGCGGGCGCGGCTGCGGGGGCGTCGTTGGTGCGCACCAGCGCGTTCAGCGAGAACTCGTAGAGGCGCCGGGCGGTGTCCTTCGCATTCGCCTTCGCACCGCCGAGTTGCACCGCCTTGATCTCGACCAGCTCCGGACGCTCGAGCCAGGGCGTGTTGTTCGCCAGGTTGCGCAGCAGCTCCGAGACGCGATCGTTCGATTGCGCGTAGCCGACCAGCGTGACCTTGCGTTCGTCCTGCCGCATCGACTTCAGGTACAGCCCCTCGGGCACGTGTTTGACGAGCTCGTCCATCAGGTGCACCGGTATCGTCCGGTTCGTCTGCAGGCTTTCGACCGCCGCCTGGCGGGCACGCAGCGCGTCGATCTCCGCACGCAGCGTCGCGATCTCCTTGATCTGCTCGTCCAGCTTGACGTTCTCCGCGCGGATGAAGTCGTTGCGCGCCCGCTGCTCGTCGATCCGGTTGTCGATCGCCAGCGCGACGAGCACGCAGCCGACGGCGGCCAGCACCGCCGTCGCCACGCCCATCACGACGAAGTCCTTCTTGCGCCGTTCGCGGCGCATCTCCCGATGCGGGAGAAGGTTGATGCGCGGAATCATGCGTCGAATCTCCGCATCGCCAGACCGGCGGCCACGAGCAGCGCGGGCGCGTCGGCGCGCAGTTGCCGGTCGCGGACTGCGTCGGATACCTCCATCCCCTGGAACGGACTGAGGATCTCGGTGGGAACCTGCGTGCGCTGCATCACCGCGTCGGCCAGCCCCGGGACGACCGAAGATCCGCCGGCTAGGTAGATCTGGTCGACGCGGGTGTACGGCGTAGACGTGAAGAAGAACTGCAGCGCGCGCGCGATGTCGGTGGCGCCCTGCTCGATGAACGGCTGCAGCAGGTCGCGCTGGTAGTTGTCGGGCAGGTCGCCGGTGCGCTTCTTCAGCTCCGCCTCTTCGGGCGTCAGCCCGTACAGGCGAACCAGATCCTGCGTGAGCTGCTGCCCGCCGAAGGTCTGCTCGCGCTCGAACACCGTCTGCTCGTTGAGCACGACGGCGAGCGAGGTCGTCGTCTGCCCGATCGTGAACACCGCGATGATCTGGCCCTGTCCGTTGTTCGGCAGGAATCGGGTGACGTGGTCGACCGCCGAGCGAAGCGCGTAGCTCTCGACGTCCATGACTACCGGATGCAGCCCCGACATCTCGGCGACGGCCACGCGATCGTCGACCTTCTCCTTGCGCGAGGCAGCCAGCAGGACCTCGATCTCGTCCTCGGAGCCCTTGGCCGGACCGAGCAGCTGGAAATCGAGGTTCACCTCCTCGATCGGGAACGGGATGTACTGGCTCGCCTCGGCCTCGACCTGGATCTCGTAGTCCTCCTCGCGCAGGCCAGCGGGAACGAGGATCTTCTTCGTGATCACCGAGCCGGCGGGCAGCGCGAGCGCGGCTTCGCGCGCCCGGGTGTTGCATTTGCGCAGCGCCCTCGTGAGCGCCTCGGCCACCGCCTCGGGTTTCTCGATGTTGCCGTCGACGATCGCGCCACGCTCGATCGGCTCGATCGCGTAGCGCTCGAGCCGCATCGGCGTGCGCTGGCCCTTCGCGAGCTCGACCACCTTCACGCTGGAAGCGCTCAGGTCGATGCCCACGAGTGGTGGAGAACTTCGGCCAAACAGACTCGGAAGCGCTATCGCCATCGGGAGTCTCGATGAAAAAGTCCCGTAAACTTAAGGACTTGCGTTTGTTATTTAATAACCGCTCGAGATGCTAGCGACGAGCTCGATTTACTGTAAAGCGTTTTGTGCGGTAATTCGCAGCGCGCCGCGACCATCGGTCGTACGTCACCGACCACTGGACCGCGCCCGCGCAGGAACGCCGATCGACGGCAGCGCGAACGCCGCGTGCGGCGCATCGAGGCCGTGACGCGGCGATCCGTATAAAATCCGCAACACTCCCAGCGGGGTACGCCCGTCCATGCCCGCACGCAACGCCCGAAAGCCCCGCCCGAAGTCGTCCCCGAAAAAGTCGCTGTGGCTGCGGGTTTCGCTGGCCGCGCTGGCGATTCCCGTGGCGCTCGCGGTCAGCGGCGCGCTGCTCGGCGCCTTCGCGCTGCTGCTGCTCAACGACCGGCTACCGTCGCTCGACGCGATGCTCGACTACCGGCCGCGCATCCCGCTGCGCGTGTACACCGCCGACGGCAAGCTGATCGGCGAGTTCGGCGAGGAACGGCGCACCTTCGTGCACATCGAGGACGTGCCGCAGGTGATGAAGAACGCCGTGCTCGCCGCCGAGGACACGCGCTTCTTCGAACACATCGGCATCGATCCGGTCGGCGTGGCGCGCGCAGCGATCACCAACCTGTTTGCCGGTGGCAAGGAGCAGGGCGCCAGCACGATCACGATGCAGCTCGCGCGCGAGTTCTTTCTTACCAACGAGCGCACCTACACCCGCAAGATCGTCGAGATCCTGCTCGCGCTGCGCATCGAGGACACGCTGAGCAAGGAACAGATCTTCGAGCTGTACCTGAACCAGATCTACCTCGGCAAGCGCTCCTACGGCTTTGCCGCGGCGTCGCGCACCTACTTCGACAAGCCGCTGGCGCAGTTGAGCGTGGCCGAGGCCGCGGTGCTCGCCGGTCTGCCGAAGGCGCCGTCGCGCTTCAACCCGATGGTCAATCCGGCGCGCGCGATCGAGCGCCAGCGCTACATCCTCGGCCGCATGCGCGAGGCAGGCTTCCTCACGCAGCCCGAATACCAGGCGGCAATGACCGAGCGCCTGGTGTTCTCGCCGGCGCGCGCCGACTACCCGGTGCAGGCGCCGTACGTCGCGGAACTCGCCCGACAGCTCGCCTTCGACCTGTACCACGAGGACATCTATTCGGCCGGCTTGAAGATCTACACGACGATCGAACCGGTGCACCAGGCGGCGGCCAACGCGGCGCTCGAGAAGGGCGTCGTCGACTACGACCGCCGGCACGGCTTTCGCGGCCCCGAGCGCACGATCGACTTGCCCGACGACGCGCATGCCGCGGACGACGCGATCGACGCGACACTCGACGACGACGCCGACATCGGAAACTTCCTGGCGGCCGTGGTGCTCGAGGCCGATCCCAAGCGCGTTCTCGTCTCGCGCGGCGACGGCAAGCCGATCGAGATCACCGGCAACGACCTGAAGTTCGTCGCGTCGGCGCTCGGCCCGCGCGCCAGCGCCTCTCGGCGTCTCGTGCGCGGTTCGGTGATCCGCATCGTGCGCGACGACGACGGCAGCTACCGGATTTCACAGCTGCCGGAGGTGCAGGCGGCCTTCGTGTCGATGGATACGCACGACGGCGCGGTGCGGGCGCTGGTCGGCGGCTTCGACTTCGAGCGCAACCGCTTCAATCGCGTGGTACAGGCGTGGCGCCAACCCGGCTCGAGCTTCAAGCCGTTCATCTACTCGGCGTCGCTCGAGAAGGGCTTCATGACGTCGACCATCGTCAACGACGCGCCCGTGCTGATCGATCCGGCGCGCACCGGCGGCCAGCTGTGGGATCCGAAGAACTACGACGGCAAGTACGAAGGTCCGATGCCGCTGCACACGGCGCTGGCCAAGTCGAAGAACATGGTGTCGGTGCGCATCCTCGAAGCGATCGGTCCGCAGTACGCGCAGGACTACGTCTCGCGCTTCGGCTTCGATCCCGAGCGGCACCCGGCGTACCTGACGATGGCGCTCGGCGCCGGTTCGGTCACGCCGTGGCGGATGGTCGAGGCGATCTCGGTGTTCGCCAACGGCGGCTACCGCATCGAGCCGTACCTGATCTCCCGGATCACCGACAGCAACGGACGGCTGCTGGCCAGCGCGAAACCGGATCGTGCGGGCGACGAAGCGGTTCGCGCGATCGACGAGCGTAACGCGTTCCTGATGGATTCGATGCTGCGCGACGTCGTTCGCATGGGCACCGCCACGCGCGCGAAGACGCTCAAGCGCAACGACCTCGCCGGCAAGACAGGCACGACGAACGACTCGATGGACGCCTGGTTCGCCGGCTACCAGCCGTCCCTCGCCGCCGTCGCCTGGGTGGGATTCGACCAGCCGCGCAAGCTCGGCGACCGCGAGACCGGCGGTGGGCTCGCGTTGCCGATCTGGATCGACTACATGGCCACGGCGCTCAAGGGCGTGGCCGAGGAGCAGAAGCGCGAGCCCGACGGCGTGGTGCGCATCGACGGCCAGTACTACCTGTCGGAAACCCGCCCGGGCCAGGGCATCGCCTCGCTCGGCGTCGCCGAGGAAGGCGTTGCTTCCGGCGCCGAGGCCGATCGCATCCGCGACCAGGTGTTCTGAGCTTGCGCGCGCGCGTGCGACCCTCGCCCGCAGCGCGTGCGCCGAGTGCTCGCCGCAGCGCGCTGCTGGCCTTCGCCGCGTCGCTGCTGGTCGCCGGCTGCGGGCAGCGCGGCCCGCTCTACCTTCCCGAGAACGCGCCGCCACCGCGGCGCAGGCGCGCGACCTCGGAACCGTCGTCCTCGGCGGCGCCATCATCGGCGTCCTCGTCGCCGTCCTCGCCCGCGTCGTCACCCGCACCCTCGGCGGCGCCCCCACCGTCGCCCTCACCGGCGGACCCGCAACGATGAACACCGACTTTCCATTCCGCTATCGCAACGGCTCGCTCTTCATCGAGGACGTCGAACTGGAGACGATCGCGCGCGATCACGGAACGCCCGCCTACGTCTACTCGCGCGCCGCGATCGAAGCGGCCTTCGCGTCGTTCGTGCACGCCTCGCGCGATCGCAACGTGCTGGTCTGCTATGCGCTGAAGGCGAACTCGAACCTCGCCATCATCGAATTGCTCGCGCGCGCGGGCGCTGGCTTCGACATCGTCTCGGCCGGCGAGCTTCGCCGCGTGATTGCCGCCGGCGGCGATCCGTCGAAAGTCGTGTTTTCCGGCGTCGGCAAGAGCGAAGCGGAGATGCGGCTCGCGCTCGACGCGGGGGTGCGCTGCTTCAACGTGGAATCCGAAAGCGAGTTGCTGCGGCTCGATCGCGTGGCCGCCTCGATGAATCGTCGTGCGCCGGTGTCGCTGCGCGTGAATCCCGACGTCGACGCCGGTACGCATCCGTACATCTCCACCGGACTGCGCGAGAACAAATTCGGCATCGCGCACGAAGACGCGCTGATGGTCTACCGGCGCGCCGCGGCGCTACCGAACCTCGAGGTCGTCGGCATCGACTGCCATATCGGCTCGCAGATCACGTCGATCGAACCATACCTGGCGGCGGCCGACAAGGTGCTCGAGCTCGTCGACGCGCTGCACGCCGACGGAATCGAACTGCAGCACATCGATTTCGGCGGCGGCCTGGGCATTCGTTATCGCGACGAAGATCCGCCGTCCGCACAGGCGCTGCTCGATGCGCTGTTCGCGCGGCTCGAGCGTCATCCGCGCGGGCGCCGCTACGGCGTGCTCTTCGAGTTCGGCCGCTCGATCGTCGGCAACGCGGGCGTGCTGCTCACGCGCGTGGAGTACGTGAAGCGCAACGGCGAGCGGCTCTTCGCGATCGTGGATGCGGCGATGAACGACCTGATGCGTCCGGCGCTGTACGACGCGTACCACGGCGTGCTGCCGCTGCGCCAGCGCGACGACGTCGAAGCGCAGCGCTACGACGTGGTGGGCCCGGTGTGCGAGTCGGGCGACTGGCTCGCGCGCGACCGCTCGCTCGCAATCGCCGAAGGCGACCGGCTGGCGATCGCGTCGGCCGGCGCCTACGGCATGGCAATGGCGTCGAACTACAACACGCGGCCGCGCGCCGTCGAACTGCTCGTCGACGGCACGCAGGCGCACGTGATTCGCGAACGCGAGAGCGTCGAATCGCTATTCGCGCTCGAGCGGCGCCTGCCCTAGCGAAGGCGCCCGCAGCGGCGCGCGCTGCGCTGTGGCCGGCCGCACGACACCGTGCGTGGTTGGCGCGCCGTGCGCGCGGCGCACGGGTTGCGCCGGCGGACGCGCCCAGTGCCATGCCAGGCGCATCGCCAGCAGGCCGCCGACGGCCAGCGCCCAGGCGAGCGGCGCCGAGAAATCGTTCTTGCCCGCCTTGTGCCACCAGTAGTGCAGCACCGCGAGCACGGCAATCGCATAGACGAGCCGGTGCAGTTCCTGCCAGCGGCGCCCGAGTCGTCGCATCATCGCGTTCGTGGACGTCACCGCCAGCGGGATCAGCAGCACGAACGCCGTCATCCCCACTGTGATGAACGGCCGCTCGAGCACGTCGTCGACGATCGCGTTCCAGTCGAACCACTGATCGAGCCAGGCGTAGGCGAGCAGGTGCAGGCACGCATAGAAGAACGCGAAAAGCCCGAGCATCCGGCGCAGCCGCATCAGCGAACTCCAGCCGAACAACCTGCGCAGCGGCGTCACCGCCAGCGTGATGCACAACATGGCCAGCGCCCACGTCCCCGTCGAGCGCTGCACGAACTCGACCGGATTGGCCGTCAGCGAATCGAGCGCGCCCAGCACGACAAGCCGCGCGAGCGGCACGAGTGCGAGTGCGAAGACGGCGATGCGCAACACGCGAATCCGTGTGCCCTGCGCGCGCACCTGCGTGCCACTCCCGCTCACGACTCGCCCCCCAACCCACCGCCGCGGCACGCGTCCGCGGGGCGAAGCGAGTCGGCGCGCGCCACTCAGTACTCCTTGCGCAAGTCCATCCCGGTATACAGCGAAGCGACCTGCTCCCCGTACCCGTTGAACATCTTCGTCGGATGTCGCCGCGCGAACAGCCCGCCCTCGCCGATCTTGCGCTCCGTCGCCTGCGACCAGCGCGGATGATCGACCTCGGGGTTCACGTTCGCGTAGAACCCGTATTCCTGCGGCGCCGCGCGGTGCCAGCTGGTGAGCGGCTGGCGTTCGACGAAGCGGATCGCGACCAGTGACTTCGCGCTCTTGAAGCCGTATTTCCACGGCACGACGACGCGCATCGGCGCGCCGTTCTGCTGCGGCAACACGTCACCGTAGAGCCCGAAAGTGAGCAGCGTCAGCGGATGCGCAGCCTCGTCGATGCGCAGGCCCTCGGTGTAGGGCCACGCGAGCACCGACGAGCGCACGCCCGGCATCTGCTTCGGATCGGCCAGCGTGACGAACTCGACGAACTTCGCCGCGCCGGTGGGCTCGACGCGCTTCATCAGTTCGGAAAACGAATAGCCGATCCACGGCACGACCATCGACCAGCCCTCGACGCAACGCAGCCGATAGATGCGATCCTCGAGCGGCGCGATCCGACGCAAGTCGTCGACGTCGAAGCGCCTCGGCTTCGCCACTTCACCCTCGATCGCCACCGTCCACGGCCGCACTCGCAACGACTTCGCATATCGCTTCGGATCGGACTTGTCGGTGCCGAACTCGTAGAAGTTGTTGTAGCCGGTGACGTCCTCCAGCGACGTGGGACGCTCCATCGTGGACAGCGGGCTCGGCTTCGCGTCGAGCTTCGAAGCCGGACCGTCGGCCGGACCGGCAGCGCCCTGCTGCAGAGCCGGCGCGGGCGTTGCTGCCGACGCCGACACGGGAGCGACAAGCGGCGCAATGGCGGCGCCAACGGCAGCGCCGAGCAGCGCCCGTCGCTCACGCATGCGCTCGTACGACTCGCGGGAACCGATCTCACCGGGCCGCGGATCGCCCGGGTCGGAAACTCGGATCAGCATGGCCGGCCTCCTTGCGAACCGATGTGCCACCGCAGCGCGCGAGGCCAGTCACCGGCTCGCACCTGCAGGCAGACGCATCGACGCCGGCCGGACACCCGGCCGGAAAGTTCTCAGGATACGGCGCTTGCGAAGGTGACCTGTGCGGCGGCCTTCGAGACGACGCGGTCGTCGACCGCGTCGCCGCGGCGAGGAATCAGCGCAGCCCCGCCATGTACTGGGCGACGGCCTTGATCTCGCGATCGGACAGGCGCTCGGCGATGGTGCGCATCTGCTCGCTGTTCGCGCGCTCGCCGCTGCGGAATAGCGTGAGCTGCGTCTCGGCGTATTCGGCGAACTGCCCCTGCAGCCTCGGGTACTGCGACGGAATGCCGGCCCCGTCGGGACTGTGACAGCCGGCGCAGGCCGGAACGCCCTTGGCGGCGATGCCGACCCGATAGATTGCGCGCCCGGCCTCTGCAAGCGCGGCATCAGTGGCTACCGCCGGCGTGAGAGCCTGCGACGCGAAGTGCGCTGCGACGTTGCGGGCATCCTCCGGCGACAGCATGGCAGCGAAGCCGGCCATGATCGCGCTCGGACGATGCGCCTGCTGTTCACCCTCGGCGGGTTTGAAGTCGCTCAGCTGCTTGGCGAGATATTCGGGATGCTGAGCCGCCAGCTTCGGGTTCGCCGGAGTGGGACTATTGCCGTCGGCGCCGTGACATGCCGCGCAGACTTCCTGCGCGATCTGCGCGCCCTTCTTCGCATCGACCGGCGCCGGCTTCGCGGGCGCAGCGCCCTGCGCGAAAACGACCGGAGCGAAAGCGGCTGCCACCGAGACGGCGACGCAGGCGGCGACGGAACCGCAGGCAACCGCGCCGGGAATTCTCACTCGGAACATGGGACGGAACCCGTTCTTCAGTCGACGGACCCGCTCTTGGGTCCGACAAAGCCTGCAATTGTACAATAGCCCCTGCTTCCGTCGAGGTTCTTCGCGTCGTGGTTCCCGCACTTTCCTCCGCGCGGTTCGAAACCACCGTCGCCCGCCTCTCCCAGCTGCCCGAGTCCCGGCTCGCCGAAGTCGCCTTCGTCGGTCGTTCGAACGCGGGCAAGTCGTCCGCGCTCAACGCGCTATGCGGACAGCGCCGCCTCGCCTTCGCCAGCAAGACGCCGGGGCGCACGCAGGCGCTGAATTACTTCGCGCTCGGCCCGCAAGGAGTCCCGCCGCGCGCCTGGCTCGTCGACACGCCCGGCTACGGCTACGCGAGCGCGCCGCTGGAGGTAAAGCGCGGCTGGGACCAGCTCGCCGGACACTACCTGGCGCAGCGAAAGACGCTCGCCGGCGTCGTGCTCGTGCTCGACGTGCGTCGCGGGATCACCGAACTCGACCGCGGGGTACTGGCCTGGATCGCGGCCGACGTGCCGATCCTCGTGCTCGCCAGCAAATGCGACAAGCTCGGCAATGCCCAGCTCGCCATCGCGATGCGCGAGCTCGAGGATGCGCTGCGCGCCGAACAGCTGCCGAACCCGCTCGGTCTGCTATCGTTTTCCGCGACCCGCCGCACCGGCGTCGACGAAGCGCGGGAGATCATCGCCGACTGGCTACGGCCCGGAGAGACGACATGAAACACGACACCCCCCGCGCGGCCTTTCCGTTCGTGCGGATGCGTCGCCTGCGGCGCGACGACTTCTCGCGCCGACTGGTGCGCGAGCACCGTCTGTCCGTGGACGATCTGATCTATCCGATCTTCGTACTCGACGGCGCCTCGCGCACGCAGGCCGTCGCGTCGATGCCGGGCGTAGAGCGTTCGAGCGTCGATCGGCTGCCGGCGATCGCCGAGCAGTGCGTGCAGCTCGGCATTCCGGTGCTCGCGCTGTTCCCGGTGATCGAGCCTTCGGCCAAGAGCGCCGACGGCGCGGCCGCCGCCGATCCCGACGGCCTCGTGCCGCGCGCCGTTCGCGAAATCAAGAAGCGCTTCCCGCAACTCGGCGTGCTCACCGACGTCGCGCTCGACCCCTATACGACGCACGGACAGGACGGCGTCGTCGACGAGAACGGCTACGTGCTGAACGACGTCACCGTCGAAATCCTTCGCCGGCAGGCGCTGGTGCAGGCCGAAGCCGGCGTCGACATCGTCGCGCCCTCCGACATGATGGACGGGCGCATCGGCGCGATCCGCGCATCGCTCGAGGAAGCGGGTCACATCCACACGAAGATCATGGCGTACTCGGCAAAGTACGCGTCGGGCTTCTACGGCCCCTTCCGCGACGCCGTCGGCTCCGCAGGCAACCTCGGCAAGGGCGACAAGAAGACCTACCAGATGGACCCGGGCAACTCGGACGAAGCGCTGCGCGAGGTCGCGCTCGACCTCGCCGAAGGCGCCGACATGGTGATGGTCAAGCCCGGCATGCCGTACCTGGACATCGTGCGTCGCGTGAAGGACGAGTTCCGCTGTCCGACCTTCGTCTACCAGGTGAGCGGCGAGTATTCGATGCTCAAGGCGGCGGCGGCCAATGGCTGGCTCGACGAGCGCGCCGTGGTCCTCGAATCGCTGCTCGCGATGCGACGCGCCGGCGCCGACGGAGTCCTCACCTACTTTGCGCGCGACGCGGCGCGCTGGCTGCACGAGACGCGCTGACGCGGTCCGCGCAGCGATGGAGCTGATCATCGTCGGCGCCGAAGGCGCCTCGGTCGTCGACGCGCTGAACGTCCTGCCCGACGGCGCCTTCGTCTGGTGCGATTGCGTCTACGCCGACGGCCCGGTGTGGACCGCGCCGGTGCAGCAGCTCACCGGCATCCACGTGCTCGACGAGCACCTGCGCGACGCAGAGAACGTCGCGCATCCGTCGTCCTTCGATTCGACGAACGACTACGAGATCATCGTCTTCCGGGGACTGGCGCTGCGCGTCGAAGCGCTCGACGCAGACGACGTCATCCATGTGAAGACCCGCCCGGTCGTGTTCTTCCTGTTCCCGCGCGTGCTGGTCACCGTGCGCGCGCCCGACAGCCGGCTGATGGCGAGCACCCGCACCCGCCTGATGAGCGCGGCCGGGCGCACGCGGTTGCCTTCGCAGCCCGAGGAGCTGATGCTGCGCATCCTCAACGCGATGATCGACCGCTACCTCGAACTGCGCCAGCCGCTGTCCGCGCAATACGAGCGATGGCAGCGACAGTTGCTCGACACGCGTCGGTCCTTCAGCGACTGGTATTCGTTGCTCGAAGCGCGGCGCGAGGTGCGTCGCCTGGAGGACCTTTGCGAGGAGCAGCTCGACGCAATCCAGGAGTGGCGCGACGAGCGCCTGGAGCACCACGAGGGCGGCGGCCTGGGCGAAGTGCTGCTGGTGCGCACGAGCGACCTCGTCGAGCACATCCACCGCGTGCGCAGCCACGCGCAGCGGCTCGAATCGTCGCTCGAGAACGCGGTGCAACTGCATTTCTCGGCCACCGCATACCGCACCAACGAGATCGTGCGGGCGCTCACCGCGATCACGGCCGTGTTCATGCCGCTGACGCTGATCACCGGCATCTTCGGGATGAATTTCGAGTACATCCCGTGGCTGCACTCGCGTGCCGGCTTCTGGTGGACGATGGGAGCGATGTTCGCGCTGGGCGTGCTGATGCTGCTGTTCCTGCGTGCGCGCGAGGTGCTGTCGGCGTCGGCGCTGCTCGGCAACCGTTCGGCGCGCCGTCGGCGCCGGCGCAGGGATGCGTCGAGCGTGTACGACTAGCGGATCGGCGTGCTCGATCAGGAATCGGCGTCGGACGCGGTCTCGTTGACCGCCCATTGCGCATACGCCGGCCACACCTGCTCGGGCGCGAGCGTCACGATCTCCGGCACGTCGTACGGATGCAGCGCGGCGAGCCGGCGCACGCATTCGTCGTGCCGCACGCGGGTCGTCTTCACCAGCAGCGTGATCTCGTCCGCGGTCTCGACGGCACCCTGCCATCGGTAGACCGAGCGGCAGGCGCCCAGTACGTTGACGCAAGCCGCCAGGCGTTCGTCGACCAGCGCATGGGCGATCGTCGCTGCGACCGACCCGTCGGGGACGTTGGAGACGACGAGCCGCAGTTCGGTTTCAGTGCCGGGCATGGCATTCACCTCGCGTAGCGTCGGCGCGTGAGCACGAGCGCGATGTACAGCGCGGCCGCGGTATAGGCGAGCAACGTCGCCAGCGGAACGATGGGCTCGGCCGGAAGCCGCCCGAGCACGAGCGGGCGGGCCAGCTCCACCGCCGGTGCGAGCGGCAGCGCATGCGCGATCGCAGCGAGCCAGTGCGGCAATTGCTCCATCGGGAAGTAGACCCCCGAGATGAACGTGAGCGGCGTGATCACCAGCGTGAAATAGAAAGTGAAAAAGTCGTAGCCGCGCGCGAGCGCGTTCACGCACAACCCGATCGCGCTGAAGCACAGCCCGGCGAGCGCGACAACGAGAATTGCCAGCGGCAGCGTCGGCGCGCGCGAGATGCCCAGCACCCAGACGACGACGAGGATCGCGAAACCCGACAGCAGCGCCTTCGCGCCCGCCCACGCCCACTCGGCAATGACGATGTCGTCGAGTTCGAGCGGCGCGTTCATCAGCGACTCCCAGGTGCGCTGCACGTGCATGCGCGAAAACGCCGAGTACAGCGACTCGAAGCTCGCCGCCATCATCGTGCTCATGCACATCGAACCCGCAGCGAGGAAGACGATGTACGGCACGCCTTCGACGTACTCGAGCAGGCTGCCCAGGCCGTAGCCGAAAGCCAGCAGGATGATCAGCGGATCCGCGACGTTGCCGATGACGCTGGCGAAGGCTAGCTTGCGCCACACCAGCAGATTGCGCCGGAAGACCGGCACGAAGCGCAGCGAGAAGCGTGGGAGCGCGTAGGTGTTCATCGCGCGAAACGTGGGCGCGCGCAGAGGCGCGGGATGAACGCCACCGCTTTCGTTTCGCACGCCATGAACGTTCCCCGAGCGGCAGTCGGCAGCGGGCCGGTTGGCGCTTGGCGCCGGACGCGCGGAGCGGCGATGTGCGTACCGGGGCGATTCAGCGGCGCCGAGCAGCGCAGCCTCGGGGCCGGCGCGCGGAGCGCGCTTCGTTTCTCTGACAACGAATGCCGCGTCACGTCAATCCCGCAAATCCCGCCCGGTGAGCTTCAGGAACACGTCCTCGAGGTTCGCCGGCCGCTGCAGCGTATGCAACGCCGGCGTCGCCTCGGCCGCGTCCGCGCACGCCCGACGCGCGGTGTCGATATCACTGCAATAGAGAAACGCCGTCTCGCCGACCAGCTCCACGCGTTGCGCCAAGCGCGGCGCCGACTCGCGCGACCACGCCGCCACCCCATCGCCGGTCACCTCGATCACCTGCGGCTCGATCTGCCCGCGGATCAGCGCACGCGGCGAATCGAGCGCGATCAGCGTGCCGTGATCGATGATCGCGATGCGATCGCACAGCCGTTCGGCCTCTTCCATGAAATGCGTCGTCAGCACGATCGTCTTGCCCCGCGCGATCAGCTGCCGTAGCCGCTCCCACATCAGATGGCGCGCCTGCGGATCGAGACCGGTCGTCGGTTCGTCGAGGAACAGCACTTCGGGGTCGTTGACGAGCGCGCGGGCGAGCGTCAGTCGTCGGCGCATACCTCCCGAAAGCTCGTCGATGCGCGCGTCGCGCTTGTGCGCGAGCCCGGCAAAGTCGAGCAACTCGTCCAGGCGCGCGGCGACCGCCGCGCGCGACAGGCCGAAGTAGCGCCCGAAGACGAGCAGGTTCTCGGCGACCGTGAAGTCGGGATCGAGCGAGTCGTTCTGCGGAACGACGCCGACGCGCGCACGCGCCTCGCGCGCGCGCATCGGGATCGGCAAGCCCAGCAGCTCGATCGAGCCCGCGGAGGGCTCGACCAGGCCGAGCGCGGCCTTCAGCGTGGTGCTCTTGCCGGCGCCGTTGGGCCCCAGCAGCCCGAAGCACTCGCCCGCCTCGACCGAGAAATCGAGGCCGGCGATCGCCTCGAAGCTGCCGAAGCGCTTGCGCAGCCCCCGGACGGTGAGGACCTCGGCCAAGCCGTAGCGGCGCGAGCCGGAAGAATCAGCTCGCGCTGTCCTCTTCGCCCTCGACGGGCTCGGGACGATCGACGAGTTCGATCAGCGCCATCGGGGCAGCATCGCCCACCCGGAAGCCGAACTTCAGGATGCGCAGGTAGCCGCCGTTGCGCGTGGCGTAGCGCGGGCCCAGCTCGTCGAAGAGCTTGACGACCATCTCGCGGTCGCGCAGCCGATCGAAGGCCAGGCGCCGGTTCGACAGCGACGGCTTCTTGCCCAGCGTGATGATCGGCTCGACGACGCGGCGCAGTTCCTTCGCCTTCGGCAGCGTGGTCTTGATCAGCTCGTGGCGCAGCAGCGAGTTGCACATGTTGCGCAGCATCGCCTCGCGATGGCTGCTCGTTCGATTCAGTTTTCGCAGTCCGTGACCGTGACGCATGACGGTTCCTCGCGCTCTCGGCTTCGTTCGTTTTGGTCAGGGGCGCTCGAGCCCGGCCGGCGGCCAGTTCTCGAGCTTCATGCCGAGCGTCAGTCCGCGCGACGCCAGCACTTCCTTGATCTCGTTGAGGGACTTGCGCCCCAGGTTCGGCGTCTTCAGCAGCTCGTTCTCGGTGCGCTGGATCAGGTCGCCGATGTAGTAGATGTTCTCCGCCTTCAGGCAGTTGGCCGAGCGCACGGTGAGCTCGAGGTCGTCGACCGGCCGCAGCAGCAGCGGA
This sequence comes from Burkholderiaceae bacterium, assembly GCA_032027205.1. Taxonomy (GTDB): domain Bacteria; phylum Pseudomonadota; class Gammaproteobacteria; order Burkholderiales; family Burkholderiaceae_E; genus Zeimonas. The sequence continues at coordinate 1,338,365 of JAVSMN010000001.1, forward strand.
TCGATCTGCGGGCCGCGCATGCCGCCGATCGTCGCCGTCGGCTCGGCAGCCGGCTCGGCGCCGCCTTCGAGCGCCGCGAACACCGACAACTGCTCGACGAGAATGCGCGCCGACTGGCGCACCGCTTCCTCGGGCGCGATCACGCCGTTGGTCTCGACGTCGACGACGAGCCGGTCGAGGTCGGTGCGCTGCTCGACGCGAGCACTCTCGACCTGGTAGCTCACGCGGCGCACCGGCGAGAACGACGCATCGAGCACGATCTTGCCGATCGTCTTGGTCTCGGCGGGGCTGCGCAGGTTGCCGGGCAGGTAGCCGCGCCCGCGCTCGACCTTGATCGACATGTCGAGCTTGCCGCCGTCGGTGAGCGTGGCGACGACGTGCTCGGGATTGATCACCTCGACGTCATGCGGCACGTCGATGTCGCCGGCGGTGACCGGGCCGGGCGAGTCCTTGCGCAGCGTGAGGAACACCTCGTCGCGGTTGTGCAGCCGGAAGGTGACGCCCTTCAGGTTCAACAGCAGGTCGACGACGTCTTCGCGCACGCCGTCGATCGTCGAGTACTCGTGCACGACACCCGAGATCTGCACCTCGGTGGGTGCGTAGCCGACCATCGAGGACAGCAGCACGCGACGAAGCGCATTGCCCAGCGTGTGTCCGTAGCCGCGCTCGAACGGCTCCATCACGACGCGGGCATGCGATGCACCGAGCTGCTCCACCTCGACGATGCGCGGCTTCAGCATGGCAGTCTGCATAGAATTCCTCTCGATTAGCGCGAGTACAACTCGACGATCAGGCTTTCGTTGATGTCTCCGGCCAGGTCACCGCGGTCGGGCATCTGCTTGTACACGCCTTCCATCTTGTTCTTGTCGACCGAGACCCAGCCGGGGAAGCCGGTCTGCTCGGCGAGGTTCAGCGCGTCCTGCACGCGTGCCTGCTTGCGCGCCTTCTCGATGACGGCGACCACGTCGTTCGGCTTGACCAGCATCGACGGAATGTTCACCGACTGGCCGTTCAGCGTGACGGCGCGGTGTCCGACCAGCTGGCGCGCCTCGGCACGAGTGGAGCCGAAGCCCATCCGATAGACGACGTTGTCCAGTCGCGATTCGAGCAACTGCAGCAGGTTCTCGCCGGTGTTGCCCTTGCGACGCTCGGCCTCCTCGAAATAGCGGCGGAACTGCCGCTCGAGGATGCCGTAGATGCGCTTGACCTTCTGTTTCTCGCGCAGCTGCAGTCCGTAGTCGGAGGGCCGCGCGCCCGACGTGCGGCCGTGCTGGCCGGGCTTGCTGTCGAGTTTGCATTTCGAATCGAGCCCGCGACGCGCGCTCTTCAGGAAGAGGTCCGTGCCTTCGCGACGGGAAAGCTTGGCCTTCGGTCCGATGTAACGTGCCACTTGAAAATCCTCTCTATACGCGAATCGCTTCGCGGTCAGTCCGTCTCTGGAACCCGGCCCGTGGGAGGCCTATCGGGTGACGGACAGTGGGCTTGAACGAAAGTGAAGGGTGAAGGGGAGAAGCGAAGCGCGGTGAGCGTTGCCGTCGAGGCCGTTGCCCTTCGCCCTTCACTCAGATCCTTCTCTTCTTCGGAGGCCGACATCCGTTGTGCGGAATCGGCGTGACGTCCTGGATCTGCATGATCTTGATGCCGAGCGCGTTCAAAGCGCGCACCGAAGACTCGCGACCCGGTCCGGGTCCGCGGATCAGCACCTCGAGGTTGCGGATGCCGCACTCCTGCGCTGCGCGCCCAGCCGCCTCGGCGGCTACCTGCGCCGCGAACGGCGTGGACTTGCGCGAGCCCTTGAAGCCCGCGCCGCCCGACGACGCCCACGACAGCGTGTTGCCCTGCCGATCGGTGATCGTGATGATCGTGTTGTTGAACGACGCATGCACGTGCGCGATTCCGTCGGAGACGTTCTTGCGCGCCTTCTTGCGTGCCCGCGATGCGGCGGCCTGCTGCGCAGCCGATTGTGACCTGGTTGCCATCGACGAAACCCCTTATTTCTTCAGTGCGACGCCGGCGCGACGCGGGCCCTTGCGCGTGCGTGCATTCGTGCGCGTGCGCTGGCCACGAACGGGCAGTCCGCGACGATGACGATTGCCGCGATAGCAACCGAGATCCATCAGCCGCTTGATCGACATCGACACCTCGCGGCGCAGGTCGCCCTCGATGGTGAAGCGCCCGATCTGGTCGCGCAGCCGTTCGAGCTCCGCGTCGTTCAGGTCCTTGACCTTCTTCTCGAACGGAACGTTCGCCGCTTCGCAGATCTGCCGCGCGCGCGCACGGCCGATGCCGTAGATCGCGGTCAGCCCGATCTCGGTGTGCTGGCGGTCCGGGATGTTGATGCCGGCAATGCGTGCCATCGCTTTTCCTCTCTCAGCCCTGACGCTGCTTGTGCCGCGGGTCGGTGCAGATCACGCGCACGACGCCGTTGCGCTTGATGATCTTGCAGTTGCGGCAGATCTTCTTCACCGAAGCCATCACTTTCATTGCTCACCTCGCAGTCTCATCGCGCGCGGAAGACGATCCGCGCCCTCGACAGGTCGTACGGCGTCAGTTCCACCGTGACCTTGTCGCCCGGCAGGATGCGTATGTAGTGCATGCGCATCTTCCCGGATATGTACCCCAGAACTATGTGTCCGTTTTCCAGCCGGACGCGAAACGTTGCGTTGGGCAGGTTCTCGACGACCTCGCCCTGCATCTGGATGACGTCTTCCTTGCTCATCGCTCCGCAGCACCAGGCCTCGTGTCCGAACCTTCGCCAGTGGCTCGACCCGCGCGGCCCTATGCACCGACGCGCTTCGCACCGGACTTCTTCAACAGGCTCTCGTACTGGTGCGACATCACATAGGCCTGCACCTGCGACATGAAATCCATCGTGACCACCACGATGATCAGCAGCGAGGTGCCGCCGAAGTAGAACGGAACGTTCCACTCGAGCACGAGAAATTCGGGAAGCAGGCACACCGCGGTGACGTAGATCGCCCCCGCCAGCGTGAGCCGCATCAGGATGCGATCGATGTAGCGCGCGGTCTGCTCGCCGGGACGGATGCCCGGGACGAAGGCGCCGCTCTTCTTCAGGTTGTCGGCCGTCTCGCGGCTGTTGAAAACGAGCGCCGTATAGAAGAAGCAGAAGAAGATGATCGCCAGGGCGTACAGGATGATGTAGACGGGCTGCCCGGGCGACAGCGTGGAAGCGATGTCGCGCAGCCAGCGGATTGCCGCGTTCGACGGATCGCCCGACGTGAACCACTGCGCGATCGTCGCCGGGAACAGGATGATCGACGACGCGAAGATCGGCGGGATGACGCCCGACATGTTCAGCTTCAGCGGCAGG
>JAVSMN010000001.1:1342559-1504099 GCA_032027205.1 Burkholderiaceae bacterium
CGACGAGCGCGAGCAGCAGGAACCACAACCTGCGCTTCAGGTCGCCGAACTTCCCCGACTTGATCAGCGATGCGGGATTCGTTGCCACTTGCCTTGCCCGGACCCTTCTCTGGATGTGCGTCGATGAACGGTGCTCAGGCGACCGAGCCGCCGGCGGCTTCGATCGCTTCCTTCGCGCCCTTGGTCGCGCCCACGCCGCTGAGGGCGAGCTTGCGCGTGAGCGTGCCTGAGCGGAAAACCTTCGCGCCGCGCGCGAGCTGCGGAACGATGCCCGCGGCCTTCAGCGTAAGCAGGTCGACCTCGGTGGCTTCGAGCCGCTCCAGGTCGGACAGGCGCACCTCGGCGACGTCGTCGCGCGTCATCGACCGAAAACCGCGCTTCGGCAAGCGACGCTGCAGCGGCATCTGTCCGCCCTCGAAGCCCAGCTTGTGAAAGCCGCCCGAGCGCGATTTCTGACCCTTGTGGCCGCGACCGGCCGTCTTGCCCAACCCCGAGCCGATGCCGCGACCGACGCGCTTGCCGGCGGGCCGGCTGCCCTCGGCCGGTTTCAGTTCGTTCAGTTTCATCCCTGCACCTTCACCAGGTACGAGACCTTCTCGATCATTCCGCGAACGGCCGGCGTGTCCTGCAGCTCGCGCGTCTGGTTCAGCTTCTTCAGGCCCAGCCCCAGTACCGTCGCCTTGTGCGTGTCACGCGTGCCGATCGGGCTGCGCACCAGCGTGACCTTCAGCGTCTTGGCGCTCATCCGAAGATCTCCTCGACCGACTTGCCGCGCTTGGCGGCGATTTCCGCCGGGGTGTTCAGGTTGCGCAGCGCATCGAGCGTCGCGCGCACCATGTTGTAGGGGTTCGACGAGCCGTGGCTCTTGGCGACGACGTTGGCTACGCCCATCACCTCGAAGATCGCGCGCATCGGGCCGCCGGCGATGATGCCGGTGCCCTCGGGGGCCGGCTTGAGCATGACGACGGCCGCGCCGTGACGTCCCATCACCTGGTGGTGCAGCGTGCCGCCGCGCAGCGGAATCTTCACCAGCTTGCGCCGCGCCTCGTCCATCGCCTTCTGCACGGCGACCGGCACCTCGCGCGCCTTGCCCTTGCCCATGCCGATGCGGCCATCGCCGTCGCCGACCACGGTGAGCGCGGCGAAGCCGAGGATGCGGCCGCCCTTGACGACCTTCGTCACCCGGTTGACGGCGATCATCTTCTCGCGCAACCCGTCGTCGCGCTCCTCGCCCATCTTGCCGCCCATCTTGGCCTGGATCTTTGCCATCTTCGAATCCTCAGAACTGCAGGCCGGCTTCGCGCGCCGCCTCGGCGAGCGCCTTCACCCGACCATGGAAGCGATAGCCGGCACGGTCGAACGCGACGCGGTCGATGCCCGCCGCAAGCGCCTTCTCGGCGATGCGCTTGCCCACCAGCGCCGCTGCGCCGACATTGCCGCCGCGCCCGCCCTGCCCGGAGAGCTGGTTGCGCAGCTCCTGCTCGAGCGTCGACGCGCTGACCAGCACCTTGCTGCCCGTCTCGTCGACGATGCTCGCGTAGATGTGCGTGTTCGTGCGGTGCACCGTAAGCCGGCGCGCACGCAGTTCGCGAATCTTCAACCGGGTCTGGCGCGCCCGACGCAGGCGCGGTTGTTTCTTGTCCATCGCTCGTCCGTCCGTTGCCGTCCGTTACTTCTTCTTGACTTCCTTGAGCACCACGCGCTCATCCGCGTAGCGCACACCCTTGCCCTTGTACGGCTCGGGCTCGCGGTAGCCGCGAATCTCGGCGGCCACCTGGCCGACGACCTGCTTGTCGGCGCCCTTGAGCACGATCTCGGTGGGCGTGGGCATCTCGGCCTTCACGCCGGCCGGCAGCGCGTGCACGATCGGGTGCGAGAAGCCCAGCGAGAGGTTCAGTGCGTTGCCCTGCACCTGCGCGCGAAAACCGGTGCCGACCAGTTGCAGCCGCTTCTCGAAACCCTTCGACACGCCGTGCACCATGTTCGCGACCAGCGCGCGGTAGGTGCCGCTCATTGCGTTCGCTTCGGTGCTCTCGTTGGCCGGCTCGAAGACGATGTTCGCGCCGTCGCGTGCCACGCGCACCGCGGGGCGGATGCGCTGCTCGAGCGAACCCAGCGGGCCCTTGACCGCGATGCGCTCGGGCTCGATGGTGACGTCGACGCCGGCGGGCACCGGAATGGGGCTCTTTCCTACTCGGGACATTTCCGCTCCCCCCCGGCTTACGCAACGAAGCCGATGACTTCGCCACCCACGCCGTTGGCACGCGCATGACGGTCGGTCATGACGCCGCGCGACGTGGTGACGATCGCCACGCCCAGTCCGTTCATCACCTGCGGCAGCGCGTCGCGGCCGCGGTACACGCGCAGACCGGGGCGCGAAACGCGCTCGAGTCGCTCGATGACCGGGCGTCCGGCGTAGTACTTCAGGCGCACCTCGAGCTGGCTCTTCGCGCCATCGGCCGTGACGGCGTAGTCGTCGATGTAGCCCTCGTCCTTCAGCACCTGCGCGATCGCCACTTTCAGCCTGGACGATGGCATCGCTACCGTTTCCTTTTCGACGCGCTGCGCGTTGCGGATGCGCGTGAACATGTCGGCGACTGGATCGCTCATGCTCATGATGGATTCCTCGTTGCTCGCTCGTTGCCCGCTGGACCGGCCGCGCCGATCACCAGCTCGCCTTCGTCAGGCCCGGGACCTCACCGCGCATCGCCACTTCGCGCAGCTTGTTGCGGCCGAGACCGAACTTGCGGAAGGTGCCGCGCGGGCGACCCGTGATCGCGCAACGATTGCGCAGCCGGGTGGGGCTGGAATCGCGCGGGAGCGCCTGCAGCTTCAGGCGCGCCTGGTAGCGATCTTCTTCGCTCATCGACTGGTCGTCGATGATCGCCTCGAGCGCCCTGCGCTTCGCGGCGTACTTGCGAACGGTTGCCTGACGCTTCAGGTCACGGTTGATCAGAGCGAGTTTTGCCACTGTTTCGTTTCCTTTCAGGCCCGGAACGGGAAGCGGAACGCCGCCAACAGCGCCTTCGCCTCGTCGTCGGTCTTCGCGGTGGTAGTGATCGCGATGTCGAGTCCGCGCACCGCATCGACCTTGTCGTACTCGATCTCGGGGAAGATGATCTGTTCCTTCACGCCGAGGTTGTAGTTGCCGCGCCCGTCGAAGGCCTTGGACGAGACACCGCGGAAGTCGCGCACGCGCGGCAGCGCGACCGTGACCAGGCGGTCGAGGAACTCGTACATGCGCTGGCCGCGCAACGTGACCATGCAGCCGATCGGGTAGCCGGCGCGGATCTTGAAGCCGGCGATCGCCTTCTTCGCCTTGGTGACGACCACCTTCTGCCCGGAGATCTTCGTGAGATCGGCGGTGGCGTTCTCGAGCACCTTCTTGTCGGCCACGGCCTCGCCCACGCCCATGTTCAGCGTGATCTTGGTAACGCGCGGCACTTCCATCACCGACTGGTAGCCGAACTGCTTCATCAGTTCGGGCACCACCTTCTCGCGATACTGCTGCTGCAAACGGGCCCGCTGCAAATCGGCCATCACGCACCCACCATTTCGCCGTTGGACTTGAACACCCGAACGCGACGCCCGTCCTCGAGCGTCTTCACGCCGACGCGGTCGCCCTTGCCGGTGGCCGCGTTCCACAGCATCAGGTTCGACTGGTCGATCGGCATCGACTTGTCGACGATGCCGCCGGTCTGCCCCTTCATCGGGTTGGGCCGCACGTGCTTCTTCACGATGTTGATGCCCTCGACGACCAGGTGCGTGTCATCGACGCGGGAAAGCACGGTGCCGCGCTTGCCCTTGTCGCGACCTGCGATGACGACGACCTCGTCGCCCTTGCGGATCTTGCGCATTTCAGATCACCTCCGGCGCGAGCGAAACGATCTTCATGAACCGCTCGGTGCGCAGCTCGCGCGTGACCGGCCCGAAGATGCGCGTGCCGATCGGCTCGAGCTTGGCGTTGAGCAGCACCGCCGCGTTGCCGTCGAAGCGGATCAGCGAGCCATCCTGGCGGCGAACGCCCTTGGCGGTGCGCACCACGACGGCGTTGTAGATCTCGCCCTTCTTGACGCGGCCTCGCGGCTGCGCCTCCTTCACCGAGACCTTGATGACGTCGCCGATGCCGGCGTAGCGGCGCTTCGAGCCGCCCAGCACCTTGATACACATGACCGAACGCGCACCGGTGTTGTCGGCGACGTCCAGCGTCGATTGCATCTGAATCATTTTTGCTTTCCCAACTTGATCCGCGGTGCGCCCGGCCGGGGGCGCGAGCACGAGGTGCGGTCAGTCTTGGTCCCGTGGTTTGGGCGATCCGGGGGCGGCTCTGACGAACCACCAGGAAAACCGGAAGCCCGCGATTATGTCACGCCCGCGCCATCAGCGCAAGCGGGAGGCTTCCGGCAGCGCGTCAGACGCCGGGCGCGGAACGCACCAGCCGCGTGACCGTCCAGGACTTCGTACGCGACATCGGACGGCCTTCCTGGATCTCGACCAGGTCGCCCTCGTTGTACGGCGTTTCGGCGTGCGCGTGGAAGCGCGTGCTGCGCACGATGTACTTGCGGTAGACGGGATGCATCACGCGTCGCTCGACGAGCACGGTGACCGTCTTCTGCATCTTGTTGCTGACCACGCGCCCGAACAGCGTTCGCTTGGTGCCCGTGGCGCTCGCCGGCGCCGTCGTTCCGGCTGTGGCTTCGCTCGTCGTCATTTGCCCGATGCCTTCTCGTTCATGATCGTGCGCACGCGCGCGATCGCGCGGCGCGTCTTGCCCAGCTGGCTCGTGTTGTTCAGCTGCTGCGTGGCGATCTGCATGCGCAGCGAGAAATGCGCGCGCAGCAGGTCGTCGAGCTCCTTCTTCAGCGCGGCGGAATCCAGCCCGCGCAGTTCATTCGTGTTCATCGCGATGTCCTTCGATGAGACCGATCAGGCGCCGCCCATGCGGGCAACGAACACCGTGCCGATCGGCAGCTTCGCGGCGGCCAGCGCGAACGCCTCGCGCGCCAGCGCCTCGTTCACGCCGTCCATCTCGTAGAGCACCTTGCCCGGCTGGATCTCGGCGACGTAGAACTCGGGGTTGCCCTTTCCGCTGCCCATGCGGACCTCGGCCGGCTTCTTCGACACCGGCTTGTCCGGGAAGATGCGGATCCAGATGCGACCGCCACGCTTGATGTGGCGCGTCATCGCACGGCGCGCCGCCTCGATCTGGCGTGCGGTGAGGCGGCCGCGGCCGGTGGCCTTCAGGCCGAACTCACCGAAGGCGACCGACGCCCCGCGCGTGGCCAGCCCCTTGTTGCGGCCCTTCTGTTCTTTCCTGTACTTGCGTCGAGCGGGTTGCAGCATCGCTCACTCCTGGTTCGGGCGCGACGGCCCGCTGTCGCCCTTCTTCTCGCCCTCGCCCGCGCCGGTGGCACCGGCGACCTTGCGCACCCGCTTGACCGGCGCCTTCGGCGCTTCGGCGACGTCGGCCGTTTTCTCGGCGGTTTGCACTTCGGCCTCGCCGCGGCGGCGCGGTCCACGCGTTCCCGGCCGGCCCGGGGCGCGGCGCCCACGGCGGTCTTCCTTGTCGGGCGCGAGCGCGCCTTCCTTGTCGGCGCCCAGCGGAGCCTCGTTGCGCCCGAGCGTGTCGCCCTTGTAGACCCAGACCTTGACGCCGATGATCCCGTAGGTGGTTCGCGCCTCGGAGGTGCCGTAATCGACGTCGGCGCGCAGCGTGTGCAGCGGCACGCGGCCTTCGCGATACCACTCGCGGCGCGCGATCTCGATGCCGTTCAGGCGGCCCGAGCTCATGATCTTGATGCCCTGGGCACCCAGGCGCATGGCGTTCTGCATCGCGCGCTTCATCGCGCGGCGGAACATGATGCGCTTCTCGAGCTGCTGCGTGATCGAGTCGGCGATCAGCTGCGCGTCGATCTCGGGCTTGCGGACCTCCTCGATGTTCACGTGCACCGGCACGGCCATCAGGCGCTGCAGGTCGCCCTTGAGCATCTCGATGTCCTCGCCCTTCTTGCCGATGACCACACCGGGTCGGGCGGAGTAGATCGTGATGCGCGCGTTCTTCGCCGGGCGCTCGATCAGCACGCGGCTGACCGACGCGCTGCGCAGCTTGCGGCGCAGGTACTCGCGCACCTTGATGTCGTCGTTCAGCGTCTGCGCGAACTGGTCACCGGTGGCGTACCAGCGCGACGACCAGTTGCGCGTGACCGGCAGCCGGAATCCCGTCGGGTGAATCTTCTGTCCCATCTCGTATCCTCAGGAGCGCTCGGGGCTCACTTGTCGCCGACCGTGACGAAAATGTGGCACGTCTGCTTCTCGATGCGCGCGCCGCGCCCCTTGGCGCGGGCGGCGAAACGACGCATCGACGCGCCCTTCTCGACGTGGATCGTCTTGACCTTCAGTTCGTCGATGTCGGCGCCGTCGTTGTGCTCGGCATTGGCGATCGCCGATTCGATCACCTTGCGCACGATCTTCGACGCCTTCTTCGGCGAGAACATCAGGATGTTCAGCGCCTGCTCGACCGGCTTGCCGCGGACGAGATCGGCCACCAGCCGGCCCTTCTGCGCCGACAGATGCACACCCCTCAGGATGGCTCGCGTTTCCATTCGCAGTACCCCTTCTTGTCCTTTGCCTTCAGCGCCGGACCTGCGCCTTGCGATCGGCGGCGTGGCCCTTGAAGGTGCGCGTCAGCGCAAACTCGCCGAGCTTGTGCCCGACCATGTTCTCGTTGATGTACACCGGGACGTGCTGCTTTCCGTTGTGCACGGCGATCGTCAGGCCGATGAACTCGGGGACGACCGTCGAGCGGCGCGACCACGTGCGGATCGGTTTCTTGTCCTTCGTCGCGAGCGCGGCGTCGACCTTCTTCATCAGGTGCCCGTCGACGAACGGGCCTTTCTTTACGGAACGTGCCATGGAGTTCTTCTCTCGTTACTTGCGGCCGCGCCGCTGCACGATCATCGAATCGGTGCGCTTGTTCTTGCGGGTCTTGTAGCCCTTCGTCGGCACGCCCCACGGCGAGACCGGATGACGGTTGCCGCGCGTGCGACCGCCGTGCGGGTGGTCGACCGGGTTCATCGTTTCGCCGCGCACGGTGGGACGGATGCCGCGCCAGCGCGTGGCGCCCGCCTTGCCGATCTGGCGCAGGCTGTGCTCTTCGTTGCCGACTTCACCGATCGTCGCGCGGCACTCGATGTGCACGCGGCGGATCTCGCCAGAGCGCAGGCGCACCGACGCGTAGGCGCCCTCACGCGCCAGCAGGCGAGCAGAAGCGCCTGCCGAGCGGGCGATCTGCGCACCCTTGCCGGGCATCATCTCGATGCAGTGGATGGACGCGCCGACCGGGATATTGCGAATCGGCAGCGTGTTGCCCGGACGGATCGGGGCTTCCGCGCCGTTCATCAACTGCGCGCCGATCTCGACGCCGCGCGGCGCGAGGATGTAGCGACGCTCGCCGTCGGCATAGCACAGCAGCGCCAGGTTCGCCGAACGGTTCGGATCGTATTCGAAGCGCTCGACCTTCGCCGGAATGCCGTCCTTGTTGCGCCGGAAGTCGACGACGCGGTAATGCGCCTTGTGTCCGCCGCCCCGATGACGCGTGGTAATGCGCCCGAGGTTGTTGCGGCCCGAGCCGCGCTTCTTGCTCTCGGTGAGCCCGTCCACCGGCCGCCCCTTGTGAAGGCCCGGGTTGACGACCTTCACCATCGAACGGCGGCCCGGCGAGGTGGGCTTGGTCTTGACGACAGCCATCACGCGGCCTCTGCGAAGTTGATTTCCTGGCCTTCCTTCAGGCTCACGTACGCCTTGCGCACGTTGCGCCGGCGGCCCTGGAAGCGGCCGAAGCGCTTGCTCTTGCCTTTCTGGTTCAGCACCTGCACCGACTCGACCTGCACCTTGAACAGCAGTTCGACGGCGGCGCGAATCTCGTCCTTGGACGCGTCCTGCAGGACACGGAACGCGACCTGGTTGCGCTTCTCGGCGATCATCGTCGCCTTCTCGGAGACGATCGGCGCGACCAGCACCGTCATCAGACGTTCGGTGTTCATGCCAGCATCTCCTGCACGCGCGCCAGCGCCGGCCGCGTGATCAGCACTTTCGAGAAGTGGACCAGCGACACCGGATCGGCATGCCGCGGCTCGAGCAGGAGCACGTGCGGCAGGTTGCGCGAAGCCAGGTACAGGTTCTCGTCGATGCTGTCGGTGATGACGAGCACCGAGTCGCCGTTCACGCCGAGTCCCATCGCCTTGATCTTGTCGGCGAGCAGCTTCGTCTTCGGCGCGTCGACCGCGAGCTCGTCGATGACGGCAACCCGGTCTTCGCGCGACAACTGCGAGAGGATCGAGCAGATGGCCGCGCGATACATGCGCCGGTTGACCTTCTGCGTGAAGTTCTCGTCGGGCGAGTTCGGGAAAATCTTGCCGCCGCCGCGCCACAACGGGCTGGACGTCATCCCGGCGCGCGCGCGGCCGGTGCCCTTCTGGCGCCACGGCTTCTTCGTGGAGTGGCGCACCTGCGAGCGATCCTTCTGCGCGCGATTGGCGCTGCGCGCGTTCGCGCGATACGCCGTGACGACCTGGTGGATCAGCGGCTCGTTGAACTCGCGACCGAAGATCGTGTCGGGCGCCTCTACCTTCGACGCGGCCTGGCCCTGTGCGTCGAGCACTTTCAGTTCCATTCGTGCGCTCCTCAGGCCTTGCCGGTCTTCGTACCGCCGCCGGCTTTCTTCCCGGCAGCAGGCGTGCGCACCGCCGGCGTGACGACGACGTTGCCGTTGCGTGCACCGGGCACGGCACCGCGCACGAGCAGCAGACCACGCTCCTCGTCCACGCGCGCGACCTCGAGGTTCTGCACCGTGCAGGCGACATCGCCCAAGTGACCGGACATGCGCTTGCCGGGGAAGACGCGACCCGGGTCCTGCGCCATGCCGATGGAGCCCGGAACGTTGTGCGAACGCGAGTTGCCGTGCGTGGCGCGGCCCGACCCGAAGTTGTGGCGCTTGATCGTTCCGGCGAAGCCCTTGCCGATCGACGTGCCGTGCACGTCGACCTTCTGGCCGGCGGAGAACATGCCCGCCTTCAGTTCGGCGCCCGGTTGCAGTTCACCGAGCGAAGCGGCCGGCGCGACGAATTCGCGGACGATGGAACCGGCTTCGACGCCGGCCTTCGCGAAGTGTCCGGCCTGCGCCTTCGTGACACGACTGGCGCGACGCTTGCCGTACGCGACCTGGACGGCGCTGTACCCGTCGTTGCCGACGGTCTTGATCTGGGTGACGCGGTTGCCGGACACGTCGAGCACCGTCACCGGGATGGAGTCGCCCTCACCGGTGAAGATGCGCATCATGCCGACCTTGCGCCCCACAAGGCCAAGGCTCATTGTTCTCTCCGATCCCGGCTGCGATTGGCCAGGTGATGATGCGTGGGCGTCGCGTGGTTTGCGCCGCCCCGAAAAAAGACCGCGATCATAGCATCCGCCGAGAAGGCGCGCAAACGTGACACATGAAGATGCCGCCTGGCTCGATGCGCAGTACGACGCGCGCGCGGCAAGCCCCGATCACCCGGCGATCTTCGCCCGATGGGCGCAGGTGTCGGCGGTCGCTCGGGCGGACTCGGCAGCGGGCTCCGGGGCGCGCGCCGAACTCGACCTGCGCTACGGGCCGGCGCCGCTGCAGACGCCCGACTGGTTCCCCGCGGACGACCCGGGCGCGCCGGTGCTCGTCTTCGTTCACGGAGGCTACTGGCGCGGATCGGACAAGCCGCTCTACTCGATCGCGCTCGCAAGGAGTCGACTGCCGGGATCCGCGAGTTCGTCGAGCACGGCGAAGTGCCGCCGTCCCGCGACATGTGACGACAACTGCGCGGAAGTCTCGTCCAGACGCGCGGTAGCAGCGCACGGCCGGCCGGGTCGGCCCGGCGTCGCTGCGCCGCGGCCAGCCGCGATCAGCCGCGCCAGCCCTCGGCCTGATGCACGTAGATCTTGACGTCCACGCCGGCCGGCAGGTCGAGCTTGGTCAGCGCGTCGATGGTCTTGTCGGTCGGATCGACGATGTCCATCAGCCGCTGGTGCGTGCGCATCTCGAACTGATCGCGTGAAGTCTTGTTGACGTGCGGCGAGCGCAGCACGTCGTAGCGCTCGATGCGCGTGGGCAGCGGCACCGGACCACGAACCACGGCGCCCGTGCGCTTGGCAGTATCGACGATCTCGGCCGCCGACTGATCGATCAGCCGGTAGTCGAAGGCCTTCAGCCGGATGCGGATCTTCTGGTTCTGCATTTCGTTTCTCAAAGAGCGGGCCGCGCCGAGCGCGGCGGAATATGTTGATCGTGGAGGGTGAAGGAGGAGGTCCCTTCACCCTTCCCGACTTACTCGATCACCTTCGCCACGACGCCGGCGCCCACCGTACGCCCACCCTCGCGGATCGCGAAGCGCAGGCCCTGCTCCATCGCGATCGGCGCGATCAGGCTCACCGTCATCTTCACGTTGTCGCCCGGCATCACCATCTCCGTGCCCTCGGGCAGCGYCACCGACCCCGTCACGTCCGTCGTGCGGAAGTAGAACTGCGGCCGGTAGTTGTTGAAGAACGGCGTGTGACGACCGCCCTCCTCCTTGCTCARCACGTACACCTCGCACTCGAACTTCGTGTGCGGCGTGATCGATCCCGGCTTGGCCAGCACCTGCCCGCGCTCGACSTCCTCGCGCTTGGTGCCGCGCAGCAACACCCCMACGTTGTCGCCCGCCTGACCCTGGTCCAGCAGCTTCCTGAACATCTCCACGCCCGTGCACGTGGTCTTCACCGTGGGACGAATCCCCACGATCTCGATCTCCTCGCCCACCTTGACCACGCCGCGCTCCACCCGCCCCGTGACCACCGTGCCGCGACCCGAAATCGAGAACACGTCCTCGATCGGCATCAGGAACGCCCCATCGACCGCTCGCTCGGGCGTCGGAATGTACGCATCCAGCGCATCGGCAAGCTTCATGATCGCCTGCTCGCCGATCTCGCCCTTGTCGCCCTCCAGCGCCTTCAACGCCGACCCCTTGATGATCGGCACGTCGTCGCCCGGAAARTCGTACTTGCTCAGCAACTCGCGCACTTCCATCTCGACGAGCTCGAGCAGCTCCTCGTCGTCGACCATGTCGCACTTGTTCATGAACACGACGATGTACGGCACACCCACCTGGCGCGCCAGCAGAATGTGCTCGCGCGTCTGCGGCATCGGACCGTCGGCCGCGCTCACCACCAGAATCGCCCCGTCCATCTGCGCCGCGCCCGTGATCATGTTCTTCACGTAGTCCGCGTGCCCCGGGCAGTCGACGTGCGCGTAGTGCCGCGCCTTCGTCTCGTACTCCACGTGCGAGGTGTTGATCGTGATCCCGCGCGCCTTCTCCTCCGGCGCGTTGTCGATCTGGTCGTATCCCCGCGCCTCGCCGCCAAACTGCTTCGACAGCACCGTCGTGATCGCCGCCGTCAGCGTCGTCTTGCCGTGATCCACGTGTCCGATCGTCCCCACGTTCACGTGCGGCTTCGTACGCTCGAATTTCCCTTTCGCCATTTCGAGACTCCGTTACCCGTTCAGTGTCCGTTACCTGTTCGCTGTTTCCTGTTGTCGAAGATGCGGCCCGGCCGCATCGTTCGCCACCTGCCTGGCCGTTACTTCGTGCGCGCCGAGATGATCGCTTCGGCGACGTTCTTCGGCGCTTCCGCGTACTGCTTGAACTCCATCGTGTACGTCGCGCGCCCCTGCGAGAGCGAGCGCAGCGTGGTCGCGTAGCCGAACATCTCGGCCATCGGCACCTCGGCGCGGATCACCTTGCCGCCGCCGGCCATGTCTTCCATTCCTTGGACCATGCCGCGACGCGAAGAAAGGTCGCCCATCACGTTGCCGGCGTAGTCTTCGGGCGTCTCGACCTCGACCGCCATCATCGGCTCGAGCAGCACGGGGCTCGCGCGACGCAGGCCTTCCTTGAACGCGATCGAGCCCGCCTGCTTGAACGCGTTCTCGTTCGAGTCGACGTCGTGGTACGAACCGAAGAAGAGCGTGGCCTTGACGTTCACCACCGGATAGCCGGCGAGCACGCCGGCCTGCAGCGTGTCCTCGATGCCCTTCTGCACCGCCGGGATGTACTCGCGCGGGACGACTCCGCCCTTGATCGCGTCGACGAACTCGAAGTTCTCGCCGCCCGGTTCGAGCGGCTCGACCTTGAGCACGACGTGACCGTACTGGCCGCGACCGCCCGACTGCTTGATGAACTTGCCTTCGACTTCGTCGCAGGTCTTGCGGATCGTCTCGCGATACGCGACCTGCGGCTTGCCGACCGACGCCTCGACGCCGAACTCGCGCTTCATCCGGTCGACGAGGATCTCCAGGTGCAATTCACCCATGCCGGCGATGATGGTCTGGCCCGACTCCTCGTCGGTGCGCACGCGAAAGGACGGGTCCTCCTGCGCGAGACGCCCCAGCGCGATGCCCATCTTCTCCTGGTCGGCCTTGGTTTTCGGCTCGACCGCCTGATGGATGACGGGCTCGGGGAATTCCATGCGCTCGAGCACGATCGGCGCCGCGGGGTCGCACAGCGTCTCGCCGGTGGTGACTTCCTTCAGCCCCACGGCGGCGGCGATGTCGCCCGCGCGCACTTCCTTGATCTCCTCGCGCTGGTTCGCGAGCATCTGCAGCAGGCGCCCGATACGCTCCTTCTTGCCGCGCACCGAGTTCAACACGGTGTCGCCGGAGTTCAACACGCCGGAGAACACGCGGATGAACGTGAGCTGCCCGACAAAGGGGTCGCTCATCAGCTTGAACGCGAGCGCCGAGAACTTCTCGCCGTCGTCGGCGTGACGCAGCACTTCGACGTCGTTGTCGTCATGGCCGACCACCGGCGGGATGTCGACCGGCGACGGCAGGAACTCGAYGACGGCGTCGAGCATGCGCTGCACGCCCTTGTTCTTGAACGCGCTGCCGCACATCATCGGCTGGATCTCGTTGGCGACCGTGCGCTTGCGCAGACCCTTGTGGATGTCTTCCTCGGAGAGGTCGCCCTCTTCGAGATAGCGGTTCATCAGCTCCTCGTCGGCCTCGGCAGCGGCCTCGACCATGTTCTCGCGCCACTTCGCGCACAGGTCCGCCAGCTCGGCCGGAATGTCGCCGTAGTCGAAGCGCATTCCCTGCGAGTTGTCGTCCCACAGGATCGCCTTCATCTTGATCAGGTCGACGACGCCGCGGAAATTTTCCTCGGCGCCGATCGGCACGACGATCGGCACCGGATTGGCCTTCAGGCGCACCTTCATCTGGTCGTAGACCTTGAAGAAGTTCGCGCCCATGCGGTCCATCTTGTTGACGAACGCCAGCCGCGGCACGCGATACTTGTTCGCCTGTCGCCAGACCGTCTCCGACTGCGGCTGCACGCCGCCCACCGCGCAATAGACCATGCACGCGCCGTCGAGCACGCGCATCGAGCGCTCGACCTCGATCGTGAAGTCGACGTGCCCSGGGGTGTCGATGATGTTGATSCGGTGCTCGGGCATGGASAGRTCCATGCCCTTCCAGAAGCAGGTGACGGCCGACGACGTGATCGTGATGCCGCGCTCCTGCTCCTGCTCCATCCAGTCGGTGGTCGCGGCGCCGTCGTGCACCTCGCCCATCTTGTGGTTCACACCGGTGTAGAACAGGATGCGTTCGGTGGTCGTCGTCTTGCCGGCGTCGATGTGCGCCGAGATGCCGATGTTSCGATAGCGCTCGATGGGAGTCTTGCGAGCCATGATTCGAACTCTCTACGGTTTGCGCGACGTCTCGTGAACGTCGCGCGGGACCGGCGCCGTTGCGCCGGACCTCGAGGCGACTGCSSMYSRMSKSMKSRYSMTGCSGSSMYCSKSSYCSYGSYSCRKCSMSTCRGWRGYSGMRGYGCSSKMRWGCMYYKYKCSCMTCKKSYRKKYSRYRCMSSTSKWSRMSMKKRYGMRYKSSGYSGYCGYSGTYYTSSSSGSSYYSMWKYRMSYCGWKRKSCMGRYGYTSSSMYAKSGMTYKMTSGSMGYSYTKCKWSSCRKSWTYSSRMMKCYMKMSSRTYKSSRSSRCRWSKCGKSRMMSYSGMSSSRSMYCGRCSSSSWYSYGSYRGWYCKCRMSGCSMMYGCGCCKSSWCKYSRSMYCSWSCRKSSRCCGSSSSYKCKGCRSSGCRSYYMWGAAGMSSWMGWGCGSSWMMKYSYYSKWSSSCKYGSSSATSYGGTSSAMCKCGYCGYRCWKSMKRMSSKCGSCSMCGSSSTTCTYGSCGKCSWSCATCAWSWCGTTGRCSARSYKSKRGMCCWYGRMKYTSYCRYMSMGCKKMTYSGSGRSKWYKYSSMGCYWGSGMAYYKCGMGMSSAMGGSGSMKSWYCKSACSYMYCTYSRYYSRSMYCKSGYASKYCRCMMYGSCSAYGCGCSKGSYSWTSMSMYSSRCSRYCKGCCKSSMGKYCKSSRGSRYMGYCRYKWASWCSKYRMSSSGCTCSYYKCSMRMGCSSSWSCGSRKSWRSYSGAAMSMRMMRWMSMGMRYSYKCKCSRSCRSSKCSYKCWYSYSRYCRMSCRWMRKSMSSYYSRCSAMMYKGSRGRCSYSRMCGMTRCSRYRMWSMGGMTYKSKKRGGAYKYYKSGCKYSGKAMYTYSRMSRCGACKGSKYRYGWTCYYWCMYSYCYTSSWKSWSSWSSSRSMCGCSAMCRWKGYGATRSSSSWSGCSMKSMRRSKCSYKSMCKSSSYSSMSGCSGMKSRGMWCGMCSSWKWSYYSSTRCMGSKYKYGSCYCKMRCSSCSSAYSKMSGRRAYSRSMWMSAAWMMRYKSGWGMSKYSRMCMKYGGCWMSYKYRCSYRRCSMCSMGWWSGSCKYCYYSSSMSWSGKSGKGYRSRMSCGMKWSSRCRMKCMGSSYYKCTKSGGRCRSTYKKCGMSSKMSKKSSWMYKSSWCTKCWYSSSRKCCKTCWCGCSSYSCWGGYSRASSRRSYSGYKAAYSRTGKGMWWSYGMRMKCCYSKWRKKYCYKYCRSSCSGSCSYSGCGSMTCRSCASSASSGWKYRSKSCYGCAGSWYSWRSCSCYSSCCSYSSAKSKRSSRKMWRMSCKCRMMKCCGWTKKYSRGRMRRMCSKYSRSWAYWKWKYGCMGSRCCGMKTTSGGCWWSTTCRSCGKGRKGSKSYWKMCSYSMSYGCWCWSKCMSSGCYSYYGCGSRSASYCYKYRWSCGSSGSKCYCKKSYYCKKCWSSKYSRMCRKCYMSSSGMYYTSGCSMWYGWKCTGGWTWMKCRWSKKYRYSTRMGMYCSKCKYRKKYSKKSSSGCMCGGYSKSGSGCSWSKYCMSCAGSSKKCRRGSSMSSWKCWYSWASSSYSKCYCYTRYASMSRKCKWSAWSKSKMWMMGMSRMWKWYCKSRMMSYYGKYCWGKATRSRYWGCYKGRCSKMYKYSSGSMRSWKSWSSKGGMGSMSSSTKSCSKSMSMGYTCYSYMRCSGSYSWSSSRCRKWCYYSKWRKCYGKCKCTYMYRSMYMYSKMKRKKTSWAYARSMRMSMGATTTCGCCCTTGTTCTGGATTCGCAACTTTGCGTACGCCCGGCGCAGGTGGTGGCGCACGGTGGCGGGCGAGTTCCCCAGGCGGCGCGCAACCGACTTGTAGGTGAGTCCTTCGCCGAACAGGCGCACCACCGAAAGCTCTTTCGACGTGAGCAGATCCAGCGCACTCGGCGGGCTCGCCTGGATCAGGAACAGATCGGCGACGCGTTCGGCGCGCAGCGTCGTATGCGTGCCCGCGTACGGCGATGACGCCTCGGCGAGTAGCGCGGGCTCTAGCACGACGGGCAGCGTCGCGCCGCTCCACTGCGGCCATTCCATCAGGATCAGGTCTGCGAAGGCAGAGTCGGCGTACTGGAGCACGCCGCGAGCATCACAAATGGCGACCGAGGTGCGCGGTCCCTGCGCTGCCATCTTGTGCTGCTCGACGTGGTGAACGCGGTTGAGGTTCAACGCAGCCGCCAGATGCGGCATCAACAGCCGCACCAGCTCGACGTCGCGGTCGCTGAAGCGCGGGACGAGGCCATTGCGATACAGCGAGAGATGCGTCCACAACTTGAGCACCGGATCGACCGCCACCGCGCACATCAGTTGCGCGATTGCGTACTTGCCGCAGAACGCACGGAACGGACCGTCGGCCAGGTCGTCGGTGACGCACACGAGTGCCGGATTGCGATGCTCGTCGATGATCAACGGGACGAGCGGGTCGTGCGCCTTCACGAGCTCCCAGTCGGCGACGAACTGCGGCCCGAGGTTGTGGACGTAGCTGTTGTGCATGACCGGACCGGGGGCCATCATCGTCGAGCGCCCAAACCACGCGCCGTCGAACACGAGGTACTCGCGCATCAGCGTGAACAATTGCTCTTCGAACTCGCCGATCCGCGAATCGACCGCGAGCTGATAGAGGTGCAGCAGGCAACTGCTCACCGCTGCCGCCACCGGCCGCTCGGCCTGCACGGCCGCCGCATCGTCGTTCGGCGACGGCTGCGGCGCCCGCGCCTGCTGCACGTGCTCGTTCCAGTAGAAGTCGGACGCCATCGTTTCCGGCTGCCGCTCGGGGTTCATCGCAGGGGCAAGCTACCCGCGCCTGCATATCGGCGCAATGCCCCGGCTCCCCATCGTTCATATGGACGACCGTACGGGTTCGCAAACGGTCCGATCCGTGCGGCAGTGCAGTAGCCAGTCCCCGCCGTTTCGGGGGCCCGTGCAGGAAGCGCAACCGATCCGCATGATGGCGCAGTGCAGCAGCGGCAGCAGGCCGCCTGTACATCTGAACGACTGCGAACACGTCTCCCGCGCGCTTACCGTCGGTCTTCCGCCTGGACCCCGGGCACGGCAGGGGATCACCGATGGCCTCACAGACCGGTTTCTTTCACGACGAGAAGTGCCTGTGGCACACGACCGGCGAGCACGCGCTCGTGATGCCCGTCGGCGGCTGGGTGCAGCCGATGGCCTCCGGGGGTCACGCCGAATCACCCGAGTCGAAACGGCGCGTCGTTTCGTTGATGCAGGTGTCGGGCCTTGCGTCCCGGCTGGATGCCCGGTCCGCACCAATGGCCGACGAGACCGACCTGATGCGCGTGCACCCGCGGACGTATCTCGAGGCGTTCCAGGCTGCGTCGGATGCGGGCGGCGGGAATCTGGGCGACTTCGCGCCCTTCGGCCGCGGCAGCTACGAGATCGCGAAGCTGTCGACCGGACTCGCGATGCAGGCGGTCGATGACGTGCTCACCGGCCGACTGCGAAACGCCTACGCAATGACGCGCCCGCCGGGGCACCACTGCCTGCCCGAGCGCTCCTGCGGCTTCTGCCTGCTCGCGAACGCGGCAATCGCGGTCGAGACCGCGATCGCACGCCACGGACTATCCCGCGTTGTGGTGCTCGACTGGGACGTACATCACGGCAACGGAACGCAGTCGATCTTCTACGAACGCCCCGACGTGCTCACGATCTCCCTGCACCAGGAAGGATGCTTCCCTCCCGGCTACAGCGGATTCGAGGAGCGCGGCGCCGGCCCGGGCCAGCGCGCGAACCTGAACGTGCCGCTGCTGCCCGGCGGCGGACGCAACGCCTACGAGTACGCGATGCAGCGCCTGGTCGAACCGTTGATTGCGCGGTACCGGCCCGAGCTGATCGTCGTCGCCTGCGGCTTCGATGCCAACGGCACCGATCCGATGGCGCGAATGCTGCTCGGCTCGCGCGCCTTCGTCGACCTGACGCGCCGAGCGATGGCGCTGGCCGATGCGTACTGCAACGGCCGACTCGCAATGGTCCACGAGGGCGGGTACTCGGAAGCGGTGGTGCCCTTCTGCGCACATGCGGTCCTCGAGACGCTCGCGGACTGCTCGATGGGCGTCGAAGACCCCTTCGACGAGCTCATCGAAGCGCAGCAGCCGAAGGAGCGGTTCGCCGCATTCCAGCGCGGACTCATCGACGAGATGGCCCGGGCAATCTGAACCCGGGCCCGAGGAGAAGACGGATGCAAAGAATCGACATCGACTCGAAGGCGACGATCGCGGCGCTGGTGCTGCTGTCGGCGATCTCGCCGGCCGTCCTGCTGCTCGCACCGGCGATCGTCGGCGCGTTGGTGACGGGCTCGGGACTGACGCCGCAGGCCGCCGGACTCGTGATCTCCGCCGAGCTCGGCGCGATGGCGCTGGTGACGTTCTCGACGTTGTGGTGGATGCGCTTCTGGAATTGGCGAACGGCGATCCGCAGCTGCCTGGCACTGATGGTTCTCGGCAACATCGCCTCTTCGCAGTCAGTCGATTCCGGCACGATGCTCGCCTTCTGGCGTTTCGTGAGCGGGCTCGGTTCGGGCAGCGTGATCATCCTGTGCATGGTGACCATCGGCCAGACGCGACAGCGCGAGCGCAACTACGGCTGGTGGGTCGTCGGCCAGCTCGTTCTCGGCGCGATCGGGCTCAAGTTGCTGCCCGGCCTCCTGCCGCACTACGGGCTCGAATCGGTCTATCTGTTTCTCGCGATCGCCAGCGCCGCGATGCTGCCGCTGGCCAGCCTGCTGCCGACCGCCGGCGTCAACACGCATCCGCAGGAGAATCGGCGCGCATACTGGCTCGTCTCGGTCGCAGGACTGGCAGCCGTCGTGCTGTTCTACATCGCGCTCGGTGGCGTCTGGGCCTACGTCGAGCGAATCGGCGATCGGGCCGGCATGGCGCCGCAGAGCATCGGCGACGCACTGACGATCGCCACGCTGTTCGGCATCGCAGGTTCGCTCGCGGCCACGTGGATCGGCGGACGCTGGGGTTGCCTTGCCCCGCTCGTGCTCGGCTACGCGATGCTGGGTGGCTCGGTTGCGCTGCTGCAGTCTCCGTTGTCCGGAACCACGTACCTGGTCGCTACGTCGGTATTCAAGTTCGCGTGGACCTTCGCGCTTCCGTTCCTGCTGGCGAGCATTGCCACCCATGACACCAGCGGCAGGCTCGTCGTGCTCGCCAACTTCATGATCGGCGCCGGGCTATCGATCGGCCCGGCGGCGGCCGGGGCGACGCTGGCGGCCGCGCCCGATTATTCGGGTGTACTCACGCTCGGAATCGTCGGCAGCCTGGTGTCGCTGGGCTTCGCGTTGACGCTGGTTCTCGGAATGCGGCGACACGCCGTCGCAGTCGCCTGACCCGCCCAGGACCAATGCGGGGAAGCAGCTACCCGCACGGGGTATTGCCAGGAGCTCGCACGCGCGAGAAAAACCACTATCGAGGTCAGCGAGGAGACCAGCATGAGCACCCGCATGAAGATCGCCGTCGCCTGCTATATCGCCGTCGGGCTCACCGGCCTGTTCATGTTCGGGCGCTACTGGAGCGCCGAGCGCTTCATGCCGTACCACGCGATCGCTGCAGGCACGGCGTGGGAGGCCGTTCCGCACGGGCTGCAGTTGGTGATCCTCGGCGTCCTCAAGGTTGCCGCAGCCGGATTCCTCGCCGGCGGTGTCGTCGCACTACTGCTGATCCGACCTGTCGTGCAAGGCGAGAACTGGGCGCGCTGGACGTCGCTGCTCACGAGCCTGGCGCTGCTGTTGCCGTCGGTCTACGCGACGCTGTCGCTGCGCCTGGCCACCGGCGCGCCCTTCCCGGTCGGCGCTGCCGCCGTGCCGCTCGTGCTGGCGGTCGCCGGCTTCGTCGCGGCGCGCGGGCCGGCGCGGGCCGCTTGGAGCGAGCGCGGCCACGACGCGAGCGCGCACCTTCGCCGCAGCTGACCGACCGCGGGCCCACCCGCGCCGCCCGGCGTGGTCCGGGCGCGCACGGCCGCACTCACTTCCCAGGGTCGTACTCGACCAGCTCCTGCACGATCCCGAGATCGCGCGACCCGTCGGGCCGGCGCAGGTCGACCTCCAGCCGCACCCAGGTGCCGACGGCCGGCGCATACCAGTAGGTGGTGCGCACGTCGCCTGAACGTTCCACCGGCCGTCCTTGTTCGATCACCGGCCGGCTCCATCGACCCTCGTGCGAGACGCGAAGCGTCTCGAAGCGGCCGGCGGGTGTCGAGATCGTCTCGATGCCGTCGACGCGCGCCCGGTAGCGATAGTCGGTGACGGCGTCGCCATCGCGACCGCCGAGCCAGTATTCGTAGTTCCAGGTCTTGCCCACGGTGAGCGGGAAGACGAGCGCCTTGATGTCGCCGCGCGAACGGGTGTTCGGCTCGAGGTGCCAGACCGACCGCTTGACGATGCGAGTCTGCGCCGCGCCGCTGGGGCGGCGCGTGACCGGATGCAGCGCGACCTGGCGCAGTTCGGCGCGATCGCCGGAAACCTGCGTGACGACACGCTCGATGACCGTCGTGTCATCGGAGGCGTTGGCGCCGACCTCGTGCGCCGACCAGACCCAACGCTCGCCGACCCGAAGATCGGGCCGTCCGACGGGCAACGCGAAGGCTTCGGCGCGCTCGACGACCGGGCCACGCGCGCCCACCGCGGGCGAACCGAGCGGAAACTGCGCGCAGGCCGACAGCGCCAGCACGCAGCCGACGGCGAGCGCGGCGCGCCAGCGCGCCGCGCCCGGTCGATCACTCGCCGGTTTCGCCATCCGGATGCACGTCGGCCGTTTCCTCGGACTCCGCGCCGGGCATCGGCTCGAACAACGCCTCCGCGGCGGCCAGCGCGGCCTGTTCCTGCGCCTCGCTCTGCTCCTTGGCGCGCCGCGCGCGGTGGAACGCGAGGCCGGTGCCGGCCGGAATCAGGCGTCCGACGATCACGTTCTCCTTCAGCCCGCGCAACTCGTCGCGCTTGCCCATGATCGCCGCCTCGGTGAGCACGCGCGTCGTCTCCTGGAAGGAAGCGGCCGAGATGAACGAGTCGGTGGACAGCGACGCCTTCGTGATGCCGAGCAGAAGGTTCGCGTGCGTGGCCGGCGTCTTGCCGGCGTCGGTCGCCTTGTCGTTCTCGTCGTACAGCTCCGAACGTTCGACCTGCTCGCCGGTGATGAACGGCGTGTCGCCCGGGTCGGTGATCTGCACGCGACGCAGCATCTGGCGAACGATCACCTCGATGTGCTTGTCGTTGATCTTCACGCCCTGCAACCGGTAGACGTCCTGTACCTCGTCGACGATGTAGCGCGCGAGCGCCTCGATGCCGAGCAGGCGCAGGATGTCGTGCGGATCGGCGGCGCCGTCGACGATCATCTCGCCCTTGTTCACCACCTGGCCGTCGTGCACCAGCACGTTCTTGTCCTTCGGGATCAGGAACTCGTGCGCGTTGCCGTCGAGGTCGGTGATGACCAGGCGCTGCTTGCCCTTCGTGTCCTTGCCGAACGAGACGGTGCCGGTGACCTCGGCGAGCATGCCGGCGTCCTTCGGCGAGCGCGCTTCGAACAACTCGGCCACGCGCGGCAGGCCCCCGGTGATGTCGCGCGTCTTCTGCGACTCGAGCGGGATGCGCGCGAGGATCTCGCCGACCCCCACCTGCTGGCCGTCGCGCACGGTGATCAGCGCGCCGACCGGGAAGCTGATCGTCACCGCGTGGTCGGTGTTGGCGATCTTCACCTCCTCGCCGGCGTCGTTGATCAGCTTGACCTGCGGGCGAACGCTCTTGCCCGCGGAGGCGCGGCGCTTCGAGTCGATGACGACCAGCGTGGACAGCCCGGTGACCTCGTCGATCTGCCGCGCAACGGTGGCGCCCTCCTCGATGTTCTCGAAGCGGATCGTGCCCGGGTACTCGGTGATGATCGGACGCGTGAGCGGATCCCACGACGCGATCTGTGTGCCGGCCTTGACGGTCTTGCCGTCGCCGACCAGCAGCAGCGCGCCGTACGGCACCTTGTGACGCTCGCGCTCGCGGCCGTTGTCGTCGGTGATCGTGATCTCGCCAGAACGCGAGATGACGACCTGGTCGCCCTTGGCGTTGGTCACGTAGCGCATCTGGCGCGTGAAACGCACGATGCCGTTGGATTTCGCCTCGACCGAACTCGACACCGCTGCGCGCGAGGCGGCGCCCCCGATGTGGAAGGTGCGCATCGTCAATTGCGTTCCGGGCTCGCCGATCGACTGCGCCGCGATGACGCCGACCGCTTCGCCGCTGTTGACCAGCACGCCGCGGCCGAGGTCACGGCCGTAGCATTTCGCGCACAGTCCGTAGCGCGTCGCGCAGGTGAGCGGCGTGCGCACGCGCACTTCGTCGACGCCGATGCGCTCGATTTCCTCGACCGTGTCCTCGTCGAGCAGCGTGCCGGCCTCGAACGCCGTTTCCTGCGTCTCGGGATGCACGACGTCGGAAATCGCGACGCGGCCGAGGATCCGATCGCGCAGCGCCTCGACGACTTCGCCGCCCTCGATCAGCGCCTTCATCGACACGCCCTGCGAGGTGCCGCAGTCGTCTTCGGTGACGACGAGGTCCTGCGTGACGTCGACGAGCCGCCGCGTGAGGTAGCCCGAGTTCGCCGTTTTCAGCGCGGTGTCGGCCAGGCCCTTGCGCGCGCCGTGCGTCGAGATGAAGTACTGCAGAACGTTCAGGCCTTCGCGGAAGTTCGCGGTGATCGGCGTCTCGATGATCGAGCCGTCGGGCTTGGCCATCAGGCCTCGCATTCCCGCGAGCTGGCGGATCTGGGCGGCCGAACCGCGCGCGCCCGAGTCGGCCATCATGTAGATCGAGTTGAACGACTCCTGGCGCACCGGCTGCCCGGCGCGGTCGACCGCTTCCTGCGTCTCGAGCTGGCGCATCATCGCCTTGCCCACGTCGTCGCTCGCGCGGCCCCAGATGTCGACCACCTTGTTGTAGCGCTCGCCCTGCGTGACGAGACCCGAGGTGTATTGCTGCTCGATCTCCTTCACTTCGCGCTCGGCCTGCGTCAGGATCTCGGCCTTCTGCGTCGGCACCAGCATGTCGTCGATGGCGATCGAGATGCCGGCGCGGGTGGCCAGCCGGAAGCCCGACTGCATCAGTTTGTCGGCGAAGATGACGGTGTCGCGCAGCCCGCAGCGGCGGAACGACGCGTTGATCAGGCGGCTGATCTCCTTCTTCTTCAGCGCCTTGTTCATCAGCGCGAACGGAAGGCCCTGCGGCAGGATCTCCGAGAGCAGAGCGCGGCCGACGGTGGTTTCCGCCCGGATCGGGTTCGGCAGCAACTCGCCGGTTTCGCCGTCCTTCGCGTACTCGACGAGACGCACGGTGATCTTCGCGCCGAGCTCCACCTGCTCGTTATCGTAGGCGCGCTGCACCTCGCCGACGTCGGCGAAGAACATGCCCTCGCCCTTCGCCGCGATCTTCTCGCGCGTCGTGTAGTACAGGCCGAGCACGATGTCCTGCGACGGAACGATCGACGGCTCGCCGTTCGACGGGAACAGCACGTTGTTCGACGCGAGCATCAGTGCGCGCGCCTCGAGCTGCGCCTCGAGCGACAGCGGAACGTGCACGGCCATCTGGTCACCGTCGAAGTCGGCGTTGAACGCCGCGCAGACGAGCGGGTGCAGCTGAATGGCCTTGCCTTCGATCAGCACCGGCTCGAAGGCCTGGATGCCGAGGCGGTGCAGCGTCGGCGCGCGGTTCAGCAGCACCGGGTGCTGGCGGATCACCTCCTCGAGGATGTCCCAGACGATCGGTTCCTGGCTCTCGACGTATTTCTTGGCCTGCTTGATGGTCGTGGCCACGCCCATCGTCTCGAGCTTGTTGAAGATGAACGGCTTGAACAGTTCGAGCGCCATCAGCTTGGGCAGCCCGCACTGGTGCAGCTTCAACTGCGGGCCGACCACGATGACCGAGCGGCCCGAGTAGTCGACGCGCTTGCCGAGCAGGTTCTGGCGGAAGCGTCCGCCCTTGCCCTTGATCATGTCGGCGAGCGACTTCAGCGCGCGCTTGTTGGCGCCGGTCATCGCCTTGCCGCGGCGGCCGTTGTCGAGCAGCGAATCGACCGACTCCTGCAGCATGCGCTTCTCGTTGCGCACGATGATCTCGGGCGCCTTCAGCTCGAGCAGGCGCTTGAGGCGGTTGTTGCGGTTGATGACGCGCCGGTACAGATCATTGAGGTCGGAGGTGGCGAAGCGCCCGCCGTCGAGCGGCACCAGCGGACGCAGCTCGGGCGGCAGCACCGGCAGCACTTCCATGACCATCCAGTCGGGCTTGATGCCCGAGCGCTGGAAGCCCTCGAGCACCTTCAGCCGCTTCGCGATCTTCTTGATTTTCGCTTCCGACCCGGTGGCCTCGAGCTCGCGGCGCAGGTTCTCGATGTCGTGGTTGATGTCGATCGTGCGCAGCAACTCGCGCACGCCTTCGGCGCCCATCATCGCGCGGAACTCGTCGCCGTATTCCTCGGTCTTCGCGATGAAGTCGTCCTCGGTCATGATCTGGCCGCGCTTGAGCGGCGTCATGCCGGGTTCGATGACGACGAAGGCCTCGAAATAGAGCACGCGCTCGATGTCGCGCAGCGTCATGTCGAGCACCATGCCCAGGCGCGACGGCAGCGACTTCAGGAACCAGATGTGCGCGACCGGGCTGGCCAGCTCGATGTGGCCCATGCGCTCGCGGCGCACCTTGGCCAGCGTGACCTCGACGCCGCACTTCTCGCAGATGACGCCGCGGTGCTTCAGCCGCTTGTACTTGCCGCACAGGCACTCGTAGTCCTTGATCGGCCCGAAGATCTTCGCGCAGAACAGACCGTCGCGTTCCGGTTTGAACGTGCGGTAGTTGATCGTCTCGGGTTTCTTCACCTCGCCGAACGACCACGAACGGATCTTCTCGGGCGAAGCGAGCCCGATCTTGATCGCGTCGAAATGCTCTTCTTCCTGGACCTGCTTGAACAGATCGAGCAATGCTTTCATGAAAAACTCCTGAATCCTTCGCTCGGTTTCGTCACGCTCGGTTTCGTCACGCTCAGTTGCGCTCGAGGTCGATGTCGATGCCGAGCGAGCGGATTTCCTTGACCAGCACGTTGAACGACTCGGGCATCCCGGCGTCGATCGTGTGCTCGCCCTTGACGAGGTTCTCGTAGACCTTCGTGCGCCCGTTGACGTCGTCGGACTTCACCGTGAGCATCTCCTGCAGCATGTACGACGCGCCGTAGGCCTCGAGCGCCCAGACCTCCATCTCGCCGAAGCGCTGTCCGCCGAATTGCGCCTTTCCGCCCAGCGGCTGCTGCGTGACGAGCGAGTACGGCCCGGTGGAGCGCGCGTGCATCTTGTCGTCGACCAGGTGGTGCAGCTTCAGCATGTGCATGTAGCCCACCGTCACCGGGCGGTCGAAGGCGTCGCCGGTGCGGCCGTCGTGCAACGTGACCTGCGTCTTGGTCGGCGTGAAGCCGATCAGTTTCGTACGCGGCTCGGCGTCCGGATACGCGAGCTCGAGCATGCGGTGGATTTCCGGCTCCGAAGCGCCGTCGAACACCGGCGTGGCGAACGGGACGCCCTCGACGAGATTCGACGCAAGCTCGACGACCGAATCCTCGTCGAGTTGCGACAGCTCGGCGTCCTGGCCGCCGCCGTTGTATACCTGCTCGAGCAAGCTGCGCACCTCGGCGGCGCGCGCCTGCGACGCGAGCAGATCGCCGATGCGCCGGCCGATGCCCTTCGCCGCCCAGCCCAGGTGCGTCTCGAGGATCTGCCCGACGTTCATCCGCGAGGGCACGCCGAGCGGGTTGAGCACGATGTCGACCGGCGTGCCGTCGGCCATGTACGGCATGTCCTCGATCGGGACGATGCGCGAGACGACGCCCTTGTTGCCGTGGCGACCCGCCATCTTGTCGCCCGGCTGCAGGCGGCGCTTGACGGCCAGGTACACCTTGACCATCTTCAGCACGCCCGGAGGCAGCTCGTCGCCCTGCGTGAGCTTCTTGCGCTTCTCCTCGAACGCGAGGTCGAAGGAGTGGCGCTTCTGCTCGATCGATTCCTTCAGCGCCTCGAGCTGGCTGGCCGCCGTCTCGTCGGCCAGCCGGATCTCGAACCAGTGATAGCGGTCGAGGTCCGCCAGGTACTCGGCGGTGACCGCCGCACCCTTGGCCAGCCGCTTCGGCCCGCCGTTGACGGGCTTGCCGACCAGCAGCCGCTCGATCCGCGAGAACGCGTCGTTCTCGACGATGCGCAGCTGGTCGTTGAGGTCCTGGCGGTAGCGCTTCAGTTCGTCGTCGATGATCGACTGCGCGCGCTTGTCGCGCTGGATGCCTTCGCGCGTGAACACCTGCACGTCGATGACCGTGCCGTTCATGCCCGAGGGAACGCGCAGCGACGTGTCCTTCACGTCGGAGGCCTTCTCGCCGAAGATCGCGCGCAGCAGCTTCTCCTCGGGGGTGAGCTGCGTCTCGCCCTTCGGCGTGACCTTGCCGACCAGCGTGTCGCCCGCCTCGACCTCGGCGCCGATGTAGACGATGCCCGAATCGTCGAGGCGCGCCAGCTGCGACTCCGACAGGTTCGAGATGTCGCGCGTGATGTCCTCCGGACCGAGCTTGGTGTCGCGCGCGAGCACCGACAGCTCCTCGATGTGGATCGACGTGTAGCGGTCGTCGGAGACGACTTTCTCGGAGATCAGGATCGAGTCTTCGAAGTTGTAGCCGTTCCACGGCATGAACGCGACGAGCATGTTCTGCCCGAGTGCGAGCTCGCCGAGGTCGGTGGAGGCGCCGTCGGCGATGACGTCGCCCCGGGAGATCGTGTCGCCCTTGCGCACGATCGGACGCTGGTTGATGTTCGTGTTCTGGTTGCTGCGCGTGTACTTCGTCAGGTTGTAGATGTCCACGCCGACTTCGCCGGCGGCGGCTTCGTCGTCGTGCACGCGCACCACGATGCGGTCGGCGTCGACAAAGTCGACGACGCCGCCGCGCAGCGCAGTGACGACCGTGCCCGAATCGACCGCGCAGGTGCGCTCGATGCCGGTGCCGACCAGCGGCTTCTCGGGACGCAGGCACGGCACCGCCTGACGCTGCATGTTCGAACCCATCAGTGCGCGGTTCGCGTCGTCGTGCTCTAGGAACGGAATGAGCGAGGCGGCCACCGAGACGATCTGCGACGGCGCGACGTCCATGTACTCGACGTGCACGGGCGACGTGAGTTCGGATTCACCCGCCTTGCGCACCGAGACGAGGTCGCCGGTGAGCTTGCCGGTGTCGTCGATCGCGGCATTGGCCTGCGCGATCACGTAGCGGCCTTCCTCGATCGCCGACAGGTAGTGGATCTCGTCGGAGACGCGGCTGTCGACCACCTTGCGGTACGGCGTCTCGAGGAAACCGTACTCGTTCAGCTGTGCGTAGAGCGCCAGCGAGTTGATCAGGCCGATGTTCGGGCCTTCCGGGGTCTCGATCGGGCACACGCGGCCGTAGTGGGTCGGGTGCACGTCGCGCACCTCGAAGCCGGCGCGCTCGCGCGTCAGGCCTCCCGGGCCGAGTGCCGAGACGCGCCGCTTGTGCGTGATCTCCGACAGCGGGTTGGTCTGGTCCATGAACTGCGACAGCTGCGACGATCCGAAGAACTCGCGAATGGCCGCGCTGATCGGCTTGCTGTTGATCAGGTCGTGCGGCATCAGGTTTTCGGTCTCGGCCTGGCCCAGGCGCTCCTTGACCGCACGCTCGACGCGCACCAGCCCCGCGCGGAACTGGTTCTCGGCGAGCTCGCCCACGCAGCGAACGCGGCGGTTGCCGAGGTGGTCGATGTCGTCGATCTCGCCGCGGCCGTTGCGCAACTCGACGAGGATCTTGATCACCGCGAGGATGTCCTCGTTGGTGAGCGTCATCGGCCCGGTGAGCTCCTCGCGCCCGACGCGCCGGTTGAACTTCATCCGGCCGACCTTCGACAGGTCGTAGGCGTCCTCGCTGTAGAACAGCCGATTGAACAGCGCCTCCACCGCGTCTTCGGTGGGCGGCTCGCCGGGGCGCATCATCCGGTAGATCGCCACGCGCGCGGCCATCTGGTCGGCCGTCTCGTCGGTGCGCAGCGTCTGCGAGATGTACGGCCCCTGGTCGAGGTCGTTCGTGTAGAGCGCGCGGAACTCGCGCACGTTGGCCGCGCGCAGCTTCTTCAGCAGGTCTTCACCGAGCTCGTCGTTGGCTTTCGCCAGGATCTCGCCGGTTTCCGGATCGACGACGTTGTGCGCGAGCGCACGCCCGAGGAGGTAATCCTCGGGCACCGACACGTGCTTCATGCCGGCCGATTCCATGTCGCGGATGTGCTTGGCGTTGATCCGCTTGTCCTTGCCGACGATCAGCTTGCCGTCGCGATCGACGATGTCGAAGCGCGCCATCTCGCCGCGCAGCCGCTCGGGCACCAGCTCGAGCTGCGCGCCCTCGTTCATCAGCCGGAAGCTGTCGAAGGCGAAGAAGTGCGCGAGGATCTGCTCGGGGGTGAGGCCGATCGACTTCAGCAGGATCGTCACCGGCATCTTGCGGCGGCGGTCTACGCGGAAGTACAGGATGTCCTTCGGATCGAACTCGAAGTCGAGCCACGAGCCGCGGTACGGAATGATGCGCGCCGAGAACAGCAGCTTGCCCGAGCTGTGCGTCTTGCCGCGGTCGTGCTCGAAGAACACGCCCGGCGAGCGGTGCAGCTGCGAGACGATGACGCGCTCGGTGCCGTTGACGATGAACGAGCCGTTGGTCGTCATGAGCGGGATCTCGCCCATGTAGACCTCCTGCTCCTTGACCTCCTTCACCGTGGGCCGCGCCGCCTCGCGGTCCATGATCACCAGGCGCACCCTCGCGCGCAACGGCGCGCAGAAGGTGAGGCCGCGCTGCTGGCATTCCTTCACGTCGAAGGCCGCATTGCCCAACGTGTAGTTGACGAACTCCAGTCGTGCGAACTCGTTGTGCGAAACGATCGGGAACACCGACCCGAACGCCGCCTGCAGGCCCTCGGCGCGCCGCGAGCCGGGCTCGACGTCGGCCTGCAGGAACTGGTGGTACGACTCGATCTGCGTCGTCAGCAGGTACGGCACGTCGAGGACCACGCGTCGCTTGGCGAAGCTCTTGCGGATGCGCTTTTTCTCGGTGAACGAGTACGGGGAAGCGGTGGCCATGAACACTCCGTGTCTAGCGGGAGACGGTGGAAACGGGGATGCAGTGGCGACCCGGGGCGGGGGTCACGCACGAGTAGGGGGCGTAGGGCGAAGCTGCCGATGAGAGAACCCCGCGGGGCGGGGCGTCCCGGAATGACTTTCCGGACATCGAGGCTCCGGAGAACGGGGTTTGCCGGCGCCTGGCAAGCCGGCAAACCGCGTTCCCGTGCAGTGCACGCAAGACGCGGGCGCAACCCGGCCGCACCGCGCACCCTTGTGGGCGGGCGGTCGACACGGGTCGCGGGGGACGAAGCAACAACGCTTACTTGATCTCCACTTTCGCGCCGGCGTCGTCGAGCTGCTTCTTCAGCGCCTCGGCGTCGGCCTTCGAGATGGCTTCCTTGACGGCCTTCGGCGCACCGTCGACGAGGTCCTTGGCCTCCTTCAGGCCCAGGCCGGTCGCCGCGCGGACGACCTTGATGACCTCGACCTTCTTCTCGCCGGCGCCCAGCAGCATCACCGTGAATTCGGTCTGCTCCTCGGCGGCGGGAGCGGCGGCAGCACCGGCAGCCGGCGCGGCGGCGACGGCGGCGGCGGCGGCGGACACGCCGAACTTGTCTTCCATCTGCTTGATCAGCTCGGACAGCTCGAGCACGGTCATGCCGGCGATCGCGTCGAGGATCTCTTCCTTGTTCAGTGCCATTTCTGTATCACTCCGTACGGTTCGGTTCGATTGCGTTCTGGAAATCGGGTTGGATCGGGCCGGGTGTTCGCCTTCGGCCAGATGCTCGCCTTCGGCTCAGGCGCCCGCCTGCTCTTTCTGGTCGCGCACGGCGGCCAGGGTGCGGGCGAAACGCGCCGGCACCTCGTTGAGCGTGCGGACGAACTGGGCGACCGGCGCCTGCATCGTGCCGAGCAACTTCGCCAGCAACTCGTCGCGGCTGGGCATCGTGGCGAGCGCCTTGACGCCGTTCTCGTCGAGAACGGAGTTGGCCATCGCGCCTGCCTTCAGCTGCAGCTTGTCGTTGCCCTTGGCGAAGTCGTTCAGCACCTTCGCGGCCGACACCGGATCGCTCGAAAAACCGTAGATGAGCGGCCCGACCATGCGGTCGGACAGCCCCTCGAACGGCGTCCCGGCGACGGCGCGGCGCGCGAGCGTGTTCTTCAACACGCGCAGGTACACGCCCTGCCCCCGCGCCTGCTTGCGCAGCGCGGTGATCGCTCCGACTTCCAGACCTCGGTACTCGGCGACTACGATCGCCTGCGCCTTCGCCACTTCGGCGGAGACCTCGGCGACGACGGTCGCTTTCGCTTCTCGGTTCAGAGCCATTTGCTTCCCATGAATGCGGCGCTACGCGCCGTTACGGCGTTTCCGAGTCCGAGCCCTTCGAACCAGCCCTTGCGGACCGTTCCGGTGAAACTCTCGCTTCGGGTTCCGCCATCTGCGCAGGGTTGCGAACCTGGCCTCGCACTTGCGTGTTCGTCCGGACTCGCCGATTAAGGCTTCGGGCCTCGCGACCTTCGGCGCCCTGCGGTCTTTGACAACCCGCGGACCGGCTGCTTCGCTTCGCGGGAGATCCCGCTCGACTCGGCGGCCGGCTCGCGGCCCAAAGTTCCTTTCTGCTGCGTGCGGCTTCCTCGTTGCCTCTCGCCCGTGCCTTCAGGCGGCCGCTGCAGCGGCGGCCGAGAACGAGGCCGTATCGATCTTCACGCCGATGCCCATCGTGCTGGAGACCGCGACCTTGCGCAGGTAAATGCCCTTCGATGCCGCCGGCTTGGCGCGATTCAGCGCCTCGACCAGCGCGCGCAGGTTCGTCTCGAGCTGCTCGATGCCGAACGATGCGCGGCCGATCGACGCGTGGACGATGCCGGCCTTGTCGGTGCGGTACTGCACCTGACCCGCCTTGGCGTTCTTCACCGCGGTGGCGACGTCGGGCGTGACCGTGCCCACCTTCGGGTTCGGCATCAGCCCGCGCGGGCCGAGGATCTGGCCCAGCGTACCGACGACCTTCATCGCGTCGGGCGACGCGACGACGACGTCGAAGTTCAGGTTGCCCGCGCGCACCTGCTCGGCGAGGTCTTCCATGCCGACGATGTCGGCGCCCGCCGCACGCGCGGCCTCGGCCTTCTCGCCCTGCGTGAACACTGCGACGCGCACGCTCCTGCCGGTGCCGGCCGGCAGCACGACCGAGCCACGCACGACCTGGTCGGATTTCTTCGGGTCGACGCCAAGCTGGACGGCGACGTCGATCGACTCGTCGAACTTCGCGGTGGCGGTGGTCTTCACCGTCTGTAGCGCGTCGGCGAGCGCGTAGATCTTCTGCCGGTCGAGACCGGCGCGGATCGTCTTCTGGCGTTTGGTGAGGCTGGCCATTACACGCCCTCCACGGTGATGCCCATGCTCGCCGCCGATCCGGCGATGCTGCGCACGGCGGCGTCCATGTCGGCAGCGGTGAGGTCGGGCATCTTCGCTTTCGCGATCTCCTCGGCCTGCGCGCGCGTGATGGTGCCGACCTTGTCGGTGTGCGGCTTGGCCGAGCCCTTGTCGATCTTCGCGGCCTTCTTGATGAGCACCGTTGCGGGCGGTGTCTTCATCACGAAGGTGAAGCTCTTGTCGGCGTACGCGGTGATGACGACCGGAATGGGCAGACCGGGCTCCAGTCCCTGCGTCTGCGCGTTGAACGCCTTGCAGAATTCCATGATGTTCAGGCCGCGCTGACCGAGCGCGGGCCCGATCGGCGGCGCCGGATTGGCCTTGCCGGCCGGCACCTGCAGCTTCACGTAACCGGTGATCTTCTTCGCCATGCTGGCTCCCTGGTGAGTGCGAACGTCCTGCCAGCGCCTGCTTGCGCCGCGCCCCGGCGGGACTCCTCGATGGGGCGCCGAGGCGTAACGCCTCGAAAACCCGCCCCGTACTACTTCAAACCTTCTCGACCTGCCCGAACTCGAGCTCGACCGGCGTGGCACGACCGAAGATCGTGACCGAGACGCGCAGGCGGCTCTTGTCGTAGTTGACTTCCTCGACGTTGCCGTTGAAGTCGGTGAACGGACCCTCGCGCACGCGGACCATCTCGCCGACCTCGAACAACGTCTTCGGCCGCGGCTTTTCGACGCCCTCCTGCATCTGCGCCATGATCTTCTCGACCTCCTTCTCGGAGATCGGACTCGGGCGGTTGCCGGTGCCGCCGATGAAGCCGGTGACCTTGTTCGTATGCTTGACGAGGTGCCAGCTGGCGTCGTCCATGTCCATCTCGACGAGCACGTAGCCGGGGAAGAAGCGCCGCTCGGTGATCGTGCGCTGCCCGCCCTTCATCTCGACGACTTCCTCGGTAGGCACGAGGATGCGACCGAACTTCTCGCCCATGCCGGCGCGGTCGGCGCGCTCCCGGATCGCCCGCGCGACGCTCTTCTCCATTCCGGAGTAGGCGTGCACCACGTACCAGCGCTTGGTCATCAACGATTCCACCCGAGAATGAGGTCGTACAGCGTGAACTCGAGCGTCTTGTCGACCAGCCACAGGAACAGCGCCATCGCCACGACGAACGCGAAGACGATCAGGGTGACCTGCGTCGTCTCCTTGCGGTCGGGCCAGTAGACGCGTTTCGTCTCGCTCCAGGAGTCGCGGGAGAACGCAAAGAAGCGCTGCCCCGGCCCCGACGTGTAGGCGATGCCCGCACCAACGACGAGTCCGGCGAGAACCGCGCCCACGCGCGCGATCGTCGGTTGCTGCGCCAACCAGTAGAAGCCGATGACACCGGCGACGACGGCTGCGATGGCCAGAACGACCTTCGCGCGGTCGGCGCCGCTGGTCACGTTTTCGATCGTCTGATTCGACATCCGGATGGTCGCTCGAAGCGGCCCGTTGGTTTGGCAGGGGCAGAGGGAATCGAACCCCCAACCTTCGGTTTTGGAGACCGACGCTCTGCCAGTTGAGCTATGCCCCTGTGGAAGTTCAGGGAAGGGGGAAGGGAGAAGAGGGAAGGGGCAAAGTCCTCGACGGCGACGCGCACCGCGCTGGTTTTCCCCTTCTCCCTTCCCCCTTCTCCCTTCTCTTCCCGACTTACTCGATCACCTTCGCCACGACGCCGGCGCCCACAGTTCGCCCGCCCTCGCGGATCGCGAAGCGCAGGCCCTGCTCCATCGCGATCGGCGCGATCAGGCTCACCGTCATCTTCACGTTGTCGCCCGGCATCACCATCTCCGTGCCCTCGGGCAGCGYCACCGACCCCGTCACGTCCGTCGTGCGGAAGTAGAACTGCGGCCGGTAGTTGTTGAAGAACGGCGTGTGACGACCGCCCTCCTCCTTGCTCARCACGTACACCTCGCACTCGAACTTCGTGTGCGGCGTGATCGATCCCGGCTTGGCCAGCACCTGCCCGCGCTCGACCTCCTCRCGCTTGGTGCCGCGCAGCAACACCCCMACGTTGTCGCCCGCCTGACCCTGGTCCAGCAGCTTCCTGAACATCTCCACGCCCGTGCACGTGGTCTTCACCGTGGGACGAATCCCCACGATCTCGATCTCCTCGCCCACCTTGACCACGCCGCGCTCCACCCGCCCCGTGACCACCGTGCCGCGACCCGAAATCGAGAACACGTCCTCGATCGGCATCAGGAACGCCCCATCGACCGCTCGCTCGGGCGTCGGAATGTACGCATCCAGCGCATCGGCAAGCTTCATGATCGCCTGCTCGCCGATCTCGCCCTTGTCGCCCTCCAGCGCCTTCAACGCCGACCCCTTGATGATCGGCACGTCGTCGCCCGGAAARTCGTACTTGCTCAGCAACTCGCGCACTTCCATCTCGACGAGCTCGAGCAGCTCCTCGTCGTCGACCATGTCGCACTTGTTCATGAACACGACGATGTACGGCACACCCACCTGGCGCGCCAGCAGAATGTGCTCGCGCGTCTGCGGCATCGGACCGTCGGCCGCGCTCACCACCAGAATCGCCCCGTCCATCTGCGCCGCGCCCGTGATCATGTTCTTCACGTAGTCCGCGTGCCCCGGACAATCAACGTGCGCGTA
This sequence comes from Burkholderiaceae bacterium, assembly GCA_032027205.1. GTDB lineage: Bacteria > Pseudomonadota > Gammaproteobacteria > Burkholderiales > Burkholderiaceae_E > Zeimonas. The sequence goes on from JAVSMN010000001.1 coordinate 1,376,485, forward strand.
GTGCCGCGCCTTCGTCTCGTACTCCACGTGCGAGGTGTTGATCGTGATCCCGCGCGCCTTCTCCTCCGGCGCGTTGTCGATCTGGTCGTATCCCCGCGCCTCGCCGCCAAACTGCTTCGACAGCACCGTCGTGATCGCCGCCGTCAGCGTCGTCTTGCCGTGATCCACGTGTCCGATCGTCCCCACGTTCACGTGCGGCTTCGTACGCTCGAACTTTCCTTTCGCCATTTCGAACTCCCGGTTCTTGTTCCGATGCTGTCAGCTAGCGATCCACCGTGCTCGGCACGGGTTCGACGATGCAGGCCCCGGCGTTGCGGCTGGTTGCGACTCGACGTTGCGATTCGATGATGTCGATTCGATGTTGTTTGGTGCCCATGGCGCGGATCGAACGCGCGACCTCTCCCTTACCAAGGGAGTGCTCTACCACTGAGCCACATGGGCGCAACGGGAACGTCCCGGCAGGTGCTGGAGCGGGTGAAGGGAATCGAACCCTCGTCGTAAGCTTGGAAGGCTTCTGCTCTACCATTGAGCTACACCCGCGAGCCGAACCGCCGATTCCGATCACCGCGAACCGATCACCACCAAAACCAGTTACCGTCGAGACAAACTGCCGCTGGTGGAGGGGGTTGGATTCGAACCAACGTAGGCGTAAGCCAACAGATTTACAGTCTGCCCCCTTTAGCCACTCGGGCACCCCTCCGGGGAACCGCGAATTATGGCCCGCGACAGATCGAATGTCAATTTTGCCGACCGGAGGCTCCGATGGCGAACGATCGCGAGAACATGGGATTGGCGGGCGGCCTGCAGGGGCTCGGGGTCGGCCCGCTGAACGTCGGCAACCTGCTCGACACCGTCGATTTCGTGAAGAACGCGTGGTCGGCATTCGGCGTGCCGTCGTCGCTCGCGCCCACAACCGACGTCGATGAGCTCGACCGACGCATTGCGGACCTGAAGGCGGTCGAGCAGTGGCTGACGATGAACCTGAACCTGCTGAAGGGCAGCGTACAGGCGCTGGAGGTACAGCGTGCAACGATCGCGACGCTGAAGGCCTACGGCGCGATGATCGGTTCGCCGACGAACCTTCCGGGGGCGAACGCGCTCGCCCAGGCCATGTCGGCCGCAGCCTCCGGCGCGATGTCGGCGGCCGGCGGCGTCGGCCAGGTTTCGGGCGCCGCTTCCATGCCGGCGACCACGACGCCGGACGACGCCGCACACCTCGTGCAGACGCCGGCCGCAGCGATGGCGAGCGCCGCCAGCGGCGAAGGTCATGCCGAGGCGCCGGCGCTGCCCGGATTCGACGCAGGTGCCTGGTGGGAACTGCTGCATCGACAGTTCAACCAGATCGCCGCCGCCGCCCTGGGCGCCCAGGGCAAATCTTCGGCTGCCGAAGCCGCAAAAAAAACCGCCAGGGGAACGCGCGCCGATCGGGAAGGCGCACCAGTTGCTCGGAGCAGGAAGACGCCGGCCGATCGGAAGAAGAAGTCTTCTTCGACCGGGGGACCGGAACCCGGCCGTCGCGGCCGTGGGCCCGCCCGGTGAGCATCTGACTCCCGAGGGCGCTTCCGCGAGGGACTCGAACCACAGACGCACGCCGATGACCCTCTCGACCCGAACCTTTCGACACGGCCACGCCGCCCAGGGCGAGTGGCACGAACTGACGCAGCGCGTCATCGCGCAGCTGTCGGCGCGCGAACCGCCCGGCGACAGCGCGCTCGTCGCCGGACTCGGACTGCTCTACGTAACCGAAGGGCTGTCCGATCGCCTGCCGTCGATTGCCTCGACGCTCGGCGAGCGTTTTCCCGGCGTGCGCTGGGTAGGCGCCGCGGCGCACGGCGTTTGCGTCGGCGGCGCGGAGTACGCGCAGGAACCCGCGCTCGTCGCGATGATCTGCGAGTTGCCGGCCGACAGCTGGCGCGTGTTTTCCGGCTCGCAGCGTCTGCCGGCGATCGACTCCGAACGAAGTGTCGTCGGACCTCGAACGTCGAGCGCGCTCGTGCATGCCGACTCGGCAAGCGCGGCGCTTCCTGAATCGATCGCCGGGCTCGCCCACCGCCTCGACAGCGGTTTCCTGTTCGGCGGCCTGGTCGGCGGCGCCGAGTCGCGCGGCCCGCAGCTGGCCGGCGGAGTCGTACACGGCGGGCTGTCCGGCGTCGCCTTCGGCGCACAGGTGCACCTGCTGTCGCGGGTGACGCAGGGCTGTGCGCCGCTTTCGCGCGAACACATCGTTTCGGCATGCACGTCGCACTACATCGAGCGGCTCGACGAGCGGCCGGCACTGGACGTCCTGCTCGACGACCTCGACGTGCGCGGGGCCGCGCGCGACTCGCACGACGGCGAGGAGATCCTGCGCGCGCTGCCGGCCGAACGGCTGTCGCGCGGCCTGATGATCGGCTTCGCGCCGCCGGAGGTTGCGCGCGGCGTCGGCTTCGGCGACTACGTGGTGCGCAACGTGCTCGGCATCGATCCGCAGAACCGCGTGATCGCGGTGTCGACCGTGCCCCGACAGGGAGACCGCGCGGTGTTCTGCACGCGCGACCAGCAGGCGGCGCGCGCCGACCTCGTGCGCGTCTGCACGGAACTGCGCGAGGAGCTCGAATCGGGCGAGCTGAACGCGCTCGGCGCGCACTACGTTTCCTGCGTTGCGCGCGGCGAGCACCTGTTCGGCGCCACCGGCGTGGAACTGGGAATCATTGCGCACAATCTCGGGGAAATCCCTCTCGTCGGCTTTTTCGCCAATGGCGAGATCGCGTACGACCGGATCTACGGCTACACGGGCGTGCTCACGCTGTTCGTCGAGCAGCGCAACGCGGCGCGTATTTGAGCGGCGTGAGCGGCGCGCAGCGGGGAACGGCGCGGCGCGTGAGCGATGCACCACGTGAGCGACGCACCACGTGAGCGACGCGCCGTGCGCGGGCGCAAGCCCGACGAGCGGCGGGCGGCGCGGCGAAGCGGCGCGGCAGCCCGTTGCTACAATCGATCGCAGCCCCGCGGACGACGACGTGAGCAACGCACTGGTCGGCTTCGAACACAAGATCTGCGATCCGGCGCACGCCGCGCGCGAAGCAGCGGGCCTGCCGCGGCCGATTGTCTTCACCAACGGCGTGTTCGACGTACTGCACAGAGGACACGTCACCTGCCTCGCCGAGGCGCGCGCGCTCGGCGCCTCGCTCGTCGTCGCGTTGAACAGCGACGGGTCGGTCAAGCGACTGGGCAAGGGCAGCGATCGACCGATCAATCCGCTGGCCGACCGGCTCGCCGTCGTCGCCGCGCTCGAAGCGACGACGCTCGTCACGTGGTTCGAGGCGGACACGCCGCTCGAGCTGATCGTCGCGATCCGGCCCGACGTCCTCGTCAAGGGCGGCGACTGGCCGCTCGACGACATCGTCGGCGCCAGCGAGGTGCGCGCAGCGGGCGGGTCGGTGCATTCGATTCCGTTCCGCTTCCAGCGTTCGACGAGCGACCTGCTCGAGCGCATCCGGCAAAGCAGTCCCGAACGAGACGACGAGCCGCTGCGGCGCTGATCGGCGTCGCTCGCGAGGCGTCGCGCTCCTTCCCGATTTTCAATCGCAGTCGCGTGCCGGAGCGTCGAACTGCGCGCCGAGCATGGTCGCGATCGCGGCCGCTTCGAGCTGCGGCCAGCGCGCCTGCAATGCGATGCGCACCTGGATCGGCGGGCGCGGCACGATCTGCGCGCGCGTTTCGCCGGCGCGGACCAGCTGATCGACCATCGCGCGCGCGGCGTTCTCGAAACGGAACAGGCCGAGCGAGATCGCCAGCCGCATCGGCCCGTCCTGGATGACGAAGGCGTCGTCGCGTCCGATGCGGCGCAGTTCGGCGAGCCGCTGCTGCGCCTGTGCGGAACTCTCCGCGGGCGGCAGGAAGACGAGATAGCTCGCGCCCTGCTCGATGCGGCGCTCGTTCACCGACGCACCGGACTGCTCGAGTGCGCCGCGCAGCGCCGCTGCCCGGTCCTCGTCGAGCGGCGGGAAGGCCCGGCAGGCGACCGCAGCGACGACGCCGGCCGGCGCCGACGCGGCGGCGGGCGGGACGGACGGCGAAACCGGTAGGGCCGGCGGCGTGCTCGAGGGCGTGCTCGAGGGCGTGCTCGAGGGCGTGCTCGAGGGCGTGCTCGAGGGCGTGCTCGAGGGCGCGGTCGGCGGCGCGGTCGGCGGCGTCGCGTTCGGCAATGCGCTCGCCGGCCCGGCGGGCGGCGCGCTCGTCGGCGCACCGGCTGGCACTGCCGGCATTGCGCCCGGCCCGGCGGGCGCGCCGGGCGCCGTCGGCTGCGCAACCCCGGTGCGCTCGGTGCGTGCATTCACGGGCGGCTCGAGGCGCGACAGCGGCACCGGACGCAACCGCTCGGCGTTCTCCTCGCGCGACGAGAGATCGCCGCCGCCGTCGAACCAGCCGCGATTCCATCCGAACACCAGCAGGTTCGCCAGCACGAGGGCCACCACCAATCGCCTCATCGACCGGCGATCCCCGCAGCCACTCGTTCGTCGTCGCGCCGCAGCGAGACTTCGCCGTGGCGGACGATCCGCACGCCGCCGTCGCCGAACAGGCGCAGCGCGCCCTGCTCGTCGATGCCCAGCGAAGCTCCCGACGCAACGACACGATCGCCTTCGAGCACGACGACCGACTCGCCGCGAAACGCGTCGAACCGGTGCCAGGCCGCGACGAACTCGCCCGGCCCTTCGGCGAGAAAACGGTCGAACGATCGCGAGACCTCGCCGGCGACGCAGCCGATCACCGTGGCGGGATCGTCGACTGCCGTCGAGCCGTCGAACAGACCGCACGATGGTTGTCCGACCCGTGCGTCGCGCGGCGCAACGAGATTGATGCCGATACCGACCACGATGCGTTCGATCGCGCGCGCCGGCGCGCGCGGCAATGCCAGGCTGCGCCGCGTCTCCACGAGGATTCCGCCGAGCTTGCGACCGCCGCGCTGCAGGTCGTTGGGCCATTTCAGGCGCAGGTCGGGCGCCCACGGCGCGAGCGCGACGGCGACAGCGACGCCGATGACGATCGACAGCGCCGCCGGCGGCGGCTCGGTGCCGACACTGCGCTCGAAGGCGATCGAGAACGCCATCGAGCGCCCCGCTTCGCAGATCCACGCGCGGCCGCGTCGCCCGCGACCGGCGGTCTGGTGCAGCGTCGCCAACAGCACGGGCGGCGCCGGCTCCTGCCCGAAGGGCCGCTGCATCAGCGCCTCGTTCGTCGAAGCGATCTCATCGACCGTTTGCACGCAAAGCGCGTCGCGGCCGGCAGCCGCGCGGATCCGATCGACATCGAGCGAACTCATCGACCGATCATAGCGGAGCGCCGGTAAGCTACACGGCGTGCAAAGCCCGTCGATCCGCCTGCCGGCAGAGCCTTCGCGACGGCGCGTCCCGCAGAGCGCCGCCTGGCTCGCGGCCTATGCAGCGGCGCTCGTCTACGCGAGCCTGTATCCATGGACCGGCTGGCGCTCACCCGGCACGTCGATGTTCGCTTTCCTCACGGCGCCGTGGCCGCGCTGGTGGACGGCATACGACGTGGCGACGAACGTGATCGCCTACCTGCCCTGCGGCCTGCTCGCCTGCGTGACCATCGCAGGTATCGCGCGAACACGCGCGCTGCGCGCCGCGCCGTGGGCGCTGGCTGCCTGCACCGCGCTGTCGTTTTCCCTCGAGTCCGCGCAGAGCCTGCTACCGGCGCGCGTTCCTTCGCGACTGGACCTGCTGACGAACGTGGCTGGCGCGGCCTTCGGCATCGCGCTCGCCGTCTGGTTCGGACGCCGGCGCATCGAGCGCCTGCCGCGCGCGCTGCGCAACGCATTCACGGTCGCGCCCGGCGCGACGGCGGGCGCCGTGCTGCTCGTCGCATGGCCGATCGCGCAGTGGTATCCGCAGTCGCTCGTGTTCGCGACCGGCGATCTGCTGTTCGCCTGGCCGGCCGGTTGGTCGGCGCCGGCGGCTTCGGCGCCCGACTGGCGAGCGGCGCTGATACTGCCGGCGCGCTATGAACCTTTCGTCGAGGCGTGCGCGGTCTCGCTCGCAGTCATCGCGATCGCCTCGCTCGTGCGCGAAGTTTTCGTTCCACCGCTCGCGGCCGACGCGCGTCCGCCGGCGTGGCCGATCGCGCTGCCGATCGTCGCAGCCTGCATCGTCAAGTCGGTCGCCGGCGCCGTCGTGCTCGGTCCGGCGCACGCCTTCGGCTGGCTGAGCGCCGCCACGCAGGGCGGGTTGGTCGCCGGCGCGATCGCGTCGATCGCGCTCGTTCCCGCCACGCCGGGCGTACGCGCCGCGTGCGCGCTCGCGGCGCTCGTGCTCGGCACCGTGTTGGTGAACCTTGCGCCGCCCAACCAGTACTACCTGTCGATGCTCGCGCACTGGGAAGGCCAATGGAGCAACTTCCACGGCCTGCTGCGCGCGCTCGCGACGTTGTGGCCGTTCGCGATGCTCGCGTGGTGGGGCCGGCGCGTGCACCGCCGCCTATAATCAAACGATGCCCTCCTACTACGAACGCCACATCTTCTTCTGCGTCAACCGGCGCGACGATCCCAACCGCGAATGCTGCGCGCGCCACGGCGCCGAGGCCCTGCAGGCGTATGCGAAGGAGCGCGTCAAGGCGCTCGGGCTGTCCGGTCCCGGCAAGGTGCGCGTGAACAAGGCCGGCTGCCTCGACCGCTGCGAGCTCGGACCGGTCGCCGTCGTCTATCCCGACGGCGTCTGGTACAGCTACGTCGATCGCGAGGACATCGACGAGATCGTCGAATCGCATCTGCGCGACGGGAAACCGGTCGAGCGGCTGCGGCTCGAATGAACGCCGGCACGCAACTGCTGCTGATCGACGGGCCGGTCGGCGCAATCGACGTCGCGCTCGACCGTCCGGCAGGAACACCGCGCGCAATCGGCGTCGTGGCGCATCCGCATCCGCTGTACGGCGGCACGCGCGACAACAAGGTGGCCCAGACGCTCGCCCGCGCGCTGCTCGCGCTCGGCCACGTCGTCTGGCGGCCGAACTTCCGCGGCGTCGGCGCAACGGCAGGCACGCACGACGAGGGGCGCGGCGAAACCGACGACCTGCTCGAGGTGGTGCGTCGCGCGCGCGAACAGGCCGCCGCCGAAGCGCCGGCCGGCGCCGAGCCGCTGCCGCTCGTGCTCGCCGGCTTCTCCTTCGGCACCGACGTGCAGATCCGCGTCGCCGCGCGGCTGCGCGAAGCGAAGACGCCGGCGCAGCGGCTCGTGCTCGTCGGCACCGCCGCGACCGATCGCTACACGCTCGGCGACGTTCCGGCCGACACGCTGGTCGTGCACGGCGAGCACGACGAGGTCGTCCCGCTGCAGGGCGTGCTCGACTGGGCGCGCCCGCAGTCGCTGCCGGTGGTCGTCATTCCCGGTGCAGAGCACTTCTTCCACCGGCGCCTGACGCTGCTCAAGCGCATCGTCGTCGACGCGCTCGCACCACGGGCCGAACTCGAAGCCGGGTGAGATCGCAACCGCCCGACCCGCGGCTGATCTACGCGCGCACGCCTGCCGGCGATGCCGAGACGAGCGCGCGCGCGCTCGAGCTTTCACCGACGGCGCGACGCATCCTCGCGCTCGTCGACGCCCGGCGCAGCGTCGGCGATCTGTCGTTGCTCGCGCGGCCCGGCGAGCTCGCGCCGGTGCTCGCCGTGCTCGAACGACTCGTCCTCGTGGAAGCGGTCGCGCTCGCGGCCGAGCCCACCGAGGCGCAACGCCGAGAGCGCGAGCGCGCCGAGCAGGCGCGACTTCAGGCCATCAAGGCTGCGCTGCGCGACGCTTTCGCCGGCGAACTCGGGATCGTCGGGCGCATATGGGACGCGCGCATCGCCGACAGCGTGAACCTCGACGTGCTGCGGCGCGCGCTGCGCGAAGCGATCGATGCGGTCGAACTGCGCCGAGGCGAAGCTGCCGTGCAACGCGTGCTCGCGATCGCACGGCCGTTGTTCGATTCCGCGTTCTGGCGCCCTCCGGATCGACGGTGATCGCCCTATAATTCCCCGCTTTCGTCGTTGTCCTCTCCTGCGGCGCCGCCGCGGCGTCGCGTGGCGATGCGAAGCGCATCGCCGTCCCGCACTTCCGGATGTAGCGATGCCCACACGCCTGTTCGCCCTGCTGTCGTTCCTGTTCCTCGCCTTCGCGCAGACCGCGCTTGCGCAGGTCACTGCGCCGACCATCGCGGCCCGCGCGTGGATCCTGCTCGACGAGACCACCGGCCAGGTGCTCGCGTCGCACGAGCCCGACATGAAGGTCGAGCCGGCGTCGCTCACCAAGATCATGACGGCGTACCTCGCCTTCGACGCGCTGCGCGAAAAGCGCATCGCGCTGGACCAGCGGCCGGTTGTATCGCAGGCGGCCTACAAGGCAATCGGTTCGCGCATGTTCGTCGAGCCGGCCAAGCCGGCGACCGTCGAGGAGTTGCTCAACGGCGTGATCGTGCAATCGGGCAACGACGCGTCGATCGTGCTCGCCGAAGCGCTGGCCGGCACCGAGGAGAGCTTCGCCGAGCAGATGAACCGGGCCGCGCAGCGCATGGGGCTGCGCAACACGAGCTTTCGCAATGCCACCGGCCTGCCCGATCCGCAGCACTACACCACGGCGCGTGACCTCGTTACGCTCGCGCAGCGACTGATCGAGGACTTCCCCGACCAGTATCCGCTGTACTCGAAGCGCGACTACACCTACAACAATATCCGGCAGCCGAACCGCAACCGCCTGCTGGCGATCGACCCGAGCGTCGACGGCATGAAGACCGGTCACACCGACGCTGCCGGCTACTGCCTGATCGCCTCCGCGAAACGCGATCTCCCCGGCATCGGCGGAACGCGTCGGCTGATCAGCGTGGTGCTCGGCGCGGCGTCCGAGTCGGCCCGCGCGATCGAGTCGCAGAAGCTGCTGAACTACGGCTACCAGAACTTCGAGGTCGTGCGCATCCAGCCGAAGGACAAGCCGGCCGGCACCTATGACGTCTGGAAAGGCAGCAAGGACGCCGTCGACGGTGGTTTCGCAGGCGATGTTCTCGTCTCCGTTCCGCGCGGACAGACCGAGCAGGTCAAGGCGGAGATCGAGCGCGTGCAGCCGCTGATCGCGCCGATCGCCCAGGGCCAGCAGATCGGAACGCTACGCGTGCGCATCGGCGACCAGTTGGTCGCCGAGCGCCCGCTGCTGGCGCTGTCGGCGGTCGAGCCCGCCGGCTGGTTCGGCCGCACCTGGGACTCGCTGCGCCTGATGCTCGCGCGCTGAAGCGCAGGGCTCGCCTTCGCCTCGCCCGTTCTGGCGCATACTCGGGCAAACTCCCCGTAGACGACGAACGGACCGGAATGACGCAGAGCGCCTGGCTGAACGGCGAGTGGCTGCCGCTGGAAGACGCGCGGGTTTCCGTGCTCGACCGCGGCTTCGTGTTCGGAGACGGCGTCTATGAGGTCGTTCCCGTCTACGGCGGTCGCAAGTTCCGCTGGGCGCAGCACCTTGCCCGACTCGAACGCAGCCTGGCCGCTGTGTCGATCCGCAACCCGCACGACGAGCGTGGCTGGACGCACCTGGTCGATGAACTCGTTGCGCGCCACCCATGGACCGACCAGTTCGTCTATCTGCAGGTCACGCGCGGCGTCGCCCGACGCGATCACGCGTTCCCGCCGTCCGACGTCGCGCCCACCGTCTTCGCCATGGCGAGCGAACTGGTCGCCCCGCCCGCCGCGCAGCGCGAGCAGGGCGTCGCAGCCGTCACGCTGCCCGACGAACGCTGGCTGCACTGCGACATCAAGACCACGTCACTGCTGGGCAACGTGCTCGCGCGCCAGGCGGCGGTTTCGGCGGGCGCGGCCGAGTGCGTGATGTTCCGCGACGGATTTCTTACCGAGGGCGCGGCGAGCAACATCTGGGTCGTCCGAAACGGCGCCCTGTTCGGGCCGCCGAAGGACAACCTCGTGCTCGAGGGCATCCGCTACGGACTGATCGCGGAGCTCGCCCCGCAGGCGGGCGTACCGCTCGAGATCCGGCGCATCCTGCGCGAGGAAGTGCAGGCCGCCGACGAGTTGATGATGAGCTCGGCAACCAAGGAATTGCTGCCGATCACGCGGCTGGACGGACGCCCGGTCGGCACCGGCCGCCCGGGCCCGATATATGCGGCGCTGTACGCGGCCTACCAGCGGGCGAAGGCCACTGCGTAGGAGTCGATGCGCCGATGACCGAAGACCGCAACCTGAGCGAAGCTTTCGACCGACTCGAGCGACTGCTCGAATTTCCGGTCGACTTCCCGCTGAAGATCATGGGTCGGCGCGTCGACGACTTCGCGCAGACGATGTCCGGCCTCGTCGTCGAGCACGTTCCGCAGTTCGATCCTTCAACCATCGAGTTGCGGGTCTCGAGCAAGGGCTCGTACCTGAGCGTCACCGTCGTCGTGCGCGTCGAGTCGCGCGAGCAGCTCGAGCGCCTGTATCGCGCGCTCGCCACGCATCCGATGGTCAGCGTCGTCCTTTGACCGGGCGGTCGCCGATCGTCCGCCGCCTCGGCCGCATCGAATACGAGCGGGCCGAACCGCTGATGCGCTCGTTCACCGCATCACGCGGACCCGACACTGCCGACGAGATCTGGATCGTCGAGCACCCGCCGGTGTTCACGCTCGGGCGCGCCGCGAGCCTCGACCACGTACGAGCGCCGGGCGCGATCCCTGTCGTGCGCACCGAGCGCGGCGGCCAGGTGACCTACCACGGCCCCGGACAGGCGGTCTGCTACGTGCTGCTCGACCTGCGCCGCGCCGGCATCGGCGTGCGCGACTTCGTCGATCGCATCGAGGCGGCGACGATCTCGCTGCTCGGCGAATACGGGATCGACGCGGTGCGCCGCGTCGGCGCGCCGGGCGTCTACGTGCGCGGCGAAGCCGCCGTTGCCGGCGCGAAGATCGCGTCGATCGGCGTTCGCATCACCGACGGGCGCAGCTGGCACGGCGTGGCGCTGAACGTGGCGATGAACCTCGAGCCGTTCACGTGCATCGACCCTTGCGGCTACCCCGGACTCGCCGTCACCGACATGCGCAGCTGCCTGTCATCGGCGCCCGATTTCGACGAAGTCTCCGAGCGCTTCGCAGCGCTGCTCTCCTCGGCCTTCGTCGACGGCACGGCGTCGAAGCACTGCCCCGGATGAGCGATCCGACGCGTACCAAGGCCCGCCCCCCTGCGCTTGCGCCGGCATTCGGCAACCGATTACAGTTCCGGGGCACATCGGCGACGCACATGCCTCGCCCCCGGGCCGCTTGGGGGCAAGCCCTTATGGAAACGCGGGGCGGCAATCGCCACCATTCACCCTCCCATCGTAAGGAGTGCAGAACAATGAGGCTTGCAGCAGCCATCGCGGCCGGAGCCGTCGCGCTGTCGTTCTCGGTCGCGGCGTATGCCCAGGGACCGATCGTGATCAAATTCAGCCACGTGGTGGCCGAAGCCACGCCGAAAGGCCAGGGCGCACTGAAGTTCAAGGAGGTCGCCGAGAAGCTCCTGCCCGGCAAGGTGCAGGTACAGGTGTTCCCGAGCTCTCAGCTGTTCGGCGACGCCAAGGAGGTCGAGGCGCTGCTGCTGGGCGACGTGCAGTTCATTGCGCCGTCGCTGTCGAAGTTCGACCGCTACACGAAGAAGATCCAGCTCTACGACCTGCCGTTCCTGTTCGACGACATCGAAGCCGTCGACCGCTTCCAGCAAAGCAAGGACGGCCAGGACCTGCTCAACGCGATGAAGAACCGCAACCTGCAGGGTCTGGCCTACTGGCACAACGGGATGAAGCAGCTGTCGTCGAACCGCGACAAGCTCGAGCGGCCCGAGGACGTGAAGGGCCTGAAGTTCCGCATCCAGGCTTCCGATGTGCTCGAGGCGCAGTTCCGCGCGCTCGGCGCCAACCCGCAGAAGATGGCTTTCAGCGAGGTCTACCAGGCGCTGCAGACCGGCGTCGTCGACGGCCAGGAGAACACCTGGTCGAACATGTACTCGCAGAAGTTCTACGAGGTGCAGAAGACGATCGCCAATACCAACCACGGCGTCATCGACTACATGGTCGTCACCAACGCCAAGTGGTGGGACGGCCTGCCCGAGGACGTCCGCAAGGGCCTGAAGCAGGCGATGGACGAAGCCACGGCCCACGCCAACAAGATGGCCAACGACTTCAACGAGCGCGACCGCAAGCTGATCGCCGACGCCGGCAAGGCACGCATCCAGGCACTAACGAAGGACGACGTTGCCGCCTGGCGCAAGGCGATGGAGCCGGTCTGGCAGAAGTTCGAAAGCGACATCGGCAAGGACCTGATCCAGGCCGCGCTGAAATCGAACCAGTGATCCAAAGGGGCCGGCTCATGGCGAACTGCGCAAGGATCGGAGCGCCGTGAAGCCCGGCCTTCTTTCACGGCTGGAGGAGTGGCTGGTCGCATTCCTTCTCGCCGCGATGACGCTGATCACCTTCATGCAGGTGGTCGCCCGCTACATCTTCAACTACAGCTTCACGTGGGCGCTCGAGCTCACGACTTTTCTTTTTGCCGGGCTGATCTTCATCGGCATGTCGTACGGCGTGCGCGTGGGCGCGCACATCGGCATCGACGTGCTCACGAAGAAGCTGCCGCCGGCGACGGCGCGCGTGGTGGCGATCGTCGCGACGCTGTTGTGCCTGGTCTACGCGGCGATCGTCTTCTACGGCGCGTGGGTCTACGTCGACAAGATGTACGAGATCGGCATCTACGCGCAGGACGTTCCGGTTCCGGCGTGGATGCCGCGGCTCGTGCTGCCGCTGGGCTACGCGCTGCTGTTCTTCCGGATGCTGCAGGTGCTATACGGGCTTCTCACCGGCAAGGAGGCGCACCTGCTCGGCGACGAGGTCGAGGACGCGCTCAAGCTCGCGCAGGCCGAGGCCGGCGAAATCGACCGGCCGCATCCGCATCACGGATCGCACGGAGAGAAGCGATGACGACAGGCGCGTTGTTCGCGATGCTCTTCGTTTTCATGTTCCTCGGCATGCCGATCGCCATCGCGCTCGGCCTGTCGTCGCTGCTCACGATCCTGTTCTTCGCGCAGGATTCGCTCGCCTCGCTCGCGCTGAAGCTCTACGAGAGCTCCGAGCACTTCACGCTGCTGGCGATTCCCTTCTTCATCCTCGGCGGCGCGTTCATGACCACCGGCGGCGTGGCCAAGCGGATGATCCGCTTCGCGGTGGCCGCTGTCGGGCACTTCCCCGGCGGGCTGGCGATGGCGTCGGTGCTGGCCTGCATGCTGTTTGCGGCCGTGTCCGGGTCATCGCCCGCCACCGTCGTCGCCGTCGGTTCGATCGTCATCGCCGGCATGGTTCGCGCCGGCTACCCGCAGGGCTTCGCCGCCGGCGTCGTCTGCAACGCGGGAACGCTTGGCATCCTGATCCCGCCGTCGATCGTGCTGGTCGTCTACGGCGCCGTCACCGAGACCTCGGTCGGCAAACTGTTCATGGCGGGCGTGCTGCCGGGCATCCTGCTCGGCGTGCTGCTGATGGTGGCGATCTACGTGCGCGCGAAGATGGTGAACCTGCCGCGCCAGCCGAGGGCGACACTGCGCGAGATCGTCGTCGCCGGGCGCGATTCGCTGTGGGGTTTGCTGCTCGTCGTCATCATCCTCGGCGGAATCTACGGCGGCGTGTTCACGCCGACCGAGGCGGCCGCAGTGTCGGCGGTCTACGCGTTCCTGGTGGCGGTATTCATCTACCGCGACATCGGCATACGCGACGTGCCGGCGGTGCTGGTCGACGCGTCGAAGGTGACGGTGATGCTGATGTTCATCATCGCCAACGCGCTGCTATTCGCACACGTGCTCACCACCGAGCGCATCCCGCAGATCATCGCCGAGCAGATCGTGTCCTGGGGAATGCCGGCGTGGCAGTTCCTGATCGTCGTGAACATCCTGCTGCTCGTCGCCGGCATGTTCATGGAGCCGACCGGGATCATCCTGATCATGGCACCGATCCTGTTCCCGATCGCCTCGCAACTGGGGATCGATCCGGTGCACCTCGGGATCATCATGGTGGTGAACCTCGAGATCGGCATGGTGACGCCGCCGGTGGGGCTGAACCTGTTCGTGACGGCGGGCATCACGAAGATGCCGATCGGGGCGGTGGTGCGTGCGGCGCTGCCGTGGCTGATGGTGCTGCTCGCATTCCTGGTCGTGGTGACGTACGTGCCGTGGATTTCGCTGGTGCTGCCGAACCTGCTGTTCTGAGTAACCAGAACCCTATCCGGCGAGAGATTCCTCTCACCCGACACCCTGCCGATACGCGCCTTCCCGGCGCTCGAGCGATGCCTTCACATCGAGGCCGTATCGCTCGCCGAGGACGATTGATCTCCGGCTGCTGCGCTCAACTCCCCGCCGGCTTGCGTGCCACCACCTGCACCACGTGCGCGTCGCCGTGATGGTGCCTGCCTTCGTGCACCGCGCGCACGCCGTCGAAGCGATGCACGATCTCCAGGCCGGCGAGTTCCTCGACGACGTCTTCGAGCCGCACGAGCAGTTCCGGCTCCGGCGGGCCGCCCGTCTTGAACTCGAGCTGACGCTTGCCGTAGGCCTCGAAGACGAGGACGCCGCCCGGTGCGAGGGCGCGCACGCAGCGGCCGAGCAGCGCTGCGCGGGCGCGTTGCGGCAGGTGCAGGAAGATCGAGACGATCGCGCCCCAGCGGTTCTCGCCGAGTTCGTGGCTCGTGACGTCGGCACATATCGTCTGCAGCGAGACGCCGGCTCGCTTCGCCAGCGCCTGCGCCTTGTCGAGGCCCTGCTGCGCGACGTCGATCGACGTGACGTCGAAGCCGCGGCCGGCGAGCCAGACGCCGTTGCGACCCTCGCCGTCGGCCAGGCACAGGACCGGTAGTCCCGACGGCAGCAGTGCCGCCTGCGCGACGAGGAAATCGTTCGCTTCGATGCCGTACGCGTAGTCGTCACCGGCGTAGCGCGCGTTCCAGAAGGCCGCGAGCGCGGCGATGCGGTCTTCGCTCATCGCAGCCCCGCTTCGCGCAGGATCGCCTCGGCGCGCAGCATCACCGGCTTGTCGACCATCTTGCCGTCGACCGCCACCGCCGCGCCGCCGGCGGCGCCGGCTGCTTCGAGGACGCGCTGCGCCCACGCGATCTCGGCATCGCCCGGCGAGAACAGCGCGTTGACCTGCGCGACCTGGCGCGGATGGATGCACAGCTTGCCGCCGAAGCCCAGGCGCCGGGCCCGATGCACATCGTGCGCCAGGCGCGCGGCATCGTCGATCGCCGTGCTCACGCCGTCGATCGGCGGCGCGATCGACGCCAACCTCGACTCGAGCACGAACTGCGTGCGAAACGGCAGCAATTCGTCCTCGTTGGCGTCGCGCATGCCGAGATCCACCTGGAAATCGATGGTGCCGAAGGCCAGCCGCTCGACGCCGGTGGCGCCGGCAATCTCGTGCAGGCGCGCGAAGCCGACGGCCGTCTCGACCAGCGGCACGAGCGCGTGCGCGCCGGCACCGAGCACGCGGGCGAGCACGTCGCGCCCCTCGGATTTCGGCACCATCACCGCGTCGAGCGACGCCTTGCCGACCAGCGACAGGTCGTCGTCGAACCAGGCGCTGTCGGCGCCGTTGATGCGCACGAAGATCCGTGGCACACGCGTGCCGGTCGTACCGGAAGCGCTGTCTGCGACGACCGGCAGCGGCATCGCGACCGGATCGACGGCGGCTGCGTGCGCGAGCGCCCGCGGCGTGTTCGGGGCGTCGCCGTCGGCCGCGCGCGGCGTGAACGACGCGAGCGGCGACGCGTCGAGCCACGCGGCCACCGCTGCGCGCGCATCCCGCTTCGCCGACGGCGGCACTGCGTCTTCGAGATCGACGACGACGGCGTCGGCGCCCGCGGCGAGCGCCTTCGCGAAACGATCGGCCCGATGCCCGGGGACGAAGAGCAGCGAGCGCAGCGACCGGTGCATCTTCAACGCTCCTCGTTCGGCAGCAACCGGCCTACCGCACCGGACTGCGCCAGCGAGCGGATGCGCCGGATCGCCTCGCGCATCTCGTCCGCCGACGCGGCATTGCGGTACCCGCCCAGCCGCATCGCCTTGTCGTCGACTCCCTGCGGCGACAACGTATTGCCCGGATCGCCTTTCGGCTCGTCGACGCGCGCATCGAAGACGCGCCCGTCCTTCGTACGCACTTCGACCTTGCCGATCCAGCGCTGCGGATACGCGCGATCGACCTCGTCGTCGAGTTGCATGCGCACGCGTTCGCGAAAGGCGACGACCTCGGGCGATCGCCAGCCGGCATCGAAATCGGCCAGCGAGGCGCTTCCCTTCGTCGCCGCCAGACCGAGCACGGTACCCATTGAGAACTTCGCCTGGTGCACGGTCTGCGGATCGACCACCGGCCCGAGAACATCGATCGCGCCCTGGTGCACGCGCGCGACGACCGACGCCACGTCGTCGGCACGCAGGCCGTTCGCGCGCATCGCCTCGAGCAGCGCGTCGGCGGCCGGGTGCGTGTGCCGGCACGACGCGTGGAACTTGAAAGAGGTCTCGGCCAGCGCCCAGCGCTCGCCGAGCCGGTCGACCAGTCGCGATTCGTCCGCGTTGCTCGACATTCCCGCAGCCATCCCGCGTTCGCCCTCGAGGATGCGGTGTGCGCCGGTGAAACCGTCGGCCGCGAGGTAGGCTGCGGTGAGGCCGGCGGACGCCGCGTGTGCCGTGTGCAGCTGCTTCGAGTCGGCCGCGTCGCGCAGGAATTCCCACAGTCCGGCCGCCTGCGTTCCCGCCGAACCGAAGGCGTGCCGCATCGTTTCGGGCGACAGCCGCAACAGGCGACCGACGGCCGCGGCGGCGGCCAGCGTGCCGGCGGTGCCCGTCGTGTGGAACACCCTGTAATGCGAGCGGCCCAGGAACTCGCCGACGCGGATGCCGACTTCGTATCCGACGACCACGGCGCAAAGCAGCTCGGCGCCCGAGCGGCCCAGCGCCTGCGCGACGGCGAGCGCCGGCGGGAAGACGACCGCGGCCGGGTGGAACACCGAGCCGTTGTGCACGTCGTCCTGCTCGGCGAAGTGCGACGACGCGGCGTTGACGGCGGCCGCCATCATCGGACTGCTCGCGCGCCGATGGATCAGGATTTCGGACGGGCCGTCGGCCGGACCCATCGACTCGAAGAAACGCGCGATCGTCTCGACCGGTCGTGCGCCCTTGCCGGCGAGCGCCGAGCCGAGCCAGTCGACGAAGAGATCCTCGGCGCGACGCACGACCGGAGCCGGGATCTGCTCGAAGCGAAGCTCGGCGGCGAAGCGCGCGAGCGTTGCGGTTGCAACAGCGGATCCGGCCGTGGCCGTACGCGATTGCGTCGGGCCCACGTTCGTTGCATCGTTCATCTTCGTTCCTCGCGATTCAAAGCGCGCCTTCGCTGCGCAGATGCTCGATCTGCGACTGCGCGTAGCCGAGTTCGGAGAGGATCGCGTCGGTGTGCGCGCCCAGCGCGGGCACCGCATCCATGCGCGGGCCGTCTGCGCGCGACATGCCCGGCGGCAGCAGCGCAGGGATCGATCCGGCCGATGTACCGACTTCGGTCCAGCGCTCGCGTGCCTTCAGCTGCGGGTGCGCCCAGACGTCGGCCATCGTGTTCATGTTCGCGTTGGCGATTCCCGCTTCGTTCAGCCGATCGACCACCTGCTGCGCGGTGAGCGCAGCGAAGGCCTCGACGACGATCGCGCGCAGCGCCTCGCGTGCTGCCGTGCGCCGCGCATTCGAGTCGAAGCGCGGATCGGCGGCGAGCTCGGGGCGTTGCAGCACCTTCGTGCAGAACACCTGCCACTCGCGTTCGTTCTGCAGCCCGAGCATCACGACGCGGCCGTCGCCGGCCGGAAACGGGCCGTACGGATAGATGGTCGCGTGCGCGGCGCCGGTGCGCGCCGGCGGCGGCTGCCCGTCGAAGGCGTAGTAGAGCGGATAGCTCATCCACTCGACCATGCTCTCGAGCATCGAGACGTCGATGTTCCGGCCCTTGCCGCTGCGGCCGCGCTCGATCAGCGCGGCGAGGATGTTCGAGTAGGCGTACATGCCGGCGGCGATGTCGGCGATCGAGCAGCCGGCTTTCGACGGTTCGTCGGGCGTGCCGGTGATCGACAGGAAGCCCGACTCGCTCTGGATCAGCAGGTCGTAGGCCTTCGCGTCGCGATAGGGACCGTCGGCACCGTAGCCGGAGATGTCGCAGACGACCAGGCGCGGGAAGCGCGGATGCAGCGCTTCGAACGAAAGCCCCAGCCGCGCGGCGGCGCCCGGCGCGAGGTTCTGCACGAGCACGTCGGCACGCTCGAGCAGCCGGTCGAGGACAACCGGCGCTTCCGCGTGCTTCAGGTCGAGCGTGAGGCTCTCCTTCGAGCGGTTGGTCCAGACGAAATGCGAGGCCAGCCCGCGCACGCGCTGGTCGTAGGCGCGCGCGAAGTCGCCGACGCCCGGGCGCTCGACCTTGATCACGCGCGCGCCGAGATCGGCGAGCTGGCGCGTGCAGAAAGGCGCCGCGATCGCGTGCTCGAGTGTGACGACGGTGATGCCGTCCAGCGCACCCATCAGAACGACCTCGGCAAGCCGAGCACGTGCTCGGCGACGTACGACAGGATCAGGTTGGTGGAGATCGGCGCCACCTGGTACAGCCGCGTCTCGCGGAACTTGCGCTCGACGTCGTACTCGGCGGCGAAGCCGAATCCGCCGTGGAACTGGATGCAAGCGTTGGCCGCCTCCCACGACGCCTTCGCCGCCAGGTACTTCGCCATGTTCGCCTGCGCGCCGCACGGCTGGTGCGCGTCGTACAGGCGGCACGCCTCCCAGCGCATCAGGTTCGCCGCCTCGACCTCGATGAACGACTCGGCAATCGGAAACTGCACGCCCTGGTTCTGCCCGATCGGCCGGCCGAAGACGACGCGATCCTTCGCGTACTGCGTCACCCGATCGACGAACCAGTAGCCGTCGCCGATGCATTCGGCGGCGATCAGCGTGCGCTCGGCGTTCAGGCCGTCGAGGATGTACTTGAAGCCGCGGCCCTCCTCGCCGATCAGGTTCTCGGCCGGAATCTCCAGGTTCTCGAAGAACAGTTCGTTCGTCTCGTGGTTGACCATGTTGGCGATCGGGCGCACCTCCAGGCCGTGGCCGATCGCCTGGTGCAGGTCGACGATGAACACCGACATGCCCTCGGACTTCTTCTTCACGTCGGCCAGCGGCGTCGTGCGCGCGAGCAGGATCATCAGGTCCGAGTGCTGCACGCGCGAGATCCACACCTTCTGGCCGTTGACGACGTACCTGTCGCCGCGGCGCACCGCGGTGGTCTTCAGCTTCGTCGTGTCGGTGCCGGTGGTCGGCTCGGTGACGGCCATCGACTGCAGCCGCAGCTCGCCAGCGGCGATGCGCGGCAGGTACTTGCGCTTCTGCTCTTCCGAGCCGTGGCGCAGCAGCGTGCCCATGTTGTACATCTGCCCGTGCAGCGCGCCCGAGTTGCCGCCGCAGCGGTTGATCTCCTCCATGATCACCGACGCCTCGGTGAGGCCGAGGCCGGAGCCGCCGTATTCGGTGGGGATCAGTGCGGCCATCCAGCCGGCCTTGGTGAGCGCATCGACGAACGCTTCCGGATAGGCGCGCTGCTCGTCGACGTTGCGGAAGTACTCGTCGGGGAACTGCTTGCACAGGTCGCGAACGCCGTCGCGGATGTCTTCGTAGCGGTCTTGTAGCGAGGAAGTCATGTTGGATCAATCCCGATGGAGTTCGGCGCTCGCCTGCATCGCGAGTCGGCCTTCGTGGTCGCGCGCCCACAGGTCGAAGGAGCGCTCGCCGGTGGCGCACCCGCAGACCTCGAAGGCATTCGTGTCGAACAGCGGGCGCACGGCCTTGAATTCGAAGCGCGCCACGCGTGCGGCGGGGCGTTCGCGGTGCAGCAGCTCGAGCAGCAGCGTGGCGATCAGCGGGCCGTGCACGACCAGACCCGGGTAGCCTTCGACGCCGGTGACATAGCTGCGGTCGTAATGGATGCGATGGCCGTTGAAGGTGACGGCCGAGTAGCGAAAGAGCAGCACCGGATCGGGCACGATGCGACGGGAGAACTGCTCGTCGGTGCGCGCGCCGGCCGGCTCCTTCGACGCCGGCGCACCTGGTGCGGACGCTGCAGACGGCGCTGGCGGCTCGTCCCGATAGACGATGTCGTGCTCCTCGCGGATCGCAACGCCGCGCGCGTCGGAGATCTCGTGCGCGACGGTGACGAACACCAGCGAGCCGCTGCGGCCCTGCTTGCCGCTGACGTCCATGATGCGCGAGTCGCGTGCGATGTCGCCGCCGACGCGCAGCGGGTGCGAGAAGGCCAGGCGTCCGCCCGCCCACATGCGACGCGGCAACGGCACCGGCGGCAGGAAGCCGCCACGGCGCGGATGGCCGTCGGGGCCGAGTTGCGACGCCGGTGCCGCCGGGGCGAAGAACATCCAGTGCCACAGCGGCGGCAGGGCTTCGCCCGGTTCGCCGCGGACATCGCCGCGCTCGAGCGTGGCGCCCAGTTGCACGACGCGCGCGACGTCGACGCGATCGACGCTTCGCTCGCTGCGCCCGATCCATTGCCGAAGCTGTTCGAGTTCCATTTCGACGCCGATCCGTAAAGTCCAAGGATGCGCGAAAAGGCGGGCCGGGGACAATTCGCGATCCGGGAACGGGGCCTTCGGCACAGGCGAAGGGGCAGTAGACTGCGGACACGCCGGATACCAGCCCATGTCCCTGCATTTCGATCTCGTCGATCTGCGCCTGCTCGTGCGCATCGCGGAAGCGGAAAGCCTCACCGGCGGCGCTGCCGCGATGCATCTGTCGCTGCCGGCGGCCAGCGCGCGCGTCAAGCATCTCGAGGAGCGCGTCGGGACGAAGCTGCTGCATCGCTCGAGCCAGGGGGTCGAGCTCACGCCACCGGGGCTCGCCTTCGTGCAGCACGCGCGCACGGTGCTCGCGCAACTCGAGCACCTGCGCGCCGACCTGCAGGAGTACGCCAAGGGCATCAAGGGACACCTGCGCGTGTTCGCCAACACGACGGCATCGAGCGAGTTCCTGCCGCAGGTGCTGCGCACCTACCTGATCCGGCACCCGGACGTGAACGTGGACCTGCGCGAGCGCTCGAGCGACGAGATCGTTCGCGCGGTACTCGACGGGCAGACCGACCTGGGCATCGTCGCAGGAACGGTGCGCACCGGTCAGCTCGAGACGATTCCGTACCGCGAGGACCGGCTTGCGCTCGTCGTCGCCGAAGGTCACCCGCTGGCCGACGAAGCCTCGGTCGAGTTCGTGCGTACGCTCGACTTCGACCAGATCGGGCTGCACGAAGCGAGTGCGATCCACGCCTTCGTGCGCCGCGTCTGCGACGATCTGCATCGGAACTTGCGCTTTCGCATCCAGGTCGGCAACTTCGAATCGGCCTGCCGGATGATCGAGGCCGACATCGGCGTCGGCGTACTGCCGGCGTCGGCCGCGACGCGCCACGCCCGGACGATGGCGATCCGAATCGTTCCGTTGCGAGACGATTGGGCGCTTCGACGCCTGGTGATCTGTGCGCGCAGTCTCGCTTCGCTGCCATCGTTCGCGCTCGACCTGGTCGAACTGCTCGAAGAGGACGCGCGTCGCGCAGCGTCGCCGCCCGCTGCCGGAGAACCACGAAATGATCGACCACCTGGATCACATCGTCCTGACGACCTCGCATCCTGATGAATGCGTGCGCTTCTACACCAAGGTCCTGGGCATGTCGCTCGAGCGCTTCGGCGAGGGGCGCATCGCCTTCCGCTTCGGAGCACAGAAGATCAACCTGCATGTCAAGGGGCAGGAATACGAGCCGAAGGCGCATCTGCCGGTGCCCGGGGCGCTCGACCTGTGCTTCATCGCGTCGATTCCGCTCGACGACGTCCTCGCGCAGCTGCAGGCGGCCGGCGTGAAGAGCATCGAGGGGCCGGTCGCGCGCACCGGCGCGACCTTTCCGCTGCGCTCGATCTACGTGCGCGATCCCGATCTCAACCTGATCGAGATCGCGGAGCGCGCGGGCTAGATGGCCGGGTCATCCGACGAGATCGAAGCGAGCCGACGCGGATCGACCCGCATCGGCATCGACAGCAGCATCTGCGCCATTCCCTTGCCCAGCGGATCGTTGCGCAGCGACGCCATGCCGCCGCCGCCCAGCGCGCGCTCGCAGACGAAATTGAAGCCGCCGATGCCGGGCAGTTCGTAGCGCGCGACCGGCCCCTCGACCAGATGCGCGAGGTACGCCGCGACCCGCTCGGCCGTGAGCTGCGCGCGCAGCACCGGCACCAGCGAGGCGCTGCGCGCGACGACGCCGACGTTCGCCGTGTCGCCTTTGTCGCCGCTGCGCGCCCATGCGAGGCGAACCAGCGGAACCTCGACGAGGTCCGCGCCCTGCTCGAACGCCTCTGCATCCTCGTCTTCGCTCGCCGTGCCGTCTGCCGCGTCGTCACGGCCAGGCGGAATCGGCACTGCGATGCGCTCATCACGGAACACGATCGTCGGCGCGAAGCGGTCCTTCTCGACGAAAAACGCCAGCTGGCGGATCGCCGGTGACACCGAAGGACGACCCGAGGCGCCGGTCGTCCCCGGCGACCACGAAGTACCGGCCGGGGCGATCTCGCGCGCGAACAGCTCGAGCGCTTCGCGCCGCGCGTGGCGCACCGAGACGCGCAAAACCGCTTCGCGCGCCGCCTGCAGCGCGGCGTTCGCATGCGGTCCATAGCCCGACTCGGCGCCGAGCACTTCGACGAGCGCGGCGCTGTAGTCGGGCCAGCCGCGGCTCGCGAACATTGCACGCGTGCGCGTGAGGATCGCCTCGCCGGTGCGCCGCGCCTTGGCGACCGCATCGATGCCGACGATCGTCAGCGTCGCGCTCGAACGGTGCCCGTCGATGTGCGTCGCGCTCACCTTGTAGCGGTCGCCAGGCGCACGGCCGCGCGCGCCGCTGACGCGAACGCGATCGGCGCCGTCGGCGCTCAGCCGCACTTGCCGGAAGTCGCAGACGACGTCGGGCAGCCGATAGGCCGCCGGATCGCCGATCTCGTAGAGCAGCTGCTCGGCGACGACGGCCGGCGTCACTTTGCCGCCGGTGCCGGGCGGCTTGGTCACGACGAATTCGCCATCGGCCGTGCACTCGACGATCGGGTAGCCGATGTTCGGCCAATCGGGCACCGTCTCCCAGTCGGTGTGCAGGCCGCCGGTGGCCTGGCAGCCGCACTCGATCAGGTGGCCGGCCAGGCTACCGGCGGCGAGTCGATCGTGATCGTCGGCCGACCAGTCGAAGGCGTGCATCAGCGCGCCCAGCGTCACCGCCGAATCGACGCAGCGGCCGGTGACGACAACCTGCGCGCCGGCGCCGAGCGCCGCTCGAATCGGCAGCGCGCCCAGATAGGCATTCGCGCTGAGCAGCTTCGCCGGAACCGGCCGACCTTCGATGTCGACGAATGCACCGCCCCCCGCGTGCGCCGACGCCTGGCGCAGCGCATCGACGACCGGCATCGCATCGTCGCCGTCGACGACCGCCACTTCGAGCGCGACGCCCTGCGCCTGCGCGAGTTCGACCAGCGCTCGCGCGCACGCCTGCGGCGCGACGCCTCCGGCGTTGCTGACCACCCGAATGCCGCGCGCGACGATCTCGCGCAGCACGGGCTTCATCGCGACCTCGACGAAATCGGTCGCATACCCGGCAGCCGCATCGCGCAGGCGCGCGCCGGCGAGGATCGACATCGTTGTCTCGGCGAGATAATCGAAGACGAGGAAGTCGACGTCGCCGTGCGCGACGAGTTGCGGCGCACCCAGCGCGCTGTCGCCCCAGAAACCCGACGCGCCACCGATGCGCACGCTGCGCTTTCGCGCGCGCGGATCGTTGCGCGGGCCGTTGTCGTCTTTTTCGCTCATGGTTGCCGCTTCGCGCTGTCGCCGGCGATTCTGGCACACGAGCGAGGCGCGAAGGCGCCGAGGTGGGCGCCCGACGCTGCCGGCTCAGACGCTCAGCGCGTCGGCGTCGGCCTGGTGCAGCGAAGCGCTGCCGAAAGTGCGCACCGCCGGTGACGGCGTGCAGGCGGCACGCATCGACGGCGACGACACGCGCTGTGCGGCGGGCGTGCTGCGCGGCGCCGGGCAATCGATCGCCGCGGCAACCGCGCGAAGGAACGCTTCGTAGTTCGGATCGCCGGGCGTGCGCGCCAGTGCGCGCAGCACCTTCAACAGGATCGGCTTGGACAGCGGCGGTAGCGCAAGCAGCACGTCGAGCGCTCGCGCGAGTTCGACCGTGCCGACCTCGTCCGGCGTGGCCGCCGGCGGCGGCACGTCGAGCAGCGCCGCGGCGTCTGCGAGCGCGTCGCGCGTGCTGCGCGCCGAGGCTTCGCCGATTGCCGCGGCCATCGCGAACAGCGCGGCGAGCGCACGGCTGTGCTCGGAGCGCGACGCGGTAGCCCGGCGCGAGCGCTGCGCGGCCGGCGACGCGGGCAGCAACCGATGCCGCGCCAGCGTGTAGTAGACCCACTCGGACGAATCGACGCGTCCGTCCGACTCGACGGCACGCCGGCAGCGGTCGAGCATTTCACGCCGATGCGCGCTGCTCCAGCGGCGAACGCGTGCCAGCAGCAACTCGAGCAACGGTACCCGCAGCGCGGCGCCGGCGGGCGACAACACCCAGGCGAGCGCGGCGCGCAGTTCCGCCTCCGTCGCCTCGTCGCCACCAGGGGCCGTCGCGGCCGAAGCGTGTCCGATTCCGCCGTTCAGGCTGCCGCCGACCAACGCCTCGAGCCAGTGCGCGGCGTTGTCGTGGCGAAGCGAAGTGTCACGGATCCGCTCGACCAGACGAGCCGCCGGAGAGGGCGCATCTGCTGCGCGACCATCGAGCGAATGCGCAGGCGCGGTCGTCGTGCCATCAGCGAACGCGTCGTGCGCCTGCCGCCCGCCTTGTCCGGCGCGCGGGTCCTGCGGAATCGGCTCGAGCGACGGCATCGAGCGTCCGTACAGGCGACGGATGCGCTCGCGCAGCGGCGGATGGGTGCCCAGGCGATCGGCAGCGATCGACGGCGACACCAGCAGGAAATGCGCAACGAGCGGTGCGTAGGCGGCGCGCAGCGCGACGCGCTTCTCCCCGGCGATGCGGCGCAGCGCACCGCCGAGCCCGTCACGATCGCGCGTGAACTGCACGGCGAGCGCGTCGGCGAGAAACTCGCGTTGCCGACTGATGCCGGCGCGCAGCAGCTGCGCCGCCGCGACGCCGAGCCAACCGACCGCGTACACCGACAGCCCGGCGACGGCGAGCACGATGCGCGCCGGGAAGAATCGTCCAACCGTGCTGTCCACGGCGACGGCAGATGCGAGCATCCGCGAACCGAGCAGGTGCAGCGAGAGCAGCCCGTATAACGCGCCGGCCAGCCGTGCGTTGGTCGCGCTGTCGCCGCCGACGATATGCGCGATCTCGTGCGCGACGACGCCCTGCAGTTCCGCGCGCTCGAGGCGCTCGAGCGCGCCACGCGTGATGACCACGGCGGCGTGGGCCGGGCTCTCGCCGGCGGCCAGCGCGTTGATCGACGGATCGTCCAGCACGTACAGCGCCGGCACCGGCACGCCGGCGCCGATCGCCACTTCCTCGGCGACGTCGCGCAATCGGCGATGCAGCGGCTGGTCGTCGTCGAGCGGACGCGCGCCCAGCCGATCGGCGAGCACCGAAGCGCCCTCGCGCAACCGGTGCGTCTCGATCCACGCCCCGCCGAGGACGATCAGCAGCGTGACGAAGGTATTCGTCTCGAGGAAGAAGCGCGGCGGCGCCAGGCGGCCGGCCAGCAGTCGCCATCCGGCGAAGGCAGTCACGTCGACCGCAACGACGACGGCGACCAGCGCGAGCACGAACAACGCGGCGAGGCGGCGCGAGCGCATTCGCGCCCGGTCCTGGTGGGCGTAGAAGTCCATCGCGGGATGCGCCCGCTCTCTCAGAGTGCTACGGGGATCGGCTGGCGCTCCTGCGCCGACGCGGTCGCGCGCAGCGTGCTCGAGCGCCGGAAGCCGCACAGCGTCGCGACGAGCGACGCCGGAAACGATTCGATGGCCGTGTTGTAGCTCGTCACCTGGTCGTTGAAGGCCTGGCGCGAGAAGCCGATGCGGTTCTCGGTGCTGCGCAGCTCTTCGGTCAGGCGATGCACCGTCTCGTCGGCCTGCAGCTTCGGATACTGCTCGACGAGCGCCATCAGTCGCGACAGCGGCGAGGCCAGCGCGAGCTCCGCGGCGTCGAGCGCGTCGAGCGTCGGCTGGTGGCGCGGATGCGCGCGCGCTGCGTCGCTCGCATCGCTCGCGCGCTGGCGCGCTGCGATCACCGCCTCGAGTGTCTGGCGTTCGTGTGCGAGGTATGCGCGCGTGGCCGACACGAGATTGGGGATCAGGTCGTAGCGACGCTTCAACTGCACGTCGATCTGCGCATACGCGTTCTGCCAGCGATTGCGCAACTCGACGAAGCGGTTGAAGACCGACACGCTCCAGAAGAGCGCGACGACGAGCACCGCCACTGCGGCGATCAACAACTGGGTCATGCCATCACCGGACGCCGGCTCCGCGAAACGATGCGCGAATTGTCCGCCGTTTCCCCTGCGAAGCCGTTGTTTCGACGAGCCGCTCGTCGGATGCGCGAGCGCATCCGTCCGTCGTACTCGCCGCGCGCTAGCGCGACTGCGGTTTCGAGCGCGCGGCCTCTTCTTCGGTGATGTATTCGAAGACGGTGACGACGCGCTGCACGCCCGCGACGCGGCTGGCGACTTGCGCTGCGCGATCGGCTTCGCGGCGCGACACCAGGCCCATCAGGTACACGGTGCCTGCCTCGGTGACCACCTTGATCGTGTTCGCCTGCAGGTCGGCTGCATCGACGAATGCAGCCTTCACGCGAGCGGTGATCGCAGCGTCGGCCGCGCTGGTGCTCAGCGAGGGCACGCCGGAGACCTGCAACTCGTTGTGGATCGAGCGGACGTTCGCCAACTCGGCGACGATCGCCTCGGCAGTGCGCTTGTCGCGCTCGTTCGCCACCTGCCCGGTGAGCAGCACCTTGCGGTTGTAGCTGGTCACGCTCACGCCGCTGCCGATGCGGTCGCGGATCTGCGTGGCGGCCTTCAGTTCGATCGCCTGGTCCTCGGTCTGCGCGCCGACCGTGCGCCGATCGAGCGCGGCGAGAGTGCCCACCGCAGCGCCAGTGGCCAACATGGGGACGCAGCCAGAAGCGCCGAGCGACGCGGCGAGCACTGCGCCGACCAGCAGCGAACGGCGCAGGCGCCCGTAGTTCGAGATCGAGTCGTTCATTCGGTTCCTCCCCGAGGGCCGGTCATTCGTCGCCGAGCAGCGACGAGTCGATTCCGTCGCACAGGCAATGAAGGATCAGCAGGTGTACTTCCTGGATTCGTGACGTGCGCTCGTGAGGCACGCACAGATTCACGTCTTCGTCACCGAGCATCGCGGCGATGCGCCCGCCCCCGCGCCCGGTGAGCGCGACGACGACGAGATCGCGTTCACGGGCAACCTGCACCGCCGCGACCACGTTCGGCGAATTGCCGCTCGTCGAAATCGCAACGAGCACGTCGCCTTCGCGGCCGAGCGCGCGAACCTGGCGCGCGAAGACCTGTTCGAACGCGTAATCATTCGCTACCGCGGTGAGGATCGACGTGTCGGTGGTGAGCGCGATGGCGGCGAGTTCGGGCCGCTCGCGCTCGTAGCGCCCGACGAGTTCGGCCGCGAGGTGCTGGCTGTCGGCAGCCGATCCGCCGTTGCCGCAGACGAGGATCTTGCGATCGGAGGCGATCGCGGCGGTGATCCGTTCGACCGCCGTGGCGATCGGCGTGGCCAGCGCCTCGGCCGCGTCGCGCTTGAGCTCGGCGCTTTCTTCGAACTGCTTGCGGATGCGATCGGTGAGGCTCATTCGCGGGCTGCTTCGCGCGCTGTATCGCACGTTGCGCACAAGGCTGGAAGGTCGCGGCGATTATACGGTGCGACGTGCGCGAGCCCGCCGAACGCAGGGGCAGCGCGACTCGACGAAAGCGCTTCGCACGCCGTGCATCAGAACGCGCCGCGGATCCATTCGAGGCGCGCTCCCTCGAAAGCGCAGACGTCGAAGCGGCACGGCGGCCAGCGATCGCCGAAGCGCTGGTTCATCCAGCGCTGCGCCTCGCGCTGCAGCCGTCGGCGCTTGGCTGCATCGACCGACGCCGCAGCGCCGCCGAAGGCACTGCTCGTGCGACAGCGCACCTCGACGAACACGAGGCCTGCATCGTCGCGCATGACGAGGTCGATCTCGCCGAGCCGACTCGCCGCGTTGCGCTCGACGAGCGAGAGCCCCTGGCCGACGAGGAACGCAAGCGCGCGCTCCTCGGCCGCGTCGCCGCGCTCCTGCGTGGGCGAGCGCCGGCTCACGGCGGGCTGATCGGTACCAGGACGCCGTCGCGGTATTCGGCGAGCACGCCTTCGCGGGTGAGCATCGTTCCGTCGGCGGACAGCCGCAGTCGGCCGGTGACGCCGTCGAGATCGATGACCGGCGCGCGGTCGACGAGCAGGCGCGCGACGCGAAACGCGTCGATGCCCAACGCGTAGAGCTTCTGCAGTTCGAGGTTCATGTCGGCGGG
The DNA here is from genome assembly GCA_032027205.1 of Burkholderiaceae bacterium. Taxonomy (GTDB): domain Bacteria; phylum Pseudomonadota; class Gammaproteobacteria; order Burkholderiales; family Burkholderiaceae_E; genus Zeimonas. The sequence continues at coordinate 1,405,105 of JAVSMN010000001.1, forward strand.
CCGCGGGTAGGCCATCACCGCCGGCGCATCGGGCTGCACGCGCCACGGGAGATCGACGAGGCGCACGCCGTCGAGCTCCGGCGAGCGTATGGGCAACGCACCCGCGGCCTGCTGGAGCACTGCGCCGCTGTTCAGCCGCGAAGTGCCGTAGATGGCGGCGCGCGGCCCGAGCGCGACGCGCACCGCCTGCGCGAGCACGGGTTGCCCGGCGACGAAGTGAACGTCGGCGCGCAGCGGCGAGAGCCTCGAGCGCATCCGGCTCGAACTCGAGCTCGTGTTCGTCGCCGTGATCGATTCGAAGGCATCGCCGCCGCGCTCGCGCCAGCGTTCCGCGAACGCAGCGGCGCTGCGCGCGCCCAGCGGCGAATCGTCCTGCACCAGCGCCGCACGCGGGCGGGGCGCGACGAGCGCCGCTTCGTCATAGGCAATCGACGCGGCCTGGCGCGCCTCGGACTCGATCGACAGGCCGAGCGACAGCATGTTCGGCGGCAGCGAATGGCCTTCGCTCTGGTTCAACGCCAGCGTGAACACCGGAGGCGCGCCCGCATCGGCGATCAGCGCGACGGCGTCGCGCGTGAGCGGGCCGATTACCATCGAGAAGCCGCGCTGCAGCAACTCGTCGTACAGGCCGCGCAAGGCGATCAGGTCTGCGTCGACTTCGACGACCTCGACGGTGATGCCGGAGCCGTCGCGCGCCTGCGCCGCGCGCGCGCCTTCGACGAGCGCGTTCGTTGCGCGCCCGTACATTCCCGCCGAAGGCGGCGCGAACATCGCGATGCCGATCGGACCCGAGCCGAAACGCTGGCGCTCGGGCGACGCGACTCCGCGGCCTTCGACCTCCCCGGTGCTAGTCTCGCCCTGCGCCAGCACGGGGAATGCGGGCGCAGCCAGCGCAGCACCGCCGAGCAGTGCGCGCAGCGCGCAACGCCGGGAAAACCGCGGAAAAGCAGACGTGTCGGACATCAGCGCAGCGACTCGATGAGCGGCTCGACGAGCGGCGTCGAGCCGGGCTCATTATATGTAGTGGCCACTCCGATCGGACATCTGTCGGATATCGGAGGTCGTGCGGCCGATGTGCTGCGTCAGGTCGATCTGGTAGCGGCCGAGGACACGCGAACGACCCGCGTGCTCCTCGACCATCTCGGCGCGCGTCCGCAGACGATCCCCGCGCATCGACACAACGAGCGAGCAGCCGCGCAGCGCATCGTCGAGGCGCTCGCCGCCGGGCGCAGCGTCGCGCTGGTCAGTGACGCGGGAACGCCGGCCGTCAGCGACCCGGGCGCGCGCATCGTCGACGACGTGCGGGTCGCCGGCTACCGCATCGTTCCGGTACCGGGCCCCTCGGCGCCGCTCGCATTGATCTCGGCGAGCGGGCTGGTCGAAGGACCCTTCCACTTCGAAGGTTTCCTGCCGTCGCGCGCACGGGCGCGCGACGAGCGGCTGGGCAAGCTCGCTCGAATGCCGCATCCGTTCGTGCTGTTCGAAGCGCCGCATCGCATTGCGCCGACGCTGTCGGCGATCGCGCGCGTGGCCGGCGCCGGACGACGCATCGCCATCGGCCGCGAATTGACCAAGCGCTTCGAGGAGATCCACGTCTGCGACGTCGCCGACGCAATGGACTGGCTCGGGGCCGACGAGAACCGGCTGCGCGGCGAGTACGTGCTGGTGGTGGCAGCAGCGTCGAGGGCTGCGGGCGACGACGCCGATGCAGCCGCGTCGGGCGTCGTCGAAGTGGACGTGCACGCGCTTCTGTCGGAGCTGCTCGCCGAGATGCCGCTCAGCCGCGCGGTACGGCTGGCGGGACGGGTGACCGCATTGCCGCGCAGGAAGCTGTATGCGATGGCGCTGGCGGCCGCGCGCGCGATGGGGGCGGCGGGTGCGGGCGAAGGGCCGGGTACACAGGACGAGCACGACGCCGAAGATGAGCGGGGCGCGGAGTAGCGCCTGCGACTTCACCTGCGACCTGCCGTGAAACGCGGCGTTTCTGCTTTCGTAGCCCTCTTCAGACGCAGAAATACCGCATTTCGCGGCGCAGTTGAAGAGCGCGCTGCGGCACGCGGGGCACGCGGGGCGGGCAGTAGCGTCCTGGTGGGTGCGCCCCCTTATCGGAAGATCGGAAACGGCTGCAACGCGGTGGCGCCGCGCACGCGAGCGGCGGCATCCAGGGCGTGCTCGCGTTGCGGCCAAGGCCCCGCCTGGACCTTGTACAAGCCGCCTTCGTGATGCAGGTCGAACCGGGCGCCGAGCCACGCGAACTCGCGCCGGAACCGCTCCAACGCCGCGCGCGCGCCGTCCGCGGAAGCGAAGGCGCCAAGCTGTAGCCAGAAGCCGGGCGCGTCGGCCTTCGCACCCGCCTGCGGCGCCGGCGATGACGGCATGGAAGCCCGTTCGGCCGACACTCGCTCCGCGGACGGCCCGGCTGGCGCGGACGCCAGCGCCACCGCCTGGGTCGTCGCCGCCGATGGCGCGTCGAACTCCCTGCTTTCGCCCGAGAACCGGGTTTCGACGACGAGGCGGCCGGGCAGGTTTTCGGGCGTCGGCGAGGCGGGCGGGGAGTCGACACCTGCCGAGGAGACCGTCAGCGTGACCGGGGCCCCGACGGGCGACGCTACTCCACCCGGCGCAGACTCCGTCTGCGCAGCGGGAGCCGCCGCGGGTGCCGGGCCGGCCACCGCTCCATCCTGAACCGCTCCGGGACTGATTCCAGCCACCAGCAGCGGCGCCCCCGGCGCATCGAACCGCGTGATCGCCTCGATCTCGACCTCGGCGCTGCCCGCTTCGACGAAGCCGAGCTTGGCGGCCGCCGTGTACGACAGATCGATCAACCGGTTCTGCAGGAACGGTCCGCGATCGTTGACCCGCACGACGACGCTGCGGCCCGTGCCTGCGCGCGTCACGCGCACGTAGCTCGGGATCGGCAGCGTCGGATGCGCCGCCGTCATCGCGTACATGTCATAGGGCTCGCCGCTCGAGGTCGGCTTGCCGTGATAGCGCCGTCCGTACCACGAAGCGATCCCGCGCTCGCTGTAGGGCGCGAGTTGGCTCATCGGCACGTAGGTGCGGCCGAACACCGTGTACGGACGCGCGGTGCGCAGCAGCACCGGTTCGGCGCGCGGCACCGCATCGGGGATGGCAGCGACGTCGGCCGGCGACAGATGCCCGGGACCATCGTCGAGGTAATAGCCGCCGCCGCGCGACGCTGCGCCGTCGGCGCCCGATCCGCTGCGCGCTCCCTTCGATGTCGAGCACGCGCCGAGCGCGAACAGCAGCGGCACGAACGCGATCCACAGCGCGATCCGCACTCCGGTCATCGACCCTCCTCCCCGTTCGACCCGTCGACGTCCAGCGCGCGATCGAGTGCATCGCGATAGCCGAGCAGGTAGTGCAGTCCGTCGATCGCCCGCGTGCCGTACCACGACGTCATTTCGCCGTCGATCGTCGCGAACATGGGCGCTCGGCGACCGCACGCGCGCTGCAACGCGGCTCGATGCCGCTCGACGAACCGGTACGGCTCGGAGGACAGCAGCACGACGCGCGCGCCGCGCGCATCGATCGACGGGTCGGCCACCTCCGGGTAGCGCGGCTGCTCGTCCGCGACGACCGAGCGCAGCCCGACCGCGGCGAGCATGTGCGCGATGAAGGTCTCGCGTCCGATGCTCATCCACGGGTCCTTCCAGATCAGGTAGAGCACGTCCACCAGCGCGAAGCGCCGCGTGGCCACGCGATGCACCGCCTCGCGCTGCCGATCAGCGATGCGCTGCGCAGCGGCGCGCACGCCGAAGCGATCGCCGAAGGACTCGATCAGCGCGAGGTTGTCGTCGACGGTGATCGGATGGGTGACGACGATCTCCGGCCCGAATCCGGCGATGCGCTCGACGGTCGGCTTCTCGTTCTCGTCGACGTTGACGACGACGTGCGTGGGCGCCAGCGCCCGCACGCGCTCTACATCGACGTCCTTCGTGCCGCCGACCCTCGGCACGTCGCGCAATGCATCGCGCGGATGAATGCAGAAGCCCGTGCGGCCGACGAGTTGATCGCGCAACCCGAGCTGGCACAGCAGCTCGGTGAGGCTCGGCACGAGCGACACGATGCGCATTGCGCCTTCGCCCGCTGCCGCAAGCGCCGGCACCGCCTTCTACTTGCCCGCCTGGCGCTCCTTCTGCACCAGCCAGTCGATGACGCGCAACGCGCCGGCATTGGAGCCGACCAGGCTCGGCGCCGTGTAGTACTTGCCGGCGACCGCCATCGCGGGGACGCCGTCGACGCCGTAGGCCTGCGTGAGCTGCGCACCGCGCGACATCTTCGTGCGCACGGCGAACGACTTCCACGTCTCGAGGAACTTGTCCTTGTCGACGCCGTGCTTCGACAGCACGTCGATCATCTTCTCGGGCGTGTCCATCCGGTTGCCATCGACGTGGATCGCGCGGAAAACGACTTCGTCGACCTTCTCGGCGACGCCCATCGATTCGAGCGTGTAGTACAGCTGCTGGTGGCGCCGATCGCCGAAGGGCACGTGCACGCGCTTGAAGACGACGTCGGACGGCAACTTCGACAGCCACTGCTTCAGCAACGGCTCGAGCGCGTTGCAGTGCGGGCAGCCGTACCAGAAGAACTCGATGACCTCGATCTTGCCGGCCGGTGCTTCGGTGGGTTGCGGCGGCGACACCAGGCGGTAGTCGCGACCTTCGACCGGCGCGGTCTGCGCGCGCGCAGCGGGAAGCGCGGCAGCGCCGGCCATTGCGGCGCCGGCGGAGATCAGGGTTCGTCTGCGAGCATCGATCATGAGGCGTTCCGAAAGAGTCGCGCCCGCCCGCGAAGCGCGGCGCGCGAGGGTTTCACCGCTGCCGGACTACCGAAGCCTCGATTCCGTTCTCGGCCAGTCGCGCGCGAGCGCGGTTCATCGAGTCGAGCTGCGCGTAGGGTCCGACGCGGACACGATACAGCGTCTGGCCGTTGACCTGCGCGTCGAGCACGCGAGCCTCGAAGCCGATCAGCGCCAGGCGCGCCTTCATGCTCTCCGCCTCCGACGACGAGCGGAAGGCGCCTGCCTGCAGCAGGTAGCTGGCGTCGCCCTGCACGCTCGCGGTGCCCGGCGATGCGGCTGTGGCGCCCGCCGCGGCACTCGCGCTGGACGGCGCCGAAGCGACGATCGGCGCCGAAGCCGACGAAGGCGCACCGGCGGGCAGCGCGGGCGTCGGCGCGGCAGCGGTCGACGTCGCAGCGCCCGTGGTCGGCCGCGCCTTCGCATGCAACGGAGCGTTCGGATCGGGCGCCTCGGACAGCGACTTCGGCTCGAGCGCCGGCTCGGGAGTTCGCTTGCTCTTGTCGACGAACGGCACCGGCGCGCGCGTGACGATCATCGCGACGACGACGGCGACCGACAACCCGGCGATCAGTCCGACCAGGAAACCGAGCAGCGTGCCTCCGCGCATGCGGTGACCGAGGCCCGGACGAACGACGCGATCCACCATTTACATCCTCTCGGGAGCCGATACGCCGAGCAGCGCCAGGCCGTTGCGGAACACCTGCCGCACGGCGAGCAGCAGCGCCAGGCGCGCGAGCCTCGTCGCCTCGTCATCGACGAGCACTCGTTCGGCATTATAGTAAGAGTGAAGTTCGGCAGCTAAGTCTTTGAGATAGAAGGCAATCGCATGCGGCGCGAGCTCGTCTACCGCCGCCTGCAGCGCCTGCGGGAACGCAGCAATGCGCGCGCACAGCGCGAACTCGCGCGCTCCACCCAACGGGTCCAGCGCGACGTCGCCGGCGGTCACCGAACGGGCGAGCGCGTCGGCATCGCCGCCCCACTGCGCCAGCACCGAGCAGATGCGCGCGTGCGCGTACTGGATGTAGTAGACCGGGTTCTCGTCGGTGCGCGCGAGCGCCAGGTCCACGTCGAAGACGAACTCGCTGTCGGCCTTGCGCGAGATCAGGAAAAAGCGCACCGCGTCGCGCCCGCGCTGCTCGTCGATGCGCACTTCGCCGTCGTCGTCGCGCACTTCGCCGGTCCACAGGATCAGGTCGCGCAGCGTCACATACGAGCCGGCGCGCTTGGAGATCTTCACCTCCTCGCCGCCGCGCATCACGGTGACCATCTTGTGCATGACGTAGTCGGGATAGCCTTGCGGAATCCCGATGTCGAGCGCCTGCAGGCCGGCACGCACGCGCGCGATCGTGCCGTGGTGGTCGGAGCCCTGAACGTTGATCGCCCGCGCGTAACCGCGCTCCCACTTCGCGACGTGATAGGCGACGTCGGGCACGAAGTACGTGTAGGCGCCGTCGGACTTGCGCATCACGCGGTCCTTGTCGTCGCCGAACGCGGTCGTGCGCAACCACAGCGCGCCCTCGTCCTCGTAGGTGTGGCCCGACCGACGCAACGCGTCGACCACCGCCTGCACGCGACCGTCGGCGTACAGCGACGACTCGAGGTAATGGCGATCGAAGCGCACGCCGAACGCGCGCAGGTCGATGTCCTGCTCGTGGCGCAGATAGGCGACGGCGAAGCGGCGGATCTCTTCGAGATCGTCGGGGTTGCCGGCGCCGCGCACCGTTTCCACCTGTTCGGCCGAGACGCTCTTCCCGGACAGGTAGTCGGCGGCGATGTCGCGGATGTACTCGCCGCGATAGCCGTCGACCGGAAACCGCGGGTCGTCGGGCTCGAGGCCGCGCGCGCGCGCCTGCACCGAACGCGCGAGGTTGTCGATCTGCGCGCCGGCGTCGTTGTAGTAGAACTCGCGCGTCACGCGCCAGCCGTCGGCGTCGAGCAGCGCCGACAGCGCATCGCCCAGCGCGCCCTGTCGGCCATGACCGACGTGCAGCGGTCCGGTGGGATTCGCCGAGACGAACTCGACGAGCACCTCGCGTCCGCCGCCGCGGTTGCCGCGGCCGAACGCATCGGCATCGGCCAGCGCACGTCGAATCGCGACGCGCTTGGCGCCGGCGCGCACGCGCAGGTTCAGGAAGCCGGGACCGGCGATCTCGATCGACTCGATCAGCGCCCCAGCGTCGCCGCCTTCGCGATCGAGCGCCTCGAGCGCGTCCTTCAGTTGCGTGGCGACCGCCCGCGGGTTCGACTTCAGCGGACGCGCCAATTGCAGCGCGAGATTCGACGCGAGATCGCCGTGCTCGGGCTGCTTCGGGCGTTCGAGCTCGATCGACGGAACGTCGACGTCGATGCCGGCCTGCTCGACGACGCGCTGCGCCGCGATGCGCAGCGACTCGGCGATGCGCGATTTCTGCTCGGGTAACATGGACCGCGATTGTACTGGCCGCCCCGCGCGTTGCCTGCCGCATGGCGCTGCACCTCGAAGCCGACATCGAACTCGATCACCTGGTCGTCGCCTGCGAGACGCTCGAGCAGGGCGACGCCTGGCTGCATGCGCTCGCCGGCGTCGCGCCGGCAGGCGGAGGCCCGCACCCCGGCTGGGGCACGCGCAACCGCGTGCTGCGGCTCGATGCGCGCACTTACCTCGAACTGATTGCCGCCGATCCCTCGCAGCCCGCGCCGGCGCTGCCGCGCCCGTTCGGACTCGACGATCCGGCGCTGCGCGAGCAGGTCACCGACCGTCCGCGACTCGTGCATTTCGTCTGCCGCGTCGCGGCGCTCGAATCGCCTTCGGCGGCAGACCTTCGCATCGAAGCGATGACGCGAGGCGTTCTGTCATGGCGCATCGAGATGCCGGCGGACGCGCGCGCCTCAGCGCTTCGATGGACCGGGTTGCGCCGGCTGCAGCCCACGAGAATCGAATGGCAGGGAGGAGCGACGCCGGTTCGGCATCCGGTGGATGCACTTGCCGCGTCGGGAGTCACGTTGCGCAGCTTGAGGATCGCAGCGCCGGGCGGGGTAGCGCTGCCGCTTGCGCTTCTGGACGATCCGCGCATCGCCGTTGCAGATGCCGCCCAGCCGTCGCTCGCTGCGGAGCTGTGGACGCCGAGGGGGTGGCGGCTCATCGACTGATGCGCGGGTGCACCACCGTCGGCGCGGCGCACGCCGGCGAGTTCGTCTCACCCGATCGCCGAAGCCGACTTCGCCCGCGCCCTCAGCACGTGCTTCTGGATCTTGCCGGTCGACGTCTTCGGCACCGTGCCGAAGCGCACTTCGCGCGGCACCTTGTAGCGGGCCAGGTGTTCGCGGCAGTGCGCGATCAATTCATCGGCCAGCGCCTTGCTTTCCTCCGGCGTGCCCGGCACGCGCTCGGCGCGCAGTTCGACGAAGGCGAGCGGCGTCTCGCCCCATCGCTCGTCGGGCTTCGCCACCACCGCGCAGGCGAGCACCGCCGGGTGCTTGTACAGCGCGTCCTCGACCTCGATCGAGCTGATGTTCTCGCCGCCCGAGATGATGACGTCCTTCGCGCGGTCCTTCAGCTTCACGTAACCGTCGGGGTAGACGACGCCGAGGTCGCCCGTGTGGAACCAGCCTCCGGCGAAGGCATCGGCCGTGGCCTTCTCGTTTTTCAGGTAGCCCTTCATCACGATGTTGCCGCGAAAGACCACTTCGCCCATCGTCTCGGCATCGCGCGGCACCGGCTGCATCGTGTTCGGATCGACGACCGTGAGGCCTTCCTGCACCTGGTAGCGCACGCCCTGGCGCGCGTTGCGTGCGACGCGCCCGGCGAGGTCGAGTTCGTTCCACGCGTCGTGCTTCACGCAGACCGAGGCGGGTCCGTATACCTCGGTGAGACCGTAGACGTGCGTGACTTCCCAGCCCATGCGCTCCATGCCTTCGATCATCGCGGCCGGCGGTGCCGCGCCGGCCACCATCGCGCGCACCGGCCAGTCGATGCCCTTCTTCCATTCGGCCGGCGCGTCGATCAGCGTGCCGTGCACGATCGGTGCGCCGCAGTAGTGCGTGACGCGGTGCTCGCGAACGAGGTCGAGGATCGCCTTCGCCTCGACGCGCCGCAGGCAGACGTTGGTGCCGGCCACCGCCGGAATCGTCCACGGGAAGCACCAGCCGTTGCAGTGGAACATCGGCAGCGTCCACAGGTAGACGGGATGCCGCGGCAGCGCCCACGCGAGCACGTTGCCGACCGCGTTCAGGTACGCGCCGCGGTGATGCACGACGACGCCCTTCGGATCGCCGGTGGTGCCCGAGGTGTAGTTCAACCCGATCGCGTCCCATTCGTCGTCGGGAAGGTTCCCGTCGTAAGACGGATCACCGGAGGCAAGCCACGTTTCGTACTCGATGTCGCCGATGCGCTCGCCCGGTCCGCGATAGACCGGATCGTCGACGCCTACGACGAAGGGCCGAGACTGCCCCGCCGCCGAAAGGATGGCCAGCGCTTCGCTCGCCACCGGCGCGAATTCGCGGTCGACCATGAGCACCTTCGCCGCCGAGTGCCGCAGCTGAAAGGCGACGGTCGAGGCGTCGAGCCGCGTGTTGATCGTGTTCAGCACCGCGCCGGTCATCGGCACGCCGAAATGCGCGTCGAGCATCGGCGGCGTGTTCGGAAGCAGCGCCGAGACCGTGTCTCCGCTGCCGATGTCGCGCGTGGCGAGCACCGATGCCAACCGGCTCGCCCGATCCTGCATCTGCGCCCATGTGTAGCGCTGCTCGCCGTGAATGGCCGCGCAGCGGTCCGGAAAGACGTCGGCGGCCCAGCGCACGAGACTGATCGGCGTCAGCGGGGCGTAGTTCGCCGCGTTGCGGTCGAGATCCTGGCGGTACGGATTCGGGCGAGTGGGCATCGTCGCAACCTGTCGTCGAAGTTCGCGTCGGCCGGGCCGTTGCCCGGGACGTGACGATTGTAGGCACTGACCGCGCAAACCGGCGCCGTACCGCTGTGTCGGGTTGTCATGTTGCATTGCAACATCGTCCGGTATATTGGGCTGCCGAAGTCGCCATGCAGGAGGTACGCATGCTCAACTCGACAGTGCTCGGCGCAGCCACGTCAGGCGTCGTCGTCTATCCGCTGTCCCCCGACTCGCGGCCGCAGGTTCTCGAGCACCTGTTGCGGCTGTCGTCCGAGGATCGACGGCTGCGTTTCGGCGTGTCGGTTTCCGACGAGACGATCGCCGGATACGTGGAGAAGCTCGATTTCTCGCACGATGCAGTGTTCGGCGTTCGCGACGACCTGCGCGCGCTGGTCGGCTTCACCCACGTCGCGAAACTCGACGACGCGGTGGAGCTGGGGCTCTCGGTCGACGCGCCGCACCGCGGTCGGGGAATCGCACAGGCCATGTTCCGCCGCGCGCTGCTGCACGCCCGCAACCGCGGCGTCCGCCAGTTGTTCATGCATTGCCTGGCGGAAAACGCGGCGATGATGCACATCTCGCGAGAGGCAGGCATGTGCATCGTCATCGACGGCTCGGACCGCGACGCGTCGTTGTCGCTGCCGCCGGCTACCGCGCTGTCGGTGGGCACGGAGTACTACGAAGGGCAACTCGTCCTGCTCGACTGGGCGCTTCGCGCCGCCGTTCCGCGCTCGCCGGAAGCAACGGAATGACGCGCGCCGACGAGCCGGTGCCCGATGTGATCGATCTTCGGCGCCGAAGTACACTCGGCGCGAATCGCTGCGCTCGCGATGCTTCGGCCGCGTCGCCCGCGGCCTGGTGACCGGGAACCCGCATGAACACCGGAAAGGTCGTCTTCGGCTTCTTCATCCTATTGGCTGCGACGCTGAACTTCGGCTTCGTCTACGGCGACATCGACGTCGCTGCGCACCATGAGGTCAGCGAGCTGTTCGCCGCCATCGTCGTGAACGTCATCGCGACGATCCTGAAGCTGGGCGATCGCACGCAGCTCGGCGCGATCCATCTCGCGTCGAGCCTGGTCGCCGTCGTGCAGTTGCTGGTGGCCGCCGTCGTCTGGACCTGGGGCACGCACATGCAGGCGGGCCACGCCGAAGCGGAGATCGTCGCCAGCGTCGTCTCGCTCGCCGCCGGCGCACTGCTCGCCAACATCGTGTCGGTGGTGCTGCTGGTCACCGAGACCCTGACCTTCCGGCGCTGACTGCGCGGCGCCCGAAAGCGGATGAGCGAAGGCGATCGCGGCGCCGACGCAGCGCCGACGTCCGACAGCGCGACGCCGCGCACGTCTTCGCCGCAGACCGCGGCTGCGCCGCACGCCCCGTCCACGTTGCCGGCCACGTCCGCGCTACCAGCCACGTCCCTGCTGACCCACGCGAGCGTGCTGCACCTGCTGCTGCGCCGACTGCGTCTTCCGTTGCTGCTCGTCACCGCCGTGTTCGCCGTCTCGGTGGCCGGATTCACGCTCGTCCCCGGCGTGGACGTCGCTGGGCGGCCGAGCGCTCCGCTGAGCTTCTTTCACGCGTTCTACTTCGTCACCTACACGGCGACGACGATCGGTTTCGGCGAAGTGCCGGTCGTGTTCTCCGATGCGCAGCGCATGTGGGCGACCGTCGTCATCTATCTGTCGGTCGTCACCTGGACCTACACGCTGCTCACGCTGCTCGCCGCGGTGCAGGACGGCTCGTTCCTGCGCGCGATCGCTGCGATCCGCTTCGAGCGCCGCGTGCGCCGCATCGCCGAGCCCTTCCTGCTCGTGCTCGGCTGCGGCGACACCGGCCTGCGCCTGACGCGCATCTTCGATCGCCTGGGCATGCGCTTCGTCGCCGTCGAGATCGACGCGGCGCGACTGCAGGCGCTCGAGCTCGAGGACTTCCGCAACGACGTCGTCGCGATCCACGACGACGCCAGCCGCCCGCAGGCGCTGGTGCGCGCGGGCCTGCGCCACCCGAACTGCCGCGCAGTGCTCGCGCTGACCAACGACGATGCGGCGAACGTCGCCGCAGTGATCACCGCGTCGCTGCTGAACCCGCGCGCGACGATGATCGCCCGCTCGCACACCGCCGAGACGACGACGCTGATGCAGGCCTCCGGCAAGCCGCGCATCGTCGACCCGTTCGTGGCGTTCGCCGAGCAGCTGGCGATGGCGCTGCGCGCGCCGGGCTGCTATCGGCTGTTCGACTGGCTGACTGCGCTGCGCGGCACGCTGCTGCCCGACGAGCTGGCGCCGCCCGCCGGCCCGTGGATCGTCTGCGGCTATGGCCGCTTCGGCCGCGCAGTCGCGCATCGCCTTCACGAGGGCGGCTGCGAGGTACGCGTGATCGAACCGGGGCCGGTCGGCGATGACAAGACTGGCATCGAGGTGATCGCCGGCGACGGTACGCGACGCGAGACGCTCGAGCGGGCCGGCATCGGCGGCGCGCGCGCGATCGTCGTCGGCACGGCGAGCGATCTGCGCAACCTCGCCATCGCGCGCCTGGCGCAATCGATCGACCGGTCGCTGTTCGTCGTGCTGCGTCAGAACGAAGCCGAGAATGCGCTGCTCTTCGAGCACTTCCGCGCCGACCTCGTCATGCGTCCGAGCGAGATCATCGCCGACGAATGCGTTGCGCTGCTCACGTCGCCGCTGCTGCTGCGCTTCCTCAGCCACGTGCGGCGGCAGACCGACGCGTGGGCCGACCAGGTGATCCATCGACTGCGCGACGCCAGCGGCAAGGAATCGCCCGCCACCTGGGAAGTGCGCATCGACCGTGAGAACGCGCCGGCGATCTGCGCACGCGGCATCGGTGACGGCCGCGGTCGCGAAAGCGCGCCGGCCCCTTCCGCGCTGCGGCTCGGCGACCTGCTTCGAGCGCCGCACGACCGCAGCTCGCGAATCGCCGCCACCGCGCTGCTCGCACTGCGCGCCGGCCGCGAAACCCTGCTGCCCACCGACGACTGGAAGCTCGCCGAAGGCGACGAGCTGCTGTTCGCCGGCACCGAAGCGGCGCGCCGCTACGTGGAGATCGGGTTGAACGACCCCGGCGTGCTCGACTACCTCGTCACCGGCCGTGAACCGGGACGGCAATGGCCGTGGCGGCGAGGGCGCGGCGCCTCTTGAGCGTCAGGCGCCGAGCGCGCGGTGCATCGCGGCGAAACCCTCGACCAGGTCGTCGATCAGGTCTGCCGGATCTTCGAGACCCACGTGCAGACGCACCAGCGGCCCGCCCGTCCACGGCTTCGCGCTTCGCATCCGATCGATGCGCGCCGGCATGACGAGACTCTCGAAGCCGCCCCACGAGTAGCCGATCGCAAAATGACGGCGCCGCTCGCAGAACGCGGCGATCGCTTCCCGCTCGCGATCGCCCGCGCGCCCGGAATCGACGCTCGCGGGAGCGGCGTCGCCCTCGTGCGTGAAGAGCGACCGCTCGAGCTCGAACGCGAAGAGCCCGCTGGCGCCGGAGAAATCGCGCCGCCATAGCGCGTGCTGCGGATGCGTCGGCAATGCCGGATGCAGCACGCTGGCGACCTCCTCACGCGCTTCGAGCCAACGCGCGACTTCGAGCGCATGGGCCTCGTGGCGCCGCATGCGCGCATCGATGCTGCGCAGGCCGCGCAGCACGAGCCATGCATCGTCGCCGCTCGCGCATTGCCCGAGCTGGCGCACCGCGCCCCACAACTTCGGCCACAGCGCCTCGCGCACGACGACGGCGCCCATCAGCACGTCCGAGTGACCGCCCCAATACTTCGTCAGCGCGAGCACCGACGCATCGACGCCCCAGTCGAAGGGCCGAGCGAAGACCGGCGACGCCCAGGTGTTGTCGATCATCGTCGCAATCCCGCGCTTGCGCGCGATCGCGCAGATCGCGGGCACGTCCTGCACCTCGAAGGTGTAGCTGCCCGGACTCTCGAGCCAGATCAGTTTCGTTTCGGGTCGCAGCAGCGCCTCGATGCCGGCGCCGATCGTCGGGTCGTAGTAGGTCGTCTGCACGCCCAGTCGCGCCAGCATTCCGTCGGCGAACACGCGCGTCGGTCCGTAGGACGAGTCGGTGACCAGCAGGTGATCGCCCGGCTCGAGCATCGCGAGCAGCGCCGTCGTGATCGCGGCCAGGCCCGACGGCATCAGGCTTGCGCGCACGGCGTGTCCGGCGCCCTCGACCTCGCACAGCGCGTCCATCAACGCCATCGTCGTCGGCGTGCCGACGGTGCCATAGGTGGTCGCGCGCCGGCGGCCGATGGCGACCGCCGCGCCGGCCGCCTCGGTGGCGGCGAGCGAATCGAACAGCACGGTCGAGGCGCGGTGCACGCCGACGCTGGCGGCGACGAACGAGGCGTCGCCGTCGCGGCCCGCCTCGGCCAGGCGGGTGGCACCCCTTCGTTCAGACCCTGGGTCTCTTGACATGGTGGCGACGGGAAACGGTGTCGCCCCATTTTAGGAGCGTGTCAGCGCGTTCGCTGTACAGCCACCGCCACAGGCGAAACCGGCGGCGCTGCCGCCTGCTCGACCGCACGCCGCACGACGGGCGAGACCGGCGCGTCGAAGCCCATACCACGAGCGAGCGCCCACTCCCGTCGTTTCGCCTGCACCAGATTGCGCATCTTCACGTGCCCGTAACCGCGGATCGCGTCGGGCGTCGCGGCCAGCGCGCAGGCGCCGGCGAGCGCTGCCGGTTCGAGGCGGGCCAGCAGCTGCTCGACCAACGCTTCGTAGTCGCCGGGCAGCGCGCGCTCGACGCGGCGCTCGAGCGTGTAGCCAAAGACGTCGAAGGGCGTGCCGCGAAGGCTGCGCAGCGAAGCGAGCGCGCGGAAGGCGGGGAACACCCACGGGCCGAAGCGCATCTTGCGCGGCAGGCCGTCGGGGCCACGCCGCGCGAGAAGCGGTGGCGCGAGTTGCACGCTCAGCGAGTACTCACCTTCGAACTGTTCCTCGAGTGAACGCCGGAATCCGTCGGAGGCATACAGCCGCGCGACCTCGTACTCGTCCTTGTAAGCCAGCAGCTTCGCAAAATTGCGGGCGACGAGCTCGGTGAGCTCGAGCTTCTCGCCGGCACCGCGCAGCGGCCGCTCGGCTGCCTCGACTCGCTCGACAAGGCGGCGAAAACGCACCGCATAGCGCTCGTTCTGATAGTCGCGCAGGCGCGCATCGAGCCGGGCAACCAGCTCGGCCAGCGACTCCTCGACGGCCGTCTTCGGCGCCTGGCTCGCCGCGAGCAAGGCCTCGAGCGCGGCTGCATCGTGCGCCGCCGCCCGCCCCAGGCGGAACGCCAGCCGGTTGGCCTCGATCGCCACGCCGTTCAACTCGATCGCCCGCTCGATCGCGGCGCTCGACACCGGCACCAGCCCGCTTTGCCACGCGTAACCGAGCAGCACGATGTTCGCGCCCATCGTGTCGCCCAGCGCGCGTCGCGACAGCATCTGCGCATCGAACACCGCGACGTGGTCGTCGCCGGCCGCAGCAGCAAGCTTCGCGAGCAGTGCGTCCACAGGAACCTTCGCATCCGGCCGCGTGACCTGCATCGCCATCGGCAGCACGTGCCGGTTGACCACGATGCGCGTGCGCCCGTGACTCACCGACTGCAGCGCATCGTCGCCGGCGGCGACCACCGGATCGCAGGCGAGCACCGCATCGGCCTGCTGCGTGTCGATGCGCACCTGGTTCAACGCATCGGCATCCATCGCCAGTCGCACGTGCGACAGCACGCTGCCGCCCTTCTGCGCGAAACCCATGAAGTCGAGCACCGACGCGTGCCGTCCTTCGAGGTGCGCGGCCATCGCGATGACTGCGCCGACGGTGACCACGCCGGTTCCGCCGACGCCGGTGACGAGAAGATCGCAGGGCCCGCGCCAGTCGCGTGGGGCTGCGTCGGGCAGGCACGCGACGAGCGCATCGAAGCGCGCACGATCGAGCGCTGACGAGCGCCGCCGCGGCTGGCCGCCTTCCACCGAGACGAAGCTCGGGCAGAAGCCGTCGGCGCAGCGGTAATCCTTGTTGCAGCTGTTCTGGTCGATCTGCCGCTTGCGTCCGTCGGGCGTGTCGACGGGAACTACCGACAGGCAGTTCGACTTCTCGTTGCAGTCGCCGCAACCTTCGCAGACCGCCTCGTTGATGAACAGGCGTCGCGGCGGATCGGGGTACTCGTTGCGCTTTCTGCGACGCCGCTTCTCGGCCGCGCAGGCCTGGTCGTAGACGAGCGCGGTCACGCCGGGCGTGTCGCGCAACTCGCGCTGCACGAGGTCGAGCTCGAGCCGATGGTGGAAAGTAGTGCCGGCGGGAAAGGCCGCCGCGTTGCGCCGATGCGGCTCCGGATCGTCGGAGACGAGCGCGATGCGCTCGACGCCTTCGGCGCGCACCTGGCGCGCGATCGACGCCGCGTTCACCGTGCCGTCCGGGTGTTGCCCGCCGGTCATCGCAACCGCGTCGTTGTGCAGGATCTTGTAGGTGACGTTGGCGCCGGCGGCGATCGCCTGCCGGATCGCCAGCGACCCCGAATGGAAATACGTGCCGTCGCCGAGGTTCTGGAACACGTGCGGCGTGTTCGTGAAGGCACCGTGCGCGACCCAGTTGGCGCCCTCGCCGCCCATCTGCAGCAGCCCGCTGGTGGAACGGTCCATCCACATCGCCATGCCGTGGCAGCCGATGCCCGACTGCGCGCGCGAGCCCTCGGGCACGCGCGTGGACGTGTTGTGCGGACAGCCCGAGCAGAAGAACGGAATGCGCCGGACGGAATCGGCCGCGTTCGAGGGTAGCGGCGGGCGCACGAACTCGTCGATGCGCACACGCCGATCGAGCGACGGCGCGTGCCGCGCGAGCCAGGCGGCGAGCACCGGCAGTACGCGCGACGGGCGCAGCTCGCCGACCTCGGACAGCAGCGGCGCCCCGCTCGCGTCGCGCTTGCCGAGGATCACCGGCCGTGACGGCGCGTTGTACAGCAGCGCCTGCAACTGCTGCTCCACCACCGGGCCCTTCTCCTCGACGACGAGGACTTCTTCGAGCCCGCGCGCGAACGCGAGTGCGCGCGTGGGCTCGATCGGATAGGCCAGGCCGATCTTGTAGACGCGCACGCCGGCGCGCGCCAGGTCGTCGAGCGTCAACTCGATGCGTCGCAGGGCCTCGAGCAGGTCGCGATGCGCCTTGCCGCAGGTGACGATGCCGACGCGCGCGCGCAGCGGGTCGGCGACGATGCGATCGATCGAGCGAATGCGCGCGAAGGCGCGCACGGCCTCGAGCCGCATCGCCATTCGCGCCTCGATCGACGGGCTGGGGATGTCGTCGGGGCGCAGGTGCAGGCTGCCGAGCGACCGGTCGCCGACGAAGAAATCTTCCGGCACCGGCTCGGCCACGCCGTCGACGATCGCGTCGAGGTTTACGCTCGCCGCGCTCTCGACGACTTCGGAGATCGCCTTCATGCCGACCCAGGCGCCCGAAGCGCGCGACAGCGCCCAGCCGTACAACCCGAACTCGATCAGCTCGGCGACACTCGCCGGACTGAGCACCGGCATGCGCCACGACATCATCGCGAAGTCGCTCTGGTGCGAGAACGCCGACGACACGCAGCCATGATCGTCGCCGGCGACGACCAGCACGCCGCCGTGCGGCGACGAACCACGCGCGTTGCCGTGCTTCAGCGCGTCGCCGGCGCGATCGACGCCGGGACCCTTGCCGTACCACAGGCCGAAGACCGCCTGCACGGTGCGATCCGGATCGCTCTCGACCTCCTGCGAGCCGAGCACCGCCGTAGCGGCCAGTTCTTCGTTGACCGCCGCCAGGAAGCGGATGCGCGCCTCGCCGAGTCGTTCGCCGTACTTCCACAGCTGCTGGTCGTAGGCGCCCAGCGGCGAGCCGCGATAGCCGCTGACGAAGCCAGCGGTGTCGACGCCGCGCTCGGCGTCGAGCGCGCGCTGCATCAGCGGCAGGCGAACGAGCGCCTGCGTGCCGGTGACGAAGACGCGACCGGCGCTCGCACAGACTGCGTCGGAGAGGCGATAACCGGTGAGCGCGGAGCGCACCGCGACAGGCAGATCGGGCGCGTTCATGGACGGATCGGGCCGGAAGGCCGCACGAGAGAGTCGATCCGTGCAATGCTATGCGTTATTCCGCGCACGTTTCACGCGTATGACGGGACAAATCCGGCAGCGTGCGCATGAATCGTGCATCGACTGTTCCTTCGGAGACCTGCGAACGATGATCTCGCTCGATCGCGCCGACCTGCAGCTGCTCGACGCACTGCAACGCGACGGCCGCGCGACCAACCCGGCGCTCGGCGAGCGCGTGCACCTGTCCGCCTCGCAGGTCAGCCGCCGCATCCAGCGTCTCGAAGAAGCCGGGCTCATCGACCGCTGCGTGACGCTGCTGCGCCCGGAGCGCCTCGGGCTCACCGTGATCGCCTACACGCGCGTCTCGCTCGAACGGCACGGCGAAGCGCAGAACGAGGACTTCAACCGCGCGGTGCAACTGCTGCCCGAGGTGCTCGAGTGCTACTCGGTGACCGGCCCCTACGACTACCTGCTGCGCATCGTCGCAGCGGACCTCGCGGCTTTCGCGCAGTTCATGCTCCACAAGCTGATGCGAGTGCCGGGCGTGCGCGGCGTGGAGTCGAGCGTAGTGCTGCAGGAGATCAAGCGGACCACCGAGTTGCCGCTCGATCAGGCGCAGCTGCCTTCGCCAGCACTTCCTGCAGCCGATCGGCGCTGACCGGCTTCGTGAGGTGCGCCTGGAAACCGGCGTCGAGCGTTCGGCGGCGATCGCTCGCCTGTCCGTAACCGGTCATCGCGGCGACGTACAGAAATTCGCTCGACTGCTCACGCAAGCGCCGCATCACCGTGAAACCGTCGCCATCGGGCATGTTCAGGTCGAGCAGCACGATGCGTGGACGGAACGACTTCGCCACGCGAATACCGTCCTCGGCGCCGTAGGCGGCGCGCCCCTTCTGGCCCAGCAGTTGCAGCACCTGCACCATCGTGTCGGCCGAATCGCGGTTGTCGTCGATGACGAGCACGCGGTTGGCGATGGGCACCTGCGACGGCAGCTCGCCCTGCTCGGCCGCCGCCGGCGACACGGCCGCGTGAATCGGAAGTCTCATCGTGAAGACGCTGCCCAGCCCCCTGCCGGGGCTGGCGGCGCTCAGCGTTCCGCCGTGCTGCTCGACGAGCGTGCGCGCGAGGCTCAGCCCGATGCCGAGCCCCTGCGCGGCCGGCGCGTCATCGGCGTCCACCTGCGAGAACAGCTCGAAGATGCGCTCGATCTCGTGCCGCGGAATGCCGCGTCCACTGTCGGCAACCTGGGTGACGCTATCGGGGCCGTCACGATGCACCTCGACGCGGATCTCACCGCCCTGCGGCGTATAGCGCACGGCGTTGTTCAGCAGGTTCTGCAGCGACTGCGCGAGACGGGTCGCGTCGCCGACCATCGGGATCGGCGCCTCGGGCAGCGACAGCGAGAGCCGCTGCTCGTGGGCCTGCGCGAGCGGAAGCGTCGCGTCGACGCTCGACTGCACGACTTCACGGTAGTCGAGTCGGCGCCTATCGAGCCGGATCTTGCCGGTGGCAATGCGACCGATGTCGAGCAGGTCGTCGACGAGGCGGGTGAGCTGCCCGAGTTGCCGATCTATCACGTCGCGCACGCCGGTGAGCTGCTGCGGAAACGCCGTGTGCAAGCTGAGCAAGTTGACCGCATTGCGGATCGGCGCCAGCGGATTGCGCAACTCGTGAGCGAGCATCGCGAGGAATTCGCTCATGCGCCGATTCGAGTGCTCGAGCTCGAGCAGGCGCTTCGGATCGGTGAGATCGCGCACCACCAGCGCGTAGCCGCGTAATCCGCCCGAGGGGTCGAACACCGGCGTCAGCACCGTGCCCGCCCAGAACATCGTGTGGTCCTTGCGCAGGTGCCAGCGTTCGCGTTCGCTGCGCCCGTCGTCGAGTGCGCGCGCAAGGTCGCGCGCCGGTTCGCCGGCCGATACCTCGGTCGAGGTGTAGAACATCGAGAAGTCGCGGTCACGCACGTCGCCCGCGTCGTAGCCAGTGAGCGCCGCGGCGCCCATGTTCCACGTCTGAATGCGGCCTTGCGGGTCGACGAGGAACATCGCGTAGTCCTTGACCGCATCGATCAGCAGGCGCACCTGCTCCTCGCCCCGGCGCAGATCCTCCTCGTGGCGTCGGCGCTCGGTGAGATCGCGCGTGACCTTCGCGAAGCCGACCAGCGCACCGTGACCGTCATGCAACGCCGTGATGACCACGCTAGCCCAGAAACGGCTGCCGTCCTTGCGCAGCCGCCAGCCCTCGTCCTCGAAGCGACCATGTCGACGCGCGGCGCGCAGTTCCTGCTGCGGCCAGCCGGCGCCGATCGCTTCGTCGGGATAGAAGGTTTCGAACGAGCGCCCGATGATCTCGTGCGCCTCGTAGCCCTTGATCCGCTGCGCGCCGGCGTTCCACGTGACAACGCGCCCCTGGGTGTCGAGAAGGAAGATCGCGTAGTCCTGGACCGACTCGACGAGCAGGCGGAACCGATCCTCGCCGAGGCGGGCGATGTCGGCGCGATTGGTCGGCGCGCCTGCGTCGGCAACGTTGCGGTCGGTCATGGGGGGTGCGCGCCAATGGAGCAAGGCGCGTGCCCAGACCGAAAAGGGAGGCCGCGGCGCGCAATGGAAACGGCCGTGGCCACCGCAACGCTGGCGCGCCCGGCTGGGATCGAACCAGCGACCCCTGGCTTCGGAGGCCAGTACTCTATCCGCTGAGCTACGGGCGCGAGCCCGCGATTGTAGCCTGCCCGCCGGCAGCGCATGAGGCACGCGCCGGTTATGCTCTCCCGCACTCCGATGCGTACACTCACGCCCCAGCAAGCGCTGCAGCTGTCGATCGCCGCCGCCGTCGTCACGATCGCCCTTAAAACGGGGGCATGGTGGCTCACCGGCTCGGTCGGCTACCTTTCCGACGCGGCCGAGTCGATCGTCAACCTGATCGGCGCCTCCTTCGCGCTGGCGATGGTCTCGTATGCGCGCGTGCCCGCCGACGACGACCACCCCTACGGGCACGGCAAGGCGGAGTATTTCTCGGCAGCGCTCGAAGGAGCGATGATCTTCGTGGCGGCGGCCGTGATCCTGTTCTTCGCCGCCGAGCGGTTGATCAACCCGAAGGAACTGGGCCACCTGGGCCTGGGCACCGCGTTGTCGGTCGCGGCGAGCGTCGTCAATTTCGGCGTCGCTCGCGTGCTGTTGCAGGTCGGACGCGCCCATCGCTCGCTCGCGCTCGAGGCCGATTCACGCCACTTGATGACCGACGTCTGGACGACCGCCGGCGTCGTCGTCGGGGTTGGGCTCGCCAGCGCCACCGGGCAAGGCTGGCTCGACCCGGTCATCGCGGCGGCGGTCGCACTCAACATCCTGCGCGAAGGCTGGCACCTGATGCACCGCTCGGTGGGCGGGCTGATGGACCGCGCGCAGGACGACGACGAGGTCGCCCGCATCGAAAGCGTGCTGCGCGAACTGGCGCCTGCTCCGTGCCGCTTCGCGAACCTGAAGACGCGCGTCTCGGGGCCGGCGCGCTTCGCGCACGTCGACCTCTGGGTGCCGGGATCGTGGAGCGTGGCGCGCGCGCACGCGCTCACCGACGAGATCGAGGACGCGGTGCAACAGCGCACGGGCACCCGGCTGACGACGCACGTGGAGCCGATCGAGGAACAGCCCCTGGCGGTTGCCGGCGAGGAGCGTGCCGAGGCGGTCGAGCCAGCCGCCGCGCGCGAGGGTCGGTAGCGCTCTCAGCGTGCCGGCGCGGGAGTGACCTTCACTCCGCCCACATCACGCGCTGCACCGACGCCGGGAACACCGACAACCGGTTCTGCACCGCCTTCGCATCGCCCATCACGCGCTCGGCCGCGATGCGGGCGGCATCGAGCTGGCCTTCGGAGCGCACGGCGCCCCACAGCCAGGCGACACCGTCGGCGACGACGACGTTGACGAACGACGTGTCGAGCCCGGCACGGCGCATCTCGTCGTCGATGCGAGTACGCAGCGAACGATCGCCGCGCGCCCCTGCGGTCGCCGGCGGAGTCTGCGCGGGCGCCGACGCCAACCCTTGCAGCAGGTTCGCCCGGCTCACGATGCCGACCACCTCGTTGCCGCGCATCACCGGCACGCGCTTGATGCGACCGCGCTCGAGCAGCGCGGCGATCTCGGAGAGGCTCGCGTCCTCATCGACCGTCGTCACCTCGCGCGTCATCACGTCGGTGGCGCGCCGGCCGTGCGTCTTTGCGTAGTCGCGCACGCGCTCCTCGGTATCGCCGAACAGGCGCAGCCACCACGAGGGCTCGCGCTCGGTGCCGCTCTCGACGCGGCGAACGAGATCGCCTTCGCTGACGATGCCGAGCAGACGTCCGTCGGCGCCGAGCACCGGCACTGCGCTGATCCCGTGCCGCAACAGCAGCCGGGCGACGTCGGCCACCGATGCGTCCTCTGCGACGGAAATCACGGGCGTCGACATCACGTCGCGGGCTTGCATGGCATTTCCTCGTCGATTGGATCGTTACGCGCCATCGTAGCGCCGACCGAGCAAGTGCGGAGCCGCCCGGCGCTTCAGTGCGCGTGCCCGGCCGCCGGATTTGCGGACGCCGCCGCGGTGGGCTCGGCGGCGAAGCGCGCCTGCTCGGGTTTCGCGCCGGGCATCGTGATCGAAACGACGACCTTCGCGTCGCTCGTCCAGGGGTAGGCGCCCGCGCCCTTCATCCGGTTCGCGCCGTCGGGTGCCAGCGGAACGCTCGCGCGTTCCTTGCCGGCGAGCACGTGCGCGACACCCTGCGCACCCTGCGTCGGCATCGGCGCACCGGCGTGGTCGGTGACATAGACGAGGAGCCTGCCCGCGGCGTTCGTCGACGCGGAATCACCGGCGACCAGCTCGTAATGGTAGGGACCCGCCATGCGCAGCTGGCCGCCGTTGGGCGCCTTCTGCGTGGCCAGGTAGGCATCGTCGTGCGCGAAAGCCGGCGACGCGCACAGCGCGAGCAGCGCGGCGGAGGCGGCCAGGAAACGGGAGGGTTTCATCTGCGGGATCTTCCTCGAAATCGAACGGGTCAGAAACTCTCGGTGGTGCGTTGCGTGAGCAGCCGCTGCAGCGGCTTGCCGCCCCAGCGCCAGAACATCACCGGCGTGAGCAAGGTGTCGAGCAGCGTGGAGCTGACCAGGCCGCCGAAAATCACGACCGCCACCGGGTGCAGTACTTCCTTGCCCGGGGCGTCGGCCGACAGCAGCAACGGCATCAACGCGAAGGCGGCAACGAGCGCGGTCATCAGCACCGGCACGAGGCGCTCGAGCGAGCCGCGCACGATCATCGGCTTGCCGAAGCGCTCGCCCTCGAACGCGCACAGGTTGATGTAGTGCGAGATCTTCAGGATGCCGTTGCGGGTGGCGATGCCGGCGAGCGTGATGAAGCCGACCAGCGCCGCCACCGACAGCGGCTGGCCCGAGATCCACAGCGCGACGACGCTGCCGACCAGCGCGAGCGGGATGTTGCCCATGATGATCAAGGCGAGTGCCGTCGAGCGATAACGGCTGTACAGCACGAGGAAGATCATCGCCAACGACGCCAGCGCGAGCAGCGCAATCAGGCGCGACGCCTGCTCCTGCGCCTGGAACTGTCCCTCGAGCGCCGTGAAATAGCCTTCGGGCATCGGCCGCGCGGCGAGCTCGGCGCGGATCGCTGCGATCACTTCGGCCATGTCGCGCCCGTCGGTGTTCGCCGACACGACGATGCGGCGTCGCGCATTCTCGCGGCTGATCTGGTTCGGCCCGTCGCTGTCTTCGATGACGGCGATCTTCGACAGCGGGACGTGCCCATCGGGCGTCTCGATCAGCAGGTCGTGCAACGCATGCAGGTCGCGTCGGCTCTCGGGTAGACGCGCAACCAGATCGAAGCGACGGTTTCCCTCGATGATCTGCGTGATCCGTTCGCCGGCGATCATCTGCTCCAGCCCGCGCAGCAATGCGCCGGGCGAAACGCCGTAGCGCGCGGCCTCGTCGTAGTCGATGCGGATCTTCGTCTGCGGGATGCGCACCTGCTTCTCGATCTGCAGGTCGGCGACGCCGGGAATCGCGGCGAGCCGGGCGCGCAGATCCTCGGCGAGCGCGCGCAACGTGTCGAGGTCGTCACCGAAGACCTTCAGCGCGATCTGCGCGCGCACTCCCGAGAGCAGGTGATCGAGCCGGTGCGAGATCGGCTGGCCGACGTTCGAGACGACGGGAAGCGTGGCGAGCCGGGCGCGGATGTCCTGGATCACCGCATCGCGATTCCTCTCCGAGGGCGCCAGATCGACTTCCAGCTCGCTCGAATGAACCCCTTCGGCGTGTTCGTCGAGCTCCGCGCGGCCCGTACGCCGTCCCACGTGCGTCACCTCGGGCACGCGCGCGACAAGGCGCTCGGCAAGCGCGCCGATCCTGTTCGATTCCGTAAGCGACGTGCCCGGCTCGAGCAGCAGGCTCACGGTGAGCGTCCCCTCGTTGAATGGCGGAAGGAACGAGCGCGGAAAATGGGGAACGGTCGCCGCCGCAGCGAACACGACGACGAGCGCAGCGACCAGCAGGCTGCCGCCGTGCGCGAGCGACCAGTTGAGCAGCTTCGCGTCCCAGCGCTTCAGGAACCGCACGAGCGCGCTGTCGCCGTCGCCCAGCTGCTTCATTGCCGGCAGCAGGTAGTACGCCATCACCGGCGTGAGCGTTACCGAAACGATCATGCTGGCGAGGATCGAGACGATGTACGCCACGCCCAGCGGCGTGAACAGTCGTCCCTCGATGCCTGGCAGAATGAACAGCGGCACGAACACCAGCACCACGATGATCGTTGCGTAGACGATCGCCGAGCGCACTTCCAGCGTGGCGCTGGCGACCACTTCGGCTACCGGCCGCGGCTCGGGCAACGCGCGGTTCAGCTTCAGACGCCGCAACACGTTCTCGACACCGACCACCGCGTCGTCGACCAACTCGCCGATCGCGATCGCCAGTCCGCCGAGCGTCATCGTGTTGATCGACAGGCCGAACCAGCGGAAGACCAGCGCCGTGGCCAGCAGCGAAACCGGGATCGCGGTGAGCGAGATCAGCGTGGTGCGCGCGTTCAACAGGAACGCGAAGAGCACGATCGCGACCATGATCGCACCGTCGCGCAGCGCCTCTTCCACGTTGCCGACCGAGCGCTCGATGAAGTCTGCCTGTCGGAACAGGAAGCGCGGCGCCTCGATGCCGGTGGGAAGGCTCTTCGAAAGTTCATCGATCGCCTTCTCGACCTCGCGCGTCAGCGCGACGCTGTCGGCCCCCGGCTGCTTCTGCACCGAGAGGATCACGGCCGGCTTGCCGTCGTAACCGGCGTCGCCGCGCTTGATTGCCGCGGCGATCGAAACGTCCGCGACCTGATGCAGCAGCACGCCCTGTCCCGCGTTCGTCGCCACGACGAGGTCGCGCAGATCGTCGACGCGATTCGTGCGCCCGATCTGCCGGATAAGGTACTCGCGGCCCTGCGCCTCGAGAAAGCCCCCGCTCGTGTTGGCGCCGAAATCCTTCAGCGCGACGTCGACGCGCTCGCGCGGCACGCCGAGCGCCTGCAGCTGCTCCGGTCGCAGCTCGACGCGGTACTGGCGCACCTCGCCGCCGATGACGATGGCCTGCGCGATTCCGGGAATGGTCAGCAGGCGCGGCCGCACGACCCAGTCGGCGTACTCGCGCACCTGCATCGGACTCGTGCGCACCGGATCGGCCGGCAGCGCGATCAGCAGGATCTCGCCCATGATCGACGAGATAGGCCCCAGCTGCGGCACGATGTTCGGCGGCAGCTGGTCGCGCACCAGGTTCAGCCGCTCGGCGATCTGCTGGCGGTTCCGGTAGATGTCCGAGCCCCAGTCGAACTCGACGTAGACGATCGACAGACCGACTCCGGAGACCGACCGCACGCGCGTCACGCCCGGCATGCCGTTCATCCCCGCCTCGATCGGAAAGGTAACGAGCTGCTCGACCTCCTCGGGCGCCATGCCGCCGGCCTCGGTCATCAGCGTGACGGTCGGCTTGTTCAGGTCCGGGAAAACGTCGACCGGCATCTGCCGCAACGTGAGCACGCCATAGACGACGAGCAGCAGCGCCGCGGCGAGCACGATCAGCCGCTGGTGCAGGCTCGAGCGGACGAGCGCCTCGAACACGTCAGCGCACCTGTGCGAGGAGATTCGCGCCCTTCACGACGACGCGGTCGCGCGCGGCCAGGCCGGAGGTGACGACGACGGTGTCGGCGTCGAGCGGCTCGAAGACGACGCGCCGCGGCACGAAGCGCTCGGCGGCCTCGTGCACCCAGACCACCTGCTCTCCGGAGCGGTCGCGCACCAGCGCCTGCCGGCCGACGGCGAAGCCTTCCCGCTTTTGCGTGGTGCGGGCAATCACCTGCAACGGCTGTCCGATCGCCAGCGGCACGCCCTTCGTGCTGGCGCGAAACAGCAGCGGCAGTGCCTGTCCGCGCAGCTGCCTTCCGACGCCCACCAGCTCGAGCTCGAGCGGCCGGGAGCCGACGCTTGCGCTGGCTGCGGAGACCGCTGCGGCGACGGCCGGGTCGTAGGCGAGCGCTTCGATCGCCAGGCGCGACGGATCGACGATCTCGATGAGGAGCTCGCGCGGTTCGACGATCTGTCCCGAGACGATCGAGGTGGCGCTGACAACCCCCGAGACCGGCGCCCGCAGCGGCTCGCGAGCGGCAAGTCCGGTTGCGGTGGCCTTGCGGCGCGCGAGCAAGGACGTCACCTCGATGCGCGCCGCCTCGACGTCCTTGCGCGGAATTGCACCGTCGAGTTGCTCGTAGCGTGCGGCCCTGCTCCGGGCGATCGCAAGCTGCGCGTCGAGTGCTGCGAGCTCCGATTGTCGGTTCGCGCGCTCGAGGCTGCCGATCGACGGTTCGACGAAGGCCAGCACCTCCCCCTTCGTCACTCGCTGCCCGAGCACCGGCAATCCTTTGGTGCCGGCTTCGATACGACCGCTCTGCGTCGACTGCACGCGGCCCCCCGCGTTGGGCTCGGCGACCACCTTGCCGACAAGTTCGACGGTCACCGGAATCGCCGACGCCTCGACGACTTCGGTGCGCACCTCGATCCGATACTGCGTGAGCTTCGGTAGGAAGACGCTGCCATCGGCTTCACGCCGCGGGAACGCCGCATCGACGTCCGAAGACCGCGCCGGGTCGGCTACGGGCGCTGCGGCAGTCACCGGCTGCGAATGGTCTTCGCCTTCGTGGGCGCCTGCGGACGGAACGCCGATGGCAGCGACGAGAGCGAGCGCCAGTGCTCCGGGAAGCCATGGCGGAAGCGGACGGTGAGAAGTCATCTCGTTACGGCTCCTGCGGGTTCGACTCGGCACCCTTGCGGCGCAACGCGACCACGCCCGCACCCATCAGCAGGACTGCGCCCGAGGCACCCCAGACGAGCGGACTGCGCCATGCCCGGGATGCCGAAGCGCCAAGGGAAGCCGACGACGAAGCGTCGGCGCTCCGCGCCGGGCCCTCGACAATGAGCGAGAGAAGATCGGCGTCGTCGCCAGCGTGGATCGCGACCGTCAGTGCGTGCGGCCCCGGCTGCGCCAACTCGTCCGCGCTCACCTGGTACACGCCGGCCTCGACTTCGTGGGCCACCGCGTTGAACGCGCCCTGGTCGATTTCGATCTTCGCGCCGGCGATCGGCTCGTTCGTCGCGAAGCGATCGAGATACAGGGTGAGTCGACCGCCCGACGCGACGGCCACCAGCTCGAACAGCTCGGTGGCCGTTGCCGCGCGCGGTCCGGTCTCGGCAGCCGGCTGCGCGGCCTCGGCGGGGGCGCCGTGGCCCTCGCCTTCGTGGGCGGACACGGGAAGCACGAACATCGCGGCAACGACGAGTGGAAGGAAGCGACTCATGGCACCGCTCCGAGAGCCTGGTTCAGTTGCGATCGGGCCGCCTCGAGCGCGATGCGCTGGCGCGCTTCGAACTGGTCCGCCTCGAGCGCGGTCGCACGAACGCGAAGCAGCGACGTCAAATCGGTCTCTCCGAGCGAGAACGCACGCTCGGCCAGCTGCAGGTTGTCGGTCGTCGTGGCTTGCCGGACGCTCGCGATCTCGAGTTGACGTTGCGCTGCGTCGAACTCGGCGCGCGCGCTGTCGACGGCGGCCTGCAGTCGCAGGCGAAGCGTCGCCAGTTCGGCGTCGGCGCGCAGGCGTTCGGCGCGTGCCGCGGACGTCTGCTGCCTCTGCTGCGGCTCCCAGGAAAAAGGCACGCTGACCCGGACGCCCACCGCGTTGGAGAACGGCTCGGCAATTGCGCCGCGGTCGCGCTCCATGCGCAGTGCCACGCGTGGCGCGGGACGGTCGGATTTGACCGTGGCGAGCAGCACGGCCTCGGCGGCGCGTGCAGCGGCACTCGCTGCCTGCCACTGGGGGTGCTCTTCCAACGCCGGCAACGGCACGACTGCCCTTTCGCCGGGAAGTACCGACGGAGCGTTTACGCCGGTCAGCGCCCTCAGGCGCGCCTCCTGCGCCTGCACCAGCGCCCCCGCCTGCACCACTTCGGCCTCCGCCGCCAGGCGTTCGTTGCGCGCGAGGTTCGCGTCCATCCGGGCGAGATCGCCGGTCTCGAAGCGCCGCATCACGTTCGACTCCAGTGCGCGGGCGGTCTCCGCCCGCCGCGACGCGAGGTCGTGTGCTGCACGCGCGGCAGCCAGCGCCCACCACCGGTTGCGCACGTCGCCCGAGACGGTCCAGCGCAGCAGCGCTCTTTGCGCGGGCACCTGTTCCTGCAGCAACCGCGCCTCGGCCTGCCGCGCCGCCTTCTGCCCCGGAAGCCACAGCGGAACACCGAGTTCGACTTCCCATTTCCGGGCGCCTTCGTCACGGTGGAACCGATCGTCGAGCACGCCCACCGACGCCGAGGGCGCACCCGGGACGAAACGGTCGGCGAGGTCGAGGCGCGCGCGCGCCTCGTCCTCGCGCGCGCCGAGCGGCGCGGCGAGCGGGTTGCGCGACCACGCCTGCTCGATTGCGTTTGCCAGCGCCTGCGCGCGCGCCCCCGGCGAAAGCACGAGCAGCGGGAGCGCCAGCGCCATGCAGATCGCCGCGGTCGGTGGAAGTCGCATGGAGCGATCCTGCCGGCGGGCAGCCCACCGTTCCCTGACCGGCGCATTACATCTGCGTAATCGACAGTCGCTCTCGTGCAGCGCGCTGCACAATACCTGCAGCCAGGAGCAAAGAGGAAAAGGCAAAGGCGCGATGAAGATCCTCATCGTCGAGGACGAACGCAAGACGGGCGAGTATCTGCGACAGGGGCTGAGCGAAGCCGGCTTCGTGACCGACCTCGCGCGCGACGGAGTCGACGGCGCGCATCTCGCCACGCAGAACGACTACGACCTGGTCGTGCTCGACGTGATGCTCCCCGGCATCGACGGGTGGGAGGTGCTGAGGCGCATCCGCGCCAAGGGCAGGATGATGCCGGTGCTGTTCCTCACCGCGCGCGACCAAATCGACGACCGGGTCAAGGGACTCGAACTCGGCGCGGACGACTATCTGGTCAAGCCTTTCGCCTTCTCGGAGCTGCTCGCGCGCGTGCGCACGCTGCTGCGCCGCGGATCGGGCCGCGACCAGCAACGGTTGCAGATCGCCGATCTCGAACTGGATCTGCTGCGACGACGGGTCGTTCGCTCAGGCAGGCGCATCGACCTGACCGCCAAGGAGTTCGCGCTGCTCGAGCTGCTGCTGCGCCGGCAGGGCGAAGTGCTGCCGCGCTCGCTCATCGCCTCGCAGGTTTGGGACATGAACTTCGACAGCGACACGAACGTCATCGAGGTGGCGGTGCGCCGGCTGCGCGCCAAGGTCGACGACGACTTCGAGCCGAAGCTGATTCGAACCGTGCGGGGAATGGGCTACGTGATCGAGGCGCCGGAACAGCCGTGATGCGGTCGATCACCTTCCGGCTCACGCTGTACTTCTCGATCGCATCGACCGCCGTCCTGCTGTTCGGCGGGTACTTCGTCGGCCGACTGCTCGACTCGCATCTCGCCGAGCAGGACCGGATCGTGCTCGAAGGCAAGCTCGAACTCGTGCGAAACGTGCTGGCGAAGGCGGGCACCGAAAGCGAGCTGAAGAGCGTACCTGCCACGCTCGCCGAGGCCCTCGTCGGACACCACGACCTTTTCGTTACCGTCTCGTCGCCTGACGGCCGACCGCTGTACACCTCCGAAGGCTTCGAGTTTGCCGCTCGACAGCCAGCGACGATCGAAGCCGGGAGCGGGAACGATGCGGGCGCCGCGGGTGTGCTCGAACACGAGGGGCGGCTTTTCCGCTTCCTGTCCGCGCGCGCGAAAACAGGGATCGCGGGAGCGCCGGCGGCAACGATCGTCGTCGCGCTCGACATCGGCTTCCACCGCGAGTTCATGAACGAGTTCCGCTATAGCCTGTGGCTGGCCGTCGCCGTCGGCATCGCGCTCTCGGCGTTGCTCGGCTGGCTGTCGGCGCGCCGTGGCCTGTCCCCTGCGCGAAAGGCGCTCGAAGTGATGCAGCGCATCTCGGCCGACCGGCTGGGCGAACGCCTGCCGCCCGATACGGTTCCGCAGGAACTCGCGCCGCTCGCCGTCGCCTTCAACGACATGCTGGGGCGCCTGGAAGACTCGTTCCGGCGGCTGTCCGACTTCTCGTCGGACCTCGCCCACGAGTTGCGCACGCCGATCAGCAACCTGATGACGCAGACGCAGGTGGCCCTGGCAAAAGCACGCACTGCCGACGAATACCGCGAGATCCTGTACTCGAACCTCGAGGAGTACGAACGGTTGTCGCAGATGACCTCCGACATGCTGTTCCTCGCGAAGGCGGACAACGGGTTGATCGGGAAGCGGACCGAACGCGTCGACCTGGCCTGCGAGGTCGAGAGCCTGTTCGCTTTCTACGAGGCGCTGGCCGAGGAGCGCGGCGTGCGCCTCGTGCTGACGGGCCAGGGCCACGCGCGCGCCGACCGCGACATGCTGCGACGAGCGATCAGCAACCTGCTGTCGAACGCGATTCGCCATACGCCGCACGGCGGCGAAATCCGCGTGCGGATCGCCGCGAGCGACGCCGGGCAGACCGAGTTGAGCGTCGAGAACCCGGGATCACCGATCGCACCGGAACATCTTCCGCGACTGTTCGATCGCTTCTATCGGGTCGATGCTTCGCGCAGGAAAGAGGGCGAAGGGGCCGGCCTGGGACTGGCGATCACGAAGTCGATCGTCGAAGCGCACGGCGGGTCGATCTCGGCGTCGAGCGCAGGCGGGACCTTCCGCTTCGCGTTCTCCGTGCCGGCCTTGTGAACCGCGTGCCGCGAAGACGAGCCGCGGAAGCCGGTCAGCGACTGCGCGCCTCGATTTCCGCATAGCGGCGCTTCACGCCGTCCGGCCACGTGGAGTGGATGTACGCGAGCACCGCGCGGATCTGCTCGTCGGACAGCGTTGTGCCGAATGCCGGCATATCGCTCTCGTAGCCGGGCGGCGCGTGCTTCTGGACGCCCTCCTTCACGATGCCGAAGAGCACGGCCGGCGGGTGATGCCAGGTGTGTCCGGTCTCGTCGTGCGGCGGCGCCGGCATGCGGCCATCGGGCAGGCGCCGCATCCAGTCGGGCTGGCCTTCGAGGTTCGCGCCATGGCAACTCGCGCAGTACGCGTCATACGCCTCACGCCCCTTCGCGAGAACTGCCGAATCGTTCGTCGCGATCCAGTTCGCTCGCGGCGAAGGCGCGATCTGCTGCCAGCCCAGCGCGGCACTCGCAGCAATCACCATCACGACGGCCAACCCCCACAGGCCTCGCTTCATCCCGACTCCCGACGCGCTTTACACGCCCTCACGTACGTGCCGTTCGCAGTCGCAACGCGTTCGACACCACGGACACCGAGCTCAGGCTCATCGCCAGCGCCGCGATCATCGGCGACAGCAGCAGCCCTAGCACCGGGTACAGCACGCCGGCCGCGATCGGCACGCCGAGCGCGTTGTAGACGAGCGCGAAGCCGAGGTTCTCGCGCATGTTGTGCACCGTCTGCGTCGATATCGCACGCGCGCGTGCGATGGCGCGCAGGTCGCCCTTGACCAGCGTGACGTGCCCTGCGTTCATCGCGACATCGGTTCCGGTACCCATTGCGATGCCGATGTCCGCGCGCGCGAGCGCGGGGGCATCGTTGATGCCGTCGCCGGCCATCGCGACGCGCCTTCCCTCCGCCTGCAGCCGCTCGACCAGCGCGACCTTGTCGGCGGGCTTCACTTCGCCGATCACCTCGTCGATGCCGAGCTTCTCGCCGACTGCGCGCGCGGTCGTCCATCCGTCCCCGGTGGCCATCACGAGATGCAGGCCCGCCTCGCGCAACTGCCGCACCGCCTCGGGCGTCGTCACCTTGATCGGGTCGGAAACGGCGAGAATACCCGCCGCCTTTCCGTTCACGGCGAGGTACATGACGCTCGCGCCCTGCGCACGCAGCTTCTCGGCATCACCCGTCAGCGCGCCGTACTCGACGCCCTCCTCGTCCATCAGCGCAGTGTTGCCCAGCGCGATGCGACGGCCTTCGACCGTTCCGCGCACGCCGATGCCACTCGCCGACCCGAAGCTTTCGGGCGCGACGAGCGCGAGACCGCGGCGCCGCGCCTCGTCGACGATCGCATGCGCGAGTGGATGCTCGGAGCCCTGATCGAGGCTTGCCGCGATCCGCAGCACTACGGCATCTTCCCAGCCGGGCGCGGCGACGACCTGGTCGAAAGCCGGCCGGCCTTCGGTCAGCGTTCCGGTCTTGTCGACGACGACGGTGTCGATCGTGCGGAACGACTCGATCGCAGCCGCGTCGCGAAACAGGATTCCCTGCGTTGCCGCCTTGCCGGTGGCAACCATGATCGACATCGGCGTGGCCAGCCCCAACGCGCACGGGCACGCGATGATCAACACCGACAGCGCGTTCAGCGTGCCGAAGACCCAGCTCGGCTGCGGGCCGACGAAACCCCAGACGAAGAAGGTCACGACGGCGATCGCGATCACCGCGAGCACGAACCAGCCGGCGACGACGTCCGCCAGCCGCTGCATCGGCGCGCGCGAGCGCTGGGCCTGCGCGACCATGCTCACTATCTGCGACAGCATCGTCTCCGAGCCGACGCGTTCAGCCTGCATGACGAGCGCGCCGCTCGTGTTGATCGTCGCACCGACGACCTTGTCGCCCGGCTGCTTGCGCACCGGGATCGGCTCGCCGGTGAGCATCGACTCGTCGATCGAGCTCTCGCCGTCGAGCACGACGCCGTCCACCGGCACCTTCTCGCCGGGGCGCACACGCAAGCGGTCGCCGACGTGCACGTGCGCGAGCGGGATGTCGCCCTCGGTGCCGTCTGCGTTCAGCCGCCGCGCAGTCTTCGGCGCGAGGCCGAGCAGCGCTTTCAGCGCGGACGAAGTCTGCCCGCGCGCTCGAAGCTCGAGGATCTGCCCGAGCAGCGTGAGCGAAACGATGACCGCGGCCGCCTCGAAATACACGCCGACCCGGCCATGCTCGATGAAGGACTCGGGAAACCACTGCGGCGCCACCGTCGCCGTGACGCTGTAGACGTAGGCCGCGCCGGTGCCCAACCCGATCAGCGTCCACATGTTCGGGCTCGCGTTGCGGATCGACTGCCAGCATCGAACGAAGAACGGCCAGCCCGCCCACAGGATGATCGGCGTCGACAACACGAGCTCGAGCCAGGACTGAGTGGCCGGCGACATCCAGCCGAGGCGAGTGCCGAACATCGCCAGCACGAAGACGATCGCCGTGAGCGGCAGCGTCCACCAGAAGCGGCCGCGGAAGTCGACGAGCTCGGGGCTCTCCTCGTCCTCCAGCCCGGGGAGCAGCGGTTCGAGCGCCATGCCGCAGATTGGGCAGTTGCCCGGCGCGTTGCGGCGGATCTCGGGATGCATCGGGCACGTGTAGATCGTGCCTTCCGCGACCGCGGCCTCGTGCGGCCGAGCCTGATGGGAGTGGCCGTCGTGCGAATGGCCCTCGTGCGAGTGATCGTCGTGCCCTGGCATTACGACGTCCGTACGCTCGGCGCCAGCCGGACGATGTCGGTACGGTGCGCGAGGCTCGTTCCCGGCGCGAGCAGGGCCGCGGTGCCGGCCGCCACTGCATGCTGCAGCGAGTCCTCCAGCGCGGCGCCGCCACTGAGGCGCCAGACCATCGCAGCGAGGAAACTGTCGCCGGCGCCCACCGTGCTCGCGATCTCCACGTCGAGCGCCGGCGCGCGGATCCTTTCGCCTTCCGCGACGAGCAACGCGCCACGATGCCCGAGCGAAAGCGCCACGATCCGCGCCTTGCCGGCGCGCACGATCTCCTCGGCAGCGCGTGTCCATTCGGCCTCGTTCCCGAGCGCCCGGCCGGTGAGCTCGCGCAACTCGCGCAGGTTCGGCTTGACGAGATCGACCCCCTCGTCGAGCGCGGCGGCCAGCGCAGCGCCCGAGGCATCGACCGCGATGCGGCCGCCACGGCTGCGAACGAGGCGCGCAAGCCGCGCGTAGAAATCGTCCGGCACCCCTTCGGGCAGGCTGCCACTGGCCACCACCCACACAAACGCGTCGAGCAGCGACGCGACCCGTTCGAGGCACGCCTGCCATTCGTGCTCGTCGAGCCGCGGGCCGGGCAGCACGAAGCGATATTCGCGACCGCTCGATCGCTCGAGCACGGTGAACGATTCGCGCGTTTCACCGTCGATGCGAAGCGCCAGCGCCGGCACCGATTCCTCGTCGAGTCGCTGCTGCAGCAACGTTCCGAGCGCGCCGCCGGCGGGAAACAGCGCGAGGCAGTCGGCCCCCAGGCGCGCGAGCACCCGAGCTACATTGATGCCGCCGCCGCCCGGATCGCGATGCAGGCCGGCGCAACGCAGCTTGTGCTCGGGCGTGATCACCTCGGCGCTGGCCGCGACGTCGATCGATGGGTTCGGCGTGACGGTGAGTACCGCCTCGCTCGGGCCGGAAGCCATTACGACGCGCGGCTCGCAGCGAGCGCCGCCTCGAGATCGCTGCGCAGGTCTTCGACGTCCTCGATCCCCACCGACAGCCGCACCAGCGAATCGCCGATCCCGATTCGCGCGCGCTGCTCGGGCGGAATCGTCGCGTGCGTCATGATCGCCGGGTGTTCGATCAGGCTCTCGACGCCGCCCAGGCTCTCGGCCAGCGTGAAGATCGAGCATGCCTCCAGAAAACGGCGCGTGCCGGCGAGGTCGGTGTCGAGCTCCACCGACACCATGCCGCCGAAGCCGCGCATCTGCCTGCGGGCGAGTTCGTGCTGCGGGTGCGAGGCGAGACCCGGATAACGCACGCGGCGCACGCCCTTCTGCCCTTCGAGCCAGCCCGCCAGCTCGAGCGCGCTCGCGCAGTGCCGCTGCATGCGCACGTCGAGCGTCTTGACGCCGCGCAGCGCGAGAAAGCTGTCGAAGGGCCCGGCGATCGCACCGACGGCGTTTTGCAGGAAGCCGAGGCGCTCGGCATGCTGCGTATTGCGCTCGTCACCGGCGACGATCGCGACCCCGCCGATGATGTCGGAGTGTCCGTTCAGGTACTTGGTCGTCGAGTGCACGACGATGTCGAAGCCGAGCTCGAGCGGTCGCTGCACCCAGGGCGTGGCAAAGGTGTTGTCGGCGACCGAGATGACGCCGCGCTTGCGCGCAATCGACGCGAGCGCTTCGAGATCGACCAGCCGCAGCAACGGGTTGGTCGGCGACTCGACGAGCAGCATCCGCGTATCGGGACGAATCGCCGCGTCGAGCGCGGCAGGATCGGAAAGATCGACGTAGGTCACCGACAGCCCGGCGCTCCGGGTGCGCACGCGCTCGAGCAGTCGGTACGTTCCGCCATACAGGTCGTCGCCGGCGACGATGTGCGCGCCGGCGTCGAGCAGTTCGAGCACGGTGGCGATCGCAGCCAGACCCGAGGCGAAGGCGAAAGCGCTGCCTCCGCTTTCCAGGTCGGCAATGCACCGCTCGAGCGCGAAGCGCGTCGGGTTGTGCGAGCGCCCGTAGTCGAGTCCCTGGTGCACGCCGGGGCTGCTCTGCGCATAAGTGGAGGTGGCGTAGATCGGCGTCATCACCGCGCCAGTCGAAGGATCGGCCGACTGGCCGGCGTGGATCACGCGGGTGCCGAAGGCGCGGTGCTTCGCGTTGTCGTTGTGGCTCACGAGAAAGTCCTGCGCAGGTGATTGAGAAGATCGAATCGGGTGACGAGGCCGTGAAAGCGTTCGTCGTCGGCGATGATCGCTACCAGGCCGCGGTCGAGCACCGCGCGCAGCGCCGGCAGCCCCGCGTCGGGACGCAGCGTCTCGAGCGCCTGTGTCATCGCGGTATCGGCGGTCGCCTCGAAACGCGCCGGGTCGTCGAGCGCGTGCAGCAATACGTCGGATTCGTCGACGATGCCGACGATGCGGCCGTTCTCGAGCACCGGCAACTGCGAGACGTCGGCCGCGCGCATGCGCTGGAATACCGTGCGCAGCGTGTCGCTGCGCTGCGCCTGCACGACGCTGCCCTCGTCGTAGCGGCGCCCGATCACATCGCGCAGGTCGCCGAAATTTTCCCGCGCGAGCAGTCCCTGGTCGATCATCCAGTTGTCGTTGTAGACCTTCGACAGGTAGCGCGTTCCCGTGTCGCAGACGAACGAGACGACGCGCATCGGTGTCGTCTGCTCACGGCACCAGCGCAGCGCCGCCGCGAGCAGCGTGCCGGTGGACGAGCCTCCGGGCACGCCTTCGGCATGCAACAGTTCGCGCGCCGCGCCGAAGCTTTCGTCGTCGGGAATCGAGTACGCGCGGCGCACGAGCGAGAAATCGGCGATCGACGGGACGAAATCTTCACCGATCCCTTCGACCGCCCACGAGCCCGCCTCGCCGACCTTGCCGGTTCGCACGTAGTCGGCGAGCACCGAGCCCTGCGGGTCGGCGAGCACGAACTCGACCTCGGGCGCGACCTCGCGAAAGAACGCCGTGAGCCCGGCCAGCGTGCCGCCCGAGCCCACGCCGCAGACGATCGCGTCGATCGCATGCCCGCTCTGCGCCCACAATTCCGGCGCAGTGGACCAGCGGTGCGCGGCTGCGTTATCGGGATTGCCGAACTGATCGACGAAGAATGCGCCCGGCGTTTCGCGTGCGAGACGCGCAGCGTAATCCTGGTAATAGTCGGGATGCCCGCGCAGCACGTCAGAGCGCGTCGTATGCACCTCCGCGCCGAGCGCCTTCAGGTGCAGCACCTTCTCGCTCGACATCTTGTCGGGCACGACGAGCACGACGCGGTACCCCTTCGCCCGCGCGACGAGCGCAAGCCCCAGGCCGGTGTTGCCGGCGGTTGCCTCGACGATCGTCCCGCCCGGCTGCAACTGCCCGCGCCGCTCGGCGCCCTCGATCATCCACAGGCCGATGCGGTCCTTGATCGAGCCACCGGGGTTCTGCGATTCGAGCTTCAGGAATAGCCGGCACGGGCCGGTGTCGAGCCGCGTGATCTCCAGCAGCGGCGTGTTTCCGATGAGGGCGAGCACGCCCGGTCGACGCCGAGAGTCCATGGCTTTCCCCGTTCGTTCCGAGGCACGCCCCAGCATGCCAGAACCGTCGGGGCGCGCACGTCTTGCCCCGCCAGTCCGCGCTAGCGGATCCCGACGCGGCGCTGCTGCGAGCGCACGTACGCGACGATGTGCGCGACGTCGTCGGCGCTCAATCCCGGGACCGGCTTCATGTCGCCGAACTTCCAGTGATGCGCACGCACGCCGTTGCGCACTGCGAGCTGGAAGGACGCGTCGCCGTGATGCGAGGGCTCGTAGATGCGGTGCAGGAACGGCGGCCCCTGGTCCGTGCCTTTCAGGTCGGCGCCATGACAGCTCGCGCACTTCTCGTCGTATAGCGCCTTGCCGCGCGCCGCGTTCGGCATCAGCCCAGGACTCGGCTGCGGGACCTGCATCGGTTGTGCGGCCAGCAGCGCCGGAACGCATACGAGGGAAAGAAGCGCCTTCGCCTTCTTCACGCCGGGGTCACTCCGAAAGATCCTTCTTCTTCGCGTCGAACTCGGCCTTGTCGATCTCGCCGCGCGCGTAGCGCTTCTTCAGGATGTCGAGCGCGGTGTCGGGCGCTTCGCGCGCCGCGGTCGAACGCAACTCGCGCGAATCACGCGAATCACGTGAATCACGCGACACCAGGCGCACCAACAGGGCGATGCCCAAGCCCAAAAGCACTAGCCACAGCAGGCCGTGCACGAGGCCCATGCCCCAGTACCAACCGCCGTATCCGTCGTACATCATCGATGGTCCCCGAAGCGATGCCGATACCGAGCATACGGCAGTCGATCCGGCGCGAAGATGTCGCGAGGATTACGAATCGGTCATCTGCGCACGCTCGACTACCATCCGGCCACCCGGACGGAAACGACGATGACGAAACCCGCCTCGAACCAGATCAGGCCGCCGCTCACCCTGCTGTTCGGACTTGCGCTCGCCGCGTGCACCGCTGGCGTCGAGGCTTCGGAGGCGCGTGCGGAAGCAGGCAGGTCGGGACGGCAGGTCTATGAGAAGACTTGCGTCACCTGCCACGCCACGGGAGTGGAGAACGCGCCACGATGGGGCGATCGTGCCGCCTGGAAGCCGCTCGTCGAAGAGGGCCAGGAGGTGCTGACGGCGCACGCGTGGGTCGGCGTGCGCGCGATGCCGCCGCGCGGTGGCGATCCGTCCCTCTCGCTGGTCGAGTTCGCGCGCGCCGTCGCGTACATGGTGCGCAGTGCGGGAGGCGACTGGGAAGACCCCGATGACGAGATGCTCGAGGAGATCCGCGAAGAGGAAGCAGATCGCATTGCAGCGATGCGCGCCGGCGCCAGGGCAGCCAACTGACGCGCACCCCCCGCGGCTATAATCCCCCGCTCCGAATCCTCCGAGGGGGCGCAGGCATGAGCGACGACCATCAGTCCTTCATCAACACTCCGCGTCAGTTGATCGTCGTCGTCGTTCTCGCATTCCTCGTTCCAATCGTCGTCATCGCGCTCATCGCCACCTACGTCCAGACGACGAAGCGAACCGGCACCGGTGCCGACGCGATGACGGCCGAAGCGATCGCCAAGCGACTGCAGCCGATCGGCCGGCTCGAAGTCCAGGCGGCCGCGGCGCCGGAGGGCAGCACGCCAGCGCCCGCCGCCGCAGCCCCGGCGGCTGCACCCGCCGCGCCCGCAGCCGCTGCGGCACCTGCAGCAGCGGCTCCCGCTGGAGCCGCCGCGCCGGCGCCGGCCGCCTCGGCACCTGCGGCCGGCGCCCCTGCGCCCTCGCAAGCGGCGGGCAAGGTCGACGTCGCCGCCGGCGAAAAGATCTACAAGGCCACCTGCGGCGTCTGCCACGAGAGCGGCGTCGCCGGCGCGCCGAAGCACGGCGACAAGGCCGCGTGGAAACCGCGCCTGGACCAGGGCATGGACGTTCTCGACAAGCACGCGATCGAGGGCATCCGCGCGATGCCTCCGCGCGGCGGCAACGCCAAGCTCACCGACGCCGAAATGCGCGACGCCGTCGCGTACATGGTCGCCGCGGTTCAGTGAGTTTCGCCACTGCGAACCGGGCGCTCTTCTGCGCCAGGTTCGCGGTCAGCGGCCGGGCGGCGCGAGCCGCCCGAACACCTGCTCCAGCGCCATCCCGATCGCGACGAGGCGTCGGTCACTACCCGCCGGCCCGTCGATCTCGAGACCGACCGGCAGTCGCGTCGTCTCGCCGAGCGCCACCGGCAACGTGATCCCAGGCACTCCGGCGTTGCTGCCCGGGTCGGTGTTGCGGATATAGCGCACGAAGTTCTCCACGCTGCTCGATTCCGGACCGGCGGGCATCGCCACCGCCGGCACCGTTGGGAAGACAATACCGTCGAGTCGGTGCTGCGCGAAGGTGTCCGCGTAGAGCTTTTGCAATGCCGGACGCGCGTCGCGCATCGCCGCCTCGTAGACCGGCCGGGCATCGACAGTGCTGCCATCGGGGCCCGGCAGCTTGCGCGGCAGCACCAGGTTATCGAAGGTGCCCTTGACGTCGGGGCTGGAGATCTGCGCGGCCAGTTGTTCGAGCGTGACGTCGGTGGAGTAGTGCTTCAGGTAGCCGGCCACGTCGTCGTGCGCCTCGAACAGCGCCAGCGGGAAGCCGATCCTGCCGCTGAGCTCCATCAGCTGCGGCATCTCGATGTCGATCAGCGTGACGCCTGCCGCGCGCAGCTTCGCGAGCGCGGCATCCATCGCAGCACGTGTATCGGCATCGAGATCGGCGTACAGCGGCGCGACCACGCCGAAGCGCACGCTCGCGGGATCGGCGGCCTGCGCCGGCTCGTCGCCGCTGATCACGCGGTCGAGCAACTCGACGTCGCGCATCGACACGGCCATCGGCCCGGCCGTGTCGCGCGTGTGCGAAATCGGGGTGATGCCCGCCTGCGGATAGCGGCCTACGGTCGGCCGCAGCGCCGCGCATCCGTTGAACGCGCACGGAATGCGAACCGAGCCGCCGGTATCGGTGCCGATTCCCGCCGGCGCGATGCGCGCGCCGATCGCCGCGCCGTTTCCGGAAGACGACCCGCCCGCCATCCGCGTGGGATCGTAGGCATTGCGCACGCCGTACGACTCGCCGGTCTTGAACGCGGTGTTGTAGCCGCTGATGCCGAAGGCGAGCTCGTGCATGTTCGTCTTGCCCATCACGATCGCGCCCGCGTCGCGCAGCTTGCGCACGACAGGCGCATCGACGGGCGGCTCGAAGTCTTTCAGTGCCGGCGTGCCGGCGGTGCTGCGAATCCCCGCGACGTGGATGTTGTCCTTGACGACGATCGGCAACCCGTCGAGCGGCAGGCACTTGCCGCGCGCACTGCGCGACGTGTCTGCGGCGCTCGCCGCACGTAGCGCGGGCGCTTCGTCCAAGGTGATGAACGCGTTCAGGTCGGGGCGGGCGCGCGCGCGCTTCAGGTAGGCATGCATCAGCGACTGACTGTCGAAGCGGCCCTCGCAGACCGCCTGCACGGCTTCGGCGGCGCTCATCGTGTCGATTGCCGGAGCCGAACCGGCCGCGAGCGCGGCGCCGCTCACGGCGAGCGCCGTGATCGCGATGACTGTCTGCATCGAAACCTCCCGCGGAAGAAGATCGGTGCCGGCCATTCTCCTGCAACGCGCCGGGGGAGCACGCGGTAGCCGGACTGCCGCACCAAGTACGCGCCCCGCGCGTGATAGGAAGATGAGGCGGTATCAGGCGCCGGGGTACGACGCGCAGGAGTCGAGAAAGCACGCGAGCCCCTCGCGTGCGTCGGCACCGCCCACCGTGGCGACGAAGCGTTCGCGCTCGGCGTCGAGCGCCTGCTCGACCGCGTCGAGATCTCCGGCAAGCAGGCGCTTTCCTTCGCAGACCGTCGTTCGCGGCGCCGCGGCGATGCGCAACGCGATCTCGCGCGCGAGTCCGGCGACGCCTTCGCGCACGGTCAATTCCGTGACCAGCCCGCAGGCGAGCGCTTCGTTGGCCTGCAATGCGCGATCGAGCAGCAGGCACGCCGACGCACGCCGCCGGCCCACGACCTGCGGCAGCAGCGCCGTCCAGCCGCCGTCCGGCGTAAAGCCGGCGCGCGCGTACTGCGGATCGAAGCGGCAGTCGTGCGCGGCGACGACGATGTCGCAGCCGAGCACGAGCCCGATTGCTGCGCCTCCCACCGCCCCCTGCACCGCACCGACGACCGGCTGCGGCAGGCGCAGCAACGACACGATCGCCTGGTTCAGCAATCCCACGTACTCGGCGGCATAGCTGGCGAGCGCCGCGCCCTGCATCTCGCGCGCGAAGCGGCGCAGGTCGGCGCCGATCGAGAACGACTCGCCTTCTGCGGCCAACAGCACGACGCGCGTGTCGTCACGCCGGCCGACCTCCTCGAGGGAAACGCACAGATCGAGCAGCAGGTCCGGAACGAGCGCGTTACCCATCGAGGCGCGCGCCAGCGTCACCGTGGAGAGCGCGCCGGCATGGACCAGCCGCACCGACGGAGCCGTCGCGCTCATCGCAGCGTTCGCGCGATCGCCCGCGCGCGCAATCGACCGACGATGCCGGTCGGGAAGTAGTAAACCGAAAGCACGAACAGCAGCCCGAGCCACAGCAGCCAGCGATCGGGCGAGAAGAGCGCCGCTGCGAGCGGCACCGGCTCCAGTGCGCCCGAAACGAGCCGCATCAGGTCCTGCAGGTAGCTCTGCGCGAGCACGAAGATCGCGCTGCCGATCACCGCGCCGTACATCGTGCCCATGCCGCCGATGACGACGATCAGCAGGATGTCGACCATGATCTCGAAAGACAGCGACGTGTCGGGACCGTTGTAGCGCAGCCAGATCGCGAGCAATGCGCCGGCGAGCGTGGCGAACAGCGCGCCGAGCACCGATGACACCGTGCGGAAGACCACGGTGCGGTAGCCGATCGCCTCGGCGCGGAAGTCGTTCTCGCGGATCGCCTGCAGCACGCGACCGAAAGGCGAGTTGACGATGCGCAGCAGCACGAGGAACAGCACGAGAACCGAGAAGAACACCAGGTAGTAGGTGAGGAAGCGCCCGTCGATCGACGCGCCGAGTACCGTGTCCTCGAACAGCTCGAACGAAGGCTGCAGCACCGCCGGCACCTTGAAGCTCAGGCCGTCCTCGCCGCCGGTGAATTCGGACAGCTGCGAGGCGAGCGTCTGGAACGCGGCCGCGACGGCGAGCGTGATCATCGCGAAGAAGATCGCCTTCACGCGCAGGCTGAACAGGCCGATCGCGAACGCGAGCAGCGCCGACAGCACGAGCGCGAGGACGACGCCGACGACGATCGCATCCCAGCCCGGACCCATGCGCGTGCTCGCGATGGCCACGCCGTAGGCGCCGATGCCGAAGAACATCGTGTGCGCGAACGAGACGATGCCGGTGTAGCCGAGCAGCAGGTCGTAGCTCGCCACCAGCAGCACGAAGACGAGCACCTTCGCTGCCACCGACAACGAACGCGCGCCGGGGAACACGAACGGCACGAGCAGCAGCGCGAGCACGATCACGATCAGGATCGCCGCCGCGAAGCGGCTGCGCGGATAGTCGCCCGAGAGCAGCGTGCGGATCATCGCATCGACCCCATCAGCGCCGGGCCACCGGGAACAGTCCCTGCGGCCGCCACAGCAGGATCGCCATCATCAGCAGGATGTTCGAGAAGAGCGCCACCTTCGGCGCGAGAAAGCCGGTGTAGTTCGCCATCAGGCCGACCAGCAGCGCGCCGACGAAGCAGCCGGTGGTCGAGCCCAGCCCGCCGATGATGATGACGATGAAGATCAGGATGTTCACCTGCGCGCCCATCTGCGGCACGACGCTTTGCTGGTACAGCCCCCACATCACGCCGCCGAGGCCGGCGAGCGCCGAGCCGACGACGAACACGCCGACGAACAGCCGCCGGATGCGGTAGCCGAGACTCTCGACCATCTCGCGGTCCTGCACGCCGGCACGGATCAGCAGGCCGATCTTCGTGCGCTCGAGCACGAAGAGCAGCGCAAGGAACACGGCGAGGCCGACGACGACCGCGAGCAGCCGGTATTTCTCGATCGCCGCGTCGCCGACGAGGTAGGCGCCGCGCAGCGCCGCCGGCAGCGGCAGCGGGATCTGCTGCGGTCCCCAGATGACCTTGATCAGCTCCTCGCCGATGATCATCCCGCCCATCGTGATCAGGACCTGCTTCAGGTGATTGCCGTAGACGGGCCGCACGATCAACCGCTCGAACACGACACCGATCGCCGCGGCGACCGCCATCGCCGCGAGCATGGCCAGGCCGATCGCGCCGAGGTTCGCCGCGAGCGACGCCGATTCGGTCCAGGCGCCCAGCGGCGCGAGCACCGACATCGCGACGAAGGCGCCGAATGCGATGAACACGCCGTGGCCGAAGTTCAGCACGTCCATCAGGCCGAAGACGAGCGTGAGTCCCGAGGCGATGATGAAGACGATCATTCCCATCGCCAGCCCCGCGACCGTCAGCGTGGCCCAGGTCGGCACGCTGCCGATCAGCGGCAGCGCGACGAGCGCGAGAACCGCGACGAGCGCGTACGGGAGCAGCTGTCGCGTACTCGTCGGGTTCATTGATGCGCTCCGAGGGACAGGCCGAGCAGGCGCTGCTGCAGCGACTCGTCCGCGGCGAGCGCCGCCATCGAGCCGCGATGCACGATGCGTCCGTCCTCCATCACTGCGACGGTATCGCCGAGTTCGCGCGCGAACGCGAAGTTCTGCTCGACGAGCAGGATCGTCGCGCCCGCGGCCTTCAGCTGCCGGAACGCTTCGAGCATGTTGCGGATGATCGACGGCGCCAGGCCCTTGCTCGGCTCGTCGATCAGGATCAGCTCACGCGGCTCGACGATCGCGCGCGAGACGGCAAGCATCTGCTTCTGCCCGCCCGACAGCAGCCCCG
This sequence comes from Burkholderiaceae bacterium, assembly GCA_032027205.1. Taxonomy (GTDB): domain Bacteria; phylum Pseudomonadota; class Gammaproteobacteria; order Burkholderiales; family Burkholderiaceae_E; genus Zeimonas. The sequence continues at coordinate 1,449,221 of JAVSMN010000001.1, forward strand.
CCGGGTGGTCGCGGAACTTCTTCATCGCCGGGAACAGCTCCTCGATCCAGCGCAGCCGCTCGGCGTCGATCGCGTCGGCGTTGCGCGCACCGCGCGCAGCGAGCAGCAGGTTCTCGCGCACCGTGAGGTCCGAGAAGACGCCCATGTTCTCGGGGACGTAGGCGATGCCCAGCCGCGCGATGTCGGGCGTCGCGCGTCGCGTGATGTCGGTGCCGCCGAAGCGCACGCTGCCGGCGCTCGCCGTCCACATTCCCATGATCGTGCGCAGCGTCGTCGTCTTCCCGGCGCCGTTGCGCCCGAGCAGCAGCGTCGTCTGCCCCGCGGGAACGTCGAGGTCGACGCCGTGCAGGATGTGATACGCGCCGATGTGCGTGTGCACGCCGGCCAGCGAGAGCAGCGCTGCGGTCGAGCGCCCGCTCGCCGACGAAAGCGCAACGCCCGAGGACATCGCATCTGCCGCCCGCGCGCTCACGAGGCGACCTCCTCTTCCTGGTCGACGCTGATGCCGAGATACGCCTGCTGGACCACCGGCGACGCGATCACCTCGGCCGGCGCGCCGTCGGCGGCCAGGCGACCGTTGTGCAGCACGATGATGCGGTCGCTGAGCTCGCGAACGACGTCCATCTTGTGCTCGACGAGCAGGATCGTTTTCGTCGAGTCGAGCTTGATGTCGCGAATGAGGTCGAGGATCACCGGCACCTCGTCGACGCTCATCCCGGCGGTCGGCTCGTCGAAGAGGAACACGGCGGGCTCGAGCGCGAGCAGGATCCCGACCTCGAGCTTGCGCTGGTCGCCGTGCGGCAGGCTGCTCGCCGGCGCATCGCGACGCGCGGTAAGCGCGATGCGCTCGAGGATTGCCTCGGCCTCGCCGATCAGCGCCCTGTGGTCCGACCAGATCGACCACAGGTTCAACCCCATCCCGCGCCGCGCCTGGATCGCCAGCCGCACGTTCTCGAGCACCGTGAGGTTCGGAAAGAGGTTCGTCAGCTGGAACGCGCGCCCAAGCCCGCGCTTCGTGCGCTCCGGCGCCCCGAGCGCGCTGACGTCGTCGCCGCCAACGAGCACGCGGCCGGCGCTCGCCTTCAACTGCCCCGAGATCAGGTTGAAGTAGGTCGTCTTGCCCGCGCCGTTCGGCCCGACAATCGCGGTGAGCGTGCCGGGGCGAAACGCGCACGAGACGGAGTCGACGGCCACGTGCCCACCGAACCGAATCGTGAGCTCGCGCGTTTCGAGGGAGGGAGTCATCGTTGGTCTTTGTTCGCGTCTCGTCGCGCGGGACGCCGGGCGGTTGCGCACTGCGTTTCGCCGACGACGGAGCCGCCCCTTCGGGGTCCCCTGCGCTGCTCGCGCTCGCGGGCGGCTGCGCAACTCGCCCTCATCGCGGCGGCCCCTGCGGGGCCTTGCGCTTCGGGGCTCGAACAGTGCTCGCCGACTGCCCCCGCGAGCACTGCGCTGCTCGGCGGCTCCGAAGTCGGCAAAACGCAGCCCGCAACCGCCCGGCGTCTCGATGCGTCGTGGCGTGCGAAGACGACGAATGCGTGCACGTCTCCCTCGAACGCTTTCGCTTTGCCTGGGGTGTATTCGACCGTCATCGCGCTCGCGTCGCTCTTTTGTACGCCACCGGTTTTCACCTGCAATGAAAGAGCGACGTCGTTTTGGTCATCGCGAAGACGCGACGCGGTTCGCAACAACACGACATGCGTGCGCTCGCGGACAGATACGTTCCCTGCTGCGAGGGGTTGGCGTGCGGCCGGAGGCGGCGAGGGCCGCCGGCGCGCGCGTTGCGCCTGGGCGCCGCTGCGGGCAGGCCCGGTGGGGGCGCCCGATGCGCGAGCGTCGAAGCCGCCGAGCAGCGCAGTCATCGCGGGGTAGTCGGCGAGCACTGTTCGAGCTCCGAAGCGCAAGGCCCTGAAGGGGCCGCCGCGATGAGGGCGAGTTGCGCAGCCGCCCGCGATGACGAGTAGCGCAGGGAACCCCGAAGGGGCGGCTTCGACGCTCGCGCATCGGGCGCCCCCACCGGGCCTGCCCGCAGCGGCGCCCAGGCGCAACGCGCGCGCCGGCGGCCCTCGCCGCCTCCGGCCGCACGCCAACCCGTCGCAGCCGCGCGTTTCACTGCCCGCACATCATTGCTTGTTGCGGATCGGGACGTTCATGTCCTCGGGTTTGATTTCCTTCACGAGCTCGGGGATCCCCCATGCGACGTTCGGATCCACCTTGATCCGGAAGTGATACATCGACTGCATCGCCTGGTGGTCTTCCTTGCGGAAAGTCATCTTCCCTTTCGGCGTATCGAAGCTCATCCCCTCCATCGCCTTGATCAGGTTCTCCGTCTTGGTGTCGCCGTTGGTCTTCTTCAGCGCCTCGACCACCGCCATCGCCGCCGCCATCCCGCCCGCCGTGAAGAAGTCAGGCGGCGAGCCGAAGCGCTTCTGGTGCTCCTTGACCAGCCAGTCGTTCACCGGATTCTTCGGAATCTCGTAGTAGTAGTAGGTGGCGCCTTCCATGCCGGGGAAGTTCTTGTATGCCGCCATCGCCGGCAGGATGTTGCCGCCGGTGGCGATCTCGATGCCGTAACGCTTCGGATCGAGGTCGGCGATCTTGAACGGATTGCCCGCCCCCGCCCAGACGATCCAGATCACCTTGCGCCCGGGCTTGTCCTTCAGCGCATCGAACAGGCGCTGGGCGCCGGCGGTGAAGTCGGTGGTGTTGGCCGGCAGGTATTCCTCGTGGACGACCTTCGCCTTCTTCAGCGCGTCCTTGAACGCCTTGACGCCGTCGCGGCCGAACGCGTAGTCCTGCGCGAGCGTGGCGATCGACGTGCCTTCGTCATCCAGCGCAACGGCGTTGGAGATCGCGTCCTGCGACGAGTTGCGCCCGGTGCGGAAGATGTAGCGGTTCCACTTGTCGCCGGTGATCGAGTCGGCCACCGCCGGTTCGACGAGCAGGATCTTCTTGTATTCCTCGGCCACCGGCAGCAGCGCGAGCGCCACGCCCGAAGAGGTCGGCCCGATGGCGAGATCGGCCTTGTCGTCGCCGTAGGCCGCCTGCAGCAGCGACTTGCCGACGTCGGGCTTGCCCTGGTCGTCCTTTTCGATGACGACGATCTTGCGACCGGCAACCTCCATCGTGCCCTTCGTCGCATACTCGAAACCGAGCAGCAGGCCGGTCTGCGTCTGCTTGCCGTAGGCCTCGAGCGGCCCCGTTTTCGAGTAGACGTGCGCAATCGTGACGTCCTTCGCGACGGCCACGCCGGCGAGCATTGCGCCGGCCACCAGCGGCATCGCGAGACGGCCCGCATGCCGGAGTACCGAAAAGCAGTTCATCGAATCCCTCCTCTTGTCAGTCGCGATCGGTTCGGTCGCGGTCCTCGTGTGCAGACGCAACGTCCGTGCCATCGAGCGTTGCAGCCGCAAGTCGTTGATCCGTCGTGGAGAAGCGCTCCTTGAATCCGCTGGCTGCGAGTTCTGCGTCCGGTAAACGGACACTAGGCGAGCAAGTGGGCGTCTCGTTTCCGGACATCATCGGTCGAATAACGACTGCTGTCCCGAATACGGTCAATGACGCACGCTTCCGACCATGAGCGAGCGACGCAATTCGTCCAGCGAGTCGATCGCCGGCAGGCACTGCGTGCCGCGGCACACCCAGGCCTGGGGCTTCACCGACGCGGGCCGCGTCAGTGTCGCAGGCAGCGTCTTGGCGTCTGCGGGCAGCACGAACACGAGCGTCGTCGGCAGCGCCTCGCGCGCGAGCGCGCGGCTCCAGCGCAGGCATTCGTCCCGGGGGCCGGCGAGCAGCACGAGCGCCGGCGGCGAAGCGTATTCGGACATCGCGGTGACGAGGGTGGCGAACGCGTGCGGCGTTTCGCGCACCGACGCAGCGAAGCAGGCCATCGTGCGCCGCGCCGCGTCGAGATAGCGCGTGTCGCCGACCAGGTGGCCGAGCCGCTGCAGATGTAGTGCGGCTGCGCCGTTGCCCGACATCATCGCTGCGTCTACGGCCGACTTCGGTCGCATCACGAGCTTCTCGTGATCGTGCGCGGTGAAGAAGAATCCGTTCGCCTCGCGGTCCTCGAAGCGCTCGAGCAGCGCGTCGGCCAGCGCGCAGGCGAGATGCAGGTCGTCGGTGCGCATCGCGTCGTCCTGCATCGTCTCGAGCAGCGCGCCGAGCAGGAACGCGTAGTCGTCGAGGTAGGCGTCGAGGTGGGCGCGACCGTCCTTGTACGTGGCGAGCAGCCGGCCGTCGCGCCATGCAACGCGATCGATGAAATCCAGCGCATCGCGCGCCGACGCACGCCAGCGCGGCTCGTCGAACACGCGACCCGCAAAGGCCATCGCCTCGATCATCAACGCGTTCCAGCTGGTGAGTACCTTGTCGTCGAGGCCGGGATGCACGCGCGTCTCGCGTAGCGCGTACAACTGCTCGCGCGCCCGCTCGATCTGCGCGGCAACCGGCGCACCGGAGACGTCGAAGCGCGCGGCGATCGCCTCGATCGGCTGCGCGACATGCAGGTGCCACGCGCGCCCTTCGAAGTTCGGCGGCTGGTCGAGCCCGTAGCGCGCGGCGAACGGCGCGAAACCGTCACCAAGCTCGCGCGCGACGACGTCGCGATCCCAGACGTAGAAGCGTCCCTCCTCACCCTCGGAATCGGCATCGCGGCTGCTGTAGTAGCCGCCATCGGGCGACTGCATCTCACGGATCGCCCATTGCGCGGTACCGGCGCAGACGTCGCGAAAGAGCAGCGAGCGGTCGAAGCGCCACGCCTGCGCGTAGAGCCGCAACAGCGGCCCATTGTCGTAGAGCATCTTCTCGAAGTGCGGGATGCCCCATTGCGCATCGACGCTGTAGCGGTAGAAGCCGCCGCCCAGCTGATCGTAGAGCCCGCCCTCGGCCATCCGCACGAGCGTCGTCGTCACCGCGTCGCGCGCGCCGCGATCGGCGCTCGCTTCCGATCCGTGCAGCAACGCTGCGAGCAGCGACGGCTGCGGAAACTTCGGCACGCCGCCGAAGCCGCCCCAGCGACGGTCGTAGCTCGGCATCAGCGCGTCGCGCAGGGCACCCGCCGCGTCGGCCGCGAAGGCATCGAGCTCGCGCTCCCCCGATTTCGCGCCGTCAGCCTCCTCGCCGTCGCGCGCGTTCGAGGCGGACTGCAGAAAGCGCACGATCTCGTCGCCTTGCGCGAGCAGTTCGTCGCGGCGCTCGTCCCAGAGTTGCGCCACGCGCGCGAGCAGCGCGTCGAAGCCCGGCAACCCGTGACGCGCGGTGCGCGGGAAATAGGTGCCGCCATAGAACGGCTTGCCGTCCGGTGTGAGGAACATCGTCAGCGGCCAGCCGCCGCCGCGCTGCGTGATCACCTGGTGCGCCGCCTGGTAGATCTGGTCGAGATCGGGACGCTCCTCGCGGTCGACCTTGATCGCGACGAAATGCCGATCGACCAGCGCGGCGATGTCGCGGTCCTCGAAAGACTCGTGCGCCATCACATGGCACCAGTGACAGGCCGAGTAGCCGATCGACAGCAGGATCGGGCGCCCCAGGCGCCTGGCGAGCGCCAGCGCCTCGTCGTCCCACGGATGCCAGTCGACCGGGTTGTCGGCGTGCTGTCGCAGGTAGGGGCTGGTCTCGTGCGCCAGTCGGTTGGCCATTGCGTTCTCCGCGTTCTGGGCGGACAGGCGACGACGGTACCCGGCGCTTCGACGAGCCGCGCGAGTACCCTGCTCGCTCGATCCGGATAAGGGAGCAAGCGATGAACCAGCGGGTGTTGGTGACGGCCGGGGCATCCGGCATCGGACGCGAGATCGCGCGCGCGTTTGCCGCCGCCGGAGCCAGGGTGTTCGTCTGCGACATCGACGAGGCGGCGCTCGAGGCGCTGGAGAAGGAACTGCCCGGCGTCGGCACGACTCGCTGCGACGTGTCGAAGCGCGCCGAGAACGAGCGGATGGTCGCCGCGGCGCTGAAGTGGCTAGGCGGACTGGACGTGCTGGTGAACAACGCGGGCATCGCCGGGCCGACGGTTCCCGTCGACGAAGTGCCGCCCGAAGAATGGGACCGCGTGCTGCAGATCAACCTGACGGCCGCCTTCGACGTCACGCGACTGTCGATCCCGGCGCTGAAAGCGTCGGCAGCCGGCGTCGTCATCGTGATGTCGTCGGCCGCCGGGCGCTTCGGCTACCCGAACCGCGTCGCCTACGCGGCGACGAAATGGGGGCTCGTCGGATTCACGAAGACGCTGGCGATGGAGCTCGGTGCCTTCGGCATCCGCGCCAACGCGATCCTTCCCGGAACTGTCGAGGGCGATCGCATCCAGCGCGTGTTCGAAGGGCGCGCGAAGCTGTCGGGCAAGAGCGTCGACGAGGTGCGCGACGCGTCGATGCGCAACCAGTCGCTGCAGTCGCTGGTGAACCCGAAGGACATCGCGGCGCTCGCCGTGTTCCTCGCGTCCGACGCAGGCAAGTCGATCTCCGGCCAGGCGCTGGCGATCGACAATGACATACAGCGGCTGTAGGCGAGGCGCGCGGGGAACGCCGCGCGCCCGCTCAGCCGCGTTCCACCGCTACGGCTGCGATCGGCGGCAGCGACGTCGAGATCGTCTGCCAGTGATCGCCGCTGTCATCACTCGCCCACAGCGAGCCGGTGGTCGAGCCCATCATCAGCGTGCGACCGTCCGCGCCGACATCGAGGCAATGCCGGTAGACAAGGTCGTAGCAGTGCGACTGAGGCAGTCCGTTGCGGAGGACGTGGAACGTCTGCCCGCCATCGTCGGTGCGCAGCACCGCGAAGGCGGCGTCGACCGGCACGCGGCGCAGATCGGCGACCGCCGGCGCGAACCATGCTCGCAGCGGATCGTTCGGGTCCGCCGCGACGGCGAAGCCGAAGGACGATACCGGCACGTCGGTGAGCTCGCGCCAGCTGCGACCCGCGTCCGTCGAGCGGAACATGCCGTTGTGATGCTGGCACCAGACGGTGTCGGGCTGTGACGCGCACGCGGCCAGCCGGTGCACGTCCTGCGCAATCTCGTCGTAGGCGCGCTCGGGCGGCATGTACTCGGCGCGCAACCCCTTGCCGACCAACATCCAGCTCGACCCGCCGTCTTCGCTCGCCCAGGCGCCACCGGTGCTCACGCCGACCAGCATGCGTTGCTGCGCCGGATCGTCGTCGCGCGGATCGAGCACGATCGAATGCAGGCCGGGTGCGTCGTAGCCGCCGCCCATCCATTCGCGCCGGCGCACGTCGTTCCACAACGCGTCGTTGAGCTGCCACGACTCACCGGCGTCGCGCGTGCGGAACAGACCGCCGGGCAGCGTGCCCGCCCAGACGTCGTCGCCCTTGCCGACGAGCGTCCAGACCTGCTGCAGCTTCCACTCGACATCGTCGTTCGCCTCGGCGGGCTGCGCCGGATACGCGGGCGCGGACACCTCCTGCCAGGTCTCGCCGCGGTTGGCGGACACATGGCACTTCACGCCGAAGTGGCCGAGGTTGAGCGCGGCGATCATCGGTCGCGACGACGACGCCGGATCCGGCGGCAGCACCGCGGTAACCGGCTCGCCGAGAAAGCTCACGGTGCCGATTTGCCAGCCATCGGTGCCCCGGCGCAACTCGAACAGCCCCTTGCGGGTTGCGACCCAGGCTCGATCGCTCATCGTCATCCTCCGGAAAGCGACTGGAACACATGAACCGTGTTGCCCGGCGCGAGCGGCACTTCGAGCCTCTCGCGCACGTGCAGGCGCCGACCGTCGACGAAGACGACGACGTGCCGGCGCAGATGCGACTGATCGTCGAGCACGTAGCCACGAAGCCGCGGATTCACGGCGAAGGCCGCTTCGAGCGCCTGCGCGAGCGTGGCCGCGTCGGCGTCGATCTCGGGCACTTCGGTGAAGCGCGCCAGCTGCTGCGTGAAGATCACGCGGGGCATGTCGGCAGGGCCCGATGACCGGTCAATGGGAAGCCGGATGCGAGATGACCATCCAGCCTACGCCGAAGCGGTCGGCGAGCATTCCAAAGCGCGACGCGAAGAAGGTCTGCGCCAGCGGCATCTCGACCTTGCCGCCGGCCGACAGCGCGGCGAACAGTTGCTCAGCGTGCGCGTCGTCGCGCGCCTGGATCGTCAGCGCAATGCCCTCGAAGCGTGCATTGCCCGTGCAGCGTCCGTCGGAGGCCATCAGCACCGAATCGCCGATGCGCAGGCTCGCGTGCATCACTTTGTCGCCGGTGACGGCCGCCGGCATCTCGCCGCAGCCGGCCGAGGCATCGGCGGACGCCGGCGCATCGCGAAAACGCATCAACGCATCCACCTTCGCCCCGACGGCGTCGGCGTAGAACTGCAGCGCCTCTTCACAGCGGCCTTCGAAGCACAGGTAGGGCGTGACTTGCATGGAACCTCCTCGGGTGCGGCGCCGAACGCCGCGAACGAGACGCGAAAATCGCTCGCGCCGAGTGACATCGTGCGCAGTAATGTGGACGATGTACACAATACACCTGGTCGCCGTCAGGGATTCGGCGAGCGCCGCGCGGCAGCGGTTGCGGCGCCGATTCCGACGGCGGATGATGTGCGGCTCTTTTGCCCGCAAATCCCGATGTCCGACGCGAAGTTCGACTCCCCGCCGTCACCCGAAAGCGGGGCCGCGCGCGACCCGCTCGAGTTGCTCGATCTCGGCATCGGAGTGTCGATCGCCTCGCGCGATGCCAACGGTCTTCCCGACCTCGTGCGCGCGCTCGGCGCCACACGCGACGCGTCCGGAACGATCACCGTCTACGTCTCCGGCCGCGACGCTCGACACGTGCTCGACAACCTGCGCGGCAACGGCGCCATTGCGGTGGTCTTCAGCCAGCCCACCACGCACCGCACCGTGCAGGTCAAGGCGGGCCACGTGACGATCGAGGCCGCCACGGATGCGGATGTGGTCCTCGTGCACCAGCGCATCCGGGCGATGGCAGCCGAGCTCGAGCGCCACGGCTACGAGCGCGGCTTCACCGAGAGGATGCTGTCCTTCGATGCGGCGGATCTCACGCTCGTGCGATTGCGACCCGAGGAGATCTTCGACCAGACGCCGGGTCCGCAGGCCGGCCGCGCATTCGGCGTATCGACGCAACGCCCGGCATGACACCAACGCTCGAGGCGATCCGCGATTGCCTGGAAGGCGCCACACCGGCCCTGATCGCCACCTGCTCGTCCGACGGCACGCCGAACATCAGCTACCTGTCGCACGTGCAGTACGTCGACCGCGAGCACGTCGCGCTGTCGTACCAGTTCTTCAACAAGACACGCGCGAACGTGCTGGCCAACCCGCGCGCCCGCCTGCTCGTCGTGCATCCGCGCACCGGCGCGATCTACCGGCTCACGCTCGAGTACCTACGCACCGAGTCTTCGGGACCTCTGTTCGAGGGCATGCGGGCGACGCTGGCCGGCATCGCGTCGCACAGCGGGATGGCCGGCGTTTTTCGCCTGCTGGGTTCGGACGTCTACCGCGTGCGCGCGATCGATCTGTCGCACTCGACGCCGGGCGCGGGCTTCGAGAGCCACAGTCGCCTGGCGGCGTTGCGCGGCGCCGTTGCCGACATCGTCGCGTGCCGCGAACTCGACCAGTTGTTCTCGACGACACTGCAGTCGGTGCACGATCGCTTCGACGTTTCGCATGCGATGCTGCTCCTCGTCGAGCGCGGCGCGCAGCGCCTGTACACGGTTGCGAGCCTCGGGTACCCGAACTCGGGCGTTGGCTCGGAGATCCCGATCGGTGCCGGAATCGTCGGCGTGGCAGTGCGCGAAGCGACGCCGATCCGCCTGTCGCGCGCCGCTTCGGCCTACGCCTACGGCCGCGCGATCCGCGAAGCGGCCGAGCGCGACGGCGGCAGCGCGGCGCTCGAGACCGAGATCCCTTTCCCCGGCCTCGAACGCCCGGGCAGCCAGCTCGCCGTGCCGATCCCGATGGCCGGCGACGTGGTCGGCGCGCTGCTCGTCGAGAGCGAGGACGAGCGACGCTTCGACCATGAAGACGAGGATGCGCTGACGACCTTCGCCGCACTCCTCGGGCAGGCAATGTACGCGCTGCAGCACCCCGACGAGCCCCCGGTGCCGGAGGAGCACGCTTCGGTGCGACGCAACCAGGCACACGGTCCACCGCTGCGCGTGCGTCATTACACCGCCGACCACAGCGTGTTCCTCGACGGCGAGTACCTGATCAAGGGCGTCGCGGGGGCGGTGTTCTGGGCGATCGTCTGCGACCACGCGAACGAAGGCCGCACCAGCTTCAGCAACCGGGAGCTGCGCCTCGATCCGCGCATCCGCCTGCCCGACCTCGCCGACAACCTGGAGGCGCGCCTCGTGCTGCTGCAACGACGGCTCGCCGACCGCTGCGATTCGATCGGACTGCACAAGACCGGACGCGGTCGCTTCGCGCTGTCGGTGAAGCGGCCGCTCAAGCTCGAAGAAGCGGGCTGAGCGGGAGCAGCGCTACCCGCGGGCCTCACGCGCCCGTCGCTTCATGCCGCGCGCGCCAGCACGTTCGTCCCGGTTCGAGAGGCGGCCAATCGATCGTGCTCGCGCGGGCCCAGCTGCCGGCCGACGGCGTCGAGTGCGAGCTCGACCAACTCCGGCGGCGCCTCCGGCGGCAACAGCGCAATGCGCTCCGGGTGCGACACTGCCGGGAACATCCAGCCGACGAACCGCGCCATCGTCTGCGGCTCGATCGAGGCGACGATCGCCTGCTCGATCGCGACCAGTTCGTCGTCGTCGTAGCGCTCCCACAACGCCGGCATGTTGTGCGTCTCCTCGTGGTGCATGTGCACGAAGTTCTCGGCGACGTACAGTGCCAGCTGCCGGTATAGCTGCAGCGCCTGGTCGGCGCGCTCGGCCGGCGCCGATCGTTCGAGCGCCCGCAGGCCCGCGCGCAGCGATTCGATCTCGTGCTCGTGCTCGACGTGCTCGCGCGCGCTGCGCTCGGCCGCGTCCGAGCAGCGCGCGGCGAGCGCCGGATGCACGAACCGGTTCTCGTCCTCGAGATGCACCGCGGCCAGGTCGAGCATCGAACGCACGCTTTCGATCGCTTCGGCGCACTCCTCGTCATCGGCGGCGTCCATCCGGCCGAAGCGCACGAGCGCATCGGTCATGCACAAGCGCATCGTCTTGTGGATGACTGCGTACAGGTCGTGGCGGGGGGCAGAGCGATTCATCGAGACATCCTTTTGTCGGTCGGCGCCTGCGAAGGCGAAGCGCGAAGTCTAGGAAGCGTCACCGACACGCGTTGCGAAGATTCCACTCAGGAATTCCTAAAAGTTCCTTACCCTTGACGAATGGACGCCGCTCCGCAGACCCGCAGCACCTATCGTCATGGCGACCTTCGTCGCGCGCTCATCGCCGCCGGCATCGAGTTGGCGCGCGCCGGAGGCCCCCAGGCCGTCGTGCTGCGCGAGGCGACCCGCCGCGCCGGCGTGGTGCCGAATGCCGCCTACCGGCATTTCGAGAGCCGGCTCGATCTTCTCGCCGCCGTTCGCTCCGCTGCCATTGCCCGGGTGGCCGTCGCGATGGAGAAGGAATTCGCGCGCGCGCAGCGAAGGATGCGACCGACCGGGACGAAGGAAGACGATCGTCGCGTGGCGCGCGAGAGCCTGCGCGCGGTCGGCATCGGCTACCTGCGCTTCGCGCACGACGAGCCGGGGCTCTTTCGCACTGCTTTCGCATCCGCCACCGCCGCAATCGATGCGCCGACCGGGCATCGCAGCGCCGATCCCGAGCGCGCGGGTTCGAGCGGCCGCAACCCGTTCCAGTTGCTTGGCGACGCACTCGACCGCTACGTCGACGCCGGCTTGCTGCCGCCGGAGCGCCGACCGGGCGCGGAGTACCTCGCGTGGTCAGCGGTGCACGGCCTGGCGATGCTCGCACTCGACGGACCGCTGCGCGGCACGCCTCGCCGCCAGCTCGACGCGCTGGGCGAGCGGATTGTCGAGACGGTCGAACGCGGACTCTGAACGTCGGGCTCCGGTCCCCGCGCGGAGCAGCCGCGCGGCAAATTCCGGCGCTCGCGCTTCGCTGCGCGCGCCAAGCCACGCTCCTCAGGTAGCATCGTCCGGATCGGTCGAAGAAGGAGAATGCAATGAACGGTTTCGTCGGCGACATCGAAGACCTCACGGAGGACAACACCGACTTCCGCCGCGTCCTCTACACCGGCAAGCACATGCAGCTCGTGCTGATGTCGCTCGCGCCCGGCGAGGAGATCGGCGAGGAAGTGCACGACGATAGCGACCAGTTCTTCCGCGTCGAGGAAGGCAGCGGCGAGATCATCATCGACGGCAAGGTGAACCCGGTCGAGGACGACATCGCGGTCATCGTGCCGGCCGGCGCGCGCCACAACGTGCGCAACACCGGCGACGAGCCGTTGCGCCTGTACACGATCTACTCGCCGCCCGAGCACATCGACGCAACCGTCCACGCAACGAAGGCCGAAGCCGACGCTTCGCACGAGCACTTCGACGGTCGGACCACCGAGTAGCGTGAACGCGCGCGAAGACGAGAGCGCCAGGCGCCGCCGGCGAGCGCCTCGCGCGCTTGCGGCATGACCGCGCCCATCGTCGTCTTCGGCGCCTTCGACCGGCACAACCTCGGCGACCTGCTGTTCGCGCACGTCGCCGAAGCGCTTCTCGGCGAAAGCGAATGCGTATTCGCCGGCCTGGCCGATCGGGACCTGCGCCCGTACGGCGGCCACCGCGTCTACGCCCTCGGCGCCGCCGTCCGGGAAGCGCGCGGCGAACAGGGCGGCCGCATCGCACTACTCCATGCCGGCGGCGAGATTCTCAGCTGCGACGCCTGGCAGGCCGCGGTGATGCTGCTCGAACCGCACGAGGCCGAACGGATCGTCGCCCGGCTCGCTGCGCAGCCGCGCGAACGCGAACGCTGGGCGCGCCAAGCGCTCGGCCCCGCGCTCGGCGTGGCGCCGACCGACGTGCCGCGCGCGCCCTACGTCGTCTCGCGCGCGTCGCAACCCGAACTGGGAACCGTCGTTTTCGATGCGGTCGGCGGCGTCGACCTGCACGCATGCGACGAAGCGTTGCGCGCCGAAGTATCGGAGGCCCTTCGCAGCGCGGACCACCTGAGCGTGCGGGACGAGGTCACGCACGCGCAATTGCGTGGAAGGGGCCTCGACCCGACTCTGATCCCCGATCCGGCAGTGCTGGTCGCGCAGCTGTTCGGGCAAGAGATCCGGAGTCGGTCAGACGAATCGCAGGAGCTCGCGCGCGTGCGCGACGCCTTCCCCGCCGGCTGGGTCGCGACGCAGTTCAGCGCCGATTTCGGCGACGACGAGACGCTCGAGTCCATCGCCGCACAACTCGACGGCGTGCATGCGGATACCGGCCTGGGCTTCGCGCTCTTTCGTGCCGGAGCCGCCCCATGGCACGACTCCCTCGACGTGCTCGACGCCCTGGTATCGCGCATGCGCACGAAGGCCCTCGTGTTCGAGCCGATCCACCTGTGGGACATCTGCGCGCTGATTGCCGGCAGCCGCGGCTTCTGCGGCAGCAGCCTTCATGGACGCATCGTCGCGTCGGCCTTCGGCCTTGCGCGCGTGAACGTCTCGCATCCGTCGACGCGGACCGAGACCACCAAGCAGCATGCGTACGCAACAACCTGGGAGCGCGAAGCGCAACCCGGCGTGGTTTCGCTGCCGGCGCTCGGCGCCGGTCTTCGCGCGGCACTGGCAGTCGACCGCGGCACACGAGAACGTGACGCGCAAGCGCTCGCTTCGTTGTATAGCGAGCGCTTCGCGTCGATCCGTGCAGCGCTGGTAAGCCGATGAATGTCCCGGCCTCGGTCTCGCCCCGCGGAAAGCGCGTGCCTGGACAAGCGCCCGGACTAGCGCGTCTCGAACCCGATGTGTACAAGTCCCCGACCATGAAACACGCCCGCACCCGCCGCTCGCTGATCGGCCTGCTGTTCCTCGCTCCGCTCGCCCCGCTCGCCGCCGCCCGCACGACGTCGCCCTGGGGCAGTGCCGACGAGATCGAGCGCCACTACGCGCCGGCCAAAGCCGTCTACGACGTCGACGCCCGCAACGCGGCCACGCTCGCCCGCGTGCTCGATCGCATCAGCTACCTGAACAAAGTCTACGAAGCGAACCCCTTCGAGTCGGCGATCGTCGTCGTCGTGCACGGCGAAGCGATTCCACTGTTCGGCATCCGCGACCTCGATCGCTACCGCGCGGTGATGGAGCGTGCGCAAAGCCTGACGCAGAGCGGGCCGATCGAATTCCGCGTCTGCCGCGCCGATGCGGCGATGCGCGGCTACGCCGCTTCGGACATCCACGGCTTCGCGCGCATGGTGCCGATGGCCGACGCCGAAATCGTCCGCCTGCAGGGCGAGGGGTACGCCTACATGCGCTGATGCCATGAACCGCAAGCTCGTCGCCCTCCTGAGCGCGCTGTCGACTTTCGTCGTCGTGCTCGTCGCCTTCAATCTCGCACTGGGCAACAAGCAGATCGACGCGCCGCTCGAGCATCGCTACACGGTCTCCGACGCGCAGTTCCCGCGCGCGATGAGCTCGGTTCTCACGCCCTCGCTCGTCGGCGGCAATCGCATCGAGGCGCTGATCAACGGCGCCGAGATTTTCCCGGCGATGCTCGCGGCGATCCGCTCCGCACGCGAGTCGATCACGCTCGAAACGTACATCTACTGGTCGGGCACGATCGGTACAACCTGGCGCAACTGAACAACCGCACACATCGAAAGCTGCTCGCCATCGAATGGAATGGCGCGCGCGTTCGGCGTGGGATCGGGCGCTCGACCTCGCGGCCAGCGTATTCAGCTCACAGCTCTAGTACGCGTACCCGTTTGGGGGCGCAAAAACGGCCTGAACGCAAAACGAAATAACTCTCACCTCCGCTCCAGATTGATTCCAATCAAGAAACTTGCGGTTGAGTTGCCGCATCGCACTGCACAACGAGGCTTACACGCACGCAACTGATTGACGGACCTTCCAACGGCGATAACCATCGGGTCAAGTAGGCCAATCCCGTGTGGAGTCGAGATGTTCCAGAAGGCATTGATCGCAGCAGCAGCCACCCTCGCCCTCATCAGCGTCAACGCAAACGCAGTCGACGAAGATTCTGCCAAGGCGTTGGCCAAGCAGAACAAGTGCACGAAGTGCCACTCGGTCGACAAGAAGAAGGACGGCCCGTCGTTCAAGGAAACGGCCGCCAAGTACAAGGGCAAGCCCGACGGCCCCGACAAGCTCTACACGCACCTCACGACAAGGCCGGAGATCGAGGTCGACGGCAAGAAAGAAGAGCACACGGCGGTCAAGGGCAGCGACGCCGACATCAAGAACCTGATCGCCTGGATCCTGTCGCAGTAGCCGCGGCGCGGTCGCGCACACCGGTTCCGCTCCCTCCCCTCATTGCGTCGACCACCGCCCGGAGGCACTTGACATGTCCGCGCCACGTCGCTTCGGCTGGAAAGGCCTGATCGGGCTCGCCTTCGTGGCCGTGCTCGCCGGGGCCACGCTCGTGGTGGGCGGTGCCGCCGGCCTGGCGTGGACGAGCACCGAGTCCTTCTGCATCGGCTGCCACGAGATGAAGGACAACGTCTACGCCGAATACAAGAACACGATCCACGACACCAACCATAGCGGCGTGCGCGCCATCTGCACCGACTGCCACGTGCCGCGCGAGGTCGGCCCGCTGCTGCTGCGCAAGGCGCAGGCGTCGATGGAGGTGTGGCAGCACCTGCTGGGCAAGATCGACACCCGCGAGAAGTTCCTCGAGCACCGCTCGGAGCTCGCGTCACACGTGTGGAAACGCATGCTCGAGACCGACTCGCGCGAGTGCCGCAACTGCCACGTCGCGGCCAAGTTCAGCGAGGAACTGCAGTCGGAGAAGGCCTGGGCGCGGCACACGAAGGCGCGCAACGAAGGCTGGACGTGCATCGAATGCCATTACGGCATCGCCCACAACGAGCCCGAAGGCGACGGGCCCGTCGAACTGCGGGCGAAGCTGAACCTTCCGCGCAAGCCTGCGGGCGCGGCGAGCGCGGCGGCGAAGGATCCCGCACCGGTGGGAATGAACCGCGAGCGTTGACGGCAACCGCGCGAATCGCGACGTCGCCACGAACACGAATACCGGCAGCAACAACCACAGCAGCATCCGCAACGGTTTCGAACTGCGAACGGGCAAGGGTCCCGTCGGGGGAGTCGACATGAAGAGCTCTTGTTTCCGCTTGGTCGCGGCGTCCCTGCTGACTCTCGTCATCGCCGGTTGCGGCGGAGGAGGCGGCAGCGATAACGGAGCGGCCCCCCCGCCGGCCCCCGAGTCGGTGCAGGGCATGATCGCGGCAGCCGCGGCCGACAAGGCCAACGATTCGTCGACGAATCCGGCTGCGTCGCTCGCCGTCGTTCAGAAGGCCGGCGTGCCGGCAGTCGTCGTGGGCCAGCCGACGAAGGTCAACTTCTCGGTGTTCTCCGACGGCGGCATCGTCAAGTCGCTGAAGCTGACCAACGTCAGCTTCGTCATCGCCAAGCTCATTCCGGGCGTGAACGGCGAGATCGACCGGTGGGTCAACTACGTGTACCGCACCGAGACGCCCCCGGCCGGCGCTGGTCCGGGCGGCGTACCGGTAATGGCGAAGGCGACGCAGGCGACGACCGATCCGAAACCGGCCGCCATGGCCGCCACGCAGCTCGTCTACAACGACGACGGCTACTACACGTACACCTTCTCCACCGACATCACCGACCCGACGAAGACGAACGGCGTGGTCTTCGAGCCGAATCGCACGCACCGCGTCGTGATCCAGCTGAGCTATCTCGACGGCAAGGGTCGCCAGGTGCTGGTGAACCCGTCGATCGACTTCACCGTCGACGCCAACGGCAACGCGCTGCCGATCACCGACCCGCTGCAGACTCGCAAGATGGTCGACATGAACACCTGCAACGGCTGCCACTCGAAGCTGTCGCTGCACGGCGGCGGACGCGTCGACACGCAGTACTGCGTGACCTGCCACAACGCGGGCACCACCGACGCCAACAGCGGAAACCCCGTCACCTTCATGACGATGGTCCACAAGATCCACGCGGGCCGCTTCCTGGCCAAGGCTCTCGGTGGCGAGCACTACACGATCTGGGGCTTCAACAACACGGCCTTCGACTTCTCGGAGGTCGGCTTCCCGCAGGACCTGCGCAACTGCAGCACCTGCCATACCGGCGCCAACCCGGCGACGCCGCAGGGCGACAACTGGAAGACGCGCATCAGCAAGGAAGCGTGCCTGACGTGCCACGCGAGCGCCGTCGGTTCCAAGTGGGAGACCAGACATGCACCGATCGCGGTGACTCGCCTCGGCGCCGGCGCGGCCGCAACCGCACTGCCGAATGCCGAGTGCCTGACCTGCCACATCCCGGGCTCACGCATCGGGTCGGACGTCGTGCACTGGGCGCAGGTCCAGCAGAACAGTGCGAAGTACAAGATGAACATCGTGAGCGCCACGCTCACCAACACGCCGACGACGACCACCACCGGAACGACGACGGTGACGACCACACGCAGTGTCCAGGTCGTGTACTTCCTCTCGGATCCGACGAACGCTAACGCGGCGTACGACCTTACCGAGGGTTGCACTGGCGCACCGCCGAACCTCTGCGCGACCACCAACCGTTTTGGCAACCTGCAGCTCCGCATCGCCTACCAGAACCTGGTCGGGCAGCCGACGTCCGCAACGGAGTTCACCGCGTACAACAACGGAGGCACGGCGGCAGTGGCGAGCGCCTGGGCGGGCGTCAACGACGGCAGCAACCGCTATACGGTGAACATCCCGCTGCCCGACGACACGGCAACGGCGGTCGCCGCAGGAACGGCGCGCGTGGTCAGCGTCGGCCAGGTCAAGGAAGCGAAGATCGACGTAAAGGACCCCGCGAAGAAGGCGCTGGACACCTTGCTTCCCGGAGTATTGAACGTCACGGTGCAGCACGCCTCGCAGGAATTCGCGATCAGCGGCCCGCTGAACCCCCGCCGCAAGATCGTTGCGACCGAGAAGTGCAATGTCTGCCACGGCTCGCTCGGCACGACCTCGGGCTCGAACACGCTGGCCAACGCGTTTCATGCGGGCGGACGCACCACCGTCGAGGCCTGCGTGGTCTGCCACGACCCGAACCGGATGTCCGCAACCGTGATGACTAACGGCATCGCGATGAACGAGTCGTACCAGTTCAAGCGGATGATTCACGGCATCCACGGCAACGGAAAGCGCGTCTATCCGTTCACGGCGGGCAACCGCGTCTCGGGCCAGTTCAACGACCTCGGCGTGCTGCTCACCGACGGCGTGTTCCTGGCCAACTACTCGGTGACGGTTGCCGGCGCACCAAAAGTCGTCGTTCCTGCCGGAACCATGGTGCCGGCCGGCGAGTCGTTCACGACGATCACCAACCTGATCCAGACAAATGCGACGGCAGCCGGCTACACCGGCGCACCGATCGCCGTACCGACCAACTTCGCCGAGGAAGCTCCGTGGCCCGGCATGGGAACGACAACCGCGCGGAACTCCGGGGCGAACGCGCGCAACTGCACGGCCTGCCACGTCGACGACTCGCACCTGCTCGATCGCGGCCCGGTCGGCGCAGTGGTGTCGAAGCCAGCCGGCGAGCTCGATCCGAAGAAGTGGGGCGTGATCTCGCCGAAGGCCGCGACCTGCACGTCGTGCCACGACTCGAGCAAGGCGATCGGCCACGTCACGAGTTGGGGCTTCGGGTCCTACGGGAACGAGACACAGGCGCAAAGCGCGTGGGGCTCGAAGGAGATCTGCGCCGACTGCCACTCGCCCGGCGGCTTCAAGGCGGTGGACGTAGTGCACGGGCTGCTGCCGTAAGCGATCGGGGGAGCGTAGTCGATGCGTTGGAGAGCAGCGCTGGCGGTCGCGGTCCTGTGCCTGGCCGGTACGGCAGGCACGGCGCACGCGGCCGGCCGCGACGCGCAGGCGTCGGAGAAGTGCGTCGAATGCCATGACGAGGAAGACCTCCCCGACATGAGCCGCAGCGCGCATGCGGTGTCGGCCGATCCGCGCACGCCGGGTTGCGTCACCTGCCACGGCCCGAGCCGTGAGCACGTCGAGAAGAAGGGCGGCCAGCGTCCGCCGCCCGATCGCGTGTTCAGCCGCAAGGGCGGCTCGCCGGCCGCCGAGCGCACCGAGGCCTGCATCGGCTGCCACGACCGCGACCCGAAGCGCGCGCTGTGGCCCACCAGCCAGCATCACGCGTCCGACGTCGCCTGCTCGTCGTGCCACCGCATCCACACGAACCGGGATCGCGTGCTCGTGAAGACCGAGCAGCCCGAGGTGTGCTTTGCCTGCCACAAGGAGCAGCGGGTGCAGCTGCGACGCCCGTCGCATCACCCGATTCCCGAAGGCAAGATGACCTGCTCAGACTGCCACAACGTGCACGGTTCGATGGGGCCGAAGCTGGTCAGCCGCGACAGCACCAACGACACCTGCTACACCTGCCACGCCGAGAAGCGTGGCCCCTTCGTGCACGGGCACGAGCCGGTCACCGAGAACTGCGCGAACTGCCACAACCCGCACGGCAGCACGATCGCGGCGATGCTCACCGCGCGGCCGCCGATGCTGTGCCACCAGTGCCACACCTCTCACGTCACCGGCAACGTCGGCGCGCTCGGCGGACAGCCGGGCGTCTTCACGGCCGCCGACCCCGATCTCGGTGCGCAGATCATCGGAACGACCGGCGGCAAGAACGTCGTGAACATCTGGCAGGCGCGCAGTTGTATGAACTGCCATACGCAGGTCCACGGCTCGAACAACCCGTCGACGACGAATCCGACCCCGGCGTTCCTGGGCCGCTGAGGAGGCGAGATGACCACCGG
This sequence comes from Burkholderiaceae bacterium, assembly GCA_032027205.1. GTDB lineage: Bacteria > Pseudomonadota > Gammaproteobacteria > Burkholderiales > Burkholderiaceae_E > Zeimonas. The sequence continues at coordinate 1,469,057 of JAVSMN010000001.1, forward strand.
GAACGCGAATCGACGCTTCGGCCGCGGAGCCCTCGCGCTGGCGTTGCTGGCGGCCTTCGGCGCCGCGCACGCGGAAGAAGACGAAGTCGTCACCGAGAAGTCGGTCACCGCCGGCGTGGGCGTGGTCAGCGGCGACGACAAGGACCGCGCGCTCTTCGGGCAGTACAACGGACTGCGCCCCGATCGCGCCTACGGCCTTCTCGACTTCGACTACTACCGCCGCGACGACGAGAAAGGCGCGGTGGTCCGCTTCAGCGGAACCGACCTGGGGCGCGAGAACCGCGAATTACACTTCCTGTGGAAGCGGCAGGGCAACTGGAAACTCACGGCCGACTACAGCGAACTGGTGCGCCGCGACCCGCGCACGGTGAACACCGCGATGCTCGGTTGGGGATCGACGACGCCGCAGGTCGTTTACCTGGCCACCGGACCCGGAACAGGCGCCGAGATCCACCCGAAGACGAAGCGCGAGGGCATCGCCTTCGGCTTCTCGAAGTGGGTAGCCGAGAACATCGAGTTCCAGGCGAGCCTGAAGAGCGAGAACAAGGACGGATCGCGCATTTCCGGCATCGGATTCAACTGCCCCTCGCCGATCGCCCCCGGTTGCCGTCCGGGCACCGCGATCAGCCCGGGCTGGGCCGTGCTGATGGTTCCCGAGCCGGTCGACTCGAACCACAGCCAGATGGAAGCGCGCCTGAGCTACGCCGGCGAAAAACTGCGCATGAGCGTCGGCTACTACGGCTCGTTCTTCAGCAACTCGCACGGCTCGCTGACGCCGTTCGTGCCGGGGAGCCTGAACAACCCGCTCGGCGTGCTGCAGCCGCTGAACGCGGGCCTGCAGCCGCTGCTGTCGCAGTCGATCGCGCTCGCGCCCGACAACCAGGCGCATCACATCGACGTGACCGGCATGTACGTGTTCACGCCGAGCACGCGCGGCACCTTCAAGCTCGCCACGGCGCGAGCAACGCAGGACCAGAGCTTCGCCAGCGCGGGCCTGATCGGTCCGGCAGGAATCACCGACCTCGACGGGCGCGTCGACACGTCGTTGGCGCAGGTAGGCCTGTCGTCGCGACTCACGCCGAAACTGTCGGTGCTCGCCGAATACCGGCGCGACCGGCGCAACGACAAGACGCCGATGGCGCTGTACGACGTCATCGGCGACCCGGCGACGACCACCTATCTCACCTACACGAACCGGCAGTACGACTACACGAAGAGCCGCGGCAAGCTGCAGGCGAGCTACCAGTTCAGCAGCGACTGGCGCGGCACGCTCGGCCTGGACTACGAGGCGATCGATCGCGGCACCATCACGCAGAGCACCGCGTTCTTCGGCATCAGCGCGTTGCGGCAGAAAACCGAGGAACTGGGCTGGCGCGCCGAGTTGCGCAAGCGCATGACCGAGACCTTCAGCGCCGGCATCAGCCTGGTGAGCAGCAATCGCGACGGCTCCGGCTGGCTGCGGCCGGTGAGCTGGGGAACCGGCGTGGTGCCGTACGGCAACCCGCCCACGTGGCTCGCCGAAAGTTCCGTCTTCATGCCGACGCTGGCCGATCGCGATCGGGACAAGGTGCGCCTGCATGCGGTCTGGCAGCCGCTGGACGAGTTGACGCTGCAGTTCAGCGCCGACTACGGACGCGACAAGTTCAGTTCGCCGAGCATGCAGGGGCTGCAGCACACCGACATGCGGCTGTACAACATCGACTGGGACTACGCGCTGTCGCTGCGCTGGAGGCTGAACGGCTACGTGTCCGTGGGCAGCCAGACACTGGACCAGGCACGCCCGGCCGGCTACGTGATGGCCTACGACAACGACAACACGTCGATCGGCGTCGGCGCGGTCGGCAAGGTCGATTCGAAGCTGCAGGTGGGCGGCACGCTGTCGTGGTTCAACGACCGCAACGCCTACTCGCAGACGCTCGAGCGCAACGCCGACTACGCCAGCACCGTGCTGCTGGCGGCAACGGGCGGCCTGCCCGACATCGTGTTCCGCACGACCGAGCTGAGACTGTTCGGCCGCTACCTGCTCACGAAGAGCTCGTCGGTGCAGGTGGACTTCGTCCACTACCGCGCGCGCTTCAACGACTGGTCGTACCGCTACGACGGTACGCCGTTCGTGTTCAGCGACAACACGACGGTGGAGCAATTGCAGCGACAGAAGGCCTCGTTCGTCGGCGTCACCTACACGCACCGGTGGCAGTGACGTGCCTCGAACCGCGATCGAACGACTCGGCTTCGCGCTTCTCCTGGCGATCCCGCTGGCGATCGTCACGCTGTTCTGGCGCTTCGAGGTCGCGCCGAGAGGCGCGACGTCGATGACCGCGCGGCTGCCCGGTGCAGCGCAGCTGTCGGGCGGCGGGCAACTCTCGGGCGGCGGCGCCCAGCACGACGCGGCGAGCGACCCGGAAATGCAGCAGATGGCCGCGCGGCTCGCGCAGCGCCTCGAACGCGAGCCGGGGGACGCGGAAGGCTGGCGCACGCTCGCGCGCACCTACTACGTGATGCAGCGCTTCCCGGAAGCGGTCGCGGCCTACGAACGGCTCGACGCGCTCGGCGCGCCCGACGCCGACGTGCTCGCCGACTGGGCCGACGCGGCAGCGATGGCGCAGGGTCGGCGCCTGGACGGCCGCCCACTGCAGCTCGTGCGGCGCGCGTTGGCCGCGAACCCGACGCAGTGGAAGGCGCTGTCGATGGCGGCCACCGACGCACTGGAGCGCGGAGACGTGAATGCGGCGATCGAAGGCTGGGAGCGCGCGCTAGCTGCCGTGCCCGAGGGTTCGGACAGGGCTGCATCGATCCGCTCCAGCCTAGAGCAGGCGCGCCAGTCGCTCACGGCGAGCGCCAACAACGAGACGGGCGGCAACAGAAACGCGATCCGCTGATGCGGCGCGTCTCGCGCCGCCGCCAGCTTCAGCGCGTGCGCACCGGGATCGGCGTTGTCCGGTCGACGGGCACCGTCGTCACCGAGTTCTGCGGCGAACCTTCAATCAGGCGTTCGGCGTAGGTGAGGTAGACGAGCGCATTGCGCTGCCGGTCGACCATCCGCACGATGCGCAGTTTCTTGAACACGAGACTGATGCGCTCGCTGAATACCTCCTCCTGCTCGGGCAGCGGCTGTGCGATCGCGATCGGCGCGACCTGCGTGCAGGCGATCGACGCCTCGGAGCGGTCTTCGGCGACGCCGAGCGCACCCTTGATGCCCCCGGTTTTCGCGCGCGACACGTAGCAGGTGACGCCGCTCACCTTCGGGTCGTCGTAGGCCTCGACGACGATCTTGTGGTCGGGGCCGATCCACTTGAAGACCGTGTCGACCTCGCCGATGGGTTCGGCCGCGGCGACGAGTGGCGCGGCAACGAGCAGCGCCGCGGCACTGCAGCGCGCGACGCCGCGCCTGGCGAGGAAAGCTGCAATCGACATTCGTTCGCGCTCGGAGACAGGATTTGCGCGTGCCAGGCGTCAGGGTCGCTGCGCGCGCCCGCTGGCCAGCAGCGCGCGGACGAAGGCGCGCGTGTGCGCACCGTATTCGCGCATCAGCGGAACGACGGTGCGAACCATCGCGTCGCGTGCAGCCGGCCCGCTCTTGGTGAGTTGCGCGTTCAGGTCAACGCCTCGCGCGTCGACCCCAAACTCGAAATCGGGGTCGTCGACATATCTGGCCGGCAGCGCCGCGGCGACCTCGCGGTCGAGCGCATTGGCGGACTTCGCTGCACGTTTCGCCACCACGGCGCGCGGATCGTCCTCGCCGAACACCGGATGTCGGCCAGCGGCCGCTGCGCCCCCGGCAGCCGCGGCCGCCTGGGGATCGTCGCGGCCCTCATCGGACAGCGCGCGAAGCAGCGGCCCTTCACCGGCAGCGCCTTGCTCGGCGACCACCGCCGTGCGCTGGAAGTTCTCCAGCGCCAGGTGCCGGTTCGACACCAGCGTAATCGCCCGCGTCTTCGCGCCGGGCGAGCCGGCCATGTCGAGCGCGTTGATCCACAGCATGCGCAGCGTGCTCACGCCGGGGGAGCACGCGCGCGTGGTAGGGCTGCGTCAGATCCTGGATGTAGTGCATCGCCCAGCCGGCGAAGCGCCAGCCCCAGTAGTCGTGGCCGGTGCGCAGCGCGTGCTGCGCCAGCGTGCGGTAGAGGTGAATCCGGTATTCGGGATAGGTGCGCTTCAGGAATCCGGCCGCGGCATAGATGATCGACGACTCGTAATAGAAGCCCATGTGGAACGGCGCCTGCGTACCGAACGAGAGCGCCGGGTTGCCGAAGGGCTGCTTGCCGAAGCCGTACATGCGACCGTGCGGCGTGCCGTTGTCCTCCCAGACGCCGATGTCGAGCCCATAGTCGGGCTCGTCCGAAGCGGTGGCGCCGACGTCGAGAGGGGAAACGGACTCGCCCTCGCGCAGCGCGACGAAGGGCGAAGCGCCGACGGCGTCCTCGCCGTCGTCGTCGGCGAGCGTGCTGACGCGAGAACGGGCGAGCACCGGTCGATCGGTTGCGTCGTTCGGCGAAAGCCGCTTCAAGAACAGCGCGAGCCGCGCGTCGGGCGCGATGCGCAGCGCAGCAACGAAGCGGCGGCGCAGTTCGTCCGGCGTCTGCGCGCCTGCCGCGACGAAGCGCAGCGCGTCGGGTCGCGGCGGATACGTCGGCACGTGCTCGCGCGACCATGCTTCCGCGGCGTCGAGCACCGGCTCGAGCGCGTCGGCCTGCGCGGCAAGAAAAGCGTCGAGCGACTCGACGCGCACGGGTTCGAGCCGAGCGAACTCGGGCATGTCCTTCAACGCCGCCCAGGTGTCCAGCGCGTGGCCGCTCCAGGCGAGGGCCGGCGCGGCACACAATGCCACCGATGCGGACAGCGCGGCTCGAAAGAGCGCGAACGCCGACACGCAGCGCCGCGGGGGTCGACAGCAGGCAGGCCGATGCATCGGCCTCAGGATACCGTCACCCGGAAGCAGTTGCGCCGAATCAGCGGCCCCTGCCCCCGCCCGACCCCGCTCCGCCGGCTCCGGGGCCGACCCCGCGCCCGGCTCCGCCGCGACTCGCGGCATTGCCGCCACGCACCGCCGGCGGCTCGTCGGGAATGGCGACGCCGCGCGCCTGCGCGCGTTCCTTCATGAGCTCGTGGTGTTGCGCGCGGATCTGCTCTTGCTCCTGCGCGGTTTTCGCCGCGCGCATCCGGTCGCGATACTCGTTGCGCTCCTGCTGGGTCATCAGCTGGCTGCCATAGATCGGCTCTTGCGGATCAGCCGCGAATGCGAGCGACGCCGGCAGCGACAACGCAGCCGCCAGGGCCGAAGCCATCAGTGTTCGCCTGTTCATCGATACTCCTCGTGCTTTGACTTCGATCGTAGGCTCGCGAAACGCACGCTGCCAGCGAGACACGATTGGGCATTGATGCAGGTCAGAGTCCCGACGATCGATCGCGCTTGCGACTTCTGCAGTCTCTTCGAGGGCGTCAACTACTCGGCGACACGATGGGAACGCCCGTCGTCCACGCGGACGCGAGGAGTGCGAATGCCCAGTACACGCCGATCGCCATCTGCACGGCGAAAGCGGTGAAGCGCACCGTGACCGCGGCGGGGCTGATCGAGGCCAGGTGCACGAGCGATTGGAACACGCGCGCTCCCAGGAACACGTAGGCAAGCGAATCCGTGATCGCGCTGCGATCGGTGGCGAGCGCAGCGATCAGCAGGCCGCCGAAGATCGGCAGGCCCTCGACACAGTTCGCGTGCGCCCTGGCAAGCCGCTGCATGAAGGGCGAGAGGTTCGAGTTGTCCGGCGCGAAGCCGTTCGCGGGAACCCTCCCCCGCAACACAAGCTGCGTGCGAATGACCTCCATGAGCACGAGCAGTAGCAGCGCCCAGGTGGCGAAACCGGTGAACGCAACGAAACTCGGGGACGTCATCGCGGCCTCGATCGGAATGCAGGCGTTGCCGACGGACTCGCGCCGGTTCCACCAGTATCTACCCGCCTCCGGGCCCCCGTGCCGGCGCAGCACTCGCTCCCACGAGCCTGGCCGCATTGGCTACAGCTGCCGCCCCGTAGCGCTTGATCCGCTCGCGGCAGTCGATCACCGTCGGGTGATCGCGATGAGTCCCGATTCTGCCGAGCGGATTGAGCCGCGACTCCTTCGTCCAACTCGCCAACACCGGGTGCTCGGCACGTGCGCGGTTCGCGGATGCCAGGAACGCCGACAGGAAATCGGCATTCGCGTCCCAATTCGCAATGGGAGGGCACAGGCGGTTCTTTTCCTCGTCGCTGGCCACCGTGGCCTCGACGACGCCCAGCATCGCGAACTGGAAGCACGCGAAGCTCCAGAAGAACGGCTGGACGACGACCCGTCCGGGCTCGAAGATCGGGCGCAGCGGAGCTCGTCCGAGCCCACGCGATGCGCAGTGAACGTGCACCGTCTTCTCGTTCGTCGGAACGGTGCCCTCGTCCAGGACGATCCGGTCGCGCTCGATCCGGCGCACGTGTCCCAGGCGGACGACATCTTCTATGCGGCGCAGGAGCTCCAGCTCGGCCTCGCTGATCACCGCGCCCCGAAACATCGTCGGCTCGACGCTGCGATCGACGCGAAGGAAGAACGCCTCGGCTTCGAGGCGTCGGAAAAGATCGTCGATCGAATCTGCCTGTGCCACCGCTTCGAACTGGAGCGCCACGCCGCGGTACAGGTCGGGGAGAAGCGTGTGGGGCTGGTGAAAGCGCCGATTCAGCCACCACCCCTCGCGCGGCTTGATCCAGCGGATCGCGGAAGCGGGGACGTCCTGCTCCAGCAGCCATACGCACGCATCGAGCGCCGTCTTGCCGGCGCCGATGACGACGAACCGCTCCGGACGCTCCGCGATGCGTGCGATCTCGCCAGCGGGCACGCAGCGCACCCCTTCGGCCACCTCGAACGGAAGCGCCGCGGTGGCGGGAACGTCGCCCTCGAGGTACGTGGTATCGACAATCTTGCGCCGCACGTGCGCCTTGCGCGACACCTGCCCGAGCCGCGAAACGAAGCGACCCTCGTCCAGGTACTCGCTGCAGGGGAAATAGCGGACCCGGCCGCTGGGCAGGAAGCGGCGCCGCATGACGTGATCGAAGTAGGCCCGGATCTCGTCCGCGCCGGCGAGCTCGTAGTAGCCGGCGTTCGATCCAGCGACGTCGAGCGCGTCTTGCCCGAGCGGCACGGAGCCGACTCCGTAGAACGCCGACGGCTGATGCAGGCGCACGTAGGGATAAGCGTCGATCCAGTGTCCGCCGGGAGCATGGCGGCGATCGACGATCGTTACCGTGGCGTCGGAATGTTCGAGCAGCGCGTCGGTGAACGCCATCCCGGCGGCGCCCGCACCGACGACCAGATAGTCCGTTTCGAACTCTGCATCGATCATTCGCGGAGCGTAGTCGAATCCGAGGGCGCAACGATCCCTTGCAGGAGCAACGGCCGGCGTCGGAGTTCCGAAAACCCGCTGCGCTTCTTCGTTTCCTCAGCGTCAATCGCGACGTGCCGCCTCGATGGCAGCGACGTCGATCTTCTTCATCTGCAGCATCGCTTCGAACGCGCGCTGTGCGGCAGCGGGATCGGGATCGGTGATCGCCTCGGTCAGGGCGACCGGAGTGATCTGCCAGGACAATCCCCATTTGTCCTTGCACCAGCCGCAGACGCTCTCCTCGCCGCCGTTGCCGACGATCGCGTTCCAGTAGCGATCGGTCTCAGCCTGGTCGGCGGTGGCGACCTGAAACGAGAAGGCTTCGCTATGCCTGAACTCCGGCCCGCCGTTGAGTCCGAGACACGGGATACCCAGGACGGTGAACGAGACCGTCAACACATCGCCCTTCTTCCCGGACGGAAAGTCTCCGGGTGCGCGGTACACCGCGCCGACGGACGAATCGGGAAAGGTTTCGGCGTAGAAGCGCGCCGCTTCCTCGGCGTCGTGGTCGTACCAGAGGCAGATCGTGTTCCTGGCTGGTGTCATTCTGACTTCTCCCATTCCGACGGCCTACGCATCCGCGGCGGAGCGCCCGAACGTGACCGCGGTCCGTACCTCTGCCGGAGTCGTTTCGAAGAGTTTGGCGTCCGGATGGATGCCCAATGCGTCGTTGACGGAAGCAAACGCCAGTCGAAAAGCAATGAAGGCTGTTGCCTCGAATATCTCGCGCTCCGACAGGCCGATCTCCCGCAGCGCGTCGACGTCGGATGACCTGGTGGCGTTGGGATTCGCCACCACCTTGCGCGCCCAACCGGCAATAGTTCGATCGCGTTGACTCAAATCGCCCCCTGCCGAGTCACTGATGACCGCAGCCGCAATGCCGGCCCCGGCCTCCTTCGAGAGAATCTTTCCCCACGCCAGCGAGCAATAAGAATCACCCAGTTCCGAAGCGGTTGCACAGACCATCACCGCGTAGTCACGATTGCTCAAGTGCGACTCGCTCATGAGCTGGTTTCGAAGCGCAACGAAGCCGTGGAAGACATCGGGGCGCCATGCCCAGGCGCGACTCAGATTCGTCACGTAGCCCTGGGCGTCGATACTCGACTGGTAGACGTTGGCCGTTTCGGCAGAGTCGGCGGGCCTGGCGATGAACATGAGAAGTCTCCGGAGAAGATTGCGCACGCGAACCGCCTGGCACGGCGTTCGCGATGGAAGGATCAGATCAACTCGAGAAAGCGTTGGATCTCGGTATTCACGACCTCCGGATGCGTGATCGGGCCCATGTGCCCCAGTTCGTCGAACTCCACGGCGCGCGCCGCAGGAAGTTCGGGAATCAGTATCCGGGCGACACCGTGTGCGGAGGCGGTCGAGCGCGTGCCGACCATGTACAGCACGGGCACGGCAATTCTCCGGAACTCTTCGATGCGTGCGGGCTCCGTGAACAATGCGTGTGCCCACCTGCGGACGTTCGCGACCGAGTCCGCGATCGGTTGCCGGCGCGGCGACGGCGTATTCGCCCACGCGCCCGCACCCATCCAGTAGTCGATGAACGCCTGCGCCGCCGCGTCACGATCGCCGGAATCGAGGGCGGCGGCTGCGTCGGCGACTGCGTTGCGAATGCCTTCCGCCGGGTTGGGGCGCGGAAGCGCAGCATCGATCAGCGCAAACAGCGTGGGCTCGTACAGCGCCAGCGCGCGAACTCGGTCCGGATACGTCAGCGCGAGCTTGAGCGCCACGGCCGCGCCATAGGAATGCCCCACCAACGTGACGGGTCCCTGCAATCGATCGAGAAGAGCCGCGATGAGCGCGACCTCGTCGGCAAGCGATATGTAGCGGTCGGACGGCCAGTCGGGGCTCTTGCCCGAGCCGTAGGAATCCGGCGCCAGCACCTGGTATGCAGGAGCCAGGAGATCCATCAGCGCGCGCCATTGACTGGAACTGCTGGCGTTGGAGTGCAGGCAGACGACGGCTGCGCCGGCACCTGACTCGCGCACGAACGGTAGGGAAAGTTCCACGCGCGCTCCCATGGTCCGTGCAAGGCTTCTTGCCGCAGCTCAGCTGCCGTTCGAAGCGCCAGTTCGCCGATCCGGCGCCGTCGTGATCCCCGATCACGCCGCATTCTCCTCCGCGCGACGCAGCGCGTCCCGGTACCCCTCAGGGCCGTGGGCGCGGCGGCGACGCATGACGTGATCGAAGTAGGCGCGGATCTCGTCCGCGCCGGCGAGCTCGTAGTAGCCGGCGTTCGGACGCCGATCGCGCCGAGGACATCCCCCGGCCGCTCACTCCTTGTACGACGGATCGATTGCGTCGACCCTTCTCACCAGTGCATCGAAAGCTGCCAGGCAGATCTTCGGTTGCAGCGCCGCCGCTTCCCGGTGCGCCTGCATCAGCGCGGCCTCAGCCGGGCGTCGCATCGGCCCGAGCGCTGCCGCTGCAACCTGAACGTCGCAGGCACGTTGCAGCAACCACAGCCACATGAACGCTTCCTCGAGGGTCTCGCCCCAGGTAAGCAATCCGTGGTTGCGAAGAATCACCACCCGGCGGTCACCGATGCTGGCCAGCATCCGCTGCTGCTCGTCCGGGTTGACCGTCACGCCCTCGAAGTCGTGATACGCCACTCGACCGCGCAGTTGTGCGCCGTAGAACGAGTCGTGCGACAACCCGCCGCCCGAGCAGGCGACCGCGCTTCCGGTGGTCGTATGCGTGTGCATCACGCAGTGGGCGGCGTGAATATGACCATGGATCGCGCTATGCGTGACGAAGCCGGCGAGATTGACCGGATGGTCGGCCGGACGAACCGGCTGGCCCTCGAGGTCGATGGCAACGAGATTCGACGCGGTCACCTCGCTGTAGTGAAGCCCGAACGGATTGATCAGGAAGACCGTCTCGGGTCCGGGAACTCGCAACGTGATGTGATTGAAGATCGATTCCGTCCACCCGAGGTGGTCGAAGATGCGATAGCACGCAGCCAAGCGCACTCGCGCCGTGCGCTCCGCGTCCGTCATCGGGACGCTATGCGCGCCTGCCCGAGCGGCTTTCTCCAAAAGGAGGCCTTGCGGCTTCGAGGCGTCCGACATGGCGGCCTCCGGCAAAGAATTCAGATCACTGCGGGGCAGCAGGTGCCAGACCGTACCGGGCCATCACCGCCATGAGCGCGACCTTGTCGGGCGGGCTTCCTGCGTTGATCACCTCGGCGACGTCCTTGAAGTACTGCACGCCGATATCCGGCGACTGGATGATCAACGCACGCGCGCTCGCCGAAAACGGATTCGCAAAGGCGTGCACGACCCCTTTCGGCGTGCTCATGCTCTCGCCCGGGCCGAGGTCGCGCGTTTCGTTGCCCGCCGTGTAGCGCAGCGTGCCCTCCAGCACGTACACGCACTCCTCGTTGTTGGAGTGACTGTGCGGCGGCGGCACGTTCGAGCCTGCGGGCACCGTCAATTCGAATACGCCGAGCCCGCCTGAGCGGGAGCCGTCGAGGATGTAGTGGATGCCCAATTGACCGACCTTCACTTCGGCAGTGCTCATGAGCTCTCCCTCGTCCACGGCAGTCAGTCGGGATGATCGCGCCGCGATGCGGCACTTGCACTCGACTTCAGGAAATATTCTCCTCCGATCGGCGCAACGCGTCCGGCTAGGCCCGGGCTCGAGCATCCACCGGCTCATCCCGCTGCCGCGCGCTTTCGACCCGCGCCTTCAGCGCCCGAAAAATCCGTCAGCACGGCCCACACCCGCTCTGCCGACGCCTCGATCTCGATTTGCGTATGCAGGTTGTGAACGGCCATCCGACTCCTTATGGTGTTCCGGTCCAAGTCACCGGTTGTAGAACTCGTCCCATTCGAGTTCGGTCCACCACTCGGCCTCGAGTCCGTTGCAGGTCTCGCCGTAGCCTCGGCACATGAAGCAAGCGTCACCGCGCACGAGCGCATCGTCACGGGTCCGCGGTCAGCCGGCAACTGCGCTTCCTTCACGAGCGCGTCGAAGAGCACGTGCTCTTCGCGATCGTGATGGAAACGGCCGGCGAACTCGGTGAAGAAGGCAGCGAACCGTCTGCCGTCCTCCAGGTCCGCAGTTCCGGCGACGCGTTCGCGCGCCTCGTCACCGCCTCATCAGCGCGAACACACCCCAGCCCAGGTATTCACGCGTGTATGTGGCATAGCGCTCGGGTTCCGAGGTCAGTGTGGCTCGAACCTCTTTCGCGAACTCGTCGTCGGGATTGGCTTCAAGCCACCGGCGCATCGTGAGCCACTTGGCCGCCTCGTATCGGTCCCAGCTGTCCTGGTCCGCCAGGACCATCTCCACGACGTCGTAGCCGAGGCGGCCGAAAGACGCGAGAAGCTGCGGAAGCAGGAGGAAATCGGAGATCGAGCCGGCGAGACAGCCCTTGGCGACATCTTCCGTCGGCGGCAACTGCCGCCAATAGGGTTCGCCGATGAGGATGATTCCGCCAGGGCGCAGGCTCTGCGCCAGAAGTTCGATGGTGCCGGCGACTCCCCCACCGATCCACGTGGCGCCCAGACATGCTGCCACACCGACCTTCTCGTCAGAGACGAAGCCGGCAGCATCGCCATGGAGGAACGTGACTCGATCGGCGACACCCAGTTCTTCAGCGCGAAGTTTCGCTTGCTCGGTGAACAACTGGCTCAAGTCGATTCCGGTGCCGATGACTCCGTAATCGCGTGCCCAGGTGCACAGCATCTCCCCCGAACCGCTACCGAGATCGAGCACTCGGGTTCCCGGTTCCAGACGCAGCGCGGCGCCGAGAGTGGCTAGCTTTTCGGGCGTGAACGGGTCATGGATGCGGTGAGCGCTCTCGGTGATGTTGAAGATCCGTGGAATATCCATTGCGAGAATCTCCCGAGTTGCTTTTGGAACGACGCGTCGATCGTGCTCGTCAGCGTCTTGAGGGCCCGGTTTCGCGGGCTCGCGAACATGTCGGCGCCACTTCGGGAGTGGCAAGAACCTCGCGCGCCGAGCGTCGGCGACCGACTCTAGGACTGGGGATCGGCCCCGAAGACGCGAAGCTCTTGGCCGCAGCGGCAGGCCTTTGCGATGCGGGCGGCCCATAGAACAGCCTCTTCACGCGCCGGAACTTCCAGCACGGCAAAACCGCCGTTCAGCATGGGTGCCCACGGATAGCCGCCCTCTACGACAGTACCGTCGGCGGACACGAGCACGGGCGGCACCTGTTCGTCGATTCCTCCGGCAAACACATACACGCCAGCAGCCTTGGCTTGGTCGATCACCGCGCGCGCGTCGCGGCCCACCGCCTCCCACTCACCGTCCGCGACGCGCATCGCAGCGCTCGGGAACGAGATCAGGTATCTGGCCATGGTGCTCTTCCGGGAACCAGCGCCGGCGACGGCAGTACTGCTATTGCAGTCGCCACATTGCCCCCTTGGCAGCTAACGTTCGACACGAGCGGCGGACGAAAGCTGGCGCAGTCCGCTGGAGGACGTCCGCTCGATGGAGGGGTCAGGCCCCGCCTTCGACATTCTGCGGCTCATGCTCGAGGGACGCGTCCGGTCTCCCGCTGACGGCGACCATTGTCCACTGATCACCTTGCTTGAGATAGACCTCTGTCCACTTGCCCGTGACATCGAGTGGCATGCCCACCCGGGGCTCCACTGTCGCTCTGTAGGAGTAGTGCACGACACCGACCTTGTGCTCGTAGACCTGGACGCTATGCGGAAAGAGTGAGTAGCGCTGCAGTACCGGCGTATCTCCAGTGACCGACTCGATGGCGGAGTCCTTGTCGTGTGGAAGCTCCGTCGACATGTCCCAGCCGACGTACTGTGGATGCAGGGCCGATCCGATGAGTGCTCGATCGCGGCTGCGCGACTGAGCCCACAACTCATCAACTCGATCCCACAACTCGCGTTGCTCCTGTGACAACCCCTGTATGGCGATACTCGTCCGCACAACGGTGACTCCTGCCGCCCATCGCTCGAACTGAGCGGTTAGTCCGCACTCTTGCCGGGAAATAGAAGATCGAACAGAGCTGCGATCTTCGGAGTCATGGCCGACCGCCGAGGTCTGGCGAAGTCGTCTTCGTCGACAAGGACCTTCGTGTAGATCGCTTCGTAGACCCGCTTCACGACGCCGGGCTCCACGAGCTCCTGGTCGAAGCCAGGAATGATGCCGATCAACTGCCAGCCGAGCCGCTCGAATTTTTCCGCCATGTACGGCACCTTGAGCGTTGCCAGGCTGTACACCATGCCCATTCCCATCGCACGGCCAAGTGCCTCGATGAGGCTGGGAAAGCGTTCGCTCAGGTTGATTCCGCGGTGTTGTGGGGAGATGGCGCCAACCCGCCCGTACAACACTTCACTGTCCTTGTCTCGCTCCACGGAGAGGACTCCCACGAGTTCCTGGCCGTGCTTGAACAGGATGACGAAGAAGTCGCGCTCCGGCTGACCGTCGAGCACCACTCTTTCCTCGTAGAAGCTCGGCTTGAGGTGGCAACTCGCGTTGCCGACGGCGATGCCTGGATACCAGGAGGCGAAGGCGTTCACCGTTTCCGGGATGTCGGCCCGCGTAATCAGCTGATACCGGTAGCCCTCGGGAAGCGGGGCACTCGTGGAGAGGTTGTCGATGCTGGTCCACGGCATGGCGTTCTCCCGAGGCACAGAGCATGCGGCCGCCGGTTCATTCTGCGCGCAAGAATCGCGCACGTCACCATCGCGGCTCTGTCTCGGCACTCATGAGGTCGCGATCTCGTCGTAGCCACGGCCAACAAACTCAATCAGGCACAGACCATTGCCGAAGGGATCCGCCAGGAGCGCCAACTTGCCCCAGGTGCTGCTCCGAGTGGGCGTCTCGACAGTGGCGCCCGCCGCGACGGCACGACGAAGTGCGTTGTCGATATCGCGAACAACGAAGTCGAGGTGAACCGGCGTCCAATGACGCCCGTAGTCGCGGAGCTGCGTGGCATTCGCAAATGGCTGGGTGCCACGTGCCTTGACCAGCAGATAGATCGGTGCGCAAGCTCCGAGCAGTTCGACTGCGTCCGTTCCCAATCTGCGCCCGATCCGCAAATCAAACGCGCCGGTATAGAAGGCAATGGCGCGCTGCAAGTCGTCGACGTCGATATTCACCAACAGCTCGGCCATCGCTGCGTCCCGAGCTGACGTTCGACGTGAGCGGCGACTGCAGGCGAGCGAAGCTTGCCGGCAGACGTCCGCTCGATGAAAGGGTCAGGCCGCGCGTTCGACCTCTTCTGGTTCGGCGTCATCCGCTACCGATCTTCGCCGTGAAAAGAAATGCGCCACCGATCCGGCTCGTGGCACTCGAACAACTCGATAAGCAAGTCGTCCGGTCCGGCGATCATGACGTATTGGAATGTCTCGTCTTCCTGGATCGGCTTGCGAAAGGCGAACCCGTTCGACTTCATATGGTCGACCAGCCGGGCGAGATCGTCAGTCGCGATTCCCAGGTGATGAAACGCCCCACCTCGCGGAACCTTGGGCGGCTGATCGTAGATCAGGATGAACGCACCTCCGATCTGCAGGCGGATGCCTCGCGCGCCGGCCACCACTTCATCCCAAACGACAGTCGCGCCGAACATGGTCTGGAAGAAACGGACCGTGGCCGCTGGGTCCGAAGCGAAGATATGGGCGTGGTCCAGACTGACTCGCATGGCGTCCTCAGTCCTTCATGTTGATGACATCCGAGACGCGCTGGTACCGTGCAGCCACGTGATCGTTGATCCAGACGTGCAGTTCCTCGGCGCTCGCCGTCGCGCGCTCGCGCAAGAACGAGAGTCGCGAGGTCGAGTGACTCCCTGGCGCGGCAATTACATCACGCGAGCGACCAACAATCCTGGATGACACTTCAGGGCGCGCGCGAGCCCCTTTGCACGTTCGACGCCAATCCGAACGCGCTCGTTCTAATCAGGTCGGCTCGAACATGATGAGACGACAACCCGACGTGCCGATGTTCTCGACGACGTGGCCAGGGATCGGCCGCTGCACGTTTGCGGCGCCGGCGCGTAGGTGGGCGTCCCGGTATGTTCCGTCCTGGGAGTACATCCTGAGACTGCAGTCCGTCAGAGGGTAGACGGCGTTGGCCGGGTGCGAGTGGACTACGTCCTTCTGCCCCGGCTTCCAGGTCACCTCAATGACCTTGTATTGGTCGTTCTGAGCGATGACCTTGTAGATGTCGGGCGATGCCACGAATGAGCGAGGCAACTCTTGCGCGAGCGCCTGGCTGGCAGGGCCCAGACAGTTCGCCGTGAGCAGAGCGGCGACAGCGATGTATCTGCGCATACGGTTTCCTGAGGGGTGCGTGGTCATGTGACCACGGCCTCAGGTTAGCGGTCGTGTTAGCGCCGCAGTAATACTGACCCACTTCGTCGGAGTAAAACTGACCCACCTGGCCGACGATGGCGGCTTTTTGGCCGCCGCGGATGCTGACCCAGGAGCAGGCAGTGGAGATACGGGTGTTGGCCCGGCAAGGGGTGGGGATACGAGAGATCGCGCGGCAGCTTGGCTGCTCGCGCAACACGGTGCGGCGGTATCTGCAGGAGGACGAGGTTCCGCGCTACGGGCCGCGCGCACCGCGCCCGACGAAGCTCGATGCGTTCAAGCCGTATGTGCTGGCGCGCATCGAGGCGGCGCGTCCGAAGTGGATTCCAGCGGTGGTGCTGCCGCGCGAGATCCGCGAACGCGGCTACGAGGGCGGGCTCACGCAGTTGAAGCTCTTCGTCAATCCGCTCAAGGACGTGAAGGCACCCGATCCGGTGGTGCGCTTCGAGACGGCGCCGGGCGAGCAGATGCAGGCGGACTTCACCGTCGTGCGTCGAGGGCGCGATCCCCTGCTGGCCTTCGTCGCCACGCTCGGGTACAGCCGGGCAACCTACGTGCGCTTCACGGCCGGCGAGGATAGCGACACGCTCGTGGCCTGCCTGAGCGAGTCCTTCGCCTTCTTCGGCGGGGTGCCGCAGCACGTCCTGTTCGACAACCCGCGCACGGTCGTCCTCGATCGCGACGCCTACGGCCCGGGGCACCACCGTTGGAACCGGGCGCTGCTTGGGCTGGCCGAGGAGTACGGGTTCCACCCTCGGCTGTGCCGCCCCTATCGGGCGCGTACGAAGGGTAAGGTCGAGCGCTTCAACGGCTACCTGAAGGGCAGCTTCCTCGTGCCGCTGGCGGCGACGCTGAAGGCCGCCGGACTGAAGCTCGACGTTGCTGCCGCCAACGCGCACATCGGGCGCTGGCTCGCCGAGGTCGCCAACGTCCGGATACACGCGACGACCAGGGAGCGTCCTGATCAACGCCTTGCACTCGAGCGCACCGCGCTGATGCCGCTGCCGAGAATGGCGCCGCCGAGGATGGAGGCGATGACGACGCTGCGTCGCCCCACACCGATCGAGAGCCTGCAGCATCCGCTGTCGGTCTACCAGGCGTTGCTGCAGCAGGCGCAAGCATGAACCTGCAGCACGAACGGATCGCGCTGATGTGCGCGCAGCTCAAGCTCGAGCGGATCGGCGCCGACTGGCCGCACCTTGCTCAGCGCGCCGCCGAGGAGCAGGCGAGTTTCGCCGACTTCCTCGAACGGCTGCTGGGCGCGGAGAACGACGCGCGCGGCGAACGGCAGCGCCAGACGCTCTTGAAGCTCGCGACGCTACCGACGGTCAAGACGCTCGAGCAGTACGACTTCGGCTTCCCCAGCGGGGCGCCGCGTGCGCAGATCCAGGAGCTCGCCAGCCTTGCCTTCATCGAACGCGCCGAGAACGTCGTGCTGCTCGGCCCCAGCGGCGTGGGCAAGAGCCACCTGGCGATCGCACTCGCGTATCGGGCGGTGATGGCCGGCATCAAGACGCGCTTCATCACGGCGGCCGACCTGATGCTGCAGCTCGCCACTGCCCGGGCGCAAGGACGGCTCAAGGAGTACTTCAATCGCGCGGTGATCGGGCCGCGCCTGCTTGTGGTCGACGAACTCGGCTATCTGCCGTTCGGGCGCGAGGAGGCGAACCTGCTGTTCAACGTCGTTGACCTGCTCCCGCTTTTAGTCCCGTGCCGAGCTAGAGTCCTCGGTTAAAGATATCTCAATCGCTTCTTCTTCGGCGCTTGCCCGCAGGGCAAGCGCCTCCTTGTTTGCAGCAGCGTACTGAGCAGGCGTGAGGTATCCGAGCGCGCTGTGCGGACGCTCGGTGTTGTACTCGATGCGCCAACGCTCGATAACCGAACGGGCGTGGGCCATGTTCATAAACCAGTGCTCGTTCAGGCATTCGTCGCGCAGCCTGCCGTTGAAGCTCTCGATGTAGGCGTTCTCCACCGGCTTGCCCGGGCGGATGAACGCCAAGCGCACGCCCCGCGCATAGGCCCACGCATCGAGGACCCGACCCTCGAACTCCGGCCCGTGGTCGACGGTGATGGATTGCGGCAATCCGCGCAGTTCGGCGAGCCGCTCGAACGTCGCGGCGACCCGCGTGCCGGGCAACGAGGTGTCGACCTCGATGGCCAGGCACTCGCGCGTGCAGTCGTCGACGATGGTCAGGCAACGCAGCCGGCGACCGTTGGCCAGTCCGTCGGAGACGAAGTCCATCGACCAGCTTACGTTGGGCATCGTCGGCTTGGGCAACGGCCTTCGTTCGACCGGGCCGATGCGCTTTCGCTTCCGACGCCGCACAGCGAGACCGGCGTCGCGATACAGACGGTATAGCCGCTTCCAGTTCACGACGTGCCCCTCGCGCCGAATCAAGACATGCAGCCGGCGATAGCCGTAGCGCCGCTTCTCGGCGGCCAAGGCCGCGAGCCGCGCGGACAGATGCGCGTTGGCCTCGGCCCGTTTGGACTCGTACCGAAACGCCGACCTCGAGATGCCAACCAGCCCACAGGCGCGTGTCACTCCCATCGCTCGCTCGGTCATCAGCATCTCGACCGCTTCGCGCCTGGCCTGTGGGCTCACCACTTTCGGCTGAGAAGCTCCTTGAGCGCCGACTTGTCCAGTTCGGCCTCTGCCAGCAGCTTCTTCAGTCTCGAGTTCTCCGTCTCGAGTTCCTTCAGCCTCTTGGCGTCCGAGACCGTCATGCCGCCGTACTTGGCCTTCCAGTTGTAGAACGTCGCCTCGCTGATGCCGTGCTTGCGCAGCAGTTCAGCGACCTTCGCCCCGGCCTCCGCCTCGCGCAGCACCGCGATGATCTGTTCTTCCGTGAATCGCTTCTTCATCGTCCGCTTCCTCGTCTGACGTTGTCCCATAAAACTTAGGCAGTTCAAAGCTGGAGTAGCCTGCCTCCGGAGCCCCTTCAAAGAGGGCATGGAGGAGCGATGAAGAAGTCGAGGTATACGGAGGAGCAGATCGCCTATGTGCTGCGTCAGGCCGAATCGGGTACGCCGGTGTCTGACGTGTGCCGCAGCACCGGGATCTCGGAGGCGACCTTCTACAACTGGAAAAAGAAGTACGCGAACCTGGGTGTCACGGAATTGCGCCGGCTCAAGCAGCTCGAAGACGAGAACGCACGCCTGAAGCGCCTGGTGGCCGATCTGACGCTGGACAAACACATCCTGAACGAGGTGATCCGAAAAAAGCTCTGACGCCGACGCGGCGCCGAGAGCTCACTCGATGGATCCACGAACGGTTCCAGGTGAGCTTGACGCGAGCGTGTCGGCTGGGTGGGGTCAGCCGGGCCGGTTGGTACCGGCGCAGCACCGCACGGGATCACAGTGGGCTGCAGATGCGAATTCGCGATCTCGCGCTCAGCCGGCCACGCTTCGGCTATCGGCGCATCCATGTGCTGCTGCGTCGCGAGGGCTGGCTGATCAACCTGAAACGCGTACATCGGCTCTACCGCCTGGAAGGGCTGCAGGTGCGAATGCGGGTCAGGCGACGCAAGCGGCTCAGCCTGCATCGCGGCCCCGCGCCCGCAGCGCGGGCCCTTGATGAACGGTGGAGCATGGATTTCGTCCACGATCAGCTGGTCGACGGCAGGACGTTTCGTGTGCTGACCGTCGTCGACAATTGGAGTCGTGAGAGCGTATTGCTGGAGGCCGGGTTCCGGCTCACCGGCCAGAGCGTCGTGGCGGCACTGGCGAGAGTGGCAACCCGACGCAAGCTTCCGCGTTCGATCACCGTCGACCATGGCACCGAGTTCACCTCGCGGGCTTTGGATGAATGGGCGTGGGCGAGCGGAGTACAGCTGGACTTCACGCGACCCGGCAGGCCCACCGATAATGGGCTGTGCGAGTCGTTCAATGGTCGGCTGCGCGATGAATGCCTGAACGTCACCGAGTTTGAATCGATTGCCCATGCGCATCAAAGGCTGGAGGCTTGGCGCACCGACTACAACGAGCAACGTCCACATGGCGCACTCGGTCATCTGACCCCGAGTGAATACGCCCGATCAGGTCGGACCCATGCTTCGGAAGGCGAGTCACCCTAGTTCAGAACCGTCTACAAAATGGGGCAACGTCATCGTCAAAGCGGACTCTAATCCCGGGCGGGACTGATTCAGGGGAGCAGGTCAGGTAAAGACAATCTGCGTTAACGCCACCATCAAGGGGGTCGAAATACGGGATCTCATACCCGCTACCCATCTCTATTCGGAGACTTCTAACGAAAGCCGAAACCGGTGCGACGTGGTCGTCTTCAATTGCTGCGAGACGCTGCTGGCGCGCTTCGGGTGATCTGAGAATCTTCGGCGCGCCCATGTCTTCGCTTATGTCGACTAACGTTCAAGCTCAGCGGCCGGCAAAAGAGGCGCGGCTTTTGCGCAAGCAAAAGGCGTGACGCATTTGACGGTCCGCTGCAGCGAAATGTTAGGCCGCACCATCATCATTTCTGTCCGCGAATCCACAGCGGGTGAATGTACTGACCATGGATGGAACGTAGCTCTGGCTCATTCGTGTGTCGGAGCTGGCCACTCGCTGAATCGTGCCGAAAGCGACTGTAGGCCTCGCTGTCAGCCGCAAGAATCTCAAGAGCACCGCGACGAACCCGCCAAGTCGATTCATTGGCATTGCGACCTTCTCCGATGTCACCGTTATCCAGGAACGTGAGCACTTTCGACTGGCCGGTCATCGGATTGAATACGAAGTTAAATCGCCTCCCATTCAGAAGCAGCTTCCCAAGCTTGCGCGAAGAAAGCCACCATCTCAATGGCCCAGCAAGCCAAGCGACCGCTGCCAGGAAAGCCGTTGCCAAGATAGTGGCAATGATCTGCCCCGCGATCGAGCTAAGTAAGGCGTCTGGATCCATCGGCGACCTTGCGCTGCGGCCTAACGTTAGAATTCACCGGCTGCCAAAGGCAGTCCGGTGCGACGACCGGTTAGGTCGGGGCATGCCTATGAGATTTTCCGAATGGAGACCACCGCCGACTCAATTTTCAGGGTATCTCGGTCGAACCACGTGGCCTGACCGTCCATAGCGAGTCGATCTGGGCTGACAATGAGCTGGATAAGGCCGTTGCCTGTTGTATTTCCTTTCTCTCCAACCTTTTCGTACGAACCGAATACGAGGTTGTGCTTGATTCGTAAGTCGTAGAGAAACCTCCGCTTCTCAGACTTCGTCTCCCCTTCTCCGGACACGCTGCTTCCAAGATGACGAAGCCGTAGACATTCGAGCTCCTCTCGAAGTGACTTCGGGTCTATAGGATCAGGTTCCTTGAACGTGTACTCCCACGTCCCGGTTAGATCGAAACGATCCGGATTGACGAAGTGAAAAAGCCAGCCGAGCAAGTTGCCCGAGACTCTTGCGAATGGCGGTGACATGTAGTTTGCGACGAGGCTCGCTACGACCCCCAGGGCAAAACCGGTCAGTATCTCCATAAGCTTCCCATTGGTGTTACGCCCTAACGTTTGACATGAGCGGCAGTTGGAGGCAAGCAAAGCTTGCCGGAAGCTGTCCGCTCGATGGAGGGGTTAGAGCGCGTTGATCTGAACTCACGCATTCATCGGCCCCCAAGAGTGCAGGCCGCGGACCGAGAGAACTGGTTGGAGCGGAGGAGCTTCGCTTTCTCCAAGCTTTTGCCAATGATTCTGGACAGCGACGGGGTCGAGCGCACCGAGTGTGAATGCATTCGTGATAACGAAACCTGTCTGCTCATCGCGTAGACCGCTGAGCTGCTCTATCGGCACATGACCATAGTACCTCTGGCGTGTGACGTGAAGCGAAACAGTTAGAGCGACAGGAATGAGCATCCCGTAACTGTTATCGATCTTGGTGACGATATCGGGAATAAGCGGAACCTGCTCGTGGACGCCGGGATCGGATGGGTACGTGCCTTCGTTCCATCGCTGGGTAGCGATGTCGTAGATGACACCGAGGGGTTGCCCATCCTCAGAGAAAACGGGTAGCTCAAAAAACCGCTGCGGGAGACTAAACGGTACAGGTGCGGAACAAGAAATCTCGAAACCGATACGGGTGGCTCGAAAGTCGCACACGACT
Organism: Burkholderiaceae bacterium; assembly: GCA_032027205.1. Classification (GTDB taxonomy): domain Bacteria; phylum Pseudomonadota; class Gammaproteobacteria; order Burkholderiales; family Burkholderiaceae_E; genus Zeimonas. Next base: position 1,490,841 of record JAVSMN010000001.1, read on the forward strand.
GGCAACGCTAGTCGGACCTGCCATTTGTGAGAGCCTGTGTCCGCAGGACTGTAGAGATCAATATGCAGCTTTTTAGCGCGCTTCTTGGCAGACTTTGTGAAGCCAGAGGGGCAAACAAGAGCGCCCTTGTGAGCGCCAATGTCTTGGACAAGGCCATGAAACTCTTCGACACCTTTCACATCAACGGGTGACCCATAGTCTTTGCAATCGAGTGCAACTCGCATCGGATACTGACCGATGTTCTGCTCAACCAGAACATCGATCTGACGGGTTGTCTCGCTCAGCAGACCGGGCACCTTCGCGTTGTGTGTGACTTTGGCGTGCGGTGCGAGTTGCTTCTGGATGGATGCGACTAACAGCTCAAGCTGTTGCCACTCAGGTTTCTGTGCGTTCACCGTTTTGCGCAAAGGGATACAAGCCGTTGTACGCCGCGGGTTAGCACGCGCTCTAACGTGTTTTGGAGCGATCCCGCACCGCGATTCCGTCCCCCCGCACGGCGATAACCTGTGTGGTCACGTGACCGCAAGTGCTTCTTGCCATTGACGAAAATCCCCGCGCTCACCACGAACGGCCGACGTAACCGGGCCTGCAAGCACCGCTGGACCGACGACGGTGCCCGGTCGCACCGATATAAACCGGCGCCGACGAAATAACCGTACGCGTCCGCACGCGCCCGAACGACGCTCACGCTACGTCTTTCGCGAAGTGCCCCGCAGGCGACACGAATAACAACTTCGCAACGCCCGCTGGCGATTGCACGACTCCACCCGTTCTTATTAGTCCGTTCGCACGATGGTCGCAATCCTTTCTGTATGAAGATACAGCGATCATGCAACCGCCGTCCACTCATTCGATCGCCGTGAGCCGACCGACGGCCGGTCGCGAACATGGCGAGGCCCAACCTCCGCGTCTGATCTCGAGCTGCGTGAGCGCATTCGCTACCTTCATTACAGCCTTCGCACCGAGCAGGCATATATCTATTGGGTTCGCGCGTTCGTGCGCTACAGCGGCATGCGCCATCCTCGGGAACTCGGGCAGGGCGATGTCGAACGCTTTCTCTCGTTTCTCGCGAACGAGCGCCACGTCTCGGTCTCGACACACAAGCAGGCGTTGTGCGCGTTGCTCTTTCTCTACCGGGAAGTGCTGGGGCACTAACTGCCGTGGATGGAGAAACTCGGCCGCCCGAAGGCCCGCGCGCGGGTTCCAGCGCCCAGCCCGCTCGACGGTCTCCCGGTCGACGTGCCGATCCCTGCGGACTAATGCTCGATGCGCGAGCGTCCTGTCCGTTCGGCGGCTCGCCCGCGCTTCGAATCGCCCGGCGAGGATGCGCGAGAATCCTCCCGTGCGCGCCGGTCCCCGCGCGCAGGTTCCCTACGCAGTCCGCCCGCAACCTCCTCCCCGGAGTCCGACATGGGTTGGTTCTCGAAGAAGCAGGAAGACGACTTCTTCCTCGCTACCGTCGCGCCCGACGACGATGTCGCGCGCGTCGGGGAATACCTCGGCGTCGTGAACGGCGAGGCGATCATCGGTGCACACATCCTGCGCGATCTTTTCTCGTCGGTACGCGACATCGTCGGCGGCCGCGCGGGCGGCTACGAGCGGGCGCTGTCCGGCGCGCGCGACGCCGCGCTGGGCGACATGATCGCCGCGGCGCGCGAACGCGGTGCCGACGGCGTCGTCGGCATCGATTTCGACTACGAGGTTCTCGGCGAGACCAACGGGATGATGATGGTGTCGGTCAGCGGGACGGCGGTGAAGATGGCGAAGCGCTAAAGGCGCGCTGCGTGAGCCCGAGGTGCCCTCACGACGTAGCCCACAGCGGCCGGCCGATCGGAGCGCACAGCACGATGAATGCCGCGACATTCACGACCACCGTTCCCCAGAAGACCGCGCGGAACTCCGCCTTCGCCGACTTGTGCCGAAGCATCTGCTGCGCGAGGAGCGCGCCGGGCCATCCACCGGCGAGCGAGAGCGCGTGCAGCTTTCTCTCAGAGATGCGCCATCCACCGCTCCGGGCCAACGACTTGTCCATGGCGTAGGCGGCGAAGGTCACGACGCTGGCTACGAGGTAACCCCACGCAAGCCACGACGGAGGCCGCCACAACACGCCGACAGCGACGTACACGACGAGAAACGCCGGAATCGCGAACAGCGTCGCGCCACCGTATCGAACCGCCGAGTTCTCCGGTCCCCTGACTCGCAGCCGTGCCGGTCGCACCGGCTGCACTTTGCAGGCGCGCTTCTTTCCCTGCGGGCTGAGCTCCACTTCGAAGGAAACCCGCTGTCCGGGCGTCGGCCGTGCCGCGCCTCGAGCGAAGGCCTTCACGTGGACGAAGACCTCCTGCCCGCCCAGGGTCGGCTCGATGAAGCCGAAACCACGCTCGTCGTTCCAGGAGCGGATGACACCTTCGAATCGCATGGGCGCAGGCTACGGTATCGGGAGACGCAATTGGGGCGCAGGCGGATGGCCGCGGGATGGCGTCCGACCGGCGCCTCGATGAATCCCGGCACGGGCCGCCCGATAATGCTCACCGCCTGCATCTGCCGCGCTCGCCCATGTCTGCCCTCCCCGCTGCGCCCCTGCGAAACCGCGTCTACGAAGTCCTCACCGGCGACGACGTAGACCGCGTCTGTCTCGACATTCCCGAGGAGAGCTGCCGCGAGCAACCGCGCAACTTCCTGCTGCACGTGTCGGCACTGTCGGCCTCGAAGACCGCCGACGGCCTGCTCGACCCGAAGATCGTGCTCGCCTGGCTGGTCGGTGCGGTCGGCGCGCCGACGTTCATGCTCGGGTTGCTCGTGCCGATCCGCGAGGCAGGGGCGCTGCTGCCGCAACTGGTGATCGCGGCGGCGATCCGCTCGATGCCGATTCGCAAGTGGGTGTGGGCGATCGGCGCCACCGTGCAGGGCGTGTGCATGATCGGGATGGCGCTCGCTGCGCTGCTGCTCGACGGCGCTGCGGCGGGCTGGGCGATCCTCGCGCTGCTCGTGTCGCTGTCGCTCGCGCGCAGCGCCGGCTCGATCGCACATAAAGACGTGCTCGGCAAGACGATCCGCAAGGCGACGCGTGGCACCGTGGCCGGCACCGCGGGAACGCTGTCGGCGGTGCTCGTGCTCGTGTTCGGCGTGCTGCTCGGCACGGGCATCATCGAGCGCTCGATCACGACGATCGCCGCGGCGCTCGTCGTCGGCGGCGTGCTGTGGATCGTCGCAGCACTGCTCTTCGCATCGCTTTCCGAGGAGCCCGGCGCCACCGAGGGCGGCGGCAACGCGCTCGCCGTCGCGATCCGGCAGTTCGGCCTGCTGCGCGAGGACCCGCAGCTCGTTCGCTTCATCGCGGTGCGTTGCCTGCTGATGGCGACGGCGCTCGCGCCGCCCTTCGTCGTCGCGCTGGGCGAGCGCGAGTCGGCCGATGCGGGTACGGGGACGCTCGGTCCCTTCGTGATCGCCGCTGCGCTGGCGGCCATCTCGAGCAGCTACGTCTGGGGGCGCATGTCCGACGTGTCGAGCCGGCGCGTGCTCGTCGTCGCCGCCGGCATGGGCGCGGCGTGCCTCGTCCTCGCGGCAGCGATCGGCACGGGGATGGGCGAACCCTTCGGCATGGACGCCAACTCGATGTTCGCGCTGCCCGCGCTCGTCTTCGTCGCGACCATCGCCGACCAGGGCGTGAAGCTCGGTCGCACGACGCACGTCGTCGACATGGCGGGCACGACCGACCGGGGCGCGTACACGGCGCTGACGAACACGATCGGCGGCATCGCGATGCTCGGCGCCGGCGTCTTCGGTTTCGTCGACCAGCGCTTCGGCGCGTTGACGGTGCTCGTGCTGCTCGCGGCGATGTGCGTGATCGCGATGCGGCTCGCGGCAGGGCTCGAGGAGGTACAGCGAATCGCGCCGTCTGGAACCGCTGCGGTCGAGCGGTAGCGGACACGCGGAGGGCACCGCGGCCCCGGCGTCGCGCGACTCAATCAGCCCGCGTCGACCGCTCTGTAGCGAGCTCCGGGAACTCGGCGAGCTTCTGGTACAGCGTGGCTCGTGCAATGCCGAGCCGCTTGGCTGCGCGCAGCCGATTGCCTCCGGTAGCGCGCAACGCCTCGTCGATCGCGACGCGCTCGAGGTCCGCGATTCGCTGCGGCAGTGTCCGGCTGGGGGCGGTCGTCGCCTCGGCCGCCTCGCCGAGCGCCGAGTTCTTCGCGCCGGCGAGCGCGACGAACGACCCCTCGAGGGCCATCGGCGCCTCTACGGGTGTAGCGGGCGCCGTGGGCGCCTCGTGGATTGCCTCGCCATGCGCGCGTTCCGATGGGCTCGCCGGCGCCGCGCCCTCGCCCGTCGCGATGCCCTCGCCGCGCGCGATTCCGCGATCGATCTCCGGCAGCACGGCCCCTAGCGCATCGGTCGTCAACCGCATTCCGTCCCACAGCGAACACGCGCGCTCGAGCACGTTGCGCAGCTCACGCACGTTGCCCGGCCACGGCATGCGCATGAGCGCATCGAGCGCGTCGCGCTCGATCTCCTTGGGCAGCATCTCGTGCTCGAGCGCGATCTGCTCGAGCAGGTGCTCGCACAACGGCTCGAGGTCCTCGACGCGCTCGCGCAGCGGCGGCAGGCGGATCGGCAGCACGTTCAAGCGGTAGTAGAGGTCGGCGCGGAAGCGTCCGTCGGCGACAAGGGTTGCGAGATCGACGCTGCTGGCGGCAATCACGCGCACGTCCACCCGCTTCATCGTGTTCGAGCCGAGCGGCTCGACCTCGCGCTCCTGCAGCACGCGCAGCAGCTTCGCCTGCAGCGCGAGCGGCATGTCGCCGATCTCGTCGAGGAAGAGCGTTCCGCCGTCGGCCAGCGCGAACTTGCCGTCGCGCCCGCGCCGGTCGGCGCCGGTGTAGGCGCCCGGCGCGACGCCGAAGAACTCGGCCTCGAGCAGCGTCTCGGGAATCGCCGCGACGTTCACCGCGATGAAGGGACCGCGCGCGCGGCGCGACGCAGCGTGGATTGCCTGCGCGAGCAGCTCCTTGCCGGTGCCGGTTTCGCCGAGCAGCAGCACGGTGGTGTTCAGCACGGCGGCGCGGCGTGCGCGACTCTTCACTTCGAGTGCACGCTCGCTGTTGCCGACGAAGTTCGAGAACGTGTAGCGCGTGCGGCGCTGGCGCGCGAGTTCCTTGTGCGCCTGCGCAAGCTCGCTCTGCAATCGGCCGAGCTTGCCGATCAGCGGCTTGAGCGACTCGATCTGGTCGTACAGGATCAGGCCCACCGCGCCGATCACCGCGCCCGAATCGCCGCGCAGCGGGAAGCGCGACACGAGGTAGGTACCCGCCTTGTTCTCGAGGATGTCGAGCAGGATCGGCTTGCCGGTCTCGACGACGTGCCGCATCAGCGTGTTCGGCACGACCTCCTCGACCGGGCGGCCGATGATCTGCTCGACCGACGAGAAGCCCAGGCTCGTCATGTTCCGCTGCCAGCGATCGTCGGTCCAGACGATGCGCGACGACGCGTCAACGACGAGGATGCCTTCGCACTGCCCGGAGAGCTGGTCGAAGAACGTCTGCGCCGCCATGCGCAGCACGCGCTCGGAATCGTGGAAGGCCTCGAGCGCGCGCACGGTCGACGGCACGCTTCAGCGGACGTTGATCACGCGCATGCCCTGCTGCCGGCCGTTCGGTGCGTCGAGCACGCGAATCGTCGTCTGCCGCGCGGTGAAGCCCTCGGGCAGCGGCAGGACACCCTGCAAATGCTCGTACGAGGCGAGGTTCACCTGGATCGGATCGAGCGTGACGGTGGCGTTCGCGCCGCTCGAGCGCGCGCCGGAGACGACGAACTGAATCACGCCGCGAAACGGCTTGCCGGCCTTCGCCTCGCGCGTGAGCAGCACGTGGTAGGCGAGCTTGCCGTTGTCATTCGCGAAGCGCGCGGCGCGCACGTCGATCGCGCCGTCGCGCGGATCGGCCGGCAGGACGTCCTGGAACAGCACGATGTCCTGCTGCAGCTTCTGCGCCTGCTCGCGCGCACCGCTGAGCTCTGACGACAGGCGCTTCGTTTCGGTCGCGCGCGCCTCGAGCTGTTTGGTGGCGTCGGCAAGCGACGACTGCAGCTTGTCGCGCTCGGCGGACAGTTCTTCGACGCGCGCCTGCAGGCGCTGCGATTCCTCGGGGCTGAGTCGCTGCGGCAGGTACTCCTGCTGCACGTACAGCAGTCCGCCGGCGCCGATTGCGATGCCCACGAGCAGCAGGACCAGCCATCGCGGAATGCCCCACGATCGCCGCTTGCGATACCCGTACGGTTCGAAGACAACCGGTCCGCCGCGTCGAAACAATGCCATCGCGCGCTGATTCCTCCCCAGAAGGGGCGAAGAATAACGCGTGAACGCACGACCGGTCCGGATGCCGGCAGGGGAATGGCAGCCTGCGTGCCGGGTTCGAAGCGGGCAGGCGCCGGAGCTGCGCCCCGTCTGCGCTCAGTTCGCGCGCTTGTCGGCCGCCTTGCGCGCCTGCACAAACACCGGGCCCCACAGCGGATGGCCGGCCTCGGCAGGCTTCAGCGCGAAGGCCGGGTCGATCGTGAGGACACGATCGAAAGTCTTGCGGCAGAGGGTGCGGCGGTTCGTCACGCAGTAGCTGAACGCGAGGTACTTGCCCGCCTCGACGCGCGTAGCGGCGTCGGACTGCTCGATCTCGGGCGCACTCAGCGCGCGAATCGCGCTTGTGAAGTCGCCGGCGTCGTAGCGATCGACACCCTCGGCGAGCCTCGCCCTGCCCGGCTCGGGCGCTTCGGAACTGCCCGAAACCGCCGAAGTGACCGAGTCGGCCCAGTCCTGCACCGTGGCGCAGCCGCCAACCAGCAGCGCGATCGCGAATGCAGTCGTCGCGGCGAGCAACGGGCGTTGTGTCCTGGCGGTTTCGTTCGTCATGGGAAGCGATGCGTGACGGTGGTTCGCTGGCCCGCGACGACGTCGACATTCCTCGTCCACGACGGGCCGGCGGGGTTGCGGATCTCGATGCGATGCACGCCGGCATCGAGCGTGAGTTGCTTCAACGGCGGCGTCACGCCGCGCGAGGCGCCGTCGACGAACACCTCGCCCCACGGCCTCACCGCGAGTCGGACGGTTCCGCTGGAGGCGGCAGCAACAACGGGCGGGGCGGCGGCGCGCTCGCCGGCTAGATCGGGCGTGTCGACGACGAGCGAAATCGCGGACGTTTCGCCCTGCGGGATCGATGGCGTCTCGTCGGCGCGCTGGTCGACGCTCGTCGGCGCTTCGCCTTCGCGGGTCACAGCGGCGGCGGTCGTCGTTGCGTTCGCCACGTCGCGGGCGTTGCCCATCTCGGGCGCAGGCGAAACCGGGACCGCGGCGCGTGTCGCGACCTTCAGGGTCGCTGCAGGCGTTGCGTCTTCCCCACCGAAACCGAGCCAGACGAAAGCGGCGACGAGCGAAACGGCCACGGCGCCTGCGATCCAGGCGAGCGGAGCGCGTCCCTTGCGCAGATCCGCGCGAGACTCGGCGACGGCGGCCGGCGGAAGGACGTCGGGCGCCGGCACGGTCGACGCCGCCGCCTTCGGCGATGTCGCGCCGCGCGGCGACGACTCGACTGCCGCGATGCCGTCCTCGGGTGACGCGGCGAACAACAGCGAGCGGAATTCGCCGACCGTGCGCGGGCGTTGCTCGGGGCGGATCGACAATCCGCGATCGATCGCCTGCAGGAAGCGCCGCGAGTATCCGGGCGGAGCGAGCGCAGCCAGCGACGGCAGCGAATCGTGCATTACGCGCGAAGCCGATGCGGGCGGCATCCGTTTCGTGACGGCGTGGTGCAGCACCGCGGCCACCGCGTAGATGTCGGTCCACGGACCTTGTCGACACGCCGGGTCATCGGCGTACTGCTCGATCGGCGCGTAACCGGGCTTGAGCATGACGGTCAGCGCGCGGTCGCTCTCGCCGATCACGCGGCGGGCCGCACCCAGGTCGAGCAGCAGCGCCTTGCCGTCCGGGCGGATCAGGATGTTGTCGGCAGAGACGTCGCGGTGATAGCAGTCCTCGCCGTGCATGTGCTCGAGCGCATCGAGCACCGGCCGGATCACCGACTTCAGCCACGCCTCGTCGATCACGTGCGGGCCGTTGGCGAGCACCTGATCGAGCGTGCGGCCCTCGTAGAACGGCATCACCATGTACGCGGTGCCGTTCTGCTCCCAGAAATGCAGCACTTCGAGCAGGCCCGGATGGCGGAACTGCGCGAGCAGCCGTGCCTCGGCGAGGAAGCTGCGGCGACCGAGATCGAAGGTCTTCGCGTAGCGGCTCGACACGACACCCACCGTGCCGTCGATGCGCGTGGCGAGTTGCGCCGGGATGTACTCCTTGATCGCGACGCGCCGCTGCAGCGTGAGGTCCTCGGCTTCGTAGACGATGCCGAAGCCGCCCTGGCCGACGACGCGCGTGATCAGGAAGTCGCCGAGGCGCAGCCCGGGTTGCAGCGTCATCGAATCGCGCATCGCGACGGTTGTGTCGGCCGCAGCGCTCATGGAGACGTCACCGGTTCGTGCGCTGTCGTGGGCCCGACGGCGTGCGCGCGGGCGGCGTCGGCGCGCGGACGCGCAGCGCGGCCGGCTGCGCCGTCCGGCGCGTGCGGGCTTGCCGGGCGTGTCCCGCCCTGGCAGGCGCGTGCGGTAACGAGCGGCGCGAGGTCCACCGCCTGGCCGAGCCAGTGCTCGATCGGCGCGGGACGCGCCAGAACGAAGCCCTGCGCGTAGTCCATTCGCACGCGCAACAGGAAGGCGAGCGCCGGCACGTCCTCGACCCATTCGGCCACGCACGCCATGCCGAGTTCTTCCGTGAGCCGGCGGATGCCGCTGACGATGACCTGGTTGCGCGGTTGCGCGTCGATGCCCGGCATGAACTGGCCGTCGATCTTCACCAGCGAAGCGGGCAGCTCGCGCAGGTAGGCGAACGACGAGTAGCCGGCGCCGAAGTCGTCGAGCGCGATACGCACCCCGAGCGAACGCATCCGCTCGACGAAACGGCCCGTGCTGCGCACGTCGAACATCGCGACCGACTCGGTGATCTCCAGGCACACGCGGGGCGCCACGACGGGACAGTCGCGCAGCAGCGCGTGCGCATCGGCGAGGAAATGCTCGTCGTTCAGCGAGATGCCGCTGAGGTTCACGGTGATGAAGTCGATCTTCGCCGCATGCTCCCGGTTCTCGTCCAGGTGCTGCAGCGTGCGTTCGAGCATGTGCCAGTCGATGCGCCGCATCGCGCCGTGGCGCTCGGCGGCGGCGATCAGGCGTCCCGGCGGCAGGAAAGAGCCGTTCTCGTCGCGCTCGCGAAGCAGCACTTCGTAGGACATCGATGCGTGCTCGCGCCCAGGGCGGCGCAACGGAACGATCGGCTGCGCGAAGACCGCGATGCGCTCGATCGGCAAGCTCGTGCGCAGGCGCAGGCCCAGTTCGACCTCGGCGCGATAGCGCGCAAGATGCTCGCCGGACGACTGCGCAGCGGCGATCCCGCTGTCGCGATCGCGAGCCGCCTCGCGGCAGGTTGCGCTCGCGTAGGCGATCAATTCGGCGGCGCCCATGTCGGCGGCGAGTTCGACCACTCCGGTGCTGGCAGCGACGCGAATGCGCTTGCCGTCGACCTCATAGGCATCGGCGACGATTGCCGCGCGCGTTGCCTGCGCGACGAGCCTCGCGCGGTCGAGCGGGCAATCGGGCAGCACGACGAGGAACTCGTCGCCGCCCAGGCGCGCGATCGATGCGCCCGCTGGCACGCTCGCCTCGATGCGGCGTGCGACCTCGGCGACCAGCGCGTTGCCCGCAGCGTGACCGAAGACATCGTTGACCGCCTTGAAGCGACGCAGATCGACGTAGAAGAGCGACGCGACCTCGCCCGCCGCGACCCGTGCGGCCACTCGCCGGATTTCGCGCTCGAGCCCGTGCAGATTCAGTTGCTCGGTAAGCGAGTCGTGATAGGCCATGTGCTCGAGCGTCTGCGCGAGCAGCGTGCGCTCGGTCACGTCGACGAAGCTGATCTCGATGGCGTCGGCAGCCAGCAGGGCGTCCACTTCGACGATGCGCTCGGCGTCGGCGAAGGCCACGCGAACCTCGCAGCGGTGGCGCCCCTGCCCCATCGTCTGCGCGAGCAGGGCGCCGGCGCGCTCCTCGCCGAGCAGCACGCCGAGCGTGTTGACGCGGCCCTGGCGCAACAGGCCCTTGAACAGCAGGCTCGCCTGGTCGTTCCAGCGCTGGATCTGACCGGCCAGGTCGACCGACAGCAGCGCCACCGGCGCCGAGTAATAGACGTGCCGGTACTTGCGCGCCGAATCGAGCAGGTTGCGCTGCGTGCGGCTCTGCTGGCTGCGCTCCGCATAGGCGGACTGCGAAGCAACCGCGATCACGCACGCGAGAAGCGCCAGCGCACCCAGGCGTGCGTCGAGCATCGGTTGCGCGTGCGAGGAAGCGGAGGCGTCGAGCGCCGCGACGATGCCGACCGAGTGCAGCAGATAGCCCAGCGCGAAGACGAGCAGCGGCAGGTACGCGCGCGACGACTGGGCCGCAGCCAATCCGGCGAGTACTGAGACGACGAGCGCCGTCACGAGGTAACCCACCTCGGCGAAGCGAAACGGCGCGAAGAAAGCGGCGGCGCCCAGGGCGGCGGCGAAGCCGACCACCGGCGACAAGCGCAGCGCACGGCGCAGCCTCGCCGCACTCGACTCACGCTCGATGAAGGCGAGGACCAGCTCGACGCCGGCGATCGAAAATGCCAGCCAGAGGACGACGCGCACGAGCGCGCCGAACGAAGTTGCGGTCAGCTCTTCGAAGGACGCCGGGAGGACCTGGGGCGCGGCGCACAGCACCCACAGGACGAGCCACGCCGCCAGGCAAAGCGTCTGGTGCGCGCGCTGGCTCCAGGAAGGACCCAGCGCGCGCGCTGCCGAGCTCAGCGAGCGCCCGACAACGATCCTTCCCATGGCAGGAAATGCGAGCATTGCTCCGACGAATGCCTTCTCTTTCGCCTGCCGCGCGGATTGCGCAGCTTCGGTTGGCGAATCCTTCGCGAGGATCTCGCGCCGGTCGGCGCGGAGCTGGAGGCGGCGGACGATCGGGCGACCGGTGGGGATGCGCGGCGTGCCGTTGTCGTTTGCGGCCCAGCGCAAGCGCCGAGCGGTTCAGCCGCCCAACCTACGTGGGCCGAGCGAGCAGCGCGCGCAGGTTGGCCAGCCGCACCTTGCCCATTTCCTGACTGACGGCCTGCGCCGGGGACGGCGATGCATCGAGCTGCATCTCGGCGAGGAAGCGCGACGGCAGTTGCGCGAGGTGCTCGCGGCCGCGCTTGCGCTTGCGGCACCAGGTGAGCGTGAGGCTGCGCTGCGCGCGCGTGACGGCGACATACATCAGGCGGCGTTCTTCCTCGATGCGCTGGGCCTGCGCGTCGGCGTGCAATATTTCACGCTCGCGTACGGCGCTGGGCGTACGCTCGCGCACGACGCTCGATGCACGCTCGCGCTCGCCGTCGCCGGCAGTCGCGTCGTCGTCCGCGGACGTGGCCGAAGCATCGCCGCGATGCGGCAGCAGCCCTTCCTCGCAGCCGACGACGAACACGTGCGCGAACTCGAGTCCCTTGGCGGCGTGGATCGTCGTCAGGCGCACCGCGTCGAGCTCGGTGTCGCGTCGGTCGAGCTGCGAGAGCAGCGCGACGGTCTGCGCGAGCTTGAGCAGCGTGGCGCCGTCCTCTTCGGCACGCTTCTTCATCCAGTCGACGAAGTCGCAGACGTTCTGCCAGCGCGAGGCGGCGACCTTGTCGTCGTTCGTGCCGAACAGATGCGCCTTGTAGTCGATCGCCGACACGAAATCGTCGAGCACCTGAGCGGCCGGCTCCTTGCCGGCGCGCCAGTTCATCCGGTTGACGAACTCGCCGAACTCGCGCAGCGGCTCGAGTTGTCGCGCAGCGACACGCGACTCGAATCCGGTTTCGAAGAGCGCCGCGAACATGGAAACGTTGCGCTCGCCGGCGTAGGCGCCGAGCGCCTGCAGGCTCGCGGTGCCCACGCCGCGCTTGGGCGTCGTCACCGCGCGGATGAACGCCGGATCGTCGTCGTCGTTGGCGAGCAAGCGAAGGTAGGCGAGCAGGTCGCGGATCTCGGCGCGCTCGAAGAACGACTGCCCGCCTGAGAGAACGTACGGGATCTTCTCCTTGCGCAGCGCCTGCTCGAAGATGCGCGCCTGGTGGTTGCCGCGATACAGGATCGCGTAGTCGGCGAACTTCGCGCGCCGCTCGAAGCGATGCGCCTGCAGGCGCATCACGACCGATTCGGCTTCGGCTTCGTCGTCTTCGCAGGGCACGACCTGCACCGGATCACCGGGCCCGAGCTCGGACCACAGCTTCTTCGCGTGCAGCTTCGGGTTGTGCTCGATCAGCCGGTTCGCTGCGCGAAGAATGTTCACGCTCGAACGATAGTTCTGCTCGAGCTTGACGACCTTCAACGACGGGAAGTCGGCCGACAACCGATTCAGGTTCTCCAGCGTGGCGCCACGCCAGCCGTAGATCGACTGGTCGTCGTCGCCGACTGCGGTAAACGCGGCGCGCGGGCCGGCAAGCAGCTTGAGCAGTTCGTACTGGCAGGCGTTCGTGTCCTGGTACTCGTCGACCAGCAGGTAGCGCAGCGACTCGCGCCACGCCTGCACCACCTCGGCGTGCTCGCGCAGCATCCGCACGGGCAGGCGGATCAGGTCGTCGAAGTCCACCGCCTGGTAGGCGCCGAGCGTGGTCGCGTAGTCACGATAGGCGCGCGCGATCGCGTGTTCGTTGGCATCCTTCGCCAACGCCGCGGCCTCGTCGGGATCGACAAGTGCGTTCTTCCACAGCGAGATCCGGTGCTGCGCGGCGCGCGTCGCCTTGCGATCGACCGCGCCGATCGCCTGCTGCACGATGCTCGCCGCGTCGTCCGAATCGAGGATCGAGAAATTGCGCTTCAGCCCGAGCGCCGCGCCGTCGCGACGAAGCATCTGCACGCCGAGCGAATGGAAGGTCGCGACGAGCGGGCGCTGCTTCTCGGGCAGGCGCAACGCGGTGCCGAGTCGCTCGGCCATCTCCTGCGCGGCCTTGTTGGTGAAGGTGATCGCGGCGATCGCGTCGGGACGAAAACCCGCGTCGACCAGATGCACGATCTTCTGCGTGATCACGCGCGTCTTGCCGCTGCCCGCGCCGGCGATGACCAGGCACGGGCCGTCGAGATAGCGGATCGCCTCGCGCTGGGCGGGATTCAGTTGCGCGGACATCGGGG
>JAVSMN010000001.1:1504224-1915992 GCA_032027205.1 Burkholderiaceae bacterium
CGAGGGGGAGGCGATTCTAGCAACGCCTCGTGCCGTGAGCGGGCGCTATCGCGCAGAGGCGGGCCTGCGCTACTTCGTGCAGGACGGACCGTTGCTCTGTTGCTGCAGGAACGCGATGAGATCCGCGCGTTCCTTCGGATCCTTCACGCCGGCATAGCCCATCGTCGTGCCGGGCACGGTCTTCACCGGATCGCCCAGGAAACGGTCGAGCGTCTGTGCGTTCCAGACGATGCCCGATCGCTTCATCGCGTCGGAATAGTCGAACCCGGAGACGCTGCCGGCCTTGCGCCCGATCAGCCCGCAGTGCCGCGGACCCGTGCGGTCGTAGGCGAGCGCGTGGCAGGCCTCGCAACGCGCGTAGATCTTCGCGCCGGCATCGGGGTCGCCTGTGGTTGCGGGCGTGGCTCCAAACGCAGGAGCGGCAACGACGAGCGCCACGAACGCTCCGGGCCGCAGCAAGCGGAACGCGCTGCGAAGTGCAGCGTTTCCGCTCACGAAACGCGTTACACGACGCCGATCGCCCGCTTTTGTAGCGCGGCCAGGTCGCGACGATAGGTGCGGGACCATGGCCGCGCATCCTTCACGCGACGAAGGCTGCGGGCACCGGAGCGTCGCCCAGCGCGTTGCGCAGCACGGCCCAATGCATCGCCTCGTCGCCGAGAATGCTCGCCGCCGCCTTGGACAGATCGCGGTTGTCGAACAGCGGCACCGCGCCGAGATATGCGCTGACCGCACCCTGCTCGAGCCCCGCGGCAAAGCGCAGCACGTCGGCCTGCGTCTTCAGCTTGTCGGTCGGGAAGATGTACTCGGGCTTCGCCGATACCGGCTTGCCGCCGAGCTTCGAGACGGTTGCCGCGAGCAGGTCGGCATGCGCCTTGTGATGGCCCTGGAAGGTGAGCGCGAGATCTCGCACGGGCTTCTGCAGCAGGCCGCTGTCGGCGCCGACCTGGTACGCGGCGATCGCCTCGAGTTCGGCGCCCAGCGCCGTATTCAGGATGCGCGCGTCCTGCGCCGGATCGGACGCCTGCCCTGCTGCGAGCGCCGGCTTGCCGGCGAGCATCGCGATGGCGGTGGCGGACAGCAGCAGTCCGGAGCCGCTCAGCCAGGCGCGGCGATCGATCGGTTCGAGAAAGCTGGAGCGAATGGGAAGGGACATGACAGTTCTCCTGTGCGGTGAAGGTGGAGCGATGAAGGTGCTGTGCTCGTCGTGATGGAAACGGCGTCCCCCACGCGTCGCGCGGGACGCGTCATTCAGGACGTTTGTGCGCGAAGTGCTGTGCTCGAAGCGCCGCGCTCGACGCCTCGTGCTCGATGCGCCGTGCCCGGCGCGTTGCGCTCAGCTGCTGGCGTCGAAGCGATCGGACACGCGCTGCCGTCCGAGCCGCTCGAAGACGCCGGCGACAATCCGATCGCAGCGCTCGCCGGCGAAGGAAAACGCGTCGGCGAACGCGACGTCGACCTCGCGCGCCAGTGCCTCGCGCAGCATCGAGCGCGCGCGGAAATGCCGCGTGCGGACCGTCGCCTCGGGAATGCCGAGCACCGCCGCCACTTCCTCGACGCTCATCTCCTCGACGGCGCGCAGCACGAACACCGAGCGAAATGCCTCGGGCAACTCGTCGATGTGCGCCTCCAGCACGCGGCGCAACTCGCCGCGCTCGGCGAGCCGATCGGGCCGTTCGGATTCGGGCAGTTGCATGTTCGGTTCCCCCGCGAAGATGGCGCTGTCGACCGTCGTATCGAGCGGAATCACTTCCGCCCGGCGAGCGGCGCCACGCAGGCGCCCGAGCGCTTGATTGACCGTGATCCGCACGAGCCAGGTCGCCAACCGCGACTCGCCGCGGAATTCGTCGAAGGCGTTATAGGCCTGCACCCACGCCTCCTGCACCGCGTCCTCGGCTTCCGCCTCGTTCTTCAGGATGCTGCGCGCCGTGCGGTAGAGCAGCTGGTTATGGCGCTGCATCAACGTGCGGAACGCCTGGTGGTCACCGGCAATCACGTGGCTGACCAGGTCGACGTCGGCGAGCACCGGCATCGGACGCGGCTCCTCGAGCACGTACAGGTTCATCGCGGCCCCCTCGGCTGGCTGTTCGGTTTGAGCTGCATACGTGCGTTGGATGCAGCGTACAGGGCCTGCGTTCCCGGACGTCGAAAAAAGACGGCCCTAGGCTGCCCGCCTGCGCTCGTGCGGATCGCGCGCACTGGGGCGGCAAGCACCCGCGCGCTCCGCCCGGACTGCCTGCGCGAACGCGCCGGCTACCGTGCGAGCGCGCGCTGCGCGGCTTCCTGGATCGCCTCGCCCAACGTAGGGTGGGCGTGGATCGTCCCGGCGATGTCCTCGAGCCGCGCGCCCATCTCCAGCGCCAGGCCGAAGGCCGCCGACAGCTCGGAGACGGCGGCACCGACCGCCTGCATCGACAGCACCAGATGGTTGTCGGCGCGCGCAACGATGCGCACGAAGCCCGATTCCGCCTGCAGCGTGAGCGCGCGGCCGTTGGCGGTGAACGGCACCATGCCGACGCGCAGCTCGGCATGTGCGCGCCGCGCCTCCTCGAGCGCGGGACCGACGGCGACGATCTCGGGATCGGTGAAACAGATGGCAGGAATGGCACGCGGCTCGAACACGCGCTTGCGGCCGGCGACGACGTCGGCGACGACTTCGCCCTGCATCATCGCGCGGTGCGCGAGCATCGGCTCGCCGGTGACGTCGCCGATCGCGTAGACGCCGCGCATCGACGTGCGGCAACGATCGTCGATGCGCACGAAGGGTCCGTCGTGATCGAGGTCGAGCTCCTCGAGCGCGAAGCCGTCGGTGGCCGGACGTCGGCCCACGGCGACGAGGATGCGATCGGCCGGCAGACGCTCGGCGCCGGCGCTCGTCTCGATCGCCAGTTGCCCGTCGGACGACACGCCCTTCACCGTGGCGCCGAGGCGCAACTGCACGCCGAGCGCCGAGAGCCGCTGCATGACGGGACGCGTGAGCTCTGCGTCGTACTGCGGCAGGATGCGTTGCGCGAGGTCGACCATCGTGACCTGCGCGCCCAGCTTCGCGAAAGCGGTACCCAGCTCGACGCCAATGTAGCCGGCGCCAACGACGACGAGCCTCGCCGGCAACTCGCGCATCGACAGCAATTCGGTCGATGACACCACGTTTCCGCCGAAGGGCAGCATCGGCAATTCGACCGGCCGCGAGCCGGTCGCGATCACCACGTTCTCGGCGCGGATCGTCTGCTCGCCACCGGTCTCGGTGGAAACGACGACGGTCTTGCCGTCGCGAAAGCGCGCGCGGCCGAGCACGACCTTCACCCGGGCCTTCTTCAGCATCCCGGAGACGCCGCCATCGAGGCGCTCGACGATCGCGTCCTTCCAGGCGACGGTCTGCGCGAGATCGATCGCGGGTTCCGAAACGCGAATGCCCAGCGACGAACGCTGCGCAGAGAAAGCGCGCGCCCGCGCGTACTCGTCGGCGGCGTGGATCACCGCCTTCGACGGAATGCAGCCGACGTTCAAGCAGGTGCCACCGACCCGGTCGGCCTCGACGATGACGGTGTCGACGCCCTGCTCGCCGGCCCGCGCCGCGCAGGTGTAGCCGCCGGGACCAGCGCCGACGACGAGCAGGTTGCAGCGGATTTCCTTCATGGGGGCGCCTCAGGCGAAGGGCGCGCGCGAAGGCGCAGCGCTCGAAGTGCGCGAAATCCTCACGACACGAACAGCATCGCCGGCGTCTCCAGCAGCGCCTTGATCCGATGCACGAACACCGCCGCATCCCACCCGTCGACCACCCGATGATCGAAGCTGCACGACAGGTTCATCATCTTGCGCGGCACGAACGCCGTGCCGTTCCACGACGGCCGGATCGCGATGCGGTTCACGCCGACGATCGCGACCTCCGGATGGTTGATGACCGGCGTGGTGACGATGCCGCCGAGCGCACCGAGCGAAGTGATCGTGATCGTCGATCCGGCCAGTTCCTCGCGCGTGGCGGTGCCGCCCTTGGCCGCGTCGGTCACGCGCGCGAGTTCGGCGGCGCAGCTCCACAGATCGCGCGCCTCGACGTGACGCACCACCGGCACGACGAGTCCGCCGGCGGTCTGCGCGGCAATGCCGATGTGCACGCCGCCGTATCGGCGCAGCACGCCATTGTCGTCGTCGAAATGCGCGTTCATCCGCGGCTGCTCGGCCACCGCGATCGCGATCGCGCGCATCAGGAACGGCAGCAGCGTGAGGCGCGGCCGGTCGCTGCGCTGCGGCTCGTTCAGCTTCGCGCGCAGCGTCTCGAGGTCGGTGACGTCGAGCTCCTCGACGTAGGTCATGTCGGCGATGCGCTCGTGCGCGACGCGCATCTTCTCGGCAATGCGCCGACGCAGTCCGACGATCTTGATGTCTTCGACGCTCTCGTCGGGCGCGAGCGCGGCGCCCGTCGCGGCCGGCACCTGCGGACCCTGCTCGAACAGGCGATCGAGGTCTTCGTGCGTGATGCGGCCGGCCGGACCGCTGCCCGCAACGCGCCGCAGGTCGATGCCGGCCTCCCGCGCGCGAGCGCGCACCGCCGGCGAGGCGACGGGCTTCTCGCCGCGCCCGCGCGGCAGCACCGGCGCCGCGCCGGGCCGCGGGCGCGCACCGGGGGCGCCGGCGGCGCGCTCGGCCGCTGCATCGATCGCCGCGCGTGCGCTCGCTTCGGCTTCGCGCGCAGCCGTCGCGGTGGACCGCGCCGGCCCTGCGCGGGTGGACGCCGAGGTGGTTGCCGGCGAAGCATCTCGCTTGCGCTCGCGCTCGCCCGCAGCCGATGCCTCGGCGTGCGCTTCAGGCGCAGCGTCGGCAGGCGCTTGTGTGGGCGCTCCGTTTGGCACACCAGTGGGCGATCCGGTTGGCGACTCGCCGTGCGCGTCGCCGGCTCCTTCCACCTTCAACCGCACGAGGTCGCTACCGACGGCAATGTTCTCGCCCGGCTCCGCGGCCAGCCACACTATTTCGCCGGCCACCGGCGACGGGACCTCGACGCTCGCCTTGTCGGTCATCACGATGGCCAGCGACTGGTCCTCGCGCACGCGGTCGCCGACCTTCACCAGCCACTCGACGAGCTCGGCCTCGGCGACGCCTTCGCCGACGTCGGGCAACCGGACGGCGCGTTCCGCCATTCAATCCTCCAGCGCTTCGAGCAGCGCTCGGCCGACGCGCGCCGGTCCGGGGAAGTACTCCCACTCGTGCGCGTGCGGATACGGCGTGTCCCAGCCGGCAACGCGCCGGATCGGCGTCTCCAGCCGATGGAAGCAGTGCTCCTGCACCAGCGCGGCGAGCTCGGCGCCGAAGCCCGACGTGAGCGTGGCCTCGTGCACGACGACGCAGCGTCCGGTCTTGTTGACCGACGCGACGATCGCGTCGAGGTCGAGCGGCACGAGCGTGCGCAGGTCGATGACCTCGGCATCGACGCCGCTGGCTTCGGCCGCAGCGAGCGCGACGTGGACCATCGTTCCGTACGCGAGCACGGTGACGGCCGCGCCCGGCCGGCGAAGCGCCGCCTGCCCGAGCGGCACCGTGTAGTGCCCGGTGGGGACGTCACCCAGCGGATGCTTCGACCACGGCGTGACCGGACGGTCGGGATAGCCCTCGAAGGGTCCGTTGTACAGCCGCTTGGGCTCGAGGAAGATC
This sequence comes from Burkholderiaceae bacterium, assembly GCA_032027205.1. GTDB lineage: Bacteria > Pseudomonadota > Gammaproteobacteria > Burkholderiales > Burkholderiaceae_E > Zeimonas. Next base: position 1,509,871 of record JAVSMN010000001.1, read on the forward strand.
ACCGGGTCGGGGTCTTCGATCGCCGCGATCAGCAGCCCTTTGGCGTCGAGCGGGTTCGACGGAACGACCGTCTTCAGCCCGGCCACGTGCGTGAACAGCGCCTCGGGGCTCTGGCTGTGCGTCTGCCCGCCGAAGATGCCGCCGCCGGTGGGCATGCGCAGCACCATCGGCACGGTGAACTCGCCGTTCGAGCGGTAGCGCAGGCGCGCGGCTTCGGAGACGATCTGGTCGTAGCCTGGATAGACGTAGTCGGCGAACTGCACCTCGGCGCAGGGGCGCAGCCCGTACGCCGCCATGCCGATCGCCGTGCCGACGATGCCCGATTCGTTGATCGGCGTGTCGAAGCAGCGGTCGTGGCCGTACTTCTGCTGCAGGCCGGCGGTGACGCGGAACACGCCGCCGAAATAGCCGACGTCCTCACCGAAGACGACGACGCGATCGTCGCGGCTCATCGACACGTCGAGCGCGTCGCGCAGCGCCTCGATCATCGTCATGCGCGCCATCTCGTCGGCTCCTAGACCCCGGCCTGCTGGCGCTGGCGGCGCAGATGCGGCGGCATCGTCTCGTAGACGCCTTCGAACATGTCGCGCGTGGACGGCTTGCCGCCGGCGTGCAGCGTGCCGTGCCGCTCGGCCTCGCGCTGCGCGGCGACGACTTCGGCGAGCACGCGTTCCTCCAGCTCCCGGTGCTTGTCTTCGGACCAGGCGCCGCGAACGATCAGGTGATTCTTCAACCGGATGACCGGATCGCCCAGCGGCCACGCGTCGGACTCGGTCTTCGGCCGATAGGCGGAAGGGTCGTCGGAAGTGGAATGCGCGCCGACGCGATAAGTGACGTGCTCGATCAGCGTGGGACCGAGATTGCTGCGCGCGCGATCGATCGCCCACTTCGCGACCGCATACACGGCAAGGTAGTCGTTGCCGTCGACGCGCAGCGCCGGAATGCCGAAGCCCAGCCCGCGCGCGGCAAAGGTGCCCGAGCCGCCGCGCGCGATGCCCTGGAAGGTGGAGATCGCCCACTGGTTGTTGACGATGTTCAGCACGACCGGCGCGCGATAGGTGGACGCGAAGACGAGCGCCGCATGGAAATCCGATTCCGCGGTGGCACCATCGCCGATCCAGCCGGCGGCGATGCGCGTGTCGTGGCGGATGGCCGAGGCCATGGCCCAGCCCACCGCCTGCGGGAACTGCGTGCCGAGGTTGCCCGACAGCGAGAAGAAACCGTGCTCGCGCACCGAATAGAGCACCGGCATCTGCCGGCCCTTCAGCGGATCGCGCTCGTTCGAGTAGATCTGGCACATCATGTCGAAGACCGGATAGCCGGCGGCGATCAGCAGCCCCGTCTGTCGATAGGTGGGGAAGTTCATGTCGCCTTTGCGTTGCGCCTTGCGGAACGCGCAGCTCACCGCCTCCTCGCCCATGTGCTGCATGTAGAACGACGTCTTGCCCTGGCGCTGTGCCATCAGCATGCGGGCGTCGAAGGCGCGCAGCACGAGCATGTCGCGCAGGCCGTCGAGCAACTGCTCGTCGGTGAGCAGCCCGGCCCACGGGCCGACCGCCTCGCCCTGGCGGTTGAGCACGCGGATGATCGAATACGCGTGCTCGCGGATCGATTCGGCATCGACGTCGATCGGCGGACGGGCGACCGACCCGGCTTCGGCGATCTTGACGTTCGAGAAATCGGGCTGGTCGCCCGGGCGGACAGCCGGCTCGGGAACGTAGAAGCGAAGCGGTTCAGGTTCGGCCATGGTCGTTGCGGAAGCCCTCGGAGCGGCGCGCCGGCGCGCGACCACCGGCGAGCGACATACCAGCGCGGACGATCGTGCCAGAAAAGCGAAGACCCGAAGCGCAAGTCGGGGTCTCGAACGACATGCCGGATCCGCGCCTGCGTGGGACCCTGCTCGTGCGATGCGCGTTTGACCCCACGTGGCCCGCCGTCATAGCCTCGGGTGACGCGAACATCTTCCGCGCAAATTCCGGAGGCGCATCACCATGTCGGACTACGGCTTCACCATCACCTTCGAGCAGCCCTTCGAGGCCGTTGTCGAACGCGTCGTCTCGGCGCTTGGGCAACAAGGATTCGGCGTGCTCTCCGACATCGACGTGCAGAAGACGCTGAAGGCGAAGTTGGGCGTCGAGCGGGGCCCGTATCGCATTCTCGGCGCGTGCAACCCAGGCTACGCAAACCGTGCGATCCAGGCGGAACCCGACATCGGTCTGCTGCTGCCGTGCAACGTCATCGTGCGCGGCGAACCCGATGGGCGCACGACCGTAGGGTTCATGGATCCCGCCGCGGTGCTCGGGCTGGTGGACAACGCCGCGGTCCAGGCGGTGGGCGCCGAGGTGCGCGCGCTGCTCGAGAAGGTACGCGACGCGCTGCGCGCGACGCCATGAAGAGCCTCGAGCCCGAGGCGCTGTCCGGCCTCCTGTCGGGGCTCTTCCCCGACAGGCTCGGCATCGAGTGGATCGAGGCAGGCGCCGACCGGGTACGGGCGCGCATGACGGTGAGCCGCGCGTTGTGCACCGTCGGCGACGTGCTGCACGGCGGCGCGATCATGGCGCTCGCCGACACGATGGGCGCGGTCGGCACCTTCGTGAACCTGCCGCAGGGCGCGCGCACGACGACCATCGACTCGAGTACGAAGTTCATCGCGGCGGCCCCGCTGGGCAGCGTCGTCGAGGCCGAGTGCACGGCGCTGCATCGCGGTCGCACGACGATGGTCTGGCAGACTATGATTCGCGGCCTCGACGACCGCCTTTGCGCGGTCGTCACCCAGACCCAGCTCGTCCTTCCCGGCGCATGAAACGCAACATCGTGATCCTGCAGGGCCATCCCGACCCGAGCCCGGCGCGGCTCAGTTACGCGCTGGCCGACGCCTATGCACAGGGAGCCCGCGACGCCGGGCATTCGATCCGACGCATCGAGATCGGCAAGCTCGACTTCCCGCTGCTGCGGTCCAAGGAGGACTGGACCTCCGGCGAGCTGCCGGCTGCGCTGAAGCCGGCGCAGGAGGCGATCACCTGGTCGCATCACGTGGCGCTTTTCTTTCCGCTGTGGCTCGGAACGATGCCGGCGCTCGTCAAGGCCTTTCTCGAGCAGGTGCTCAGACCCGGCTTCGCCGTGCAGACCACCGAACAGGGACAATGGCAACGCGCGCTGAGCGGGCGCTCGGCGCGCGTCGTCGTGACGATGGGAATGCCGGCGCCGATCTACCGCTGGTACTTCTTCGCGCACGGCGTGCGCGGCCTCGAGCGCAACGTGCTCGCCGTCTGCGGGCTGCGCCCGGTGCGCCAGACACTGATCGGGATGGTCGACGGCGGCGGACGCGAGCGCCACGAGAAGAACTTCGCGAAGCTGCGCGAGCTCGGGGCCCGGGCGCGCTGACCCGGGGCTCGGGTCAGATCTCGAGCGGGTCGACGTCGAGCTGCCAGGAAACGCGCGGCGCCGTGGCCCGCAGCGCAGCCAACCAGTCCGCGAGGAATCGGTGCAGCGACGCGCGCCGCACCGACTCGACGAGCAGCTGCGCGCGTTCGCGCCCCTGCAGCCGGCTCATCGACATCGGGACGGCATCGAAGACGCTGACTTCGTCGCTCGCTTCGCGCCCGCTCGCCAACGCGCGCGCCGCTTCCAGGAACGCGAGCGCGTCGGCCAACTGACGCGCCTCGGCTCGCAGCATCGCCTGATGCCGATACGGCGGTAGTCCGGTTTCGCGCCGTTCCGCCAGTTGTCGATCGGCGAAGCCCGCGTAGTCGTGCCGGGCGAGGAACGCGAACAGCGGATGGCCGGGGTAGCGCGTCTGCACGATCATCCGGCTGTCGCCGCCACTGCGACCGGCGCGGCCGGCCACCTGCATCAACGTCGCAAACAGCCGCTCCGGAGCACGAAAGTCGGCGGCGTACAGGCCCGCGTCGACGTCGAGCGCGACCACGAGCGCGAGGCGACGGAAATCGTGCCCCTTGGCGAGCATCTGCGTACCGACGAGGAGATCGACCTCGCCGGCATGCGCGGCGTCGAGCACGCGCTGCGCGGCGCCGCGCCGGCGCGCGACGTCGCGATCGAGTCGCGCGATGCGGTGGCGCGGAAACAGTTCGGCGAGCGATTCCTCGAGCCGCTGCGTGCCGCGGCCGAGCGCGTCCAGGTCGACATTGCCGCAGTCGGGACAGGCGCGCGGAACGGGCTGCTCGGCGGCGCAGTGATGACAGACGAGGCGATAGCGCGAGGCGCGTGACGCAACTGCGCGCTCGTCGGTGGCAGCGCCGCCCGGCGCGGCCGCGATCCGATGCAGCACGCGATAGGCCGAGCAGTTCGCACAGCGGCTGAGCCAGCCGCAGGCAGCACAGGAGAGCACCGGCGCGTAGCCGCGGCGATTGACGAAGACGAGCGCCTGCTCGCCGCGCCCGAGCGTCGCCTCGATCGCCTCGAGGACCCGCGGCGCGAGCGAGTGGCGCAGCTTCGCGCCGCTCAGGTCCACGCATTCGACGGCCGGCAACACGGCATTGCCGATGCGCTCGCGCAACGCATGCGAACGGTAGCGTCCGCGTCGCGCGGCGAACCAGGTCTCCAGCGACGGCGTGGCCGAGCCGAGCACGATCGGGACGCGCCGCTGCGATGCGGCCGCGATCGCCAGGTCGCGCGCGGAATAGCGCACGCCCTCCTGCTGCTTGTAGGAGGAGTCGTGCTCCTCGTCGACGACGATCGCCGCCAGCGCGGGGAAAGGCGCGAGCACCGCCAGTCTCGTGCCGAGCACCACGCGCGCACGTCCCTCGGCGACGGCGAGCCAGTGCGCCGCGCGTTCGGCATCGGCCATCTCGCTGTGCAGCAGCGCCACGCGCTCGCGCGGAAAGCGCGCGACGAGTTGTGCGTGCAGCCGGGGCGTGAGCGCGATCTCGGGCACGAGCAGGAGCACCTGCGCGCTCGCGTCGCGCGCGAGCACCTCGGCGAGCCAGTGCAGGTACACCTCGGTCTTGCCGCTGCCGGTGACGCCATGCAGCAGGTGGACGGCGAATCCTTCTTCCGCGCGCAGTGCATCGAGAACGCCGCGCTGCGCATCGGTGAGGCCGGGAGCGGGCTGTTCGTCGGCGGGCGGCGGGACGCGCTCGGCCGGCGCCTGCCAACGCGCGCGCGCGCGATCGAAGGCCGAGGTTCGCGCGCGACGCACCCGTCCGCCCGCGCGCACTTCGGGCGCGCTTGCACCGGCTCGCGCATCGGACGACTCGCGACCGGCGCCGCCGCCAGCCGCACTCATCGTGCGCAGCAATTTCGGGATGGCCGGCATCGCGACCTCCCCGGCACCGCGGTGGTAATAGCGCGCGGCGAATTCGACGAGATCGAACCACGCCGCCGGCAACACCGGCGCATCGCCGAGCACGCGTTCGACGGGGCGCACGCGCGCCGCGTCGATGTCGGGTTGTGCACTCCACCCGGCGACCAGGCCGATGCGGCGCCCGCGCCCCCACGGGACGACCACCCAGGTGCCGACCGGAAAGGTTTGAGCCGCGCATCCTTCCGGCACCGCGTAATCGAAAAGCGATACCCCCAGTTGCGCAGCAGGCACGTCGAGTGCTACGCGGACATAGCCGGGCCGCTGCGCCGACGCGTACGCAGACGTACGCTCAGCGGATGCACTCATCACAATTCGCTTTAACTTCGGCGCTCAATGTCGCGCTCGGAAAGCGCTTTTCCCGGTCGTTCACAAAAGCTGTGGACAAAACTGTGAACAAGCCGCCAACACCGTTCGCAAGCCCGCGTCGCGTCGGGCTTCGCGGTTGGTTGCTCATTTTTTCAGCAACCTCATTCCCTTTAAAATCAATGACTTGCGTCGCCACGTCTCGACACGGCCGACAACCAGCGCCGCGACCAAAGGTCAAGCGCGTTCTGTGTATAAGTCAGCGGTCACCCTCTATCGCGCGGTCCGTTTTCCGCGGTTTTGGGCAATGAGGCGAGCGTCGCCCGCGTCAGCTCGAACGCAGGCGGCGGCTGTAAGAATGGACGGTTTCGACGAGCACCGCCACGTTCTCGGGGGGCGTGAACTGCGAAATTCCGTGGCCGAGGTTGAACACGTGGCCGACGCCGGGCGCCGGGGCGCCGAAGGAATCGAGCACCCGCTGCGTTTCGCGGCGCACCGCGTTCTCGCCGGCCATCAGCACCATCGGGTCGAGGTTGCCCTGCACGGCGCAGCGCTGGCCGATCCGATCGCGCACCCGGCCGAGGTTCACCGTCCAGTCGACGCCGACCGCATCGCAGCCGAGGCCGGCAAGATCCTCGAGCCAGGGTCCGCCGCCCTTGGTGAAGACAATCACCGGGACTGCGGGGGCGCCGCCCGCGGCGGCCTGCGCGCCGCTGCCGCGACGCAACGCGGAGACGATGCGGCGCATCGGCTCCAGCGAGAAGCGCTGGAACGCGCCGTCGGCGAGCGCGCCGCCCCACGAATCGAAGAGCATCACCGCCTGCGCGCCCGCTTCGATCTGCGCGTTCAGGTACGCGGCCACCGCTTCGGCGTTCACCGCGAGGATGCGCTCGAGCAGCTCGGGACGCTCGTAGAGCATCGTCTTGATGCGTCGGAAATCGGCGCTTGCGCCGCCCTCGACCATGTAGCAGGCAAGCGTCCACGGGCTGCCGGCGAAACCGATCAGCGGCACGCGACCGGCCAGTGCCGAACGAATCGTGCGCACCGCGTCCGTAACGTAGCGCAGCTCCTGTGACGGATCGGGAACCGCAAGCTGCGCGACCGCCGCTTCGTCGCGCACCGGGCGCTCGAAACGCGGTCCTTCCCCCTCGGCGAAGTACAGCCCCAGGCCCATCGCGTCGGGAATCGTCAGGATGTCGGAGAACAGGATCGCCGCGTCGAGCGGGAATCGCTGCAGCGGCTGCAGCGTGACCTCGCAGGCGAGTTCGGGGTTCTTGCACAGCGCGAGGAAGCTGCCGGCGCGCCGGCGCGTCTCGTTGTATTCGGGAAGGTAGCGACCCGCCTGGCGCATCAGCCAGATCGGGGTGTATTCGGTGGGCTCGCGCCGCAGCGCGCGCAGGAAGGTGTCGTTGGGAAGTTCGGGCACGGCGCGATTCTACCCGCTCGTTGCCGGCGCAAGCTCGGTGCCGGCCTCCAGCTGCGCGGGTGCCGCGTGGCCGCCGTTGCCCGCGTTGCGCGTATTGGCCCACGCCTTCGGCGAGGAGCCGGTGCGGGTGGCGAACACGCGACCGAGCGCCGCCGGACTCGCGTAGCCGACTTCGCCGGCCACCTGCTTGACCGCCCGGCCCTGCTGCAGCAGATGCTGCGCGAGCGCGATGCGCCAGCGCGTCAGGTACTCGCCGGGCGCCACGCCGAGCACCTGCTTGAAGCGCGCCGCGAAGCGGGCGCGCGACATTCCGGCCACCGCTGCAAGATCCTCCAGGCGCCAGTCGCGTTCGGGCTCGTCGTGCAGCGCAACCAACGCCTTCGACAGCCGCGCGTCGGCGAGACCGGCGAGCATGCCGGCGCCAACGAGCCCGTGATCGATTACGTGGCGCAGCACCTGCACGAGGAGCAGTTCGCATAACCGGTCGAGCGCCACCTGCCTGCCGCACAGCGCGCGGTCGGCCTCGCCGAAGAGTTGCGTGATCGTCGGTTGCGCGTCGCCCAGCGCCTCGAGCGGCAACACGAGCACCGGGGGCAACGCAGCGGCGAGCGGGCCGACCGAGCCGCCGTCGAACTGGATCGACGCGCTGACAATGTCGGGACGCGCAACCTCGTCGGGCTGCAATTCGTGTGGAAAGGGCCGCGGATAGAACAGCAGCGACGCGCGGGCGAGCCGCAGTGGCGACCAGCCGGGATGCAGCGAAAGCACCGCGCCGGCGCGCAGCAGATGCAGCCGGCCAGCATCGCCTTCGTCGCCGAAGCGGATCGCCGACTGCAGCACGCCGCTGCGATCGACGTGCGCGCGCGGACTGAAGCGCGCGAGGAGGCTCGACAGGCGATCGGACATGCGCGGGGACCGGGCAGCGAAGCGGGCATTGTACGGGGGAGCGGCGGATTAGACTCTGCGCTTCGCGAACGATGGGAGAGGCAAGGCGATGGACGCATCCGAGGAGCGACCGTTCACCGACGAGGATTGGCGTCGATTGCTGCGCAACCTGCACGAGGATCCGAATCGCCCCGGACTGCGCGAGACGCCGGCCCGCGTGTCACGCGCCTGGGAGCACTGGACCTCGGGCTACCTGCAGGATCCGGCCGACATCCTGAAAGTGTTCGAGGACGGCGCCGAGCAGTACAGCGAACTGATCGTCGTGCGGCGCATTCCGGTGTACAGCCACTGCGAGCATCACCTGGCGCCGTTCTTCGGCACGGCAACGGTCGGCTACGTGCCGGCGGGAAGAATCGTCGGCCTGTCCAAGCTCACGCGTCTCGTCGACTGCTTCGCCAAGCGCCTGCAGGTGCAGGAACGACTGACGCGGCAGATCGCCGACGCGCTGATGTCACACCTGTCGCCGGTGGCGGTGGGCGTCGTCGTTCGCTGTCGACACCTGTGCATGGAGAGCCGCGGCATCCGCGCGATCGGCGAGGAAACCGTCACCTCGGCGATGCTCGGCGAACTGCTGACCAACCTCGCCATGCGCACCGAGCTGCTTGCGCTCGATCGCTAGCAAACGTTCGCCCGTCTTCGGCGCTCAAGCCGGCTCGGCGGCTCACCCGACCGGGCGGCCGAGCCGACGCGCATTGGCGGTGGCGCGACGATGCACCGGTGTGAGGCCGAGCCGCGCAATGTGCGGTGCCGAACGCACCCATCGACGCGCCGCGCCGCGCCAGGCCGACTGCCATTGCGCGGCGGGCGAGGCGCCGGACAGCCACCACGGCTGCATCAAGGAACTCGAGATCGCGACCCATTGAGTGCCCATCTCGGCCGACATCCGCCACGTCGCTTCCAACCACGCCTCGGCTTTCTCGTCGAACATGCGACGGAACTCATCGCGGTCGGCCTGCACCGGAAACGCCCCGCCGGAGAGCATCCGCCGCGTGCGATGAGCGATCACCTGCGGTGCTGCCCAGCCGATCTCGAGCCAGAGCTTGCCCACCTGAAACCACGGCCACGCGGCGTTGAGCGCCGGGGACGTGGGTGGGATCCGTCGATCTGTCGTTCGCCGTGCAGCCATCGGTGCCTCCTTCCCCGAATCGTTGCATGTTTTCGTGCGACCCCGTACGCGCTACGATTGCTTCGGGTATGCGACTTGCTCGATGCACGCCACTTTGGCCCCCCGTTCACGTTCGCAACAAGGAGCGCAGCATGCAGACCGGCACGCAAACCACTGGAGGAAGCACTTCGTCGCACAGCGCGGGTTCGTTCCCCACCGCTGACGAAATGAAGCGCCAAGCCGAGCAAGGCGCCGACCGAATCGCCGACAAGGCGCATGAAACCGTCGAGCGCCTGTCGCAGAAAGTGCAGCCGACGATGGACGCACTGACCGAAAAAGCCTCGCAGGCGGTCGATGCAGTGTCGCAAAGGGCCGACCAGCTCAGGGGATCGGGCGAAGCGGCGCTCGAGACCACGCGCAATTACGTGCGTGAGAACCCGATCGCGGCCATCGGCATTGCCGCGGTCGCCGGACTGCTGCTCGGCCGGATGAGGCACTGAGTCGTGGCCGCCCGGTACCCGAGTCCGCCGAGCACCGTGTCGCTGCGCGAGGCGGTGTACGACCTGTTCGAGTCGCTGCGCGCCGCGCTCACCACGCGGCTCGAACTGGTCGCGCTCGAAGGCCGGCGCGCCGGGATCGCGCTGGCGCAGATGCTGCTCGTCGGCGTGCTCGGGGCGATCCTCGGCATCTCGGCGTGGCTGGTCGCCATCTGGGGCATCACCTGGGGGCTGATGGCGCTCGGGCTCGCACCATGGCTGGCGATCATCCTGGTCATCGTGGCCAACCTGATCGGCGCCTGGATCTGCGTGATGGCGGTGAAGAAGCTTGCACAGCGGCTGCTGTTCCCCGCCACGCTCAAGCATCTGCACGTGCGCAATCCGCCGGGCGCATCCTCGCTTCCCGAGGAAAGTCGCGACGCCACCGCCAGCACGACGGCCAGCGCCAGCTAGAGGATCGCGCGAATGAAGGAACTCGACTACGAAGAACGACTCGCGCGCGCCGATCGCGCCGTGTCTACCGCCGATTACGACGTGCGCACCGCCGTACAGATGCTGAGCAGCGGTGCAACGCCACGCCTGGCGCAGATCGGAGCAGCGGCAGTGGCGATCGGCGTGGTCGGCGCGCTGCTGCTGCGCCGCGGCCGGCGATCGAACTCCCGGCTGTCGAAGGCAATCGACTACACGGTGCTGCTGCCGTTGGCCGCAAACGTCATTCCGCGCATCGTCGCGATGATGTCCGGCACGCAGCAGCACCCCTATCGTGCGCCCGTCGAACCCCGATATGCACCGCGCGACCGCGCGAGAACGCCATGAGACGCCATCGAGAAGCACCCGAAGAACCCGTAGCGCACGACGACGACGGCGGTTCGAGCACGTCGTTGATGGCGCTCGCCCTGTTCGCCGGCGTGGTGGCCGGCGCCACGATCGCGCGCTCCTGGTATCGCGAGGAGCAGCAGGCGCGGCGACACGGCGAAAAGCGCGACCGGATCGAGCGCTGGGAAAGCGAAGGCGGCGCGCTGCCCGGCACGGTGGGCACCGCCGGGTCGGCGAACCCGCGGCCGAGCCTCTGAACGAGACGGCTGCACGGGCGGCGCCCGCTGCGCCGCCCCGCGCGTACTTGCTAGAACCTGTTCGGGTCGCGCACGGCGCCGCGCGCCGCATTCGTCGTGAGCGCCGCGTAGGCGCGTAGCGCCCCCGAAACCGGACGCACACGCTGCTCGGGCTGCCAGGCGCCGCCGCCGCGCGCGAGGCGGCTTTCGCGCCGGCGCTGCAACTCGGCTTCGGCTACATCGAGCCGGATCGTGCGCGCCGGGATGTCGATCTCGATCGCGTCGCCGTCGTGCACGAGCGCGATCGCACCGCCTTCGGCCGCCTCGGGCGAAACGTGCCCGATCGACAGCCCCGAACTCGCGCCCGAGAAGCGTCCGTCGGTGACGAGCGCGCACTGCGTGTCGAGCCCGCGCGCCTTCAGGAACGCCGTCGGCTTGAGCATCTCCTGCATGCCGGGGCCGCCTTTCGGCCCTTCGTAACGGATCAGCACGACGTCGCCCGGCTGCACGCGATCGCCGAGAATGCCCTCGCGCGCCGCGTCCTCGCTCTCGAAAACGACCGCGCGCCCGCGAAAGCGCAACAGCTTCGCGTCGACGCCGGCCGTCTTGACGATGCAGCCCTGCGCGGCGAGGTTTCCGTAGAGCACGGCCAGGCCGCCGTCGGCGCTGTGCGCGTGCGCCGCGTCGCGAACGCAGCCGCGCTCGACGTCGAGGTCGAGCGATTCCCAGCGGCGCTCCTGCGAGAACGCGCTGGTGGTGCGCTCGCCGCCGGGCGCCGCGCGGAAGAACTCGACCACTTCGGGCGCCGGTGAACGGCGCACGTCCCAGCGCTCGATCGCCGCGCCGAGCGTGGCTTCGTGCACGGTGGGCACCTCACGGTTCAGTCCGCCGATGCGATCGAGCTCGCCGAGGATGCGCCAGATGCCTCCGGCGCGGTGCACGTCCTCGACGTGCCAGTTCGGGTCCGATGGCGAGAGCTTCGCCAGGCTGGGCGTCGCGCGCGAGATGCGATCGACGTCGGCCATGCCGAAGGGCGCGCCAGCCTCGTGCGCCGCGGCGAGCAGATGCAGCACGGTATTGGTCGAGCCGCCCATCGCGACGTCCATGCGCATCGCGTTCTCGAAGGCCTGGAAGCACGCGATCGAACGCGGCAGCACGCTCGCGTCGTCTTCGGCGTACCAGCGGCGCGCGAGCTCGACGATGCGACTGCCCGCGCGAGCAAACAGCGCGCGGCGATCGGCGTGCGTGGCCAGCATCGTTCCGTTGCCGGGCAGCGCCAGGCCGAGCGCCTCGACCAGGCAGTTCATCGAGTTGGCGGTGAACATGCCGGCGCACGAGCCGCAGGTCGGACAGGCGTTGCGCTCGTAGGCCTGCACCATCGCGTCGCTGGCGCGCGGATCGCCGGCGACGAAGGCCGACGCGGCGTCGATCTTCGTCGTCGTGCCGTCCCAGCGAACCTTGCCGGCTTCCATCGGGCCGCCCGAAATGAAGATCGTCGGGATGTTCAGCCGCAATGCGGCCATCAGCATCCCGGGCGTGATCTTGTCGCAGTTCGAGATGCACACCAGCGCGTCGGCGCAGTGCGCGTTGACCATGTATTCGACGCTGTCGGCAATCAACTCGCGCGACGGCAGCGAATACAGCATGCCGAGATGTCCCATCGCGATGCCGTCGTCGACGGCGATCGTGTGGAACTCGCGCGCAACGGCGCCTGCCGCGGCCACCTGCTCGGCGACGAGATCGCCGAGGTCCTTCAGGTGAACGTGTCCCGGAACGAACTGGGTGTACGAGTTGGCGATGGCGACGACCGGCTTGCCGAGGTCGCTCTCGGCTACGCCGGTGGCACGGAACAACGCGCGCGCGGCAGCGTTGTTTCGCCCGGCCAATGCGGTGGCCGAACGCAGAACGGGCATCGAAGACTCCTGTGCGAATTCATGATGCGCACGGGAGCGCGGCCCCGGCGCGGCGCGAGGGATGATACGCGCGCGCCGCAGCGCACGGCGCGCGGCGCACGGTCGCTTCGCGCGCTGCCGCGTCAGACTCGATCGCGCAGTTGCGTCACGCCCGACTGCTCGGCGCAGTGGTCGCAGCAGAACATCCGCCCGCCTGCCTCGAGACCGTGGCCTATGATGCGGCAGTCGCAGTGACTGCAGGTGGGAGCGAGCGAGGCGATCGCGCATTCGAAGCTGTCGAAAGTGTGCGTGCTGCCGGCCATCACGACGTCGAAGGTCTTGTCGTACTCGTTCCCGCATTTCTCGCAGCGTTGCATGTGGTTCTCCCGGAGGTGTAGCGCAGGCGGCGCAAGGCCGGTGCCCGCGGGCGCGCCGGTGCGTCCGTCCGCCACGGCGCGCCGCCCGTCCGTCGTGCCGCCAAGCGGGTCGGCCGCGGAACGGGCACAGTGCGTTCACGGTACTGTCCCGAACGAAGGAATGAATCGATGAAGATCCACGATCTGCGTGCAGCATTGGCGCTCGCCGGCGCGCTTGCGCTGGCCGCCGGCTTCGCGCCGTCCGCCTCGGCAACCGACATCGGCGTCTCGGTCCAGGTCGGCCAGCCGGGCTTCTACGGCCGCATCGACATCGGCAATGCGCCGCGTCCGATGCTCCTCTACCCGGAGCCGATCCTCGTACAGCCGGCGCCGGTCGCCGTCGCGCGGCCGCCGATCTACCTGCGCGTTCCGCCCGGGCACGCGAAGAACTGGTCGAAGCACTGCTACCGGTATTCGGCCTGCGGCCAACCCGTGTATTTCGTCCAGGACCAGTGGTACGAGGACGTCTACGTGCCGCAGTACCGAAGCGTGCATCGCGGCGAGCGGCAGTACGTGCGCGATCACGTCGGCAGTCGGGAGTACGTCGGCGGACGCGAGCGCTTCGTCGAGTCGGGTCCGCGCGGCGACGGGCGCGGCTACGGCCACCCCGGCAAGGGACACGGGAACGGCAACGGGAAGGGCAAGGGCCGCGACTGAGCCCGGCGCCGCGCGAGCGGCGCATCCTGCATCGCGCGGCTAGACTCGCGCGATGCACGCCTTCGGTACGAAGCCGTACGCAACGGCCCGCGCGCCCCGGCGCCGGCGACGGTGATCCTCGCGCGTGCTCTCGCGCTGCTCGGCCGGCAGGCGCGCTGGGCGCTGCCGGCCGGCGTCTTCGTCGGCGTCGCAGTGCCGGCGCTCGCCGAATTGCTGCGCCCGCTACTCGCCTTCGCGGTGATCGGCACGCTCACGGCCGCATTGCTGCGCCTCGACTGGAAGCAGATGGCCGAGGCGGCGCGCCGCCCGGCACTGCCGGTGCTGTTCGCCGCGTGGCTGCTGGTCGCCTCTCCATTGATCGTCTGGGCGCTGACGGCAGCAGCCGGGCTCGACGCAGAACTGCGCGGTGTGCTCGTGCTGCAGTCCGCCGCGCCGCCGATCGGCTCGGCGGCGGTGTTCGCGCTGATCCTCGGGCTGGACGGCGTCGGCGCCGTGATCGGTACCGTCACGACGACGCTGCTGCTGCCGCTGACGCTCACGCCGATCGTCGGCACGCTGTTGCCCGGCAGCGGCCTGCAGGTCGACCTGGCTGCGTTCTTCGCTCGCGTGTCGCTGTTCGTCGCGCTGCCCTTCGTGCTCGCCGCGCTGCTGCGGCGCTCGCTGGGCGTCGAGCGGCTCGAACGACACGACGAACTGCTCGCCGGGTTGAACGTCGTTCTGCTCGTGATCTTCGCGATCGCCGTGATGCAGGGCGTCACCGATCGATTGCTGCGCGATCCGGCCTACATCGCGCTGCTGCTGTTCGTTGCCAGCGCGTACGCATTCGTGATGCACCTGGCCGGTTGGCTGCTGTTCCGGCGCATGGGCGTCGCCACGGCCTACACCTGCGCGCTGATGAGCGGCAACCGTAACGTCGGACTGATGCTCGTGATCACCGCCGGCAGCGCCGGCGAAGCCTTCTCGCTGTACACCGGAATCGCGCAGATCCCGATGTACTTCGCGCCGCTGCTGCTCGGTCCGTTCCTGCGCCGCAGCCGCCGCCTCGCTACTGCGACTGCGCGAACATCGCGTTGATCTCCGCGTAGCCGACCGCGTCCGCGCCGAAGCCGAAGCTGCCGTTCTCGCGGATCTCGCGCGCCGCGCGCAGGAACGCGCCGAGCGCCGCACGCGACAGCGCGCTGCCGACGCTGATGCGCCGCACGCCGAGCGCGGCCAGTTCGGCGACGTTCATGCGCAGTGTCGGCGAGCCCATCAGCACGTTCACCGGACGGTCGACCGAGCGAACGACCTCCGCAATGGCCTCGCGCGTAGGCAGTCCCGGCGCGTAGAGCACGTCGGCGCCCGCGTCCTGGTAGGCCTGCAGCCGGCGGATCGTGTCGCGCAGGTCGGGATTGCCGGCGAGGAAATTCTCCGCGCGCGCCGTCAGCGTGAACGGGAAGTCGAGCGAGTGCGCCGCCTCCGCCGCCGCCCGGATCCGCTCGACCGCATGCCCGAATTCGTACTGCGGACGATCGTTGCGCGTGTTCGTGTCCTCGATCGAGCCGCCGACGGCGCCCGCGGCCGCTGCGCGCCGGATCGTGTCGGCGGCCGTTTGCGGATCGTCGCCGAACCCGTTCTCGAGGTCGGCGCTCAACGGCAGCGCCGTCGCTTCAGCCAGCGCGCGCACGTGCGCAATGGCGGTGTCGCGATCGATGCGGTTGTCGGCGACGCCGAGCGCGAAGGCGCAACCGGCGCTCGTCGTGGCGAGCGCTTCGAAGCCGAGCGAAGCGAGCAGGCGCGCGGTGCCGACGTCCCACGGATTCGGAATGACGAAAGCGCTGCCCTCGCGCTGGTGCAGCGCGCGAAAGGCCTCGCCCCTGCGCTGCAATGCAGACCTCGTCGTCTCGTCCATGCAATCGGCTCCGTGCAAGAGGCGGCGGTGCGCGTCGCCGCAAAGGGGAAGGCAGCGCGCGATTCAGGCGCGATTCGGCGCGCGGCTGTCCGCCGCGCCGGCGGCGAGTGCGAGCGTGATTTCGCCGGCCGGTACCTCGCGGCAGCCGCTCGTGTTCTGGCCCGCCCACAGCGGCGAAAAGTCGCCGCTGCCCATCGATTCGGCCTGCGCGCGCAGCGGCGCGACGGCGGACGCCGCGAGCGGAAACTCGGGCGCCTGCGCGCAGAACGGACCCAGTTCGCGCACGATACGGTTGACGATCGCGCGCGCCGGGCGTCCGCTGAACACGTTGGTGAGCGTCGTGTTGCGCGCGGCGCTACTGGCGAGCGCCGCACGATGCACGGCGCTCGTCTTCGCTTCCGGGCACAGCAGGTAGGCGGTGCCGACCTGCACACCCTGCGCGCCCAGCGCGAGCGCGGCAGCGACGCCCGCCGCGTCGGCAATGCCGCCGGCGGCAATGACCGGAACGCGCACCGCCCGCGCGACCTGCGCGACGAGCGCGAAGGTGCCTGTCTGCGAGGAAGGATCGCGCGTGAGGAACATGCCGCGATGTCCGCCCGCGTCGAGCCCCTGCGCGATCACCGCGTCGGCGCCGTGCGCCTCGAGCCACAGCGCTTCGTCGACGGTGGTGGCGCTCGACAGCACACGCGCGCCGCAAGCCTTCACGCGCGCGAGCAGCTCCGGCGCGGGGAGCCCGAAATGGAAACTCACCACCGGCGGACGCAACTCGTCGAGCAGCGCCGCCGCCGCTTCGCCGAAAGGCGTGCGCGATGCGCCCTGCGGAATCGACGATTCGTCCACGCCGAGCTCGCGGTAGTAGCCGTGCAATGCCTCGCGCCATTCGCGCTCGCGCTGCGGGTCCGGCGCCGGCATCTCGTGGCAGAAGAAGTTCAGGTTGAACGGGCGGTCGGTGTGCGCGCGGATCGCCTTCACCTCGTCGCGCACTGCGTCGGCCGAGAGCATCGCGCACGGAAGCGAGCCCAGGCCACCTGCCTGCGAAACCGCGGCAGCCAGCGCGCTGCCCTGCACGCCCGCCATCGGCGCCTGCACGATCGGCCGCTCGATCCCGAGCAGCTGCAGCAACGACATCGACGCCTCCGGCCCGTTGATCCGCCGTCGATCGTACCCGCGCGCGACGCAATGCCGCTGCGCGCTCTTCCCTCGGACAGGGGCATCCTCTACGATTCTCCGAACAACGAGAACACGCAAAGGAGGAGACTATGGCCGGCAACGCGGCAGGCGTGCCGGTCGTCGCCGATCTCGGCGCGATCGTGAAATGGCTGGACAAGCGCGGCCGACTCGTGCGCGTTCGCTCGGAAGTCGATCCGGCGCACGAGCTCGCCGGCATCGCGTCGCGCTTCGAGGGCGAAGCGCGCGCCGTGCTCTTCGAGCGCGTCAAGGGCAGCCGCTACCCGGTGTTCACCGGCCTGTACTGGTCGCGCGAACTGCTCGGCGCATTGTTCGATCGGCCCGAAGGGTCCCTGCCGCAATACGTGTCGCAATGCATCCGCGACTGGCAGCAGCGGCCGGTCGCGCCGGTGGTCGTGGCTTCGGGCCCGGTGCTGCAGGTCACCGAGTCGCGCGTGGACCTCTCGCAGCTGCCGATTCCGCTGCACGCCGAGAAGGACGGCGGTCCGTATTTCGACGCCGGCGTCGTGATCGCGCGCGATCCGGAAACCGGCGTGCGCAACGCGTCGATCCAGCGCTTCATGGTGATCGGCCCCGACCGGCTCGCCGTCAACATCGATGCCGGGCGGCACCTCGAGACCTATCTCGAGAAGGCTGCCGCGCGCGGCGAGTCGCTGCCGTTCACGTTGAACGTCGGCGTCGGCCCAGGGCTGCATTTCTGCGCGGCCACGCCGGCCGAGGCCGCGCCGATCGACACCGACGAGCTGGGCATCGCCAGCGAGTTCCACGGCCAGCCGCTGCAACTCGTCGCCGGCACGCTGTCGCCGGTGGAGATGGTCGCGCACGCGATGTTCGCGCTCGAATGCGAGATGATTCCGGGCGAGTTGCACGACGAAGGGCCGTTCGCCGAAGTCACCGGTTACTACGCCGCCGTCGCGCCGCGCCCGCTCGTGCACGTGCGCCGCATCCATCGGCGGCGCCAGCCGATCTTCCAGACGATCCTCTCGGGCGTCGAGGTCTTCAACTCGGTGGGCCTGCTCGGCGAGGCGAACGTGCTCGCGCTGCTGCAGAAGCAGGTGCCGGGCGTGAAGGACGTCTATTTCTCGCACGGCGGCTGCGGCTTCTACCACGCGATCGTGCAGCTCGCGCAGAAGCGCGCCGGCTGGTCGAAGCAGGCGCTGATGGCCGCGTTCGCCGCGTTCCCGCCGTTGAAGATGGTCACCGTGGTCGATGACGATGTCGACATCCGCGATCCGTCCGACGTCGAATGGGCGATGGCCACGCGCCTGAACCCCGAGCACGGGATATTGCGGATCGACAAAGTCTTCGGCCACGGACTCAATCCTTCCTTTCCCGACTACTTCGGCAGCAAGGTGGGCTTCGACGCGACGCGACCCTTCCCGCCGACCGCCGCCTACGATCGCGCAAAGGTGCGCGAGGTTTCGCTCGACGCCTTCGACATCCACGTTCCCGATTCCACCCAATGAGGTGATTGCATGAAGCGCCGCACCTTCTCGAAGCTCGCCGCCCCCTGGCTCGCCGCACCGCTGTTCGCCGCCGCCTTTGCGCTGGCCGCGCCGTTGCCGGCGCAGGCAGCCGACGTCACGCTCACCTACGCGTTCTTCGCGCCGGCCGGCACCTTCCCCGGCAAGCAGATGCAGCACTGGGCCGACGAACTCGCCAAGCGCACGAACGGCAAGGTCGCGGTGAAGACCTTCCCCGGCGGCACGCTGCTCGGCGCGCGCGACATGTACGACGGCGTAGAGAAGGGCGTGGCCGACATCGGGCTGGGAGCGCCGTCGTACGACCCGGGGCGCTTTCCGCTCACCTCCGGCGTGTCGCTGCCGGTGGGCTTTCCGAACGCCACCGTCGCCAGCCGCACGCTGTGGGAGCTGACGAAGGAGTTCCAGCCGAAGGAGTACGACGGCTTCAAGGTGATCGCGATGTTCACCACCGAGCCCGGCTACATCCAGTCGCGCAAGCCGGCGGGCAACGCCCAGCAGCTGATGGGCATGAAACTGCGCGCGGCCGGCACCGGCGTTCCGGTGCTGCAGGCGCTCGGCGCCGCGCCGGTCGGCATGCCGATGCCCGAGGTACCGCAATCGGTGCAGACCGGCGTCATCGACGGCACGATGACGTCGCGCGAAGTGCTGCAGGACTTCAAGCTCGCCGAGACGCTGAAGTACGTCACCGACTATCCGACCGTCGTCGTCACCTTCGCCGCCGTGATGGACAAGAAGCGCTGGGACAAGCTGCCCGACGACGTGAAGAAGGTGATCGACGAGCTCGGTCCCGAAATGGCGATCTGGACCGGCCAGTATCACGACAAGGAGAACGTCGCGCGCGCGCTCGACTGGTCGAAGAAGAACCACCAGCTGCAGATCGTCCCGGTCGCTGATGACGAGCGCAAGCGCTGGGACGCGAAGCTCGAGCCGATGGTCTCGCAGTGGGTCGACGAGATGAAGGCGAAGGGGCTGCCGGCCGAGCAGTACCTGAAACGGATGCGCGAGTTGCGCGACCAGTTCGCGCGGCAGTGAGGACGCCGATGACGGGTCGGCATCGCGTGCTTCGCCCCCTTCGCGCCTCGCTGCACCGATGAAGGCGCTGGCCGCGTTCGACACGTTCGTGAACCGCGCGCTGGCGGCAGTTGCCGGCCTCGCGCTGATCGCAATGATGCTGTTCACGGTCGCCGACATGGTGTTGCGCGCGTTCGGCCATCCGGTCGCCGGTTCGTACGAGGTGATCGGCTGGCTGTCGGCGGTGGCGATGGCGCTGGCGCTGGGCTACGCGCAACTGCACAAGGGGCACGTCGCGATCGACCTTGTCGTCCAGCAACTGCGCCCGCGCACGCGCGCCGTCGTCGAGATGCTCACCGCCCTCGCTTCGCTGCTGCTGTTCGCCGCCGTCGCCTGGTACGTCGCCGGCTACGGAGTCGTCCTGCATCGCAGCGGCTCGCTCTCCGAAACGCTGAAGGCGATCGTCTATCCGTGGGTGTATGTGGTGGCGATCGGGTGTGGGGGGTTGGCGCTCGCGCTGCTCACGGACTTTCTTCGCGCGCTGGCGCGCGTTTTCGTGAAGGGTGAAGGGTGAAGGATCACTCGAGCGACTGCGTCCCACAGCGTGTCGGTTTTCCCCTTCACCCTTCACCCTTCACTCTTCATCCTTCACTTCCTTCCCCATGGACCCCACCCTCGTAGCCGCGCTCGGCCTGCTCGTGATGTTCGGGCTGATGGCGCTCGGCATGCCGATCGCGTTCGCCATGCTGCTGGCGGGCGTGCTCGGGAACGCCTGGCTGCTGTCGATGCCGGCGACCACGCACCTGCTCGCGACGAACGTGTGGGACCAGTTCTCCTCGTATGGGTTGAGCGTCGTTCCACTGTTCGTGCTGATGGGACAGTTCGCGTATCGCGCCGGCATCACCGAGCGGCTGTACGACGCCGCGTACAAGTGGTTCGGACGGCTGCCGGGCGGGCTCGCCGGAACGACGATCGCGGCCTGCGCGGGCTTCTCGGCGATCTGCGGATCGAACTCGGCCACCGCCGCGACGATGGGCACGATCGCCCTGCCGCAGATGCGCCGCTACGGCTACGACCGCGCATTGAGCACCGGTGCGGTCGCCGTCGGCGGCACGCTCGGCGTGGTCATTCCGCCCAGCGTCGTGATGATCGTCATCGCCGTACAGACCGAGCAGTCGCTGCTTCGTCTGTTCCTCGCCGGCATCGTTCCGGGACTGATCCTCACCGCGCTCTTCCTCGCCACCGTGCTGACGATGTGCATTCGCAAGCCGGCGCTCGGGCCGCCAGGTCCGGCCACGACCCTGCGCGAGAAGATCGCGTCACTGTCGGGCGTGATCGAGACGCTGCTGCTGTTCGCGCTCGTCATCGGCGGCCTGTACGTCGGCTGGTTCACGCCGACCGAGGCGGGCGCCGCCGGTGCCGCGGGCGCGCTGGCGATCGGTGTCGTGCGGCGCAAGCTGTCGCTCGCGTCGATCGTGCAGTCGAGTGCCGAGACCCTGCGCATCTCGGCGATGGTGGTGCTGCTGATCACCGGCGCCGTGCTGTTCGGCCGCTTCCTCACCGTCTCGCGCCTGCCCTTCGAACTGGCCGATTGGGCGGCTTCGCTGCCGGTGCCGCCGGCGGTGATCCTGCTCGTCGTCGTCGTGATCTACCTGATCGGCGGCGCGCTGATGGACGCGCTCGGCTTTCTCGTGGTGACCGTGCCGATCTTCTTTCCGCTCGCCGCGGCGCTCGGCTACGACCCCACCTGGTTCACGATCCTGCTGACGATCGTCACGACGATGGGCGCAGTGACGCCGCCGGTGGGCGTGAACGTGTTCATCGTCAACGGGCTCGCGCCCGACGTGCCGATCCCGACGATCTTCCTTGGCGTGATGTACTTCATGCTCGCCTATATCGCCTGCATCGCGTTGATGTGGCTGGTGCCCGAGACGGTGCTGCTGCTGCCGGATTTGATGCTCGGGAAGGCATAGGAAAGGGAAGGGAGAAGGCGAACGCGAAGGCCGGCGGCCAACGTGCTCTGAATCGCGCGTCGTCCGCGCGTCTCCAGCGGCGTCACTGCGAAGGGGCGAAGATTCGCGTCGGCAGGCCCTCCCCTTGCCCCGACCGTCAGCAAGATGCCGGAACCCCGGCCGGACCGGAAAGCTCCCCCTTCTCCCTTCCCCGAAGAAAATGGCCGACCTCATCGTCGCGCGTGAGCAGGGCCTGTGGTGCGAGGCCGGGCACTTCTTCATCGACCCCTGGCAGCCGGTCGAGCGCGCGCTGATCACGCACGCGCATGGCGATCACGCGCGGGCCGGCCACGGCAGCTACCTGGCCGCGCGCGAAGGCGAGCACCTGCTGCGCACCAGACTCGGCGACATCGCAGTCGAGACACTCGACTGGGGCGAGCGCGTCGACGTGAACGGCATGCGCGTGTCTTTCCATCCGGCAGGCCACGTGCTCGGCGCGGCGCAGATCCGGCTCGAGCACGACGGGCAGACCTGGGTCGTCTCCGGCGACTATCGGCTCGAAGCCGATCGCAGTTGCCGCGCCTTCGAGCCGATTCGCTGCGACGTCTTCGTCACCGAATCGACCTTCGCGCTGCCGATCTATCGCTGGCGGCCGCAGCGCCAGGTGATCGACGAGTTGCTGCGCTGGTGGACGCAGAACGCGGACGCCGCGCGGGCAAGCGTTCTGTTTTGCTACGCGCTGGGCAAGGCGCAGCGCATCCTCGCCGGGCTGGCCGACGCGACGGGAGCATCGCAGCCAGGCGTCATCGTCTGCCACGGCGCGGTCGAATCGATGAACCGCGCCTACCGGGCAAGCGGCGTGGTCCTGCCGGAGACTTTCGCCGTAGGTGACGTCGATCGTGCCTCGCTGCAGCGCGCACTCGTGCTCGCGCCGCCGTCGGCTGCACGCTCGCCGTGGCTGCGTCGCTTCGGCGCGGCAAGCGACGCCTTTGCATCGGGCTGGATGCAGGTGCGCGGCGCGCGCCGCAGGCGCTCCGTCGATCGAGGCTTCGTGCTGTCGGACCACGCCGACTGGCCCGCGCTGAACGCAGCGATCGACGCGACCGGCGCCTCGCGCGTCGTCGCCACGCACGGCTACGCCGACGTGCTCGTTCGTTGGCTGCGCGGGCGCGGTCTCGACGCCAGCCGCTTCGCGACCGAGTACGGCGACGAGGACGAAGGCAGCGATTCGGAGGCAGCGGGCAGCGCGACGGACGCGGATGCGGATGCGGATGCGGATGCGGATGCGGATGCGGATGCGGATGCGGATGCGGATGCGGATGCGGAAAAATGAAGCGCTTCGCCGAGCTCTACGCGCAACTCGACGCGACGACATCCACGACCCGCAAGGTCGACGCGATGGGCCGCTACTTCACGCAGGCGCCCGCCGACGACGCCGCCTGGGCCGCCTACTTCCTCGCCGGCGGCCGCCCGCATCGGCTGATTCCGGTGCGCGCCCTCGTCGATGCGGCCTTGCGCACGAGTGCGCTGCCCGAATGGCTGTTCGCCGAGAGCTACGACGCGGTGGGCGATCTCGCCGAGACGGTGGCATTGCTGCTGCCCGAGCCGGCGCATCGCGTGGACCGTGGGCTCGCCGAATGGATGACGCAGCACGTTCTGCCGCTGCGCGGCGAGCCGCCGGCGCAGATCGAGAGCGCCATCGTCGACCTGTGGCAGGCGCTCGACGCGCACGAGCGCTTCGTGCTGAACAAGCTGCTCACCGGCGAGTTCCGCGTCGGCGTCTCGCGCCAGCTCGTGCTGCGCGCGCTCGGGCGCGCCTTCGGCGTCGACGAGAAGCGCCTCGCGCACCGCTTCGTCGGCTACGCCGACGGCACGCACGAGCCCGACGCGAATGCGTTTCGCGCGCTCGTCTCGCCCGACGATGCGGACGGCAGCGCGTCGCTCGGACATCCGTACCCGTTCTTCCTCTCGCATCCGCTGCAACAGCCGCCGGAGACGCTCGGCGACATTGGGGACTGGATCGTCGAATGGAAATGGGACGGCATTCGTGCGCAGCTCGTGCGGCGCGGCGGACAAACCTGGCTGTGGTCGCGCGGCGAGGAACTCGTCACCGAGCGCTTCCCCGAAGTGGTCGATTCGGCGCACGCGCTGCCCGACGGAACGGTGCTCGACGGCGAGCTGCTCGCATGGGACGCACAGACCGAACGACCGCTGTCCTTCGCGACGATGCAGCGACGGATCGGACGACTGAAGCTCGGGCCGAAGCTGCTGCGCGAAGCGCCGGTCGCGTTGCTTGCCTTCGACCTGCTCGAGCACGGCGGCGAGGACCTCCGCGAGACGCCGCTGGCGCAACGGCGCGCTCGGCTCGAAGCGATCATCGCGCCGAGGACGACCCCGACGCTGCTGCTGTCGCCGCGGATCGAGGCGCCGGACTGGGACGCGCTCGCGCGGCTGCGCCAGGAGTCGCGCAGCCGCAGCGTCGAAGGAATGATGCTCAAGCGCGCGCAGTCGGCCTACGGCGTCGGCCGGACGAAATCGGCCGCCGTCGGCGACTGGTGGAAATGGAAAATCGATCCGCTTTCGGTGGACTGCGTGCTCGTCTACGCGCAGCCCGGTCACGGACGTCGCGCGAGCCTGTACACCGACTACACCTTCGCCGTCTGGAGTGGCCCGCCGGAGGACGCGACGCGCACGCTCGTGCCCTTCGCCAAGGCGTACTCGGGGCTCACCGACACCGAGATCCGCGAGGTAGATGCAACCGTGCGCCGCACGACGATCGAGCGCTTCGGCCCGGTGCGCGTCGTCACCCCGACGATGGTGTTCGAGCTCGGCTTCGAAGGCATACAGCGATCGACGCGACACAAGTCGGGGATCGCGGTGCGATTTCCGCGGATGCTTCGACGGCGGCTCGACAAGCCGATCGAGGAGGCCGACGCGCTGCAGGCACTCGAGGCGCTGCTGGAGGACGCCCTACGCTGACGAACACACGTCAGCCGACCCAACCGGCGTGTCGCTCGTGGTCGATGCTCTCGCTTGCCGGGCGACGCCGGCGCAACGTCGCAACGAGCGCGATCCCCATTCCAACGAGAAGCAGTGACGCAGGCTCGGGAACCGTTCCGCCTCCACCGGCCACCGGGGTCACGTTGTCGAGAAAGAAGTAGCCGTCGTGCGAATTGGGAGAACCCGCCTCGAAGAAGAAACGGATGTTCAGACCCAGCAGCGTGCTTCCCGCGGGAAGGCCGAGGCCGCCGACGTCCACGGAGAACGTCGTCCACGGCGTCGGATTGCCGCCCACCGTGCCGAGAAGCGGGTGAAAGACGCCGTCCGTGTAGTACGAGACCGTGTTGTCCGGGTTCCGGACCTTGACGACACCCTGCACGGACGAGTCGCCGGTGATCGCGATGTTCTCGCCGGTCACGTCATAGGTGAACGAGTCGATTCCCTGCCATTCGGCGTTTCCGCTCAGGTCCGGCGAGTTCAGATCCCAGTGCAGGAAGTTGCTGCCCGAAGGGCTGTCGGGAAACGTGAAGCCGCCGGAGCCCAGCAGGAGCACTCCGCCGTGCGCACCACCCGCATTGAACCAGCCGGCCGGGTCGTCGCCGAAGAAGCCGGCTATCGGGGTGAGATCGCCGTCGTCGTAGAGCCCGGCCAAACGCCAGCCCTGATTGTTCGCATCGAAAGTAAACGCGGCGTGGGCGGGAACTGCAACCAGGCCTGCGGAGACTGCCGTCGCGGCCAGCGCCGCTCTCGAGAGCCACTTCGCAATCATGTCCATTCTCCTCGAAAAGAAAGAAGAACGTGAGAGGGCGAGCGCGAGCCAACGCGCATTCACCAACCGATGCGAGCGGCGGGCACGCGCGCCGCGGCGGATGCACACATCGTGCCCACAGATCCCAAGCTGTTGAATCCGCACGGGAAGTGAATCTTCTCCCCGCCATGTCGGCCCGCCACGGATCGGTGGTGTAAATTTTTTCGACAGCAAGCTCGAATGCTTCGAAGCGTGCGGCGCCGGTACTCACCCCTCGGCCGGCACCGTCGAAACGACAGCCTTCCTCGGTCGCAGCAGCACGATCAGCGGCATCGCCGCCAGCGTCACCCACATCATCAACCGAAAGTCCTGCAGGTAGGCGAGCGTCGCCGCCTGGCGCGTGACCTCCGCGTCGATCATCGCGAGGCCCTGCAGCGAGTGCGGGTCGAGCGCGCCGGCATCGACGGCGGCGCGCAGCGGCAGGCTGAACGGGTTGATGTACTGCGCGAGCGCCGCGTGCCCCGATTGCGTCCAGCGTGCGAGCATGGTGATGACGATCGAGATGCCGATGCTCATGCCGATGTTTCGGATCAGGCTGTACAGCGCCGTGCCTTCGTTGCGCAGCGCCGGCGAGAGCGTGGAGAAGGTGACGGTGGACAGCGGAACGAACAGGAAGCCGAGTCCCAGGCCCTGGACGATGCCGGTGCGCACGATGTCCCAGCCGCTGATGTCGAGGTCGAAGTACGTCATCTCCCACTGCGAGATCGCAGTGAGCGACAGCCCAGCGAGCAGTTGCAGCCGCACGTCTACGCGCCCCGACAGGCGCCCGACGACGAGCATCGCGAACATCGTCCCGACGCCGCGCGGCGCGAGCAGCAGTCCGACATCGACTACCGGATAGCCCATCAGGTTCTGCAGGAACGGCGGCAGCAGCGTCATGGTCGTGAGCAGGATCATGCCGACGACGAAGATGAAGAACAGTCCCACGACGAAGTTGCGATCGCGGAATAGTTGCGGCTCGAGGAACGGATGCGGGTGCGTGAACGTGTGCGCGACGAACAGGTACAGCGCGCCACCCGCAAGAATCGTTTCGACGACGATCTCGCTGCTGGCAAACCAGTCGAGCGTGCCGCCGCGGTCGAGCATCATCTGCAACGCGCCGATCGCCACGCTCAGCAGCGCGAAGCCGAGCCAGTCGAAGCGGCGCTCGCCGCGCAGCGGCGTCTCGTGCACGTAGGTGGCGATGCCGAGCCAGGCGAGGATGCCGAACGGCAGGTTGATGTAGAACACCCAGCGCCAGTTGTAGTACTCGGTGAGCCAGCCGCCCAGCGTCGGGCCGAGGATCGGGCCGACCATCACGCCCAGCCCCCACAGCGCCATCGCCGAGCCGTGCTGCTCGCGCGGATAGGTGTCGAGCAGCACCGCCTGTGACAGCGGAACGAGGCTCGCGCCGAACACGCCCTGCATCAGCCGGAACAGAACGATCTGCGTGAGGTTCTGCGCGGCGCCGCACAGCATCGACGTGATCGTGAAGCCGACCACCGACCACAGGAACAGGCGCTTGCGGCCGAAGCGCGCGGCGAGGAATCCGGTGAGCGGGATGCAGATCGCCGCCGCGACGATGTACGAGGTGAGCACCCACGAGATCTGCTCGTAGGTCGCGCCCATCGTTCCCTGCATGTGCGGCAGCGCGACGTTGGCGATCGTCGTGTCGAGCGCCTGCATGATCGTCGACAGCATCACCGACACGGTGATCGCGCCGCGGTGCGTGACCGGACCCGATGCGCTCGCTGCTGCGCTCATCGTCGCGCTCGTGTCAGAACGAGAACCCGAAGAGCGTACGTCGATGACCAGTGTCGACGCGCACCGTCGCGCTCATGCCGGCGCGCAGCCGCGGCGCGTCGGGCTGCGCGTCGAGGCGCACGCGCAGCGGCACGCGCTGCGCGACCTTGACCCAGTTGCCGCTGGCATTCTGCGCAGGGATGATCGAGAACTCCGAGCCGGTGGCCGGACTCAGGCTCTCGACGACGCCGGTCCAGTCGCGATCGGGATAGGTGTCGATCTGCACGCGTACCGGCTGCCCTGGGTGCACGTAGGTGAGGTCCTTCTCGGGGAAGTTGGCTTCGATCCACGGGCGGGCGTCGGCAACGAGCGACGCCGCGGTGGCGCCGGCGGCGAGGAACTGCCCAGGCTTCGGCAGATGACTCACCGTGCCGTCGAGCGACGCGCGGACTTCGACGCGCGAGAGATCCAGCCGCGCCTGCTCGAGTTCGGCGAGTGCCGCGCGATAGCTCGGGTGCGACTCCGCCGGCAGGTCGATACCGCCGCCTAGGGACGCGGCGATGCGCTGCAGGTCCTGCTGCTGCGCCTGCAATTGCTGCTGCGCGATCTCGACGCTCTTGCGCGCGTCGTCGAGCTTCGACGCGGAGATGAAGTTGCGCGCCGCCAGGTCGGCCTGCCGCGCCTGCTCCTTGCGCGCGAACTCGAGCTGCGTGCGCGCGAGCGCGATCTGCGCCTGCTTCTCGCGGTAGCTCGCCTTCATCGCGGCGAGGTCGGTGCGCACCTGCCCGAGCTTCGCCTCGGCCTTCGACAGCGCCACTCGAAAGGGAACGGGATCGAGCCGGAACAACGGCTGGCCGGCCTGCACGATCTGGTTCTCCACAACGAGCACCTCGACCACCGCGCCCGATACCTCGGCGCTCACCGGAACCTTGTCGGCCTTGACGAAAGCGTTGTCGGTCTCGACGTAGCGTCCGCCGAGCAGCCAGAAGGCGCCGCCGGCGATCAAGGCAAAGAGCGGCACGATGACGAGGAGCGTCCAGCGCAGCGCGCGACGGCGCCGCGCCAGGGTCGCGGACGACGAGACGCCCCGAAGATCTTCGGCAGCGCCGGCCGGCGCGTTCGCTTCGTCCGTCGAGCGCGCAGGCGCAGCGCGCGCGGTGGCGGGCGACGGATCGCCGTCGGGCGGTCGGCGCGCGTCGGCGCGACGCGGCGGCTCCATCCGGTCGTTCATTTCGCGTGCCTCGCTACGACGCTGCTCGCGCGCGCACCCTCCGAGGGTGGCGCGCGCTTGCGCGGCGCGCGTCCTCGACGTCGCCGGCCCTGTCGCGTTCGCTGTCGTCGTTTTCGGCCGCCAGATTGGCCCGCATCGTCGCGAGGGTGCGCACCAGCGCTTCGGCCTGTTTCGCATCGATGCCGGCAAGGGCCCCTTCGCGAACGGATGCGCCGGCGCGGCGGATCGACGCGAGCGGAGCTTCGGCGCGCGCCGTCGGGTACACGCGCCACGCGCGCCGGTCGCGCGGATCGACGCGGCGCTCGACAAAGCCGCGGTCCGCGAGCTCGTCGAGCAGCCGGACGAGCGTGATCGGCTGGATCTCGAGTCGGCTCGCCAGCTCGACCTGGCGCAGCCCGGGGCATCGCGCCAGGTGCACCAGCGCGCGGGCTTGCGCGAAGGTCAGCTCGCTGCCGTCGAGCCGGCGAGCGAAGGCACGGCGCATCAGGCGAGAGACGTCGGCGAGCAGGAAGCCGAGCGAGTCCTGGGGTCGGTCCACGGCTTGGTCAACGGAAGATAATACGCAGTGCGTATTATATGGCGACCTTGACGACCGAGGACGCGACGACGCGGCCGCGTTGTCGAACCGGCTGGCTGCGACCCCGGCGACCGACGCCGGGGTCTGCCTTCAACGTCGGGCGCGACCCGGGCCGGCGCCCCACTGCGAGCGCAACTGCTCGCGCTGCTCGGGGGTGAGGATCTTGTCGAGCTGCTCCGCAGCGTCCAGCCGCGACTCGAGCATCTGCTGGCGTAGCTCGGCCATGCGCTGGTTCGCCGCGAGGATCGCTGCGCGGTTTCGCGTGCCCGGCTCGGAACCCCACGCGTCCTGCATCTTCTCCATTTCGTCCTGCATCTGGCCCATCAGCGCCCAATGCTTGCGTCGCTGCTGCTGCTGCAACTCGCGCAACTGCTTGCGCTGTGCATCGTCCAGATCGAGCGAGCCGAGCGCCCAGGGACCCATGCCCCACCCGGGACCGTAGCCGCCCATCATCCCCGGGCCCATGCCCGATCCGGGGCCCTGCATCATTCCATGCCCCATGCCCCAGCCGTAGCCCTGCCCCGGACCGCCGAAATTGGGTCCCGGCCCGTAGCCTCCGCCGCGGCCCATCCCGTAGCCGGGGCCGGGGCCGCCGTAGCCGGGCCCGTAGCCGTAGCCTTCGCCGCCTTGGCCGGGTCCGCCGCCCATCATTCCGGGTCCGTAGCCGCCCATCATTCCGCCGCCGTAGCCGCCCATCATTCCCGGACCTGCCCGGTAGCCCCGGCCATAGCGGACGCCCGCGCGATCGCTTGCCGCTGAATCGGCGCTCGTCGAAGGCGACGATTCGGTGGAGGCACTTCCCGGCGGCGTGGCGGGGGTTACGGCAGGCGCCGCCGGCGAGGCCTGGGAACCGGTGGCCGACGACTGCGCCCAGGCGCCGGACACACCGAGCGCCAGCGCGAGCGCAGACAGGGCGGGGAGCGAGGAAGACGCTTTCACAGGAGGTCCCTCTGCCGGCGGTTGCACGGTGGCCTTGCGCACGGCAGCCGGCGTTGCTTGTGCGCGAAGCCTTCGCGGCCCGATCGGCCGCGGCGAGCTATCCTCGCAGTCTGCACCGTCGGACTCCGGCAGGTTCCCCTTGCTCTCCTACGCCATGCGGCTACTTGCGCGCAGTCGCCGCCTTTTCGTCGCGCTGATGAAGGTCATGCTGCCGGTGATGATCGCCGTGCAGCTTGCGCAGCATTGGGGCTGGATCGACGCGCTGGGCCGCGCGATCGCGCCGGCGATGGCCTGGCTCGCGCTGCCGCCCGAGGCCGGACTGATCTGGATCACCGGCGCCTTCGTCGGCATCTATGGCGCGATCGCAGCGATGATCGGACTGGCGTCGCAGCTCGAACTGAGCGCGGGGCAACTCAGCGCGCTGTGCGCGATGCTGCTGTTCGCGCACGCGCTGCCGGTCGAGCAGTCGATCGTGCGGCGTGCCGGCGCGAGCTTCTGGGCCACCGGCGCGTTGCGCGTCGGCGTCGCACTCGCGTACGGCGGCGCGGTCGCCTGGCTCAGCCGGCTCACCGGCGTGCTCGACGAACCGGTGTCACTCGCCTGGATGCAGGCGTCGTCGGCGGGTTCCGAGCAGGGCGGGCTTCTCGCCTGGGCTCAGTCCACCGCGCTGTCGCTGGCGATGACTTTCGCGATCCTGGTCGCGCTGCTCGTGCTGCTCGACGCGCTCGAGCGCACCGGCATCACCCGCCGCATCACGTCGATGCTCACGCCGCTGCTGCGTTTCTCGGGGCTCGACGCGCGCGCTGCGCCGGTGACCACCGTCGGCGTGCTGCTCGGTCTCACCTACGGCGGCGCGCTGATCATCGAGGAGTCCGACAAACAGCAGTTCGACGCGCGCACGCGTTTCCTCGCGCTCGCGTGGTTGTGCCTGTCGCACGCGCTGATCGAGGACACGATCCTGCTGCTGGCGCTCGGCGCCAACCTTTGGATCGTGCTGGTCGGCCGCGTCATCATCACGCTCGTGCTGATCGCGGCACTGGCGCGGCTGCTCGGAGAACCGGGGCCGAAGGCGCCAGTGGCCGGAATGCCGGCAGCCGGCTGATCGGCACGACGACAGTCCGATGGATGCCGCCGACTTCCTCGTCGTCGGCGCCGGCGTCGCTGGCGCGGGAATGGCGTGGGCACTGGCCAGCGCGTTCGAAGGCAAACCGAGCGCGAGCCCGTCCCCGAGCGCGCGCATCGTCCTGCTCGAACGAGAAGCGCAGCCCGGCTATCACTCCACCGGTCGCTCGGCCGCAGTCTTTTCCGAGACCTACGGCAACGACACGATCCGCGCGCTCACCCGCGCGAGCCGAGCGTTCTTCGAACGGCCGCCCGAGGGATTCAGCGAGCACCCGCTGTGGTCGCGCCGCGCATGGTTGTACGTGGCGCGCGCCGATCAGCTTGCGCAACTCGACGCCTGGTACGCGCATGCACGGACGCTGGTGCCCGAGCTCGAACGGCTCGACGCCGTCCAGACGCTGCATCGCGCGCCGCTGCTGCGTGAAGGCTACGCGGCAGGATCGGTGCTCGAGCCCGATGGCGCCGATCTCGACGTCGATGCGCTGCATCGCGGGTTCCTGCGCGCGGCGCAGCATTGCGGCGCGCGGCTCGAGTGCGACGCCGAGGTGGCAACCGTCGAGCGCGCCGACGGCATGTGGCGCGTGCGCACGCGCCGTGGCGCGTCCTTTGGCGCACGCGTGCTGGTGAACGCCGCCGGCGCCTGGGGCGACGAGATCGCCGCGCTCGCCGGGGTCGCGCCGATCGGCCTGCAGCCGAAGCGGCGCACCGCGATCCTCTTTCCCGCTCCGCCGCAGTTCGACCTGCGCGACGCGCCGGTCGTCGTCGACATCGACGAGAGCTTCTACTTCAAGCCGGACGCCGGAAAGCTGCTCGGCTCGCCGGCCGATGAGACCGATTGCGCACCGTGCGACGCGCAACCGGAAGAGCTCGACGTCGCGATCGCCGCCGCGCGCATCGAGGAAGCAGTGCGCTTCCCGATCACGCGCGTGGAGCGCAAGTGGGCGGGTCTGCGCAGCTTCGCACCCGATCGCACGCCGGTGGTCGGCTACGACGATGCGGTCGACGACTTCTTCTGGCTGGTCGGCCAGGGGGGCTACGGCATCCAGACGGCGCCGGCGCTGGCGCGCGTTGCCGGCGCATTGGCGCGGCTTGAACCGCTGCCGGCCGACGTCGTTGCCGAAGGCGTTGACGAGACGTCGCTGTCGCCGATGCGCCTGCGCGCGCGCAGACACGCGAGCGGATAAGCTTTGCCGATGATCCCTGGAGACCTGCGTTGATACCACGCCTGCCCACCCACACTGCGACCGCCGCTGCGGCCGCGCTCGGACTTGCCGCCGCCTTGGCCACCTCAGCCGCTGCCGCGCCGGTACGCCACGTTGTCGAACCGAACCACACCTTCGTCAACTTCGAGGTGAAGCACTTCGATACCTCCACGGTGCGCGCGCGCTTCGACCGCGTCGACGGCTTCGTGACGGTGGACACCGCGGCCAAGCGCGGCGAGGCCGACATCACGATCGACACGGCGTCGATCAGCTCCGGCATCGCGGCCTTCGACGCCCACCTGCGCAACGCCGACTTCCTCGACGCCGAGCGCTACCCGACGGCGCGCTTCCACAGCACCGATTTCCGCTTCTTCGGCGACCGCGTCATCTCGCTCGTCGGCGAGCTGACGATGCTCGGCAAGACCTTCCCGGTGCGGCTCGATGCGACCAACTTCAACTGCTACGACTCGCCGATCGTCAAGGCGCGCGTCTGCGGCGGCGACTTCGAAACGAAGATCGAACGCAGCAAGTGGGGAATGAACTGGGGCATCGACCGCGGCGTGCCCGATCGCGTGCGGCTGCTGATCCAGATCGAGGCGGTCGCGCAGCCCTGAGAAGCTGAGCGCCCCCGAGAGATGCCGAGGGCCCGCGGGCGCCCCCGGGCGAGCCGCCGATCAGCCCGGCGGCAACGGGGGACGCAGCGATCCCAGCCGCAGGGTCAGCTCGCGTCGGTCGAGGTTGACCAGGTCCTTGTCGAGTTCCTCGACCACCGCCTCGGTGACCTGCGGATCGAGCGCCCTGCGCAACAGTCCGAGGAAACGCGGCGCGGCCGCGATCTTCAGCGCTTCGTAGCGGTTCGCGCGCTTGTTCTCGATCAGCCAATCGGCGAGTCGCCGCGCGAACGACTCGGCCTCGCGGTGCAGTTCGCTTTCGCCGGCCGAAGCCGTCGGGTACGAACCCGACAAGGTTCCCGAGCCGGCGCGCCGACCATAGGCGTCGCGTCGCAGGTCGGCGGCGTCGGCGCGCGCCGAAGCGAAGGTCAGTGTCTCGACCTCGACCAGATCTTCGTCGCGCCCCGGAATCTCGAAAATGCGGGCAAGGCCCTCGTCGGCGACGACGACCCAGGTGGTGCGCGTAGGCATCTTGCGATCTCCTTCCGCGGCCGGCGCCGCGTTGCGGAACGACCTACCGTAGGCTCGTCAGTGCTTCCTGTGTTCGCGATTGAAGCCGGGCGTCGGCGCGATCGTGCTGGGCGCATCCGGATTGCACGGCGACTGCCACTCGCGCAGTTCCTGCGCCAGCACGTTTCGGCCATCTTCCTCGGCGCGACGAATCAGGTCGAACACGTTGTCGTCGTTGACGCGCTCGTGGCCCAGGCCGCGGGTGAGCGCGCGATAGATGTCCTCGATTTCCTGCGCGCGGGGCGCGACGTTCGGATCGGGCATGGGCGGTCCTCCCTTTGCGGTGCAACGAAGCGGCGCCATTCGCGCCGCGTCGATCGGTGCCGCATTCCGCGTACCCGCGATGACCCGAGATCCACCCCCAGTTTGCATGACGAAGACGACTTGATGAGGTGATGCCGCGCATCAATTGCCGTGTCGAGATCCTTTAACCAGCGGCTGCGCCATTCGGTCGTAAGCGAGCGCCCACCGTCGCCGCCAGCACCACCAGTCCGGTAGAGATCGCGATCATCACGATTCCCAGCGCCGACAGTTTCCCCCACAGTCCGTCGTCGGCGAAGGACAGGATCTGCGTCGCCAGCACTTCGCTGCCCGGCCGCGATAGCACGACCGACAGCGTAAGTTCGCGCAGGAACATCGTCGCCATCAGGATCCAGGCCGACACCACGCCCGGAACGAGCAGCGGCACGACGATGCGCCGCATCGTCGTCATCGCTCCGGCGCCAGCCACGCGCGACGACTCCTCGAGATGCGGGTGCACCTGTACGAAGGCGCTGGCCAGCGGGCGAACACCATACGGCAAGTAAGTGGCCACATATCCGATCAAGAGGGCGGTCAGCGTCGCATAGATCGGCGTCTGCACGAACAGCCACATGAAGCCGATTCCGATGACGATGCCGGGGAACGAGAAAGAAAGGAAAGTGAGCGCTTCCAACAGCCCCGCGCCGCGCGACTTCGATTTCACCGTCGCATAGGCGATGAACAGCGACAGCGCGACGCCGACCGTCGCGCCGACCACGGCGAGCAACAGGCTGTTGCGCAGGGCGAGCCGGGAGATCGGGTCCTCGAAGGCTTCGATCCAGTGCCGCCAGCTCATCTGCGCGAACGCGTCGGCGCTCGGCACCATCGCGTAGGGAACGAAGGACGTGTACAGCAGGACCGCCACCGGCAGCACGACGACGACGAAGGACAGCAGTGCCACCGCCGCGAACAGCGGCCAGCGCCAGCGACCCAGCGCGATGGTCGACGCGCGCCAGCCGCGGCCCGATACCGTGACGAAGCGCTCGCCCTCGGCCGTCAGGCGCCGGTAGACGACGATCAGCCCCACCGAGATCGCCAGCGCGCTCATGCCGAGCGCGGCGGCCTGGCCGTAATCCGGATCGAAACCGGTAGCAATCATCTCGTACAGCCAGGTGGCGAGCACTTCCACACGTCCCGGCGTTCCGAGCACGCGCGGCACCGCGTAGGACGCGAGCGTGCGCACGACGCCGAGCACCAGAGCAGCGAGAATCGCCGGACGCAGCACCGGCAGCGTCACGCGCACGAGCGTTCGCCAGACGCCGGCGCCGAACACGCGCGACGATTCCTCGAGCGCGACGTCGAACGACGCCATCGCCGGCGCGAGGATCAGGTAGGCGATCGGCATGTTCAGCAGGCCCTCGACGAGGATCATTCCGCCCATCGAGTAGACGTCGAAGGGCGCCTGCTCCAGGCCGAAGGACTGCATAAGTGCAACGTTGATCATGCCGTTCGACGGGTTCAGCAGCAGCGCCCAGCTGACCGAGAACAGCAGGTGCGGGATCATCATCGGGACGATCGCCAGCACGTTGAACAGGAACTTGAACGGGATGTCGGTGCGCGTGTTCAGGTACGCGAGCACGAGCGCGAGCAGCGTCGAGAACAGCGTCGAGCCGATCACGAACACGGCGGTGTCGAGCGCCACGCGCAGCAGCGCCGGATCGGTGTAGGCGGCGACGTACTTCGCCAAAGTGAACTCGCCGAAGCGATCGAGGCCGGCGGAGACGCTGCCGAAAGCGAGCATCGCCACCGGCGCGACGGTGAGCAGCGCCACGACGACGATCAGGACGAGCGTCCCGGTCGACGTCGAGCGGGCGACGCTCATTGCACACGCGTCGAAGGCGGCGAGCCGTCGCGCGGGCGGCGCACCGTGGTCGCCCGGCGGCGCGCCGCTACTGCCACAGCAGCAGGCAGTGCGCGGGGTCGAGCACGAAGTGCACGTCGTCGCCCACGTGCAGCGCCACTTCCGGCTCGGTGCGCGCAAGCAGCAGCGCGTTGCCGACCCGCATCTCTGCCTCGTAGAACTCGCCGACGAAGGCGAGCGACTCGATGCGCCCGCGCACGAGGTTCGGCGCGGGCTCGCCGTCGCCGGGCCGCAGGTGCATGAACTCCGGTCGGATGCACAAGGTGGCGTCGCCCAGCCGCACCGGATCGCGCCGCGCGCAATGCAGCGTGCCCAGCGCGCTGTCGACGACGACTTCCCCGCCCTGCTCACCGCGCACCGTTGCTTCTATCAGGTTGGCGCGGCCGATGAAATCGGCGACGAAGCGCGTGCGCGCGTCGAAGTAGATTTGCTGCGGCGAGCCGATCTCGACGATGCGCCCGACGCGCATCACGGCAATCGAGTCCGACAGCGCGAGCGCCTCCACGCGGTCGTGCGTCACGTAGACGGCGGTGATGCCCAGTTCGCCGAGGAAACGCTCGAGCGCCTTGCGCGTTTCCTCGCGCAGCTTCGCGTCGAGGTTGCTCAGCGGTTCGTCGAAGAGGATCACCTTCGGCTCGGCGACGAGCGCGCGCGCGAGCGCCACGCGCTGCTGCTGCCCGCCCGACAACCGCGTCGCCGAACGGCGCTCGACTCCCTCGAGTTGCACGAAGCGCAGCACCTCGGCGACCTTCGCGGCGATGCGCTCCTTCGGCATCTTGCGCACCCGCAGCGGGTAGGCCACGTTGTCGAACACCGTCATGTGCGGCCAGATCGCGTAGGTCTGGAACACCATGCCGAGCCCGCGCTTCTCGGTCGGAACCGAGATGCCGCGCTTCGACGAGAACACGACCTCGTCTCCGATCGCGATCTCGCCTTCGTCGGGCCTCTCGAGGCCGACGATGCAGCGAAGCAGCGTCGTCTTGCCGCAGCCGCTGGGGCCGAGCAGCGTGAAGATCGAGTTCGCCGGGACGTCCAGATCAACGCCGTCGAGCGCCGCGACCGTCTTCCCCTCGGAGACGTAGTTCTTGCGCAGTCCCTCTACGCGGATCCGCATGAACTCAGGACGTGAAGATCTTCTTGAACTCCGCGCCCCACTTGCGGATCTCATCGTCCGACAGATCGCGGATCGGCAGCACCTTCGCCTGGTCGATGCCGTCGATCGGCGGATGCACGCCGGGCGCGAGCACATACTCGCCGACCTGCGTCGCGAGCAGCTGCATCGCTTTACTCGACAGCCAGAAATCGACGAAGGCGCGTCCGGCCGTCGGGTGCGGCGCCTTCGCCGCGAGCGCGATCGCGCGCGGCGTGCCGAGCAGCGGCTGGCCGCCGCGCGGACCCCAGTCGAGCGGGGCCGGCGCCTTCGTGACGATGTACTTCGGCATCGAGATCCCGATGCGCTTCTCGCCGCTTTCGATCGGCGCCGGCGTCGGACCGAAAGAGGCGACGAACATCGGACGGTTCGCCGCGAGCGCCTTGACGAAGTTCATCCAGTCGGCTTCGGAGGCGAAGACCTTCTTCTCGTTCAATCCTACCAACCACGAGATCGTCGACGCGTGATTCGACGGATTCGCCATCACGATCTGGTTCTTCCACTTAGGATCAGCGAGATCCTCGTAGCGCTTCGGCGCGTCGGCGGCGGCGACCTGCTTCGTGTTGAACAGGTACGAGACGTACTCGATGCCGAACAGCTGGATCGCGTCGTCGGGCCGCGACCAGTCGGGATAGCCTTCGGCAGCGGGCGACTTGTACGGCGCGAGCACGCCCTTGTCGCGCAGCAGTTCGAGCACCGGCAGCGGCGCCTGCAGCACGTCGGCGAGCAGCTTGCCCGCCTGCGACTCGGTGGCGACGGTGGAGACGAACTTCGAGCTCGAAATCCGCGTGTACTGGCCCTGGATGCCGGTGTCGGCACCGAACGCCTCGATGATCGGCTGCACCGCGGTGATGTTCGCGTAGAACACCGCGCTGCCTTCGGCGCGTGCCTTCGCGAGGTCGGCGCCGGCTTCGGCGCCGCGCGCCGCCACGGGGATTGCCGAAAGGCCGGCAGCGGAAAGACCGGCCGCACCGGCGGCGGCGAGGAAGCTGCGTCGATCGACAGTCATCAGTGGCACCTCTCGTTCGTTCTTTCGGCGCAGGGCTGAAGCGGCGGTGCGCCGGCCGCCGGAAACTCGGCTTCTCACTGCGTGCGCTCGTTCCACCCTCCGCCGAGCACGCGATACAGCGTCACCCGATTCGCCTGCTCGGCGAGCTGCGTCGCGATCAGCGATTGGCGCGCACCGTACAGCGTGCGCTGCGCATCGAGCAGCACGAGATAACTGTCGCGGCCGGCTTCGTAACGCGAGCGCGAAAGCTCTTCAGCACGGCGAGCGGCGGCGATGAGCGCGAGTTGCGCGGCCTTCTGCTCGGCGAGCGTTCGCGTCAGCGCGAGCGCATCGGCGACTTCGCGAAAGCCCGCCTGGATCGAACGCTCGTACTGCGCGAGCGCGATATCGCGCTCGGCCTGCGTCACGCGCAGGTTCGCGCGCAGCGCACCGCCTTCGAAGATCGGCAGGTTCAGTTGCGGCCCGAAGGTCCAGAAGCGCGAACCCGACTTGAACAGCCCCGAGAGGTCGCCGCTGGCCGTGCCGATCGCGCCGGTGAGGCGTATCGACGGAAAGAACGCCGCGCGCGCCGCGCCGATGTTCGCGTTCGCCGACAGCAGCCGGTGTTCGGCCTGCTGCACGTCCGGCCGGCGCAGCAGCACCTCCGACGGCACGCCCGCGGGCAGCGCGCGCAGGCCGCTGACCGCCAGGTCGGAGCGATCGGGAATCGACGCTTCGTCGATCGGCGCGCCGACCAGCAGTCGCAACGCGTTCAGGTCCTGCGCCGCCTGTCCGGCGAAGCGCGATGCGTCGGTGCGCGCCTGCTCGACCGAGGTCTCGGCCTGGCTGACGTCGAGCGCGGACACGGCGCCGTACTCGTAGCGCTTGCGCGTCAGATCGAGCACCTGCTCGCGGTTCTCCAGCGCCGCCTGCGCGACGCGCGTCGACTCGCGATCGGCGATCCAGGTCAGATAGGCGTTCGCAACCTCCGCGATCAGCGTGAGCTGCACCGAACGCTGCGCGCTTTCGGTGGCGAAGAACTGCTCGAGCGCCGAACGCGACAGGCTGCGCACGCGCCCGAAGAGGTCGATCTCGAAGGCCGCCAGACCCAGGCTCACCGAGTACTGGTCGCGGAACTGCGGGCCGGTGCCGCTCGCCCGCGTGGCCACGCCTTGCACCCCGACGGCCGGCAACTGCTCGGCGCGCTGCACGCGATACAGCGCCTGCGCGCGCTCGACGTTCAGCGCGGCGACGCGCAGATCGCGATTACCGGCAAGCGCCTGCTCGATCAGGCGCTCGAGCGTCGGATCGATGAAGAAGTCGCGCCAGCCGACGTCGACGATGCCGCGCTGCGCGTCGAAGGCGCCCTGCGCGTGCTCGCCCTGCGCGGCACCGGCCGTCGTCGGCGGCAGCGGCCACTGCGCCGGGATCGACGCGTCGGCCTCGGGCAGCGCGGGCTCCAGCGTCGTGCACGCGGCGAGCGCGAGCGCAGCGGCCAGCGCAGCAACGGGCGCAACGACACGCGGCTCGAACCGTGCGGCGAATCGCGCGACCCATCCCGCGACGAATTGCCGGGCGCACGCAAGGCGGCGAACGGATACCGTCACGGCTCGCTCGCTGGCGGCGGTTCGGCTTGGGCCGCAGCCGCCACCGCCTTCGGCGGTGCGCCGCGCCGCCGGAACAACCGTCGTACGCCGACGAAGAACATCGGCACGAAGAAGATCCCGAGGAAGGTGCCGAACAGCATTCCTCCGATCACGCCGGTGCCGATCGCGTTCTGCGCACCCGAGCCGGCGCCGTCGGCCAGCGCCAGCGGCAGCACGCCCAGGCCGAATGCGAGCGAGGTCATCACGATCGGTCGCAACCGGTCGCGCACCGCCTGCATCGTCGCGTCGACGAGATCCATGCCGCGGTCGAGGTTCTCCTGCGCGAAGGCGACGATGAGAATGGCGTTCTTGCTCGTCAGCCCGACGGTGGTGAGCAATGCGACCTGGAAATAGACGTCGCGCTCGAGGTCGCGAAAGGAAGCGAACAGCGTCGTGCCGAGCACGCCGAGCGGCGCCACGAGCAGCACGGCCGTGGGAATCGTCCAGCTCTCGTACATTGCGGCCAGCGTCAGGAACACGATGATCAGCGACAGCGTGTACAGCAGCGGCGTCTGCGCGCCGGCCTGCCGTTCCTGGTACGACAGCCCGCTCCACTCGATGCCGTAGCCCTGCGGGAGTTTCGCGACGATCTCCTCGATCGCCTGCATCGCCTCGCCGGAGCTCACGCCCGGCGCGGCTTCGCCGTTGATCTCCAACGCCGACACGCCGTTGTAGCGCTCGAGGCGCGGCGAACCGTACTCCCAGCGCCAGTTCGCGAAGGCCGAGAACGGCACCATCTCGCCGTTGCGGTTGCGCACGCTCCACAGCCGGAAGTCTTCCGGAACCATCCGGAACGGCGCGTCGGCCTGCAAATAGACGCGCTTGACGCGACCGCGGTCGATGAAGTCGTCGATGTAGCGCCCGCCCCAGGCCACCGACAGCGTCGTGTTGATGTCGCTGGTAGCCAGCCCGAGCGCCCCCGCCTTGCGCGTGTCGATGTCGAGTTGCAGTTGCGGACTGTCCTCCTGGCCGTTCGGCCGCACGTTGGCCAGGCGTCGGTCCTGCGACGCCGCGCCGAGCAGCTGGTTGCGGGCGTTGAGCAGCGCCGTGTGACCGCGTCCCGCGTTGTCCTTCAGGTAGAACACGAAGCCGCCGGCGCGGCCGAGTTCGGGAACCGCCGGCGGCGTGAACGCGAAGACGAGCGCGTCGCGGATCTGCGAGAAGGCTCCCATCGCGCGCTGTGCGATTGCGGAAGCGTGCAGCGAGTCGGCCGTGCGCTCGCCCCAGTCCTTCAGCTTGACGAAGGCGATGCCGGTGTTCTGGCCGGTGCCGGCGAAGCTGAAGCCGAGCACCGAGAACACCGACTGGACGGCGTCGGTCTCCTTCTCGAGCAGGTAGTTCTCGACTTTCTGCATCGACTCGAGCGTGCGCTGCTGCGTTGCGCCCACCGGCGCCTGCACCTGCGTGAACAGGACGCCCTGGTCTTCCTGCGGCAGGAACGCCGTTGGCAGCCGGAAGAAGAGGAACACGGCGATCGCGACCAGCACGACGAACACGACCAGCCCCGCCCACCGGTGCGCGATCATCGCGCTGACGACGCGGCGATAGCGCGCGCTGGTGCGATCGAAGCTGCGGTTGAACCAGCCGAAGAAGCCGCGCCGCGGGCCGTGCTGCATGTCGGAGGCCTTGAGCATCGTCGCGCACAGCGCTGGCGTGAGGATCAGCGCGACCAGCACCGACAGCGTCACCGCCGAGATGATCGTCGCGGAGAACTGCCGATAGATGATGCCGGTGGAGCCGCCGAGGAAGGCCATCGGCGCGAACACCGCCGACAGCACGAGGCCGATGCCGACCAGCGCGCCGCTGATCTCCTTCATCGACTTGCGTGTCGCCTCGACCGGTCCGAGCTTCTCCTCGGACATCACGCGTTCGACGTTCTCGACGACGACGATCGCGTCGTCCACCAGCAGGCCGATCGCCAGCACGGTGGCGAACATCGTCAGCATGTTGATCGAGAAGCCGAGCGCGGCGAGCACGCCGAAAGTTCCGAGCAGCACGATCGGCACCGCGATCGTCGGGATCAGCGTCGCACGGAAGCTCTGCAGGAACAGGAACATCACGAGGAAGACGAGCACGATCGCTTCGAGCAGCGTCGTGACGACGCCCTGGATCGCCACGCGCACGAAGGGCGTCGTGTCGAAGGGAACGACCGACTCGAGTCCGGGCGGGAAGAACGCCTGCAACTCGCGCAGCCGCTTCTCGACACCGCGCGCCGTGTCGAGCGCGTTCGCGCCGGAGGTGAGCGACACCGCTACACCCGTGGCAGGCTTGCCGTTGTAGCGACTGAGGAACGAATAGGTTTCCGCGCCGAGCTCGACGCGCGCGACGTCGGCCAACGTGAGCAACGATCCGTCGGGCTGCGTGCGCACGACGATGCGGCGGAACTGTTCGGCGTTCTGCAGCCGGCCCTGCGCGGTGATCGTCGCATTGAGCTGCTGGCCCTCGACGGCCGGCACGCCGCCGAGTTGGCCCACCGCGAGTTGCTGGTTCTGCGCATTGATCGCGCCGATGATGTCGGTGGGCGCCAGGCCGAAGGTCGCCATCTTGTTCGGATCGAGCCAGATGCGCATCGCGTACTGCGCGCCGAACACCTGGACGCTGCCGACACCTGGCACGCGGCTGAGCGGGTCGACGATGTTCGCGACGACGTAGTCGGAGATGTCGTTGCGATCCAGGCTGCCGTCGGACGAGACGAAGCCGACGACCATCAGGAAGCCGGTGCGCGCCTTGTTCACGATCACGCCCTGCCGCTGCACCTCCTGCGGCAGCAGCGGCATCGCCAGTTGCAGCTTGTTCTGCACCTGCACCTGCGCGATGTCGGGGTTCACCGAAGTGTCGAAGGTCAGCGAGATCTGCGCGCTGCCGTTCGAGTCGCTGGTGGCCGACAGGTAGAGCAGGCCGTCGAGCCCCTTCATGCTCTGCTCGATGACCTGCGTCACCGAGTTCTCGAGGTCCTTCGCCGAGGCGCCCGGATAGTTCGCCTGCACCGTGACCGACGGCGGCGCGATCGTCGGGTATTGCGAGATCGGCAGCGTGAAGATCGACAGGCCGCCGACGATCATCACGACGATCGCGAGCACCCACGCAAATATCGGCCGACCGATGAAGAACTGGGACATCGCGCTGGCGCGGGCTTCAGCGCGCGGCCGTCGCGGGCGCGGCGCCGCCGGCTTCGCCTGCGCTGCCGGACTTTGTGTCGGCCTTCACGTCGGCTTTCGCGTCGGCCTTCACGTCGGCTTTTGCGTCAGGCTTCCCATCGGCCTTCGCTTGCTGCGGCGTGGCGGGCCTCTCGGTCGCCTGCACCGGCGCGCCGGGGCGGATCTTCTGCAGACCCTCGACGACGACGCGATCGCCCGCGGCCAGCCCCGAATCGATGAGCCAGCGATCGCCGACCGTGCGACTCGCCTGCACCGCGCGCGCTTCGACCTTGTTGTCTGCGGTGACGACCATCGCGGAAGCGTTGCCCTTGGCGTCGCGCACGATCGCCTGCTGCGGCGCGAGTATCGCGTTCTGCCGTTCGCCGACGCTGACGATGGCACGCACGTACATGCCCGGCAGCAGCCAGTCGTCGGGGTTCGGCACCTGCACGCGCAACAGAAAGCTGCCGGTGCTTGGATCGACGCTCAGATCGGCGAAGGTGAGCTTGCCCGGATGCGAGTAGCGCGTGCCGTCCTCGAGCAGGACCGTCACCGGAAGATCGTCGGCCGCGCTCACCGTTCCGGCTTGTACCTCGCGACGCAGCTGCAGCAGCTCGCTCGCCGACTGCGTGACATCGACGTACATCGGATCGAACTGCTGCACGGTGGCGAGCGGCGCCGCCTGGTTGGCGGTGACCAGCGCGCCCGCCGTCACGGCCGACTTCCCGATGCGTCCGCCGATCGGCGCATTGATCCGCGCGTAGCCGAGCATGATGCGCGCGTTCTCGAGCGCCGCCTGCGCAGACTTCAGGTCGGCCTCGCCCTGGCGCAGCGCGGCGATCGCGTTCTCGTTGTCCTGGCGGCTCACCGCGTTGACCTTGGCGAGCTCACCGGTGCGGCGCGCGTTCAGCCGCGCCGACTCGAGCGTGGCGTTCGCCCGTGCCACGGCGGCCTGCGCGCTCTGCACCGCCGCGCGGTAGGTTGCATCTTCGAGCTGATACAGCGCCTGGCCGCGCCTGACGCGACCGCCCTCGGTGAACAAGCGCTCGCGCACGATGCCGGTGACCTGCGGCCGCACCTCGGCAACGAGAAACGGATTCGTGCGCCCGGGAAGCTCGCGCGTGAGCACGACGGACTCCGGCTTCAGCGTGACGACGGTGACCTGCGCAGGCGGCATCTGCGCCGGCGCCGGGGCCGACCCGCCCTTGTCCTGCCCGCAGCCGGCGATGAACAGCACCGACAGCGGCACGAAGGACCAGGCGGCGATGCGCCCGACCCGGAACAGGCGATGCGTCAGCGTCGAGCGCAACGAGGCCTCCTGGAGCCTGAGGAAAACGGGAGTCTACGATTTCGCCGGAGGGCGGGACGGGAAATCACCGCCCATGCCGGGCGGTTCGACAGGATTCGGAACGGGTTCATCACGCCGCCACGCGCAGTGATGGTCATGACCGAGGCGCACCGGCGGGCGAGCCGGTTGCGGCGCTCCGGTTCTTCGATGCCGCGGCGTCTTCGCGTCCCCGGCAGGATGGACGAACGAGAGGAGAACGGGAAATGACGATGCTCGATCTCGCCAGGACCGCCGCCGCGCTCACGTTGGGCGCGGCAGCGATGTACTACCTCGATCCCGACAAGGGTCGCCGCCGCCGCGCGCTGGCACGCGACCAGGCGCTGTCGGCCGGGCGCCGAGTGTCGGACGTCACGCGAACGGCCGGCCGACGCGCCTGGAACCGCAGCCGGGGTCTCGCAGCGCAAGGCCGGGCGCGAATCGCTGCCGAGACGCCCAGCGATGCACAACTGCACGATCGGATCCGCTCGCGGATAGGCCGCGTCGTCACCCACCCGCGCGCGATCCACGTCCAGGTGACCGACGCCGGGGCGCGACTCGACGGTGACGTCCTGTCGGACGAACTCGACGGCCTGCTTTGCGCCGTCGGCGCGACGCCCGGCGTGCGGGAGGTGGACAACCGCCTGCGGGTGCACGACGCGCCCGGTGGCGTGTCCGCTCTGCAAGGCGCGGGGCGCCGGATCGGCGACGAGGCGCGGCACGTGTCGGCGCTGTCCGCGATCGCGCTGGCGGCCGCGCCGGTGGCGATCCTGGTCGGCGTTGCGGGCCGTTCGGTCAGGCAGCGCGCCAACGGAGTCGCGCACGACGATTGACCGCGACGGTGCGCGCAGGGCGCGACGCGGCGCGTGACCCGTCGCGCAGGCAGGAGCGATTACTTGCGGCTGCGGAATTTGCGCAGCGCCGCGATCTGCGCGATGGCCTCGGCGAGTTCGGCCTGCGCCTTCGCATAGTCGATCGCGCCTTCGCGATTAGCGAGCGCTTCCTCCGCCGCGCGCTTGGCTTCCTCGGCCTTCGCCTCATCGAGGTCCTTGCCGCGGATGGCAGTATCGGCGAGCACCGTCACGCGGTTGGGCTGAACCTCGAGGATGCCGCCGGCCACGAAGACGAACTCCTCGTCGGCCTGCCCCGCGACCTTGATGCGCACCGCGCCCGGACGGATGCGCGTGATCAGCGGCGTGTGCTGCGGATAGATGCCCAGCTCGCCCGCCTCGCCAGGCAGCGCAACGAATTCCGCCTTGCCCTCGAAGATCGAGCGCTCGGCGCTGACGACGTCTACGTGGATGGTGTGCATGTCTCTTGCGTCGTGAGCGGTGAAGGGCACCCTT
Organism: Burkholderiaceae bacterium; assembly: GCA_032027205.1. Lineage (GTDB taxonomy): Bacteria > Pseudomonadota > Gammaproteobacteria > Burkholderiales > Burkholderiaceae_E > Zeimonas. The sequence continues at coordinate 1,554,547 of JAVSMN010000001.1, forward strand.
TATCCTTCACTGCAGTGTCTTCGCCTTCTCGAACGCCTCTTCGATCGTGCCGACCATGTAGAACGCCTGCTCGGGCAGGTTGTCGCATTCGCCGTCGACGATCATCTGGAAGCCGCGGATCGTGTCCTTCAACGCGACGATCTTGCCCGGCGTGCCGGTGAAGACTTCCGCGACGTTGAAGGGCTGCGACAGGAAGCGCTGGATCTTGCGCGCGCGCGCCACCGCGAGCTTGTCGTCGGGCGAGAGCTCGTCCATGCCGAGAATGGCGATGATGTCGCGCAGTTCCTTGTAGCGCTGCAGCGTGGCCTGCACGCGGCGCGTCGTGTTGTAGTGCTCCTCGCCGATCACGTGCGGGTCGAGCTGGCGCGACGTGGAGTCGAGCGGGTCGACGGCGGGGTAGATCCCCAGCGCCGCGATGTCGCGGCTCAACACGACGGTGGCGTCGAGGTGACCGAAGGTGGTGGCCGGTGACGGGTCGGTAAGGTCGTCGGCCGGAACGTAGACGGCCTGGATCGACGTGATCGAGCCGGTCTTCGTCGACGTGATGCGCTCCTGCAGTCGGCCCATCTCCTCGGCGAGCGTCGGCTGGTAGCCCACCGCGGACGGCATCCGGCCGAGCAGCGCCGACACTTCGGTGCCGGCCAGCGTGTAGCGGTAGATGTTGTCGATGAACAGCAGGATGTCGCGGCCTTCGTCGCGGAACTGCTCGGCCATCGTCAGGCCGGTGAGCGCCACGCGCAGGCGGTTGCCCGGCGGCTCGTTCATCTGGCCGAACACCATCGCGACCTTGTCGAGAACCTTCGACTCCTCCATCTCGTGATAGAAGTCGTTGCCCTCGCGCGTGCGCTCGCCGACGCCGGCGAACACCGAGTAGCCGCCGTAGCTCTTCGCGATATTGTTGATGAGCTCCATCATGTTGACGGTCTTGCCGACGCCGGCGCCGCCGAACAGGCCGATCTTGCCGCCTTTGGCGAACGGGCAGATCAGGTCGATGACCTTGATGCCGGTGGGCAGCAGCTCGACCGACGGTTTGAGCTCCTCGAAGGTCGGCGCCGGCTGGTGAATCGAGCGGCGCTCCTCGGTGGCGATCGGGCCCGCGTCGTCGATCGGGCGGCCGAGCACGTCCATGATGCGTCCGAGCGTGGCCGAACCCACCGGAACCGAGATCGGCGAGCCGCTGTTGGCGACCTTCATGCCGCGGCGCAGGCCGTCAGAGGAGCCGAGCGCGATCGTGCGCACGACGCCGTCACCCAACTGCTGCTGCACTTCGAAGGTGAGACCCTTCTCGGCCAGCGAGTTGCCGGTGTCCTGCAGCACGAGCGCGTCGTAGATGTGCGGCATCCGGTCGCGCGGGAACTGGATGTCGACGACCGCGCCGATGCACTGGACGATCTCGCCGGTCGAGCCTTTCGCCTGCTGCGCCTGCTCGCGCGTCGCTTCTGCGGTTTCTGCCATTTCGTTCCTTCCTGGATTCGTTTCGCTGTGAATCTTGTCGGTGCGTTCGCGCTCGCGCTCAGACCGCCGCGGCGCCGCCGACGATCTCGGACAGTTCCTTCGTGATCGCGGCCTGGCGCGCCTTGTTGTACGACAGCTGAAGGTCGTCGATGACCTTCTTCGCGTTGTCGGAGGCGGACTTCATCGCGACCATGCGCGCGCTTTGCTCGCTCGCCATGTTCTCGGCCACCGCTTGGTAGACGATCGACTCGATGTAGCGCAGCAGCAGCTCGTCGAGCACCGCCTGCGCATCAGGTTCGTAGAGGTAGTCCCACGAGAACTCGCGCGTGTCTTCCTGCAGCCGTTCGGTGGACAGCGGCAGCAGCTGCTCGAGCACCGGCTCCTGCTTCATCGTGTTGATGAAGCGCGTATAGGCGAGATACACCGCGTCGACGTCGCCGCGCTCGTAGGCCTCGAGCTGCACGCGCACCGGGCCGATCAGCTTGTCGAGGTGCGGCGTGTCGCCCAGCTGCACGAGATGCGAAACGACCTTCGCGCCGATGCGCTGCAGGAAGCCGAAGCCCTTGTTGCCGATGGCGGTGGCCTGCACGCCGATCTTGCCTTGATCGAGCTCGCGCAGCTTGTTCGTGACCATCCGCAGCACGTTGGTGTTCAGGCCGCCGCACAGGCCCTTGTCGGTGGTGACGACGATCACGCCGACATTGCGCTGCTCGGCGCGCACGACGAGGAACGGATGGCGGTACTCGGGGTTCGCGTCGGCCAGGTGCGCGGCGATGTTGCGCACCTTGTCGGCGTACGGACGCGCATGGCGCATGCGGTCCTGCGCCTTGCGCATCTTCGACGCGGCGACCATCTCCATCGCCTTCGTGATCTTGCGCGTGTTCTGCACGCTCTTGATCTTGGTGCGGATCTCTTTGCTGCCCGCCATTTCGCTTCCTGGTTAGCGCTGCGGCCGCTTCAATACGCGCCGGTTTTCTTGAAGTCCTTCACGGCCTCGTGCAACTGCGCCTCGACTTCCTTCGTGAGCTTCTTGTCGCGCTCGATCGTCTCGACGAGCGAGCCGTACTTGCTGCGCACGAACTCGCGCATCGCGCGCTCGGCGTCCAGTGCCTTCGCGACTTCGATGTCGTCGAAGTAGCCGTTGTTCACGGCGAACAGCGTCAGCGCCATTTCCCAGACCTGCAACGGCTGGTACTGCGGCTGCTTCATCAGCTCGGTGACCATGCGCCCGCGCTCGAGCTGCTTGCGGGTGGTTTCGTCGAGGTCGGAGGCGAACTGCGCGAAGGCCGCGAGCTCGCGGTACTGCGCGAGTGCCAGGCGCACGCCGCCGCCGAGCTTCTTGATGATGTCGGTCTGCGCCGCGCCGCCGACGCGCGACACCGAGATGCCGGCGTTGATGGCCGGGCGGATGCCGGCGTTGAACAGGTCGGTCTCGAGGAAGATCTGACCGTCGGTGATCGAGATGACGTTGGTCGGCACGAAAGCGGAGACGTCGCCCGCCTGCGTCTCGATGATCGGCAGCGCGGTGAGCGAGCCGGTCTTGCCTTTCACTTCACCGTTGGTGAACTTTGCGACGTAGTCTTCGTTCACGCGCGCGGCGCGCTCGAGCAGGCGGCTGTGAAGATAGAAGACGTCGCCCGGATACGCCTCGCGACCCGGCGGACGGCGCAGCAGCAGCGAAATCTGCCGGTAGGCCCACGCCTGCTTGGTCAGGTCGTCGTAGATGATCAGCGCGTCCTGCCCACGGTCGCGGAAGTATTCACCCATCGTGCAGCCCGAGTACGCCGACAGGTACTGCAGCGCGGCCGACTCGGACGCGCTCGCCGCGACGACGATCGTGTACTCCAGCGCGCCCGTTTCCTCGAGCTTGCGCACGACGTTGGCGATGGTGGACGCCTTCTGCCCGATCGCGACGTACACGCAGATCAGGTCCTTGCCCTTCTGGTTGATGATCGTGTCGATCGCCACCGCGGTCTTGCCGGTCTGGCGGTCGCCGATGATCAGTTCGCGCTGGCCGCGGCCGATCGGCACCATCGCGTCGACCGATTTCAGGCCGGTCTGCACCGGCTGCGACACCGACTTGCGCGCGATGACGCCCGGCGCGACCTTCTCGATGACGTCGGTGAGCTTCGCGTTGATCGGACCCTTGCCGTCGATCGGCTCGCCGAGCGCGTTGACCACGCGGCCGATCAGCTCGGGACCCACCGGCACTTCGAGAATGCGGCCGGTGGATTTCACCGTGGCACCCTCCGAGATGTGCTCGTAGGGGCCCATCACCACCGCGCCCACCGAGTCGCGCTCGAGGTTCAGCGCCAGCCCGTAGGTGGCGGCCTGCCCGGGCGCCGCGGGGAACTCGATCATCTCGCCCTGCATCACTTCGGACAGGCCGTGGATGCGGCAGATGCCGTCGGTGACCGAGACGACCGAACCCTGGTTGCGCGTGTCGGCGCTGATGTTCAGGTTCTGGATGCGCGACTTCAGCAACTCGCTGATTTCGGCCGGATTCAGTTGCATGGGATACCCCTTGGCTTAAAGCTTCATCGCGCTGGCCATCTGGGCCAGCTTGCCGCGCACGGAAGCGTCGATCACCTCGTCGCCGATCTTCACCGCCACGCCGCCGATCAGGCTGGCATCGACGGTGACCGACGGTTTGATCTGCTTGCCGTATTTCTGTGCAAGCGTCGCGACGATGTCGTCGATCTGGGTCTGCACGAGCGGATACGCGGAACGGATCTGCGCGTCGAGCACGCCCTCGTAGTCGTTGCGCAGCCGCTCGAAGAGCGAGGCGATCTCGGGCAGCACCGCGAGACGCTCGTTGTCGGCGAGCACCTGCACGAAGTTGCCCTGTTCGGCGCTCAACTGGCCGCTGGCGTCGGCCACGAGCCGCGCGACCTGTTCGCCCGAGAGCAGTGGATTGCCGATCAGCTCGCGCGCGCTGTCGGTGGCGACCACGGTGGCCAGGCGCTGCAGCGCGTCGGACCACGACGGCAGCGCGCCGGCTTCGCGAGCGAGATCGAAGGCAGCCTCGGCGTACGGCCGGGCGATCGTCAGCGACTCGGCCATGACGTCAGTGCAACTCGTGCTTCAGGTTGGCGAGCAGTTCGGCATGCCGGTTCGCGTCGATCTCGCGGCGCAGGATGCGCTCGGCGCCCGCGACGGCGAGCGTGGCGACCTGCTCGCGCAATTGCTCGCGCGCGCGTTGCGCGGCGAGCACCGCCTCTTCCTCGGCGGCCTTGCGCGCGGCGGCGACGATCTGCGCCGCTTCGGTGCGGGCGTTCTCGACGATGCCCGCGGCCTGCCGTTCGGCGACGTTGCGCACCTCGGAAGCGCCGGCCCGCGCCTGCTGCAGTTCCTGCTCGACGCGACGCTCGGCAGCGACGAGATCGGCCTTCGCCTTGTCGGCGGCAGCCAGGCCCTCGGCGATCTTCTCGGAGCGCGCATCGAGCGCCCGCGTGATCGGCGGCCAGACGAAGCGCGCGGTGAACCACCACAACGCCAGGAAGACGACGATCTGGACGATGAGCGTCGCGTTCAGGTTCACGTGAGACCCCCTGGAAACTGGATGAACGGGATCCCGGCGATCAGCCCTGGAACGGGTTGGCGAACGCGAACATCATCGCGATACCGACGCCGATCAGGAACGCTGCGTCGATCAGGCCGGCGAGCAGGAACATCTTCGTCTGCAGCTTGTCCATCAGTTCGGGCTGGCGTGCTGCACCCTCGATGTACTTGCCGCCCATCATGCCGATGCCCACGCAGGCGCCCAGCGCCCCCAGGCCGATGATCAGACCGCATGCGACGGCGACGAGAGCAACGTTGGTCATGTTCTAGGACTCCGATGAAAAGAGACTGTTGCTGTTGCTGTGGAGGAAGGAAAGAAAAGCCGAATGACGCTCAGTGATGCTCGAACGCCTGACCCACATAGACGAGCGCGAGCATCATGAAGATGAACGCCTGCAGCGTGATGATCAGGATGTGGAAGATCGCCCAGGCCAGCCCGGTGAGGAAGTGCAGGCCGGTGCCCCACCAGGTGAGGGTGGCGCCGAGCAGCGCGATCAGCATGAACACGAGCTCGCCCGCGTACATGTTGCCGAACAACCGCATGCCGAGCGAGACCGTCTTGGCCAGGTACTCGATGAGCTGCATCAGCAGGTTGATCGGCCAGAGCAGGAAGTGCGAGCCGAAGGGCGCGGTGAACAACTCGTGCGTGAAGCCACCGGCGCCCTTCGTCTTGATGCCGTAGTAGATCGACGAGCCGAGCACGACCATCGCCAGCGACAGCGTGCCGTTCAGGTCGGCGGTGGGCACCGCGCGCATGTAGTGGATGCCGAAGACCTTGTCGGCGACCCACGGAAAGAGGTCGACCGGGATGAGGTCGATCGCGTTCATCAGGAAGATCCAGACGAACGACACCAGCGCCAGCGGCGCGACGTAGGTGAGGTCGCCCTTGACGATTGCGCGCGCCTGCTCGTGGACGAACTCGACGATCGATTCGATGGCGCCGACGAAGCGGTTCGGCACGCCCGCCGTGATCAGGCGCGCCGCGCGATACATCAGCCAGCCGGTGAGGATCGCCGTGAGCACCGAGTAGAAGACGGTGTCCCAGTTGACGATCGCGAAGTCGATGATGTTCTTCTGCGCACCGCCCGACGAGTTCAGGTGCGTCAGGTGGTGGACGATGTACTCTGACGCGGTCGGTGCGTGCGCTTCAGCTGCCATGGACTCGTATGCGGTGCGAAAACCGTTATCGGATCGTCACGACCTGCCCCTCGACAGGGGATTGCGCTCGAAGGCCATGGCGAACAGCGGAGCCTGCAGTGCCGCGATCAACCCGATGAGTAGCGCCAGCCACCGGATGTTCGACTGCGTCTTCACGATCCAGAACAACAGCAGGACCGTGAGTCCGATCTTGACGAACTCCCACAGGAAGAAGACGACCGGGTAGGACTCCGGCGTGCGCTTCCTGTGCAGCGTCAAGCGCAGCGCGAACAACGCATTCGGGATGATCGCTGCAGCTCCGCCCAGCACGACCGACCGGGCGCTTTCCCAGCCTGTCCAGCCCCCGGCCAACATGGCGAGGACAGCGACAGCAGCGATCTGCAGTCCAACAGCAGCCAACATGTCGATTACGTATCGGCCGCGGCGATTGGCCCGCATGGGCAAAGACGCGAGATTCTAGCCCTTGCTACCAGATGGGTCAAACCGTCTGTTGCGCCGCAACAGCCACCCTTGACCGGCGTCAAAGGGTCTCGACGCCCAGCCGCTCGAGCAACCCCTGGAACTGCTCGTGGCTCGAGAACGAAATGGTGAGCTTGCCGCGGCCGCGCGCATCGGAGCGCAGCGCCACCGGCGTGGCGAGCGCGTCGGCGATGCGCTCCTGCAGACGTTCCACGTCGCGGTCCTGGGTCCGGCGTCGGCGCGTCGCGCCGTCGTTGTCGGCCTGCTGCGCGTCGGCCAGCACGCGCTGCACCAGCTGCTCCGTTTCCCGCACGGACAGGCGCTTGTCGATCACGCGCTGCGCGAGCAGGATCTGCTCGGCGCGGTCGACGGCGAGCAGCGCGCGCGCGTGCCCCATGTCCAGGTCGCCGGCCAGCAGCATCGTCTGCACCGGTTCGGCCAGCTGCAGCAGGCGCAGCAGGTTCGTCGTCGCGCTTCTCGAACGTCCGAGCGCATCGGCCGCCTGCTCGTGCGAATACCCGAATTCCGCGGTGAGGCGGCGAATCGCCTGCGCCTGCTCGAGCGGGTTGAGGTCTTCGCGCTGCAGGTTCTCGATCAGCGCCATCGCGAGCGCCTGCTCGTCGGACACCTCGCGCACGACAACCGGCACCTCGGACAGGCCGGCGAGCCCGGCCGCGCGGAAGCGACGTTCGCCGGCAATGATCTCCCAGCGACCGTCGCCGATCGGACGCACGACGATCGGCTGCATGACGCCGTGGCCGCGGATCGATGCGGCGAGCTCCTGCAGCGAAGACTCGTCCATCCGCGTGCGCGGCTGGTAGCGACCGGGCTGCAACACGTCCAGCGGCAGCGCCCGGGTCGGTTCGTCGGCGCGCGCCGGTTCGGCGCGGGGCGGCTCGTCGCCGCCGAGCAGCGCATCGAGGCCGCGACCCAGGCCCTTGGCGCGAAGCTTCGGATTCTTGCTCATCGGGAAGGCTCCGGAGAATCGGGATGGGCGGAAGCGGACGACGGGGCCGCGCGCCGCGACCAGCCAGCGACGCGCTCGACGAGCTCGGCGCCGAACTGCAGGTAGGCGCGCGCACCCTTCGATTGCGCGTCGAACACGATCCCCGGCAGGCCGTAGCTCGGTGCCTCCGCCAGGCGGACGTTGCGCGGGATGATCGTGCGAAACACCTTGTCGCCGAAGTGCTGCTCGAGTTGCGCGGAGACCTGCTGCGTGAGCGTCACGCGCGGATCGAACATGACGCGCAACAGCCCGATCACCTGCAGATCCCGATTGAAGTTGGCATGCACTTTCTTGATCGTGTTGACCAGATCGGACAGACCTTCCAGCGCGAAGTACTCGCACTGCATCGGGATGACGACGCCGTGGGCCGCGCAGAAGCCGTTCAGCGTCAGCAGCGACAGCGACGGCGGGCAATCGATCAGCACGAAATCGTATTGGTCGAGCACCGGCTCGAGCGCGTCCTTCAGCCGCGACTCACGCTCGTCGAAGTCGACGAGGTCGAGTTCGGCACCGGCGAGGTCGCGATTGGCCGGGAGCACGTCGTAGCCGGCGTTCTCCGATCGGCGCGTCGCATCGACGACGTCGGCAAGACCGATCAGCACGTGATAGACCGAACGGGTGAGCGTGCGCTTGTCGATGCCGCTGCCCATCGTCGCGTTGCCTTGCGGGTCGAGGTCGACGAGCAGCGTGCGCTTGCCGTGCCGGGCGAGCGCCGCGGCCAGATTCACCGAGGTGGTCGTCTTGCCGACGCCGCCCTTCTGGTTGGCGACCACGAAGATCTTTGGCGCACGTGAGCGCCCGCTTTCGTTTTCATTCACGCGGTTTGTGCTCCTGCTTCCGTGAGGCTGCCTCGTTCGAGAACGACGAGACTGCGACGCGCATCGAGTTCGGGGACCTGCAACCTGATTTCATCTGCGATCCGCCAACCGTGGGTGAGCGCCCGCTTCTCTTGTTCATCGGGACGGGCCTTCATCGCCGCGACGACGGTGCGCGGTCCGACAAGTGTCTCGACGGCAGCTGCGTAATCGGCGAGCGAGGCGAAGGCGCGGCAGATGATCGCATCGGGGGGCGTCTCCCTGGACGGCAGATCCTCGACCCGGCAGCGGGCAACATCGACGTTGGCGAGCGCCAACTCCGTTTTCACCTGCTGCAGGAAGGCGGCTTTCTTCGCGACCGGCTCGACCAGGACGAAATCCGCCTCGGGCCACAGCAGCGCGAGGACGACGCCCGGCAACCCGGCGCCGCTGCCAACGTCTACGACGCGCGGGCGCCCGAGCCCAGGCGGTTGCTCGGAAGCTTGCTGCTCGACGAGGCCCTTGAGCGGCGTCGCCACCGCCGCACAGTCGAACACGTGCTGCACCAGCATCTGGTCGGGATCGCGGACCGCGGTCAGGTTGTAGGTCCGGTTCCATTTCTCAAGCAGCGCGACGTAGCGCAACATCGAGTCAGTGATCGCTCGCTGCGCCGAGACTTCCGACGGCCAGACCTTCAATTCCTCGAAAGCCGCGCGCAGGCGCGCTGCCGCGCTCTCAGGCTGCACGTTGGCGGCCGTCCTCCGGGGCGCGTTCGCGCTGCCGCTTCTTCAGGTGCACGAGGAGCAGCGAGATTGCCGCCGGCGTAACGCCGGAGATGCGCGCCGCCTGCCCCACGGTCGCCGGTCGCTGCTGCGCCAGTCGCTGTCGCACCTCGAAGGACAAGCCCTTCACCGCCGAATAGTCGAAATCGTCGGGAATCGTGAAGGTCTCGCTGCGCTCGCTGCGCGCGATCTCCGCCTGCTGGCGTGCGATGTAGCCCGCGTACTTCAACTGGATCTCGACCTGCTCGGCGACGGCCGGGTCTTCGGGCACCGGAGAACCCAGGCGCTCGAGCGCTTCGTAGTCGAGTTCGGGCCGACGCATCAGGTCGGCAAGCGAGTGCTCCCGGTCGAGTGCGAGTCGCTCGCTTTCGGCACTCGCCGGCAGCGAGCCGAGGCGCGTGCTGCGCATCCGCTGCAACTCGTGCTCGATGGCTTCGCGCTTGCGCTCGAAGGCGGTCCATCGCTCGCCGTCGACGCAGCCGAGCGCGCGACCGGCCTCCGTCAGCCGCAGGTCGGCGTTGTCTTCGCGCAGGCTGAGCCGGTATTCGGCGCGGCTGGTGAACATCCGATAGGGTTCGGTCACCCCGCGCGACACCAGGTCGTCGACGAGCACGCCGAGATATGCCTCGTCGCGACGCGGGTACCAGGGCTCGCGCTCCTGCGCCTGCAGCGCCGCGTTGATGCCGGCCAGCAGCCCTTGTGCCGCCGCCTCCTCGTAGCCGGTGGTTCCGTTGATCTGGCCGGCGAAGAAGAGCCCACCGATCGCGCGCGTCTCGAGCGAGCGGTGCAGCGCGCGCGGATCGAAGTAGTCGTATTCGATCGCATAGCCCGGGCGAAGCAGGTGCGCATTCTCCAACCCGGCAATCGAGCGCACCATTTCGAGCTGGACGTCGAAAGGCAGGCTGGTCGAGACGCCGTTCGGATAGAACTCGTTTGTCGTCAGGCCTTCGGGCTCGAGGAAGATCTGGTGCGCGCTCTTGTCGCGGAAGCGCTGGATCTTGTCCTCGATCGATGGGCAGTAACGCGGACCGATGCCATCGATCACGCCGGTGTAAAGCGGGCTGCGATCCAGGCCGCCGCGGATGATCTCGTGCGTTCGCTCGTTGGTGTGCGTGACCCAACAAGGCAACTGACGCGGATGCAGCTCCGCGCGCCCGAGAAACGAGAACACGGGGACCGGGTCGAGGTCGCCGGGCTGCTCGTCGCAACGAGAGAAGTCGATCGTCCGTCCGTCGATGCGCGGCGGCGTTCCGGTCTTCAAACGCCCTTGGGGCAGCTTCAGCTCCTTCAGGCGCTGGCCGAGCGAGATCGACGGCGGGTCGCCGGCACGACCGGCCGAGTGATGCGAGAGCCCGACGTGCACGAGTCCGTTGAGAAAGGTGCCGGCGGTGAGGACGACCGTGCGCGCCCGGAAGCGCACGCCGAGTTGCGTGACGGCGCCGGCAACACGGTCGCCGTCGAGCAGGAGGTCGTCGACTGCCTGTTGGAACAACCAGAGATTCGGTTGTCGCTCGATCCGCGAGCGGATCGCCTGCCGATAGAGGACGCGATCAGCCTGCGCGCGGGTGGCGCGCACGGCGGGGCCCTTGCTGCGATTGAGGATACGGAACTGGATCCCGGCCTCGTCGGTTGCGGCCGCCATCGCGCCGCCGAGGGCATCGACCTCCTTCACCAGGTGTCCCTTGCCGATTCCGCCGATCGACGGATTGCACGACATCTGGCCGAGCGTCTCGATGCTGTGCGTGAGCAACAGCGTTCGCGTGCCCATGCGCGCTGCCGCGAGCGCAGCTTCCGTGCCCGCATGGCCTCCTCCGACGACGATGACGTCGAAGAGTTGCGGATAGTCGATCGAATGCACGGCGGATTTCGGGGGTTGCGCCTCGCGGAGCGGCACGAAGCGGATCGAGGCCAGGGCGTGATTATAGGACGGGGCCGTTTACGGCTGTGAGTTGGAGTTGCGAGTCGGCGATCTGCCGTTTGGTTTCACGTGGAACATAGTCGGCGGGCGGGACGTGGTACCTATCGAGTGTTCCGACCAACGCCTCACGTTTCACGTGAAACATTGCGGACGTGCAATACCGGCTGCTCGCGTTGATCGCCCTCAAAGCACCGATTCACGTTGGATCGAGAATAGACTCTCCACATTCGTGACCGCAGGGGCTTCGATGAACCGCAACGTAGGATCTTGGGATCGCGTACTTCGCATCGTCGCCGGACTGGTGCTGATTGTCCTGACGCTGATGGGAACGATCGGCGTCTGGGGCTGGATCGGTCTCGTACCGCTGGCCACCGGACTTATAGGGCACTGCCCGATGTACAAGATGCTGGGCCTCAGCACGTGCCCGATTAGCGGGAAAGAAGCCTGAGGGCGCGGGGAAGGTGCCGACCTCGCGCCGTCTTCTCACCTAGGCGACCGCGATGATGCGGCGAAAGGCAGCCGATACTCCGCCCGAGCGGAGGTCGGAGCGCTTCCGCCGTTTCGCCGGTTCGACCCCGCCGCCGCGGCGAGACCGGTCAGCCCCCTCCGCCGCGCGCACGAAGAGCGCAGCGCGCTACCGAAGCTCGAGCGCCGCGACGACCCGGTCGGCAATCGCGAGCGACGCAGTCAGACCCGGCGACTCGATGCCGTACAGGCAGACGAGCCCCGGAATGCCGCTCACCTCCGGGCCGTCGATGCGAAAGTCAGCCGCCGTCTCGCCCGGACCGACGAGCTTCGGGCGAATCCCCGAGTACGCCGGCTGCAATGACTGATTCGGCAGCGATGGCCAATATCGACGCACCTGCTCCTCGAAAGCTGCAGCGCGCCGCGCATCGACATCGTAGTCAACGGTCGACACCCATTCGACATCTGGACCGAAGCGCGCCTGGCCTGCCAGGTCGAGCGTCAGATGCACGCCAAGCCCGGCGCTGTCCGGCAACGGATAGACGAGACGGGAGAACGGCACCCGCCCAGAAGTCGCGAAATAGCTGCCCTTGGCCAGATGCAGCGGCGGAATCGTTTCCGGCGAAAGTCCGTCGATTCGTGCAGCGAGATCCTGGGCACCAAGCCCGGCGGCATTCACCAACTCGCGGGTCGCCAGCCGCGACTCGGTTTGCCCCGACGCGACCCGCAGCAGGAAGCCGCCCTTTCGCGCCTCGGCGCCGGTCGCTTCGCTCACGACCGCCAGCGTCGCACCTTGATCCTCGGCGTCCGCCAGCAGCGCGCGCATCATTGCGTGGCTATCTACGATGCCGGTGTTCGCCGAAAGCAGCGCAGTATCGGCGCGCAGCGCCGGCTCCATCTTCGCGAGCCGCGAGCGGTCGAGCCACTGAAGCGGACCGCCGCCGCAGCCCGCCGCTCGCTGCGCGATCGAGTGCAAGGCCTCGCGCTCGCCGACGTCGCAAGCGACGATCAGCTTGCCGCAACGCCGATGCGGGACGTGCCGCTCTCGACAGAAGTCGTACAAGCGCGCGGCCCCTTCGATGCAGAGACTCGCCTTCAGCGAACCGGGCGGGTAATAGAGCCCCGCATGAATCACTTCGCTGTTTCGCGCGCTGGTTCCCGTGCCGAACGCGCGTTCACGCTCCACGATGACGACTTCGCGCCCCGAAATGGCAAGCGCGCGCGCGACGGCCAGACCGACGACCCCCGCGCCTACGACAACGGTCTCGACGCGGTCCATCGCAGGGCGGAGGAAGGCACAAAAGGAATCGCGGCGGTACGGACGCTCAGCGACGTTTCACGTGAAACATGCGCGGCGCCCCGTCAGTTCATTCGAATGACCTGGCGAATCGATTCGCCACGCGCCAGGCGATCGAGCGCCGGGTGGATCTCTTCGAGCGCGATCTGTTCCGACAGTAGACGATCGACGGGAAGTTTGCCCGCCCGATACAGCGCGATGTAGCGCGGGATGTCGCGCGCAGGCACGCACGATCCGAGATAGCTACCTTTCACGGTCCGCTCCTCGCCAATCAGCGACACGGCCTGCAGTGACCAGCGAGCGTTCGGATTCGGCAGACCCGCGGTGACCGTGGTCCCGCCGGGGCAAGCGAGTCGGTATGCCAACTCGAGCGCATCCACGCTCCCCGCCATCTCGAACGAGTAGTCGACGCCGCCGCCCGTCGCATCCTTGACTTGCGCGATGATGTCCGGAGAAGCGGCGTCGAAGCAGTGCGTAGCCCCCAGTTCCCGCGCTTTTGCCAGTTTCGAAGCAAGCCGATCGACTGCGATGACCGTGCGGGCTCCGGCTGCCTGGGCAGCGAGAAGGGCTGAGAACCCCACTCCGCCCAGCCCCACGACGGCCACGGCCGATCCGGCCTCGACCTTCGCAGTGTTGATGACGGCACCCGCGCCGGTGATCACCGCGCAGCCGAAGAGCGCCGCTTCCTCCCACGGGAGATCGGGGTCGATCCGAACGGCCGAACGGCGCGAGACCGTCGCGTACTCGGCGAAAGCAGCGCACCCGAGGTGATGGTTCAGCGCACCGTCGGTGCTGCCGCCTGCGAGCGCACGCAACCTGCGATGCCCGCCGAGCAGCGTTCCGCCGTTGTTCGCCTGGCCGCCCGGAATGCACAGGGCCGGACGTCCCACCGCGCACCGCGCGCAGCTGCCGCACCCGGGCCGAAAGACCAGCGCGACGTGGTCGCCGACCATCAGGTCGTCGACGCCCTGGCCGAGTTCGACGACCTCGGCGGCCGCCTCGTGTCCGAGCACGATCGGCAGCGGCCACGGGCGATCGCCGTTGATCGCGGAGAGATCGGAGTGGCACAGGCCCGCGGCGTGAATGCGCACGAGGATCTCGCCGTGCCCCGGTCCGTCGAGTTCGACTGCCTCGATCGACAGCGGCCGGCTCTGCTCGTACGGCGCAGGCCGCCCGATCTCACGCAGCACCGCCGCGCGCATGCGTATCGTCATCGTCCGTTCCCCGGCTGGTTCACGTTGTTGCTTCAGATGCCGGCCAGGCACAGGTACTTGATCTCGAGATACTCCTCGATGCCGTAGCGCGAGCCTTCACGGCCCAGCCCCGATTGCTTGACGCCGCCGAACGGCGCCTCCGCGGTGGAGATGAGCCCGGTGTTCACGCCGATCATCCCCGACTCGATCGCTTCGGCCGCGCGGAAGATCCGCCCGATGTCGCGCGAATAGAAATACGCGGCCAATCCGAACTCGGTGTCGTTCGCCATCGCGATCGCCTCGTCGTCGCTATCGAAGCGAAACAGCGGCGCCACCGGCCCGAAGGTTTCCTCGCGCGCGACGCGCATCGAAGAGCGAACTCCGGTGAGGATTGTCGGCTCGAAGAACAGCCCGCCGAGCGCATGGCGCTTGCCGCCGAGCGCGACTTTCGCGCCCTGCGCGAGCGCGTCGGCCACGTGCTCCTCGACCTTCTCGATCGCCTTGCCGTCGATCAGCGGTCCGATCACGACGTTTTCCTCGACGCCGGGGCCGACCTTGAACTGCGACACGCGCGCGGCGAGCTTCTGCGCGAACGCGTCGTAGACGCCGGCCTGCACGTAGATGCGATTCGCGCAGACGCAAGTCTGCCCGGCGTTGCGGTACTTGGAGGCGATCGCGCCCTCGACCGCCGCATCGAGGTCGGCGTCGTCGAAGACGATGAAGGGTGCGTTGCCGCCGAGCTCGAGCGAAAGCTTCTTGATCGTGTCGGCCGACTGGCGCAGCAGGATGCGTCCGACCTCGGTGGAGCCGGTGAACGACACCTTGCGCACGATCGGGTTCGTGCACAGCTCCTCGCCGATCTTCGACGACTGCGAGCCGGTGACGATCATGTTGAAGACGCCCGCCGGAAAGCCCGCCTGCTCAGCCAACTCGACGAGCGCCAGCGCCGAGAGAGGCGTCGCGCCGGCGGGCTTCGCCACCACCGTGCAACCGGCGGCGAAGGCCGGTGCCACCTTGCGCGTGATCATCGCGATCGGGAAGTTCCACGGCGTGATCGCCGCGCACACGCCGATCCCCTGCTTGATTGCGAGCAGGCGCCGATCGGGTGCGTTGCTCGGAATGATGTCGCCATAGGCGCGACGCCCTTCTTCGGCGAACCATTCGATGAACGAGGCGCCGTAGGCCACCTCGCCGCGCGCCTCGGCGAGCGGCTTGCCCTGCTCGGTGGTCATCAGCAGCGCGAGATCTTCGGCGTGCGCGAGCACCAGTTCGTACCAGCGACGCAGGATCGCCGCGCGCTCCTTCGCCGTTTTCGCGCGCCAGGCGGGCAGCGCGCGCGCCGCCGCATCGATCGCGCGCTTGGTCTCGGCGACGCCCATGTCGCTCAGTTCCGCGATCGTCTGCCCGGTTGCAGGATCGGTGACGCGAAAGCTCTTGCCCGCATCCGAATCGACCCACTTGCCGTCGATGTAGCCATTGCGCTTGAGCAGCCGCATGTCCTTCAGTTGCATCGTCATCGCTGTTTCTCCGAAGCAGGAATCTTCGATTCAATGCGAGGTCGGCATCGAGAAGTCGGCGCCCGCGCGGATGCCCGTAGGCCAACGCTGCATCACCGCCTTCAGCTTCGTGTAGAAGCGCACGCCCTCCGGTCCGTAGATGTGGTGGTCGCCGAACAGCGACGCCTTCCAGCCGCCGAACGAATGGAAAGCCATCGGCACCGGGATCGGCACGTTCACGCCGACCATCCCGACCTGCACGCGCGAGGCGAACTCGCGCGCCGCATCGCCGTCGCGCGTGAAGATTGCGACACCGTTACCGTACTCGTGGCTATTCGCGAGAGTGAGCGCTTGCTCAAACGAATCGACGCGAACGATCGACAGCACCGGTCCGAAGATCTCGTCGCGATAGATGGTCATTTCCGGCGCGACGTGGTCGAACAACGAACCGCCGACGAAGAAGCCGTCGCCGCCATCCGGGGTGCGCATCTCGCGTCCGTCGACGACCAGCTTCGCGCCCTCTTCGACGCCGGTATCGATGTAGCGAAGCACGCGCTCGCGATGCGCGGCGGTAACGAGCGGTCCCATCTCGGCGTGCGGGTCGGTGCCCGCCCCCACCCGGATGCCCGGCACGCGCTCGGCCAGTCGTGCAACGAGTTGGTCCGCCACGCCGCCGACGACGACGGCGACCGACACCGCCATGCAGCGTTCGCCCGCCGACCCATAAGCGGCGCCGACCAGCGCATCGACCGCCTGGTCGAGATCTGCGTCCGGCATCACGACCATGTGATTCTTCGCGCCGCCCAGCGCCTGCACGCGTTTGCCGTTGCGCGACGCCGTCTCGTGAACCGAGCGCGCGATTGCGGTGGAGCCGACGAAGCTCACCGCCGCGACCTTCGGATGCGCGAGCAGCGCCTCGACCGCCTCGCGATCACCCTGCACGACGTTGAACACGCCGTCGGGCAACTCGGCGCGGCGCAGCAACTGCGCCATCAGCAGCGAAGCCGACGGATCGCGCTCGGAGGGTTTGAGCACGAAGGTGTTTCCGCAGGCGATCGCCACCGGAAACATCCACATCGGCACCATCGCTGGAAAATTGAACGGTGTGATGCCGACGCACACGCCGAGCGGCTGGCGCACCGAATGCGCGTCGATGCCCGGGCCGGCCTGCTCGCTGAACTCGCCCTTGAGCAGTTGCGGGATGCCGCAGGCGAATTCGACGACCTCGAGCCCGCGCTGCACCTCGCCCCTGGCGTCCGAGAGGATCTTGCCGTGCTCGGCGACGATCAGCCCGGCCAACTCGTCCAGATGCGTTTCGAGGAGATCCCGGAAGCGGAACATCACGCGCGCCCGGCGCACCGGCGGCGTCGCCGCCCAGCCGGCGAAGGCGTTCGCTGCGGCATTCACCGCGGCGTCGACCTCCGCTGGCACGGCCAGCGCGACGCGCCCTCGCTCGCGCCCAATAGCCGGGTTCCACACCGTTGCCTGGCGCGCATCGGCGCGCGGCGGCGCCACGGCGCCGTCGATCCAGTGGCCAACCTCGATCGGGGCCGCGTCGCCGGTGAAAACCTCGCCGGTGCAAGCGCCGCCCTCGTCGCTCGCCTGTCGTGACGGCGCCGTGCCGACTCGATCGCTGCCGCTGTTCACTCGCTCGTCTCCCGCCTGTCGGGGCCTGGCGCACCCGGTCGGTTCGCCTCGAACCGAGGCCTCCAGTCTAAGCCCCGTCCGCATGCCCGGACCGGCAGCACGGCCGTAGAATCAGCCGGATGCTCTCCGCCTCCGCTCGCGAGTCTCTCCCGCTCGTCGTCACAATGGGCGACGCCTGCGGCATCGGGCCGGAAATCGTGCTGAAGGCCTGCGCCGATCGCTCGCTCGCGGCGCCACTGCGCGTCGTCGGCGATGCGCAGTGGCTCGCCCGTGAGGCGGCGCGGCTGTCGTTGCCGATGCCGGCCGACGTCGACGACGCGGTCCGCCTGCCCTCAGACCTGACGGTGGGGCGCGTCGACGCGCGCGCCGGCGATGCCGCCTGGCGCTGCATCGTGCGCGCCGCGGAGCTGGCGCTGCGCGGCGACGCGCGCGCGGTGGTCACCGCGCCGATTGCGAAGGAGGCGATGCACGCGGCGGGCCACCGCTTCCCCGGCCACACCGAGCTGCTCGCCGAACTCGCCGGCGGTGTCGACGTTCGGATGATGCTGGCCAACCCCGAGCTACGCGTGGTGCTGGTTTCGATCCACGTGGCGTTGCGCGAGGCGGTCGAGCGGCTCGACGCCGACGGCATCCTGAGCACGATCCAGATTGCGCACGCGTCGATGCGCCGCGCCGGCCTGTCGCACCCGCGCATCGCGGTCGCCGGTCTGAACCCGCACGCGGGCGAAGGCGGCCTGTTCGGTCGCGAGGAGATCGAGATCATTGGCCCGGCCATCGCTCAAGCCCGTGCCGAAGGAATCGAAGTAAGCGGCCCCTTCGCTCCAGACACCGTATTCATGCGTGCACGCGGGATGCGCGAGTTCGACCTCGTGGTCGCGATGTACCACGACCAGGGGCTGATTCCGGTGAAGTACCTCGGCATCGACGACGGCGTGAACGTCACACTAGGCCTGCCCTTCGTCCGCACGAGTCCCGACCACGGCACTGCTTTCGACAAGGCAGGGCAACCCGGCCCCGACCGGCGCGGCCTCGCAGACCCGGCCAGCCTGATCGCCGCGATCCGCCAGGCAATCGCGTTGTCCGCCGCAACGACGGTCACAGAATAAGTAAGCGAGCGCCCGCTTGTCTCAAACCGCTTTCCCCGCGGTGATTCTCTGGCTGGGCACCGCTGTGTCGGTGGCAGCACTGGTTGATGCGGCGCGACGCGCGCAGTGGACCTTGCCGCACGCCGGTCAGACGACGTGGGCGCTCGCTACGGTGGCTTTCCTCGTCGCCCGACAGGCGACGGTGACGATGCCGGGCGACGTGACGCTGCAGTACGCAGGCACCGCCTGGCTGACGCTGCTGCTCGGCTATCCGCGGGCGGTGGTCTCGGTTGCCACCGTGATGGCGATCGAGGCCTTCCTCGGAAGCCGATCCTTCGCCGCGCTCGGCGTCGATATCCTGTTCTTCGCCGTTGCGCCGGCATGGCTGATGTGGGCGCTCGCTCGCGCTTGTCGCCGCCGCCTGCCGCCGAACCTCTTCATCTTCCTGCTCGGCGTCGGCTTCCTCGGCCTGTTCGTCGCGTACGCGCTGCCGCTGCTCGCCGTCGGCCTGATCGACGCGCTGGCGCTGGGCGCACAACGCGGCGGCGCCGACACCGCGTCGGCGCACGCGCTCGGGCAGCAACTGCGGCTGGCGCTGCCTTATGCGCTGCTGCTGTCGGCCGGCGAAGCGTGGATCGAAGGCATGCTGACCACGCTGCTGGTCGTTTTCGCGCCGGACCGAGTGCGCCTGTTCGACGAAGCCTACTACCTCGCCCGAGGCTGACCGACCCGATCAGCCCGCCAACCGCTCCTCGAGCCGCGTCTTCGTTTCCGCCAGCGCGTCCGGCAGCCGCGGCGCAAGCCGATCGAACAACTCGCCGTGCAGCCGGAACTCCTGCTCCCAGGCGCCGCGATCGATCGACGTGATGCGCTCGTAGGCCTCGCGCGAGAACGACAGCCCGTCCCAGTGCAGATCCTCGTAGCGCGGACTCGTGCCGAACACGTGCTCGAAGCCGTCGGCGCGACCCTCGATGCGGTCGATCATCCACTTCAGCACGCGCATGTTGTCGCCGAAGCCGGGCCAGACGAACTTGCCGTTCTCGTCGGTGCGGAACCAGTTCACGCAGAAGATCGCCGGAAGCTTCGCACCGCCCGCCTCGAGCCGCTCGCCGAGCGCCAGCCAATGACCGAAGTAGTCACCCATGTGATAGCCGCAGAACGGCAGCATCGCGAACGGGTCGCGGCGCACGACGCCGGTGGCGCCCGCCTGCGCGGCGGTGGTCTCCGAACCCATCGTCGCCGCCATGTAGACGCCTTCGGTCCAGTTGCGCGCCTGCGTGACCAGCGGAACCGTGGTGGAGCGCCGACCGCCGAAGATGAACGCATCGATCGGCACGCCGTCCACGCTTTCCCAGTTCGGATCGATCGACGGACACTGGGCGGCGGCCACGGTGAAGCGCGAGTTGGGGTGCGCCGCCTTGCGCCCGGCCTTGCCGTCGGCTGGCGTCCAGTCGTTGCCGCGCCAGTCGGTGAGATGCGCCGGCGGCTCCGACAGGCCTTCCCACCAGACGTCGCCGTCGTCGGTGAGCGCCACATTCGTGAAGATCGTGTTTTCGCGCAGCATC
Organism: Burkholderiaceae bacterium; assembly: GCA_032027205.1. Taxonomy (GTDB): domain Bacteria; phylum Pseudomonadota; class Gammaproteobacteria; order Burkholderiales; family Burkholderiaceae_E; genus Zeimonas. The sequence goes on from JAVSMN010000001.1 coordinate 1,574,428, forward strand.
GCCACGCAGTTCGGGTTCGTCTTCTCGCTGGTGCCCGGCGCCACGCCGAAGAAGCCCGCCTCGGGGTTGATCGCGTACAGCCGCCCGTCGGTGTGCGGCTTGATCCACGCGATGTCGTCGCCGATGGTCGATACCGTCCAACCGTCGAAGCCCTTCGGCGGAATCAGCATCGCAAAATTCGTCTTGCCGCAGGCCGATGGAAAGGCGGCAGCGACGTGGTAGCGCTTGCCCTCGGGCGAGGTTACGGCGAGCACCAGCATGTGCTCGGCGAGCCACCCCGGGCCGCCGCGCTCGGCGTCCTGCCGGCCCATGTTCGACGCGATGCGCAGCGCGAAGCACTTCTTGCCGAGCAGCGCGTTGCCGCCGTAGCCCGAACCGTATGACCAGATCTCGCTGGTCTGCGGGAAGTGCACGATGTACTTGGTGTCGTTGCACGGCCAGGGCACGTCGGCCTGGCCGGCCGCGAGCGGCGCGCCCACCGAGTGCACGCACGGCACGAAGCCGCCGTCCTCGCCGAGCAGGTCGGCGACGTCGCGGCCGATGCGCGTCATCGTGCGCATGCTCACGGCGACGTACGCACTGTCGGTCAGCTCGACGCCGATATGCGAGATGTGGCTGCCGAGCGGCCCCATCGAGAACGGAATGACGTACAGCGTGCGTCCGCGCATGCAGCCGTCGAACAGCCGCTCGAGCGTTGCGCGCATCTCGTCGGGGTCGACCCAGTTATTGGTGGGGCCCGCATCCTCGCGCTTCTCGCTGCAGATGAAGGTGCGGTCTTCCACGCGGGCGACGTCGCTCGGGTCGGACAGCGCGAGAAACGAGTTCGGCCGCTTCTTCGGATCGAGCCGGCGCAGCGTGCCCCTCTCGACCATCGCCTCGCACAGCCGGTCGTACTCGGCCTGCGAGCCGTCGCACCAGTGAATGCGCTCTGGCTTCGTCAGCTCGGCGATCCGGCCGACCCATTCGAGCAGCCGGCGGTTGCGCATCCAGGCCGGCGCGCCGAGCTGCGAGCGCATTGCTTCGCGCGTCGCTTCGGAATCCTGCGGAACTACGTCGGCGGCGGCGCCAGCGGCCGACGGTCGATTCGAAGGCGCTTCGGCGCGAACCTGGGACATGGGTCAATCTCCTTGATGGGAATCCTCGGGCAACGGCGTGAGCCGTGCCACGCGGCATCCCGTGCGTCTGCGCAACGGAACGCGCTGCAAATTCTTCTCAGCTTGATTCGGCATGAGCCGCAAAAGCAGCGGCCGGGATCGCGGGGCCTCGCGGCAGACCGACGAGGCGGGATCCCGGCACGATAAGGGTTGCCCCAGTTTACACCGGGCGTGCAGCGTGAAGACGACCGCACGGACGGCGTCTCGGGGTCGGGCCACCTTCGATCGCCCGTGCTCACGCGAACGCGTCCGGGAAGTACCAGGCGGTGAGCAGCGCGCCGAAACCGATGATGAAGCGGCGCAACCAGAGCGCCGGTATCCGCCGGGCCCATGCCGCGCCGAGATAACCGCCGATCGTCGCCGCAACGAGCATCACGAGCGTATGCGGCCACGACACCGCATCGGCCAGCACGAAGGTCGCCACCGCGACGCTGTAAATCACCGCCGACAGCCAGTTCTTCAGCGCGTTGATCTCGTACAGGTCCTCGAAGCCCTGGATCGCCAGCGCGGCGATCATCAGGATGCCCATGCCGGCGCCGAAGAAGCCGCCGTAGATCGAGACGACGCCCTGGAAGAGGTATCCGCCGAGGCCGAAGTGTCGGGCGGGTGCAGCGTGGGAGTGCCCGCCTGCGTGTTCCGGCTCCTGTCCGCGCTCTCGGTCCTGGCCACGCCCACGCTCGCGCTCGCGCTCCTGGCCACGCTCGCGCTCGCGCTCGGCAGCACGGCCGAGCAGTGCGCGCATGCCGCTCGACAACGGCCCGCTGAAAGCGAAGAGCAGCGTTGCGAGAAGCAGCAGCCACGGAATCAGCGCCGAGAAGCGATCGTTCGACGTGCGCAGCAACAGCAGCCCGCCCCCGATCCCGCCGACGAAGGCGATCGCCGACAACGCCGGCAGGCTCGCCGAAAAGCGGCGCAGCTCGCGACGGAAGGCCCACGCCCCGGCGAGACTTCCTGGCCACAGCGCCACCGCATTGCTCGCATTGGCGATGACCGGAGGCACGCCCACGGCGAGCATCGCCGGAAACGAGAAGAACGTTCCGCCGCCGGCCACCGAATTGACCGCGCCGGCAAGGAAGCCGGCGACGACGATGATGACGATCTCGATGATTCCCAGTTTCGCCTCCGGATCGACCCTGATGGAAAGCGCCGCTCAACCGCGCCGCGGCACGCGCGCGGGATAATGCCGGATGCCCGACGAACTGTCCGCGGAACTCCTCCTCGACGCGTGCGACCACGCGCGCACGTTCGCCCGCAACACCTACGCACCGCTGCGCGATCTGGCGCACGCCGAGGCGCTGCAGACCGGCATCGCGGTGGCGCGCATCGCCCGCGGCGAACGCGCGGTCGGCTACAAGATCGGCTTCACCAATCGTTCGATCTGGCCCCTGTACGGCGTGTTCCATCCGATCTGGGGGCCGGTCTGGAACTCGACGCTGCACTCGGCCGAAGCGGGCAATGAAGACGCAGGCGCGCCGATCGCCGTCGACCTCTCGCGCTTCGCGCAGCCCAGGCTCGAACCCGAGATCGTCATCGGCCTGCGCAAGACGCCGCGCGAGCCGACTGCGGAAGCCGTCTGCGAAGCGGCCGACTGGTTCGCGCACGGATTCGAGATCGTGCAGTGCCCCTACCCCGAGTGGCGGTTCACGGCAGCCGAGGCGGTCGCCGCACAAAGCCTGCACGGCGCGTTGCTGCTCGGCCCGCGCCGGCCCATACGCACGCTCGGCGATCGTCCGGAACAGGTCATCGAACGGCTCGCCGCCATCGAGGTCGAGCTGTGCCGGAACGGGGTCGCGGTGGCGCGCGGACGTGGCAGCGCCGCGCTCGACGGACCGCTGCACGCGATCGCGCACCTGGCGCACGAACTGGCGCTGCGCGGCCATTCGATCGAGCCGGGTTCGCTGGTCACCACGGGCACGCTCACCGATGCGCAACCGCTGTTCGTCGGCGAGCGCTGGACGAGCCACATCGACGGTGTCGAACTGTCCGGGCTCGACATTCGCACCGTCTCTGAATCCCGGACATCGCCGCCGGTTCTACGGTAGATTACCGACATGACCCGCCTCAGTCCCGCGCAACGCACCGCCGGCACCGCACGCATCGTGCTCACGGCGGGGGTCCTGTTCGCAGCCGAAGCGCTGTGGCGCGGATCGATCGCCCGCATCCTGATGGCCACCGCCCTGCTGCTGTTCGGCGGCGGGCTGCTGTTTCTCGCCAAGCAGGCCGACTAGGGCCTGTTCACGCTAAGCCGAACGCTCGTTCCGCCTTGAAGGACGTCGAGTTTTTCACGGTCGATGCAGTGCCGATCGACCGCGACCTGCAGGACCCCGGCAACACCGGTCCCGAGCTCGCGCAACTGGCGGCGAGCTACGCCAACAGCCCGCGCGCGATCGTCGTTCGCGATCCATCTTCCGACTGGCGGCTGTTCGTCGTGCTGCTGCCGCTGGCGTCGCGGCTGTCGCTGATGACCAATCCGATCTTCGCGCACCTCACCCGCGCATGGGGACTGAACGTGCGCTTCGTCGGCGTCGATCGCGACCAGCTCGTCTACGATTTCCGCGCGCTGCTGTCCGATCGCACGTTGCGCCTGCTGGTCGACGTGCTCGCGCGCAGCGAAGTCGCTGCGGGCGCGCCGCGCCCGGACAACGACGCGCTCGACCTGCTGTTCGCGTCGCTGGCCGACGAGATGCTCACCACGCTCGATCGTCGCCGCGACGACTGGGGACGGCACCTCGACCACGAGCACCGGATCGAGCCGCATGCCACCGGGTCGCTGTTCGATCGCGCCGGGCGTCATCCCGATTTCCTTGCCAGCCTGCGCGCGGCGCTGCGCGACGAGATCATCGACGTCGACTTTTATGGACGCGCGCTGCGTTCGGTCGACCTGCGCGAGGACGCGATCGACGCGCGTGTGCGCGCGGTGCTCGAATCGGCGCTCGATCCGGTCACGCTCGCCAAGCTGTCGAAGACCGGCGCCGGCCTGCACCTGGGCTGCTACAACTGGCTGCGCATCGATGCGCGGCATGCCGCGCCGCGCGCGCACCTGCTCGCGAGGTTGCCGTCGTTCGCGAATTTCTTCGCCGACGCGCTCGTGCCGCTCGACGCCTGCGGGCCGGAGCGGGATGCAGCCGACGAGCCGCAGCACGACGACTATGCTGCGCCGCCGATTCGGGCGCGCGCGACCTTCGAACTGCGTCCGATCGCCGCACGGGAACGCAGCGCTCACAGCCTGTATTGGGCCGCGGCGCTCAAGCGCGCGATCGACGCCGGCCAGGACCGCGCGACAATCGAGGCAATCGCGCAGCGCTTCGCGGTCGGCGACAACATCGTGCGGCGAATCTGGCGCGAGCGTCCGGCGGCGCTGGGTCAGCCGCCCACCTGGCAGCTCGGGCAGATCCTGCGGCAGCTGCAGGCGAACGGCGAGCGCGCCTGGCCCGTCGACGCAACCGGCTGGCAGTCGCTGATCGCGAGTGCGGTACCGGCCGAAGCCACCTGACGACCTGGCGCGAAGCGCGGCGGCTCACCCGTCGCGCACCGCCTCCAGCAGGAACTGCGTCCAGTCGCGCGCGAAGCGTCCGATCGAGAAGCGTGCGAGCGCATCGGTGCGCGCGGCCTCGCCCCATCTTCGCGCAAGGTCCGGGTCGGCGATCAGCGTCCGCATCACGTCGACCAACGCGTCGACGTCGGTGTCGGCGTAGCCGTTCACGCCGTTGCGGATCACCATCGGCATCTCGGTGGTAGCCAGCGCGACCACCGGCACGCCGACGGTCATCGCCTCGAGCACCGACAGACCCAGGCTCGTGTAGCGGATCGGATTGAAGAAGAAGCGGAAGCGCGAAACGAAATCCGCAAGCTCGAGGTTCGGAATCTCGCCCGCGCCGCCGATCGCCTGCGAACCCATGCCGACCAGCGTCAACGGAACGCGCTCGCGCACCTGCTCGAAGACGTCGGCGCCGAGCCGTCGTCCGCGCTCGCGCAGATGGTTGACGACGACGATTCCTTCGTCGCGGTCGCCGCGATAGCGAACGTCGTCGGGCACGAGAACGCCGTGCTCGATGACGCGCGTGCGCGCAGCGCCGTTGTCCCACATCAGCGCGTTGAACGACGTCACGTGCACGATGTACGCGTCGGTGTCGGCCGCGGGATGACGCGTGGCCGTCGGATGCTGCTGCGGCGGATCGTGCTCGAGGTACACGGTGGGCAACGCGCGCTGTGCGTCGCTCAGCCAACGCAGGCGATCGTCGTCCCAGTGTCGACGCGACTGGTACAGCACGCAGTCGAAGCGCCCACCGGCGACGTCCTCGGCGGCGACCTCGTGCACGTTCGAACCCCACGGCAGCGTGCCGACGCGGCCGGCGTGTCCGGGCGGATGACCGGGCAGCGTGACGAGATGGAAATCGTGTACCGCCTGGCTCAGGTAGTACAGGTAGTTGCCGTGCACGTGCCAGGTCAGCACCTGCAGGCGCGAGCCGTCATGCGCCGTGGGCATTGGCGCGCTCAGGCGCCCACCGGCGCGACTGCCTGCGACGGCCGCGGCGCACCGGTCGTCAACTGGTGCAGCGCGAGCTCGAACACCGCATCGACGCCGATCGCCGTCGCGCACGGGTGACCGACGCGCGGACACACCCGGTGGGCGCACGGCCGACACTCCATGTCGACCGCGAGCATCGGATGCAGGCGCCGGTCGAGCGGCCGCCATCGACGAATCTCGCTGCCGCTCGCGACGACGACGCTGCGCGTGCCGACGCCGACCGCCACGTGCGACACACCGGTGTCGTTGCACACGAGCAGTCGACAGTTCTCGATCGCGGCGCCGAGCTCGCCGAGTCCGGTCGCGCCGCTCAGGTCGGCCGCCTGCGTTCGCATCGAACGGCGCATCGACGCCGCGAGCGAGCGTTCGTCTGCGGAGCCGGTGATCGCAACCTGCCAGCCGCGCAACGCCAGTCGATCGGCCAGCTCGGCGAAACGTTCGACCGGCCAGCGCCTCGACGGGAAACGTGCTCCCGGGTGCACGAGCACGAGACGCTGCGGATCGAGCGAGTGACGCTGCGCGATGCGACGCCACGCACGCCGCTCGTCCTCGCCCATCGGAAACTCGAGCTCGCTGCCGCGTCTTTCGATGCCGAGGTGATCGACGAGGCGCAACAGGCGCTCGACCTCCGAGACTTCCTCCGGCCAGCGCACGAAGTCGTCACCGGCGCTGTCCACGCCGTGCGCCGGAGCGAACCCGCAGCTGCGCCTTGCGCCGATCATGCGCACGATGCCATTGGTGCGTTCGCCGCTGCCGTGCAGCTGCAACGCGAGATCGAATCGACGCGCGCGAGCCTCGGCGAAGAACGCCGGCAGGCGCGCGCCATCGGGCGACTGCTCGCGCAGGCCGGTCGCGCCGGGAAATCCGAGCCAGTCGTCGATATAACCGTCGAAGCGCCGCGCGAAAGCTGCGGACGAAGGCAACCCGATCAGCGTGACGTGCGCGCGCGGATGCGCGTGGCGCAGCGCACGCAACACCGGCACTGCGCAGAGCAGATCGCCCAACTGCAGCGCGCGGAACACCGCGATGCGCTGCGCGCGCTCATGGTTCATGGGTTCGACGGGCAAGGCTGCCATCCGGTTCAGTTCTCCTGGTCGGTGAATCGTTCTTCGAGCGCGCGCAGCGAACGCCGCGCCGACAGCAGCGCCAGCGCGGCCTGCACCGCTTCGCGCGGCTCGACACCGGCGAGGCACGCCTGCGTGCCGTTCGGGCACACGCTCTTGTAGCAATTGCGGCACGGCACGTCGCGGTTCAGCACGCGCGCGGGCACGCGCCACGGTGCGTGCTGCGGATTGGTGAGCGCGTAGAGATCCACCACCGGCGTGCCGAGCGCGGCGGCGACGTGCACAGGGCCCGTGTTGTTCGCGATCAGCAGGTCCGCGCGTTCGAGCAGCGCACCGAGTTCGCCGAGCGACAACCGCCCCGACAGGTCGTGCACGCACGCGGGGTTGCCTGCCTGCGCCGCGATGGCGGAGACGAGTGTGGTTTCCCCGGCGTCGCCGGTGAGCACGATCTCGCGGTTCTGGCACTGCGCGAGCTCGCGCAGCGTCTGCGCGAAATGCGCGGCCGGCCATCGACGCGAAGGCGCGCTCGCCCCGGGATGCACGACGACGCGCGCCGCCTCGGGATCGACGCCGGCTTCGCGCAGCTTCGTTTCCAGCGCCGCCCGATCGAGGTCGGCCACGCTGAACGACAGTCGAAGATCGGACGGGCGCGGCGCGAAGCCGGCGACGAGGTCCAGTTGCCGATCTACCTCGTGGCGAATCCGCTGCGCCGGTTCGGTTTCCGGCAGCCAGTCGCTGAGCAGCAGGTACGGGTTCTCGCGACAGTGCGCAAGCCGCAGCGGAATGCCCGCCATCCGACACACCAGCGCCGGCGCGATCGGGCTCTGGCTGTACGCGGTGAAGATCACCGCCGCATCGAAGCGATGCGCGGCAAGCGTCTCGACAAGCGCACGGTCGACGTCGGTGCCCGATTCTTCGGTACGCGCGTTCTTCACCCACGGCGCCTCGTAGCCGATCGCCGCGTCGATCTCGGTTACGTGCGCGGCCACCCGCACGCCCGACAACGACCCGAGCAGCGTGATGCGCCGCGAAGGCTTCGCAGCCCGGATCGCGCGAATCGCCGGCGTCGTCATCAGCACGTCGCCCATGTTGTCGAGCCGCACGCACAGCACGCGCTCGGCCTTCGCCCATGCTTCGTTCATGCGGTCACCGGCACGCCGTGCGGCGCGCTCGCTGCCTCGATCAGCGCGGCGGCCTCGACGAGGTCGCGTACGAGATGATCCGGCCGACGGAAGGGTCCGGCCACCCATTGCGTTTCGTTGCCGTTGCACACGAGCACCGCGCGGCACCCGGCGCGCTTGCCCGCTTCCACGTCATCGAGGATGTCGCCGATCATCCACGAACGCTGCAGGTCGATCGCGTGCTCGACCGCCGCGCGGCGCAGCAGTCCCGGCAAAGGCTTTCGGCAGTCGCAGGCGAAGGCGTGCGCGGCGACGCTTCCCTGCGGATGATGCGTGCAGAAGTAGGCGGCGGCGAGCGACGCACCGCATCGTGCAAACATCGCGGCCAGCTGCTCGCGCACGCCGTCGAGTTGCGAAGCAGCGAAACGCCCGAGCGCGACCCCCGCCTGGTTGCTGACCACGATCAACGGCGCGCCGAGCGCAGCCAGGCGCGCGAGCGCCTGCGGCACGCCTTCGGCGAAGCGCATGCGCTGCGGATCGACGTTGAACGGAACGTCAACGAGCAAGGTCCCGTCCTTGTCGAGAAAGATCGCCGGGCGCGGCGCGGTCACGGCCACGAAGTCTCGCGCATCGGCAGCACCATCATCTCGGGGATGACGGTCTCGGCGGGCTGCTCGAGCACGAAGCGGATCGCGCGCGCGACGTTGCGCGGATCCTGCAGCACCGACGGGTCGATGTCGGGAAAGCGATCGAGCAGGAACGGCGTGCGCATGCCGCCGGCGACGATCGCGCAGACCTTGATCCCCTGCGGTCGCAGCTCGGCATGCAGCGCGTGCGACAGACCGAGCACGCCCCACTTCGTCGCGTGATACGCGCTCGCGTTCGGCCACGCGCGCTTCGACGCGGTGGACGCGATGTTGACGATCGCGCCGCCGCGTTCGCGCATTGCCGCGCAGGCCTGTCTGGCGACCAGGAACACACCGTTCAGGTTCGTGCGCACGATGCGTTCCCAGTCGGCGGCGGACAACTCCGAGATCGGCGCGGTGACGTCGATCGCCGCGCTGTTGACGACCGCGTCGACGGCGCCGAAGCGCTCGATCGCCGCGTCGAACAAGCGCTGCACCTGCACTTCGTCGCCGACGTCGACCGCGGCGGCGAGCGCCTCGATGCCGCTCTCGTTCAGCTGCGACGCGCAATGCTGCGCGCGCTCCTTCGCGAGATCGGCAACGACGACATGCGCCCCTGCGGCGCCTAGTTCGGCACAGGTGGCCGCACCGAGTCCGCTCGCGCCGCCGGTGACGACGACGACTCGCTTCGCGAGCCTGGCGATCGACGGCGCGGGCTGCGCGCCTGTCGACACCGACTTACTTCCAGCCGACGGCTGCTGCATCGTTGCCCCCCATTCCTGCTTCGGGTGCGGATCCGGCGCGCGCCGTGCGCAACGGCAGGCGCGCGAATGCAGCCGGCGCCGCAACGACCCTGCCGAGTGACCGCGCCGGGGCACTCGCGCACGCCGCGGCGCTGCGATAGACGTCGAGCAGCCCGCGCGCGACGCGCGCCCAGGTGAACAGCTTTCTCGCGCGCGCGAGCCCTGCACGCCCCATTCGTTGCGCGATGGCCGGGTTCGCGCCGAGTTGCGCCAGGCGCTCGGCCAGCGCAACCGGATCGTTCGGCGGAACCAGGTAACCGGTGCGACCATTCACGACGGTGTCCTGGATGCCACCGACGGCGGAACCTACGACCGGGCATCCGCAGGCCATCGCTTCGACCGGCGTGATGCCGAAGGGCTCGTACCAAGGCGTCGTGACGAAGACGTCGGCGGCGCTGTATACCGTGCGCAGCCGGTCGCGATCGCAGCGGCCGATGAATTCCACCCGATCCGCCACGCCCTCAGCCTGCGCAATCCGCGCAAGGCGCTCGAGCTCCGGCGTGTGGTTCATCGCGGGGTCGCTGGAATTGCCTCCGGCGATCACCAGTCGCGCATCGAGGCCGAAGCGGTTCTTCAGCACGGCGATCGCGCGAATCACGTTGTCGACGCCCTTGCGCGGAACCATCCGGCCGAGTTGCAGCACGGTGAATGCGTCGCTCGGCCACTGCAACTGCGCACGCGCCTCGAGCCGATCCACCGGCTCGAGCTCGGCGGGATCGAATCCGCAGGGCACGATTTCGATGCGCGACGAGTCGGCGCCGTAATGCTCGATCATGTCGCGCAGGTCCTGCGGACATTCCGCAACGATGCGATGCGACTCGCGCACCAACTGGTCTTCGATGTCGAAACGCGCGTCCGAGAAGCCGTCGTCGGCGCCCTGGTGCAGGCGGCGAACGCGTCCGAGCGCATGGAAGGTGGTGACGAGCGCAGTGCGAAAGGTGCGCGCGAAGCGCAGACCGACCCAGCCCGACATGAAGAAGTTTGCGTGGACGATGTCGTAGCGCAGCTTGTGCTCGCGCACGAAGGCGTGCATCGCGGCCGAGAACGCCGGCATGTGCGCAAGCAGCTTTTCCTTCGGCAGCTCGGCCTGCGGACCCGCGCGCACGTGGACCACGCGCACGCCCGGTGCGAAGTCGACGACGCGCGCGAGCGAAGCGTTGTCACTGCGCGTGTAGACGTCCACCTGCAAGCCGAGGCGAGCGAGCTCGCGCGCGACGTTGGCAACGTAGATGTTCTGTCCGCCAGCGTCGACGCCGCCCACTGCACAAAGCGGCGAAGCATGCTCGCTGACGATTGCGATAGTTCGCATGGACTCTCTCTTCTTCGGGACAGGATCCCGAAGCGGAGACCTGTCGTCCCCGAACGAAGCAGCGAACGTGCCCGCAAGCGGATGCGACACCCCTTGGCGCGAGCACTCGCTTTACCGAAGCGCTGCTCGACGCGCGCAGCAACTCCTTCTGGCCGGCAATTCCTACTGCGCTGCAGCGCTTCGCCGCGTTCAACGCGCGGGCTCGCTCGTTTCGTCACGGCCGACTGGGCGCGGTCCGACGAAGGGCTCGTGGTGCCGTGCAGCGGCTTCCTTGACAAGCGCGCGCAGCGCTGCGGCGATCATCGTCGCGAAGGCTTCGTCGTACCACGGATGAGCGCCGCTCACGCCGACGACGATTCCGTCGAGGCACGCTCCGCCCCACACCGCGACGTCGCCGACGCGCAAGCGATGCGGCTGCAGCGCGAGCAGCCGATGCGTGTCGGTCGCGTGCAGCCAGGCCTGCCGCGCCTTCGCGCGCGCGAACGCGGCGTAGTCGGCGTCCCATCGTGCGCGATCGCCGATCTGGTGTTCCGCGAGGATCGCCTCCTCGAACGTGCAATCGCCCGGCGCGAGCGCCGGGTCGACGACGACGATCGAAAGGAAGCCGCCGCCGCTCACCTCCTGCCTTGCGACCGCGGCTTCGATCGCCGGAAGCGCCATCTCGATCGCGCGCTGCGCGCAGGCGCGGTCGGCGTACCAACTGCCGCGCACATTGAGCTCGCTGCGCAGGACGGCGGGGGTCTGTGTCGTCGTCATCGCTCGTCCCCTGTCGAAGGTTCGGTGCGCGCTTCCTCGTCGGCGCGCGATCGATCGCCGGCGGACGCCGGCGCGCGTTTCGTCTCCGGCGCGAGCCGGCGGATCGTCGCGACCAGCTCGTCCACCTGCACGGGCTTGGCCAGGTGGACCTGGAAACCCGCCATCAGCGCGCGCAGCCGGTCCTCGGACTTCGCCAGGCCGGTCAGCGCGATCGCCGGCATCCGGCGATCGAGGCCGACGTCGAGACGCGCCTCCAGGTGGCGCAGTCCGCGCACGACGTCGTGGCCGTCCTCGTCGCCCAGCGAGATGTCGCACAGCATGACGTCGGGCCAGCGGGCGAGCGTGACCGAAGACAGCCACTCGAGCGCCTCGAAGCCGTGCTCGAAGGTGACGACTTCGGCGCCCTCGTGCTCGAGCGTGAGCTGCAGCATCTCGCGCACGTCGGCGACGTCATCGATCGCGAGGATGTACAGGCCGTCCAGGCGATGCGCAACAGACGGCGCAGGCTCCTTCGACGCAGCGACCGAAACGCCGCCCGCGTCGATGGCGCGCAGCGGCAGCTCGATGACGTAGCGCGTTCCGTGCCCCGGCCCGGGCGACTCGATCGTGAAGCGTCCGCCGTGCCGCTCGAAGACACTGCGCAACTGCAGCGGATCGGCCGAAGGCACACCGTCGGGCGGCGGCGCGCGCAGCTCGCCCGTCGAATGCGATCCGTCGGTGAGCACGAGCCGCGCCGAGCCTTCGTGCCGCGTGATCGCCCACTCGATGCGCCCGCCGTCGGGCGTTGCATTCAATGCGTGCAGCGTCAGGTCCCACAGTGCCTGCGACAGCAGGCTCGGATCGCCGGTGATGCGCGCCTGCGCCAGTTCGATGTCGGTGAAGATCTGGATCGAGCGCTCGTCGACGATCCCGCGCACGCCATCGAGCACGCTGGCGAGCACGACGCCGACGTTGACCGGCTGGCGAGCGAGCCGCCGCTCGGTGCGCTCGACGTCGAGCTGCTGCTGCTGCAGGCTCCACAACTGCGCATACAGGCCGCGTCGCCCGAGCAGCTCGTCGTGCCGACCGCGCTCGACGATGCGACCGCGATCGAGCACGATGATGTCGTCGGCGCCGACGATCGTCGACAACCGGTGCGCGATGATCAGCGTCGTGCGATCGCGCGCGATGCGGTCGATCTCGCTCTGGATCGCGCGCTCGGCACGCGTGTCTAGCGCGGAGGTTGCCTCGTCGAAGATCAGCATCGGCGGGTCCTTCAGCAGCGCGCGCGCGATCGCCAGTCGCTGGCGCTCGCCGCCGGAGAGCATCAGCCCACGCTCGCCTACCGCTGTCTCGTACTGCTGCGGCAGCGACATGATCAGCTCGTGCAACTGCGCAGCCTTCGCCGCCTCGATCACCTCGGCGTGCGTGGCGCCCGCGCGTCCGTACGCGATGTTGTAGGCGACCGTGTCGTTGAACAGCACCGTGTCCTGCGGCACCACGCCGATCGCCCCGCGCAGGCTGGGCAGCCCGATGCGACGGATGTCGGTGTCGTCGATCAGGATGCGTCCGCCGTCGACCTCGTACATGCGCATCAGCAGTCGTGCCAACGTCGACTTCCCGGATCCGCTGCCGCCGACCACCGCCGCCGTCCTGCCCGGCTCGATCGCGAAACTCACCCCCTGCAGGATCGGCCGGCCCGGCTCGTAGGAGAACTCGACGTCCTCGAAGGCCACGCGCGGACGGTTGCCTTCGAGCAGCGCACGGTGCGGCGGATCCTCGTCGGGCTCCATCGGATTGCGCAGCAGCACCGAGAGCCGGTCGATGTTGACCATCGCGTCGCGCGTCTCGCGGAACAGGAAGCCGAGCGCATTAAGCGGCATGCAGATCTGCAGCACGTACGCGTTGACGAGCACCAGGTCGCCCACCGTCATCGCGCCCTGCATCGTGTACTCACCGGCGAGCAGCATGATCGCGGCGACACCCGCGGCGATGATCGCGCCCTGCCCGATGTGCAGTCGCGACAACGCGTACTGGCTCTGCACGCTGAGCTGCGACCACTCGTTCATCAGCGCCGCGTAGCGGCGCGACTCGTGGCGCTCGCGTACGTTGACCTTCACCGCCTCGTAGTTGAGCAGGCTGTCGAGCAGGCTGCCTTCGGCGCGCGCGCCGGTCGCGTTCACGCGCGCCTCGAACTCGACGCGTCGCTTGGTCATCACGAAGGTGTAGAAGGCGTAGACGCCGAAGGTGGCCACGATGATCGCGGTGAACCACAGGCTGTAGCCGGCGATCATCACGATCAGCACGCCACCGATCTCCACGAGCGTGGGCAGCAGCGTGAACAACGCCGCGCCGAGCAGGAAGCCGACCGCGGCGGTGCCGCGGTTCACGTCGTGCAGCAACGACCCCGAATTGCGCTTCGCATGAAAACGCGGACCGAGCCGCAGCAGATGCAGCAGAGAGCGCTCGGCGGTGCCCGAAATCGAATCGAGCGTCACGCGCACGAAGCTCATGTCGCGCAGTTCCACGAACAGCGTGCTCGAGAAACGCAGCAGGCTGTAGCCGATCAGCAGGAACACCGGCACCGCGACGAGCGGCGCGATCGCCGGCGGCTGCCCGGCCAGCGCCGCGTTGCGCGCCCCTTCCGCGATCGTGAACTCGTCGACGATGCGCTTGAGCACGAGCGGCACCGCCACGCTCGCCACCTTCGCGAGAACGAGGAACAGCGCGGCGATCACCGCGGCCCGGCGATGCCGGCGCAGCACCGTCCACAGCGTGTCGATGATCAGGTTGTTGCGCCCGAAGGCGGGCGCTTCGGCGGACATCGGGGGCGGCGGCGGAAGAAGGGTGGGCGGCCGCCGCGGCGCGACTGGCGCGCTGCGCCGGATGGCGAATCCGTTCCCGTCTCAAACGGGGTGCCCGGCAAATGCGGCGCGCACGGCGGCTTCGCAGGCGCGCGGGCGCCTTCCTTCCGAAAAACTTGCGGGCGCAGGGGGCGAGCGGGCGCCGCTGCTCGCCGCGGTACGGCGCTATCCCGGCCTACTTCGCGCGCCCGTACTTCGCCGTCATGCGCGCCTTGCCCAATGCGTTCGCGTTGACCATGAAGCCGACGAACGACGCAGTCGCGCCGGCCGGGATGTCGAGCTTGTCCACCCCCAGCGCGTAGACCGTGAAGACGTAGCGGTGCGGCTTGTCGCCGGCCGGCGGGCACGGCCCACCCCAGCCCGGAACGCCGAAATCGGTGGTCTGCTGGGCGGCTCCCTGCGGAAGATTCTTGCCGTCCACCGAGCCCGCTCCGTCGGCCAGCGATGTGGTTTCGGCGGGCAGGTTGTAGACGATCCAGTGCCACCACCCGGCGCCACCGGTGGGCGCGTCAGGGTCGTGGACCATCAGCGCGAAGCTTTTCGTGCCCTTCGGCGCGTCCTTCCAGGACAACGCCGGGGAGATGTTGTCTCCCTTGCAGCCGAAACCGTTGTAGACGTTCTTCTCGGGAATCGTCGCGTTCGGTTTCAACTCGGGACTGGAGAGTTCGAAGGCAGCGGCGCTGCCGGCGCTCGAGAGCACGAGCGCGGCGCAGCCGGCAGCGAAGCCTGCAGCGGTCGGGCGCATGTCGGATCGATCGATGGTTTCGGGGACGGCAATCGTGTGCCGATTCGCTTTTTCTCGCAACCGTGGGGTCGCACCGCGCCTCCGGGACGCTGCTCGTGGATCGGCCTCGGCCAACGGCACGCGCACGTTGGCAGTAGCATGCAAGCGCTTCGCACGGAGGACACGACGTGAACACAGCCACCTACGGGCGCTACGGCAGCGGCCAGGCCGTCCGACGCCTGGAGGACTACACGCTGGTCACCGGGCGCGGCGCCTTCGCCGACGATTTCAATGCGCAGGGCCAGGCGCATTTGTTCCTGCTGCGTTCGCCGCACGCGCACGCGCGCATCGTCTCGATCGACGCGGCAGCGGCCCGGCGCATACCCGGCGTCATCGCCGTATTCATCGGCGAAGACCTCGTCGCCGCCGGCGTCGCACCCTTTCCCGGTCCTCCGTTCCAGCGCCCCGACGGATCGCCCGCCGCGTCGCCCGAGCGCCGCGCGCTCGCGGTCGAACGCGTGCGCTTCGTCGGCGAAGCGGTCGCCGCGATCGTCGCCGAGACGGCGGCCGTCGCCGAGGAAGCGCGCGACGCGATCGTCGTCGACTACGACCCGCTGCCCGCGGTCGTCGACGCGCAGCAGGCCGTCGCGCCCGACGCGCCGCTGGTCTTCGACGGCGCGCCGGGCAACGTCGCGGCAATGACGCGCTACGGCGACCGCGCGGCCGCCGACGCGGCCTTCGCAGCCGCCGCGCACGTCGTCGAGCAGGACATCGTCAACCAGCGGCTCGCGCCGTCGCCGCTCGAGCCGCGCACCGTGCTCGCGATGCCCGATCGCGAAAGCGGCCGCCTGACGCTGCGCATGAGCACGCAGATGCCCGGCGGCGCGCGCGACTCGCTGGCGGCACTGTTGGGCCGCCCGATCGAGAGCATCCGAGTGCTGGCCGGCGACGTCGGCGGCGGCTTCGGCATGAAGACCGGCCTGTATCCCGAAGACGCGGTAGTCGCATGGTGCGCGCAGGAACTGCAGCGCCCGATCAAGTGGCGCGCCGACCGTAGCGACGAGTTCCTCGGCGCGGCGCACGGCCGCGACCTGCGCAGCCGCGCTGCGCTCGCGCTCGACGCGCAGGGGCGCATCCTCGCGCTGCGCATCCGCTCGGAAGCGAACGTCGGCGCCTATGCGACGCCCACCGGCGTGGCGATCCAGTTGCTGGTCGGCCCGTGGGTGCAGACCAGCGTCTACGACATCGCGACCATCGACTTCGAGTTCCGCGCGGTGCTCACCAACACCACGCCGACCGGCGCCTACCGTGGCGCGGGGCGACCCGAAGCGATCTACCTGATCGAGCGCCTGATCGACGCCGCCGCGCATCGGCTCTCGCTCGATCCGGTCGAGCTGCGCCGGCGCAACCTGATCGCGCCGCAACGGATGCCGTACCGCAACCCGATGGGCCAGGTCTACGACAGCGGACACTTCGAGTCGATGCTCGACCAGGCGCTCGCGCTGGCACACTGGGACGGCTTCGATGCGCGGCTGGCCCGGTCGAAGGCGCGCGGGCGGCTGCGCGGACGCGGCATCGTCACCTTCCTCGAATGGACCGGCGGCAACGCGCTCGAAGAGCGCGTAACGATCGACGTCACGCCGGACGGCATCATCGAGATCGCATCGGCCACGCAGGCGATGGGCCAGGGCATCGCCACCTCGTACGCACAACTGGCCGTCGACGTCTTCCAGGTGCCGATCGAACGCATCCGCATCGTGCAGGGCGACACCGATCGCGGCGCCGGCTTCGGCAGCGCCGGATCGCGCTCGCTGTTCACCGGCGGATCGGCGGTGCAGGTCGGCTCGCAGCGAACGGTTCAGAAAGCGCAGGAACTCGCCGCCGAGCACTTCGAAACGAAGGCCGAGGACGTCGAATACGCCGACGGCGAGTTTCGCGTCGTCGGCACCGACCGCAGCATCGGACTGTTCGAGCTCGCCGGCCGCGCTCCGGGCGAGCGCATCAGCGTCGACTCGACGACCGCCGTCGACGCACCGAGCTGGCCGAACGCCTGCCACGTGAGCGAGGTCGAGATCGACCCCGACACCGGCGACGTCGAGGTGGTCGCGTACTGCTCGATGAACGACGTCGGCCGCGTCGTCAACCCGACCATCGTGCGCGGCCAGCTCGAAGGCGGCGCGACGCAGGGCATCGGCCAGGCGCTGTGCGAAGGCGTTGCATACGACGCGGACAGCGGACAGCTGCTGTCGGCGAGCTTTCTCGACTACGCGCTGCCGCGCGCGGAGCTCACGCCGCCCTTCCGCATGGAGATGGACACGTCGATCCCGTGTCGCACGAATCCGCTCGGCGTGAAAGGCGTCGGCGAACTCGGTACGATCGGCGCAACGCCGTGCGTGTTCAACTCGGTGGTCGATGCGTTGTGGCGCGCGGGGGCGGGGGAAAGAGCGCTGGACCTGCAGATGCCGCTGGTGCGGGAGAAGGTGTGGGGGGCGTTGCGGGGCGGGTGACGGGGGGCGACGAGCGTGCTCCACTCCCATTCGAGCGGGTCGTTGCAGCGGCCGAGCTGCCGCCTTGCGAGACCGCGCCGCCGAATCCCCGCCCCTCGCCCTCGAACCACCTCACAAATCCCTCCCCATCCTCCCTCCCCTGCCGCCACGTGTGCTCGTAGGTATCCGGCGCCGTGTAATCCCAGCTCGACGCAGCCACCTTGCGCGACGGCTGCACATACACCCTGCCTTTCAGCACGAACACGTCCGGGTACTTCGGATAGCGTCGCGTCGCCAGCACCAGCGTCAGCCCCGACGCCTCGTCGACGACGTCCACCGGCACGTTGTCGACGAGCCCGCCATCGAGCGCGGGGCGCCCGTCGTGCAGGACGAGCGGCGTGAACGGCGGCGTGCAACTCGACGCCATGATCAGCTCGACCAGCGCATCGACATCACTGCAGTCCTGCACGCGCACCACTTCGCGCGTGAAGCCCAGCGCGCGCCCGAAGCGCGGATGCAGCGGTCGCAGCAGGTACTTCTCGATGTTGTAGCCGACGAGTCCGAGCGCGACCGCGCTGCGCGGACCGAGGCCGCGCGGCAGCCGCGAGAACGGCACGCGGATTTCGGGCGCGCTGTGCATCAGCCGCGCGAAGTGCTCGCCGCCGAGCAGCGTGCACAACGCTTCGCGATAGATCGCGTCGTGCGGGAAGACGCGCTCGCCGCGGCGAAACAGGTTCATCGGATACGCATTGCGCGGATTGCTGCGTAACGCGCGACGGTAGTGATCGAGCGCTGCCTGCGTGTCGTTGGCATGCAGCAGGCAGGCGGTGGCGGCGCCCGCCGAAACCGCTGCGATCACGCGCGGCTTCAGGTCGATCGCCGGCGCGACGACCTCCCAGAATCCCGCCTGCCACCAGCAGCGGTTGCCGCCGCCCGCGAACACCACCTGCTCGAACACGTTCTCTTCCTGTCGGTCGTGGAGGACACGCGACGCCGCGCTACACTCGTTCGGCGCCGGCGACGCACGCGTCTTCCGATGGGCTTCGCTGGCGCGCCCCGAATCCTTCTCCTTCCCGCGGACCATGCCCCTGCGCATTCTCGCCACCGGCGGAACCTTCGACAAACGCTACGATCCCGTCACCGGCGAACTCGGTTTCGGCGAATCGCATCTGCCGTCGATCGTCGAACGCGCACGGCTTGCGGGCGACGTGACGGTGCAGGTCGTACTGCTGATCGACAGCCTCGAAATGCGCGATGAGCACCGCACCCAGGTGCTCGACGCGTGTCGCGCCGCGCCCGAATCGATGCTCGTCATCGTGCACGGCACCGACACGATGGTCGAGACGGCTGCCGTACTCGGGAAGGCGGCGCTGCCGAAGACGATCGTTCTCACGGGTGCGATGGTGCCGTTCTCGGTCGATCACTCCGACGCGACCTTCAATCTCGGCGCGGCGGTCGCGTTCGCGCGGTCGCTTCCGCACGGCGTCTGGGTCGCGATGAATGGCGTGGCGCGCCCCTGGTCGGACGTGCGCAAGAACCGCGCAGCGGGAATCTTCGAATCGCTCGGCTGACGGGGCACCGACCCCTGCAGCCCGCCGCGCGCGATGTGACCACCTTGCGAGTCACCGTCGCGAAATCCGGTTTCCCGGTCGTCGGCGCCACCGCGTTCGCCGGATCCCCGTCACAGCTGTATAAAATCACACCCATTGCTTTGTTTGGATGGGCAGGGAAGAAGGCACCGTGGAAGATCGCGACCTCGCCCTCGCAGCGGAGATCGCCCAGCCGGCCGGCGTGAACGACGAACCACCGCGTTACCGCGTCGCCGTACGTACGCTGTGCGAGTTCACGGCTCGCCAGGGCGACCTCGACCTGCGCTTCACGCCGACGCCGTCGGCCGAGGACGGCATCGAGGGCCACCGAACGATCGCCTCGCGCCGCGCGGCGGGTTACCGCAGCGAAGTGAGCGTCGAGGCGCGTCATCGGAGCCTGCTGGTGCGCGGACGCATCGACGGCTACGACGCCGCGGCGGGTCGTCTCGAGGAGTTCAAGACGTACCGGGGCGATCTCTCGCGCGTGCCGGCGAACCACCGGCACCTGCACTGGGCACAGGCCAGGGTGTACGGCTGGCTGCTGTGTCTTCAGCTCGGCCTCGATCGGCTCGACATCGCGCTCGTCTACTTCGACATCGACTCGCGAACGGAAACCCCGCTCGTCGAAGCCTGCAACGCGCAGGAGTTGCGCCATTTCTTCGAGACGCAGTGCGAGCGCTTTCTCGCCTGGGCCGAGCAGGAGAGCAGTCACCGCAGCAGGCGCGACGCGGCGCTGCAGCAGTTGACGTGGCCCCTGACGGGCTTCCGTCGCGGCCAGCGCGAACTCGCCACCGCGGTCTTCAACGCCGCACGCTCGCGTCGGCGGCTGCTCGCGCAGGCGCCCACCGGCATCGGCAAGACGATGGCGACGTTGTTTCCGCTGCTCAAGGCGGCGCCGACACAAGGCATCGACAAGATCTTCTTCCTCACCGCAAAGACGTCCGGACGCGCGCTCGCGCTCGATGCGATGGCGCAGTTGCGCACGCATGCACCGGAGCTGCCACTACGCACCGTGGCGCTGGTCACGCGCGACATCGCCTGCGAGCACCCGGACCGCGCGTGCCACGGCGAGTCGTGTCCGCTCGCCCGAGGGTTCTACGATCGCCTGCCCGCCGCACGCGCGCAGGCCATCGCGCAGCGCGAGGCGAGTGGCGACGGGTTGAGGGACGTTGCCCGCAGCCACCACGTCTGCCCCTACTACCTGACGCAGGAGCTCGCGCGCTGGGCCGACGTGGTGGTCGCCGACGTCAACTACTTCTTCGATACCGGCGCGCCGCTGCACGCGGCGACGCTCGCGAACCAGTGGCGCGTGGGCGTGCTCGTCGACGAAGCGCACAACCTGGTCGATCGTGCACGTGCGATGCACAGCGCAACGCTCGACCCGACTGCGTTCGCCGCCGTGCGAGCCTCGGCACCAGTCGGGCTGAAACGCCCGCTCGATCGGCTGCAGCGCCAGTGGCGCACGCTCGCGCGCGCGCAGACCGAACCGTTCAGCGTCTGCGCCGCGCCGCCCCAAAACCTGGTCACGGCGCTGCAGCAGGCGGCCGCCGCCCTCGGCGAGCACCTTGCCCACGCACCGGAGAGCGCCGACCGCGAACTGCTGCAGTTCTACTTCGACGCGCTGCACTTCCTGCGAGTGCACGAGTCGTGCGACGCGCACTGGCAGTTCGACATCACCCTGCGACACGCGCGCGCCCCCCGCAGCGACGCCGTGCTCTGCCTGCGCAACGTGGTCCCCGCGCCCGTCCTGCGCGCGCGGCTGGCCGCGGCGCACAGCGCTGTGTTGTTTTCGGCCACCCTGCAACCATTCCGCTTCTACACGGACATGCTCGGACTGCCCGACGACACGGTAACCGTGGACGTCGACAGTCCCTTCGATGCGGCGCAACTCGGCGTGAAGGTCGCGCGGCACGTCTCTACCCGCTATGCCGACCGCGGCGCGTCGCTGCCGGCGCTGGTCGCGCTCATCGCCCATCAGTTCGCGCAGGCGCCTGGCAACTACCTCGCGTTCTTCAGCAGCTTCGAGTACCTCGAGCAGGCGCTCGGTTGCCTGCGTGAACGGCATCCCGGCATCGCCACCTGGGTGCAGACGCGCGGCATGATGCCCGCAGATCGTGAACGGTTCCTGGGTCGCTTCGTCGAAGGCGGACAGGGCGTCGGCTTCGCGGTGCTGGGCGGCGCGTTCGGCGAAGGCGTCGACTTGCCTGGCTCGCGGCTGGTGGGCGCCTTCATCGCCACGCTCGGACTGCCGCCGCTGAACCCGGTGAACGAGGCGCTGCGCGATCGCATGCAGGCGCTCTTCGGCGCCGGGTACGACTACGTCTATCTCTATCCCGGCCTGCAGAAGGTGGTGCAGGCGGCCGGCCGCGTGATCCGCGGGCCCGAGGACCGCGGAGTCGTGCATCTGATCGACGACCGCTTCGCGCGCCGCGACGTACGCAGGTTGCTTCCCGCCTGGTGGGTCATCGACGAAGAACGCGAGACGACGTCATGGCACTGAACCCCACGCTGCCCGCCGGCATCGGCGTCGCGCATTGCCGCCGCCTGCGTGCGGTCTGGCGGTCGGCCGGCTGGCCCTGCCAGGACCTGGTCGAAGTCGAACTGCTCGCCGCGGGCCTGCTCGAACGCCGGCGCGACGACGCCGGGCGAGAAACGCTGCGCGTCACCGACGCCGGCGTGCAGGTGCTCGACTCGACCCTTCAACGCAACCGCGCCGCACGTAGCGCGCACGAGGCGCTGGTCGAGCGGGTGTCGCGCGAGATGCAACGCGACGGTCGCCTCGTCTGGCGCGGCCTCGCGCTGCGCGCGCCGGTGCCGGCCGACGGACGCACGCAATGGGCGATGGCGATTCCCGACGTCTTCTCGATCCGCCACACCACCGCCGAAGACCGGGTCGAGCCAGTCGTGCACGAAATCAAGGTGCAGCGCGCCGACCTGCTGAGCGATCTGCGGCACGAATCCAAACGAGCCGCGTATCTCGCGCTGTCGAGCCAGTGCTGGTACGTGCTCGCCGCCGGCGTCGGTCGCGCCGAAGAAATCCCCCCCGAGTACGGCGTGATCCTCGCGCACGACGACGCACGCGCATTCGAGATGGCACGGGCCGCGCCGAAGCGAGCGATGCGACCGCCGCTGGCGATGTGGATGGCGCTCGCCAGGGCCAACGCCGAGCCAGCGCAGGAGGACGATGCGCAGGGCTGCCTGTGATCGCTAACCACAGGTCGCGACTGCAACGACACCGCCCGGAGTTCTAGCCCCGCACGAGCCGGCGCGCCGCTTCCGCGATCCTCTCGGCATCCACCCGCGCAACGTGCTCGAGCGGCGCCGAATAACCGACCGGCACGCGCGGCGCCCCCACGCGTGCGACGCGGCAGATGCCGCGCTCGGCGAGCGTCGCGACGATCTCCGCGCCGAAGCCGGCGACCTGCACCGCCTCGTGCGCGACGAGCACACGTCCGGTACGAGCGGCCGACGCCTCGACCGCCGCGCGATCCCAGGGCCAGATCGTGCGCAAGTCGATCACTTCGGCGTCGATGCCGTCGGCCTCGAGCGAACGCGCCGCAGCCAGCGACTCGTGCACGGTTCGGCTCCACGACACGATGCTCAGCTCGCGCCCTGGGCGCACGATGCGCGCGCGTCCGAGCGGCGCCTCCGCGTCGACGTCCACCTCGCCCTCGTGCCCCCACAACTCCTTGTGCTCGAGATAGGCGACGGGATCCCCGCTGGCCAGGCTCGCGCGCAGCAACGAGTAGTTGTCCTGCGGCGTCGCCGGGCACACGACGACGAGTCCCGGCACGTGCGCGAACCACGCCTCGAGCGACTGTGAATGCTGCGCGGCCGACGCACTCCAGATGCCGATCGGCATTCGCACGACCATCGGCACGCGGCCCTGGCCACCGAACATGAAGCGATTCTTCGCTGCCTGGTTGACGATCTCGTCCATCGCGCACAGCGCGAAGTCGACGACGCGCATCTCGACGACCGGCTTCAAACCGGTGAGCGCCATGCCGACGGCGGCGCCGGCGATCGTCGCCTCCGAGATCGGCGTGTCGATGACGCGCTCGGCTCCAAAGCGCTCGAGCAGGCCGCGGTACTGGCCGAAGATGCCGCCGCGGCCGAGGTCCTCGCCGAGCGCGACGACGCGCGGGTCGCGTTCCATCTGGTGCGCGAGCGCGGCCGCTGCCGCCTGCGCGTACGTCATCGTGCGCGCCGCGTCGCCAGTGCGCGCATCGCCGGTTCCCGCCGCGTCGCCCATGCGCGCGGCCCCGCGCGCTCCTGCCCCGTCGTTCAACTGAACCATCTCCCCTTCCCGGTGTCCTGCACGTCCTCGAAGGCCGCAGCCTCGTTCGGCCACGGCGCATCGTTCGCCGACGCAAGCGCCCGCGCCACTTCCGCGCGCGCCTCCTGCATGCAGCGCTCGACGGCCTGCGCGGCGATCCCCCGTTCGGCCAGTCGCGCGCGCGCGACAAGCAGCGGATCGCCGCGCATCGCCTCCTCGAGCTCGGATGCGTCGCGATACGCCGCCGGATCGACCGAAACGTGCCCCTTGAAACGATAGGTCTTCGCGTGCAACAACCGCGGTCCGACTCCGCCGCGCACCTCGCGAACGAGTTCACGCGCGGCGCCCCATACCTCGACGACGTCCATCCCGTCGACTTCGATGGCCGGAACGCCGAACGCGCGCGCACGCGCTGCCGCGCCTTCGCCCGCCGACATCCCAGCCGTACGCGTCGTCGCCGACCACTGGTTGTCTTCGCAGACGAACAGCACCGGCAGCGAGAACGCCGCTGCCCAGTTCAGCCCTTCGGCGAAGGGTCCGCGGTTGAGCGCACCGTCGCCGAAGAAGGTGACCGCAATCGCGTCGCGGCCCTGCACCCGCATCGACTGCGCCGCGCCGATGGCGATCGGAATACCGGCGGCAACGACGCCGTTGGCACCGAGCATTCCGACCGAGAAATCGGCGATGTGCATCGATCCGCCCTTGCCGCGGCAGAAGCCCGTGGCGCGGCCGAACAGCTCGTGCATCATCGATTCGATGTTCGCGCCCTTGGCGATCGTGTGGCCATGGCCGCGATGCGTCGACGTGAGCCAGTCACCGGCGCGCAGGTGCGCGCAGACGCCGGCGGCCACCGCCTCCTGCCCGGTGGAAAGATGCAGCGGGCCGCGCACGTTCGCGCGTCCGCCGGCCGCCTGGCCGAAGGCCGCCACGCCACCGCGGCTTGCTTCCTCGGCGGCGTCCTCGAAGGCGCGGATGCGGCACAGCGTGCGATAGAGCGCGAGCAGGTCGGCGTCGGGCAGTGAGGGGTCGGTCATCGTCGGCAGCTTCCCGAATGGCGATGCGCGTCATGAAGACGGACGACGCGCGCCGAAATCGTACACGCGGCGCCGCAGCGCCGACGCCGGCTTCGAACTGACGAATCCCTGCAGCGGGTGCTGCGCGAAGCGCCCGCCGAAGGCGAGCCCGAGAGCCGGTAGCGCCCCGCCGATCGGCGAGCGCCCCCCGACCGCCGTCTTGATGCACGTCAAGGGAACCACCCCGGCGAGCGCACAGAATGTTTACCTGCTCAACAATCTTCTCGGCAGCGCCGCCCCGCGCTGCCCAAGCGTCCACCCGGCGCTCACTCGACAGGAGGCAGCCGATGTCATCGATTGTCGCGGAACACGTTTCGTTGGCGGAGAGCCCGGGCGCCGCCGTCCCGGTTCCGAAGAAACAGAAGCGCGCGCGCTCGATCCTGAGCGTGATCGTCAACGGTCGTGAGCGCGAGGATGTCGTCCCCGACGGCATGCTGCTGCTCGACTACCTGCGCGAGGTGGTCGGTCTCACCGGCACCAAGCAGGGCTGCGACGGTGGCGAGTGCGGCGCCTGCACCGTGCTGGTCGACGACAAGCCGCGGCTGTCGTGCTCGACGCTGGCGGCGCAGATGGAAGGTCGGCGCATCGAGACCGTCGAAGGCCTGGCGCACGGCGGCCGGATGAGCGCGCTGCAGCAGGCCTTCCACGAGAAGCTCGGCGCGCAGTGCGGCTACTGCACGCCCGGAATGATCATCACCGCCGAAGCGCTGCTGCGGCGCAACCCCGACCCCACCCGCGACGAGATCAAGGCGGCGCTCGGCGGCAACCTGTGCCGCTGCACCGGCTACGTGAAGATCATCGAGTCGGTGGAGACCGCCGCCGCCGCGCGCAAGGTGGCGCCATGAGCATTGCGCAAATGGAGAAGACGCGCGTCGGCACGGTCGGCGTTCGCACGCCGCTGATCGACGGCGTCGACAAGGTCACGGGCCGCGCGAAGTACACGGCCGACCTGCCGGCCGTGGGCGCGCTGTGCGGGCGCATCCTGCGCTCCACGGTGCCGCACGCACGCGTGCTGGTCGTCGACACGTCGGCGGCGCAGGCGCTGCCCGGCGTGGTCGCGATCGTCACCGGCGACGACTGCCGCATCCCCTTCGGCGTGCTGCCGATCGCCGAGAACGAGTTTCCGCTCGCGCGCGAGAAGGTGCGCTATCGCGGCGATCCGGTCGCGGCGGTGGCGGCGGTCGACGAGGCCACCGCGGCGCGCGCACTCGAGCTGATCCGCGTCGAGTACGAGAAGCTGCCCGCGTATTTCGACGCGAAGAAGGCGATGAAACCCGGCGCCGAGCCGATCCACGCCGAGAAGCCCAACAACATCCTGCGCGAGGTGCACACCGAGTTCGGCGACACGGCTGCGGGCTTCGCCGCCGCGCACCTCGTGCGCGAGAAGAGCTACGACTACGCCGAGGTCTGCCATGCGCAGATGGAGCCCAACGCGACGCTGGCCGAGTACGACCCCGAGCGCGACCACCTGACCTTGCACACGACGACGCAGGTTCCGTACTACGTGCTGCTGAAGGTCGCGCAGTGCCTGGAGATGGACCAGGCACACATCCGCGTCGTCAAGCCCTTCCTCGGCGGCGGCTTCGGCCAGCGCACCGAGGCGCTGCACTTCGAGATCATCGCCGCGCTGCTCGCGCGCAAGGCCGGCGGCACCGTGCGCCTGCTGCAGACGCGCGAGGAAACCTTCCTCGCGCATCGCGGCCGGCCCGACACGAAGATCACCATCAAGCTCGGCATGACGCGCGACGGCAAGCTCACCGCCTGCCACCTCCAGGCCACGCAGGAGGGCGGCGCCTACGCCGGCTACGGAATCATCACGATCCTCTACACGGGCTCGCTGCTGCACGGCATCTACGAGATCCCGGCGATCAAGCACGACGCCTGGCGCGTCTACACGAACCTGCCCCCGTGCGGCGCGCAGCGCGGCCACGGCACCGTCGATGCGCGCGCGGCCTTCGAAACGCTGATGAACGAGATGGCCGACGAGCTCGGCATCGATCACATCGTCGTGCGCCAGCGCAACCTGCTGCCGACGATTCCGTACGTCACCGCGTACGCGCAGCGCGTGATGAGCTACGGCCTGCCCGAGTGCCTGGAGAAGGTGAAGAAGGCCTCGGGCTGGGACGAGCGGCGCGGGAAGATGCCGAAGGGCCGCGGCCTGGGCATCGCCTGCTCGCACTTCGTCTCCGGCACTTCGACGCCGAAGCACTGGACGGGCGAGCCGCACGCGACAGTCAACCTGCGCCTGGACTTCGACGGCGGCATCACCGTGCTGACCGGCGCGGCCGATATCGGCCAGGGCTCGAACACGATGGCCGCGCAGATGATCGCCGAAACGATGGGCGTCGACTGGCAGCGCATTCGCGTCGTGTCGGCCGACAGCGCGCTCACGCCGAAGGACAACGGCAGCTATTCATCGCGCGTCACCTTCATGGTGGGCAACGCCGCGATCGACGCAGCCCGGCAACTCGAGCGCATCCTGATCGATGCAGCGGCGAACAAGCTCGAAGCGAGCGCCGACGACATCGAGCGCGAAGGCGAGATGTTCCGCGTCGCCGGCACCGACAAGGAGCTGCACTTCCACGACGTCGTCAAGGCGGCGCTCGTCGACACCGGTCCGATCACCGTGAAGGGAATCTTCACCTGCCCGAAGGAGTTCATGGGCAGCAAGGCGATCAAGGCGAGTGCGATCGGCGCGACGATGGGATTCTGCTACGCCGCGCAGGTCGTCGAGTGCTCGATCGACGAAGTCACCGGCAAGGTCACGGCCGAGAAGGTGTGGGTCGCGGTGGACGTCGGCCGCGCGCTGAATCCGCTCGCCGTCGAGGGCCAGGTACAGGGCGGCGTCTGGATGGGCATGGGACAGGCGCTGTCCGAGCAGACCCGCTACAGCGAAGGCCGGATGATGCACGGCAACCTGCTCGACTACCGCGTGCCGACGATGGTCGAGAGCCCCGACATCGAGGTGCTGATCGTCGAGAGCATCGACCCGAACGGGCCCTACGGCGCCAAGGAAGCGAGCGAGGGCATGCTCGCCGGCTTCCTGCCCGCGCTGGCCGACGCCGTGCACGAAGCCGCCGGCGTGCGCGCCTACACGATGCCGCTGAGCCCCGAGAACGTGAGCGACCTGCTCGAGGCGCGCGAAGGAGCGACAGCATGAACCTGATGCCTGAACTGCGACTGCATCGCCCCGAGACGCTCGACGAAGCGGTGCGCCTGAAGGCGACGCTCTCCGGCTCGCGCTTCGTCAACGGTGGCACGGACCTGCTCGTCAACCTGCGCCGCGGACTGGGTGAACCCGCCGACCTGATCGACCTCGGTGCGGTCGCCGACCTCGCCTCGGTGCGGCGCGTCGAAGGCGCGCTGTGGCTGGGCGCCGGCGTCACGCTCGACGATCTCGCGCGCCACCCCGAGGTGCTCGCACACTACCCTGCCGTCGCTCACGCAACGCTGCAGGTGGCCGGCCCGAACCATCGCGCCGCAGCCACGCTCGGCGGCAACCTGTGCCAGGACACGCGTTGCGTCTTCTTCAACCAGAGCGACTGGTGGCGCAACGGCAACGGCTACTGCCTGAAGTACAAGGGCGACAAGTGCCACGTGGTGGTCAAGAGCGATCGCTGCTACGCCACGTATCACGGCGACATCGCGCCGGTGCTGATGGTGCTCGGCGCCGAAGCCGTGATCGCCACGCAGGGCGCCGCGCGCCGCGCGAAGATTGCCGACCTCTATCGCGAGGACGGCGCAGCGCACCTGACGCTCGCCCCCGGCGAAGCGCTGGCGGCGGTCGTCCTGCCGCCGGCGGACGAATGGCGCACCGGCTACGCGAAGATGCGCGAGCGCGACGCGGTCGACTTCCCGCTGGTGGGCATCGCGGCCGCGCTGCGGCGCGACGGCGACCGCATCGGCGAACTGCGCGTTGCGGTCACCGGCACCAACTCGGCGCCGCTGATGGTGCCGACGGCAGAGTTGGCCGGTCGCGCGTGGGACGACTCCGCGGCCTCCGATCTCGTCGCCGTGTTGCTGAAGACGGGCAATCCGCTGAAGACGACGGTGGTCGGCGCGAAGTATCGCCGGCGCGTGATGCGAGCCATCGCGCGGCAGTTGATCGACCGGTTGTGGAACGAAGCGGCGCAAGCCGACGGCGCGGCGCGGGCGTGAGGCGGGTAGCGGAAACGGCGGAAGCGCGGGCGGCTGGCGCCGCCGCGCCCACCGCCGGACCACAACCGGCCACGGGCGGCGCGACGTCGGGGGCACGCGGTGGCCGCCCGACCGGCGTCGAGACTCGCGCCGGCCAGTCGGTGTCCTTCGGCCTGCTGCCGCAAGTGCTCGGCTACCACCTGCGACGAACGCAGGTCGCGATCTTCCGGCACTTCTCGCGTACCGTCGGCGCCGAGATGGACATCACGCCGGGCCTGCTCGGAATGCTGCAGGTGATCGAGGCCAATCCGGGCCTCGCGCAGAGCCGCCTGGCCGAAGCGATGGAGGTCGACCGCTCGGCGATCGTCAAGGTGGTCGATCAGCTCGAAGGTCGCGGCCTGATCGTGCGCGAACCCTCGCCGCACGACAAGCGCAGCTACAGCATCCGGCTCACGAGCGCCGGCACGTCGGCGCTGCGGCGGATGAAGACGCTGATGCTGCGGCACGAGGACGAGTTCACGGCGGTGTTGACGGAGGAGGAGCGGCGGCAGTTGATCGAGTTGTTGGGAAGGTTGCATGGGGGGCGGTAGGGGCGGGGGACGCATTGGCGGAGACGCCGATTCTGCGGACGAGGCGCCGAACCCGCCGGGCAACAAACGCTCCTCAAACGCGCGGAATGTGTGAGCCGCGCCCTTGCCCGCGCGCCGCTCATGGCCGACGCGGCCGACGCGGCCAAGAATGCACGTTTACCGCGCATTCCTCGGCATCCCTCCAACACCACGAACCGTTTTGCTCGTCCCCCGCGCATTCGTCGGGCCCTCGATGAGCGCGCTCGTGAAAACGCGCGACATACGCGCAATTTCCGCTGAGCCGGTTCGCGCTCCAGCTTCCATAAGACCCGCTCGAGCCGCGTTCGCGTCAGTTCGGCATCTTCGACCTCCAGATCGACCCTACGTCCGCCGTCGCTGTCTTGCCCGAAGCCAGCAAGGACGCCGGGAAGCGCAGCATCCCGGCTTGTGTAATTCTTTTCGGACGCGAAAACCCCGCCTTCTGCAGAAGCGGAACTGAACCAGGAAGCCGTGCTGCAATACGCAATCAAGGTTCTCGTCACGGCGGTCGTCGTCGTCGCCATCTCGGAGCTGGGCAAGCGCAGTTCGTTCTGGGGCGCGCTCCTGGCTTCGTTGCCGCTCACGTCGCTGCTTGCGTTCGTCTGGCTCTACCGGGGTACGGGCGACGCCGAGGCGGTTGCCGCACTGTCGCACGGGATCTTCTGGTTGGTCCTCGCATCACTGCCGATGTTTCTCGTCCTGCCGGCGTTGCTCAGGAGCGGTGTCTCGTTCTGGCCGGCCCTTGGCGCATCGTGTCTCGTCACGGTGGCGCTGTACTTCGGTCTTGTCTGGGTGCTAGGTCGGTTGGGCATTCAGCTGTAGAGATCACGCGCTCGCCGCGCGCCTGTGCGCGTTGGTGGTGAACCCGGTGCACGGCAGACCGGCGAGAGCGCCTTCGTCGATGAGCTCGCCCTTGGCGAACGTTCCCAAAAGAGGTATGACCATTCCCGAAATGGGAACGAAACGCTCCGACGCGCCCCGGCGGGAGCGGATACGGCGCGGTGCACCACCCGAACACTTCTCTCTCGCGGTTCGCCAGCGTCGAACGAGGCACTGAATGGAAAGCACGGATTCCCTGCGCGATCTCGCTCTTCGACTCGACCAGTTCGCGCAGGAGCGCGACTGGCAGCGATTCCACTCTCCGAAGAACCTGGCATCGGCCCTCGTCGTCGAGTCCGGCGAATTGCTGGAACACTTCCAATGGATGACCGAAGAGCAAAGCCGTGCGCTCGCGCCCGAGAAACGCAGTGCCGTCGCTGACGAAGTGGCGGACGTCCTGCTGTACCTGATCCAGCTCTCGAGCGCTCTCGGCATCGACCCCGTCGAGGCGGCACGTGACAAGCTGAAGCGCAACGCGTTGAGGTATCCGGTCGACCTCGCTCGCGGCAACAGCAGGAAGTACGACGAACTCTGAGAGCGCCGGTCGTGATCGTCTATCAGGCGGACAAGAGCCAATTTCTTCACCACGCGCTGCGCGACGACATCGAAGAGATCGTTTCACGCCAGTTTCTCGATCGAATGGGCCACCGCGCCGGTCCTTCCGAGATCCAGGCCTGGAAACACTCGCTGCTCGAAATGGCAAAGGTATTGCAGGACGAGGAGATACCGTCCGACGCCGGCGTAGCCATCGAATATCAATTGCCGCAGAGCTCCAAGCGCATCGACTTCGTGATCACCGGCGAAGACGCGGCGGCACGTACGAAAGTGGTGATCGTCGAGCTCAAGCAATGGTCGCAGTCCCGCCGCAGCGAGAAGGACGCGGTGTTGTGGGCACGGCGTGGCGGCCGCGCGGGCGAAACCGAGGGGCTGCATCCTTCGTACCAGGCGTGGTCCTACGCCGCCTACCTGGAGGACTTCAACGAAGCGGTGCAGAAAGGCACGATGAGGTTGCAGCCTTGTGCCTACCTGCACAATCACCCGCGCAATGGCGAGATCGATCACCCGCATTATCGCGAGCACATCGAGCGCGCGCCGCTGTTTCTCGCGCGCGAACGCGCCAAGCTCCAGGCATTCATCCGCCAACATGTACGGCACGGCGACCGCAGGGGCGCGCTCTACACGATCGAGCAGGGAAAGATCCGGCCGTCGAAGATGCTGGCCGACGCAGTGGCGGGACTGTTGCAGGGCAAGCCGGAGTTCGTCCTGATCGACGACCAGAAGGTCGTGTACGAAACCATCCTGCAGGTAGAAGCGAGGTCGGAAAAGCGCAAGCAGGTCGTCATCGTCCAGGGCGGACCCGGGACCGGGAAATCCGTAGTCGCCATCAACCTGCTCGGGACGCTCGTTCAACGGCTGCGAAATGCGCGCTACGTGTCCAAGAACGCGGCGCCACGTGCCGTCTACGAAGCCCGGCTCACCGGCACACTCACCAGGACGCGGATCGGCAACCTCTTCAGCGGTTCGGGCGCGTTCGTCGACGACGCACCAGACACCTACGACGCGCTGATCGTTGATGAAGCGCACCGACTCAACGAGAAGAGCGGCCTGTATCGAAACCTGGGCGACAACCAGATCCGCGAACTGATCCGATCGGCGCGCTGCACCGTGTTCTTCGTCGACGACGATCAGCGGGTGACCGTGGACGACATCGGACGCACCGAGGAACTGCGCGCCCGCGCGTGTGAATTCGACGCCGAGGTGACCGAACTCGGACTCTCGTCGCAGTTCCGCTGCAACGGCGCCGACGGCTATCTGGCGTGGCTCGACGACAAGCTGGATATCCGCGCCACCGCGAACAACGTGCTCGACACCGCCGAGTTCGACTTTCGTGTCTTCGACAGCCCCGCCGAGCTGCACGAGCTGATCGAGCGGAAGAATCGCGCCAACAACCGATCGCGCGTCGTCGCCGGTTACTGCTGGGCGTGGCCAAGCAAGCGCGACGCATCGGCCTGGGACATCGAGCTGCCGGCGTTCGACTACCGGCGTCGATGGAACCTGGACAAGGACGGCAGTCTTTGGATCGTGGCGCCCGGCTCCGTGGAACAGGTGGGCTGCATACACACCTGCCAGGGACTGGAGCTGGATTACGTGGGCGTGATCGTCGGTCCCGATCTCGTGTACCGCAACGGGCGCATCGTCACGGATGTGTCGAATCGGGCGTCATCGGACCGGTCGATCCGAGGCCTGAAGCAAATGCTGAAGGACGATCCAGGCCCCGCCCGCGAATTGGCCGACGCGATCATCAAGAACACGTACCGCACCTTGATGACTCGCGGCATGAAGGGCTGCTACGTGTACTGCACCGATGAACCGTTGGCGGCCTATCTGCGCGGACGGCTACGGACGGCCAGCGAGGCGATCGACGTCGGAGCCAGCGAGCCGACCACGACGCCGGAGGCGGGGTCGCAAAGATCGAACGTGATCCCGCTCCGCCGACTTTCGAGCGCCGAGCGCGCTGCGGGGATGCCCGCCGTGCCGGTGTTGGACCTTCGCTTCGCGGCCGGCGCGTTTTCCGATCCGCAGGCGGCGGAAGAAGAGGCCACCGCGTGGGTCGAATTGCCCGACACGGTGCCTCGGCAACCCGGCCTCTTCGTCGCGCAGGTGGTGGGGGAATCGATGAACCGACGCATTCCCAACGGTGCGTGGTGCCTGTTCCGCGCCAACCCGACTGGAACGCGCGAAGGCAAGGTCGTGGTGGTGCAGCATCGCAGCATCGACGACCCGGAGACCGGTGGGCAATACACGATCAAGGTCTACGCGAGCGAGAAGCTACCCGTGAAGGACGGCGGCTGGCGGCACCGGCGAATCACGTTGCACCCGGATTCCGATCGGCCGGAATTCGAGCCGATCGTCCTTGAAGTTGAAGATGGGGACGACGGTTTTGCGGTCGTAGCGGAGATGTTGACCGTCTTGCGGGAACGATAGCGACGGCGTGATCTCCGCTACTTCCCGATACAAAACCTGCTGAAGATCACACCCAGCAGATCGTCCGCTCCGAACTCACCGGTGATCTCGTTCAGCCGCTCCTGCGCGAGCCGCAACTCCTCGGCGAACAGATCCAACTGAAGATCGCCCGCGCCGGCGCGCGCCGCCGCCGCCTCGAGATGCTCGCGCGCCGCGCGCAACGCAACCAGATGCCGCTCGCGCGCGATGAAGGTCGACTCGCCGCCCGCCTGCCATCCGGAGAGTTCGAGCAGCAGCGCGCGCAGCAACTCGATGCCGTCGCCGGTCTTCGCCGACAGCCACACCGACGCCTCGACGGTCCGGTCTCGCGTCGACGCGCCGCCCTGCACCGCACCCGCGCTGCGCGCCCGGTCCTCGCGTTCTACGCGCGCCTCGACGCCGACGAGGTCGATCTTGTTGTGCACTCGCACGATCGGCACGCGCCGCGCGAGCTTCCCTTCGAGCTCGCCTTCGATCGCGCGCGCCCCCGCCGCATCGGTGTCGTGCGCATCGAGCAGGTGCACGACCACGTCCGCCCTGCCCGCCTCCTGCCACGTACGCGCAATGCCCAACCGCTCGACGACGTCGTCGGTGTCGCGCAGCCCTGCGGTGTCGACGATGTTCAGCGGAACGCCTTCGATCTGGATCGCCTGCGCGATTCGGTCGCGCGTCGTTCCCGGCACCTCGGTGACGATCGCGACTTCGGCGCCGGCGAGCGCATTGAGCAGCGAGCTCTTGCCGACGTTCGGCTCGCCGAGCAGCACGACGTTCAACCCCTCGCGCAGCAGCGCGCCACGGCGCGCCTGCACGAGCAACGCGTCGAGCGAGGAGCGCAGCGCCGCCAATCGACCCCGCGCGTCCGACGCCTCGAGGAAGTCGATCTCCTCCTCGGGAAAGTCGAGCGTCGCCTCGACCAGCGTGCGCAGCTCGATCAGCCGCTCGACGAGCGCATGCACCGCATCGGAGAACTCACCGGATAGCGAACGCGCCGCGGAACGCGCCGCCTGCTCGGTGCTCGCGTCGATCAGGTCGGCGACCGCCTCGGCCTGCGCGAGGTCGAGCTTGTCGTTCAGGAACGCGCGCTGCGTGAACTCGCCGGGCTCGGCCAGCCGCACGCCGATCGAGGCACCTGCCTCGAGCACGCGCCGCAGCAGCAGTTGCAGCACGACCGGCCCGCCGTGCCCCTGCAGCTCGAGCACGTCCTCGCCGGTATACGAATGCGGCGCCGGATAGAAGATCGCGATGCCCCGATCGAGCACCGAACCGTCGTCGGCGAAGAACGGGCCGTACGCGGCGTAGCGAGCCGAGAGCGAGCGCCGCAACACGGCGCCGACCAGGGTCTCCAGGCCGCGACCGGAGACTCGCACCACGCCGATCCCGCCGCGCCCGGGCGCGGTGGCGATCGCGGCAATGGGTTCACGCACGGTCGTGGAATCGGACGCGGACAAGGTCTTCCGAAAAAAATCGACGGAATCGGCTCATCATTATCGTGGCTCCCCGCTCGCGGAGGCTGCGATGCGTGCACTCGTCACCGGCGCCAACGGGCATCTCGGCTACAACCTCGTCCAGGCGCTGCTCGCCGCGGGACATCGCACGCGTGCGAGCGTGAGAACGCTCGACGACCCATCGAAGACCGCCCGCCTGCGTGCGCTCGGGAACGTGGAGCTCGTCGAGGCGAAGCTCGAGCGACCGGCCCAGCTTCGCGCGGCGATGAACGGCATCGAGTGCCTGTTCCACGCAGCTGCCACCTACGTCTACGTGTCGGCCGGCCGCGAGCAGGAAATCCTCGACGACTCGATCCGGGGTGCCGACGCCGCCGTAAACGCAGCCGCCGACGCTGGCGTGCGCAAGATCGTCTTCACGTCGTCGCTCGTCACGCTGCCGCTCACGCGTCGAGACGCACCACCGGCCGACGAGACGCAGTGGACCGACGATCTTGCCGTGCCGTACATCCGCGCGAAGACCGAAGGCGAACGCGTCGCCTGGCGCGTGGCCCGCGCACGGGGCATCGATCTCGTGGCGATCCTTCCGGGTGCGCTCACCGGACCCGGCTTCGTGCGGAACACGCCATCGCTCGACATCATCGAGATGATGATGCGCGGCGGCCTGCGCGCCGGCGTGCCCGATTTCAACTACCCGATCGTCGACGTTCGCGACGTGACGCGGGCGCATCTGCTCGCCGCAGAACTCGATTGCGAAGGGCGCTTCGCCGTCTGCAACGACACGTTGCCCAGCTTCCGCACGATGCTCGAAACGATGCACGCGATCGATCCATCGATTCCGCTGCCGTGGATGTCGATCCCGGACTTCGCGGTGGGCGCGCTGCCGCTGTTCGATCGGCTCAACGAGCGCACGCTTCGCACCCCCCGCACGCTCACGCGCGAGATGCTCGGCACGTTCCGGGGCAAGGTATGGAACGCAAGCAACCGCCGCGCGCGCGAGGTGCTCGGATGGCGCCCGGAAATCTCGCTCGAGCAGACGCTGCGCGACACCATCGACGCGATGCGCGCGCGCGACCGCTCGAAAGCCGTCGCACAGCCCGCCTGATCGGCGGGCCCTTCCCTCTTCACTTGTGCAACACCCCCAGCTTCTTGTTGATCACCCACTGCTGCGCGATCGAATACACGTTGTTCACCAGCCAGTACAGCACCAGTCCCGCCGGGAAGAAGAAGAACATCACCGAGAACACCAGCGGCATGATCATCATCATCTTCGCCTGGATCGGGTCCGGCGGCGTGGGGTTCAGCTTCACCTGGATGAACATCGTGCCGGCCATCACCAGCGGCAGGATGAAGAAGGGATCGGGTGCGGACAGGTCGTGGATCCAGCCGATCCACGGCGCGTTGCGCATCTCCACCGACGCGAGCAGCACCCAGTACAGCGCGATGAACACCGGGATCTGAACGACGATCGGAAGGCAGCCGCCGAGCGGGTTGATCTTCTCGGTCTTGTACAGCTCCATCATCGCCTGGTTCATCTTCACGCGATCATTGCCGTAGCGCTCGCGGATGGCAGTGAGCCGCGGCGTGACCGCCTTCATCCGCGCCATCGACTTGTAGCTCGCCGCCTGCAGCGGGAAGAAGATCGTCTTGATCAGCAGCGTGAGCAGCACGATCGCCCAGCCCCAGTTGCCGACCACCGCGTGCAGCTTCTCGAGCAGCCAGTAGATCGGCTTGGCGATGACGGTGAGCCAGCCATAGTCCACCGTGAGGTCGAGGCCCGGCGCGATCGCCTGGAGCATGTCCTGCTTCTGCGGGCCGACCAGCAACTGCGATTCGGCGCTCGTCGTCGCGTTCGGCGCGAGCGTTCCGAGCGGTTCCTTGATGCCCACGGAGTACAGGTTGTTGTCGACCTTGCGCGCGTAGTAGTCACGCTGCACGCCCTGCTGCGGAACCCATGCGGCGACGAAATAGTGCTGGATGATGCCCACCCATCCATCGGCGGCCGCCTTCGCGTAATTCGCCTTGCCCTTCTCGATGTCGCTGAACGACACCTTCTGGAACTTGTCTTCGTTCGTGTAGACGACCGGGCCGGTATAGGTGCTGTAGAACTTCGAACCGCCGGGAGGCGCATCGCCGTCGCGCGTGAGCTGCAGGTACAGCACAGGGCTGAGCGGCGCGTCGCTCAGGTTCGTCACTTCGTCCTTCACGCGCACGACGTATTCGCCGCGCGCGAGCGTGTACGTGCGAACCAGCCGCACGCCCCCGCTCTCGGCCTCGAGCTTCAACTGCACGTCGTTGCCCGCGCCCAGCGTGCGCGGCGAGGCATCGCCGCCCACCGGCGTCATCGGCGTGCGATGCGTCGGGAAGGTCGTGCCCGCCGCGGTGTCGCCGATCAGGCCGCTCTGCGCGAGATAGATGCGCCCCGGCGCGTACTGCAGCAGGACGAGGTTCTGCGCTTCCTCACCGTTCTCCTCGCGATGCCCGAGCAGTTCCGCGCGTCGCACCTGCCCGCCCATCAGGTCGATGTCGATCGAGAGAACGTCGTTGGTGAGACGGACCGTCTGGTCGGATGCAACGGCAGCGCCGCTCGTTGCCGGAGCGGGCGCCGCAGCGCCGGTCACGGGAGCGCCGGATGGAGCAGCAGTCGGCGGCGGAATCGCCGCGTCGGACGCGGCTCCACCTTTCGCCGCGGACGGGCCCGTGCCGGCGCGACCGCCCGGGCCTTCGTGAACGCCCTGCTCGGCTGGCGGCGACCCGCCGAACAGCGATGCGTGTCCCTGGTGGCGCTGCCAGGAGTCCCAGAGGAACAACAGCGACATCGAGAACACGATCCAAAGGATCATTCGTTGGGTCTGCATGGCTCGGGAATCAGGATTCGACGGGAGGATCGTCGCGCATCGACGCGGGCCATCGGCACCGGCAGCGCGAAGACAGATGAAGCGGCACTTCGTCGATGCCACCCGCGTGAAACGGGTGGCAACGCGCCAGACGCCGCAGGGCCAGCCAGCCGCCCCGCAGGGCGCCATGGCGTTCGATCGCCTGCACCGCGTAATCGGAGCAGGTGGGCAGAAAACGGCAGCGCGGC
The DNA here is from genome assembly GCA_032027205.1 of Burkholderiaceae bacterium. Taxonomy (GTDB): domain Bacteria; phylum Pseudomonadota; class Gammaproteobacteria; order Burkholderiales; family Burkholderiaceae_E; genus Zeimonas. The sequence goes on from JAVSMN010000001.1 coordinate 1,611,934, forward strand.
GTCATGAACGGACTGATCGCCGCGCGATAGAAGCCGATCGCGCCGATAAGGAGCTTCCGAACGGCGCCAGAGAGCGCGCCGAGAACTGCGCCCGAGAAGCCTACCCTCATCACAGCACCCCGCGCTTGCGCAGCGTAGCGCCCGCCGCGAGAAAGAGCCGATCGAGTTCCTCGCGCGCCAGCCGCTTGCGCGCCGGCAGGCCCGCCCCCGCATCAGGCGGCACGATGGCCGCGCGCACGCGCAGCAAGCCGACCACCGAACTGCGATCCAGGCCGGCCGCGCGCCACGCTTCACGTGCCACGCGGCGCATCGCATTTCGCTCGACCGCCCGCTTCAGGACGCGCTTGGGCGCCGTGACGATAAGCCTGCCGCGAACTGCCGTGGCGTCATCCGCGACGCAGTTCACATGCACGCCGAAATGCCGTCCGGAAGCCACTGGACGAGTGCGTAACAGCATCGGTACGATGCCCGGCGGCACGCGCTTGGAGGCGTTGCCGCGGGGCCGTTGGCGGGAGCCTTGAGGTTCGGGATTCGGGCGCGAGCCGGTCTCCAAAACCGGCCGCTCAGACGGCGAGGCGCTTCCTGCCTTTGGCGCGGCGCGCACGGATGACGGCTCGTCCACCGCGGGTCTTCATGCGTACGAGAAAGCCGTGCGTGCGCTTGCGGCGCACGACGGAGGGCTGGTAGGTGCGTTTCATCGGCGACTGCCTCGGGGTAGAACGCTAAGCAAAGCGAAAAGCCTTTCATTACAACGCATTACCGAGTCGCCTGTCAATTTGGCGATGGCGCCGCGACGGCGTTGCGAGGTAAAATGCCCGATTGTCCGCCCGCGCGAACCGATCGAAAACATGATGGACCGTTGGCTCGCCTGCGTGGCAAGGCTACAGAACGAGATTCCCGCTCAGCAGTTCAAGCCCTGGATCAAGCCGCTCGTCTTTCTCGGCTACGACGAAGGCGAACGACTGCTGCGCCTGGGCGTGCCGAATCACTTCAAGCTGAACTGGGTTCGCTCGCAGTTCCAGTCGCAGATCGAGTCGGTGGCGCGCGAAACGATCGAGCCTGAGTTGCGCGTGAGCTTCGAGATCCATCGCGCGCTCTCGCCGTCGACGCCGAAGCACCCGAACTTCGACGCGCTGGCCGAGGCGCGCGCTTGGTCGCCTCCCGGCACTCCGGTTTTCGCCGACGAAGAACTGCGCTCGGACAACGCCGACGTCGTCGCAGAAGCGGACGACGAAGCGCCGGCGCCCACCGTGTTTGCGCCGGCAGCGCCCGACGCGCGCACCCGGTTGCGCCCCGAGCTCACGTTCGAGAACTTCGTGCACGGCAAGGCGAACCAGATCGCCTGGTCCGCCGCGCTGCAGGTGGTCGAGCGGCCCGGCACCTCGTACAACCCGCTGTTCCTGTACGGTGGCGTGGGCCTGGGCAAGACGCACCTGCTGCACGCGGTGGGCAACGCCATCCGCGAGCGGATGCCCGGAGCGCGCGTGCGCTACATCCACGCGCAGGACTACTTCGACGAAATGGTGCGCGGCATCCAGCGCAAGTCGCTGCAGGATTTCAAGCAGAAATACCAGTCGCTCGACCTGCTGCTCATCGACGACATCCAGTTTCTCGGCGGCAAGGAGCGCACCCAGGAAGAGTTCTTCTACACCTTCGAGGCGCTGCTCACCGCGCGCAAGCAGCTGATCATCACCAGCGATACCTACCCGAAGGAGCTGTCGGCCTTCGAAGACCGGCTCGTGTCGCGCTTTGGCTCCGGGCTCATCGTCGAGATCGAGCCGCCCGAACTCGAGATGCGCGTGGCGATCCTGTTGAAGAAGGCCGAGCAGTCGGGCGAGAAGTTGCCCGAGGAGGTCGCCTTCTTCGTCGCGAAGAACCTGCGCTCGAACGTGCGCGAGCTCGAAGGCGCGCTGCTGCGCGTGATCGCCTTCGCGCGCTTTCGCAGCAAGCAGGTCACCCCCGAGCTCGCCAAGGATGCATTGAAGGACCTGCTCGAACTGAACCGCCCGCCGATCTCGATCGAATCGATCCAGAAGACGGTGGCCGACTTCCTGAAGATCAAGGTCGCCGACATGTACAGCAAGCGGCGACCGGCGCACATCGCGCGCGCGCGCCAGATCGCGATGTACTTCGCCAAGGAACTCACGCAGAAGAGCTTTCCCGAGATCGGCGAGGCGTTCGGCGGGCGCGACCACACCACGGTGATGCATGCGGTCAAGCGCATCGCCGAGTTGCGCCAGCACGACACCGAATGGAATCGCCAGTTGCACGTGCTCGAGCAGACGCTCCGTGGCTGAACGCGGCGCCGTGCAACGGACGGATCAACAGGCGGGAAAGGCCTGCACAAGCGCGGGAGCGATTGTGAACAACCTGCCGCTTTCGCGGGCAGGGCGAAGTTGTTCGAGTGCGTCCACAGCTGCCGGTACGCGCTCTCCACAACCGGAAATCGGGCGCAGAACGAGCAGCGGCGCGGGCCCGATGCGGTTGTCCCCAGGGTTGTTGCACGTACATCCAACAACAGCAACAGGAATACTCAACTAATGCAGTTCATCCAGGCAAACCGCGATGCGATCCTGAAGCCGCTGCAGACCGTGGCCGGAATCGTCGAACGACGTCACACGCTGCCCATCCTCGCGAACGTGCTGCTTCGCAAGAAGGGCCCCGACGTCTCCTTCCTCGCCACCGACGTCGAGATCCAGATCGAGACCACGGCGCAGCTCGGCGCGGGCCGCGAAGACGGCGGCACCACGGTGTCGGCGCGCAAGCTGATCGACATCCTTCGTTCGCTGCCCGATGGCGCCGACGTCTCCATCAAGCTCGACAACAAGCGCGCGACGATCCAGGCGGGCCGCAGCCGCTTCGCGTTGCAGACGCTCGACGCCGGCGAGTTCCCCACGGTGGCCGTCACCGACCGCTTCGTGGCGTCCTTCGCGCTGCCGCAGCGCAAGCTCAAGCACCTGATCCGCATGGTGCATTTCGCGATGGCGCAGCAGGACATCCGCTACTACTTGAACGGCCTGCTGCTCGTCACCGACGGCTCGCTGGTGAAGGTGGTGGCCACCGACGGTCATCGACTGTCGTACTGCGAGGCCTCGATCGAGGGCGCCGAGCTGGCGCGCGCCGAAGTGATCATTCCGCGCAAGACGGTGCTCGAGCTGCAGCGGCTGCTAGCCGACAGCGACGACCCGGTGGCGATCGACGTCTCGGGCAACCAGGTGCGGCTGCGCTTCGGCGAAGTCGAGATGGTCTCGAAAATCGTCGAGGGCAAGTTTCCCGACTACCAGCGCGTCATTCCGCAGGGCTACACGAAGCGCGTCGTTCTCGCGCGTGAGGCGCTTGCCGCATCGCTCGCCCGTGCGTCGATCCTCACGTCCGACAAGTTCAAGGGCGTGCGCCTGAGCCTGTCGCCGGGCACGCTGCAGATCCAGACGAGCAACGCCGAGCAGGAAGAGGCGGTCGAGGAGCTCGAGATCGAGTACGACGGCGATCCGCTCGAGATCGGATTCAACGTCAGCTACCTGCTCGACGTGCTGGGCAACCTCGACTCCGCGTCCGTGCAGATGCAGTTCGGCGATTCGGGCACGAGCGCGCTGCTCACGGTGCCCGGCGACGAGCAGTTTCGCTACGTCGTGATGCCGATGCGCATCTGAGAAGTTGATTCTGAAGGCGAAAATGACCGAAGCCGAACGTCAGTACGATTCTTCCTCGATCCAGATCCTCGAAGGCCTGGAGGCGGTTCGCAAGCGCCCGGGCATGTACATCGGCGACACGTCCGATGGCACCGGCCTGCACCACCTCGTGTTCGAAGTGGTCGACAATTCGATCGACGAGGCGCTCGCCGGCTTCTGCGACGAGATAATCGTCACCATCCACACCGACAATTCGATCTCGGTGGTCGACAACGGTCGCGGCATTCCCGCCGGCGTGAAGATGGACGACAAGCACGTCCCGAAGCGCAGCGCCGCCGAGATCGCGATGACCGAGCTGCACGCCGGTGGCAAGTTCAACCAGAACAGCTACAAGGTGTCGGGTGGCCTGCACGGCGTAGGCGTGTCCTGCGTGAATGCACTGTCGAAGTGGCTGCGACTCACCGTCCGTCGCAACGGCAAGGTTCACTTCCTCGAGTTCGCGCGCGGCCTGGTGCAGAACCGCACCGTCGAGCAGCGCGAGGGCGTGGTCGTCTCTCCGATGAGCGTGATCGGCGAGACGCAGAAGCGTGGCACCGAGGTGCACTTCCTCGCCGACGACGTGATCTTTGGCAATGTCGACTTCCACTACGAGATCCTCAGCAAGCGGCTGCGCGAGCTCAGCTTCCTGAACAACGGCGTGCGCATCCGCCTGGTCGACCAGCGCCAGGGCAAGGAAGAAGACTTCGCCTTCGCCGGCGGCGTCAAGGGATTCGTCGAGTACATCAATCGCTCGAAGACCACGATCCATCCGAATGTGTTTCACGCCAGCGGCGAGCGCGAGATGGAGGTGGGCGGCGAAGTGCGCCGTGTCTTCGTCGAGGTCGCGATGCAGTGGAACGACTCGTACAACGAGCAGGTCCTCTGCTACACGAACAACATCCCGCAGAAGGACGGCGGCACGCACCTCACCGGGCTGCGCGCGGCAATGACGCGCGTGATCAACAAGTACATCGAGAGCAACGAGCTCGCCAAGAAGGCGAAGGTCGAGACGAGCGGCGACGACATGCGCGAGGGGCTCGCCTGCGTGCTGTCGATCAAGATGCCCGATCCTAAGTTCTCCAGCCAGACGAAAGAGAAGCTCGTCTCCTCCGAGGCGCGGCCCGCGGTCGAGGAGGTGGTCGGCGCCACGCTCGACGAATTCCTGAACGAGAAGCCATCCGACGCGAAGATCATCTGCGGCAAGATCGTCGATGCGGCGCGCGCGCGCGAAGCCGCGCGCAAGGCGCGCGAGATGACGCGGCGCAAGGGCCTGCTCGACGGCGTCGGGCTGCCCGGAAAGCTCGCCGACTGCCAGGAGAAGGACCCGGCGCTCTCGGAACTCTTCATCGTCGAGGGCGACTCGGCCGGCGGTTCGGCCAAGCAGGGACGTGATCGCAAGTTCCAGGCGATCCTGCCGCTGCGCGGCAAGGTGCTCAACGTGGAGAAGGCGCGCTTCGACAAGCTGATCTCGTCGGAACAGATCGCCACCCTGATCACCGCGCTGGGCACGAACATCGGGCCCGACTACGACGTCGACAAGCTGCGCTATCACCGCATCATCATCATGACCGACGCCGACGTCGACGGCAGCCACATCCGCACGCTGCTGCTGACGTTCTTTTATCGGCAGATGCCAGACCTGGTCGAGCGAGGTCACATCTACATCGCGCAGCCGCCGCTGTACAAGGTGAAGCACGGGCGTGACGAGCGCTACCTGAAGGACGATGCCGAGCTGAACCAGTACATGCTGCGCAATGCGCTCGAGAGTGCGTCGCTGCTGCCGAGCGCCGGCGCTGAACCGATCGCCGGCGATGCGCTCGCCGAGCTCGCACGCAAGTACATCGTTGCCGAAGGCGTCGTCGAGCGCCTGTCGCGCATCATCGACGAAGACGCGTTGCGCTCGATCGTCGACGGCATCGAGATCGATCTGTCGAACGAACAGAGCGCGCAGGCGTCGGCTGCGCAACTCGCAGCCGCAATGGCGCGCTATGCGCCGCCGAACAACGGCGGAGCGCCCAGCGTGCATGCGCGCTTCGCCGAGAAGCAGGAGAAGTGGAGGCTCGTGATCGAGCGCCGTCATCACGGCAACGTGAAGACGAGCGTCATCGACGCCGAGTTCGCCGCGTCGGCCGACTACGAAGCGTTGGCCGGCTTCGCGCAGATCGTCGGCGGCCTGATCGGAGTGGGCGCCGAGATCCGCCGCGGCGAGGGTGACAAGCTGAAGGCGCAGCCGATCGTCGATTTCCGCGCCGCGATGCGATGGCTGCTCGCCGAAGCCGAGCGCGGCGTCTCGCGCCAGCGCTACAAGGGGCTGGGCGAGATGAACGCGTCGCAGCTGTGGGAGACAACAATGGACCCGGCCGCACGCCGCCTGCTGCGCGTGCGCATCGATGACGCAATCGCCGCCGACGCGATCTTCACGACGCTGATGGGCGACGACGTCGAGCCGCGGCGCGCGTTCATCGCGGAGAACGCGCTGGTGGCGCGGAACATCGATGTGTGAATGAAGGCACGCGACTCCGATGCTCTCGGAGCGTCTTCTTTTCGGCGACCAGTCGACCTACCCCGCGTGCCAGGGGGCGGCTCGCCGCCTGCGTAGCGGCGGCGCGGCGGCTCTCGAAGTACGCGGTGCCGCGCTGCCCCCGGGAAGCGCGTACGGCTGGATCGTCGAGGCCGAGGGGGTCGTCGACGGCCCTGCGCGCGACGGCCTCGTGTGGGTGATCGGTGGGTGATCTTCGGCAACTGGCCCGTAGTCGGCTGGATCGTCGTGGAGGATGGGGCCTCTCCCGCGTCCGTCCTGGCGCCCGTGCGCGCCTTGTGAGCTCCGCTCCAGGCTGACCCACGCCGGCGCCTCGTTCGGCAAGCGCACGACGAAGCGCGTGCCTCGCCCTTCGCCCGCGCTCGTCGCCCGGACGCTGCCGCCATGCGCTTCGGCCAGCACGCGCACGATCGACAGTCCGAGCCCCATCCCGGCGCCGCGCGGCCGGATCCTGCGCGCCTGCTGCGCCGACGCGTCGAACAGCGTGGCGAGAGACTCGGGCGCGATCCCGATGCCCGCGTCTTCCACCGCAAGCTCGGACGTGCCGGAGCCGACCGCGAGCGATACGACGATGCTCGTGCCGCGTTCGCTGAACTTCGACGCGTTGTCGATCAGGTTGGTGAGGATCTGGACGAGACGGCCGGGATCGGCGTGCAACCGGAATGGACGCTGCGGAAGTCGGAGGACGAGTCGCTGTCCGCGCGAGGCGAGCGAGGCGCGGCAGGCGTCGGCCGCCTGCCGGACGAAGGCGGTGGCGACGATCGTTCGCCGCTCGATCGAAAGGCTTCCGGTACGGACCCAGGTCGTGTCGGTCAGGTCGGCGATGACGCGTGTCAGTTGCTCGACCTGCTGCTCGATCACGGATTGCAGGTGCGAGAGCTTGCGCGCGTCACCGGCCGCCTCGCGCAACAGCGATGCGGCGATCGCGATCGGCGACAACGGCTTGCGCAATTCGTGGGCGACCATCGCCAGCAGCCGCGCGTCGGTTGCGTCGCCCAGCGCAGGCGCTGCAACGGGTGTGCAGGCGGCGGGCGGGGCGGCGGACGAAAGGACCATCATCGGGCCACAAGCTGCTGCTAGGCACCCAGCGCCCAGATCTCGCCGTCGTCGGCTTGCGGGTGCGTCCGCGCCGACCCGTGGAACTCGCAGCCGGTGCGCAGGCGCTTGGCGCGGTACATCGCAGCGTCGGCCCGCTCGAGCAGCGCCATCGCGCTCGTTCCGCTTTCCGGCGTCGCGATGCCGACGCTCGCCTGGACGTCCACGCGCAGCGCACCGAGCTGATACGGATCGCACAGTGTGTCGAACACCTTGCCGGCGACCTGGGCGACGCGGTCGTGCGGGCCGCAGCGCCGCACGAGACACGCGAATTCATCTCCGCCGAGGCGCGCGACCACGTCGCTCGAGCGCACGCACGCGGAAAGCCGCTCGCCGACGATGCGCAACACCTCATCGCCGATGCGATGGCCGTGCCGGTCGTTGATCGCCTTGAACCCGTCGAGGTCGATGAACAGGACCGCGACTTCCGAGGACGTCGCATCGACGGCCAGGGCTTCCTGCAGTTGCTCGACAAAGGCCGCGCGGTTGTCGAGTCGCGTCAGCGAATCCGTGCGGGCCAGCGCGCGCGCCTGTGTTTCGCGCACGAGGGCTTCGGCCATTTGCGTGCGCAATGCGGCCACTTCCTCGCGCAGGGCCTGCAGCGCCAGCTCCCGCCCGGCTTCGCGACGCCGCGAGTGTCGCAGCCTGCGACCCGCGCTCGGCTCGATTGCCGGCTCGATCGCCGCTGCGGCAGTCGGCGTCGAACGCGTCGCGCGGTGCAACGTGCTGCGAACCGCCGTCCCGGAACTGCTGTGTCCGGAGTCCATCACTGCCTTCCCCTTGCGATGCGGTTCCCTCGACATCCGGGGAACCTGCTGCAAGCGACTCTACGATCGTCAATAACGGCAGTCTGTAGGGACGTCTCGACACCTCTTGTGCGGTGTCGCCGACGGACGACGATGCGGCGCTCAGGCCTCGATCACGCCGTGCCGGATGGCCAGTCGTACCAGCGCGGGAACGTCGCCCACGCGCAGCTTGTTCATCAGTCGACTGCGGTAGGTGTCGACCGTCTTCGGCGACAGATGCAGCGACTGGCCGATCGCGGCGCTGCTCTGCCCGCGCACGACCATGGCGACGATCTGCCGCTCGCGCGGCGACAGCATCGCGAAACCGCCGTCGTCGTCTTCGACGGTCAGCGCTTCCACGGCAAGGTTGGCGACTTCCGGAGCCAGGTGCCGTCGACCGTGCATCGCAGCGTCGATCGCGCGCAGCAGCTCGCTGGTGGGCGAGCCCTTGAGCACGTACGACAGCGCGCCCCGGCGCAGCGCCTCGCCCACGTGGTGCGGCTGCGCCGACATCGTCAGCACGATGGAGCGCACCGGCAACGCGCGCCGCTGCAGTTCGGCGAGCAGCTCGAGTCCGGAGCGCTCGCCCAGGCTGAGATCGACGAGCACGAGGTCGGCCGGGTCGCGCGCGAGATCGGCAATGGCGCGAACCGGGTCGGCCGACTCGCCGATCACGCGATGCCCGGCCGCCTCGAGTACGGCGCGCAGGCCTTCGCGAACGATCGCATGATCGTCGACGAGATACAGGCGACTCATGACGCACTCCAGTCGAGCAGCACGGTGGTGCCGTGCCCGGGCGCGGATTCCAGCGCGAAGCTTGCGCCGATCGCCAGCGCGCGCTCGCGCATGCCGACGATGCCTAGATGACCGGGGCGGCTGAGGTTTGCGGGGATGCCGCTGCCGTCGTCCGCCACGCGCAGGCGCAGCGAACGCTCGTCGCCGTCGATCGAAACGCGTACGCGGCTCGCGTTGGCGTGCCGCAGCGCGTTGCCGATCGCCTCGCGCGCGATCATGAATGCGGCGTACTCCACGTCGGTCGGCCACCGGGCGCCGGCTATGCCGGGCGCCGCTTCGAATTGCAGCTCGACGTCGTCGCGCACCAGCAATTGCGTGCGCAACTCGTTGTCGAGCGCGTCGAGCAGGCCGCGTTCGTCCAGCAGCGGCGGGCGCAGCGTGACGAGCACCTGCCGCACCTCCCGCACGGCATGGTCGATCAGGCCGCTCACGCGCGACGCGTGTTGTCGCGCGGGTTCGCTGGCCATCGATGCGAAATTCACGGAGACGGCGTCGAACCCGAGCCGTATCGCAGCCAGCGTCTGTCCGAGCTGGTCGTGCAGCACCTGAGCGAGCTGGCGCGTCGTCATCTTCTCGGTGTCCATCAGCCGCTGCGCGAGGTCGGAGAGGTCGCCGCGATAGCGCGCAAGCGCCTGCTCGTCGTGCCAGCGCGCGAGTTGCAACTCGCGGTCGCGCAACGCGTGATGCACGATCGTCGGCATCAGCTCCTGGTAGCGGCCGTCGACGTCCTTGACGAGGTAGTTACTCGCACCGCGGCGCATTGCCTCCACCGCTACCGAGACGTCGTCTGCGCCGGTGAGCATGATGATCGGAACCCGCTGCTCGACGCTGCGCTCGTTCAGCCGCACGAGCAACTCGAGGCCGTCCATGTCGGGCAGGCGGAAGTCGAGCAGCACGCAGTCGACGTCGTGCCGCGCCAGTTCGTCGAGCGCCTGCGTGGCGGTTTCTGCTTCGACGAAGGTCGGCGGCGGATCGAGTCGTCCGAGCGCGCGCCGGCAGATGCGTCGATCGACGATGTCGTCGTCGACGACCAGGATCCGGAGCGCGCGTTCCATGGGGCCGTACGTGCGCTCCGGCGCTAGCGCGCAGTGTTCGTCACGACGTGCTCAGCCGATCGGGGACACTTCGCTGAGCGTCCAGTACGCGTCGATCGTGCGCATCGCATCGACGAACTTGCGGTAGTCGACCGGCTTCGTCATGTAGCCCGCGACGCTCAGGTCGAAGCTGTCGATCTTGTCCTGCTCTTCCTGCGACGTGGTGAGCACCACGGCCGGAATCCGCCGCCACAGCTCATGCTGCTTGACGACCTGCAGGAATTCGATGCCGTTCATCACCGGCATGTTCAGGTCGACCAGCATCAGGCACGGCAGTTCGTGCGTGGCCGCGCTGCCGAGGAATTCGAGCGCGGCCTCGCCGTTAACGTGCTGGATCAGCGGATTCGTGACCTTCAATTCGCGGAACGCGCGGCGCACGGTCATCGCGTCCACGTCGTCGTCCTCGATCAGAAGAATCGAGTTGTTCGTCAGATGCAAGCTCTTGTTCCTCGCGCGAAGCGTCCACGGCGGAAAGCGGGAGCGTGAAGTGAAACACGCTGCCCAGCCCGATTTTCGACTCGACCCAAATGCGGCCACCATGAGTTTCGACGATTTTCTTGACCAGGGACAAGCCAATGCCGGTACTTTCGCGCCGATCGCGCGGCGCGAGCGACTGGAACATCTGGAAGATGCGGGCGAAGTGCCGCGATTCGATGCCGGGTCCGTTGTCGCGCACCGTGAAGTGCCATTCGCCGGCGACGCGCTCGCAGTCAACGCTCACTTCGCCTTCGGGCTTGTCCATGTACTGGATCGCGTTGCCGATCAGATTCTGGAAGAGCTGTTGCGCGCGCGTGCGCTCGATTCTCAGCACGGGCAGCCGGCCGACGTTCACCCGGATGTGGGCCGGCGGGGCGAGCAGGTCGACCGTCTCGGCGACCAGTTCGTTCAGGTCGACCGCCGTGCGCGCTTCCCGCACGCGGCCGACGCGCGAGTACTGCAGGATGCCGTCGATCAGCCGATCCATGCGCTTTACGCGGCCGAGCAGCAGCCCGAGCTGCTCGCGTCCCTCGTCGTCGAAGCGATCGGCGTAATCGGTGGAGATCCACTGCGCGAGCGAGGCGATCGCGCGCAGCGGCGCCTTCAGGTCGTGCGATGCGACGTAGGCGAAGTTGGCCAGCTCCTCGTTCGCGGACTGCAGCTCGCGCAGCAACTGCGCCTTCTTCGCCTCGCTCGCGGCGAGTTCGGCGTGCGCCGCCTGCCGGGCCGCGATCTCGCGACGGATCGCATGCTGCAGGACGAGCAGCAGCGTGACGACGCCGGCGAGCGCGACGAAGAAGATCGAGTAGATGCGGTCGCCCCAGCTGCGCGCCGTTTCCGCGTTCGCGCGCAGTTCAGCGTGCTGTTCGTCGGCGATGGCATTCACTTCGCGGGCAAGACCGGACATCGCCTCGCGGCCGATGCCCCGCGCAACGAGCGCCTTCGACTCCTCGTCCGATCGCTCGCGCGCGGCGAGCACCTCGTCGAGCATGCGGAATCGGGCCTCGATGATCGGGCCGAGCCGATCGATGCGCGCGAGCAACTCGGGATCGTTGCGTGCGAGCCGGTGCAAGTCGCCGAGCGTGTGGCGCGTCGATTCGATCGCGGCGTCGCGTTCCGCCAGGTGCGAGCGTTCGCCGGTGTAGAGAAAGCTGCGCTGCAATGCTTCCGCCTCGTAGGTGAAGGCGAGCACGCGCTTGAGCGGCGTAACCAGTTCGGCGTTCTGCAGCGCCTGGCGGGAGGTTTCGACGAAGCGGCTGGTGGTCAGATACGAGAACGCGCCGAAGACCAGCACCATCAGCGCCGCGAATCCGAATCCGAGCAGAACCTTTCGATCGAGCGGCAGCGACCTCACGCGTCGTCCTTCCGGCTGGTGGGCGCCGGCGCTACGCTTTTCACCGGCTCGCGCGCATCATGCCACCGCCACGTTTGCCGCGCCGCCCGCCTGCGCGCGGCGCGCGCCGCGCGCAGGATTGCAGGCAGCGCCCGCCGGAAAGGCGAAAGCCGCATCGAGGATCGGGCTGTAGAAGGCGTAGCCCATCCGGTAATGCCTCGCGCGGCGCATCGCCGCACAGGCGCGCGACAGCAGCATCGCCGGGCTGGTGCCGTCCTCGGGGAAGTAGGTGAAGCCGAGGCTGGGTTGCAGGTTCCGCTGGACGCCCGCCAGTTGGGCAGGCGCCGACAGCGACTCGAGCATCGCGTCGGCCAGCGCCACGGCCTGCTCGAGCGGCATCGCGCCGAGCCGTGCCCAGGCGAAGGATTCGGCGCCGTAGCGCCCGACGAAACCGTCGCCGCCGCCGGCGACGTCGACTGCGTCGCGCACGATTGCCCGCAGTTCATCGGTCGCCCGCTCGGCCTGCCCGGGTTCGGCCGCCTCGAGCGTATCGAACTCGATCCATCCGACAAGACCGCCGTTCGGTCCTGGCGAGGCGCGTTGTTCGCGCTTGCGTTCGAGAGCACGCAACGGCACGCGCCCCCAAGCCGTAACGCCGGCGCTGCGCGTGGTGTCGCGACCGAGCGTTGCCAGGCTCGCATGCAGGCGGTCTTCGAATCCGGCGCCGTCGCAGACGGGCAGCGATGCAGCGACCGGCTGCGCCGGCGAGCGGGGCACCGTGCAATGCCGGCGAGTGATCGCCAGCAGTCGGGCGAGCACCGGGGAATGGCCGGTTCTTCCCGCGGTTGCGCGCGGGCCATCCTGTTCGTATAGGTACATGTTCCCCTCCTCGCCGGTCGGTGCGTACGGTTGCGCCGATCTCCGCTGAGGACTCTACGAACTCGCCGAGTGCTCGTCTGTAGGGATGTCTGGACGCGCAATGTCCGGGCAGGTCGATCGACGCGTGAACGGCGGCCCGGCGGTTGTTCGCCCGCGCGCCTCGCTCAGCGTCGGCGGTACCAGGCGACGCCGCGATCGTCTACGTCGAACGAGACTTCCCCGCGTTGCTCGAGATGGTTCAGGTGCGCGATGCACTCGCCGGTGGCCATGCCGAGCAGGTGCGGATCGGCATAGACGTTGCGCGCGAACAGCGCGCCGAACAGATCGACCACGCGCCGGGGTTCGGCGAGCGACTTCCTGAGCCGGTCGAGTCCGCGCTGGTGCCCGTGCTCGAGGGAGCGCAGGCGCGAGTGCAGGCCGGTGAACGGCTCGTTGTGCGATGGCAGCACGAGAACGTCGTCGGGCACCGTGCGTTCGAAGTGCGCCAGCGAATCGAACCAGTCGCCGAGCGGGTCTGCGTCGGGCTCGGTAGGGAACACCGAGACGTTCGATGAAATACGCGGCAATACCTGGTCGCCCGAAATCAGCACGCGGAGTGCCGGGCAGTACAGGCTTGCGTGCTCGGGCGAATGACCGCTGCCGACGACGACGATCCATTCGTGCTCGCCGATCGCCAGGCGCTCGCCGTCGACGATGCGCCGGTAGCTGTCGGGAAGCCGGTAGACCGCCTTGCCGAATCCGCCGAAGCGGGCCCGGTACTGGTCGATCGCGTCGTCGTCCCAGCCGGCGCGCCGGTAGAACTCGACGCCTTCGATCGGCGCCTCGCGGCCGGTGTCGGCAACCAGCACGCGGCAGGTCAGGTACTCGAGCCTCGTCATCCACAGCCGGCAGTCGAAGCGGCGCGTCAGCCATCCGGCCATACCGACGTGGTCCGGGTGCATGTGTGTGCCGAATACGCGGGTGATCGGGCGTTGCTCGAGCGGACCGGCGATCGCCTCGGACCAGGCGGCGGCCGTTTCCGGGCTTTGCAGTCCGGTGTCGACGGCCGCCCATCCGTCGCCTTCGTCGATGGCCCACGTGTTGATGTGCGCCAGCGGCGGAGGAAGCGGCTTGCGCATCCACAGCAGGCCAGGGGTGACCTCGACCGCCGACCCGTGCCGGGGCGCAGCGTCGAAGGGGTAGGACGGGACGTCCGGCTGCTTTTCGGCGGTTTTCATCACGAGATCGTCTCGGGAACGACGGCGACCTTGCCGGGAATGGGCGCCGGGCCGCAGAAGGCGTAGTCCACGTCCGGCTGGCGACCCGCGATCAGGTCGGCCAACGCTTTCGCGGATCCGCAAGCCAGCGTCCACCCCAGCGTACCGTGTCCGGTGTTCAGGAACAGGTTCGCCAGGCGCGTGCCGCCCACGTAGGGGAGGTTCGACGGCGTGGATGGACGCAGCCCCGACCAGAAGGTGGCGGCCGTCGTGTCGCCGGCGCCCGGCATCAGTTGCTCCACGCGGCGCAGGATGGCGCGGCAGCGGTTCAGGTCGAGTGCGCGGCCGTAGCCGGCCAGCTCGGCGGTGCCCGCAACGCGCAGGCGATCGCCGAGTCGCGAGTAGACGAGCTTGCGTTCGTCATCGGTGAGCGAGACCTGGTAGGCGCGTGCGGCGTCGCGCACCGGCATCGTCACGGAATAGCCCTTGGCCGGATAGACGGCGAGCCGGATGCCGAGCGGGGCGGCGAGCAGCGGACTGAAGCTGCCCGCTGCGAGCACGTAGCGCTGCGCGCGGATCGTCTCGTAGCCCCCATCGGGAGCGATCGTCTCGACGTGCTCGACGCGTCCGCCGCTCGTGCGCAGGGCAGTCACCTGCCGCCCCATGCGGAACTCGACGCCGCTCGCGCGGCACAGCCGGGCGAGTTGCACGGTGAACGCGTGCGCGTCGCCCGACTCGTCGGCCGGCGTGAATGTGGCGCCGACCAGCAACGGACGGGCATGACGCAGCGCGGGCTCGATCGCGATCGCCTCGTCCACCGAGACGATGCTGCGTTCGCAGCCGAATTCGCGCATCAGCCTCGCCGGCTCGTGCGCCGCTTCGAATTCGCGCGCGTCGGTATAGAAATGCAGGATTCCGCGAAGCTGCTCGTCGTAGGAGATGCCGGTGTCGGTGCGCAGCAGTTGCAGCACTTTCCGGCTGTAGGTGCCGAGTCGCACCAGCTCGCCGATGTTGCGCTGCGTGCGCTCGTTCGTGCATTCGCGCGCGAAGCCGGCCAGCCACATCCACTGCCGTGGATCGGCGCGCAGCCGAAGGCGCAGCGGCGCGTCGGCGCGCAGCAGCCAGCGGGCCGCCCGTTGCAGCGCTTTCGGGTTCGCCCACGGTTCGGCGTGGCTCACCGAGATCTGCCCGCCGTTGGCGAAGCTCGTCTCCGAGGCCGGCTCCTGGCCGCGGTCGACCACGACGACTTCGAAGCCCTGGCGGCTCAGGAAGTACGCGGTAGTGACGCCGACGACGCCGGCGCCGACGACGAGGACTTTCATCCCGATGCGGTGCGTGCCTGGTTGGACTGCGTCCGGCTTCTCGACTCCGCGCCGCTTGACGACTCCGCCCGGCTCCGGGCGCCGCGCGTCACTGCTGCAGCGCCTGCAGCGCGGCCGCGTGTCGCTCGTTGCATTCGTCGAGGTTCTGCGCGGTGACGCCGAGATCGCGCAGCAGGCCGTCGCGCAGGCTGTAGACCCAGCCATGCAGCGACAAATTCTGGCCGCGCTCCCAGGCGTCGCGAACGATCGTCGTGCGCGAGACGTTGTGGACCTGCTCGATGACGTTCAACTCGCACAGGCGGTCGGCCCGTTCGCCGTCGTGCGCAAGCGGTCGGATGCGCGCTTCGTGGCGCTCGGCGACGTCGCGCACGTGTCCGAGCCAGTTATCGGACAGGCCGATGCGCTGCCCGAACAGCGCTGCGTGCACGCCGCTGCACCCGTAGTGGCCGACCACCATCACATGCTCGACCTGCAGCACGTCGATGCCGAACTGCAGCGCCGACAGGCAGTTCAGGTCGGTGTGCACGACCACGTTGGCGACGTTGCGATGCACGAAGACCTCGCCCGGCGGCAGCCCGATGATCTGGTTGGCCGGCACCCGGCTGTCGGAGCAGCCGATCCACAGGTACTTCGGATTCTGCTGCTCGGACAGGCGCTGGAAGAACGCGGGATCGGACGCGCGCAGGCGTTCGGACCACTCGCGGTTGTTCTGGAACAGCGGTTGAAGTACGCGCATCGCGCCATTATCCGACGATTCGCGGCGCGCTGCCGGCGCATCGGGTAGCCTTCCGCAAGCGCAGGCTCGCCCCGGAGAAGAACGTGATCGTGCTCGTCGTGGGATTGCTCTTGTTCCTCGGTCCGCACTCGGTGCGCCTGGTCGCCGACGACTGGCGCAGCCAGCGCGTCGCGTCGATGGGAGAGGGCCGCTGGAAGGGCCTGTACTCGCTCGTGTCCATCGTCGGGCTGGCGCTGGTCGTCTGGGGCTACGGGTTGGCGCGCGCGACCCAGGGCGCGCCGCTGTGGGCGCCGCCGACCTGGTCGCGGCACCTCGCCTCGCCGCTGACGCTGATCGCCTTCGTGCTGATCGTCGCCGCCTACGTTCCGCGCAGCCGGCTACGTGCGTTCATCGGACACCCGATGCTGCTCGGCGTCGCGCTGTGGGCGCTGGCGCACCTGCTGGCCAACGGCGGCGTCGCCGATCTCGTCCTGTTCGGCGCCTTTCTCGTCTGGTCGGCGATCGATTTCGTCGCGTCGCGTCGCCGCGACCGCACCGAGGGCGTGCAGCGCCGCGGGGTCTGGGGCAACGACCTCACGTCGGTGGTCGTCGGCACCGTCGCCTGGTACGTGTTCGCGATGTACCTGCACGGGCCGCTGATCGGCGTGCGCCCGTTCTGACGCGGCAGGCGCTCGCGCGGCCTGCGCGCGCGCGAGTGCTTCGCCGCCTTTCAGTCGAGGACGGCCGGCAGGCGACGGGCGAGCGCCTGCCGCGCCGCCGGCGTTCCGCCTAGCAGCGCGAAGCCGAGCAACTTCCCGTGCGCATCGACGAATGACGCCTCGAGGCTGCCGTCGGGGGCGTTGACGCACTCCCACGTGCCGCTGGCGCCCGCCGGCGGCGGCGCGACCGTCAACGGCGCGGCGGGCGTCTTCACGACGACGGGCATCGCCGGATAGCGCAGGCGCGTCTCTTCGCCGCACAGCGTTCGCGCGAGCGCGCGCGCCGCGTGCATCAGCGGCATCACGAACGACAACACCAGTCCGTCGACCTCGGCGCAGTCGCCGAGTGCGTAGATCGCCGGGTCGCTCGTGCCCAGCAATCGGTCGACGACGATTCCGCGGTTCGTCTGCAGGCCGGCCGCTGCGGCGAGCGCGGTGCGCGGCCGCAGGCCGATCGCCGACAGCGCGACGTCGGTGTCGATCGACGCGTCGCCGGTCAGCCGCACGCGGTATCCGCCGCCGTCGCGCCGCGCGATCGACGTCGCGGTCGTTCCGAGCAGCAGTTCGACGCCGGCCGCGCGCAGGCGCTGCGCCATAGCAGCGCCCACCTGCTGCGGCACGAGCCGCCCCAGCGGCCAGGCGGCCGGCTCGACGACGTGCACGCTGCGTCCGGACAGCCGCAGATCGTTGGCGAACTCGCAGCCGATCAGGCCCGCGCCCAGGATGGTGACGCTGCGCGCCGTTTCGATCGCGTCGCGAAAGCGCGCGTAGTCGGCGAGGTCGTTCACCGTCAGCACGTCGGCTGCACCGTCGCCTTCGAGCGGGACGCGGATCGGATCTGCGCCCAGCGCGAGCACGAGCGCTCGGTAGGCGATCCGTTCGCCGTTCGCCAGGTGCAGTGTGCGGGCCGCGGCGTCGATCGACTCGATGTCTTGCCCGGCGAGCACGGTGACGCCGAACTGCGCGCCGGCGCCGGCCGCGTCGGCGGTCACAAGCGTTGCCGCCGTGCGGCCGGCGGCGAGCGCGTTCGACAGCATCGGCTTCGAGTACACGGCGCCGTCGTCACGCGTGACGACGACGATCGGCGTCGAAGCGTCGAGCCGACGCAACTCGCGCACCAGCGTGTAGCCCGCCAGCCCGCTGCCGGCGACGACGATCGGCTCGCTCATCTCGGTTTTCACGTCAGGCGGCAATCTCGATCATCTCGAAATCGGCTTTCGCCACGCCGCAGTCGGGGCACGACCAGTCGTCGGGGATGTCTTCCCAGCGGGTCCCGGCCACGATTCCGTCCTCGGGCAGTCCGTCGGCTTCGTTGTAGATGAAACCGCAGACGATGCATTGCCAGCTCTTCATTGCGTTCTCCGTTGCTCGTGTGGTGTGTCGGTGGGTGTTTCGTTGGATGCGCGCCGCCCGGCCTGCGTTTCCGCTCCGCGCCGCGCTGGTGTCGCCGCTGGTGTCGCCGCTCGTGTCGCTTCAGGCGGCTTCGGTCGCCTTCGCTGCCGCGTTCACACGTTCGAGCGCTTCGCGATACGCGTTCGCGTGCTTCTCCTCGACCTTCGTCAGCGCGGCAAACCGCTTGGCCGCCTTCTCGAGCACCACGCGGAACGCGTCGGCGTGCTCCTTCGATTCGGCGATCTGCTCGTCGAACTCGGCCACCGCGGCCTGGTTGCCTTCCTCGACGGCGAGGTGGCGGAACTTCGGATACATCTCGGTGTATTCGTAGGTCTCGCCCTCGATCGCCAGTTCGAGCGCGCGCGCCGGCGTGAGCTTGTCGGCCGGGTACAGCAGGTCGAGGTGGCCGAAGGCGTGCTGCACCTCCTGGTCGGCGGTGGCCTCGAAGTGCCGCGCCGTCTCCTCGTCGCCCGCGGCTCGTGCCACGCGAGCGAAGTACCGGTACTTGATATGCGCCATCGACTCGCCGGCGAACGCCGCTTCGAGATTCTGGAGGGTGATCGACCTGCCGTTCATCTTCGTTCTCCGCTTCGGTTTGTATCCTGCGGACGAAGTGTCGGTCGCCGCGTATAATCGATCCAATGAATTATTTTCGTAATACGGATCGGTTTTTCCGATATCTCTGCACATCCCGATGTCGAACGCGCTTCCTTCGCTGCGCCAGCTCGCCTACCTCGTCGCGGTCGCCGAGCGGCTGAATTTCACGCAGGCCGCGCAGGACTGCTTCGTCACCCAGTCGACGCTGTCGTCCGGCCTGAAGGAACTCGAAACCGCGCTCGGCGCGCGCCTGGTCGAGCGCGACCGGCAGTCGGTGCGCATGACGCCGCTGGGCGAGGAGGTCGTCGAGCGCAGCCGCGCGCTGCTCGGCGCTGCGCACGACCTGGTCGGGCTCGTGCGTGCCTCGGCCGCTCCGATGACCGGCATCGTGCGGCTGGGCGCCATTCCCACCATCGCGCCGTTCCTGCTGCCGGGGCTCGTGCGCAAGACGCGCGCGGCGCATCCCGCGCTCAAGCTCGTGCTGCGCGAAGACCGCACGGCAACGCTGCTCGAGCGGCTCCGGGGCGGCGACCTCGATTTCGCGCTGATCGCGCTTCCCTACGACACGCAGGGCCTGCTCGTGCGCGAGCTCTTCGTCGAGGAGTTGTGGCTGATCAGTCCGATGCGCGGCAACGAGCGCGAGAACTCGCGTCGACCGAAGATCAGCCATCTCGATCCCGAGCGGCTGCTGCTGCTCGAGGAAGGACACTGCCTGCGCGAGCACACGATCGAGGCGTGCGGGCTGGCCGAGCGCGCCAACGCCTCGGGCATCGAGGCGACGAGCCTGGTCACGCTGGTGCAGATGGTCGAGTCGGGCCTTGGCGACGCGCTGCTGCCGCAGATGGCGATCGACTCGGGCTTCCTGTCGGGCGCGTCGGTGCTGCCCAAGCGTTTCGCGCCACCGGTGCCCACCCGGCGCATCGCGCTCGCCGCGCGCACGAGCACGACGCGCACGGAGGAGTTCGATTTCCTCGCCGAGGTGTCGGCCGGGCTCGCACCGCATGCTTCGACCGGGCACGCGCCACGCGCATCGCGCTGACCCGGCGCGTTTCGCAGGGGATCCGGGCGGAACGACGCGGCGACGATGCCTGCGCTGTCGCGTACCATTTCGCGCGATGCCGCTCGAAGCCCCCATCCGGCCGCCGACGCGCTGGCGCGACCTGCTGCGAGATTCCGGGACCGTCTACGCGGTCAACGGACTGATCGGCTTCATCTTTGCCGCCACCGGACCGGTCGCGGTGATCCTCTCCGTCGGACTGCGCGGCGGATTGTCGGAGTCGGACCTCGCGTCCTGGATCTTCGGCGCTTTCTTCCTGAACGGACTGATCACGCTGCTGTTCTGCTGGCTGTACCGGCAGCCGCTGGCGTTCTTCTGGACGATTCCGGGCACGGTGCTCGTCGGGCCTGCGCTCGATCACCTCAGCTTCCCGCAAGTGATCGGCGCCTTCGTCGCGTCGGGCGTCGTGATGCTGCTGCTCGGCCTGAGCGGCCTGGTGCGGCGCGCGATGGCGGCGGTGCCGATGCCGATCGTGATGGGGATGGTAGCCGGCGTGTTCCTGCGCTTCGGCACCGACCTCGTGCGCTCGCTGCACGAGGATGCGGCCGTCGCAGCGCCGATGGTGATCGCCTTCCTGCTGCTCAACGCGTCGCCGCGGCTCGGCAAGCGCATGCCTCCGATGCTCGGCGCGCTCATCGTCGGCGCGATCGCGGTCGCGCTGTCGGGGCGCTTCACGCCCGAACTGTCGGCGGCGAGCGTGCTCGCGCATCCGAACCTGTACACGCCCGAGTGGTCGCTGCAGGCGATGGTCGAACTCGTGCTGCCGCTGGTCGTCACCGTGCTCGTCGTGCAGAACGGGCAGGGCGTCGCGGTGCTGCAGGCGGCCGGGCACTCGGCGCCGATCAATGCCGCCACCTTCGCCTGCGGCGTCGGCTCGATCGTCACCGCCTTCGTCGGCACCGTTTCCACCTGCCTGACCGGGCCGACGAACGCGATCATCTCGTCGGCGGGCGAACGCGAGCGGCACTACACGGGCGGCATCGTCGTCGGCGCGCTGGCGCTCGCTTTCGGGCTGCTGTCGCCGTTCTTCACGCGACTGATGCTCGCGACGCCGCCGGCGTTCATCGCCACGCTGGCGGGCCTGGCGATGCTGCGCGTCTTGCAGGTGGCCTTCGTCACATCCTTCAGCGGGCGCTTCACGCTCGGCGCGCTGGTCACCTTTCTCGTCACCGTGACCGACCTTGCGATCTTCAACGTCGGCGCGGCGTTCTGGGGGCTAGTGGCCGGGGTGGTCGTTTCGCTGCTGCTCGAGCGGGCGGACTTCGCCGTTTTGGGAACGCGCTGAGAGTTGTCGTAATTCCACGCGTCTCCACGCGTCGGCGCGGGGATCGGAAATGCGCGAAAGACGCGCATTCCCGACTGCGTCGTCGATCGATCTGCCGCGATGTTCAGGCGAGGCGGCGCGATGGTCGACAGTCGGACCCAGGCGCGCGGCCGCTCGTCAACCGATCAGAACGGGTACTGCCGCTCCCCCGTCTGCACCGTGATCCACCGCAGCTCGGTAAACTCGCGGATGCCCGCTTCGCCCCCGAAGCGCCCCCAGCCGCTGCCCTTGACGCCGCCGAAGGGCATCTGCGCCTCGTCGTGCACGGTGGGTCCGTTGACGTGGCAGATCCCCGACTCGATGCGCTGCGCGACCTGGATCGCGCGCGCGACGTCGCGTCCGAACACCGCCGCGCTCAGGCCGTACTCATTGTCGTTGGCGCAGGCCACGGCCGCCTCGACGCCGTCGACGCGCACCACGCACTTCACCGGCGCGAAGGTCTCTTCCCGATAGATGCGCATCTGCGGCGTGACGTGGTCGAGGATCGTCGCCGGAATCAGCGTGTCACTCGCCTTGCCGCCGCACAGCAGCGTCGCGCCCTTGGCGAGTGCGTCGTCGATCAGCGCGTTGCAGTGCTCGACGGTACTCGTTCCGATCACCGAGCCGAGCACGACCGGCCCCTTGCGCGGGTCGCCCAGCGGCAGCGTGCGTGCCTTCGCCACGAGACGCTCGACGAACTCGTCGGCAATGCGCGCGTCGACCACGAGCCGCTCGGCGCTCATGCAGATCTGCCCCGAGTTCATGAAGCAGGAGAAGGCCGCCGCGTCGACCGCGGCGCCGACGTCGGCGTCGTCGAGAACGACCATCGGCGCCTTGCCGCCGAGCTCGAGCACGGCGGCCTTCAGGTGCTTCGCGCAGGTCTGCGCGATGATGCGGCCGACGCGCGTGCTGCCGGTGAAGTTCAGGCGGCGCACGGCCGGATGCGCAACCATCGCTTCGACGACGGCGCCGGCGTCCGCGGGCGCGTTGGTCACGTAGTTGACGACGCCTTTCGGAAAGCCGGCATCCTGCAGCGACTCGATGATCAGCGAGTGCGTGCGCGGGCAGTTCTCGCTGCCCTTGAGCACGACGGTGTTGCCGCAGGCCAGCGGCGTGGCGATCGCGCGCACGCCGAGGATCACCGGCGCATTCCATGGTGCGATGCCGACGACGACGCCTGCCGGCTGGCGGACGCCCATCGCGATCGAGCCGGGCACGTCGGACGGAATCACCTCGCCGAGCGCGCGCGTGGTCAGCGCGGCCGCCTCGCGCAGCATGCCGGCGGCCAGGTGCACGTTGAAGCCGGCCCACAGGGCGCTGGCGCCCGTCTCGGCGGCAACCGCTTCGACGAATTGCGGCGTGCGCGCCTCGAGCGCATCGGCGCCTTCAGCAGCAGTGCACGCCGCTCGCCGGGGCCGGTGCGGCTCCACGCGCCGAACGCGCTGGCCGCCGCCTCGACCGCCGCGACGGCATCCTCGGGCGTTGCCGCTGCTGCGCGCGTGGCAACGCTGCCGTCGAGGGGGTTGCGCCGTTCGAAAGTGGCGCCGTTACGGACGGCGACGAAGGCGCCGCCGATGAGCATCGACAGATCGGACATCGGGTTCTCCTGCTAGCGGGAAGGGGTGGCTGCGTCGTCACGCGCGCCGAGATAGGCGCTGCGGATCGCCGCCGAGCTCGCGAGTTCGGCCGCGGCGCCGGCCGCGACGATGCGCCCGCGCTCGAGAACGTAGCCGCGGTCGGCGACGGCGAGCGACTTGCGCACGTTCTGTTCGACCATCAACACGGTCGTGCCGTCGTCGGCGATGCGACGCGCGATCGCGAGTAACTCGTCGACCATCTTCGGCGCCAGCCCGAGCGACGGCTCGTCGAGCATCAGCAGGCGCGGCGCGCTCATCATCGCGCGCGCCACCGCCACCATCTGCTGCTCGCCGCCGCTCATCGTGCCGGCCAGTTGCCCGGCGCGCTCGGCCAGGCGCGGGAAGTCGGCGAAGGCCTGCTCGATGCGCCGCGCGCGTTCGGCGGGCGAGACGAGCCAGCCGCCGAGCTCCAGGTTCTCGCGCACCGTCATCTGCGCGAAGAGCTGGCGGCCCTCGGCGACGAGCGAAATGCCGCGCGCGACGATCGCATTGGCGCGGCCGTCAGCGGGCAGCTCGTGTTCGTCGAGCCGCACCGCGCCGCTGCGCGGAATCAGGCCGGCGATCGCCTTCAGCAGCGTCGTCTTGCCGGCGCCGTTCGGGCCGAGGATCACCGTCACGCCGGGCAGCACCTGCAGCGACAGCTCGCGCACGATGAGAAAGCCGCCGTATCCTGCGCTCAGGCCGGCCACGTCGAGGCGGGCGGGCGTGGCGCCGCTCGCCGTGCTTCGATCGGCCGCTGACGTTTCGCGCTTCATCGATCGATTCGTCGCATGCGTCTCGTTCTTCATGGCGCCGGCTCGGCGATCTCGTCGCCGAGATAGGCGTCGATGACCTGCGCGTCCTGCACGACGCGCGCCGGCGTGTCGTCGGCGATCTTGCGGCCCTGGTGCAGCACGAGCACGCGCTCGACGTAGCGCATCAGCGTGGTCACTGCGTGTTCGATCCAGATCACCGTGAGCCCGAGGTCGTCGCGCAGCGCGCGGATGCGCTGCGCCATCGCTTCGACTTCGGTCTCGGTCAGTCCCGCCGCCACCTCGTCGAGCAGCAGCACGCTCGGCCGCGTGGCGAGCGCCATGCCGATCTCGAGCAGCCGCTGCTGCGACGGCGTGATCTGCGCGGCCGGCAACTTGGCGTGCTGCGCCAGTCCGATCAAGCGCAGGATGCTCGCCGCATCGCGCAACGCAGCCGGCGCACTGCGGTGACGTCCGGCGAACTGCAACCCGAAGTCGACGTTGCGCGCGACGCTGAGCTCGCCGAATACGCGCGGCGTCTGGAAAGTGCGCGCGATGCCGTGCGCAGCGAAACGGTGCGGCGCCGCGCCGGTGAGGTCGTTGCCGTCGACGAGCAGCCGTCCGGCGCTGGGCGCAAGCACGCCCGAGATCACGTTGAAGAAGGTCGTCTTGCCGGCGCCGTTCGGACCGATGATGCCGACCAGTTCGCCCGGTGCGAAGCGCGCATCGACAGCGTCCACGGCAACCAGGCCGCCGAAGCGGATGCTCACCGAGCGCGCCTCGAGCCGGACGCTCGCCTCAGCCACGCAGCGCCTCGCCGGAAACGGCCGCTGGCGCGCGCGTTCTGCGTCGCCCGAGCGACGCCAGCCCGTCCGGCAGGTACAGCACAGACAGGATCAGCAGCAGTCCGAGCGTCATCATGTAGACCTGCGGCAACTGCAGCCGCAGTGTCTCCGCGAGCACGCTGAAGACGATCGCCGCGGCCACCGGCCCCCACAGGCTCGCGGCGCCGCCCACCAGTGCGATCAGCACGGTCTGGAAGCCGATGAACGGGTTGAACACCGTCGTCGGGTCGATATAGGTCCAGCGAACGCTCATCGCGGCACCCACGGCGCCGGCGAAGGCCGCCGTGATTGCAAAGCCGATCACCTTGACGCGCCGCGTGTTCACGCCGAGCGTCTGCGCGCGCTGCTCGTCGCTGCCGATACCCGTCATCGCCAGTCCGAGCCGGCTGCGGCGCACGAGCATCGACGCGAGCACGGCGCCCGCCGCGATCGCGAGCACCGTGTAGTAGACGGTAGCCGGCTCGGGAACGACGACGAGCACGCGGCCCACGGTGCCGGCCAGGCTCTTCTCCGCGAGCGTGATCGAATGGCGGATCAACTCGGTCATGCCGAAGGTGAGCACGGCGAAATAGGTGCCGCGCAGATGCAGCACCGCGCTGCCCATGACGACGGCCACCACCACGGCGAGTACCGCGCCGAGCGCGATGGCGGCGAGCCAGGGGAGATCGGCGAGCACGAAGGCGCTGGTGTACGCGCCCACGCCGAAGAAGGCCGAGGTGGCGAGCGAAAGGTAGCGGCTCGCTCCGCAGAACAGGCTCCAGCTCGACGCAAGCGCGACGTACATCAGGCAGCTGAGCGCCATCGACAGCGCGAAGTCGCTCGCGAAGAAGGGCAGCGCTGCGGCGGACGCGACGAGCGCGAAGAGCGCCGAAGCGTCGAGGCGCCAGGGCGATGCGGGGCGGTGCTCGCTCACGACCGGAACAGCCCTTGCGGCTTCCACAGCAGCACTCCGATGAAGATCCCGTAGGACAGCAGCGGCTTGATGGACGGACTCCAGAAATGCATGCCGAGCGCCTCGACGACACCGAGCCCGAGACCCGCGACGAGGCTCCCGGTCATGCTGCCGAAGCCGCCGAGCGTGATGACGATCAGCGCCGTCACCGTGTACGGCTCGCCGATCGACGGCGAGATTGCGTAGGTCATCGACAGCAGGCTCCCGGCCAGCCCCGAGAGCCCGAGTCCGATGCCGAACATCAGCGGATGCAGCTTCGCCGTGTCGATGCCGACGAGCATTGCGCCCACGGGCGATTGCATCAGCGCGCGCACGCCCTTGCCGAGCAGCGTCGCGTGCAGCAGCACGATCAGCGCGATGCTCGCGGCGAGCGCCACAATGAGCAGCACGAGCTTGTTCGCCGCGAACTGCGCGCCGCCCACCGCCACCGGCCCGGTCAGGTAGTCGTAGCCGCGCAGCTCGCCGCCCCAGACGAGCGAGGCGAAATTCTGCACAAGGAACATCAGGCCGAAGGCGACCAGCAGGCCGCGCGCCTCGAAGATGTCGACGTTCGGCGAGATGCGCGTGAGCCTCGCGAAGCACAGCCGGTGCACGACGATGCCGGCGAGCATCATCGCGACGAAGGCGACCGGCGCCATCGCGAGCGGCGAGATCCCGAACTGCGTGTGCGCGAACCAGGTGGCGAACGCGCCCAGCATCAGGAACTCGCCGTGCGCGATGTTCAGGATGCGCATCAGCCCGTACTGCAGGTTCAGTCCGAGCGCGACGAGCGCGTACACGCCCCCGGTGATCAGTCCGGAGGCGAGCAGCTCGAGCCACGCGGTCAGCGACATCGATTGCCCTCGACCGCGAAGCGCCGCGCTGCTGCCTCGTTCAGACCCAGGCCGGCTTCGGCGTCTGCAGCTTCGAGGTCGCCATTTTCTGCGGCCAGACCACCTCGAACTCGCCCTTCTGCCATTGCCCGACGGTGCCCGGCGTGGAGACGTTCTCGCTGCCCTCGAAGCGCACCGGGCCGATGATCGTCGGGTGCTCGTTCTTCGCCACGTAATCGCGGATCGCCTTGCGGTCGAGCCCGACCTTCGCCGCCGCCTGCGTGAGGATCTCGAGCCCCGCCCAGCAGTGCCCGCTGGCCCAGCGGTCGGGTTCCTTGCCGAACTTCGCCGTGTGCGCGTCGAAATATGCCTTCGCGCCTGCGCTCGTTTTCGCGTTCCACGAGCCCATGCCCGAGACGCCCTCGACGCCGGCGCCGATCACGTTCTTGTAGACGGGGAACGCGGTGCCGACCGACGCGTAGAAGATCTTCGGGTTGAAGCCGATCTCCTTCGCCTGCTTGCTGGCGAGGATCGTGTCGGGCGGGTAGGTGATGCCGATGAACGCGTCGGGGTTCTGGTCCTTGATCGTGCGCAGCGTCGGCGACAGATCCTTCACGCCGAGCGGATAGCCCTTGCGCTCGACGACCTTGATGCTCGTCTTCTTCAGCGCAGCGTTCAGCGCCGCGAAGTTCTCCAGTCCGAACAGGTCGTCCATGTACAGGATCGCGATCGTCTTCGTGTCGTGCGCGACGAGCATCTCGACGAGCGCATTCATCATCCGGTCGGGCTGCTGCAGCAGCGAGAAGAAGTACGGAAGGTTCATGTCGATCAGCTTGCGCGACAGGGCGGTGGGCGCGAGCATCGGATAGCCGTGCCGGTTCGCCAGCGGCGCGAGCGCGAAGTTCGCGTTCGAGCCCCACGGCGGCAGGATCAGGTCGACCTTGTCGCTGCCCATCAGCTTCTCGAAGCTGCGGATGCAGGTCTCGATCTCGCTGCGGTCGTCCAGCCCGATCAGCTCGATCCTGCGCCGCTTGCCCTGCACGTCGAGCCCGCCCGCCGCGTTCTGCTGGTCGGCCCACAGCAGGTAGTTCGGCTCCTGCGTGACCTGCGCGCCGGCCGCCCACGGGCCGGTGCGGGCGATCGCGTAGCCGACGCGAACGGGAGGGTCCTGCGCCCGCACGATGGCGGGCATGGCCATGCCGGCTGCGCCGGCGCCGAGCGCATGCAGCGTGGTGCGTCGAGTGGCCGACTTCGGGCTGCTCATTGGTGTCTCCTCCTGCATGCCTCGCGGGAGCGGGTGCCCACGGGTGCGCAACATCATAGGCGCAGGATCGGCGCCGCGCTGCTCCCGGCGTACCCGCACACTCGACGATTGCGCAGCGGATGCGCGCTTTTCACCGGGCGGCAAGATCCCGCTGCGCGCACGGCGTCATTTCACCGTCACCACGCTCACCGGTCCGCTGCGCCGCGGCACGCTGATGCCCACGTCGCCGCCGCGGCGCGCCAGCAGCAGGTCCAGGCTGGCGTCGCCGATGCGCAGGTTGCGGATATGCATGTGGCGCATGAACGCGGGCAGCACCGGCTCGGAGAACTTGACGGTGGCGGTCGGTCCGCGCACCTCCAGGCCCAGGCAGGCCTGCAGGCAGAGGAATACCGCGCCGGCGGCCCACGCCTGCGGCGAGCAGGCGACAGGATAGAGCGTAGGCGCTTCCCCGGCCCGGCGCGGAAAGCCGCAGAACAGCTCGGGCAAGCGGTGCATCTCGACGAACTTCGCCGCGGCGAACATCCCTTCGAGCACGCGAAGTGCGGCGTCCTTCAGCCCGTAGAGCGCGAAGCCGGCGGCGATCAGCGCGTTGTCGTGCGGCCAGACCGATCCGTTGTGGTACGACATCGGGTTGTAGCCCTTCTCGGCGGCGCCGATGGTGCGGATGCCCCAACCCGAGAAGCACTCGTCGTCGGTCAGCGTGCGCGAGATGCGCTCGGCGTGCTCGGGCAGCGCGATGCCGGTGAACAGGCACTGGCCGGCGTTCGACGAGACGACGCGGCACGGACGCTTGTCGCCGTCGAGCGCCATCGCGTAGGCGCCGAGTTCGTCGCACCAGAACGTCTGAGCGAAGCGTTCGCGCAACTGCGCCGCTTCGCGCTCGAGCAACTGCGCGCGGTCGAGCCCGCCGAGCAGTCTCGAAAGGCGGGCGCCGGCGAGCTTGGCGGCGTAGACGTACCCCTGCATCTCGCACAGTGCGATCGGCCCTTCGGCCTGCGATCCGTCGGCGTGGAAGATCGCGTCGTGCGAATCCTTCCAGCCCTGGTTGCGCAGCCCCGTCGCCGAGCGGCGCGCGTATTCGTAGAACCCGTCGCCGTCGACGTCTCCGAACCGGTCGATCCAGTCGAGCGCGCGATCGACGTGCGGCCAGAGCGACGAGACGAAGTTGGTATCGGCCGTGCGGCGGTGATAGGCGTCGGCGAGCACGACGAACAGCGGGGTCGCGTCGATCGAACCGTAATAGCAGCCGAAGGGCACTTCGTCGAGTGCCGCCATCTCGCCGCCACGCGTCTCGTGCAGGATCTTGCCCGGCTGCGCGTCGCGCTCCGGGTCGTCGGCGTCGGCCTGCGTGGCGGCCAGGTACGACAGCACGCCGCGCGCCATCGCCGGGTTCATCCACAGGAACTCGAGCGCCGTGATGATGCCGTCGCGACCGAACACGGTGCTGTACCAGGGCACGCCGGCGTACGGGTAGGGGCCGTGCGGCGTCGACGTGCACAACAGGTGCAGGTCGGCGAGCGAGCGGCCGAGCCATTCGTTGAACTGCGCGTTCGAGCTTTCGATCTTCGGATCGCGCTCCCGGTTGCGCGCGACGGACTGCGCGACGCGATCGGCGGCCGCATCGTAGCCGGACTCCGGGTGTTCGCTTCGTGCTTCCTTCGCGTCGTAGGTGCGCGTTGTGCGCCGCGACGGGCCGTTCGTCGGGGCGAGGCATCCGGCGGCGACGCCGGTTTCGTCGATCTCGCAGGAGATCGCCCACGAGAAGGTCGCTTCCTGGTGCGCCGCCAACCGGAGGTGAAAGGTCGCGCGCGTGCCGTCCCAGTCGGGCGCCTCGTCGAACACGACGTGCGTGCGCCGCATGCGGCCGTCACGCCCTTCGTAGCCCAGCGCCAACTCGCGAGCCTGCGCGTGCGGCTTCAAGACGCGGCCGCGGTACGCGCGCGGCATTCCGCGCACCTCGAACAGATCGGCGAAATCGGCGTCGAACTGCACACTGAAGTCGAACTCGACGGTCGCCAGCGAATAGTTGTGCAGCCTGAGCCGTTCGTGGCACGCGTCGTCGAGCAGCACCTTGGAGCGGAGCAGGTGCACCGAGCCGCGCGCGATCGCCTGCCCATCGTCGCGTTGGGTATCCGCGTTCATCAGGTCCACGCGGAACAGCGTGTTGTCCTGCTTGACCATCGACTCGAGCAGCAGCGGGCGCTTTCCCTCGAGGCGCAGCGCCAGGCGCGACAGGAACCGGGTGTCGGTGTGGTACAGGCCGAGTTCGCCGGAACCGAGCGGATCGATGTCGCCGAACCGGTCGAACACAGCGAAGCTGTCGCCGTGCTTGAGCACGCGCGTGCGACTGTCCAGGCGCGACGAGCCGGCGCGGATGTAGTACTGGTCCTGGATCAGGATCGCTTCGTCGGGCATGGTTCTCGTCAGGCGGTCGACGCGTGCGGCATCGCTTCGGCCAGGCGCTCGTACAGGTGCAGGTAGTCGCGCGCCATCCGCTGCGCGGTGAAGCGTCGCTCGAAAGTCTCGCGGCAGCACGCGCGACTGAGCGAGCCGACCCTGCGCACCGCATCGATCGCCTCCTCGCGACGCTCGACGACGAAGCCGGTCGCGCCGTGCTCGACGATTTCGGGCACCGATCCGTTGCGATACGCGATCACCGGCGTGCCGCAGGCCATCGCCTCGATCATCACCAGACCGAAAGGTTCGGGCCAGTCGATCGGGAACAGCAGCGCACGCGCGTTGCCGAGGAAGTCGGACTTCTCTTCGTCGCCGATCTCCCCGATGTACTCGACGCCGGGCGCCTCCAGCAGCGGCTCAATGACGTTCTCGAAGTACTCGCGATCGGCGCGATCGACCTTCGCCGCGATGCGCAGCGGCAAGCCCGCCCGCGTGGCGATGTCGATCGCCCGGTCCACACGCTTCTCCGGCGACACCCGGCCGAGGAAGGCGAGGTAGTCGCCGCGGTCGGGGTGGAAGCGGTAGCGCTCGGCCGGCAGGCCGTGATGGACGACGCCTTGCCAGTTCAACGCCGGAAGCGGCGCGCGCTGCGATCGGGAGATCGAGACGACCGGCATGTCGCGGTACTCGTCGTACAGCGGGTGCAGCTCCGCGAGGTCGAGCCGGCCGTGCAGCGTCGCGACGTGCGGAATCGGCCGCGCGCGCGCGAACGGGAAATGCAGGTAGTCGACGTGGAAATGGACGACGTCGAACGAGGCGGCCCGCTGGAAGACGCGCTCGAGCATCAGCACGTGGTGCGACAGCGGATCGAGGCAGCTGTTGTCCAGCCGCAGCGAGCGCCGGCAGCCGGGAACGAGCCGGGCCCGGGTCGACGAGTCGCCGCTGGCGAACAGCGTCACGTCGTGGCCCTGGCGAACGAGTTCCTCCGTCAGGTACGACACCACCCGCTCGGTGCCGCCGTAGCGGTGTGGCGGGACGCTCTCGTGTAGCGGGGCGACTTGCGCGATTCTCATGTTCCATCCCGGGGAAAGGCGGAAAATGCCGGCGCAAACGTGGCGCCCGGCGCGCACGAGCGGTTTTCGGGGGGGGGGGGACGGAGCACATGTCGGACCAGCAGGCTGAAGCGAACGCCGATTCGTTGCACGAATTGCGTGAGCGTTGCGCCGCTTCGCGGCTGAGCGTGACTGGGAGCGCTCTACCTGGTGCGGCTGGCCGACGTCCTCGGCGTGGATCTGTACGCGGCGGCGCTGCGCAAGATCGGGATCAACGCGCGGAAGTATCCGCCTGTCTCGTCTTGAGCGCCTCCTCGACGACGCCGCGCAACCGCTGCCAATGCGAACCTTCCCAGAAAACCCGTCCGCATGAATCGCAGCAGCTGAAGCGCTCGTAGTGCGCGCGCACGGTGGGCGGCAGCTGCGCCTGCACCTGCGTCTTCTCGACTGGGCGCAACGGCACATTGCACGACAGGCACAGCGAGAACGGCCGTGCGAGTCCGGCGAGATCGAGGCGCGCGAAGATCTCGCGCAGCTGCGGCTCGGGCCGCAGCGATCGAACGTAGCAGCCGTGCGTGATCGTTCTTCTCTTGAGCAGCTCGCGATCGCGCGTCAGCACGATGCGCTCTTCCTCGACGCAAAGGCGCTCGACGTCGTCGTCGTGGATCGCGTTGTCGTAGACGGTGTCGAAGCCGGTCAGGCGCAGCAGGCGCGCGAGGCCGCCGAGATGTGCATCGGCGACGAAGCGCGGTGTTCGCAGCGGCGCTTCGCGCACGCGCAGCAGCGGCGAGACGTCGAAGGCCTCGAACTTCGGGTACACGGCGATGCGGTCACCGTCGCGGATGATCCGCTCGAAGCCGACCGACTCGCCGTTCACCAGCACCAGTTCGACCTCGGTGTGTGGCACGCCGAGCGCCTCGATCTCGTGCTTGACGGTGGCAGTGCGCGCGCAGTCGCGATCGAACTCGTGACGGCGCTGTCGCGGCGCGAGGAAGTCGTTCAGCTCCTCATAGAAGCGGAAGGTGGCGCGGGTCATGGGGCGAGGACTTCGTCATGCGGCGCGGCGAGAGCCGAGATTTCGCCGAAGCTGCTGGTACAGCACGTCGGCGTCGACGGGCTTCTCGAGCACGGCGCGGATTCCGGCGCGATCGACGTCCGACGATTCCACCGCATCGCGATAACCGGTATAGAGCAGGATCGGCAGGCCCGGCCGTGCTCGTGCGGCCGCCTGCGCGAGCTCGGTTCCCGTGAGCCGCGGCATCGTCTGGTCGGCGATCAGAAGGTCGAATTCGAAGCCGGCGTCGTCGATCTGTCGACGTGCGTCTTCCGCGTCGAAGAAGGTCGATACGTGTAGTCCCCAGCTCTCGAGCAGTTCGCGCATGAAGGCGAGCACCGAGGCTTCATCGTCGACCAGCACGATGCGCGCGTCGAGCGCCGGCCTTTGCGCTTGCGGGGCTGCCGGAAGCGATGCGTGCGGGTCGTCGCCGGAGATTGCCGGGCCGAGCGGCGGCAGCAGCACGCGGAACGTGGAGCCTCGACCCGCTTGCGTTTCGACGACGATGTGGCCGTTGTGCTCGTGCACGATGCCGTGCACGGTGGCCAGCCCCATGCCGCTGCCCTTGCCGACTTCCTTCGTGCTGAAGAACGGCTCGAACATGCGATCGAGCACGTCGGCGTCGATGCCCGGCCCGGTGTCGCCGACCGACAGTTCGACGAAGTCGCCTTCGACGCTCTGGCGGCACGACGTGCACACGCCTCGCCAGCCGCTTCGCCACGAAGTTGCGACGCGGACTGCGCCGACTGCGTGCATCGCGTCGCGCGCGTTGATGCACAGGTTCATCAGCACCTGCTCGAGTTGCACCGGGTCGATCAGCACTGCGGGCAGTTCGACGTCGAGTTCGGCATGCATCTCGACCGTCGCCGGAAACGAGGCGCGCAGCAGCTTCGCTGCCTCGCGCACCGAGGCGGCCAGCGCGACGGGACGCGGCTCGCCGCGCTGGCCCCGGCTGAAGGTGAGCATCTGCCGGATGAGGTTGCGCGCGCGCTCGCACGAGTGCTGCGCCTGCTGCAGGTACTGCGCCAGCTTCGCGTCGCCGGCGCGGCCGTGGCGTTCGCTCGCGAGGACGACGTAGCCCATGATCGATGCGAGCAGGTTGTTGAAGTCGTGCGCGATGCCTCCGGTCAGGTGCCCGATCGCCTCCATCTTCTGCGCCTGGCGTAGTTGCGCCTCGAGTTGCGCGCGCCGTTTCTCCTCGCGCCTGCGCTCGGTGAGGTCGCGAACGATGGAGAGCACGTGCGGCTGGTTGCGGTACGGCATCGGCACGACGTGGACTTCGACGTCGAAGATCGATCCGTCGTACCGGAGGGCGACGGTTTCTCCGCTGTATGCGTTGCCGTCGAGCGCGGCTCGTACGATGCGCTTGCAGTCGTCGCGACGCTTTTCCGGAAGAAAGCGTTCGCAGTCGCCGCCGAGAAGATCCTC
Organism: Burkholderiaceae bacterium; assembly: GCA_032027205.1. Lineage (GTDB taxonomy): Bacteria > Pseudomonadota > Gammaproteobacteria > Burkholderiales > Burkholderiaceae_E > Zeimonas. Next base: position 1,645,072 of record JAVSMN010000001.1, read on the forward strand.
TCTCGAAAAGCCGTGCATGCGCAGGAAGGCCTCGTTGACGTCGACGACCTTCGCGGAGGAATCCCACAGCAGCAGGCCGTCCACCGACGCGTTGAAGATCGATCGGTACTGTTCCTCGCTTTCGCGGTAGCTGGCCTCGGAAGTGCGCAGCGCGTCTTCGGCGCGGCGACGTTCGATCTCGCCGGCGGCGCGTCCCGCGAAGATCTCCAGCACCGACTCGATCAGCGCCTCGTCCTCGAGCGGCCGGCGCGACAGCACTGCGATCACGCCGAGCAGGCGTCCGTCGGAGCCGCGCAACGGATAGCCGGCATAGCTGTCGATGTTCGCCTTGCGCAGGACACGCGAATCGGGAAACTGGTCGCGCACGTTGCTGGGGTAGCAGCGGAAGCCGTCGAGCACCGTACGGCACGGCGTCGATTGCAGCCGGTACTCATAGTTCTCCAGGTAGACGCCGTCGCCGTACAGGCCGATCGTGCGCACGCGCCGCTCGTCTTCTTCGCCTTCGAGGACGCCGATCAGCGCCTGGTCGGTGCGCAGGATGGTCGCCAGGTAGCGCGTGAGCGCCTGCACGAGACCGTCGCCGTCGGCTCGCGAGACAGCGAGCGCGGCGTGGTGCAGCGCTTCCTGGGTGCGCTGGTCCCTGGCGAGAACCAGTTGGTCGGACGCTGGCACGGACGGGGTCATGGCCGCTCCTGCGATGGCTGCGTGCTGCGGTCAGTCTAGGGACAAAAGCTTGCCGGTGCGTCGCGAAATTACCGCGCCGAAACGATCGAAACACGCGCGTTACAGAAGCGTTGGCTCACTGTCCGGCGGGACGTAGAGGTAGCCGACGCCGCGGATCGTACGGATCGACTGCGGGTTTTCCGGGTCGGCCTCGATCTTGCGCCGAAGCCGCGCGACGCTGATGTCGATCGAACGATCGAAGGGCTCCCATTCGCGGTTGCGCGTGAGCGCGAGCAGCCGATCGCGCGAGAGCACCTGGTTCGGGTGCGCAGCAAACACCTTCAACAGGTCGAATTCCATGGTCGTGATCGCGATTTCGCGGCCATCGCGGTCGAACAACTGGTGCGAAACCGTGTCGAGCGTGCAGAACGCCATCGACACGCGCCGCGCGGCGTTCGATGACGGCGCGCCGGCGCCGGATGCCGAGCGCGCCTGCAGTCTTCGCATCACGCTCTTCAGGCGGGCCCGCAACTCCCGCGGATCGAAGGGCTTGCCGATGTAGTCGTCGGCGCCGACCTCCAGGCCGATCACCCGGTCCACCGTGTCCGCCGTGCCGGTGACCATGATGATGCCGACGTCGTAGCGCTCTCGCAGGTACCTCGCCAGCGTGAGCCCGTCTTCGCCGGGCAGCTGCAGGTCGAGCAGGATCACGTCGGGATGGCAGCGCTCGAGCTGCGAGCGCATTGCCGCGCCGCTGGCGACGCAGCTCACTTCGTAGCCATGCGTGCCGAGGTACTCGCGGAGCATCTCGCTCAGCGCAGCGTCATCGTCGACGACCAGTACGCGTCCGGTGTCTGCCACGTGCGCAAAACCCTCGTGCTGGCGTGGTGCCGCTTCCAGCCCGTTTTCGGTCCGCCCGCGGCCCTTGCGAGGCGTCCAAGTATAGCCGCGCGTGTCGTCGCGATGGCGCTTTCGGCGGCGTACCGAAGGGCAACACCGCATTGCCGAACCGGCAACACGACGTTTCGAAGCGGTAATCGCATCGACATGCGCCGCTCCCAGACTGCCCCTCGTGCCTTGCGGTGCGTCGGACCCGCCGCCCCTGCGACAGGTCATCGCGCCCGAGCCTCGACAAGGAGCAGTCATGGACATGAGTCTGCAGCATTCGGCGCTGTCCGGCGCCGGCGCCACGGTCCTCTTCGCTGCGCAGCGCTTCTGCATCCATCGATACCCGGCATCGTTGATCGACAGGCTGACGCTGGCCGACGGCCGCAGCGTGCTCGTTCGCCCGGTGCTGCCGCAGGACGCGGCGCTGCAGCAGCAGTTCGTGCGCGAGCTGTCCCCGACCAGCCGCTACCGTCGCTTCCATGGGCCGATGCGCGAGTTGTCGGCAGACACGCTCGACTACCTGACGCAGGTCGATTACCGATCGCACCTGGCGCTGCTGGCCGAGACCTTCGATCCACGAGGCGAGGAGGTCCAGGTCGCGGAAGTGCGTTACGTGCGCCGCGAAGGGGAGGCCGGACGCCTGGACGCAGGCATCGCCGACTTCGCGATCGCCGTCGCCGATGAATGGCAGGGCGCAGGTCTCGGTTCCCGGATGCTCGATGCACTGGTGAGGAGCGCGCGCGACGGCGGCGTTCGGCGCCTCGAAGGCAGCGTGCTCGCGGACAACGAGCCGATGCGCGCGCTGGTGCGTGCCCGCGGATGGCGCATTCGCCGCGATCCGGACGATGCGCGCCTGGTGATCGCGTGGCTCGATGTCGAACCGGCGGCCGCGCTTGCCCCGGCACCCGCGATCGAACGTCGCGCCGGGATGGCACTGTGTTGATCGCCGCTGGATTCGGCGGGGCGCGGCTCGCGCCGCGTCGTTTCGCGCGCGTGCTGCGCTCGCTGCTCGGCGGCGGCATCGGCTCGGCGGCGCTGCCCGCTGCGCTGCTGCTGGCCGTCATCCTCGGGCAGCGCTCGGCGATCGGCCTGTTTCTCCCGCCGATGAACACGGCGACCGGCATCGGCTTCGCAGCGCTGAGCACGGCGGTCGCGATCGGCCAGGTCGGCTGGGGGCTTGCGCAACCGCTGTCGGCTGCGCTCGCCGAACGCTACGGACCGACCCGCGTCATCGCATCGGGCGCCGTGCTTTCGGCGCTGGGCAACGTTGCCGTCGTGTTCGCGACGACCGCCGCCGGAATGTTCGTGGCGATCGGTCTTGGCAGCGCTGCCGGCGCCGCCGCCGGCGGAGCGCCATTGCTGCTCGGTCTCGTCGCCCAGCGCGTGTCGTCGAAGCGGCGCGGGCTGGCAAGCGGCATTGTCAGTGCAGGTGGATCGGCCGGGCAGATGGTCTTTGCACCGCTCGCGCAGGGCGTCATCGCGCATGCCGGCTGGGTCTGTGCAATGGTGCTGATGTCGGCGATCACGCTTGCCGTTGCACCGCTCGCGCGAGCCTTCCGGAGCGGACATCGCGCCGCGGACGCAGCGAGGATCCCCGGTTCGACCGCGACGCCGTCGGCGGCCGAGCGCGCGTTCGCCCGGCGCTCGGCGTTGCGCGACCCGTTCTACTGGGCGTTGAGCGGGGGTTTCGCCATCTGCGGGTTTCACGTCGGTTTCCTGGTGGCGCACGTCCCCGGAGTGATCGAGTCGTGCGGCATGCCGGCCACGCTGGCCGGGCTCTGGATCGCGCTCGTGGGTGCCTGCAACATCGTCGGCAGCATCGTTTCGGGCGCGCTCACCCGGACGCGATCGATGCCGCACATGCTGATGGCGCTGTATGCAGCTCGCGCCGCAGGCGTGCTGGTATTCATCGCGGCGCCGAAAACGACCTTCGTCATGCTCGGCTTCGCGTTGTGGATGGGCGCGACGTACATGGCCACCGTACCGCCGACCACCGGGCTGCTGGCGCGTCGTTACGGAGCGGGCAACCTCGGTGCGCTGTTCGCGATTGCGATGCTGATCCACCAGCTCGCCAGCGCGCTCGGCGTGTGGCTTGGCGGCCTCGCATTCGAGGTCAGCGGCCACTACAACTGGTTCTGGTCGCTCGATATCGCGCTCGCGCTGCTGGCCGTGGCCATCCACGTGCCGCTCGCGTCGGCACGAGCCGCGCCTTTCCCGGATGCTCGCTAGCGCTTCACGACCGGGAGCGCCGACGACGACTTCAGTTCGCGCCTTCTTCCCACTGCGGGTTCCATGCGACCTCCCAAAGGTGCCCGTCCGGATCCTGGAAGTATCCGGCGTACCCGCCCCAGAACGTGACGCCCGCTGCTTTCGGAATCGTCGCGCCTGCAGCTCGCGCCTGCGCCATCACCGCGTCGACCTCGTCTCGCGATGCAACGTTGTGCGCAAGCGCGAACTCGGTGGCGCTTCGCGCGCCGGCTGGGAGCCCGGAGTCGTGCGCGAGGCTCTCGCGCGGCCACAGCGCGAGCTTCAGCCCTGCCTGCAACTCGAAGAACGCGACCGCGCCATGATTGAACTCCGCACCGACGATGCCGTCGGAAGCGAGACCGAGCCCCTCTCGATAGAACGCAACGGCGCGCTCGAGATCATCGACGGCGAGGGTAATCAGCGAGATACGAGGCTTCATCATCCGACCCCCGATGGCACGCGCTTCCGGCGCTGCGCCGGACGCGCCACAGCCGTCACTACCCCTGCCGCGGCCCGCTTCCGGAGAATACGTTCAGCACCACCACCCCCGCGACGATCAGCGCGATACCCAGCAGCGCCGGCGCGTCCAGCGCCTGCCCGTACACGATCCACGCGATCAACGTGATCAGCGCGATTCCTACGCCTGACCAGACAGCGTAGGCGATGCCCACCGGAATCGTGCGCAGCGTCAGCGACAGGCACCAGAACGCGACCGCGTAGCCGGCGACGACCACCAGCGACGGCGCGGGCCGCGAGAAGCCGTCCGACGCCTTCAGCGCCGACGTGGCGATCACTTCGCTGGCGATCGCGATCGCGAGGTAGCCCCACGCGTGCAAGTCAGCCGTCACATGCCGACGCGACGCGCGCCTTCGCGGAAGCGCGCCCTCGCGTCGGCGTCGAAGCGGAACGCCGCCGCGAAGTCGTCGAAGCAGTAGCCGGGGATGACCCGCCGGATCGACGCCACATGGCGACCCGCCTCGTCGAGCGACCCGGCGAGCCCGAGCGTGAACGCAGCGATCGCCTGGATATGCGGGTGCGCGTTCGGGCGCGCGGCGGCGCGCACGGCCCAACGCGCGGCCTCGTCGAATCGGCCCAGCCGAACGAGTGCCATCGCGCGCGCGCCGAGCATGCCGAACAGCAGCGGATCGAAGGGACTGAGCAGCCGCGCGTGGTCCGAGGCGGCGATCGCCGCTTCCGGGTCTCCCGACTGGCTGTGCACGAAGGCGAGCGTGTAGTGCCCAAGCGCGAAGTTCGGGCTGAGGTCGACCGCCTGCTCGAGCTCGCCCACCGACGCGTCGTGCCCGTCGCGCAGCCACAGCGCACGGCCCATTGCCCAATGCGCCGAAGGATCGTGGTCGTCTGCCATCAGCCCCTGCGCGGCGGTCTCGATGGCGCGCTCGATCTCGGGCTCGCGCTGCGTCCATCCCTGGAACGCGTTCTGGAAGTGCGTGAACGACAGGCCGGCCCAGGCGCGCGAGAAGGTTGGATCGAGGCGCACGGCGGTCTCGAAGAGCCGCTGCGCCTTCGCGTTGTCCGGCGGGTCGAAGCGATACATGTGCCACAGGCCCTGATGGTGCGCGCTCCAGGCATCGAGCGAGCTCGGCGGCAGCAGGATCGCGCGGTTGCGCTCGAGCGCCTCGATCTCGGCAGCGATCGAGGCGACGATGCGGTCGCCGATCTCATCGAGCACGCCGAAGGTGTCGCCGAGCTCGAAGCGGTCGACCCAGACGACGCGCGCGCTCGCCGACTCCTGCAGCTCGACCTCGATCGTCGCGCGCGTGCCGTCGCGCTGCAGCGTCCCGCTGCACGAGTAGTCCACGCGCAGCAGCCGCGCCGCCTCCTGCGCATCGACCCCGCGTGCGTGCAGCGCCGCGGCGCTGCCCTGCCCGATGACGAACAGGCTGCGCAGCTTCGCCAGCCGCGTGACGATATCGTGGGCCAGCGCAACGCCGATGCGGTGGTCGTCGCCGCGTGCCGCGAACGGCATCACGGCAATCGACGCGCGCCGGGTGCGCTGGTAGCCGGATCCTTCGCTGCCGTTGCCCGCAGGAGTCTCCGGTGAATCCGCCGCGGCAGCTGCAGTCGTAGCCGGCGCCGCAGGCGCAACCGTAGCCTGCGCCGCGACCGCAGCCGACGTCGCAGCACTCTCGCGCACCGCGCGCCACGCCGCGTGCAGCGGTCCCGGATCGAGTCCCGCCTCCTCGAAGCTGCGCAACGCGAGCGCCAGGTGCGCCTGCGCGTCGCGCGGCCTTCCGGCGCGCAGCAGCGCTTCGAGCAACGACCGGTGCGCGCGCAGCTCGAAGGGATGCAGGGCGAGCCATTGCTCGAGCCACGGCATTGCCGCCGTTCCCGGCTCGCGCTCGGCCAGTTGCGCGAGCACGCCGACCTGCGCTTCGCGGAACCGCCGTCGCTGCGCGGCGAGCCACGCATCGAAGGACGGCGTTCGCGCCAAAGTGAGCCCCTGCAGGAACTCGCCCTCGTACAGCGAAACGAGTGATCGCAGCTGCGCGCAGTCCAGTGCCGCGAGGTTGCCGCGCAGCGCGCGCTCGACCTCGATGGCGTCGACGAAGACGTCCGACAGGTCGAGGCGAAGCTCATCGCCTCGCGCCTGCAGACGGCGATGCCCGGTGTCGTCGACGAGCGCGCGGATCTTGCTCAGGCACCATCGAAGCTCGCCGCGCGGGTCGTTGGGTGCGTCCCAGAGTTGCTCGCAGAGCGCCTCGCGCGTCAACGGACGCGGCGCCAGCGCGAGGCGCGCGAAGAGCGCGCGAACCTTGCGCGAAGCGGGCAGGGCGAGTGCGGCGCCGGCACGGCGGATCTCCAGCGGACCGAGCATGCGGACGCGAAGGCGCGGCTCCGGCGACGCCGGCTGCGCAAGCCTCGAGTCTGCAACGAATTCCACGTCGGCTCCCACGGTCGTTTCCCCGGTCGGCTCCTACCGTTGCGATGAGGCGAGCGGCGACGCCGCCGCCGGAGCTTCGAGCCTCGCGCCATCGTGAGGCGAACCGATCCCGAACCCTGGAGAATCTACATGACGACTGCTGCTGTCATCCCTGCACGCACGCCGACGCCGGCGATCGACTTCGAAGCGCTGAAAGCGCGCCAGCACGCGGCCTGGTCGTCGGGCGACTACGCGATCATCGGAACCACGCTGCAGATCGTCGGCGAGCAACTGTGCGAATCGCTCGACGTGCGAGCGGGGCAGCGCGTGCTCGACGTCGCCGCCGGCAACGGAAACGTCTCGCTCGCCGCAGCGCGGCGCGGCTGCGAGGTCGTCGCTACCGACTACGTGCCCGCGCTGCTCGAGCGCGCGCGCGAGCGCGCTGCGGGCGAGCGGCTCGACATCGAGTTTCGCGAAGCCGACGCCGAGGCGCTGCCGTTCGCGGACGAAAGCTTCGACTACGTCGTCTCCACCTTCGGCGTGATGTTCACGCCGAACCAGGAGCGGGCGGCCGCCGAGCTCGCGCGCGTGTGCCGGCGTGGCGGGAAGATCGGTTTGGCGAACTGGACTCCGGACGGCTTCATCGGTCAGGTGTTCCGCACGATTGGCGCGCACGTGCCCCCGCCGGCCGGCGCGCGCTCGCCCGCGCTGTGGGGGACCCGAGCCCGACTCGACGAGCTGTTCGGCGCGAAGGCGGCTTCGATCCAGGTGACGCCGCGCGATTTCGTGTTCCGCTATCGCTCGCCCGAGCACTGGGTCCACATGTTCGCAACCTGGTACGGACCGGTGCTGAAGGCCTTCGCGGCGCTCGATCCGGATCGACAGGCGGCGCTGCATCGCGACCTGATCGCGACGATTGCCCGCTTCGACCGCTCGGGCGACGCGACGATGGTCGCGCCCGGCGAATACCTCGAGGTGGTCGTCACGCTGCGCTGACGCACCGCGCGCGTACCGGGCACGGTGCGCGCGCGTCGCCGGGCCTCCCGGTGCGCGCTCGCGTCTCACCGCAGCACCTGCACCTCCGCATCGAACACGTAGCCCGCGCCCCGTTCGGTGCGGATGTACCTGGGCCGGGTAGGGTCGTCCTCGATCTTGCGCCGCAGCCGCAGGATCTGCACGTCGATCGTGCGGTCGTAGACCTCGGCATTGTGCAGCCGCGACAGCTCCAGCAGCTGGTCACGACTGAGGATCCGCTGCGGCGCCGACAGCAGCGCCGCGAGCAAACTGAACTCGCCGTTCGTGAGGTCGACGAGCCGGCCGTTCACGTCGCGCAGCTTGCGCAGACCGACGTTGAGCTCCCAGTCGCCGAAGCGCCAGGCGCGAACCTCGGCCACGCGCTCGGCGAGCGTGGACTGCGCCTGGGCGCGGCGCAGCAGTGCGCGGATGCGAGCGAGCAGCTCACGCGGGCTGAACGGCTTCGTGAGGTAGTCGTCGGCGCCGAGTTCGAGCCCCATGACGCGATCGGCCTCCTCCGCAATGCCGGTGAGCACGAGGATGGGAATCGACGAACGCTGCCGGATGCGGTGCATGATCTGCATGCCATCCTCACCGGGCAGCCGCAGATCGAGGACGACGAGATCGATCGCTTCGCGCGACAGCGTGTCGTCCAGGCCGTCTCCGTCGGCGACCGCAGTCACGCGTATCTCGTTCTGCGCGAGATAGGTCGCAAGGAGATCCCGGATCGACGGGTCGTCGTCCAGCGCAACGACGTGAGGCTTCATTTGCGCTTTGCCGGTCGCACGAAAAAAAAAGCGTACAACGAAACTCGCCGGCGCGACAGGAGCACCCCCTGTCGTGTTACAGACGTAACCTTTGTCGAGCGCGCCGCAATGCGGCCGAAAGATCGCCGCGGCCCAATGGGTCATCGGATCAAAGCGGATCGACGAATGAATCTTCCCGTCAGCGAACGCCCCCGCGTGCTGATCGCCGGATGCGACCCGGCGCTGTTCGCGCTGCTCTCGGAGTGGCTGGCAGCGGCGGAAATCGACGCGCAGGACAACCCGCAGGCACGCTGCGACCTGGTGCTCGTCGACTTCGCTTTTCCGCGCGAGGGTGGCTGCGAGCGGTTGCGCTCGATAAAGGCGCGGCACGAGGGAGCGCCGGTGGTCCTCCTGTCATCGGCGTTCTTCGCCAACGTCGACCGCTCGGGCCCTTGCGCGCAGCAGCTCGGCGTCTCGGCCGTGCTGCCCAAGCCGATTGCGCGCGAGGCGCTGCTCGACGCACTGCGGCCGCTGCTGCCAGCCCGGACATGAACGCGCCGCAGCCGGTGGACGGCGTCTCCCGCAGGCCGTGGGCGCGGCGCGCGCTCGGCGTGCTCGCGGTGCTGCTCCTCGCGGCGCTGGCCTGGGCGGCGATGGGCCCTGCCGACATGCGGCGCAGCGCGGCGCTGGCAGCGGTCGCCGGGCTGCTGCTGCTGTTGCTGCTGCATCAGCTGCGGCAACTCTACGCGGCGCGCGACGCGCTCGAGGCGTCGCGCCAGCGCTTCGCGTTCGCGGTGGCCGGCTCCGACGACGGGATCTGGGACTGGGACCTCGTCACGCAGCGCATCTATGTGTCGGCACGCGCGCGTGAACTGCTCGGCGTGCCGGACAGCAAGGAGACGCAGTCGAAAGACGAACTGTTTCGCCGCATGCAGATGCACCCGGACGACGCGCAGCGCCGCGAGGAGGCACTCAACGCACACCTGGACGGCAGGACCCCCGCCTTCGAGGGCGAGTACCGCGTCACGCATCCCGGCGGCAGCATGTGCTGGGTCCACGTGCGCGGCGTGTGCGTGCGCGACGCCGCCGGTCGGCCGGTGCGCATCGCCGGATCCATCAGCGACATCGACGCGCGCAAGCGAGCGGAGCAGGCGCTGCGACAGTCCGAGGAGCGTTACGCGATCGCGATGATCGGCATGAACGTTGCGCATTGGGTGTGGGACGTCGGCAACGACGACGTCTTCGCATCGAAGAATCTCGCGTCGATGGTCGGCCTCGCGCCCGAAGCGCTGCCGACGAAGGGGCGCGACTGGCTCACGTCGGTCCCGCTGCACCCCGACGACAAGCGGCTGCTGGTCGACGCGGTCGACGAGCACCTGGCCGGGCGCACGGCGCGCATCGACGTCGAATACCGCGTGTTCGACCGCAGCACGAACGGATATCGGTGGGTGCAGACGCGCGGCCAGTGCTTTCGTGACGGGCACGGGCGTGCGCAGCGCGTCGCCGGCGCCACCGTGGACATCTCCGAGCGCAAGCGAACGCAGGAGGCGCTGCGCCAGAGCGAACGGGCGCTGCGCGAATCGGAGGAGCGCTACCAGCTCGCCGTCGACGGCGCGAACGAGGGTCTGTGGGATTGGGACCTTCCCTCCGACCAGCTGTTCCTGTCGCCGCGCGCGCAGCAGGTGCTCTCGCTCGACCCCGGAGGCGAACCGCGCCGGCCGCGTCGCGACTGGATCGCCCTGGCCACCTATCACGCCGAGGACGTGCCGCGCACGCGCGACGCCCTTCGCGCGCATCTGGAGGGCCGGACGCCGCACTTCGACGTCGAGTACCGCCTGCGCCACGCCGACGGCACCTGGCACTGGTACCGCCAGCACGGCGTGGCGCTGCGCAATCCGGAAGGGCGCGCGTACCGGATGGCGGGCTCGATGGAGGACGTCACCGATCGCAAGAACGCCGAGGCCGATCGCGACCGGCTCGGAGAGCAGCTGCGCCAGGCGCAGAAGCTCGAGGCGATGGGAACGCTCGCCGGCGGCATCGCACATGACTTCAACAACATCCTCGCGGCCATCCTCGGCTACGGCGAGATGGCGCAGAAGGAGGCACCCGAGGGCACCGGCTTGCGCCGGCACATCGACGCCACGCTGAGCGCCGGAATGCGCGCGAAGTCGCTGGTCGAGCGGATCCTGGCCTTCAGCCGCAGCGGGATGGGCGAGCGCACGCCGGTGCATGTGCAGGCCGTCGTCGCCGAGGTGCTGGAGCAGATCGCGGCGTCGCTGCCGCGCGGCATTCGGCTCGAGCGCATGCTCGACGCCGGCGACGCGGCCGTGCTCGGCGACGCGACGCAGATCCACCAGGTCGTGATGAACCTGTGCGCGAACGCGGTGCAGGCGATCGGGCACGACGGAACCGTCTGCGTCAGCGTCGACACGGTCGATCTCGACGAGCCGAAGTGCGTCACGACGAGCCAGCTCGCCGCCGGACCCTACGTGCGTGTGATCGTCTGCGATACGGGCGTCGGTGTCCCGCCGCGGGTGCTCGAGCGCATCTTCGATCCGTTCTTCACCACGCGCGACATCGGCGTGGGCACCGGCCTCGGGCTTTCGCTCGTGCACGGAATCGTCACCGATCTCGGAGGCGGCGTCGACGTGGCCAGCCGGCCGGGCGAAGGCACGACGATGACGGTGTACCTGCCGCGCGAGGCGTCGCTCGCCGCGGCCGCAGCGGTCCAGGAGGAGCCTGCGGCTCTCGGCAACGGACAGACCGTGCTGTTCGTCGACGACGAGGTCGCGCTCGTGCGCCTGGGTGAAGAGTTGCTCGCGCAGCTCGGCTACGAGCCGGTCGGCTTCGAATCGAGCACGAAGGCGCTCGAGTGCTTCCGTGCGGAGCCGCAGCGCTTCGACCTGGTGCTCTCGGACGAGGCGATGCCCGCGATGACCGGCACGGAGCTCGTGCAGCAGATCCGCTCGATCCGGGCGGAGATTCCGATCGTGCTGATGAGCGGCTACGTCAGCGCCGCGCTCGCCGCGCGCGCACGCGAGCTCGGCGTCGTCGAGATCCTCGGCAAGCCGCTCGCGTCGCGCGATATTGCCCGCAGCCTCTCGGGTGCGCTGCGAGCGACGGCAAGCGCCGGCGCGCGGGCGCCCGCGTAGCCGCCGTTTCGTTTCACCTGCAATTCCGCGCACGCGCGACGAAATCGCCGTGCAACGGCGGCGCGCGACGATCGAGGCATCGAAAACCTGCGCGCGGAGGCAACCGCCATGCAACCCATCGATTTCAATCGGGCCGCTCGATCGCTGCCGAAGAATTCACTGCTTCGCATTCGCCGCGGCGGCGGACAGACGGTGATGATCCTCACGGGCCTGGTATGGATCACGCAGGACGGCGATCCGCGCGACATCTTCCTGGGGGAAGGCGAGCTGCTCACGCTCGACAGCCCACAGATGACGATCGTGCAGGCGCTCGCCGACACCCGCCTGCTCGTGTTCGCGCCGGCTGGCGCGACGCAGGTCGTGGGCGCTACTTCCGCATCGACCTGAGGATGTCGTCGAGCGGATTGCCGTTGCCGTCGGCGTCGAACCTCGATGCGAGGCCGTCTCCGAGACTGCTCAGCAGGCCTGCATCGCCGGTCGACGTCGACGCGTTCCCCGCGCTGGCGCCGCCCTGCTTCGGCAGGTAGCCCGCAACGAGCATCGCCAGCATCGGTAGCATCCGCCGCAGCAGCGACGGATCGAGTCCGGACTGCGACGAGGCGTTCTGCGCGACGGATCGGCTGACGTCCTTCGAGCCGAAGATCTGTCCGAGGATGTGGTTGCCGCGGCTCGGATCGGTGGGCTGCGGCGAGACGACGTCGTCGAGCAGATTGCCGCCGCCGAGCCGGCCGAGCAGGGCGCCGAGGCCCGCGCCGGCGCTCGGCTGCGATTGCGCCTGCTTCTGCAAGCCGCCGAGGATCGCCGGCAGCAGCGCCTGCGCGCCGCTCGTCGCCTGCGACTCGTCCAGGCCGAGCTCGCGCGCGATCGACTCCAGGCCGCCGGTGCGGGAGAGAAGCTCGGTGAGCTGCATCGCAGGAATGCGGTGTCGGTGCGTCACCGGATCGTGCGCAGCGTGCCGCGCGACTTCGGATTTCCCCACTGCCGGCGCTGTTTCATGTGAAATTTTTCCCAGGCCAAGTGAAACAAACGTGCAATGGCCCAGGCCGACGATGCGGACTCGGACACGCCATTTGGAAGTCCCCGGCAAAGGAGCCAGCCATGCGTCTCGTCTCACCGTTGTTCCAGGCCGTGGCGAACGTGCCGCCGGACCAGACGCCGATGGGCCCGGTCGTCCGGTTTCCCAGCTGAGGCACCGCCTCGGACATGCCACGCCACTCGGGAGTTTTCCGCCATGTACCCCAACGATTTCGCACAGGCATCCCGGACCCTCTCGAAGGACGCGCTGATGCGCATCCGCAAAGGGCGCGGGCAGGTAGTCACCGTTCTGGAGGGGCTCGTCTGGATCACGCAGGACGCGAATCCACGCGACACCTTCCTCGCCGACGGTGAGTCGATGCAGCTCGAGGGCTCGCACATGACGGTCGTGCAGGCATTGCAGGACACGCGCCTGATCGTGCTTGCGCCGCCGGCGGAAGTGGTCGCGCCGCACGCGCACCTGCCGCGGCTGGCGCTCGCGAGCTGAACCGATGAGGAACCCCGACCAGCCCCCCGGGCGCAGCCGCGTTGCATGGTTGCTCGCGCTCAGCTGCGTGATCGCGGCGGCCGCCGCATGGCTGTCGTACGACAACCCGGTCGGAGCGACCGCGCAGCAGAAGACATCGACGCCCGATGCGATGCCGGTCAGCGTTGCCGAGGTCGTCGAGCGCACCGTCACCGAATGGGACGAGTTCTCGGGCCGCCTCGAGGCCATCGACGGCGTCGAGGTGCGCTCGCGCGTCGCCGGATACATCGAGGCCGTGAAGTTCGAGCCCGGGTCCTTCATCGAGAAGGGCGACACGCTGTTCGTCATCGACCCGCGTCCTTTCGCGGCGGCGGTTGCGCGCGCGGAGGCAGCGCTCGCGTCGGCGCGTGCCCGTCTCGTGCTCACCGCCTCCGAGCTCGGGCGCGCGCAGCGCCTGCTCGACGACCGCGCGATCGCGCAGCGCGAGTTCGACGAACGCAACAACGCGCATCGCGAGGCGCAGGCGGCAGTGCAGGGCGCGCAGGCGGCGCTCGACAGCGCCCGCCTCGAGCTCGGCTACACGCGCATCGTGTCGCCGATCTCGGGGCGCGTCGGGCGCGCGGAGGTCACCGAGGGAAACCTCGTCGGCGCGGGCGCCGGCGGTCCCCGGCTGACGACGATCCTCTCGACGACGCCGATCTACGCGACCTTCGAGGTCGACGAGCGCAGCTTCCTGCGTTATGCGGCGCACGCCGACGGCGACGACGATGGCGAGCCGATGTCCGCCTCGGTCCCGATCTTTCTCGGACTCGCCGACGAGAAGGGGCATCCGCATCGCGGGCGCCTCGAGTTCGTCGACAACCGGATCGACCCGCGCTCGGGAACGATCCTGCTGCGTGCCGTGTTCGACAACCCCGACGGGCGGTTGAAGCCCGGGATGTACGCGCGGCTGAAGATCGGTGGCTCGGGTTCGAGCGATGCCGTCCTCGTCGCCGATCGCGCGATCGGCACCGACCAGAACAAGCGCTTCGTGCTCGTCGTCGGCGAAGGCAGCGCGCTCGAGTGGCGCGAAGTGAAGCTGGGCCCGATGGTCGAGGGCCTGCGTGTCGTGCGCGACGGCCTGCGTCCGGGCGAACGCATCGTCGTCAATGGACTGCAGCGCGTGCGCCCCGGAATGCGCGTGGCGCCGAAGCTCGTCGCGATGGAAGAGATCGGCGCGACGACGGAGCACTTGCGATGAAGCTGTCGCACTGGTTCATCGACCGGCCGATCCTTGCCGGCGTCCTGTCGATCCTCGTCTTTCTCGCGGGCGCGATCGGCATCTGGAACCTGCCGGTCTCCGAGTATCCGGAGGTGGCGCCGCCGGCGATCGTCGTCAACGCGAGCTACCCGGGTGCCAATCCGAAGGTGATCGCCGAGACGGTCGCGTCGCCGCTCGAGGAGGCGATCAACGGCGTCGACGGGATGCTCTACATGGGCTCGCAGGCGAGCGTCGACGGCAAGCTGGCGCTCACCGTGACCTTCGCGCTCGGCACCGATCCCGACCTCGCGCAGCAACTGGTGCAGAACCGCGTCTCGCAGGCGCTGCCGCGGCTTCCCGAGGAGGTGCGACGGCTGGGTGTCACGACTGCGAAGAGCTCGCCCGACCTGCTGCTCGTCGTGCACCTCGTTTCGCCGAACGGGCGCTACGACGTGAACTACCTGCGCAACTATGCGGTGCTGAACGTGCGCGACGTGCTCGGGCGCATCGAGGGCGCCGGACAGGTGCAGGTCTTCGGCGCCGGCGACTATTCGATGCGCGTGTGGCTCGATCCGACGAAGGTGGCGGCGCGCGGCCTCACCGCGTCGGACGTTGCGGCTGCGATCCGCGAGCAGAACGCGAACGTCGCCGCCGGCGTCATCGGCGCGTCGCCGTCGCTGCCCGGCGTCGACTACCAGATACCGGTGCATGCGCGCGGGCGCCTGACGAGCGAGCAGGAGTTCGGCGACATCGTCGTCAAGGCGTCGCCCGACGGTGCCGTGACGCGCCTGCGCGACGTCGCGCGCATCGAGCTGGGGGCCGCGGACTACTCGTTGCGAAGCCTGCTCGACAACCAGCCGGCCGTTGCGATCGCGATCTTCCAGGCGCCCGGATCGAACGCGATCCAGGTCGCCGACGGCGTGCGCAACGCGATGAGCGAGCTCGGCCAGGCGATGCCCGAAGGCGTCGAGTGGCGCATCGTCTACGACACGACCCGCTTCGTGAAGAGCTCGATCGACGAGGTCGTCAAGACGCTGCTCGAGGCGGTGCTGCTCGTCGTCGTCGTCGTGATCGTGTTCCTGAAGACGTGGCGTGCGTCGGTGATTCCGCTGGTCGCCGTGCCGGTGTCGATCGTCGGCGCCTTCGCGCCGATGCTCGCGCTCGGCTTCTCGATCAACGCACTGACGCTGTTCGGGCTGGTGCTGGCGATCGGCATCGTCGTCGATGATGCGATCGTCGTCGTCGAGAACGTCGAGCGCAACATCGAGGGCGGCCTGGCGCCGCGCGAAGCGACGTACCGCGCGATGGAGGAGGTCAGCGGACCGATCGTCGCGATCGGCCTCGTGCTCGTGGCTGTGTTCGTCCCGCTCGCGTTCGTCCCGGGTCTCACCGGCCAGTTCTACCGGCAGTTCGCGCTGACGATCGCGATCTCGACGGTGATTTCCACCTTCAACTCGCTGACCCTGTCGCCGGCGCTCGCGGCGCTGCTGCTAAAGCCGCACGGCGTGCGCAGCGACCGACTGAGCGCGCTGATGGACGGCGCCCTCGGCTGGTTCTTCCGCGGCTTCGACCACGTCTTCGGGCGCGCGTCGAACGCCTATGGTGGCGCGGTCTCGCGCGTGCTCGGGCACAAGGCGTCTGCGATGGGCGTCTACCTGGTGCTGGTCGGCGTGGCCTTCGCCGCGTTCCAGGCGGTGCCGCGCGGGTTCGTCCCGGCGCAGGACAAGCAGTACCTGGTCGGCTTCGCGCAACTGCCCGACGGCGCTTCGCTCGACCGTACCGAGGCGGTGATCCGCCGGATGTCGACGATCGCGCTCGAGCAGCCGGGCGTCGAATCGTCGGTGGCGTTCCCCGGCCTGTCGATCCACGGCTTCGCCAACGCATCGAACGCGGGCGTCGTCTTCGTCACGCTGGACTCCTTCGAGGCGCGGCACGATCCTTCGCTTTCAGGCGTCGCGATCGCCGGTGCGCTGAATCGCAAATTCGCGGCGATCGAGGATGCGTTTATCGCGGTGTTCCCGCCGCCGCCGGTGCCGGGGCTCGGCACGATCGGCGGCTTCAAGATGCAGCTCGAGGATCGTCGCGCGCTCGGCTACGAGGCGTTGCAGCAGGTGACCGACGCTTTCGTTGCCCGTGCGGGGCAGGCGCCCGAGCTCGCCGGCACTTTCTCGGGGTATCGCAGCGACGTGCCGCAGATCCACGCCGACGTCGATCGCGTGAAGGCCAAGCAGCTCGGCGTGGCGGTCGACGACGTCTTCGACACGATGCAGATCTACCTCGGATCGCTGTACGTCAACGACTTCAACCGCTTCGGGCGCACCTACCAGGTGAAGCTGCAGGCCGACGCCGAGTATCGTGCGCGCGCCGAGGACATCGGCCGGCTCGAGACGCGAAACGACCGTGGCGAGATGGTTCCGCTGTCGGCGTTGCTCGAGGTGCGGCCGAGCTTCGGCCCCGATCGGGTGATGCGCTACAACGGCTACACGTCGGCGGACATCAACGGAGGCCCGGCGCCCGGATTCAGCTCGGGACAGGCACGCGAAGCAGCCGAGCGCATCGCGCAGGAGACGCTGCCGCCCGGCATCTCGTACGAATGGACCGAGCTCACGTACCAGGAGATCCTGGCCGGGCACGCAGGATTGCTCGCCTTCCCGCTCGCCGTGCTGTTGGTGTTTCTGGTGCTCGCTGCGCTGTACGAGAGCTGGACGCTGCCGCTGGCGGTGATCCTGATCGTCCCGATGACGATGCTCTCGGCGATCGCCGGGGTCTGGCTCACCGGCGGCGACAACAACGTGTTCACGCAGATCGCGCTGATCGTGCTGGTCGGCCTCGCGGCGAAGAACGCGATCCTGATCGTCGAGTTCGCGCATGCGCTCGAGCGACGCGGTCGCGACGTAGTCGAGGCGGCGATCGAGGCGAGCCGCCTGCGCCTGCGGCCGATCCTGATGACGTCGATTGCCTTCGTGATGGGCGTCGTGCCGCTGGCGATCTCCACCGGCGCCGGCGCCGAGATGCGCCGTGCGATCGGCGTGGCGGTGTTCTACGGAATGCTCGGCGTCACGCTGTTCGGGCTGGCGCTGACGCCGCTGTTCTATGTGCTGTTCCGACGGCTCGCACAGCGTTTCGAGCGCCGACCGCCATTGACGGCAGGGCCTTCCGGCGCAGCGGGCGCGACGGCGCGAGGCTACGAAGCGCCACACGACGATCGATCCCGAGGATGACGGAGAGATGCTGATGCAGATGCGCGTGCTGACGCTGTCACTGGCGCTCGCGGTGGCCGGATGCAGCGTCGCGCCCCCGTACGATCCGCCGCGGCCGGTGCTGCCCGCGGTGTTCAAGGAGGCGCCGCAGGCAGTCGATCCGGCCGGGTGGAAGCCCGCCGAGCCCGGTGACACGGCGGCGAGGGGCGCCTGGTGGACGATCTTCGACGACCCGCAACTCGACGAGTTGCAGCGGCTGGCGCTGCAGGCGAACCAGACGCTGCAGGCCGGCATTGCGCGCGTCGAACGTTCCCGGGCATTGCTACGCGCGGCCGGTGCGGATCGCTTTCCGCAGGTCGACGTCGGCGCGGGTGCCACGCGGTTCCGCGCATCGCCGTCCTCGCTGGGGCTTGGTGTGAACGCCGACGTGTCGCCGCAGACGCTGTGGCGCGCAAACGTGGGCGCAGGCTACGAAGTCGACCTGTTCGGCCGGGTGAAGAACACGGTGGTCGCGGCCTCGGCGGACGCCGAACAGGACGAAGCGCTGTTGCAGTCGCTGCTCCTCGCCATCCAGGCCGACGTCGCGCAGCACTACCTGCTGCTGCGCTGGCTCGACGCAGAGATCGGCCTGCTCGAGGACACCGTCGCGCTTCGCGCCGACGCGGTCGGCATCATCGACCGCAGGGTGCGCGAAGGCGAAGCGGGCGAGCTCGACCTCGCGCGTGCGCGCACCGAACTGTCGAACGCGCGCTCGGATCGGATCGCGCTCACGCGCACGCGCGCCGARATCGAGCACGCRCTYGCCGTGCTGCTCGGCATGGCGCCGKCGCAGCTGACGATCGARCCCSAGCCSATCGTCTTCCGGCCGATCGTGATTCCKCCCGGCGTGCCATCCRCGCTGCTCGAGCGGCGTCCCGACATCGCTGCCGCCGARCGGGCGATGGCCGCGGCGAATGCACGCATCGGCGTCGCGCGCGCAGCGTACTTCCCGCGGTTGTCGCTGACCGGGCTGCTCGGTTTCGAGTCGGGCGACCTCGGCGACCTGTTCCGCAGCGCGAGCCGCACGTGGGCGCTCGGCCCGCTGGTGGGCACGATGCTCTCGATGACGATCTTCGATGGCGGGCGGCGCAAGGCGATCGAGGCGGGCGCGGCGGCCGAATACGATCGCACCGTCGCCGACTACCGGCAGACCGTGCTGACGGCGCTGCGTGAGGTAGAGGACAACCTCTCCGCGCTTCGCATCCTTGCCGAGCAGGCGCGCGAGGAATCGCGTTCGGTCGAGTCGGCGCGGCGCGCGGCGCAGCTGTCGTCGACGCGGTATCGCGAGGGCTACGTCAGCTACTTCGAGGTGATCGACGCCGAGCGGCAGGTGCTCGCCGCGCAGCGGGCGGCACTACAGACCGACCGGCAGCGTGCGCTCGCCACCGTCGGCCTGGTGCGGGCATTGGGCGGCGGCTGGCAGGGTGCTGCGCCTGCCGTCGCGGCCGCTCCGTATCCGGCGTCGGCCGAGGAGGCCTCGCCGCGGGACTCCGATCAGCGCCTGGCCAGCGCGCCGAGCGTGAGCGACGCCAGCGCCACCAGGTAGAGAAGCGCGCCGACCGCGTGCGAGTACTCCCAGCGCTCGCGCAGCGTCTCCCAGTTCACGGGCAGCACCACCCAGTTCTGCGTGGCCTGGTTGATCGGGAAGGTCACCGAGAAGAAGACGACCAGGGACAGGGCGATGCACAGCGCGGCGACGACAAAGTGCGTGGCTCGTTCACCCTGCTGGTGCTGCAAGAGGGCGAGCGCGATCGTCGAGACGAGTGCGCCGACCACGACGAAGCCGAGCCACGCCCAGCCGCGATAGATCTGCTGCACGGTGAGGTAGTCGTCGCGCGACAGCGACATCTTGTTCGGAAGCTCGAGCAGGTGCGCCCAGCCGGCCGACATCGAGACGGCGGTGAAGACGATCGCGATCAGGTGCAGCGCGCGCATCCGACCTCTCGCGCCTTGCGTGCCGGCTCGGCACTCGGGACAGACGATCTTTCCGCCGACCGGACGACGTCTATTGCCGCGAATGCAGTCCGATCATGTTGCCTTCGGTGTCTACGGCGAGCGCGATGTAGCCGTACTCGCCGATCGGGAACTTGTCGCGCTCGAGTCGTCCGCCGGCGCCTTSCACGCGCGCCGCCTCCACCGCGCAGTCTTCGCAGGTGAAATAGACGATCACGCCGTTGCCGCCCCCGTCGAAACCCTCCTTGCGCACCAGCGCCCCTGCGGCACCGGCAGTGTCCATCGCCATGGGGAAGGCAAGCATCTCGAGTTCGGCGCCGCCCAGTGGCTGCAGGCGGCATGCGAATACGGTTTCGTAGAAGCGCTGCGCGCGTYCCATTTGGCGCACGTAGATCTCGAACCAGCCGACCGGATTTTCCTTCATCGCTTCGCTCCTCGTGCCGGACGAACCCGAGGATGGCTCAGGCGGGAATYTCCCCTCTTTCAGCGTGGGGGCTCGCGAAGCTCGATCGCATCGGCCATTGCCGTGGAGGAGGAATCGCCGGCGGAACGCAACGCAGCGACMAGCGAGCGCCGATTCTCGGCTGGCTGATTCTGGCTCAGTTTCGCCTTGCCGGTGATGMGCTGYACGGTGATCTCGATGCCGACGATGGCGCCCAACATCGCCTCGATGTAATCGGCGGGCGCATCGTCGATCCGCCACGGGCGGGGCTGCGTGCGTTCGTGCTCGTGCGTGAGCGTCGCGAGGAAATTACGCAGCCACGCGGGATCGTCGATCGCGCGGATCGTTCCGTTCACGTGCACCGCTTCGTAGTTCCACGTGGGGACGACCTTTCCCGTCTGCGCCTTCGTCGCATATCCGTTCGGCGAGATGTAGTGATCGACGCCGCTGAAGACTACGAGGCAGGCGGCTCCGTCGCCCGCACGGCGCCACAACGGATTGGCGCGCGCTACGTGCCCCAGCATCACGTCGTTTGGCGGCTGCAGGATCAGCGGAATGTGATCTGCGCACAACTCGCCGTCGGCGTGCATCACGATCGTCGCGAGTGGATGTGCACGCACGAGCGCGTGCAACACTTCCGGACGCAACTCCTCGAAGGCTTTGGGCAGGTACATGATTCGGGGTCAGTCAGTCTGCTTCGATGAGCGCCGTCGAAGGACGGCAAGCAGAGTCAACGCGTACGCGACGACCCCGGCCAGCGTCCTGATTTCGTGCAGCCACCACCACCGGTCGCGCCAGGTCTGCCAGTCTTCCGGCGGGGTCTCGGCCGTCCAATGCAGCACGAGCGCGTTGATCGGCTGGTTGCCGAAGCGCGTGATCAGCGCGGCGGCGATCAGGCAGGCCGCCGCTGCGAGCAGCAGGTAGCGCAGGTTCGTCACGTGTGTGCGAAACGCGAGCACGAGCGTGAGCGCGATGCAGACAGCGCCGAGAACGGGCAGCAGCGTGTTCAGCGCGCGTATCGCGTTCTGCTGCTGCTCCACGTAGGCGCGCGCGGACAGCTGCGAAGGGTCGAAGCCGAGCCACACGCCGAACATCGTCCCGACCACGGCGGCGAGCAGAAGCAGCAGCACGTAGCCGATCGCGTCTTCGAGCAATTGCCGCGGCGTGCGCGGCGCGACGTCATCGAGTCTCGACGCCGGCATCCACGTAGACCCAGGCGGTCCTGCCCGACGCGAGCTGCGCCGATACGCGCCGATAGGCGTCGACTTCGTAGCGGTCGGCCTCGGCAAGCTCGTCGTCGCTGATCTCGAATACCGTCCCGGCCACGCGGCTGTCGGGTCGGCCGTTGTGCCGCACGATCGGATGATGCGTGCGTCCGCTCGCGGCGACGACCGCTTCGTCGTCGATGCGCACGAGCGACTGCTCGTATCCGATCAGCTCGTCGGSGTATCCCGTGAGCCGCCGGTGGAAGGTGGCGAGCTGCACGCCTTCCTGCTGCAAGGTTCCATAGGAGAACAGAAGGGGCATCGATTTCTCCGTTGCCGAAGATCCAAGCGGGGCCGCTCTTTCAGCGTAGCCGCTTTCGTTCCTGCAGTGAAAGCGCCTGTGAAGCTCGCGATATCCCGCGGCTACTGCACGCATCGGGCGAGGATTGCGCCGATTCAGCGCTGGCCCGCGTCGGGCAACTCGTGCAGGGCTGACAGCCAGGGCATCGCGGACGCCGTCCAGATCTGCTCGCGCGGCTCGAGCCCGGCGCGCTGCGTCACGCAACCGGTCCGGATCATCACGTGCGTGGCGCCTTCGGTGGCGCAGGCAAACAGCGGCGTCCCGCAGTCGGGGCAGAACGCCTGCACTCGGTGGTTTCCGCTTTGCGCGACCTTCACGTAGCGTTTCGGCTCGCCGAGCAGCGCGAAGCGCTCGATCGGCGCGGCAACGGAGACGCGAAACGGCGAACCCGAGAGCACCTGGCAGTCGGTGCAATGGCAGAYGGAAACGCGCGAAGGGTCGACCTCGGCCGTGAACGAAATTCTTCCGCAGTGGCACCTGCCGTCGATCTTCATCGTGTATTCCCGTTCCCGGTTGCGAGTTCCGATGCCGTCACCGTTCGTGTTTCCTTCGCAGCACGACGTGCGTAGCGCTTCGCGTGGGCACGTGCTCGATGCATTCGTAGCCGAGCGCCGGCAGATCGAAGCCGGCGAACAGGTGCTCTCCGGAGCCGAGCAGCACCGGCGCGATGGCGAGATGCATCTCGTCGATCGAGCGCGCCTGCAGGTACTGCCGGATTGTCGAAACGCCGCCGCCGATGCGGACGTCCTGGCCCTTCGCTGCCGCGACTGCACGCGACAGCGCAGCCTCGATCCCGTCGGTGACGAAATGGAAGGTCGTTCCGCCGTTCATCTCGATTGGCGCGCGCGCGTGATGCGTCAGCACGAACACCGGACACCGGTACGGCGGCTCGTCGCCCCACCATCCCTTCCAGCTGTCGTCGGGCCACGGTCCGCGCACCGGGCCGAACATGTTGCGGCCGAGGATCCATGCGCCCACGTTGCGGAACCCGCGCGCGACGAAGTCGTCGTCGACGCCGGTCTCGCCGCTGTCGACGCCGAGGACGCGCTGCCGGAAAGTGCGGGTGGCGACGGCCCATCCGTGCAGCGCCATGCCGCCGCGGCCGAGCGGGTTTTCGAGGCTCTGCCCGGGGCCTGCACCGTAACCGTCGAGCGAGAGTGCGAAGCTGGCGACGCGTATCGAGGACATCAGGGATTCCCTCTCTAGATCAGGGAACGGCGATCTTGCCCAGCACTTCGATTTCGCCGCGTTCGTTCGCGCGGCCGACGAGCAGCTCGCCGTCGGCGATCAATTCCATCGTCAACTGGTCGATGTTCGGCCGATGACTGACGAACACGATCGGCGCCTTGCCGCGGTTGCCGGCGATCAACGACAGCGCCTTCGCCTCGTAGGCCTTCGCGCGAACGGCGTCGGCGCTGGCCACCTCGCGCAGGTCGGGATCGGTGAGTGGCGCGGAGCCGAACGCTGCGCGCGCCGTCTGCAGGCAGCGGCACATCGGCGAGCTGATGACCACCGGCGCGATGCCGTGCGACGCGAACGCGTTGCCGATGCTGCGTGCGTGCGCCTTGCCCTTGCCGCTTAGCACGAGTTCTCCCTTGCACTGCCCGCTTTCGTCCCAGGCCAGCGGATGACCGCCGGTCGATTCGGTGTGCCGCATCAGAACCACGAGGTTCTCGTCGGTCTGCAGCCGGCTCCAGAGCGGGTCGTCGGCCAGGGCCGCGCAGGGAAGCGCGGCGATGAACAGCATGGCAATCGGCTTTCGCATCGAAGGCCTCGCGTCCAGGACGATGAGCTCCCGTTATACGCCTGCACGTGCGGCGCGCGACGCGCGGGTGGTGCGAATGGCCCGACACGACGACGTCGACGCGCTCGCCGAGCGCGGAGCGCACCTTGCCTTCGAGGATGCGAGCACCGGATGGCTGCACGCGATAGCATCGCCACGATTTCCACGATGGAGACGAACGTGAAGCTCTGCGGATTCCGCATCAGCAACTATCACAACAAGGTCCGGCTCGTGCTGCTCGAGAAGGGCATCGCGCACGAGGAGGACGACGCATGCAAGCCGTCGCAGGAGGAGGCCTTCCTCGAACGCTCGGTGCTCGGCAAGGTGCCGTTCCTCGAGGTCGACGGCGCGGTGCTCACCGAGTCGGACGTCATCTGCGAGTACCTGGAGGATGCGCATCCGCAGCGCCCGCTGCTGCCGAAGGATCCGCTGGCGCGCGCGAAGGTGCGCGAACTGAACCGTTGCATCGAGCTGCACGTGGAGCTCGTCGCACGGCGGCTGTACAAGGAGGCGTTCTTCGGCGGCAAGGTGTCCGACGAGACGAAACGCGAGGTCGAGCGCACGCTGGAGAAGGGCGTGCGCGCACTGGCGCGGCTGGCTCGATTCGAGCCCTTTGTGGCCGGCTCGATGCTCACGCTCGCCGACTGCGCCGCCTTCGTGCACCTGCCGATCGTCTCGATGGCGTCGAAGTCGATCTACGGGCGCGACGTGCTCGAGCCGATCGCGCCGCTGAAGGACTACCTGAAGAGACTCGGCGAGCGCGAGTGCTTCGCGCGGGTGAACCGCGATCGTCGGGAGGCGACGGCGGCGATGCAACGCTGATCGAAAACGCAGCGCTTCGCGCCGTTCACGATACCGGCGCGTGCGTGCTGCGCCAACCCGTGCGCGGACCCGTGGCTGCGCCGACCCGCGCAGCCAGCCCGCGCCTGCGCTACTCGCCGCCGCTCACGCCGCCTCGAGTGCTCGATCCAGGTCCTCGATCAGATCGTCGATGTGCTCGATGCCGATCGACAGCCGGATCATGTCCTCGCTCACGCCCGCCTTCGCCAGTTCCTCCGGCGACAGCTGCCGGTGCGTGGTCGACGCCGGGTGCGTCGCCAGCGACTTCGCGTCGCCGATGTTCACCAGCCGCGTGAAGAGCTGCAGGGCGTCGAGCACGCGCGCGCCTGCTTCGCGCCCGCCGCTCCCTTTCAGGCCGAAGGACAGGATCCCCGACGCGCGTCCGCCCATGTATTTCTGCACCAGCGCGTGATCGGGGTGCTCGGGCAGCCCCGCGTATTGCACCCAGCCGACCTTCGGGTGCTTCTGCAGGTGCTTGGCGATCGCCAGCGAGTTCTCGCAGATGCGGTCCATGCGCAGCGGCAGCGTCTCGATGCCCTGCAGGATCAGGAATGCGTTGAACGGTGAGATGGCTGCGCCGGTGTTGCGCAGCGGAACGACGCGTGCGCGGCCGATGTAGGCGGCCGGCCCGAGCGCTTCGGTGTAGACGACGCCGTGGTAGCTGACGTCGGGCTCGTTCAGCCGCTTGAAGCGCGCCTTGTGCTCGGCCCACGGGAACTTGCCGCTGTCGACGATTGCCCCGCCGATGCTGTTGCCGTGGCCGCCGAGGTATTTCGTCAGCGCGTGCACGACGATGTCGGCGCCGTGCTCGAACGGCCGGAACAGGTACGGGCTCGGCACGGTGTTGTCGACGATGAGCGGGATGCCGTGCGCGTGCGCGACTTCGGCCAGTTTCGCCACGTCGACGACGTTGCCCAGCGGATTGCCGATCGACTCGACGAAGATCAGCTTCGTGCGCGCGTCGATCTTCGCAGCGAAGCTCTCGGGCTTGCTGGCGTCGGCGAATCGCACTTCGATGCCCTGCTGCGGGAAGGTGTGCGCGAACAGGTTGTAGGTGCCGCCGTATAGCGTGCTGGCGGAAACGATGTTGTCGCCCGCCTCGGTGATCGTCTGGATCGAGTAGGTGACGGCCGACATGCCGGAAGCCAGCGCGAGCGCGCCCACGCCGCCTTCGAGCGCGGCGACGCGCTGCTCGAGCACGTCCTCGGTCGGATTCATGATCCGCGTGTAGATGTTGCCCGGCACCTTCAGGTCGAACAGGTCGGCGCC
Organism: Burkholderiaceae bacterium; assembly: GCA_032027205.1. Lineage (GTDB taxonomy): Bacteria > Pseudomonadota > Gammaproteobacteria > Burkholderiales > Burkholderiaceae_E > Zeimonas. Next base: position 1,670,496 of record JAVSMN010000001.1, read on the forward strand.
GTGCTGCGCGCTGTCGAACGCATAGGCGACGGTCTGGTAGATCGGCACGGCGACCGATTTCGTCGTCGGCTCGGGCTTGTAGCCCGCGTGTACGGCCAGGGTTTCGATGCGCATGGCAGGGTTCCGGTTCGGGTGGTCGGCGCGGCCGCTTCGATGGGCCGCGCTTGCGAATCGGCGATTCTGCCAGTGACTTGCGGCGCCGGGCGTCGATATGCGCGTGCCGAAGATGCTGATTCCCGCGCGTTCGAACGGCCCTATCGGTTCGCGGCGCCCCCGGCGGTATCGGCGCCCGCCGCGCCCGCCGCGCCAGCCGGGATGCCCTCGATCGCCGGAGCCTCGCCCACGCGCTCGGCGAGGAAGGGCACGACGTCTCCGTCACGCGTGGCAACCGCGCCGATCATCCGACCCGGCTCGACGCGGGCGTCGACGGTGCGCAGCGCTCCGTCCGTGTCGGTGAAGGCGAAGTGCACCTGGTCGCCCAGCATCCGCGCCTCGCGCATCGTCGTCTCGACGCCGGCGAGCGAGACGCGACCGTCGAGCATCTGGAAACGCTGGCCGATCTTCATCGTGGCGTCGATCGGGCCGCGCGACTGTTGCAGCTGAAGTTTCCAGTCGCCGCCGGCGTTGGCCGGAACGACCCACAGGTGCATCGAACGCAGCCCGATCTTCGAACTCTCCTCGGGTTCCCAGTCGCCCATGCGGAACTCGCGCGATACGACGCGCGTTCCGGGCCTGGCTGCGAGCAGCGCGCTGCGTAGCCGCAGCGTGATCTCCTGGGTCAGGTACATGGTGACGACGGTCGCCGACGAGAGATCCGCCGAGACCAGATCGCCCTGCTCGAAGGTGACCTGCCCGGAGACGCCCGCTTGCTCGGCGTTGCGCCGTGCCAACTCGACGAGGTTCGGGTCGTAGTCGATTCCGCGGGCGCGTGCGCCGAAGTCGCGCGCGGCGGCGATCGCGATCCTGCCGTCGCCCGATCCGAGATCGACGAGCGTATCGGATTCGCCGACCTGCCCGAGATGCAGCATCCGCGTGACCAGCGGATCGGGCGCCGCGACGCGAAGCGCCGCGCGCGCGGCCGGGTCGTCGCTCGGCCGCGGGCGGCCGCCAACTTCGTCCTGGACAGCGGATGTGGGGTCTGCGGCGCGCGCGGCGGGCATCGTTGCGAAGAGCCCGAGCGCAGCCGCGGCCGCTCCACAAGCCCGAAGAAAATCGCGTCGACACCGGCTCTTCGTCATCGCTTCCTTCCCTGCGCGCGCCCCAAGCGCTTGCGCGCGCCTTTCAGCGCGCCGGAATCTCCTTCATTACCTGAGCATAGGCGAGCAGCGCGAAGATCGCCGTGCCGCCGACGATGTTGCCGACCAGCGAAGGCAGGAAGAACCCGCCGACGAACTCGCCGATGCCGATGCGCGCGTTCAGCAGCAGGAACCACGCTTCGATGCTTCCCGCGACGATGTGCGCGAAGCCACCGGCGGCGATGAGCCACGTCATGACGAGGACCACCAGGGTCTGGCTGTGCCCGGCGCCGGGCGTCATCCACACCAGCGTCGCCATCAGGAAGCCGGCGCCGATCGCGCGGATCGTCACCTCGAACCACGGCCCGCCGATCGCATGTTCGCTCACCGCGAGCATCGCGTCGAAGGTCTCGGGCGGAACCGCCGGCAGGAAGGTCGCGAATGCCGCCGAAATCAGCGTCCCGGTGAGATTCGCGCACAGCACGATTGCCCAGTTGCGGGCGGCCGCGCCGAAGTTCGCCGCAGTGGGATCGGCCATCACCGGCAGCACCACGGTGATCGTGTTCTCGGTGAACAACTGCTGGCGCCCGAGGATCACGATGAGGAAGCCGATCGGGTAGCCGAGCGCGACCAGCAGTTCACGGCCGGCCATCTCCGGCAGGTGGCGCATGAGCACTGCCTGCGCGACCAGCGAGAAGCTGATCGACAGTCCGGCAGCGAGCCCCGACCACCACAGCGAGATCGCCGGCCGCGCCATCTCCTCCTCGCCGTTGCGGCGCACGGCCTCGTAGATGATCGGCGACGGCGGCGTCGCGCGCCGCTCGACCTGCTCGATCTTCTTGCGGTCTTCCTGCTCCTGCGTCCTCGGCATCGCGGATCCTCGTTGATCGAAAACGCCCGCCGCAGCAAGGGCGCGGCCCGAGAACGTGCGGAGCTGCGCGCCCGCTCGCGCCCGGCTACCAGTCTCCGCCGATCGCGCGCAGCAGCGCCACGGTCGCTCCCAGGCGCCGGCCGCGCAGTGACAGCAGCGCCTGCTCGCTCTGCAGCACCGTCGTCTGCGCCTGGATCACGTTCAGGTACGAGACCGTACCGGCCTTGTACTGCAACGTGACGATGTCCAGCGAGATGCGTGCGGCGGCCACCACCTCGCGCTGGACGCCCTCTTCGTCGGCCAGCACACGCAGCGCGACCAGGTTGTCTTCGACCTCCTGGAAGGCCTGCAGCACGGTCTGCCGATAGCCGGCGGCCGTTGCGTCGTAATCGGCGAGCGCCTGCTCGGTGGCCGCCTCGCGCGCCCCTGCGTCGAACAGCAGTGCGGCGAGCGCCGGGCCGAGCGACCAGACGCGGCTCGGCAGCGAGAACAGATCGCCGAATCGGCTCGCGCGCAGGCCGACGTCGGCGGACAGTGTCAGCGACGGAAAGTAGGCTGCGCGCGCGATGCCGATGCGCGCATTGGCTGCAGCCACCTGCCGCTCGGCGGCGGCGATGTCGGGGCGACGCTCGAGCAGCCGCGACGGCAGGCCGGGCGGGACCGGCGGCGTGGTTGCTCGCAGCGGCTGCTCGTCGAGCGCGAACGTCGACGGCGCGCGCCCGGTGAGCATGGCAATCGCATGCTCGAGCTGCGCGCGGGCGATGCCGACGTCCATGCGCTGCGCCTCGACGGTCTTCAGTTGTGCCTGCGCCTGCGCGACGTCGGCCCGCGTGGCCACGCCGGCGGCCAGCCGATCGCGCGTGAGTTGGAGCGAGCGCTCGTACGAAGCGACCGTCTCGCCGAGAAGGCGGCGCTGCGCATCGGCCACGCGCAACTGGAAATAGCTCTGCGCGAGCAGCGCGTGCGTGGACAGGCGCGCGGCGGCAAGCTCCGCTGCCCCGCCCTCGGCGCCGGCCTGCGCGGCGGCGACGCTTGCGCGCACGCGCCCCCACAGGTCGACCTCCCAGCTGGCCGATGCGTCTACGCCGAAGATGTCGCCGGTGATTCCGCTCGCGGATCGGCCGCGGCTTGCCGAAGCGCCCGCCGAGACGGCCGGATACAGCCCGGCGCGCGCGGCGACGACCGCAGCGCGCGCGCCGCGAAGCCGGGCCTCGGCGATGCGCAGGTTCTGGTTTGCGCGGTCGGCGTCGGCGATCAGCGATTCGAGTACCGGGTCGTCGAAAACCTCCCACGAGACGGCCGCTGCGTGCAGGTCGGGCTGCGCGGGTTGCCAGACGCCGGTCGCTTGCGCTTCCTTGTACTCGGGCGGGACGAGAATCGCCGGTCGCTCGTATTCGGGGGCCGTCGCGCAGCCGGCGAGCAGCACGGCGGCAGCGCACAGCGCGAGCAGGCGCAGCGGGTGCACGATGTGCGCGGTCGACGCGGCGCCGGGCGCGCGTCGACGCTGCGTCCAGCGCAGTCGCAGCCGGTCGAGCGCGAGATAGACGACCGGCGTCGTGTACAGCGTGAGCAATTGGCTCACTGCGAGGCCGCCGACGATCGCGATGCCCAACGGCCTGCGCAACTCGGCGCCGTCTCCGGCGCCCAGCGCCAACGGCACCGCGCCGAGCATCGCTGCCACCGTCGTCATCAGGATCGGACGAAAGCGCAGACGGCAGGCGCGGTGGATCGCCTCGCGTGGCGACAGCCCGTGCTCGCGCTCGGCGGCCAGCGCGAAGTCGATCAGGATGATCGCGTTCTTCTTGACGATGCCGATCAGCAGCAGCACGCCGATCAGCGCGATGACGCTGAACTCGGTGCCGGTGGCCATCAGCGCGAGCAGCGCGCCGACGCCGGCCGACGGCAGCGTCGACAGGATCGTGATCGGGTGCACGAGGCTCTCGTAGAGGATGCCGAGCACCAGATAGACGGTGACGAGCGCGGCGAGGATCAGCAGCGGCTGGTTGGCCACCGACTTCTGGAACGCGCTCGCGGTGCCTTCGAAGCCGTGTTGCAGTGTGGACGGCGCGCCGATGCGCGCGATCGCATCCTCGATCGCGTCGGTTGCCTGCGACAGCGAGACCCCCTCGGACAGGCCGAAGGATATCGTCGACGCGACGAATCCGGCGTCGTGGCTGACGCCCAGCGGCGTCGTCGTCGGGCGCCAGCTGGCGAAGGTGGATAACGGCACCGGCTCGCCGGCGGCATTCAGCACGCTCAGCATGCGCAGGTCCTCGGGACTGTCGCGGAACTGCGCGTCGACGTCGAGCACGACGTGGTACTGGTTCAGCGCCTCGTAGATGGTCGATACCTGCCGCTGCCCGTAGGCGTCGTTGAGCAGGTTCGTCACCTGCCGCGTGCGGATCCCCAGGCGCGCGGCCGCGTCGCGGTCGATGGTCAGCGTGACCTGGCTGCCCTTGTCCTCGGCGTCGGTATCGATGTCGACCAGTTGCGGCAGGCGGCTCATCGCGTTGCGGATGCGCGGCTCCCACAGCCGCAGCTCGTTCAGGTCGTCGCTCTTCAGCGTGTACTGGTAGGTGGAGCTGCTCTCGCGGCCGCCGACGCGGATCTCGCTCTGCCCGACCATGTACAGGCGCGCGCCCGGCACCTTCGCCGCCTTGCGCATCCGCGCGATCACCTCGTCGGTGCTCTCGCCGCGCTGCGCCAGCGGCGTCAGCGAGATGAACATCGAGCCGCCGTTCAGGCGCGAGCCTCCGGTGTAGCCAGTCACGTTGGCAACCGCCGGGTCGCGGCGCACGATGTCCATGAACGTGCGCAGCTTTTCCTGCATGGCGCTCGACGAGATGCTCTGGTCGCCGCGCACCGACGCGTAGATGCGGCCGGTGTCCTGCGCGGGAAAGAAGCCCTTGGGCACGATCGTGTACAGCCAGACGTTCAGCGCGATCGTCGCGGCTAGGACGAGCAGCATCAGCCAGCGATGGTCGAGCGCCCAGCCGACGCTGCGCGAATAGCCGGCAGCGACGCGCTCGAAGCCGCGGCGAGCGAAGCGCGCGGCACCTGTGTCGCGCTCGCGCGCGCGCACCGAGCCGAGGAGGCGCGCGCCCAGCATCGGCGTCGTCGTCAGCGAAACGATGAGCGAGATCAGGATCGCCACCGACAGCACGATGCCGAATTCGCGGAAATAGCGTCCGATCAGTCCGCCCATCGCGAGGATCGGAATGAACACGGCGATCAATGACAGGCTGATCGCCACGACGGTGAACCCGACCTCGCGCACGCCGTGGATCGCCGCCTCGAAGCGTCCTTCTCCGGCCTCGCGCCGGCGCGCGATGTTCTCGACGACGACGATCGCATCGTCGACGACGAAGCCGGTGGCGATCGTCAACGCCATCAGCGACAGGTTGTCCAGGCTGTAGCCGGCGAGGTACATCACGCCGAAGGTGCCGATCAGCGACGTCGGTACCGCCACGGCAGGGATCAGCGTGGCGCGCGCGCTGCGCAGGAACAGGAACATGACCAGCACGACGAGCACGACCGACAGCACCAGCGTGCGCTGCACCTCGCGCAGCGACGCGCGGATCGTCGTCGTGCGGTCCATCGTGACGACGAGGTCCATCGCCGCCGGCGCAGACGCCTGCAACGACGGCATCAGCTCGTAGATGCGATCGACCGTCGCGATGATGTTGGCAGCCGGCTCGCGATAGGCGATCAGCAGCACCGACGGGCGTCCGTTGGCGAAACCGGACTGGCGCTCGTCCTCGATCGATTCGCGCACCCACGCGACGTCGGACAGGCGCACGGCGGCGCCATTGCGCCAGGCGACGACGAGCGGCCGGTAGTCGTCGGCCAGGCGCGACTGGTCGTTGGCCTCGATCTGCCAGCGCCGCGCGTCGTCGGCCACCGCGCCCTTCGGGCGGTTCGCGTTGGCGTCGCCGATCGCCTGGCGCACCGCGTCGAGGCCGATGCCGTAGCGGTCGAGTTGCAGCGGATTCACCGACACGCGAACGGCCGGCAGCGAACTGCCGCCGACGACCACCTGTCCGACGCCGGCCACCCGCGAGAGTTTCTGGGCGAGCACGGTAGACGCAACGTCGTAGATCTGGCCCTGCGTCATCGAGTCGGAAGTGAGCGCGATGATCAGGATCGGCGCCTCGGCCGGGTTCACCTTGCGATAGGTCGGATTGCGAACCAGCCCCGACGGCAACGACGCGCGCGCCGCGTTGATCGCCGCCTGCACGTCGATCGCCGCCGACTCGATGCTGCGATCGAGCTCGAACTGCACTGTGATGCGCGTCTGCCCCAGCGAGTTGTACGACGTCATCTCGGTGACGCCGGCGATCTTGCCGAGCGAGCGTTCGAGCGGCGTGGCGACGGTGGCCGCCATCGTCTCGGGGTTCGCGCCCGGCAGCGACGCCGAGATCGAGATCGTCGGATAGTCCACCTGCGGCAGCGGCGCCACCGGCAGCATCGCCAGCGCAGCCAGGCCGGCGAGCACGACGGCCAGCGTCAGCAGCGTCGTCGCCACCGGGCGACGCACGAAGGTTTCGAAGAATCCCCTCATCGGCTCATCAGGCGGCGCGACCGCGGCGCGCGACCCAGCGCGCCGAGCGGTCGAAGGCGAGGTAGACGACGGGCGTGGTGAACAGCGTGAGCACCTGGCTGAGCAGCAGGCCGCCGACCATCGTGATGCCCAGCGGATGGCGAAGCTCCGAGCCCACGCCGGTGCCGAGCATCAGCGGCAGCGCCGACAGCAGCGCAGCGAGCGTCGTCATCAGGATCGGCCGGAAGCGCAGCAGCGCCGCCTGGTAGATCGCTTCGCGCGGCGGCTTGCCCTCGATGCGCTCGGCGTCGAGCGCGAAGTCGATCATCAGGATCGCGTTCTTCTTCACGATGCCGATCAGCAGCACGATGCCGATTACGGCAACGATGCCCAGGTCGTTGCCCGACAGCATCAGCGCGAGCAGCGCGCCCACGCCCGCCGACGGCAGCGTCGAGAGGATCGTGATCGGGTGCACGTAGCTCTCGTAGAGCACGCCCAGCACGATGTACATCGTGACGAGCGCCGCGAGGATCAGCAGCACGGTGCTGTCGAGCGACGCCTGGAACGCGAGCGCCGCGCCCTGGAAGCCGGTCTGCACGCTCGCCGGCAGCCCCAGTTCGCGCTCGGCGGCGTGCACCGCTTCGACTGCCTCGCCCAGCGAGACGCCGGGCGCGAGGTTGAACGAGATCGTCGCCGACGGAAACTGCCCGAGGTGGTGGATCGCCAGCATCGCCGGGCGCTCGACGACGTGCGCGATGCTCGACAGCGGCACCAGCGTGCCGTCGCGTCCGCTGACGCGGATCGCGGCGATGGCGGCGGGACTCGATGCGTATTGCGGCTCCACTTCGAGCACGACGCGGTACTGGTTCGCCTGCGTGAAGATCGTCGACACCTGGCGCTGGCCGAACGCGGTGTACAGCGCCTGGTCGATCGTCGTCATCGAAACGCCCAGGCGCGCGGCGGCGTCGCGGTCGATCTCGACGTACGCCTGCAGGCCGTTGTCCTGCAGGTCGCTGGCAACGTCGGCGAGCTCGGGAAGCGCGCGCAGGCGCTCGAGCAGGCGCGGAACCCACAGCGCGAGCCGCTGCGGATCGGGCTCTTCCACGGTGAACTGGAACTGCGTGCGCGCCAGGCGATCCTCGATGGTGAGGTCCTGCACCGGCTGCAGGTACAGCGTGATGCCCGGCACGTCGGCGGCGCGCTGCTGCAGGCGACGGATCACGCCGACCGCATCGAGGTCGCGCTCGGCGCGCGGCTTCAGGTCGATCAGCATGCGGCCGGTATTCAGCGTGGGGTTGGCGCCGTCCACGCCGATGAACGACGTCAGGCTCTGCACCGCCGGGTCGCGCAGGATCGCGCGCGCGAGCTCGCGCTGGCGCTCGGCCATCGCCGAGAAGGAAATCGACTGGCGCGCCTCGGAGATGCCCTGCAGCAGGCCGGTGTCCTGTACCGGGAAGAAGCCCTTCGGCACCACCAAATACAGCAGCACCGTGAGCACGAGCGTGGCCACCGCGACGAGCAGCGTCGCCGGCTGGTGGTCGAGCACCCACGACAGCCAGCGACCGTAGCCGGCGACGAGCCGGTCGAACCAGCCGGGGCGGCGAGCCGGCGCGTTGCCTGCGCTGCCGGTCGGGTCGCCACTGGCGCCCGGAGCGCCGCTGGCGCCTTTGCCGCGTTTGCGGTCGCGCAGCAGCCGTGCGCACATCATCGGCGTGAGCGTCAGCGAGACGAAGGCCGAGATCAGGATCGCCACCGCGAGCGTGATCGCGAACTCGCGGAACAGCCGCCCGACCACTTCGCGCATGAACAGCAGCGGGATCAGCACCGCGATCAGCGACACCGTCAGCGAGACGATCGTGAAGGCGATCTGCTTCGATCCCTTCAGCGCCGCCTCGAGCGGCGAGTCGCCTTCCTCGCGAAAGCGCGCGACGTTCTCGATCATCACGATCGCATCGTCGACGACGAAGCCGGTGGCGATGGTCAGCGCCATCAGCGTGAGATTGTTCAGCGAGAAGCCGGCGAGGTACATGACGCCGAAGGTGCCGACCAGCGACAGCGGCACTGCCACCGCCGGGATCACCGTCGCCGGCACGCTGCGCAGGAACAGGAAGATCACCATCACGACCAGCGCGATGGCGAGCATCAGCTCGAACTGCACTGCATCCACCGATGCGCGGATCGTCACCGTGCGGTCGCTGAGCACGTGCAGCTCGGCGGCGCCGGGCAGCGACGCGCGCAGCGACGGCAGCAGCGCGTGCACGCGATCGACCACTTCGATCACGTTCGACCCCGGCTGGCGCTGGATGTTCAGCACGATCGCCGGCTCGTCGTTCGCCCACGCGGCGAGCTGTGAGTTCTCGGCGCCTTCCTCGATACGCGCGACGTCCGACAGGCGCAACGGCGCGCCGTCGCGATAGGCGACCACGAGCGCGCGGTAGCCTTCGACCGCGCGGATCTGGTCGTTCGCGTCGATCGTCGCCGAGCGCTGCGGGCCGTCGAAGCTGCCCTTGGCCTGGTTCGAGTTGGCGGCGACGATCGCCGTGCGCACGTCCTCCACCGACAGGCCGGCTGCGGCGAGCGCCAGCGGGTCGATGCGCACGCGCATCGCCGGTCGCTGCCCGCCGCTGATCGACACGAGACCGACGCCGGCCAGCTGCGAGATCTTCTGCGCGATGCGCGTCTCGACGAGGTCCTGCAGGCGCGTGAGCGGAATCGTCTTCGACGTGATCCCCAGCGTGATCACCGGCGCGTCGGCCGGGTTCACCTTGCTGTAGATCGGCGGGGCGGGCAGGTCGTTGGGCAGCATCGACATCGCCGCGTTGATCGCGGCCTGCACCTGCTGCTCGGCGACGTCCAGCGCGAGCGCGAGATCGAACTGCAAAGTGACGACCGACGCGCCGCCGGAGCTCGTCGACGACATCTGCTTCAGGCCCGGCATCTGGCCGAACTGCCGCTCGAGCGGCGCGGTGACCGACGAGGCCATCACCTCCGGACTCGCGCCCGGGTACAGCGTCGTCACCTGGATCGTCGGGTAGTCGACCTCGGGCAGCGCGGACAGCGGCAGCATCCGGTAGCCGACCAGCCCGGCGAGCAGGATCGCGACCATCAGCAGCGAGGTCGCGACCGGACGAAGGATGAACGGACGCGAAGGATTCAACTGCGAGCCGCTCCGGGCGTGGCTGCGCGGCTCAGGAGCGCGCGCCCGTCGTTCGGCGTCGCCGCTCGCCCGGCTGCGAGGCCGCGCGCTCGGCCGCTTCCTTGTCGATCGGTTCGACGCGCGCGCCGTCGCGCAGGTTGTCTACGCCATCGACCACGACGCGTTCGCCCACCGATACGCCTTCGCGCACGACGGTGCGCTGGCCGTCGGAAGGGCCGAGCGACACCGGGCGCAGCGCGACCGTGTCGCCGCTCTGCACGACGTAGACGTAGGCGCCCGGCGCGCCGCGTTGCACCGCCGCGCTCGGGACCACGGTGGCGCCTTCGATCGTGTCGATCTGCACGCGCACGTTGACGAACTGGTTCGGGAACAGCGCCATGTCGGCGTTGGCAAACTCCGCCTTCATCTTCAGCGTGCCGGTGGTCGTGTCGATCTGGTTGTCGAGCGTCGTGAGCCGGCCGCTGGCAAGCACTTCACGCTGGTCGCGATCGAGCGCCTGCACCTTCATCTCGCGGCCCGCGCGATAGCGCTCGAGAATCGGCGCGAGGTCCTTCTCGGCGATCGAGAAGGTGGCGCCGATCGGCTGGATCTGCGTGATCGTCACGAGCCCGTTCGCGTCGCCGGCGCGCACCAGGTTGCCGGCATCGACCAGGCGCAGGCCGAGCCGGCCGGCGAAGGGCGCGGTGATGCGCGTGTAGCCGAGTTGCAGCCGCGCGTTGTCCACCTGCGCCTGGTCGGTCTTCAGCGCGCCCTCGTACTGCCGAACGAGCGCGGCCTGCGTGTCGAGCTGCTGCGCGCTCGCCGCGTCCTGCCGCACCAGCGTGCGGTAGCGTTCGAGGTCGACCTTCGCGTTCTCCAGCAGCGCCCGGTCGCGCGTGAGCTGGCCCTGCGCCTGCGCCAGCTGCACCTCGAACGGCCGCGGATCGATCTCGGCGAGAAGCTCTCCCGCCTTGACCAGCTGCCCTTCGCGGAAGGCCACGCGCAGCAACTGGCCGTCGACCTGCGGTCGCACGATCACTGTGCGCAGCGACGTGACCGTGCCGAGCGCATCCCGCACGACCGGCACGTCCTCGCGCGCGGCGGCGACGACGGTGACCGGGAGCACGCGCGCCGCCTCGGTGCCGCGCGGGCTGCCCGTCGAGCCGCGGCGTGCGCCCGGCGTGCCGGTGGCGGGGGCGGTGACCGGGGATGTCGAATCGGATGGCCCTGAGGCTCGCTGCTGCCACCACCACCAGCCGAGCGCGCCGGCCACGAGCAGCGCGAGGACGACGAGCACCGAGGGCCACGCGCGTCGCGCGGGCGCATCGCGCGAGCGCGGATCCGTCGCGCGATCGTCGGAAGGTTCGGGCATCGTGCGGGAGGTGCCGTGCTTCTGCAGCCAGTTCGTCTGCGTGGCAGAATCCTTGATGGTACGCGTGCCGGCAGCGGAGCGAGACGATGAACCTGGCGCACTGGCTCGAGCGCAGCGCCAACATCTTCGGCGAGCGGCCGGCGCTCGCCTTCGGCCACGACGTCGTTGCCACCCACGTGCAGTTCGCGCAGTCGGCTGCCCGCGGCGCACAGTGGCTGGCCGAGCAGGGATTGCAGCCCGGCGACCGCGTCGGCCTGTTCCTCGGCAACCACCCCGACTACCTGCGCCTGCTGTGGAGCGTCTGGTGGGCCGGGCTGGTTGCGGTGCCGATCAACGCCCGACTGCACGGCAGCGAAGCGGCGTTCATGCTGTCCGACTGCGCGGCCACGCTGTGCTTCGTCGATCGCAGCCACGCCGACGCGCTGGCCGGCTTCGTTGCCGGCGCGTGCCGTGTCATCGACGAGCACGGCTTCCTCGACGACCGCTCGCTGGCGCAGGCGCCGGTTGCGGCGCGCGGCGAGGACGACGATGCGTGGCTGTTCTACACCAGCGGCACCACCGGCAAGCCGAAGGGCGTGCGCCTGAGTGCGCGCAACCTGCGCTGGGCGACGATGGGCTATCTCGCCGAAGTGCAGGCGGTCGCGCCCGGCGACTGCTGCCTGCACCCGGCGCCGCTGTCGCACGGCTCGGGCATCTATCACCTGCCCTACGTGCTGCGCGGCGGCGTCAACGTGGTGCCGGCCTCGGGCGGCTTCGACGGTGCCGAGATCGCAGCGCTCGCCGCGCACTGGCGCAATGCGTCGTTCTTCGCGGCGCCGACGATGGTGCGCCGTCTCGTCGACTGGGCGCGCCGGCAGCCGGTGCCCGTGGCCGGGCTCGCCACGGTCGTCTGCGGCGGCGGCCCGATGTACCTGGCCGACGTGCTCGACGCGCGCGAAGTGCTCGGCCCGCATCTGGCGCAGATCTACGGACAGGGCGAGAGCCCGATGACGATCACCGTGCTGCCGAAGCACGTGATCGAAGACCGCGCGCAGCCGCGCTGGATCGAGCGGCTGGCATCGGTGGGCTACGCGCAGCCGATGGTGGAGGTCGCGATCCACGCCGACGACGGCACGCCGTTGGCGGTCGGTGAACCGGGTGAGGTCTGTGTGCGCGGGGAAGTGGTGATGAAGGGCTACTGGGAGCAGCCGCACGCCACCGCCGAGACGATACGCGACGGTTGGCTGCGCACCGGCGACATCGGTCGCCTGGACGACGACGGATTCCTCACGCTGCTCGATCGCAGCCGCGACCTCATCATCAGCGGCGGCACCAACATCTATCCGCGCGAGGTCGAGGAGGCGTTGCTGCGACATCCGAACGTCGCGGAGGCCAGCGTCATCGGCGTACCGCACGCCGAATGGGGCGAGACGGTGGTGGCGTGGGTGGTGCTGAGCGCGCCGGTCAGCGAAGCCGAACTCGATGCGCATTGCCTGGACAGCATCGCGCGCTTCAAGCGGCCGCGTCGCTACCGCTTCATCGAGTCGCTGCCGAAGAACAACTACGGCAAGGTGCTGAAGACCGAGTTGCGCGAACGCGAAGCGGAGCTGGTTGCCGCGGAGGGGACGCACGCCGCGGGGTGAGGTAGCGTCCGCGGGCAGGCGGCCAGGCTGCCGCGCGCGCCTGCCGGTGCCGTTCCTGGCACCTGCCGGCCTCGACGGTCAGCCCACGTGCTTCGCGAAGAACGCTAGCGTTCGCTGGCGCGCGAGCCTGGATGCGTCGGCATCGAAGGAAGCTCGCTGGTCGCAGTTGAAGCCGTGACCGGCGTCGTAGAAGTGTCCTTCCACTGACGGATGCGCAGCCAGCACCGACTTCGCCTGCTCGGGCGACGGCGTCCTGTCGCGCTTGCCGAAGTGGCACAGCACCGGGCATTTCGGCCGTTCACCGACGAAGCTCGCGATGTTGCCGCCGTAGTAGACAACTGCGCAGGCGAGCCCCTCGACGCGCGCCGAGGCGATCCACGACATCGTTCCGCCCCAGCAGTAGCCGACGATGCCGACGCGCCCGGCCGCACCCGGCGTGGCGCCGGCGTCTGCGCCGCCCGCGCCGGCGGCGCTCGCCACCTTCACCGTTGCTGCGAGGTCCTTCATCACGTCGTCGACGCCGGCCTTCTGCGCCAGCGCGCGCCCGGCCTTGATGTCTTCGTCGTCGTAGCCCCGGTCGAAGCCCGGCTGCACCCGATCGAACAGCGCCGGCGCGATCGCGTGATAGCCGTCGGCCGCAAAGCCGTCGGCGACCGAGCGGATGTGGCCGTTGACGCCGAAGATTTCCTGGATGACGACGATCGCGCCGCGCGCGGGCTTGTCCGGCGTCGCTTCCCACGCAGGCAAGCGATGCCCGTCTTCCGAAATCACCTCGATCCAGCGTCCCATCGCGACCTCCTGCGAGGCACTAGAAAAGCACCGAACTCAGCCGGCGCCGCCATTCGGAAACAAGCTGCGGCTGCGCGGCAGCCTTCTCGAAGCCCTCGAGCATCGTCCTGCGACCGACGTCGTCGCCGAACGCACGGTCGCGGCGGACGATCTCGAGCAGCTGCTCGAAGGCCGGTGCCCAATGCTTCTGCTCCATGTAGTGCTGCGCGAGCGCGAGCCGGGCGGCCAGGTCGTCGGGATTGGTGGCGACGCGATCGAGCAGGTCGTCGGACGGCGGCTCGAGACCCTCCTGCAACTCGCGCTGCGCGCGCTCGACGAGCGCGGCGACCTGCGGATCCTGGCGCGCCGCCGGCGAGACCAGCTCGAGCTGCGCGTGCGCGGCGCCCGGATCCTTCTGCTGCAGCAGCAGCTGCGCGTACATCAGCCGCGCGTTGTCGTTGTCGGCGTCGAGGGCGATCGCCTTCTTCAGGTGCTGCTCGGCCACGTCGATTTCGCCGCGCTCGATCGCCTGCAGCGCCTGCTCGACCTCGGCGTCGCCCGGGTTCGGCAGCAGGCGGTCGATGAACTCGCGCAACTGCGTCTCGGGAACGACGCCCTGGAACTGGTCGACCGGCTGTCCGTTGACGATGCCGAAGACGGTGGGGATCGAACGGATGCGGAAGTGCTGCGCGAGCTCCGGCTGCGCGTCGGTGTCCACCTTCACCAGCACGAAGCGGCCACCGTATTGCTGCTCGAGCCGCTCGAGCATCGGACCGAGCGTCTTGCACGGGCCGCACCACGGCGCCCAGAAGTCGAGCACGACCGGCGTGCGCATCGACGTGTCGAGCACGTCGGCCTGGAATCGTTCGATCGTGGTCTCGATCATCGTCGTCGTCCGTGGAACGTGCGCGAGCGCTGCAATGTCATTGCGACACGCGGGTCGTGCCGCGTGACGGGTCGGTGATGATGCGAACGCGCTGCCCGGGGGCGAACTGCTCGCCGCCGGCCTCCTGGACCACGGCGAACGTGTTGCCGCTGTCGGTGCGCACGGTGATCTCGAGCGCCGGCCGGTTGCTCAACGACTGCTCCGCGTGGCTGCCCAGCACGCCGCCGGCGACGGCGCCGAGCACCCCGCCGATGATGCTGCCCTTGCCGCCGCCGACGTTCGAACCCGCCACGCCGCCGACCACCGCTCCGGCGCCGGTGCCGACGTTCGTCGGCTGGTCGCGCTCGAGTCGCACCTCGCGAATCGCCTGGATGACGCCGGTCTGCACCTGCATCGGCCGGCGCGCCTCGCTGGCGGTGTACGTGTGACCGGCCGTCGATGGCGCCGCGCAGCCGGCGAGCAGTGCAGCTGCGGCGACGAGCGCGCCGGCCGCCATTCTGTAACGCATGCGCAATCCTTCTCTCGGCGAGAGAAATCGTTGATTCGGAAGGCCGATTATGTCAGGCGAAGCGGCGGGGCATGCAGCAGCCCCGCGGCGGGTCTTCCCGCGTCGCGCGACGGTCGTGTGAGCTTGCGCGACGAACCTACGGAACTGCGCTGGATACGGAGACGACGGTGGCGGTCGCGGGTGCGGCGGTGACGAGCACCGACGCATCGCGCAGTTCGGAGCCGGCCATCACCAGGCCGAGAACCAGCGCGATCGGCGCGGCGGCCTGCGCACAGGCGTAGAGGAACTGGTTGCGGGTTTCGCGGTTGCGGAGAAACGCAAGGAAGATCGTGTAGACCGGGCGCCTTGCGTTGTCCCCGTGCTGGGAAGCACGGATCGACATGGGGACACCTCTGAAGAGACGGCCGCGGCACCTTCGCCGGCACGAACCTGCGCCGGGCTCGTCGGGGCTGCGACTTGTTGTAACGATACCACAGTTGCCCGCGCCCTCGCGAGCGAAGGGATTGGGCCGCGGCTTCGTGGAGGCGTGCCGGACTCTCGGCGCCGCGCCGTCGCGGGCGCGCAAGCCTCGGCTTGGCGACGTCAACGCGAAATGCGCGGAAATCGTGCGTTCCCGCCGGGCCGTCGTCCGCCGCACCGGGAAATGCGCGGAAAGGGAACGATCCAGGCTGCGACGCTCGTCCGCTCGCGGAAACTGCGCGGAAAGCGAACAATCCGGGCCGCGCCGAACCGCAGTGCGCCGAGTACGCTGGGCAAGCGCTTCGATCCGTCGCTTTCACCTTCCGAGCGACGCCTGGTGCCCGCGTGCTGCACAATGGATGCAAGGCTCCGGCGCGACGGAGGTCGCAACCGCGATGGATCTGCCGACTGCAACAGTAAGCATCCTCGTGCTCGATGCGAGCGGCACGCCGCGTCGCTGGATCGGCGTCGAGGACGCGGTCGGCTACTACTACAAGGAGCAGGTCGCCTGGGACCTCGGCCGGCACGAGTTCACGCTGCACGGCGGAACCTGTCGCGCCACCGGGCTGCGCTCGATGCTCACGCTGCGCTCGATCGTCGCCGTGCGCGGCGATTCATCGCGACGCGCGCGCTTCCATCCGGTGCCTGCGCTCACGCGCGAGATGCTGTTCGCACGCGACCGCTTCGTCTGCGCGTACTGCGGCGGGCGCTTCCGCCCGAGCGAACTCACCTGCGAGCACGTGAAGCCACAGAGCCGCGGCGGCCGCAACACGTGGACGAACCTGGTCAGCGCCTGCAAGCCGTGCAATCTACGCAAGGGTGACCGCACGCCCGAGCAGGCGCACATGCCGCTGCTGTACGTGCCTCACGTGCCGAACCTGCACGAGGGCTTCATCCTGCGCAACCGGCGCATCCTGGCCGACCAGATGGAGTTCCTGATGGCCGGCGTGCCGCGGCACTCGCGGCTGCACGAGGTGGAGCGGGCAGTACCCGCGTAGCGGTCGCGCCCCTCGTCGCCCTCAGGGCATCTCCTCCGCCTGAGAAGCCTCTGCCAGCAACCGGCGTACGAGTCGCGCAAGCCGCACGTCGCGCACGCCGTGCGCTTCGAGCGCTCGCCAGGTGTTGATCGCGTATTCGCGATTCGCGCCGCGCCGTCCGCAACACAGTTGCAGCCGGCGCACGATCTCTTCGTCGGTCAGCCGAGCGTAGCTCGGCCGCTCGCGATCGGCTGCAAAAGTGAGCGCCTGCACGCTCGCTCCATCGCGGAGACGCACTTCCGTGACGAAGGCGCGGTACACGCGCGTCTCCCAATCGGGGATCTCGCGTTCGTACAGATGGCGGATCGCATCCTCGCGACTTTCGTCGCGCAGTCGATACGCGATGCCGACGCAACTGCCGCCGCGATCGAGACCCAGCACGACGCCGGGTTCGTCGGCCGTACCGCGGTAGCGCGTCGAACTGACGCAGAACGAGCGGTGCCAACCGTGCAGGCGTGCGAGGCTCGCCTGCTCGTACTCGATCTCCGGATTCCAGATCAGCGAGCCGTAGCCGAAGACCCAATCGACGTCGAAGGCGGGACTGCTCATGCTTCGGGAATGGTAGCGCGTGGTGCGCGTGCGCCCGCCGCCGCGCGTCGGAAACGACGGTCGCCGTGTGGCGCAAACGGCGACCGCTGTACGCCGGAAGCGGCAGCCGCCGCGCGCGCCCCGAACAGCAGCCGCCGCGCCCGTCGCGATGTTGCCTTTCGCCTACCGGATGCGCACCTCGATCGACGGCAGCCTGTCGATGCTGCCCTTCAGCCGATCGCCGCGGCCGACCGCCGCGACCCCCTCCGGCGTGCCGGTCATGATCAGATCGCCCGGCGCCAGCGTCCACGCATTCGACAGGTGCTCGATCACCTCGCCGATGCTCCAGATGAGTTGCGAGATGTCGCTCTGCTGCCGCGATTGCCCGTTGACCTCGAGCGCGATCTTCGCGTGCGTGATGTCGCCGGCGCCCTTCGCCGGCACGATCGCGCCGACCGGCGCGGACTGGTCGAAGGCCTTGCCGATGCACCACGGCCGGCCCTGCTTCTTCATGTCGGCCTGCAGGTCGCGACGCGTCATGTCGAGGCCGACCGCATAACCGAAGACGTGGCGCATCGCGTCGGCGGCCGCGATCTGCTTGCCGCCTTCGCCGATGGCGACGACGAGTTCGATCTCGTGGTGCAGGTCCTTGGTTAGCGGCGGGTAGTCGATCTCGATCGCTTCGCCGGCGGGCGCGGGCACGACCGCATCGGCCGGCTTCAGGAAGAAGAACGGCGGCTCGCGCCCGCTGAAACCCATCTCCTGCGCATGTGCGACGTAGTTGCGCCCGACGCAGTAGACGCGGCGCACGGGAAAGCGCGCGTTGCTGCCGACGACGGGAAGCGACACGGTGGGAGTCGCCGGTACGACGTAGTTGCTCAAAAGGTGCTCCTTGTCGATTCGCGGGTCTTCAGCCGCGGGGGGCCGTCGAGCTTCTCCTCGCGATGCATCGCGAGCGCCTCGTGGATCGGGCGATCCGAGAAGCTGAAGAGTACGGTGTCTTCGCTCGTCGACCACCGGCAGACGTGCCACGACGGTACGACGAAATGGTCGCGGGGTCCGAACTCCAGCACCATGGGCGCGCCTGCGCCGGGTCGTTCGATCGTCGCGCGGCCGCGGCCCTCGACGACGCTGTAGACGATGCCGTCGGTCTGCCGCCACGGCTTTCCTTCGAAGCCGGACGGCAGCAGCTGCAGGAATGCGCCGATCGTCGGCATCGGCCAGCCGCCGGTGGCCGGGTTCACGTAGCGCATCTTCGTGCCCTGCCACGCGTCGAGCGGGGCGTCGCGACGCAAGCGCCCGAGCGCGGCGCGCGAGCGCTCATACGGATAGGCGAACAGCGGCGAGGCAGCGCCGTGCGGCCGGGCGCCTGCATCGCCGGGCATCGGCGCGAGGTTCTCGCCGAAGCGCGCGAGGTTCGTGCCTTCGCTGCGTTCGACCGGCTGCTGCTTCGCCGGGAAGTCCTCGGCAAAGCCTGCGTCGAGCAGGCGCACCGCTGGGATGTCGAGTCCGTCGAGCCAGACGACCGGGGTGTCCGATTCGTTGCCGTGATCGTGGAAGGTCCAGCTCGGCGTGATGATGAAGTCGCCCGGGTGCATCGTGCTGCGCTCGCCGTTCACTGCGGTGAATGCGCCCGTGCCCTCGACGACGAAGCGCAGTGCCGTCGCCACGTGGCGGTGGCTCGGCGCGACTTCACCGGGGAGGATCAGCTGCAGCCCGGCATACAGCGACTGCGTGATCGCCGACTGGCCCGGGATGCCCGGGTTCTCGAGGATCAACACGCGGCGCACCGCTTCTTCGGCGGAGATGACTTCGCCCGCGCGCGCGAGGAACGGACGCACTTCGTCGTAGCGCCACAGCGCCGGCACGCACGGCGACGCCGGGCTCTTCGGCACCAGCGCGTGCAGCGACTCCCACAGCGGCGTGAGGTTCGCCGGGCGCATGTCGGCGTACAGCCGTTCGCGCGCGGCACGCACGTCGTTCGTCTGCGCGGCGTGCACGCCAGGTCTCGCTGCTTCGTTCATCGCGATTCTCCTTCAAGCGCGATTTCGCCTGCGACGACCGCCAGGCGTTGTTCGTTCACGATCGCGCTCCCAGCGCGTCGGGCAATTCGCTGCCGTGGCGTGCCGGAGCCCGCGACAACTCGTTGTTGCATTCCACCAGTCGCGCGAGCAGCCGCAGGAAGACGCGGCGCTCGTCGGCCTCGAGCGGCGCGACGATTCGCTGCTGCGCGCGCTCGACGGCTTCGTCCACGTCGGCAAGCAGGCGCCGACCCGCGGCACGGATGCGCAGCCGCTTCACGCGACGATCGTCGGCGCTCGGCGCGCGCTCGACGAGCCCCTTCGCTTCGAGGCGCTCGAGCACCGTGCCGATCGTCGAGCGATCGAGCGCGACCAGGTACGACAGTCGCGTGGCGTCGATGTCGCGATTCGCCGCGATGGCGGCAAGCGCTGCGTACTGCACCGGAGTTAGATCGAAGCCGGCGCACTCGTCCATGAAGATCGCGACAGCGATCTGCTGCGCGCGCCGGATCAGATGGCCGGGGCGCAGGGACCGGTAGTCGATCGGCGTCATTTGCTCAGTGTACTGTCGAATACGACGGCCCAATGATCTCGCGTTCGAGAGTGGGGGCATTCGTTTCGAGCGCGGCAGCGACGACCCTGGCGTCGCCCCGTCTCGCCTCAGCTGCGCCGCGTGCGTTCCGACGATGCGGCCGGCTTCTTGGCGGCCTTGGTCGCAGCCGCTTTGGCAACCTTCTTGGCGACTTTCTTTGCGGCTTTCTTCGCCGTCTTCTTCGCGCCGGAACTCGCTGCGGCCCGCGTCTTTCCGTCCGCGGTCTTCGCCGCGCTCGCGGAAACATCGGCGCCCGGCTCGCTCGCCGTGCCGGCACTCGCGCTTGCCGTGCGCGTGCTCGTCTTGCGCGCCGCCGACGACGCTTCCGGCGTGGCCTTCGCGGCCGTCTTCTTGGCCGGCCGCGGTTCGAACGCGAAGCCGACCTTGCCGCCGGGCTCGAGCACGAGGTACGCCTTGAACTTGCGCCGCGTGCGCGACGAAACGAAATCGGTCAGCAGATCGGTGCGGCCCTCGGCCAGCAGCTTGCGCATCTGCGCCGGCGCCACTTCCTGCTGCAGGATGATCTTCCCGCTACGGAAGTCGCAGTGCTTGCCGGGCCCGACCGCGTTTTCGCAGACGTAGCTCATGCCGTGCTCGAAGACGCGGCCGCGGCACTTCGGGCACGCGCCCAGCGCCTCCTGCGCGGAGAAGTCCACCGGCTCGCCATCGTCGTCGCCGGCGCCCGCCTGCCCGAAATCGAATTCGAGCTTGTGCTCGTCGCTCAGCTTCAGGATCGCCGCGAACGGGCGCCCGAGCCGGCTGCGGAACCCCTGCAGCGGACCGATCGTGCGCTCGCGCAGCAACTGCTCGGCCTCGGCGACTTCGAGCTGGCGACCGCCGGGAATCTTCGTGATCGAGAAGTCGCAGTTGGTGCAGGCGAAGCGCTTGTAGTTCTCCTTCACCGTGGCGCCGCAGTTCGGGCAGGGCGTGGACAGCGTTTCGTAGTCGCCGGGAACGTCGACGGTGTCGCGGCTCTTCGCGCGTTCGACGATCTTGCGCGTCATCTCGGCGATCTCGCGCATGAACTCGTCGCGCTCGAGCCGTCCGCGTTCGATCTGCGACAGTTTGTATTCCCACTCGCCGGTGAGCTCGGGTGCGGTGAGCTCGTTGACTTCGAGCCCGCGCAACAGCCGAATCAGCTGGAACGCCTTCGTCGTCGGAATGAGCTCGCGCCCTTCGCGCACGAGGTAGTTCTCGGTGATCAGGCCTTCGATGATTGCCGCGCGCGTGGCCGGCGTTCCCAGGCCCTTGGCCTGCATTGCCTCGCGCAGTTCGTCGTCGTCGATCAGCTTGCCTGCGCCCTCCATCGCCGACAGCAGCGTCGCCTCGGTGTAGCGCGCAGGCGGCTTGGTCGCAAGCGCGCGCGCCTCGATCGAGTCGGTGCGCACGCGCTCGCCGGATTCGATCGGCACCAGCGTGTCGTCCTTGCCTTCGCGCCCGTGCACGGCGAGCCAGCCCGGGTTCACCAGCACGCGGCCTTCGGTCTTGAACGACTCGCCCTCGACAACGGTGATTCGCGTCGTGTTCAGGTACTCGGCCGCCGGGAAGAACACCGCGAGGAAGCGGCGCACGACGAGGTCGTAGATGCGCTGCTCGGCGTCGGACAACGCACCGGCGCGCGGCGCCTGCATCGTCGGGATGATCGCGAAGTGGTCCGAGACCTTGGTGTTGTCGAAGATGCGCTTGTTCGGCTTGACCCATCCGCCCGCGGCGATCTGCTTCGCGAAGCTCGCATAAGCGCGCTCGCCCTCGAGCACGCCGAGCGTCTCCCGCACGCTGGGCAGGTAGTCCTCGGGCAATGCGCGGGAGTCGGTGCGCGGATAGGTGAGGACCTTGTGACGTTCGTACAGCGCCTGCGCGATCGACAGCGTCGTTCGCGCCGAATAGCCGAAGCGGGAGTTGCCCTCGCGCTGCAGGCTGGTGAGATCGAAGAGCGCGGGCGACAACTGCGTGCTCGGCTTCGTCTCCTCGGTGACGGTGCCCGTCTTGCCGCGGCAGCGCTCGACAATTGCCTCGGCGCGCTCGCGCTGCCAGATTCGCTCGGCGCGCGCATCGGGCGCGTCTTCGCTGCGCTTGAAGCCGGGGTCGAACCAGCGGCCGTCGTAGGCGCCGGCCTTCGCCGCGAAGCTGGCGTGCACCTCGAAGTAGTCCTTCGGCACGAAGCGCTTGATGCGCTCCTCGCGCTCGACGACGATGGTCAGCGTCGGCGTCTGCACGCGCCCGACGGTGGTCTTGTAGAAGCCTCCGTCGCGCGAGTTGAACGCGGTCATCGCGCGCGTGCCGTTGATGCCCACCAGCCAGTCGGCCTCGGAGCGGCTGCGCGCCGCGTCGGCGAGCGGCAGCATCTGCGCATCGCTGCGCAGGTTCCCGAAGGCCTCGCGGATCGCCGCCGGCGTCATCGACTGCAGCCACAGCCGCTGCACCGGCTGCTTCGCGCTCGTGTGCTGCACGATCAGGCGGAAGATCAGCTCGCCCTCGCGTCCGGCGTCGCAGGCGTTGATCAGCCGATCGACGTCCTTGCGGCGGATCAGCTTCGCCAGCAGCTTCAGCCGATCCTCGCTCTTGGCGATCGGCTGGACGTCGAAATGGGGCGGAATCACCGGCAGGTGCGCGAAAGACCACTTTCCGCGCTTGACCTCGAACTGCTCCGGAACGGCGATCTCGACCAGGTGCCCGACCGCCGACGACAGGACGTACTCTTCGCTCTCGAAGTAGTCGCCGTGCCGGGTGAAGCCGCCGAGCGCGCGCGCGATGTCGGCGGCGACGGACGGCTTCTCGGCGATGATCAGGGCTTTGCTCATGGGGGCGCCATCATAAGTGGCGCCCGACGGCGGGCGCAACAAGCCATCCGGCTCGGCCGATCGACGCGCTGTCGATATTGTTTCATGCAAGACTGGCGCGCGGGCGCGCGCCTACCCGCCTGCGTGTGGCCGGGCACGCGCGTAGCGGCCGTCGTCCCATCGCTCCACCAGCCCCGCGAGTTCCAGGGCGAGCAGCGCCTCGGAGACCTCGCCGGCGGCCAGCCCGCAACGACCGATCAGCGTGTCGACGTCGGCGGGATCCCAGCCGAGCGCCTGCAGCAGGATGCGCTCCGCCGGGCTGGCCGCAGGGGGGTCGTTCGACGCGGCGTCGCTCCCCCTGCGCATCTGCCCGCGCAACTCCGCCAGCACGTCCTCGGCCGACTCGACGAGCTTCGCCCCTTCCCGGATCAGTCGATGGCAGCCGCGCGCCACCGGCGAGTGGATCGACCCGGGGATCGCCATCACCTCGCGCCCGCATTCGGCGGCATGGCGCGCGGTGATCAGCGAACCCGAATGCGGTGCCGCCTCGACGACGAGCACGCCGAGCGACAACCCCGCGATGATCCGGTTGCGACGGGGGAAGTTGGCGCGCTGCACTTCGGTTCCCAACGGCAGCTCGGAGACGATCGCGCCCCGCTGCGCGATCGCGTGCGCGAGCGGGCGGTGCGCTGCCGGGTAGACCCGATCGACGCCGGTGCCGACCACCGCGATCGTGCCGGCGCGCCCTTCGAGCGCCCCGCGATGTGCGGCGGCGTCGATGCCGCGCGCCAGTCCGCTGCAGATCGCGAGTCCCTCGTCGGCCAGCGCGCGGGCGAAATCGCGCGCGTTCGCCTCGCCGACCGGTGTGGCATGCCGGCTGCCGACGATCGCGAGCAGGTCGCCGGACAGCGCGTCGGGCGAGCCGCGCACGTACAGCAGCGGCGGCGGGTCGGCGATCTGCAGCAGCCGTTTCGGAAAGCGGGGATCGGAGAGCGTGAGCAGGTGGTTCTGCTCGCCGCTCGCCCAGTCGAGTGCGGCGGCGACCTTCGCTTCGCGCGCGTCGTCGTCGGCGAGCAGCGCGCAGGCGCGCGGCGCATCGAGCACGGCCGCGATGCGTGTGCGGCCGGCGCTAAAGACGTCCTCGGGCAGTCCGAAGGCTTCGAGCAGCCGCCGCGCCGCGACCGGCCCGATGCCCGGCGTGAGCGTCATGCGCAGCCACCATGCGTATTCGTCGCGCGCTACGGCGTCGAGCGGCAAAGCGAGTCTCCCTTTCCTGCACGCCGCAGGCCGGCCTCGCGCGGGCTGCAATGGGAGCCGCCCGGCCGTCCGCAGCGCACGAACCGGCCGGCGGCCCGCAAAACGAAAGCGCCGCGCTCGAGGCGCGGCGCGATCACCGGGTTGCGAGCGGATTCAGGGGTTCGCGACGTCGTCGCCGACGGCAATCGGCTGCGAGGCGCGCATCACGAGCCCGTAGGCGATCTTATCGAAGACGCGGAAGACGAGAAGATGGCCGACCGGCTCATCCGGAAGGACGACCTTCTCGTGGTTGGGTGCCGTGCGGTCGGTGATCGTCGCGCCGCGGTGCTGAATGCCGAGCACGTGGCCGACCTCGATGCCGTTCTCCGCGCCGACGCTCACCGCGACGACGCTGTTGCGTCCGACCTGCGTGAGGCCGCGATAGACGGCGACGATCCGGCCCGACACCTTCGACTCCGGCGGCCGCGGCGCATAGACGATCGGCAGCGCGCGTTCGGCCGGCATCAGGCGATCGCCGGTGCCGACTTCCTCGTTGGTCGCGACCACGCGCAGCGACGCCGGGTCGCCCTCGCGCTCGAGCTTGCCGGTGCCGAGGAACAGCGCCTCCCATGCGATCGGCTTGCGCGTGTCGGGATCGAGCAGCGGCTTGGCCGAGCGGTAGATGTGCCACTCGTCGGTCTTCGGCTGCTCGATTCCACGCACGTAGGCGAGCTCGCCGCGGCCGAGGAACACGCGCCCTTCCTGCGTGGCGACGATGCGCGGATGCGACGCGAGACCGTGCTCGTCGACCACCAGCGGGCGGTTCAGGAACGCCTCGATGTCGGTCGAGCTGATCGTCGGAATGGCCTCGCGCTCGAGCGGCTCGGCGCGCACTCGCGGGCTGAGCTTGTCGGTGGGAAGATTGCCGCCCGCGCCGACCGAGCGCGCCAGGCGCAGCCGCGGCGTCGCTCCGCTGCGGTCGAGCAGGATGACGTCGCCTGGATAGATCCAGTGCGGGTCGCGGATCTCCTCGCGGTTCATCTCCCAGATCTCGGGCCAGCGCCACGGCTTCTCCAGGAAGCGCCCGGAGATGTCCCACAACGTGTCGCCCTTGACGACGACGTAGCGGTCCGGCGCGTCCTTCGTGATCTCGAGGGGTGCGGTAGCCGGCTGTGCCAATGCCAGCCCGGCCGCGCAGGCGAGCCCCGCGACAGCCAGTGTCAGAAACTGCACGGAGAGCTTTCTCATGAGCGCGCGTGCCCTGCGAACGTGTGGGATACTCGACGAGGAGGGTTGATCGAGTCGTATTCGCCCCGAAATCAGCCTCGTAGTCCGTTTTGCTTTCTGCCGCCACTGTATCGGCGTCGCCCGCATCCCGCGACCCGAGCCTACCGGCGGTCGCAATTCACCGATGGCCGTATTGGACATTCTTCGTTATCCCGATACCCGGCTGCACCGGGTCGCCAAACCCGTGCGCGAGGTGGACGAGCGCATCCGCACGCTCGTGCGCGACATGGCCGAGACGATGTATGCGGCGCCTGGCATCGGACTGGCCGCCACGCAGGTGGACGTGCATGAGCGCGTGATCGTGCTCGACGTGTCCGACGCACGCGACCAACTGCGCGTGTTCATCAATCCCGAGATCGTCTCGACCAGCGACGAGACGAAGGTGTTCGAGGAAGGGTGCCTGTCGGTGCCCGGCATCTACGATGAGGTCGAGCGGCCCGATCGCGTCACCGTGCGCGCGCTCGACGAGAACGGCAAGCCCTTCGAGCTCCAGGCCGACGGGCTGCTCGCCGTCTGCGTGCAGCACGAGATCGACCACCTGAACGGCCGCGTCTTCGTGCAATACCTGTCGCGGTTGAAGCAGTCACGCATCCGCAGCCGGCTGCTGAAGGCCGAACGCGTCGACGCGTAGCCGGCCCGGCGCGACGACGCGCGGCCTGCGTGGCTTAGAGCTCACTTCCCGCACGTCGATGCGCCTGGTCTTCGCCGGTACCCCCGATTTCGCTTCCGCGGCGCTCGCCGCCCTGCACGACGCGGGGCACGAGATCGTCCTCGTCCTTACACGTCCCGACCAGCCTGCGGGGCGCGGACAGGCGCTGCGCGAAAGCGCCGTCAAGCGCCTGGCGCTGGCACGCGGACTGCCGCTCGAGCAGCCGCGCACGCTGCGCGATCCCTCGCTGCATGAGCGGCTGCGCGCGCTCGAAGCCGACGCGATAATCGTCGCCGCCTACGGCGCGATCCTGCCCGTGGAAGTGCTGGCGATCCCGCGCCATGGCTGCCTGAACATCCACGCATCGCTGCTGCCGCGCTGGCGCGGCGCCGCGCCGATCCAGCGCGCGATCGAGGCGGGCGATGCCGAGACCGGCGTCACGATCATGCAGATGGACGAGGGGCTCGACACCGGAGCGATGCTGCTCGTGGCGCGTACGCCGATCGCGGACGACGACACGGGCGGCAGCGTGCACGATCGGCTCGCGTCGATTGGCGCGCGCGCGATCGTCGATGCGCTGGCGGCGCTCGAACGGGGCGAACTGATGGCGACGCCGCAGCCTGAGGAAGGCGTGACCTATGCACGCAAGCTGACGCGCGACGACGCGGCGATCGACTGGACGATGCCGGCGCGCAGCATCGTCGACCGGGTGCGCGCCTTCGACCCGGCGCCGGGAGCGACGGCGCGGCTCGACGACGCGGCGGGGACGACGATCAAGGTGTGGCGCGCGGCGCCGAGGGATGCCGGTGTTGCGGGCGCTTCCGCGCCGCGCCCCGCGAGCCTCTCCGCGCCGGGCGACGCGAGCCGCAGCGCGCCCGGCACCGTGCTCGACGTGCCGGGGCGCGTCGTCGTCGCCTGCGGCGATGGCGCCGTCGAGTTGCTTGAACTGCAGAAGCCGGGGGGGCGGCGGCTTGCGGTCGGCGAGTTCCTTCGGGGGTTCGCAGTGGCGGCGGGTACGCGGTTCGTGGGGGCGCCGGCGGCGAGCTGAGGGCGCGTGCGATGTCCGCGCCACGTGGGCCGCGGCTGGACGCCGCGCCGCCTAGCCCCCGCCTCCGCAACCGGTAAAGTACGTCGGCGGGCCCTTGCAGGGCCCGCCTGCCGCCCCGATATCCGACCAGGCCGGGCACGTTATCCGCATCGGCGCAACGAGGAGCGACAAAGAGAAATGTTCAACTGGTTGAAGACCGGCATCCTGATGGCCGGCATCATGGCGCTGTTCGGCGCCGTGGGATCGATCATCGGCGGTCGCGAAGGAATGATGCTGGCGCTCGGTTTCGGGCTGATCAGCAACTTCTTCGCGTACTGGTTCTCCGACAAGCTGGTGCTGCGGATGTACCGCGCGCGCGAAGTCGATGAGACGAGCGCGCCGCAGTTCTACCGGATGGTGCAGGAGCTCGCACAGAAGGCGCAGCTGCCGATGCCGCGCGTGTACTTGATCGACGAGGACGCGCCAAATGCTTTCGCCACCGGGCGCAATCCGCAGAACGCCGCCGTTGCCGCCACCACCGGCATCCTGCGCGTGCTCGATGCGCGCGAACTGCGCGGCGTGATGGCACACGAGTTGTCGCACGTGAAGCACCGCGACATCCTGATCTCGACGATCTCGGCCACGCTGGCCGGCGCGATCTCCGCGCTCGCCAACTTCGCGATGTTCTTCGGCGGGCGCGACAGCGAGGGCCGTTCGAATCCGGTCGCTTCTATCGCCGTCGCGATCCTGGCGCCGATCGCCGCGATGCTGATCCAGATGGCGATCTCGCGCGCCCGCGAGTTCGATGCCGACCGCCGCGGCGCCGAGATCTCCGGCGACCCGCGGGCGCTGGCATCGGCGCTCGAGAAGATCGACCGGTACGCGCGCGGCATCCCGCTCGAGACGGCCGAGCGCCACCCCGAAACCGCGCAGATGATGATCATGAATCCGCTGTCGGGCGGCGGGCTGCGTGGCATGTTCTCCACGCACCCCGACACCGCCGAGCGCATCCGCCGGTTGCTGGCGATGCCGGCCGGAGCCGCCGCGAGAGTGTGAGCGCACACTCTCGACAGAAGCGCCAAGGCGGAGCGACACCGGGTAGCGCTGAGCGTCCGACGCCCTCCGGACGCAGAAGCGCCGGGCGCCCGCCCGGCGTGGGACATGCCGGCGACCGGCGCCCGCCCCGCGAAAACGACGGCGCCCAGCGCCCGCCCCGCGAAAACGACGGCGCCCAGCGCCCGCCCGGCGAAAACGACGGCGCCCAGCGCCCGGTCGACGCCGGGCCGACCGGCGCACGGCGCGCGCCACTTTCCCGCGAGCTCGCCTGCGCTGCCCGCGCCATCGAGGCTCTCGTCGCCGGCCGCTCGCTGCCCGAGGCACTCGACGAGGCGCTCGCAGCCGAGTCCTCCAGCGAGCCTCTCCCCGTTGCGTCGCACGCAGCAATCCGCGACCTCGCCTATCGCAGCTGCCGCGAGTTGGGGCTCGTTCGCGAGCTCGCCCGCGGCCTGAATGCGCGCGAGCCGGCGCCTGCACTCGCGGCGCTGCAATGGGTCGCGCTCGCCCAACTCGTCGAATCGGTGCGCGCCGATGCGGTCCTCGTCGACCAGGCGGTGCGCGCGGCGCACGCGCTGCCCGGCGGCGCCCCGGTTGCCGGTTTCCTGAACGCGACGCTGCGCCGCTTCGTGCGCGAGCGCGACGAGCGGCTGCAGGCGGCCCGGAGCAAGCCCGAAGCGCGCTGGAACCACCCTGACTGGTGGATCGACCGCCTGCGTCGCGCCTGGCCCGAACGTTGGCAGCAGATCCTGGAGGTTGGCAACGGCGCCCCGCCGATGACGCTGCGCGTGAACCGCCGCCAGACGAGCGCAACCGAATACCTATCCCGCCTGCACGAGCAGGGGATCGCCGCACGCTGCCTCGGCGATCAGGCGATCGTGCTCGACGCCGCGGTGCCGGTCGGCACGCTGCCCGGCTGGCACGACGGCGTCGTCACCGTCCAGGACGCCGCCGCGCAGCTGGCGGCGCTCTTTCTTGCTCCTCGCGATGGTGAGCGCTTGCTAGACGCGTGCGCCGCGCCCGGTGGCAAGGCCACGCACCTGCTCGAACTGGCCGATGTCGAACTCACCGCGCTCGACATCGACGTCGCCCGGCTGCGCAGCGTGCGCGAGAACCTCGAGCGGCTGGGCTTCGCCGGCGGGGATGCCGGGAAGCGAGGTGCGGCTGTTGCGTCGCGCGCCGCCAACGCGAACCCCGCCACCGACCCCGCTCCGCTGTTCGCCCCCACCCGCCCACCGATCCTGATCGCCGGCGACGCCGCCCGTCCGTCCGACTGGTGGGACGGCCGCCCCTTCGACCGCATCCTCGTCGACGCCCCGTGCACCGCTTCCGGCATCGTCCGGCGGCACCCCGACGTGCGCTGGCTGCGTCGCCGTAGCGATCTCGCGACACTGCCCCGACGCCAGTCGGAAATCCTCCAGACGCTTTGGTCGGTGCTCGGCACGGGTGGTAAATTGCTCTACACCACGTGCTCCGTCTTTCCCGAGGAAGGTGAGGGAGTAATCACCCGCTTTCTCGAGAAGCATCGAGACGCTTCGAGACTGCCGCTGCAGTGGCGCTTCGACGGGCGCACGCCGGAACCGGTGGCGACCCTGCTTCCGGTCGCCACCGCCACCCGCGACCACGACGGATTCTTCTTCGCCCTGCTGGAAAAACGCCCTTGATCGCCCGTCTCGCCCTGGCGCTGGTGCTCGTGCTGGTGGCCACGCTGTGCGGACCGGTGCCGGCGGCGCGGGCGGCCGATGAGGCGGGTTTCGCGCGTCCGCGCCTCGAGCTCGATGCGGCGTCGAACAGCTGGATGCTGTCCGGCGACTTCGAAGTGCCGCTCACCCGCTCGCTCGACGAGGCGGTGCGTCGCGGCGTGCCGCTGTATTTCGTCCTCGAGTTCGAGCTGATCCGTCCGCGCTGGTGGTGGACCGACGAGACGGTCGTCCAGCGCTCGGTCGTCTATCGGCTCGCGTATCACGCGCTCACGCGCCAGTACCGGCTCAATTTCGACGGCCTGACGCAGACCTGGGACACGCTGTCCGACGCGACGCAGGCGATGAGCCGCGTTCGCCATTGGCGCGTCTTCGACGCCTCGGTCGTCAAGCCGGGGACGCAATACGACGCTCGGGTACGCTTGAGGCTCGACGCGTCGCAATTGCCCAAGCCGTTCCAGATCAACGCGATCACCGATCGCGACTGGAATCCGCAGTCCGAATGGAAGGATTTCGCGTTCAGACCATAGATAGCGAGAAGCGCGCGGTCGGCCGGCTGCTGCGCTTCGCGCTGATCGGCTCGGTGGTGCTCGCGGTCATCCTGCTGCTGCTGCTCGCGGTGGCGAGCGCGAACACCGAGCTGTTCGAGAGCCAGTACCCGATGCTGCTGTGGCTCACCGTCGGACTGGCGGTGGGGCTGCTGCTGCTCGTGCTCGAGCTGCTGCGCCGGCTCGTCGTTCGCTACCGGCGCGGGTTGTTCGGCACGCGGCTGATGGCGCGCATGGCCATGTCGTTCACGCTGATGACGGTGCTGCCGGTCGCGCTGATCTATCTCGTCTCGGTGCAGTTCGTCGGCCGCTCGATCGAATCGTGGTTCGCCGTTCCGGTCGAGCGCGGGCTCGAGTCGGGACTGACGCTCGGCCGCACCGCGCTCGATTCGCTGCTCGCCGACCTCACGCAGAAAGCGCGCAGCGTCGCCGTCGAGCTGTCGGAGACGCCGCGCCCGATGTGGCCCGAGACGCTGAACAGCCGCCGTGAACAGCTCGGCGTGACCGACGCGATGATCGCCTCGGGCACCGGACGCATCATCACGACCAGCGGCAGCCAGTTCGCCTCGCTCGTGCCTGACCTGCCGCCGCCCAGCGCGATGCGGCAGGCGCGGCTGACGCGCCAGTACGCGGCCGTCGAACCGCAAGGCGAGACGATGCAGCTGAAGATGCGCGTGATCGTCGCCGTCGACACGCAGGGGCAGTTGCCCGACGAGCACCGCTACCTGCAGCTCGTGCAGCCGGTGCCCACCGCGCTGTCGGAGAACGCCGAAGCGGTCGAGCAGGGCAGGCGCGACTTCCAGCAGTTGTCGCTGTCGCGCGAGGGGCTGGCGCGCATCTTCCGCATCACGCTGACGCTGATCTTCCTGCTCACCGTGTTCTCGGCGGTGGCGGCGTCGTTCCTGCTGTCGGGTTGGCTTACCGGGCCGCTGTCGATGCTCGCCGCCGGCACGCGCGCGGTTGCCGAGGGCGACTACCGGCCGGTGAAGGACTACACCGGGCGCGACGAGCTGGGTGCGCTCACGCAGTCGTTCAACCTGATGACGCGGCAGCTCGAGGACGCGCGCATGCAGGTCGAGCGCAACCAGCGCGAGCTCGAGCGCGTGAACGCGCGCCTCGAGAGCGTGCTGGCCAACCTCACGGCAGGCGTGCTCGTACTCGACTCCGATTTCCGGCTCACGCTGGCCAATGCCGGCGCCGAGCGCATTCTCGGGCTGTCGCTGACCGAGCATCTCGACAAGCCGATCACCGAGGTGCCGCGCCTCGAAGCGCTCGCGCCGGCGATCCGTGCCGCATTCAACGAGCAGGCCGCCGCCGGGGCGGTGAGCTGGCAACGCCAGTTCGTGCTGCCGCAGGCGCCGTCGGCGGCGCCGACAGGGAGTGCCGCGGGTGCAGAGACGTCGTCTTCCGCCGCTGCACCGGCCTCGTCGAGCGCATCGATTGCTTCGGCCGCGTCGACGGCGTCGACGGCGTCGCACGCGCGCGC
This sequence comes from Burkholderiaceae bacterium, assembly GCA_032027205.1. Lineage (GTDB taxonomy): Bacteria > Pseudomonadota > Gammaproteobacteria > Burkholderiales > Burkholderiaceae_E > Zeimonas. Next base: position 1,701,837 of record JAVSMN010000001.1, read on the forward strand.
TCCGGGAGCGCCCGGCACGAATTCCGACCAGACGATCTTCGCGCGCGGCTCGATCCTGCCCGAGCGGCGCGTCGGCTACGTCGTCGTATTCGACGACATCAGCGAAGTGATCTCGGCGCAGCGCGCGGTGGCGTGGGCCGAGGTCGCGCGTCGCCTCGCGCACGAGATCAAGAACCCGCTCACGCCGATCCAGCTCGCTGCCGAACGCACGCAGCGCAAGCTCGCCGACAAGCTGCCGCCGGCCGACGCCGAGTTGCTGGCGAAGAATTCGCAGACGATCGTCAACCAGGTCGCGGCGCTCAAGCGGATGGTCGACGAGTTCCGCGACTACGCGCGCCTGCCCGCCGCGCAACTCGCGCCGCTTGACCTGAACGAGCTGGTCGACGAGGTGCTTCGCCTGTATGCGGCAGCCGGCGGACGCGTGTCGATCCGTCCGCAGCTGGCACCGATGCTGCCGCACGTCTTCGGCGATGCGACGCAACTGCGGCAGGTGATCCACAACCTGATCAAGAACGCCGTCGAGGCCACCGATCAGGTCGAGCATCCGGAAATCGAGTTGCTCACCGAATTGCTCGCGCTGGCCGACGGCGACGCAGCGGTGCGACTGATCGTGCGCGATAACGGCGGCGGATTCTCGCCGAGCGCGCTGTCGCGCGTGTTCGAGCCTTACGTCACGAACAAGCCGCGCGGCACGGGCCTGGGCCTGGCGATCGTCAAGAAGATCGTCGACGAGCACGGCGCGCGCATCGACGTCGCGAACTGGGGCGAGACCGGCGGCGGTACGCCGGTCGGCGCGCAGATCGCGGTGCTATTTACGAAACTGGCCAAAAGCGAGGACAATCGTCGCTTGGTCGCAACACTGCACGGATAGGGGTCAAACGGCATCCATGGCGGAAATACTCGTTGTCGACGACGAAATCGGAATTCGTGAGCTGCTCTCCGAGATCCTCGGCGACGAAGGCCACTCGGTGTTGCTTGCCGAAAGCGCGCAGCAGGCGCGCCAGGCGCGCGAAGACAACCCGATCGACCTCGTGCTGCTGGACATCTGGATGCCCGATACCGACGGCGTCACGTTGCTCAAGGAATGGGCGAGCTGCGGCAAGCTGACGATGCCGGTGATCATGATGTCGGGTCACGCCACGATCGACACCGCGGTCGAGGCCACGCGCATCGGTGCGCTCGATTTCCTCGAGAAGCCGATCACGCTGCAGAAGCTGCTGAAGGCCGTCGAAACCGGCCTGGAGCGCGGACGCGGCAACGACCCGCGCGTCGCACCGCCGCCGCCCGGCGCGCAGATGCGCACCGTGCACGCCGCATACCAGTCGAGCGCGCGCGTCGGCGTCACTGTGCCTGGCGCGCACGCGCAGCCTTCGATGACGCTCGTTCATCCGGCGCCGGCCGGCGCAACAGCCGAGGGCGTCGCCGCCTTCGGCGCCGCGCCCGCGACAGCGCTTTCGGGCGGCGCCGCGGCGGGCGGTGCGACGATCGGCGTCACGCCCGGGCACGTCGGCATTCGCGAACTGCCGCTCGACCTGCCGTTGCGCGAGGCGCGCGACTGCTTCGAGCGCGCCTATTTCGAGCACCACCTCACGCGCGAGCACGGCAGCATGACGCGCGTGGCCGAGCGCACCGGGCTCGAGCGCACGCACCTGTACCGCAAGCTCAAGCAACTTGGCATCGACCTGTCGCGCGGCGCCTATCGCAAGCAGGGTTCGTAGCGGCGCGTCGTCGCGGCCGGCGCGAGCGCGTTCCCCGTGAAGATCCTGATCCTCGGCGCCGGTCGCGTCGGTGCATCGGTGGCCGCGAGCCTCGTCTCCGAGCGCAACGACATCACGGTCATCGACACCGATCCGGCGCAGCTGCGCCAGCTCGCCGACAAGCTCGACCTGCGCACGGTAGCCGGCAACGGCACGCATCCGCCGGTGCTGGAGCAGGCCGGCGCCGAAGATGCCGACATGCTGATCGCCGCTGCCGCGCGCGACGAGACGAACCTCGTCGCCTGCCAGATCGCGGCGCGCCTGTTCAACGTGCCCACGCGCATCGCGCGCGTGCGCGCCCCCGAATTCCAGAACCACCCCGACATCACCGGCGAGGGCGGCTTCTACGTCGACTACCTGATCTGTCCCGAGGAGACGGTCACCGACTACATCTCGAAGCTGATCGAGTTCCCCGGCGCGCTGCAGGTGCTCGAATTCGCCGGCGGACGCGCGAGCCTGATCGCCGTGCGCGCCTATGCCGGCGGCCCGCTCGTTTCACGCCACATCCGCGACCTGCGCGGCGCGCACCCCGACGTCGACATGCGCATCGTCGCGATCTTTCGCAACGACCGCCCGGTGCGTCCCGAAGGCGACACGAAGATCGAGCCGGGCGACGAGGTGTTCCTGCTCGCCGCGTCGAATCACATCCGCACCGCGCTGTCCGACCTGCGCCGCAACGACGAGCCGGTGCGGCGGGTGATGATCGCCGGCGGCGGCAACATCGGGCTGCGCCTGGCGCGGCGCCTGGGAACCGCCTACCAGGTGAAGGTGATCGAGGGTAACCGCACGCGCTGCAACTACCTCGCCACGCAACTGCCCACGTCGACGCTGATCCTGCACGGCGATTCCACCGACGAGACGCTGCTCGCCGAGGAAGGCGTCGCCGAGATGGACCTGTTCGTCGCGCTCACCTCCGACGACGAGACGAACATCATGTCGTGCATGCTGGCCAAGCGGATCGGCGCGCGACGCACGATCGCGCTGATCAACCGGCAGGCGTACGCCGATCTCGTCGAGGGCAGCCGCATCGACATCGCGATCGTGCCGTCGCAGACGACGATCGGTCAGCTGCTCACGCACGTGCGCCGCGGCGACGTCGTGTCGGTGCATTCGCTGCGTCGCGGCGCCGCCGAGACGCTCGAGCTGATCGCGCACGGCGACCCGAAGTCGTCGAAGGTGGTCGGCCGGCGCATCGAGGAGATCGATTTGCCGCACGGCGCGACGATCGGTGCGATCGTGCGCTCGCTGGATGGAGAACCGCTGCCGCTCGAACCGGTGCGCGGCCGCGCCGCGCCGCGTTTCGAGGTGGTGATGGCGCATCACGACACCGAGATCCGCTCGGGCGACCACGTGATCGTGTTCGTCGACAACAAGCGCACGATCCCGAAAGTGGAGAAGTCGTTCCAGGTGAATGTCGGCTTCTTCTAGCGGCGATGCGGAACGGTTCTCGCTACGGGAAAACCCCTGCGCGACAAACTTAACGTGACAGCCCCCTCCCACGTGATTAGGATTTGGTGCCTTTCGCGCAACGGGCACCGATAGTCCGCGCCGAACGCAGAGATTCGATGTCGTAGCCATCCCTTTCCGGAGACATAAGCATGGCTGAACAGATCCGCTCCCGTCGCAAGTTCATCGGCACGGCCGCCGCAGCGGGCGCCGGCACCCTCGCCTTCCCGATGATCGCCAAGGCGCAGGGCCCGATTTCGATGCGCTGGCAGAGCACCTGGCCGTCGAAGGACATCTTCCACGAGTACGCGGTCGACTTCGCCAAGAAGGTCAACGACATGACCGGCGGCGACCTGAAGATCGAGGTGCTGCCCGCCGGCGCCGTCGTTCCGGCGTTCAACCTGCTCGACGCGGTCTCCAAGGGCACGCTCGACGGCGGCCACGGCGTCGTCGTCTATCACTACGGCAAGAACAACGCGCTCGCGCTCTGGGGTTCGGGTCCGGCCTTCGGCATGGACGCGAACATGCTGCTCGCCTGGCACAAGTACGGCGGCGGCAAGGCGTTTCTCGAGCGCCTGTACCAAACGGTCGGGGCGAACGTGAAGTCGTACGTCTACGGTCCGATGGCCACGCAGCCGCTGGGCTGGTTCAAGAAGCCGGTGACGAAGGCCGAGGACATGAAGGGGCTGAAGTTCCGCACCGTCGGCCTGTCGATCGACGTCTTCACCGGCATGGGCGTAGCGGTGAACGCGCTGCCCGGCGGCGAGATCGTCCCGGCGCTCGACCGCGGCCTGCTCGACGGCGCCGAGTTCAACAACGCCAGCTCCGACCGCCTGCTCGGCTTCACCGACGTCTCGAAGGTCTGCATGCTGCAGAGCTACCACCAGAACGCCGAGCAGTTCGAGATCCTGTTCAACAAGGCGAAGTTCGACGCGCTGCCCGAAAAGATGCGCGCGATCATCGACAACGCCGTCGAGGCCGCCTCGGCCGACATGTCGTGGAAGGCGATCGACCGCTACTCGAAGGACTACGAGGAGATGCAGGCGAAGGACGGCGTCAAGTTCTACAAGACGCCCGATCCGATCCTCGCGCAGCAACTGGTCATCTACGACCAGGTCACCGACAAGATGAGCGCCGCCAATCCGCTGTTCAAGGAGATCCTCGAGTCGCAACGCAAGTTTGCCGCGCGCACGGTCAAGTGGGACCTCGACACGAACGTCAACCGCCGGATGGCGTACAACCACTACTACGGGCCGAAGCAGCAGAAGAAGAGCTGACGAGCACGCGATGACGGGCGCTCGCATGCTGCCGGCGCCCGCGCACCGGAACGCAAGCCAGCGTTCCGGTGCGTGCCGGTGACGAAGCGGTTGCCGGCCGGCACCGCCCTTGGCCGTCCCTTCGCCGTTCCCATCCACGGACCCGCCCGCGCCCGAGCGCCCGGCGGGACTTCGCCGTAGCAGCACGCAGGCTCACCATGCAAAACCTCTTCCTGGCCGTCGACCGGTTCAACACCCGGATCGGCCACTTCTTCGCGTGGCTGATCGTCGCCCTCACCGGGCTGATCACCTGGGAAGTCTTCTCGCGCTACGCGCTGAATTCCCCGCACCCATGGGCGTTCGACGCGCAGATGATGCTCTACGGTACGTTGTTCATGATGGCCGGCGCCTACACGCTCGCCGCCAACGGGCACGTGCGCGGCGACATCCTGTATGGGTTCTTCACGCCGCGCACGCAGGCGTTCTTCGACCTCGTGCTCTACATCGTGTTCTTCATCCCGGGCGTCGTCGCGATGGTCTGGGCTGGCTACGAGTATGCGGGCGAGTCCTTCGCGATCCGCGAGCACTCGTCGATCACCGCCGACGGGCCGCCGATCTATCCGTTCAAGGCGGTGATTCCTCTTGCCGGCGCGCTGCTGCTGCTGCAGGGCGCGATCGAGATCCTGCGCTGCATCGTCTGCCTGCGGACGGGGGCCTGGCCCAAGCGCGTGGATGACGTCGAGGAGGTCGACGTCGACAAGCTGCGCGCGATGGTCAGCGAACACGTTGCCGAGAACAAGGCGCACGACGCGCGCTGACGGAGTCGATCGATGCGCAAGGAACTCATTTTCGGCTTTTCGATTCTCGGGCTGATCGTGCTCGCGGTGCTCGTGCTGACGCCGTGGGCGACGCTGACGAGCGGGCACCTCGGGCTGCTGATGCTCGCGCTGATCGTCGCGGCGATCATGCTCGGCTTTCCCACGGCGTTCACGCTGATGGGCATGGGCGTGATGTTCGCGTTCTTCGCGTACATGGATCGAACCGGCAGCACCGAGGTGGCCATCCAGCAGACGCTCGACCTGATGGTCCAGCGCACGTACGCGGTGATGGCGAACGACGTGCTGATCGCGGTGCCGCTGTTCGTGTTCATGGGGTATCTGGTCGAACGGGCGAACCTGATCGAGCGCCTGTTCAAGTCGCTGCATCTGGCGATGGCACGCTTGCCCGGCTCGCTCGCGGTCGCGACGATCTTCACCTGCGCGGTGTTCGCCACCGCCACGGGGATCGTGGGCGCGGTGGTGACGCTGATGGGGCTGCTCGCGTTGCCGGCGATGCTCAAGGCCGGCTACGACACGCGTATTTCGGCCGGCTCTATCACTGCTGGTGGCTGCCTGGGCATCCTGATTCCGCCTTCGGTGCTGCTGATCGTCTACGGCGCCACTGCCGGCGTGTCGGTCGTGCAGTTGTACGCGGGCGCGTTCTTTCCCGGGATCATGCTCGCGGGCCTGTACATCGCCTACGTGATCATTCTGGCGAAGCTGAAGCCGCACCTGATGCCGCCGCTGCCTGAAGAGGCGCGACGTGTAGCGCTGTCGCCGCCGGTCGCGCGGATGCAAGACCGCTTCGGCGATCGCGCGCTGCCGGCGATCATGCGCGCGATGAAGGGCTCGCGAAACATCGACGTGCCGATCGGCACGATCGCGCGACAGCTGTTCATCACGTTGCTGCCGGCGATCACGCTGTTGGTGATGCTCGCGCTCGCGTGGCAATCGGTCACCGCACCGAAAGTCGAGTTCGACACCAGCGGCCTGCAGCAACTGGGCAGCTACTCCACCTTCGACAACTCGAGCGGCGGCGGACTTGCCGAGCCGCCGTCGTCGGACACCGGCCTCGCCGAACCGCCGGGCGCTGCAACGACGACGGCTGACGTGGGCAACGCGGCGGCCGCCGACGGAGCCACCGCGGAAGAGGAAGTGCGCACCCCGCTGCGTGAGGTCCCGATCTGGTTCTGGACGATGGCCGGACTCGGCGCGCTGCTGCTCGTCTCGTATTACCTGATGCTCAGCTTCGCGCGGCTCGAGGTCTTCCGCATGCTGCTGTCGTCGTTCTTCCCGCTGGCGACGTTGATTGTCGCCGTGCTCGGCTCGATCGTGTTCGGGCTGGCCACGCCGAGCGAGGCGGCGGCGGTCGGCTCGTTCGGCGGCTTCCTGCTCGCGATCGCGTACCGGCAACTGAACATGGACGTGATGAAGGAGTCCGTGTTCCTCACTGCGAAGACGTCGGCGATGGTGTGCTGGCTATTCGTCGGCTCGTCGATCTTTTCGGCCGCGTTCGCGCTGCTCGGCGGACAGGAGCTGATCGAGCAGTGGGTGCTCTCGCTGGGGTTGTCGAAGATCCAGTTCCTGCTGCTCGCGCAGGTGATCATCTTCCTGCTCGGCTGGCCGCTCGAGTGGACCGAGATCATCGTCATCTTCATGCCGATCTTCATCCCGCTGGTCGCGCATTTCGAGGTCGACCCGCTGTTCTTCGGCCTGCTCGTCGCGCTGAACCTGCAGACGGCGTTCCTCTCGCCGCCGGTGGCGATGGCGGCGTTCTACCTGAAGGGCGTCGCGCCCCCGCACGTCACGCTCGGGCAGATCTTCATGGGGATGATGCCGTTCATGGGGCTGCAGATCCTAGCGATCTTCCTGCTCTACATGTTCCCGGGGATGGGGTTGTGGTTGCCGGAAGTGCTGTATCGGTGATGCCACCCTGCAACGCATCCACGCGCCCATGCCTGCCGCCCTTCCGGCCCTCTCCGCTCTCGACGCAGCCCGCGAGATCCGCGAGCGCCGCCTCACATGCCTCGACTACACTCGTACGCTGCTCCAACGCATTGACCAACGCGAGCCCGAGGTCCAGGCCTGGGAACACCTCGTTCGCGAGCAAGTACTGGACGCAGCGCGCGCCATCGACGAAGCGATCGCACGCAACGATGCCTCCGGCCCCCTGCTCGGCGTGCCCGTCGCGATCAAGGACATCATCGACGTGCGCGGCATGCCCACTGGCGACGGCACGGTGCTGCATGCAGGCCGCATTGCAGGCGACGACGCCGCGCTGGTGCGCGCACTGCGCCGCGCGGGTGCCTGGCCGATCGGCAAGTCGGTAACGACCGAGCTCGCCACCTACGCCGCCGGCAAGACGCGAAACCCGCGCAACATCGCTCATACGCCCGGCGGCTCGTCCAGCGGCTCAGCGGCGTCCGTGGCCTGCGGCATGGTGCCGCTGGCGATCGGCACGCAGACCAACGGTTCGATGATCCGGCCGGCTTCGTTCTGCGGCGTCGTCGGCTACAAGCCGAGCTTCGGGCGCATCGCGCGCGGCGGCGTGCTGCGCCAGTCGCCGACGCTGGACCAGATCGGCGTGTTCGCGCGCAACGTCGACGACGCCGCGACGCTGGCCGAGGCGCTGTTCGGCCCCGATCCCTCGGACCCGGCCACGGTTCAGGCGCCGACGCCGCCGCTCGCGGCGATCGCTGCGCAGGACCCGCCGACTCCGCTGCGGCTGGCCTGGACACGCACGCCCTGGTGGGATCGCGTCGCAGCCGATGCGCAGGCGGCCTTCGACGGATGGGTGCAACAGCTCGACGACGCAATCGAGACGATCGAACTCCCCGCCGAAGCGCAGCAGGCAATCGCCTGGCTGCGCACCATCATGGAAGCCGACATCGCCACGTCGTACGAGCGCGAGTACGACACCGGACGCGCGCAGTTGTCCGAATCGCTGCAGCAGCAGATCGAGCGCGGCCGCGCAATCACCGCCGTCGACTACCGCAAGGCGATCGAGAACCGCGCACGCGTCACCGCGGCGATCGATCCGCTCTTCGCGCGCTTCGACGCGATCGCCTGTCCCGCGACGCTGGGCACCGCACCTGCGGCTTCCGACGGCACCGGCGATCCGCTGATGTGCACGTTGTGGACGTACATCGGCTCGCCGGCGATCAGCCTGCCGTTGCTCGAGGGCGCCAACGGCCTGCCGCTCGGCGTGCAACTGGTCGGCCGGCATGGCGACGACGCCCGCTTGCTGCGAACCGCCCGGGCCCTGATGCGGGCCGGGCGCTGACGCACGCCGCTTGCGCGCTGATGCAAAGCAGGCACTAAACCACACCGAACGCTGACGCAGACCGCGCGCCGTCCGGTACCATCGCCGCATGAGCTCGATCGACACGCTGTTGCGGCAACTCGCTTCGGCCGGCGAGCCGGCGCCGCTGCCCGAGGCGCTCGTCTACCTGAAGACGCGCCTCGGCCGCGAGGAATCGCGGCGTGCCGAGGCGGGGATTCCGCGCCGCCTTCGCACGGTGCTCGCGCTCGTCGACGGCCGGCGCAGCGTGCAGGTGCTGCGTACGCTGCTGCACAGCTACCGCGGCCTCGACGACGCGCTCGACATGCTGCACAAGATGGGCCTCATCGAGCCGCTTCCCGAACGCTGGGATCTGGGCCCCGCCTGACGCGTCGGGTGTCGACCACCCTCGCCCGGTCCGGTGAACCGCGTAGCGGCGTCCGCATGAACCCACCCCCGGCCGGCCCCGTCTCCGATTGAACCGCCTTCTCGTCATCGCCCACGTGCTGGGCAGCATGCTGATGGTGTTCTCGGCGACCTTCGCGCTGCCTTTCGCGTGGTCGATCGCCGTGGGCGACGGCAGCTATCCGAGCTTCCTGGTCGCGAGCATCGGCTGCCTCGTCGCCGGCGCGTTGCTGTGGCTCGTCACACGACGCTATCGACGCGAGCTCGAGCCGCGCGACGGTTGCCTGCTCGTCGTGCTCGGCTGGGTGACGATGTCGCTGGCGGGCGCTGTGCCGTTGCTGCTGGAGATTCCCGGCCTGTCGTTCACCGATGCGTATTTCGAGGCGGTCGCCGGGTTGACGACGACCGGCTCGACGATCCTAAGCGACCTCGATCGGCTGCCGCAGTCGGTGAACGTCTGGCGCCATGCGATGCAGTGGTACGGCGGCATGGGGATCATCGTGATGGCGGTCGCGATCCTGCCGCTGCTCGGTGTCGGCGGCATGCAGTTGTTCCGCAACGAGATGCCCGGGCCGATGAAGGAGAACCGGCTCACGCCGCGCATCACGCAGACGGCGAAATACCTGTGGCTCGTCTACGCCGGCCTTACCGTCATGTGCATCGTCGCGCTGCACTGGGCCGGGCTCGACTGGTTCGAGTCGATCTGCCACGCGTTCTCCGCGATGTCGCTCGGCGGCTTCTCGACGCACGACGCGAACGTTGCTGCGATCGACTCGCCCGCGGTCGAAGCCGTGCTCACCGTCTTCATGCTGATCGCGGTGCTGAACTTCTTCACGCACTCCGTCGCGTTGCGCCAGCGCTCGCTGCTCCCGTATTGGCGCGATCCGGAAGCGCCGGCCGTCTGGGGCCTGCTGCTTGGTAGTGCGATCGCACTCGGCGTGTACCTGCACTGGACCGGCGAGTATTCGAGCCTGCTCGTGTCACTGCGCCACTCGCTGTTCAACACGGTGTCGATCGGCACCACCACCGGCTTCGTCAGCCAGGACTACGCTTCGTGGCCGCTGTTTGCGCCGCTGTGGCTGCTGTTCCTCGCCTGCGTCGGCTCGTCGGCCGGATCAACGGGCGGCGGCATCAAGATGGTCCGCTCGCTGATCCTCATCAAGCAGGCGCGACGGGAGCTCACACGCCTCGTGCATCCGCGCGCGATCGCGCCGCTCACCCTGAACGGCCAGATCGTCGACAACCGGATCATCTTCGCGGTGCTCGGCTACATGCTGCTGTGGGGACTGACGCAGTTGGCGCTCGCGATGATCCTGCTCGGCCTGGGTGAGGATTTCCTCACCGCCGTGTCGGCCGCAGTGGCTACGGTGAACAACGTGGGGCCGGCGCTCGGCCGCTACGGGCCCACCAGCAACTACGCGGCGATGAGCGACTTCGAGACCTGGTTGCTCGCATTCGCGATGCTCGCCGGACGGTTGGAACTGCTGACCTTCTTCGTCATCTTCACCCCCGCTTTCTGGCGAAGATGAACTTCGTGCACGGGTTTTCCCCCGATGGTGGGCAGATCACTTGCTGCACATACTGCAGGAACGTAAGTGATCGATGAACCTTTGAGAAAAGCGGTTTTAATTGATAGTATGTACTGACTAATGGGCAAGCAAACGGCGCCCATCGGAGCGGCGAGGACGACGGTCGGCTGGCGCTTCGCTTGAACTTCGCGGTCGGCGACCCTATTTCCCCAGCACTGGGAGAGGTGCCGGATGAACATGATCTACAACAGCTCGAACTACTGTGTCGTCGAGTTCCGTGACACGGAAGGCGGCGACCTCGGCGGGTTCGAGATCATGGACAAGCTCGGTCGCCGCGAAATCTATCTCGGCGGAGAGCTCGCCGATCACTTTCGCAGCGGCGTGCAGGAGCTGATCGAGAGCGAGCCGTCCGAAGAGCAGGTCGACGACTTCCTGCGACGCTTCGAAGGGTTGATGCAGCATCCGCTGGTGCTGCACTGACGTTGCACCGCTGAACGAAACACGCCCGCTCTCGCGGGCGTTTTGCTGTTGGCCTTCGGAAAGTAACTAGAACTGCTCCCACGGCAGCCCGTCGAAGCGCCATCCGTTGTTCTTGCCGCGCTGCCGGTCGTTGTTCATGTCGCCCTCGAATCCGTGCAGGACGTTGTAGACGGCGCTGAAGCCGGCCGCCTCGAGCGCCTTGGCTGCCTCCACCGAGCGCTTGCCGCTGCGGCAGATCAGCACGACGGGCCGGTCGAGCGAGTTGCCGGCTAGTTTCTTCACGTCGGCGACGAAATGTGGATTGAAGTCCCAGTCGGGCGCGTCGTACCACGGCACGTGCATCGACCCGACGGCGTGACCAACGAAGAAGTATTCGGGGTCGCTGCGGCAGTCGACGAACAGCGCCTCGGGGTTGCTCGAGACAAACTCGTGCGCCTGGCGGGGGAGGAGGTCTTTCATGGCGGCAATCGTAGCGTCGACGGGTCGGCCGCGCTGCTTATGCGCGGCCCGTTGTCGGAGATGCGGCGTCGGCGTCGCGTCCGACTGTGACCTTTGTCACATCGCGTGATTTTACAAATGACGTGCCCGACAGCTAGCAGCGCTCCGAAGTCGTTATCTTTTCGCTGTCCCGGCGCTGTGCGATTCGTTCTGCGCAACGCCGTCTTCGTTTCACGGCCGCCGATTCCACCGCGACATCGCCCCGCCGAACCGGTACGCGATCCACCCGCCCAGCATCCCGCCCAGATGCGCGAAATGCGCGACCCCCGAAGCCGACCCGGTCACCCCGAGCACCAGTTCCAGTGCGCCGTACAGCGCGACGAACACGCGCGCCGGCATCGGGATCGGCGGAAAGAGCAGCATCACAGTGCGGTTCGGAAACACGATCGCGTAGCTGAGCAGCACGGCGAACACACCGGCTGACGCACCGATCACCGGCAGCCCGCCGCCGCCGAAAGCCTCGCCGACGAAGATCTGCGCGATGGCGCCCGTGACGACGCCGAGGAAATAGCCGAAGGCCAGGCGTCGCGCGCCCCAGACGCGCTCGAGATCCGTGCCGAACATCCAGATCGCGAACATGTTGAACAGCAGGTGCGTGAGCCCGCCGTGCAGGAAGCTGTAGCTCACCAGTGTCCACGGCGCAGCGAGCACGCTCGTCCAGTGGCCCGGCCACAGCGCGAACCACTCGATCGTTACCGGACCGAGCAGTCCCTGCAGCAGGAAGCCGATGACGTTCGCGGTGATCAGGAACTGGATGAAGGGGGTCAAGAGTCGGTCCGGCTCGGCGGTGGAGCCGACAGCGTACTCGCAAGATGCGGGCGGGGGGTCGGTGCCCGCGATGCACCGTCGTCAACCCTGATCGCGCGCGCCAGCGCCTGCGCTGCGTCGCGATCGCCAGTCAACCGAACGACTCGCGCGCACCCAACACCCGCACTGCCTCGCGCACGCGCTGCCCCTCGCGCACTCCCCCTGCACGCGCGGCATCGTTCACGAAGCTCACGATGCCGTTCTCGTAGCTGTCCTTCGCATCGCCGATACGCGCCGAGTCGTGCGAGCAGGTTGCGCAGGCCATGCCGATCGCGTCGAGCAGTTCGAGCGCGACGATGCCCGCGCGGTCCTTCCCGACGCCCGCGTCATTGAAGAAGACCGCATGCGGCTTCGCCGGCGCGCGCAGCACGAAGCCGGTGGAGGAGACGCCGCCGTGCGAGCCGGAGACGATCACCGAATCGACGTGCGAGGCGTCGATCGACGTGATGGTGTCGAGGAGATGGCAGTGGCGCTCGGTCATCGCGCGATCGGTTTTCGGCGAACGAGTCCGTCATTCTGTTGCATCGACGCCGACCATGCGGTGAAAACGCGCGATCGCCCAGACCGTCGTGATGGGCGAGGTGCCATTCCTCTACAGCGCGGTGACGGCGAAGAGATCGGATCGCAGGTACGGGGTGGCGACGGAGGGGGTGGTGGCGGAGTTTTGAGGCCCTGATTCTTCGCGTGCTCCGCCGCCCCGCTTGCGGCATCATTCCCGCGAGGAGGAGACTGGAATGGCGCGAAGGCGGCCTCATGACCCCGCGACAACGGAGGTGCTTCCCGACCTTCGCTCCTGGCTCGCAATCCTCGAGTCGCACGGCGAGTTGCGCCGCATCCGTGCGGAAGTCGATTGGGACCAGGAAATCGGCGCAATCACGCGCGTGAACCTGGCGCAGCAGGGTCCCGGGCTGCTATTCGAGAACATCCGCGGCCATCGCGACACACCCTGCACGAAGTTCCTCACCGGCTCGCTCGGCAACCGACGTCATGTCTGCCTGCTGCTCGGTCTTCCGCTCGACACTTCCGACCGCGCCATCGTCGCGCACCTGAAGCGCCGCTACCGCGAAGGTGTTCCTTACGTCGAAGTCGACACCGGCCTCGTCAAGACGCACAAGCGAACCGGCGCCGACATCGACCTCACGCGGTTTCCCGTTCCGCGCTGGCACCACCTCGACGGCGGGCGTTACATCGACACGTTCTGCGGAGTCGTCACGCGCGATCCGTCGACTCGCAAGCTGAACGTCGGCATCTACCGCGGCCAACTGTTAGGCCCGAACAAGGTCGGCAAGCTGCTGATCGCCACTCAGCACTGGGGCGGCCATTTCGCGCAGCACCGCGAAGCGATGCAGTCGATGCCGGTCGCCGTCGTGCATGGTTGGCACGACGTGCTGCCGTTCTGTGCGGGCAGTCCGTTTCCGAAGGGCGTCTGCGAGTACGAGATGATGGGCGCGATCCTCGGCCGGCCCGTCGAGCTCGTGAAGTGTGAAACGAGCGACCTGCTCGTTCCGGCGAGCGCAGAGATCGTCGTCGAAGGCTTCGTCTCGCCTGACCCGGCCACTTTCGAGAGCGAAGGCCCTTTCGGTGAGTATCCCGGCTACGCTGGCGGCACGCCGTCTCCGAAGCCGGTGCTTCAAGTCGCTGCAGTCACGCACCGCGACGACCCGATCCTGCGCGGCACGCTGGAAGGGGCGCGTCCCGGCTTTCCGAGCGAAGACTCCCCGCTGTGCGCGTACAGCTGGTCGGCGATCGCCTGGAACATGCTCGAGGACGTCGGCGTCGGCGGCATCACCGACGTCTGGATGCCGCCCGTGGTCACGGGCACGCACATCGTCGTGCAGATCCGAAAGCAGTACCGCGGCCACGCGCAGCAGATCGCCAACGCGCTGTGGGGCACCGGCGCCGGCCAGTGGTTCTTCAAGAACGTGATGGTCGTCGAGGAGGACATCGAAATCCGCGACCGCGAGGCGCTCGAATGGGCGTGGGCGTTCCGCGTGAATCCGTCGATGGGGCAGCTCGTCACCTTCGGCCCGACGTTCGGCTCGGTGCTCGACCCGTCGACGCCGCGCGAGCAGGCGAACCCGCTGAAGTACGGGACCGGGTGCTGGACGCGCACGCTGATCGACGCCACCCGCAGCTGGGAGTTCGAACGCAACCCTGCGTGGGGCAACCGGCGGTTCCCTCCGATCAGCACGATTCCCGAGGCGCTGGAAGAGAAGGTCCGCTCGCGGTGGAGGGATTACGGAATCGGCAGCGAATACCTGTCGGAGGAGCAGCGAGAGCTACTCACGTTCGCTCGATTGTCGAAGCGTTTTCCCGAGGTCTGATCGCAGGAGGAGCCATGAGACTGCGTGAACTCGTGATCGCCATCTCGCTGTCCGTCGCCAGCCTGTCCGCATTCGCCGAGCTCGTGGTTGGCGTGACGGTCTCGACAACCGGGCCAGGCGCCTCGCTGGGCGTGCACTACCGCAACACCTTCAACATGTTGCCGAAGACGCTCGGCGGGCAGCCGGTGCGCTACATCGTTCTAGACGATGCCTCCGACCCCACGCAAGCCGTGCAGAACGCCCGGGCGCTGATTACGCGGGACAAGGCCGACATCGTCATGGGCTCGTCCTCGGTGCCGAACAACCTTGCGATCGCCGAAGTCGCCGCCGATACGAAGACGGTGCAGATCGCGCTGGCGCCGATGAGTCTTCCGCCCGAGAAGTCGGCATGGACCTTCGTCGTGCCGCAGTCGATCCCGCTGATGGTCGAAGGCGTCGTCAAGCACATGCAGGCGCACGGCGTGAAGACGGTGGGCTACATCGGCTTCAACGATCCGTGGGGCGAAGGCATCTACAAGGCGTTCGCTTCGCTGTCGCAGGCCGCCGGCATAAGGGTCGTCGCCAACGAACGCTACGCGCGCCCGGACACGAGCGTGGAGGCGCAGGTGCTGAAGATCGTCGCGGCCAATCCCGACGCCGTCCTGATCGGCGGCTCCGGAACGCCGGGCGCAACGCCCGCGATCTCGCTCGCGGGGCGCGGCTACAAGGGCCGGGTGTACGGCAATCACGGCATGGTCAATCCCGACTTCATCCGGGTCGGAGGCAAGAGCGTCGAAGGGCTCATTGCGCCGACGGGGCCTCTTGTCGTCGTCGAGCAGTTGCCGGAGTCGAACGCGGTGAAGCAGGTGGCGACCCGCTTCGTCGCCGACTACGACGCCGCGTACGGCGTGCAGAATCGCAATGCCTTCGCCGGCTACGCGTACGACGCGGTGCTGCTGCTGGAGAAGGCGCTTCCCGAAGCGCTGATGAAGGCGACTCCGGGCACGCCCGAGTTTCGTTCGGCGTTGCGCGACGCGCTCGAGAACGTGCACGAATCGGTCGGCACGCACGGCGTCTACACGATGTCGCCGAAGAATCACAACGGGATGGACGCACGCGCGCGCGTGCTGGTGAAGGTCGAGAATGGCGCGTGGAAGCTGGCGGAGTGATCGAGGCGGCGGTGCTCCGCAAACGATCTCCTACGCGGCCTGCGCGAACTCCCTCCTCAGATGCTCCACCAGCAGCCTCACCGCCCGCGGCGTGCCGCGCCCCCGCGGCCGGATCGCATAGATCGAATCCCCGAAGAAGCCCACCGGCCGCCATCGCGGCAGCACCTCGCGCAGGCGGCCCGCGCGCAACGCAGCCTCCGCGCTGAAATCCGGCACCTGTGCGATGCCGAGACCCGACAGCACTGCATCGCGCAGCACCTCCGAGTTGTTCGCGCGAAACGGGCCGCGCACCGCGACGGAGACGCGCTCGGGCTCGCGCGACGAGCGTCCGCCCGATGGACCGTCGAAATGCCATACCGCCGGCCCGGCACGCAGATAGGCGAGGCAGTCGTGCTCGGCCAGCTCCGATGGATGCGCAGGCTCGCCGCGCGAGCGCAGGTACGAGGCGCAAGCCACCAATAGCGTTCGCGTCTGCGCCAGGCGCGTCGCCACGAGTTGCTCGGGCGGCGACGTCGTGTGCCGCACCGCCAGGTCGAATCCTTCCTGCGCCAGGTTCACGAGCGAGTCCGACAACTCGAGCTCGATGCGCACGTCGGGATACTCGCGAAGAAACGGTTCGATCGCCGGCGCCACCTTCTGCCGTCCCAACGCCACCGGTGCCGAGACGCGCACGACGCCGCGCGGCTGGCTGGCCAGGTTGCGCGCTGCGGCGACGCTCGCCGCGATCCGCGCGAAGCATTCGCTCGTCTCGTCGACCAGCTGCTGCCCGACGTGCGTGAGGCGCACCGAGCGCGTCGTTCGCTGCAGCAGCGGTGCGCCGACGCTGCGCTCCAGTTCGCTCACGCGCTGGCTCACCGCGGCCTTCGACACCCCCAGGTGGCGCGCGGCGTTGGTGAAGCTGCCGTGCGTGGCGATCGCGGCCAGCGCGTGCACGCGCGACCACAGCAACTCGTTGCGAAGCGGATCGTCGTCGGGTGGCATCGGTTTCGTCGGCGGATGTCGACGGCGATTGTTCACCAGAGAGAACAGTATTGTCACCTGGAAGACGACAGGAGTCGCCCGCCACGCCGTAGACTTTCCCTAGATCCCAACGGAGATGAAGATGACCGCGAACGAAAAGCAGGGCGCGCAGCGCGCCTACGTCGACGAACGAACCGTCGGGCACTTCATCGGCGGGAAACCGGTCGAAGGCAGCGGCCCCCGCGCCGCGGTCTACAACCCCGCCACGGGCGCCGTCGCGCGACACGTTTCCCTCGCGACTGCCGCCGAGGTCGACCTTGCCGTCGCCGCCGCGCGCCAGGCCTTCCCCGCCTGGGCCGAGACTCCGCCAATCCGCCGCGCCCGCATCCTGAACCGCTTGCTCGAGCTGATGAACCGCCACGCCGACGAACTCGCGGCGCGCATCAGCGCCGAGCACGGCAAGACCTTTCCCGACGCCCGCGGCGAGGTCGCCCGCGGGATCGACGTCGTCGAGTTCGCCTGCGGCGCCCCGCAGTTGCTCAAGGGCGACTTCACCGAGCAGGTCAGCGGCGGCATGGACAACTGGACGACGCGCGAGCCGCTCGGCGTCGTCGCCGGCATCACGCCCTTCAACTTCCCCGCGATGGTTCCGTGCTGGATGTTCCCGGTGGCGATCGCCTGCGGCAACACGTTCATCCTCAAGCCGAGCGAGCGCGATCCTTCCGCGAGCGTCTTCATGGCGCAACTGATGCAGGAGGCGGGACTGCCGGACGGCGTCTTCAACGTCGTCCAGGGCGACAAGACCGCCGTCGATGCGCTGCTGCATCATCCGGACCTGTCCGCGATCAGCTTCGTCGGCTCCACGCCGATCGCGCGCTACATCTACGAGACCGGCGCCCGGCAGGGGCTGCGCGTGCAGGCGCTCGGCGGCGCGAAGAACCACATGGCCGTGATGCCCGACGCCGATCTCGAGCAGGCCGTCGACGCGCTGGTCGGCGCCGCCTACGGCTCGGCCGGCGAGCGCTGCATGGCGGTCAGCGTAGCGGTGCTGGTGGGCGACGTCGCCGACCGCATCCTGCCGAAGCTCGCCGAACGCGCGAGGACACTGAAGATCGGCAACGGCATGCAGCCCGGCGTCGAGATGGGCCCGCTCGTCACGCGCGACGCGCTCGAGCGCGTGCACCGCTACATCGAAAGCGGCGTGCAGGAGGGGGCCAGGCTCCTCGTCGACGGGCGCGACGTCACCGTCCCCGGCCACGAAGACGGATTCTTCACCGGGGGCACGCTGTTCGATCACGTGAAGCCGTCGATGCGCATCTACCGCGAGGAAATCTTCGGCCCCGTATTGAGTTGCGTGCGCGTCGGCGGTTTGCCCGAGGCGGTCGCGCTGATCAACGGCCACGAGTTCGGCAACGGCGTTTCATGCTTCACACGCGACGGCAACACCGCCCGCGAATTCGCCCGGCGCGTGAAGATCGGCATGGTCGGCATCAACGTGCCGATTCCCGTACCGATGGCCTGGCACGGCTTCGGCGGTTGGAAGAAGAGCCTGTTCGGCGACACGCACGCGTACGGCGAGGAGGGCTTCCGCTTCTACACCCGGCAGAAGAGCGTGATGCAGCGCTGGCCGGCGAGCGTCGGCGCCGGAGCCGACTTCAGCATGCCGACGGCGCACTGAACGGAGCGAAACGATGGGTGCGGGAATCGGCGGCATCGATCACTACTCGATACGCGCGCAGGACATGGGCGCCGTCGTCTCGTTCTATGAGAAGACGCTGAAGCTGGTCATCGGTCCGCGACCACCCTTCGATTTCCCCGGCGCGTGGCTGTATCGCAGCGACGGAAACGGGCAACCGACGGGGTCTGCCCTGGTGCACGTCATCGACGTCGTCGGCGGGGCAAACGCCGGGTTGCACGACTATCTCGGCGAGCGGGATCTCGCCGGCGGCGGCGGAACGGGCGCCCTCGATCACATCGCGTTGCGCGTCGAGGGGCTTGCCGAATTGCGCCAGCGGCTGGCGCAACACGGCATACCTTTTCGAGAGCGAACGGTTCCGCTCATCGGTGTGCACCAGGTCTTCCTGGTGGATCCTTGCGGCGTCACGATCGAGTTGAACTTCGACGGCGCCGAAACCGCTGCATCGCTGTCGAACGGTGCGTAGCCGCTACTTCGCCGGCGCGATCATCCTGCGGAACGCTTCCGGCGCGCCCTCGAGAAAGGTGCTCACCTGCGTCTCGATCGTCGCCTCGATCGGATGCACGACCGGCAGTTGGTACACCCACCGACGGATGGCAATGTAGAAGATCCCCCCATGCAGCGCCCACGCGCATTCCACTTCGCCCTCGGTGATCGGTGGCTCGATCTCGTCGAGTGCCGCGGCCGCACGCACCTCCCGGCATATCGGCAGCAGCACGTGTTCGCGGATGATGCTCAGATACCGCTTGTTGATGTTCACGCCCCTCAAGCCCCCGAACATGAAGATGCGCACCCATTCGTACGAGAAGATCGCGTTCGCATATTCCTCGTAGAAGATGCACAGTCGTTCATGCAGGGGCCGCGAGCGATCGCGCAGCAGGTCCTCCCACGCCGGGTTCCAGCGGCGCAGATAGACCTCCTCGTAGACGCGTTCGACGAGGCTTTCCTTGTCCGGAAAGTAGCGGTACAGCAGGGGCTGCGTCACGCCGAGGCGCTTCGCGAGCGCTCGTGTCTGACCTTCGAAGCCGAACTCCGCGAAGAACCGGATCGCCTCGTCGACGATCATGCGCTGGCGTTCGTGCCGGGGAAGGCGCTTGGCCGGAGAAGGCGCGAGCTTCTTCGCGCGCCGCACGCTTGGGGGTTTCGGTGCCAGGGGCGTAGGCATCAGCGTGAAACGAGCCGGGCGAGTGGGAAGATCGTCGTCATGGACCGACGGGTCCTCGAAGCGCCGAATTGGCAGCGGCTACCATTGTAGTGATCGCGCTGCCGCCCTCAGACTCGGACGAGCGAAGGCATGATGAACGACACTGCTGCGTCGATTCGTAACGAACCAGCCTCGATGCCGGGCCTGCCCGACACTCTCGTGTCGGTCGAGCGCCTGTTTCGCATCCGCTCGTCGATGGAGGTGCCGGCATTCAGCAGGCGCACCGACTACGTCCCCGACGTCGACGAAGCCTACTGCTTCGATCACGACACCACGCTGTCGATCCTCGTCGCCTTTGCCCACAATCGCCGACTGTTGATCCACGGCCGGCATGGCACGGGGAAGTCGTCGCACATCGAGCAGGTCGCCGCGCGCCTGAACTGGCCGTGCGTACGCATCAACCTCGACAGCCAGATCAGCCGCGGCGACCTTATCGGCAAGGACGCGATCGTTCTTCGCGACGGCAAGCAGGTCACCGAGTTTCGCGAAGGCATGCTCCCGTGGGCGGTGCAGAACCCGGTCGCGCTCGTGTTCGACGAATACGACGCCGGACGCCCCGACGTGATGTTCGCGATCCAGCGCGTGCTCGAGGCCGACAGCCGGATGACGCTGCTCGGCAGCAATCGGGTGATCCGGGCACACGCGGCCTTTCGCCTGTTCGCGACGGCGAACACCGTCGGCCTCGGTGACGCCACCGGCCTGTATCACGGCACGCAGCAGTTGAACCAGGGGCAGCTCGATCGATGGAACCTCGTCGCGGCGCTGAACTACCTGCCGCCCGCCGCCGAGATCCGCATCGTGCTCGCGAAAGCGCCCGTCTACGACAACGAGGAAGGTCGCAAGACGGTAGCTGCGATGGTCGCGATGGCGAACCTCACGCGCGTCGGCTTCGCCGCCGGAGATCTCTCCACCGTGATGTCCCCGCGCACGGTGATCTCGTGGGCGGAGAACGCACTGCTCTTCGACGACCTCGCCGCCGCGTTCCGCGTGACCTTCCTGAACCGATGCGATGACGTCGAGCGCCCGATCGTCGCCGAGTATTACCAGCGCTGCTTCAACGTCGATCTCGGGACGGCTGCCGTGCAGCCGGCAGTCGGCCGGACGTGACGAGCGAACGCGACGGGCAAGGGGCCGCCCGCTTCGAGCAGGCGACGGCGGCCGCCGTGCGCGCGATCGCTGGGCGCGGGAAGATCACGGTCTCGTTCGGCGAACGGCCGAACACCGACGACGATGCGGGGGCGCGTGTCTGCCTGCCGGCGCCCTCGGCGCAACCGGGCACGAGCGAGATCGCTCGTCTTCGGGGCGAAGCCGATTCTGCAGCGTTGAGGCTGCGTTACCACGACGCCGAGCTGCATCGAGCGGGCCGCCCCGCCAACGAGGCCGCCGGCGCCGTATTCGACGCCCTCGAGCGAGCACGCTTCGAAGCGCTCGGTACACGGAACCTGCCGGGCGTGGCAGCGAACCTCGCGGCACGCCTGGACGCGGAATGCCTCGCGCAAGGATTCGCGGAGGCCGTCGACGCCGACGAGGTGCCCGAATCGACGGCCTACGCGTTGCTGGTTCGCCGGGAGGCCGTGGGCAAGAGCTGGCCCGCCACGGCCGATCGCGTGATGCAGGTGTGGCTGCATCGAATCGGTCCGCAGATGCGCGGTGCAGTCCGGCAGCTGGTCCGCTCGCTCGCACGTCAGGACGCTTATGCCGCAGGCACGCGTCGTCTGCTCGAGGCAGCCGGTTTCGAATGCGACGAGTCGGGCAATGAAGAGACCGCGTCCACATCGAAGAACAGCGAGGCCGGCGATGCCGGCGATGCCGACTCGGGCGCAAGCGCGAAGGAGCGCGCGCCCCTCGACGCGAGCCGTGCGCCTTCGCCTGCGTCACCCGCGCAGACGATGGCGCAGGCAGCGCCATCGTCCTCTTCCCCGACAGCTCCGCAGGCGGCTGTCGATCCCGATGGGCGCGAAGAACCCGTGGGCATCCCGGGCCCGCTGCCCTATCGCGTCTTCACGAGCGAATACGACGCGATCGTCACGCCGGAAGACCTCTGCCACCCACGCCAGCTCCTGCATTGGCGCGCGCGCCTCGATCGCGAGACCGCGGACTACCGCCCGGGCATGGTTCGCCTCGCCGCGCGGCTGCAGCAACGCCTGCTCGCACGTCAGAACGAAGGTTGGGACTTCGAGCGCGAGGAGGGAATCCTCGATGCCGAGCGCGTGGCAGCTGCCATCGCAGATCCGAGTGCGAGCACCGTCTACAAGGCGCTGCGCAAGAGCGACTTCCCCGATACCACTCTCTCGATCCTGATCGACAACTCCGGCTCGATGCGCGGGTTGCCGATCCGGCTGGCGGCGATGTGCGCCGATATCGTCGCCCTCGCGCTCGAGCGATGCGCAGTGAAGGTCGAGATTCTCGGCTTCACGACGCGAGAGTGGAGAGGCGGAAGATCCCGCGATCGATGGATCTCCAACGGAAAGCCGCCGAATCCCGGCCGCTTGAACGATCTCTGCCACATCGTCTACAAGTCCGCTTCGACGCCATGGCGGCGCGCACGCAGCGGCATCGGCATCCTGCTCGACGAAGGCTTGCTGAAGGAGAACGTCGACGGCGAGGCGCTGCTCTGGGCCTATCGGCGACTGCTGATGCGCGCCGAGCAGCGACGCATCCTGCTGGTGCTCTCCGACGGCGCGCCTGCCGATGAATCGACGTCGTCGGCCAACCCGCCCGGCTACCTGGAGCAGCACCTGCGACAGGTGATCGCGCGCATCGAGCGCGAGCGCGCGGTGGAGCTCGCCGCGATCGGCCTGGGTCATGACGTCCGTCGCTACTACCGGCGGGCCGTCAAGCTCGACGATCCGCGCGATCTCGGCGAGACGATCATTCGCAGCCTCGACGCGCTTCTCGGATAACGGCATCACCGACCGTTGACAGGGTCGGACTTCCTGAGGCAGATTTGGTGATCGAACGATAAATAAGCCGCCGCCCGACCGAGCTGACGGCCAACGGAGACGGGAGTGAAAGCTCCTTCATTCGACTACATGCGCGCGTCGTCGCTCGACGATGCGCTCGGCGTGCTCGCCGAGCACGGCCAGGACGCGCGCATCCTCGCCGGCGGCCAGAGCCTGTTGCCTGCCCTGAACATGCGGCTGCAGTCCCCGCAGCTGCTCGTCGACATCGGCGCGATCGACGAGTTGCGCGGCATCGCCTTCGACAACGGCGTCGTGCGCATCGGCGCGCTGACGCGTCACCGCGATGTCGAGGACTCCGAACTCGTCGGCCGGCACGCGCCGCTGATCCACGAAGCGATTCGTCACGTCGCGCATCCCGCCATCCGCAATCGCGGCACCTTCGGCGGGAGCCTCGCGCACGGCGATCCCGCCGCCGAACTCCCCGCCTGCGTCGTCGCGCTCGACGCCCGGATCATCGTCGCAAGCGCGAGTGATGGGCGCCGTATGATCGCGGCGCGCGACTTCTACCGGGGGTTGTTCGACACGGCGCTGCAACCGAACGAGCTGATCGTGCAGGTCGAGATCGACGCCATCGGCAACGGCTGGCACTCGGGTTTCGGCGAGCTCGCCCGCCGCCGCGGTGATTTCGCGCTGGTCGGGCTCGCCGCGCACGTGCGCATCGACGGCGAGGCTTTTGCCGACGGCCGTCTCGTGTTCTTCGGCGTCGGCGGCGCGCCCACGCCAGCACGCAACGCCTGGGCCGAAATCAAGGGAAGGCGCGTCGACGCCTCGGTGGTCGCCTCCGCGCAGCAAGCGCTGTCGCGCGACCTCGACCCGCCGGGCGACACCGCGGCCTCGTCCGCCACGCGCATGCACCTCGCGCGAGTCCTTCTCGGCCGCGTCGTCGCCGACGTCGCGGCCGGCCGTACGGGAGCGACCTGATGTCGAACTCGGTCGACGTGACGATGACGGTCAACGGCACGGCGGTGAACCAGCGCGTCTCGTCGCGCACGAGCCTCGCCGACTTCCTGCGCAACCAGCTCGAGCTCACCGGCACGCACGTCGGCTGCGAGCACGGCGTGTGCGGCGCATGCACGGTACGCATGAATGGCGACACGGTGCGCGCGTGCCTGACGCTCGCCGCCCAGGCCGACGGCGCCGAGATCCAGACCATCGAGGGGCTCACTGCCACCGGAGAGGCGGCACGCCTGCAGCAGGCCTTCCACGAGCGCAATGCGCTGCAGTGCGGGTTCTGCACGCCCGGCATGTTGATGAGCGCCTCGGAGCTGTTGAAGCGCAACCCGCATCCCGATCGAGAGCAGATCCGCGAGTACCTGTCGGGCAACTTCTGCCGTTGCACCGGCTATCACGCGATCGTCGATGCGATCGAGATCGCCGCGCGCGACCCGGAGTGATGCGATGGGCGACGCGCCGAAGATCGACCTGCCGAACAGCTACATCGGACGCAGCGTCCCGCGGCCGAACGCACGGCGTCTGCTGCAGGGCAAGGGCCAGTTCACCGACGACCTCAAGCTGCCGCGCATGCTTCACGTCGCGTTCCTGCGCAGCCCGCACGCGCACGCGCGCATTGTCGGCATCGATCTCGAGGCGGCGCGCAAGGCGCCCGGCGTCGTCGTGGTGGTACAGGGCAGGGATCTCGCGAAGTACTGCACGCCGTGGGTTGGCGTGCTGTCGCATTTCCCGGGGCTGAAGTCCGCGCCCCAATACCCGCTCGCGATCGACAAGGTCGTCTGGCAGGGCGAGCCGGTCGTCGCCGTCGTCGCCGAAAGCCGCGCGCTCGCCGAGGACGCGCTCGAGCGCGTCGACGTCGAGTACGACCCGCTGCCGCCCGTCGTCGACATGGAGACGGCGCTCGCCCCCGACACGCCCGTCATCCATCCCGAGCTGGGCGACAACCTCGCCTTCGCCACGCAGGTGAACTCGGGCGACGTCGACGCCGCGTTCGCGCGCGCTGCGGTCGTCGTCGAGGACGTCTTCCACTACAACCGGCACACCTGCGTGTCGCTCGAGCCGCGCTGCGTGCTCGCCGACTTCGACCCGAGCGAACGCAAGCTCACCGTGTATGCGTCGACGCAGACGCCGTACCAGATGCAGGACATCTACAGCCGGCACCTGGGCATCGCCGAGGAGGACGTGCGCGTCGTCGCGCGCGACGTCGGCGGTGCGTTCGGCATGAAGCTGCACGTCTACGGCGACGACATGGCCACCTGCGCGCTGGCGGTCATGCTCGAGCGCCCGGTGAAATTCACTGCCGACCGGCTCGAGTCCTTCGTCACCGACATTCACGCGCGCGACCATCGCGTGAAGGCGCGCATGGCGGTCGCCGCCGACGGCGAAATCCTCGCGATGGACGTCGACGACCTCACCGGCGTCGGCCCCTTCTCCGTCTACCCCCGCACGAGCGCGGTCGAGGGCGCGCAGGTGATCCGTGTCATGGGCGGCCCCTACAGGTTTCGCGACTATCGCGCGAAGCTGCAGGTGGTGCTGCAGAACAAGAACCTGATGTCGCAGTACCGCGCGGTGGGGCATCCGATCGCGTGCACGGTCACCGAGGCGATGGTCGACAAGGCCGCCGCCGCGCTCGGCATCGACCCGGTCGAGTTCCGGCGGCGCAACTACGTCACCGACGACATGTACCCGTACACGTCGCCCACCGGGTTCTGGTTCGAGCGCCTGTCGCACTACCAGAGCCTGGACAAGCTGCTCGAGTTGATGCGCTATGACGAGTTGCGCGCGGAACAGAAAAGCCTGCGCGAGCGCGGCGTCTGGCGGGGCATCGGTCTCGCCGCATTCATCGAGATCACCAACCCTGGGCCCGCGTTCTACGGCGTGGGCGGCGCGCGCATCTCGTCGCAGGACGGCTGCATGCTCAAGCTCGAGCCGTCGGGCAAGGTGCGTTGCCTGATCAGCGTGAACGAGCTCGGCCAGGGCACCGAGACGGTGATGGCGCAGGTCGTCGCCGACACGCTCGGCGTGGCGATCGAGGACGTCCGCGTCATCACCGGCGACACCGAAACGACGCCGCACGGTGGCGCCACCTGGGCGTCGCGCGGCGCCGGCATCGGCGGCGAGACGGCGATGCTCGCCGCGCGCACGCTTCGCGAGAATGTGCTGTCGCTCGCCGGCGTCGTGCTGCAGGCGCCTGCGGCGTCGCTCGACATTCGTCAAGGGCACGTCGTCGACGCCGAGACCGGCACCACGCGCCTTTCGGTGGCCGAAGTCGCGCGCATCGGCCACTTCCGTCCCGACACGCTGCCGAAGGACTTCCAGGCGGAGCTCAACGTCGTGCGCCACTACGTGCCGCGCGGCCAGCCTTTCGCGTTCACCAACGGCATCCAGGCCTCGCACGTCGAGGTCGACGTCGATACCGGATTCGTGAAGCTGCTCGGGCACTGGGTGGTCGAGGACTGCGGCAAGGTGCTGAACCCGATGCTCGTCGCCGAGCAGATCCGCGGCGGTGTCGTGCAGGGCATCGGTCCCGCCCTCTTCGAGCACTGCATCTACAGCGAGGAAGGGCAGATGGTGAGCGGAACGCTCGCCGACTACCTCGTTCCGATGGCGGGCGAGATGCCCGACATCGTCGTCGCACACGTCGAGACGCCCACGCAACTGCAGGAGCTGGGCGTCAAGGGAACCGGCGAGGCCGGCACCGCGGGGGCATCGGCCGCGGTGATGAACGCGGTGAACGACGCGCTCGCGCCGTTCGAGGCGCGGCTGACGGCGATGCCGTTCACGCCGCAGCGGGTTCTCGAGGCGCTCGGAAAAATCCCTTCCGGGCAATGAACGGCGTACGCTGGTTCCACACGATCGGCTGAACCGACACTGGCGAAAAGGAGGAGACGATGAGCAGGCTCTTCACGATGGAAAACGGGCGTCGACGCGTCCTCAAGGGCATTGCGGCCGGCGGCGCCGGCGTGGCCACCGCATCGCTCTGGAGCCGTTCGGCCTGGGCGCAGGACGACACGATCCGCATCGGATTCCCGACGCCACTCACCGGCCCCTTCGGGGCCGAGGCGAAAGACCAGGTCCAGGCGGCCGAACTCGCGATCAAGCACTTCAACGAAGAAGGCGGCCTGAAGGGCCGCAAGGCCGTGCTGCTCGTGCGCGACGACAAGCTCAAGCCGGGCGAGGCCGCGACGCGCACGCTCGAACTGATCGAGAAGGACAAGGTGCACTTCATCGTAGGCGCGCTCTCCGCTTCGGTGCAGCTCGCGGTGAACGAGGTCGCCAAGGCGCGCGGCATCATCTACAACTCGATCAGCCAGTCCGACTCGATCAACGAGGCGAAGGACTTCAGCAAGTACACGTTCCACGAGGCGATGAACCCGCACATGACGGCGGGTGCGGTCGGCCGCTACGCGTTCAAGAAGGGGCAGAAGGTCGCCTTCCTCACGGCCGACTACGCCTACGGCCACGAGATGGTGCGCGGCTTCCGGCGCGTGGCCGACGAGATGGGCCTCACGGTGCTCGACGACATCCGCCATCCCGCCGGCTCCAGCGACTACTCGATCTTCCTGCCGCGCATCCAGGCGCTCAAGCCCGACGTGCTCGCGATCTGCAACTTCGGCCGCGACCAGCTGAACTCGATCAAGCAGGCCACCGACTTCGGCATGAAGAAGCAGATGAAGATCGTCGTTCCGGTGCTGCTCTACAACCAGCGGCTCGCGGGCGGCGCGGGCCCCTTCGAGGACGTGGTCGGCGCGGCTAACTACCACTGGACGCTCGAGGAGAAGATGCCGTCGGCGAAGAAGTTCAACGACGCGTACCGCGCCGCGTACGGAGGGACGGTACCGTCCGACTACGGCGCCTACGGCTATGTCGGCGTGAAGTCGGTGCTCGACGCTGCGAGGCAGGCCGGAACCACCGACTCCGACGCGGTGATCGCGGCGCTCGAGAGCATGAAGTACGACTACTACAAGGGCCCGCAGTATTTCCGCAAGTGCGACCACCAGTCGGTGCAGCCGATCCTGATCGTCGAGTCGAAGAAGCAGTCGGAGATGCGCAACCCGCACGACGTCTTCAACATCCTCGAGATCGAGCAGGGCAGCGAGAAGGTCCTGCGCAGCTGCAGCGAGCTCGGCCACAGCGCCTGATCGCTTCCAGGGCACGGCCGCCCGCGGGCGGCCCCTGCGTGTGCCTGAACCGCGCCTGAATCATGACGCTGGACCTGATCGCGCTGCAGCTCTTCACCGGCTTCGCCCTGGGGTCGGTGTTCGTGCTGCTCGCGATCGGTCTGTCGCTGATCTTCGGGCTGCTCACCGTCGTGAACTTCGCGCACGGCGCCTTCTACATGGTCGGCGCCTACGTGGGCGTGGCCGTGCTGCAGGCGGGCGGCAACTTCTGGATCGCGCTGCTCGTCGTGCCGCTCGCCGTGGGCACGCTGGGGCTGGCGATCGAGCGCTGGCTCGTGCGTCCGCTCTACGGCCGCGGAATCGATTACCCGATCCTGCTCACTTTCGGGCTTGCCTACGTTCTCGTCGACGTCGTGCGGATGATCTTCGGCGTCGAGGGCATCCCGCTGGGCACGCCGGAGGCGCTTGCCGGCGCAGTGAACATCGGCGTCGGCTATTTCCCGCTGTACCGGCTGTTCGTCATCGGCGCCACCGCGTTGATCCTCCTTGCGCTGTGGCTGTTCATCGAACGCAGCACGCTCGGGCTCGTCATCCGCGCAGGCTCGCGCGATCCCGAGATCCTGCGTGTGCTCGGCGTCGATGTCGGTCGCATCTGGCTGCTCGTGTTCGCGCTCGGCGCGGGCATCGCGGGGCTGGCGGGAATCCTCGCCGCGCCGATGCGCGCCGTCACGCCCGAGATGGGCATCCCCGTGCTCGTCGAGGCCTTCGTCGTTACGGTCGTCGGGGGAATGGGGTCGCTGAAGGGCGCGGTGCTCGCCGGGCTGCTCGTCGGCGTCGTCGCGAGCATGACCTCGCTCGTACTGCCCGAAATGGCCGACGTGTCGATGTTCGCGATCATGGCGCTCGTGCTGCTCGTGCGTCCGCAAGGGCTGCTCGGCCGCGCCGGGCTGCTGGGGTAGGCGCGTGTCGGCGAAGCTCGAGTGGAATGGAACGGCCGGCGATCGCTTCGTCGATCGCTGGTACGACCGCATCGCGCGCTATCGCACGCTCGCAATCCTGCTGTTCCTGCTCGCGATGCCATGGTGGCTGCCGCACCAGGCGCTCGCCGTCAGCATCCTGATCTTCGGCCTGTATGCCGTGGGCTTCAACCTGCTGTTCGGCTACACCGGACTGCTCTCGTTCGGGCACGCGGCCTTCTTCGGCGGCGGTGCCTACGGCGCGGGGATCGCGATCGCGCATTTTGGCCAGGCGTGGCTTGGCGCGATCGCTGCGGGCATCCTCACCGCCGGCGTGCTCGCCGTGCTGATCGGGCTGATGTCGATCCGCTCGCGGGGCATCTATTTCGCGATGGTCACGCTCGCGCTGTCGCAGCTCGTCTACTACCTGTTCTTCCAGGCCACCGACTGGACCGGCGGCGAGAACGGCCTGCGCGGCATCACGATCGAGACCGTCGGCTTCGGACCGTACCGGCTCGACTTCCTGGACCCGACGGTGAAGTACTACGTGGTGCTCGCCTTCGTCGCGCTCGCGCTGTGGCTGTTCTCGCGCATCCTCGCGTCGCCCTTCGGCGGCGTGCTCGAGGCGATCCGCGAGAACGAGAACCGCGCGCGCGCCTGCGGCTACGACGTTGCGCGCACGAAGCTGCTGGCGTTCATCCTGTCGGGCCTGTTCTGCGGGCTCGCCGGCGCGCTGTATGCGCTGCACATCTCGATCGTGCCGATGGACCTGCTGCACTACCAGACCTCCGGGCTGGTCGTGATGATGGCGCTGCTCGGCGGGATGGGGACGCTGTTCGGCCCCTTCGTCGGCGCCGCGATGTTCCTGCTGATCGAGGACGTCGTCAGCCTGTACACGCCGTATTGGCAGTTCGTCGCAGGCGTCGTCTTCATCGTTTTCGTGCTGTTCTTCCCGCGCGGCATCTGGGGCAGCCTGCTCGCGTGGATCCGGCGATGAGCACCGACGTCATCCTGCACGCCGAAGGCGTGTCGAAACGGTTCCAGAACTTCGTCGCGTTGAACGACGTGAGCGTCCGTTTTCCGCGCGGGCGTCTCACCGCCGTCATCGGCCCGAACGGCGCGGGCAAGAGCACTTTCTTCAACGTGATTTCCGGCGCCTTTCCGCCTTCCGAGGGGCGAATCGTCTATGACGGCACCGACATCACCGGGCAACCCCAGCATCGCTTCGCGCATCTCGGCATCGCAAAGTCGTTTCAGATCACGAACGTCTTTCCGAAACTGAGCGCGCGCGAAAACGTTCGGATAGCCGTGCAGGCAATGCACACGCGCTACCAGATGTTCCGCCGGCGGGAAGCGATGTCCGAGCTCATCGACGAAGCCGACGAGTTGTTGCGCACCGTGCACCTGCTGCAGCAGGCGAAGCGCCCCGCCGAGACGCTCGCGCACGGCCAGCAGCGCGCGCTCGAAATCGCGATCGCGCTCGCGTGCCGCCCGCGGCTGCTGCTGCTCGACGAGCCGACCGCCGGCATGAGTCCCGAGGAGACGCGCGAGATGATGGAGCTGATCGTGCGGCTCGCCGAGGAGCGCACGGTAGTTCTCGTCGAGCACAAGATGAAGCTCGTGATGGGCATCAGCGACCACCTCGTCGTGCTGCACCAGGGCCAGGTGCTCGCCGAAGGTGCGCCGGACGACATCCGTGCGAACGACGAGGTCAAGCGCGTCTATCTCGGCCGGGAGCGCAAGCGTGCTGCGAGTTGAAAAGCTTCACGCCTGGTACGGACGCAGCCACGTGCTGCAGGGGGTCGACCTGAACGTCGGAGCGGGCGAGATCGTTGCGCTGATCGGGCGCAACGGGGCGGGCAAGACGACGACGCTGCGCGCGATCATGGGGCTGCTGGCCCGAAGCTCCGGAACCGTGCGTTTCGACGGTGTCGACATCAGCGGCCGCGCGCCACATGAACGATTCCGGATGGGACTCGGCTACGTGCCGGAGGAGCGGCGCATCGTCCCGGGTCTTACCGTTCGCGAGAACCTGCGGCTCGGGCTCCTCCGCTCGGTCAACCGCAATCGTGAAACGGAGGTCATCGACGGCATTGCCGAGCGGTTTCCACGCCTCGGCGAACGCCTGTCGCAGGAAGCGATCACGATGTCGGGCGGCGAGCAGCAGATGCTCGCGATCGCCCGCGCGATGGTGTCCGAGCCGAAGCTGATCATGCTCGACGAACCCACCGAGGGGATCATGCCGGTGCTCGTCGACGAGATGTACGAACTGTTCCTGGAGTTGAAGAAGTCAGGGACGACGATCGTTCTCGTGGAGCAGAACGTGGAGATGGCGCTGGAGGTCGCCGATCGCGCATACATCATGGACCAGGGCACGATCGTGCATCAGGGCGCGGGGAGCGCCCTGCTGGGAGATCGCGAGATCCAGGAACGGTACTGCTCGGTTTGACCCCGTCAGTGCCGCACCCGCCGCGGATGCTCCAAGAAGAACCGCATCATCTCGCCGCTCGCATCCGGCCCGCGCGAATCGGTATGCGATCCTCCCGGGCGCCCACCCGACCACGCGTGCGGCGCGCCGTGCACCAGCCAGTGCTCGGCGAGCACTCTGCCGTCCGGTCCGTGATGCAGCCGTCGGGTCCATGCGCGGCCGCCGTTCCGTTCCCGTTGCACTTCGATGGCCGCCGAGTTCCCGACGCTGGCCGCGATGACGTGTTCGGCGTTGCGCGGATGCACCCGGGTGTCGGCGTCGCCGTGGAAGACGATCGTCGGCACGCCGCTCGCGGTTGCGGGCGGATTCGCCGTTGCGCCGCTGTTCATCGCGGCGAGCGCCGATTGCAGGTCGTGCGCGATGCCGGGCGCGAGCCCCGAGTGCACGCCGACGGCCGCGTACAGGTCCCGGTAGACGTCGCCGAGGATCGCCGCCATCGCGCCGCCGGCCGATAGCCCGGCCACGAAGACGCGGTCGGCATCGATCGCGTAGCGAATCATCACTTCGCGCGTCATGCCGGCGAGCAGTGCCGGTTCGCCGCGGCCCCGTTGCTGGTGGTTGTGCTTGAACCAGTTCCAGCAACGCTGCGGATTCACCTGCTGCGACTGCGCCGGATACAGCACGAAAAAACCGTTCGCAAGAGCGGCGTCGTTCATCGCCGTGCCGGCCGCGAAATCGTCCGGATCCTGCGTGCACCCGTGCAGCATGACGATCAGCGGAAGCGGGTGCCCACCTGCATCAGGTGGGACGTAGAGCTTGTAGTCGCGCCGGCCGATGGCGTCGACGTGGCTGCCGGCGAGAAAGCTGCCGCGCGCCGGTCGGGGGCTGAAGTCGTCCGAATCCGGCGGCGGCGGCTCGATGCCGATCGGCTCCGAGGTCGGGACTTCCCGCGCCTGGACCTCGATCACGTCGGAATCGTCGTCCCGCTGCACGGCGTCGCCGCTGCCACGGAGAGCATTCTGGATCGCCGCGGTTGCCCCCGAAAGGTCTCCCGCTCGCGTGAGGCGGGTCGCTTCGTTCATCAACCGCAGGAAATCGGCCTTCATCGAGTTCTCCATAGTGGGGCCATGCTCATCGGATCCGCGCGGCCAGCGCAGCCTTCACGCCGGGGCTCGCATGCAGCGCGCCCAGCACCGTCACCGATTCGATCGAAGCGAGCGCTAACTCTGGCGTTACGTCGTCGGCAATCGACGCGAGCCCTAGCGCGCGGATCTGCAGTTTTTCGCCTGCCGCCTGCACCGCGCGCAGGTCTGCCGCAGTGAAGTGCTGGATGCCGAGCACGAGCGTCTTGCGCAAGACCACCTGGCGGACGACGTCGTCGTGCCTGGCGAGCTGGTTGCGGATGGCGGTGCGGATCAGGTCGGTGCGGTTCGCGTAGAAGCCTTCCTGCACCAGCAGGTCGATCTGGCCGAGATCGACGCAACCGAGGTTGATCGTGATCTTCTGGTCGAGCGGACGGGCCGGTGCAGGGTCGAGGTCAGACATGAGGTGATCGTACACCATCCAAAGGGATGGTAAGCGGATGGCATCCGGATGGCTTTCCCTCCGCATCACATCCCCATGCTCGCTTCCTTCCGGAAAATGCAGCTTTCCGCGGCGCGGCGGTGAAGTCTCGAGCCGTCGCTCCGGCGCAGCGCGTCGCCAGGCATAGAATCCAGGCCCATGCCCCCCACCGCCCCCATCCCCGCGACCCTCATCCCCGGCGACGGCATCGGCCCCGAGATCGTCGAGGCCACGCTCGCCGTCCTCGCCGCGCTCGACGCGCCCTTCCAATGGGACCGCCAGATCGCCGGCCTCGAAGGGGTGCGCGTCGCCAATGACCCGCTGCCGCCCGCCACGCTCGACAGCATCCGCCGCACGCGGCTTGCACTGAAGGGCCCGCTCGCCACGCCCTCGGGCGCCGGCTACCGCTCGTCGAACGTGCGGCTGCGCGAGGAGTTCCGCCTGTACGCGAACCTGCGCCCCGCGCGCACGATCGTGCCGGGTGGCCGCTTCGAGAACATCGACCTGATCGTCGTGCGCGAGAACCTCGAGGGCCTGTACGTCGGCCACGAGTACTACGTGCCGGTGGGCGACGACCCGCGCGCGGTGGCTGTGGCCACCGGCATCAACACGCGCGAAGGCAGCCGCCGCATCATCGAGTTCGCCTTCGAGACGGCGGTCAAGCAAGGGCGGCGCAAGGTCACGCTCGTGCACAAGGCCAACATCATGAAGGCGCTCACCGGCATCTTCCTCGACGTTGGACAGGAGATGTACGAGCGCAAGTACAAGGACCGCTTCGCCTTCGAGACGATGATCGTCGACGCGTGCGCGATGAAGCTCGTCATCGACCCGTGGCAGTTCGACGTGATCGTCACGACGAACCTGTTCGGCGACATCCTCTCCGACCTCGTCGCCGGCCTGGTCGGCGGCCTGGGCATGACGCCCGGCGCGAACATCGGGACGGATGCGGCGATCTTCGAGGCGGTGCACGGCTCGGCGCCCGACATCGCGGGCAAGGGCGTGGCGAACCCGACGGCGCTGATGCTGTCGGCGGCGATGATGCTCGAGCACTGCGGGATGTCGGAGAAGGCGGCGCGGTTGCGTGAGGCGATCATCCGGACGATCGCGGTGGACGGCGTTCGGACGCGCGATCTTGGAGGGAGTGCGGACACGGCGACGTTCACGAAGGCGCTCGTCGCGGCTATTGGAAGCGACGGGCGCGCGTCCTGACGCTCGTTTCGGCTCGCGCACGCAACTCGCGGCATTCGGCTACTGGCGCGCGCCGCGTGTCCCGAACGCACTTGCTTTTGCCGCAACAGTGCGCGATACACTCGGACGCGATGCCCAAGTCGGTCGCACCTTCCGAACGCCGCGGCTTCCTCGCGCTGCTCGGCGTCTCATTCCTGTCGGCTTGCTCGACGCCGCCCTCGCCGTCGCGCGGCCCCTTCGATCCCGTCGACCCCGACTTCGGCGGCGTCGATACCGACATCGACACGATCAACGCGGTACCCGAGGACCTCGCCCGCGAAGCGAGCTTCCTCGCGCTGAGCCTCGTCGACACTCCGTACCGCTACGGCGGCAACACGCCCGCCGGCGGCTTCGACTGCAGCGGACTGATCGTTTACGTGTTCCGCAACGCCGCCGGCGTTGGCCTGCCGCGCACCGTCGCGCAGCTTGCGCGAGTGGGCGTACCGGTGCGCCCGAATGCGATGCGCAGCGGCGACCTGGTGCTCTTCGACACGACCGGCCGCTTCTCGCACGCCGGTATCTACGTGGGCGCGGGCCGCTTCGTGCACGCGCCGTCCACGGGGGGCGTCGTTCGGCTCGACGGCGTGCAGGCGCGTTACTGGAAGCCGCGATTCTCGGGCGTGCGGCGCGTGTGATCTTCCGGGGCGCGTGTCGGCCTGATTGCGCTTCAGTCCGAAAACACCTCGTCGAGCGAGGCGGCATCGAGCACTCGCTCGCTTCAGGACCGATGGCGCGCCTTCACGGCTTCGCGCGTGGAGTCGAGCGTTATTGGGCGCTGTGAATCGCAGCGTGCCAGCTAGCCGCGCGCGCCTCCCCGCTCCCCGCCGCTATAACGATCCTCCAGTACCGCTCCGATCACCGCACGAGTGAACCCGTGCATCGGGTCGTTCAGCGACATCAGACACGAGAAGTGGTGACCGGGCAGGCTAAGCCAATGACTGTCGACGCCCGCGGCCAGCGCCTGCTTGTGCAACGAGCGCGATTGCTCGATCCACATCGGCGTCTCCTGGTCACCCACGGCCACCAATTGCGTGAGCGCCCGCTTCGTCGTCGGGCCGACGCGCACGCTGTTCCTGCGCGCTCCCGCTTCGTCCAGGCCGATGGCCGCGTTCACACTGACCCGCACTACCGGTTCGAGATCGTAGAGGCCCGAGATCAACACGGCGCCGCGCACTGCGGAAGCCTCTCCTTCGCTGCCGGCATCGCCGTGCAGCACGCGGGCGTCGTCGTACAGCACCTTGGCTGCCAGATGTGCACCGGCCGAGTGGCCGAGCAACCACAGACGTTGCGCATCGATCCCGTAGCGCGGCGCGCGTTCCGACAGCCACCGCGTGGCAGCGCGCATCTGGTCGACCAGCGTATCGAGTGGCGCCGCCGGACACAGCGTGTAGTCGACCGTGGCCACCGCGATTCCCGCCTGCAGCAGCGGCGGCACCAGGAAATCCATGTACTCGCGCGACAGCGCCCGCCAATATCCTCCGTGGATGGCGAGGACGAGCGGCGTGGGCGTCGGCGACGGCGCCGAGGGGCGATACAGCGACAGCCACGCTTCCGCGGCCTCGCCATAGCGCAGCGCTTCGCCGGCGCCGACCGCCGCCCGCGCGCTTTCGCCCGCGCGGGCAAAGGCATCGATCCACTCTGCAGCGTCCGCGACGGTGACCCGCGGATTGAACTGCGCTTCGAGTGCCTGAGGGCCCAGGGTTCGCCAGTCGCTCGTCATCGACTCACCCGCATCGCTGCGCCGCGACGGCCCGTTCCTCCCACTGCCTCGGCCGCGGCATGTCCACCCGGGTGAAGCGCTCCGGACGCCGCGCGAGCGCCTCGCGCCCGCGCTCCGTCATTCGCTCGGGCGTCCACAGGATGCTGGTGTCGATCGTCACCGCGACGCCGCTCACGCCCGGCAGCCGACCCAGTTGCTCCTCGGCCGCGCGAACGAAATGAGGTGCCATCGTGCACGCGCCGAAGGTGACGCACAGGCGCACGGCCAGCACGTTGTCGGCGTCGAGCCGCCAGTCCTGCACCAGGCCCATGTCCCAGATGCTGATCGGCGTCGCCGCCGCAACGCTGCACGGGTCGTAGATTCCTTCGAAGCACGCCCGTACGGCGTCGTCGAGGTCGAGGTGCGTGTCCATCGTGTCAGCCCCTGCCTGCGATCCGTTTCCAGTTCGACCACGGCGCCTGGAGTCCGGCCGCCCTTGCCCGCGCGAATTCGTCGCCTGCGAACTTCGCCCGCAGCGCGCCGATGTCGAGCCCCATCATCGCGGCGTAGCTGCCTCCCAGGATCTGCGTCTTGTCCGCGGCCGTGATCTGCGGCAGGCCGTACTTGTTCATCGTGTAGTCGGAGAACTGGAGATCCCACATGCGCTGCAGCAGCGGCTGCGGATGCGCGAGTACGGCTCCGGTGGACCAGAGGATCTTCTTCGGGCCGCCCCAGAACATGAGGAAGCCGATGATCTCCTCGAACCAGCCCGGCGCCTTCCAGAGCAGCGACGAGGTCACTTCGAGGTTGGCGAAGACGTTCGGGTAGCGCGCCACTGCCCAAGCGGTTTCTTCGAGGAACGCCATTCCTGCGTGGACGATCTCGAACTTCAGGTCGGGAAACGCGTCGGCTGCGAGGTCGATGTCGTCGACCTTGTACGGCGCCATCGGAACGTTTCCGTTCGGCAGCGCCTTGTGGATGGCGACCACCTTCAATCCGAGCTTCTGCGCCTCTTCGAAGAGCTTCATGATCTGCGGGTCGTCGGCGCGCCAGGGGCGATAGGGGTCGATCTGGTGCGGGTACAGCTTCAATCCCATCGCCTGCGGCAGCCGCTCCTTCAGCCGCTTCAGGTCATCGAGGTACTGCGCCTGCGGCTGCGTCGGGTCGACGCCGATGTAGCTGATGAAACGGTTCGGCCATCGCTGCGCGATCTCGCGGTTGCGTTCTTCGCTGACGAGTCCGTCGTGGAACCAGGAGTCGAGCCGCAACTGGTGATGCACCGCCATGTCGGTGCGGCTCTCCAGGAACACCGTTGCGGCCACCGCTTCCGCAGGCGTGCCGGCGGTGAAGATCTCCGGCGGAAGCACGAGATCCGGCGGGTTCCACGTGGCGTGCACGCCGTAGATCAGCCCTGCCAACGCCTCCGCGTAGCGATTCCGAAGGTTGGGTTTGGACAGGTTGTACGCGTGGGCAACGGCGTCGATGATGAAGACGTCGTCCGGGATCGGTGTCGATTTTCGCGGCTGCTCGGCGGCGGCGGCCGGTGCCGGCGTGGCAGCTGCTCCGGCGCCGACGCCGGCTGCCGCCGCGGCGAACAGCATCGACGGTGCCACGCCGAACAGCTTGGCGAAATCGCGTCGCGTGACTTCGCCGGCGGAAGCGGCCTCGGGGAGTTGCGACAGTTCGTTGGATCGCGGTGTCTCCATTCGCGCACCTGCTCATTCGAGTAATGGGTGCAGCGAGCGTAGCTTCGCGCCCGGATGCAGTCTTGGCCGTGCGCGCACCAGCGCTTGTCCGCTAGCGCATCGAACCCTAGAATCAACCAGATGGACGCCTTGCTGGCCACCCACGGGCTCGACGCCGGCGCCCAGTTTCGCGCCTTTCAAGAGGCGATCTGCAAAGCCGTCATCCGACTCGACGCGCGACGCACGGGCACAGGCCCCTACCAGGCGGAGATCCGTACCTCCGCGTTCGGCCCCTTCCACCTGGCTGACGTGCAATGCGATCCGGTCGTCATCGAGCGCACGCGCGAGGACATCGCGCTCGACGGCGGTGGCTGGTATTTCCTCGCGTTGCAGATCGAGGGCCGCGGTTGGGCGCGACAGCGCAATCGCGAGGTCGTGCTGCAGCCGGGCGATTTCACGCTCATCGACGGCGCCGAGCCTTACTTGCTGGGTTTCGACGTGCCCGTGAAGCGGCTCGTGCTGCGCGTGCCTCGCGAGGAAATCGATCGTCGGCTGCGTCGACAGGCGGATCTGCGCGCGCTCTCCTTCGGTCGCAGCGCAAACGGCTCGACACTCGCATTCGATGTGCTTCGCGGCCTGGCTTCCGAGCAGGGATTGCACAGACCCGAGGTCAAGGCGCAACTGGGCGCCGAGGTGCTGGACCTATCGGTGGCAGCGATGCTGGGCCAACGGGGCAGCCTTCGCGACTCGTCGGAGGCGCGCGCCGATCGCGCCCGGAATTTCGTGCTCGAACGCGCCCGCGACTACACGACTGCGCACCTACGTGATCCGACGCTGCACCCGGCGCAGGTGGCTACGGCCATCGGCATCTCGGTGCGCTACCTGCACGAAGTGTTCCACGGCGCGGGACAGTCGTTCGGGCAATGGGTGCGCAACGAACGGCTGCAGCGTTGCCACGAGGAGATCGCCGATCCGTCGCAGGCGCACCGCTTGATCAGCGAGATCGCGTTCAGTTACGGATTCAACGAAACGGCCCATTTCAGCCGCGTGTTCGCCCGCCAGTTCGGCTATCCGCCGCGCGCCCTGCGCGCGCGCGCGAACGCGACGTAGCGCCGCGGCCGTTCAGCGCTTCGGCTGCTCGATGTCGCGAACGAGCCGCACGAGGTAGCTGCCGTCATAGAAGCGCGCACGGGCGCCCGGCGGCAGCAGTACCACGCGCGAGTACCCTGCGGGCGAGGCGGTGTCCAGTGCGGTCCAGTACCAGCCGGGTGCGGTAGCGCCGAAGACCGAGTCGCCGGTCCGCTCCTGTTGCACATGGGCGTCGGCGGTGCCGACCAGTTCGGCCACGGTAGGCAGCCGCCAGTCCGCGTGACCGCACAAGCGCGCGGCATTCACTGCTTGCACGTAGGCTTCGGTGTTGCACGAGCCCCCGGGCATCGACGGTCGCGAACAGGCACCGCTGTGCGAATCGCGATAGCCCGGGTGCGCGCCGACTGCGGCAGCGTTCCCATCGTACGGCGTATACGTGTGACGGGCGTCGCGCAGCCCGCCGTCGCGGGTCTTGATCTCCCACATCAGGGCGGTTCGACGATCGACGGTGCAAGCCGAGTCGCGAGCCTGCGCGGTGCCATCACGGATCTCGCTGCCGTCGTTCGCGATCCACACGAAGCGGCTTTCCGCGTGCGCGATCCCGGATGCGGCGGCGACCAGTCCGACCAGCACGCCGGCCACCGTCAGCGCCGCACCGCAGAGCCGCAGGCTCGCGTTCGCCGCCCATTTGCGTTCGCGAAACTGCAACGCTTCAGCTCTTCTTCGCGGGAGGGCCGGCATCGATGCAGAGGATCTCCGGGATCCCGCCCTCGAGCGCCGCCGGCGGGATCGGATTGTTCGACGTGCAGGCCCATCCTTCGCGCGTGAAGTCGAAGTCGCGCGTGTAGGTTCCCTTCAGCGGCAGCGGGTAGGCGATGAAGCGTTCCTCGGTGGGCAGGAAGCGCCACGCGACGTCGCTCATCGTGTCGTTGATCCACACTTCCTGGGTCTTCGGGTGCACCGCGAGTCCATAGGGCGCGGGGATCTCGCCAGCAGCAAAGACGGGCAGCTTGTAGATCTTCGCCTGCCAGTTCCTCACGTCGATCTTCGCGATCGCGCCGTCCGAGAATCCGGTGATCCACATCGCGCCTTTGGCGTCGAAGCGCAGCCGGCGCGGACCGACGACCGGCGAATCGTACTCGCGAACCTCGAAGGTCTTGGGGTCGAGGCGTCCGATCTTGTCCGCGTAGAGCTTCGCGTACCAGATGCCCCCGTCCACCGGATCGACGTCCATCCCGTAGGTGACCGCACAGCACGACATGCCGAGCGGCTTGCTCGCGGGTAGCTTGATTGCCTTCATCTTCTTCGTCTTCGGATCGAAGCGCGCGATGTGATCGGAAAAGGCGACGGTCATCCAGACGATGCCCGCCTTGTCCACCCGCACCGTGTGCGGGTACACCGCTCCGTCGCCGACCTCGTGGTGTTCGAACTTCTTCGTCTTCGGATCGAACACGCCCATCGACGCGCCGATCGAGTCCGCCAGATAGAGCTTTCCGTCCTTGCCTTCGGCCAGGCTGTGCGGCGCGCGCGGAACGGTCAGTCCATAGGGCGCCGGCGCCTTCATCTTCGTGAACGCGCCACCGGGCGGCATGCCTTGCGCAGGCTCCTGGTACATCACTGTCTTGCCGGTCTTCGGGTCGGTCTCGATCAGGTATCCGGCGAACATGTCGACCGAGTAGATCTTGTTCGAGCCGCGGTGCACGGCCGCATCGTGAGGCACGTTTGCGCCGTCGAGTCGCCACTGATAGACCGTCGCGGTCTGCAGCAGCGGATCGATGGGCACCTCGGGGCGTGACGTCAATGGCGTTCCGTCGAAAGCCTTCGCCATGCGTTCCGCACGCTCGTGGATCATCGCGGCGTCGGTGTTGATCAGGTAGCCGTGCATGCGCTGCACCGACGGCACCCAGCCTTCCACCGAACGCGGCGAGCGCGTGAATGCGTTGCCGAGCTGGTGACAGCTCAGGCAGTCGCGCGCGAAGTTCTCCCGTGAGAATCGATCGCCGGCCGATGCGTCGAACGCCAGGCGCGAGAAGTGCGACAGCGCCGGGTGGTCGTCCGACACCTCCTTCGGGTCGGTCAATGGCGCGAGCGTCACCTCGAGGGTCGTCGCTGGCGCATCGAGTCGGATCTTGCGCAGGTCGTCGCGGTGATAGCGCTTGCGCACACGCAAATCGAGTTCGCCTTTCAGCGAATTGCTCAGGCGGAACGAACCGTCGCGGTTCGTGTAGACCGACACGCCGACACCGCGCGCGTCGGTCAGCGTGACGATCGCACCTTCCATCCCTTTTCCGGCGGGATCGACCACGCTGCCCGACAGCGTTCCTGCGAAGGCCGGGAAGTGCACGAGCAGGCCCATCGCGACGACTGCGACGGGCACCAACGATTGCCTGGTGATCACGGGGTGTCTCCGAAAAGATTGGCGCGCCGATCGGCACGCGTATCACGACCCCGTGGATCGTAGGCAGCGCGTCTGTCGTCGTCTTGTCCATCCGCGCATGCCAACTTGCCCATCAGCGCGCGATGTGCATGACGCAGCGCGTTGGCCCTTGTCGCATCGATGCCCTGCAACTAGATTGGCGCCAAATCCGGAGACATCGATGACGACGAGTACGCGCAGTACCGACGCGTTTGCGCAAGACGGCAGTGCCCGCGCCGGCTGGGGCCCGATCGGCATCCTGGTCCTCTGTTTACTGGTCATCGTGCTGGACGGCTACGACACCACGGCGATCGGCTTCGTCATTCCCACGCTGGCGAGAGAGTGGGGTCAGCATCCATCGGCTTTCACGCCGACGCTCGTAGCGACGAGCGCCGGCGCGGTGCTCGGCTACATGCTCAGCGGCCGCATGGCTGCATGGTGGGGTCGGCACGCCGCGATCATGACGGGCGTATCGGTGTTCGCGGCCGGCTCGCTGGCCACGGCCGCCGCGACGTCGATCGGATCGATCACCGTATTGCGCCTGCTCACCGGCATCGGACTGGGCGCAGTCCTGCCCGCGGCCGTCTCGCTCGCCGTCGCGCAGTTCGACGCGAAGCGCGGCGAGATGGTCGCGGTTGCGGTCATCGCAGGTCTCTCGCTGGGTGCCGTCACCGGTGGTCTTTCCGGCGGCTGGCTGATCGGCAACTTCGGCTGGAGGTCGGTTTTCGTTCTCGGCGGTCTGCTCCCGATGCTGTTGGTCCCGGCGTTGTGGCTCGGCCTGCCTGCCGACCGGGAAGCATTGCCCGGCGCCTCGCACTCGCAGGGCAAGGCAAGGGAGCTGCTCGTCCGGGGGTTGCGCCTTCGTACCAGCCTCATCTGGGCGTTCGCGTTCCTGATCTTCGTTTCGACGTACGCGCTTCAACTCTGGATCCCGACGCTGTTGCTGAGCTACGGCTTCTCGCCGCAGCAGGCGCCGCAAGGCCTGGCAGCGATGGGCGTCGGCGGACTCCTCGGCGCCATCCTGTTGACGGCGTTCTCCGGAGTGTTCCGGGTGTTCCGCGTACTGCCGTTCCTGGTTGCGGTGGCGATCCTGGCGATCGTGCTGGCGGCACGCTTGCCGCTCTCGGGTTCGACGGCCCTGTTGGCGGTCGGCGGCATGGGGCTCGGGCTGATTGCCGGCTGCATCGGGCAGGCGGCGATGGCGGTGTCGTTGTACGAACCCGCGCTGCGCACGGCGGGGGTGGGGTGGGCGGCCGCGATGGGTCGGATCGGATCGATCGTCGGACCGGCGGCAGGGGGCCTCCTGCTCGCTTCGGGGCAGTCGGCGCGCGACACGATTTTGTGGGCTTGTGCGCCGGCGCTGCTCGCGGTCGTGGTCGTCGTGTTGTTGGGACTCGTTGCGCGGCGACCTGCCTGAGGCAAGTCGCGGGCACAAACGCGAGTGGTACGCGGTGGCCAAGATCGCCGGCATCAAGATGTGCCAGGCGTATCGGCGTCAGTACGGGTTCGATGCGATCAGCCTGCCGCGGCGCGAGTTTCTGCACGTCGACGACCTGGCCGATGCGTGCGGGTTCCTGATGCGCGGATATTCGGAGGCGGGGATCGTGAACGTCGGGACGGGGAGCGACGTGTCGATCCTCGAACTGGCGCGGTTGGTGGCGGAAGTGGTCGGGTATGCGGGGGAGATTCATACCGATCCGAGTAAGCCGGATGGGACGCCGCGCAAGCTGATGGATGTGGGAAGGTTCGAGGCGATGGGGTGGAAGGCGCGGGTGGGCTTGCGCGAGGGAGTGGCCCGCACCTACGCGTGGTTCGTCGAGCAGCAGGGGATGGTGCGGGGCTGAGGGGCTCGCGGCTTCAAGGGGCCGAGTTGCGCGGCCTTCCACAGTCCATCACCGTCGACCATGGGCCGGAGTTCGAGGGCAGGCCCTGAATGCCTGGCGTATCTGCGTCGCGTGTATCCGGACTTCATCCAGCCAGGCAAGCCGTTAGATAGCGCCTGCATCGGGTCCTCGACGGTCGCCAGCGCTATGAATGCCTGAACGAGCGCCGGTTCTTCAACGTGATGCACGCTCGTTCCGTAATCGAGCATTGGCGCATCGAGTAGACCACTGAATGACCAACAGCGGGGGCATTTCAGTTTGGCTTCCGTCGGACAGTGGCCACTAAATTCACGACGTTGGTCTCGAACTGTCAGCGGGTGAATTCAAGCAACAGCAGGCAGTCCCGTTGAGGACCTCGTTTTTCACCGTTCGTTAATTGACGAGATCTTCCGATTGGAGGCATCGGGTAGATTTGTCGTCAGCGCGTTGGACCTGCGGAACTGAGAGACAACTCCTTCCGTGGCGTGCTTTGCCTAATGGCAAACCAACGACGGACGTTACGCCTGCCTTCAGCCGCGGGTGCGCATCAGAACCCGGCTCGATCGGACCGGTACGTCCCTATGAAGCCGTCTGTATGACTGCCGACGGGCCGGTGAATGCTGGGGATGTGACTGGCTGAAGCACGCCGAATACTGCCGCGACCGATGCGGGGCAAAGGAGAAAAAATGGCAATGGGAACGTGCCGCGAGTGCCGCACGGAAGTAAGCGACCGGGCGAAGACTTGCCCCAAATGCGGAATTTCCAAGCCGGTGAAGCGGACGTCGCTGCTGGTCAAGCTCCTCGCAGGCTTATTTGGCCTCGCCGTTCTTGGAAACATCATCGGCGGAG
Organism: Burkholderiaceae bacterium; assembly: GCA_032027205.1. Classification (GTDB taxonomy): domain Bacteria; phylum Pseudomonadota; class Gammaproteobacteria; order Burkholderiales; family Burkholderiaceae_E; genus Zeimonas. The sequence goes on from JAVSMN010000001.1 coordinate 1,745,254, forward strand.
TGAGTGGAGGATCGACGTCGACGAGTTCCTCCCCGAGCGCCAGTACTACGGCGATTGAATCGACCGCAGGGCCCGTCCCGAACAGCGTACCGGCCCCTGCCGCAACGCCTCCCGCGGTTGATCCCGCCGCCGAACGTACGAAGAACAAGGCGGAGATGGACTTGATTCGAAAGCGACTTGCGGACAATCGGGAGAGCCTGAGGAAATACTACGCGTCCAGGCAACAGATCAAGGTAGCGAACGACGATCACCTGCGCGCCACTGCAATCGCCCTGAGTCGAGGGCTGAGCAAGCATCAAGAAGATCAAAGGCAAGCGGCGGAAGCCAAGGCTCTGTCTTTCCAGGTGGCGGAGCAGATTCGCGAGATGTATGCAAGCACGATGGAGGAAGCGTTCGTCAAGAATGGCATCGATGCCAAGGTGAGCGCTGGCGGGAAGGGCAAGGCGCGTTTGACGATTACATACGTCTTGATGAGTCAGCCTCTCGTGTACAAGTTCCAGAATGAGATGGACGTTCCCAGTAACGCCAAGAAGGTCGGTTTCACGAAAGTCGTCTATTCAAACGGCCTTGAAAGCTCTCTCGGTAAGAGTTGGACCGTGGATCTGTAACCGAGACACAAACCAGGCCGCGCGTGCTGATCTTCACACCGCGTTTGTCGGCTGCTTGTCGGCCATGTCGCCGGCGCGGTACGGAACCGAAGGTCGGCTCAACGCGGCCCTTCGGCGCATAGACTGCGCCGTTGCCCTGCAGGGCTCGTTAGCGTGCGGGTAACCCGAAGCCACTCGCAGGGGAAACCGCCACCATGAGCCACGCGCGAAGAACGCCATCGCGACGCACGAAGCGCAAGAAGGGCGCTGCGATGGAGTTGCTGGCCCTCGGCGCGCTGCTCGTGCTCGTTCCGTATTTCCTTTCCGATCACGCGGTGGGCCGTGCACTGCAGGCGCTGATGCTGCCGGGCTTCGGTCTCGTTTGCCTCGCCGCATTCCTTCTTGCTCGTCAGAGGACCGCGGCGAGTGCGGGCGCGACGAACTTCATCGAGACAAAGCCGGCCCGCGCTACATCGAAATTGCCGGCGAATGTCCTTGCCGTTCCGGCGCAGCCCGCAACCGACCGTGTGGCCGATGAGCACGAGAAGCACCTCCGCAAGACGGTCCACGAGGCTCGGAGCCAGGTTGTCGGGATGACGCAAGACCGCTGGACTCGCGAGTTGTTCGCGCAGATCGAGTGGCGCCGCTTCGAAGCGGTGGTCGAGACGTTGTTTTCGCAGGCTGGCTTCGAAACGCGTTCCCAATCGCATGGCGCCGATGGCGGCGTCGACATCTGGCTTCATCCCCGATCGGCGCCGGCGACGCCGGTGAGCATCGTCCAGTGCAAGCACTGGGTGGGCAAACGCGTCGGTGTCGACAAGGTTCGCGAACTGAAGGGCGTCATGGCCTCGCATTCGCTCCGGCGCGGGCATTTCGCGACGACGTCGTCGTTTACGCCGGAGGCCGCCCGTTTCGCGAGTGACAACGGGATCCACCTGCTCGACATCGACGCGATCCTGCGGCTGATCGGGATGCGGCCGCAGGCGGATCAGCGGGCACTTCTCGCAGTGGCGACCGAAGGCGAGTACTGGCGACCGACCTGCGCGAGTTGCGGGGAAAAGCTGGTCGAGCGCAAGCCGCGCAGCGGCGGAAGTGCGTTCTGGGGCTGCCCGAGTTATCCCCGCTGTCGCACGACGATGCCGATGCGGGCAGATCGGGCTCGTGACGCGCAACCTGCGTAAAGGCTTCGCCTTCCGTTAGTGTCGAAGCCGCGCTCGATCTATTGTCCGAGCACTCGGAGCTCGTCCATCGGGCGATGTGGTGCATCGGTCGTAACCTGATTCGCTACCAGCAGATCGAACACGGCCTCAAGGCTGTGCTTCCGGGAACAGGCAAACTGGAAGCGCAAGACTCGGCCCAGTCTGAACCGGATAACGTGCGGGAGCTGCCCGTTTCCGAGACGCTGGGAAACCTTCATCGTCGATGGACGGAACTGGTACTTCGCTTGGCCGAGGGCGCGTCCGATCTCATCGGCGAGCCTGACGCTGTCGCGTCGCATGCACGGACCGAGCGTGAGCGGCGCGTCATCGACGATCGGAACCGCCTCGTACATCACCTGGATCGTTTCCGGCTCGTCGCAGCCGACGGTTGCCGATCACTGATCGCAGAGCTCGACGATGCCTTTGCACGCGCCGAGGAGTGGCATCGATGCGTGCACTGGCTATCGATGGGGGCGAGGCTCGCCAGAGTGAAACCGAGCCGCGACGCACTCGGCGCGCAGGTGCCGCGCGTCGTCGGGTTGGACAAGGAACCGTCGCGCGTGCACGTCCTTGCCGATTCATCGATGCGGACGAACGCCGTGACGTCGGCGAACGCACCCAGCAGCACCGCATTCGACACCGGCAGGATCGGCGGCGCATCGACGATGACGATGTCGTAGCGCGACGCGGACCACGCGAAGACGGGCTCGAGCCGCTCGGTGGTGAGCAGTTCGCCGGGGTTGTCGGGGGCGGCGCCCGCCGGCAGCACGCTCAGGTTCATCGTCGGATCGGTCTTCACGAGGGCCGACGGGTCGAGCCCTTCGCGCAGCACGTCCGACAGCCCCTTGCTGCCGCCCACCGCGACGTCGCGCCCGATCGACGAGAGCCGCAGGTCGGCGTCGATCAGCAGCACGCGCGGGCCGGCGTTGGCGATCAGATACGCGAGGTTCGCCGAGACGAAGCTCTTGCCCTGGCCGGGCACCGCCGACGTGAACAGGATCGTCCGTCCGCCTCGCGTCTCGGCGAGCGAGAGCTGCAGGTTCAGCCGCAGCGTGCGCAGCGCCTCGACGGCGCCTGACATCGGCTGGGCGCGCGCCAGCAGGAACGGCGCCCCGGCGCGCTTGCCCTTGCGCTGGTCGATCGCGGTCTGCTCGTTCGCCACCGGCACGGTTGCCGAGACGTGGATGCCGATCTGCTCCTCGAGCTCGCGCGGGTCGCGGATGCGCCCGCGCATCGCGGCGAGCAGTTGCGCGAGCAGGAAGCCGCCGGCGAGGCCGCCGAGCAGTCCGACGGCGACGATCAGCGCGCGGCGTGGCTTGCTCGGCATTTGCGGAACGACCGCGCGGTCGACGATCGAGACGTTTCGAGCAGGCCGAGCCGTGACGCGGTCCTTTCAAGGAACAATAGGGCGAGCGAAGTCGCGGCCGCGCTCGCGAGAACCGGCTCGAGCACTTGGTGGAACGCAGGGGAATAAGCCTCAACTTAAGTCGACCTTTTACGAGGGAAGATAGCGTTTTGTGCCGTATCGTTTTCCTTTGTGTCCAATGCCCAACGCAACTAGTCCGAATGGCTATACGGGGGGCGGACCTTGCTCCAGAGGAGATTTCGTCGTCGGGCCGATCATCGTGATGCGCGGCGCGATGTTGCGTGCCGCTTTCTGGCTGGCGCTCGCCGCGGTGCTCGTGCTTTCGCTGTGGCCGTCGTCGGAACCGCCGCCCGTGTCGACCGGATGGGACAAGTCCGATCATCTCGTCGCCTATCTCGTGCTCGGCTTGCTCGGCATCGGCGCGTACGGCAGTCGAGTTCGGCTGTGGGTCGCTCTGCTGGCCTACGGCGGCGCGATCGAGTTGCTGCAGGCTCTCACCGTGTATCGCACCGCCTCGTGGAATGATTGGTTCGCGGATGCGGTGGGCCTGGGTCTCGCCTTGGTTGTCGGCTTGCTCGTGCGGCGTACGAGGACGAGATGATCACGGCAACGGCGATCGCTCACCGGCTTGTCGTCGTCACCCGGAACGTCGCCGACTTCGCACCGTTCGGCATACAGACGCTGAACCCGTTCCAGCGGCGCTGAGATGTTGAGCCGCTGAGCGCCGGGCGGCGGGGCCGCCGAGGCGCGGTGCGAGCCGCGGTGCGCGAGGGACGTGCGCGAAGGACGTGCACGAGGCGGTGCACGAGGCGGTGCGCGAGGTACAGCCACTCCGCCGATGGGCCCTATACCTGCCCGATATACTCGACCGGTTATCCCCTTTCCCCCTTTGCACCTCAACGCAATGCTTCCCGCCGAATCCCGCCTGCGCGAACTCCTGGCTCGCCGCATCCTGATCCTCGACGGCGCGATGGGCACGATGGTGCAGCGCTACGGGCTCGACGAGCAGGGCTTTCGCGGCCAGCGCTTCGCCTCGCACGTACGCGACCTGAAGGGCAACAACGAGCTGCTGTCGCTGACGCAGCCGGGGATCGTGCGCGAGATCCATGAGCAGTATTTCGCGGCGGGTTCGGACATCATCGAAACGAACACCTTCGGGGCCACCGTCATCGCGCAGGCCGATTACGCGCTCTCCGAACACGCGCGCGAGATGAACCTCGCTGCCGCGCGGCTCGCCTGCGAGGCGCGCGATCGCTTCTCGACGCCCGAGCACCCGCGCTTCGTCGCCGGCGCGATCGGGCCGCAGCCGAAGACTGCGTCGATCTCGCCCGACGTCAACGACCCGGGCGCGCGCTCGATCACCTTCGACGAGCTGCGCGACGCGTATGCCGAGCAGGCGCGCGCGCTCGTCGAGGGCGGCGTCGACCTGCTGCTGCTCGAGACGATCTTCGACACGCTGAACGCGAAGGCGGCGATCTTCGCGATCGAGGAGCTGATGGCCGAGCGCGCGGCGCAGGGTCTCGCGCGCGTGCCGCTGATGATTTCGGGCACCGTCACCGATGCGTCGGGACGGCTGCTGTCGGGTCAAACCGTCGAGGCCTTCTGGAACTCGGTGCGCCACGCGCGCCCGCTGACGATCGGGCTGAACTGCGCGCTCGGTGCGGCGCTGATGCGTCCTTACGTCGAGGAGCTGTCGGCGAAGGCGGACACGTTCCTGTGCGTCTATCCGAACGCCGGACTGCCGAACCCGATGGCCGAGACCGGTTTCGACGAGACGCCGCAGATCACGTCGTCGCTGCTCGCGGAGTTCGCGCAGGCGGGCTTCGTGAACATCGTCGGCGGCTGCTGCGGCACCACGCCCGAGCACATCGCCGCGATCGTGCGCGAAGTCGAGAAGCTGCCGCCGCGTCGCGTGCCGGAGCGGCCGCGCGCGATGCGGCTCGCCGGGCTCGAGGCCTTCAACATCGATGACGACTCGCTATTCGTCAACGTCGGAGAGCGCACGAACATCACCGGCTCGAAGGTCTTCGCGAAGATGATCCTCGAGGGGCGCTACGACGACGGTCTCGCGGTGGCGCGCCAGCAGGTGGAGAACGGCGCGCAGGTCATCGACGTGAACATGGACGAGGGCATGCTCGACTCCGTGGCGGCGATGGCTCGCTTCCTGAACCTGATCGCCTCGGAGCCCGATATCGCGCGCGTTCCGCTGATGATCGACAGCTCGAAGTGGGAGGTGATCGAGGCGGGCCTGAAGTGCGTGCAGGGCAAGCCGATTGTCAACTCGATCTCGCTGAAGGAAGGCGAGGAAGAGTTCCTGCGCCAGGCGACGCTGTGCCGCCGCTACGGCGCGGCGGTGGTCGTGATGGCCTTCGACGAGCAGGGGCAGGCCGGCACCTTCGAGCGCAAGGCGCAGATCTGCAAGCGCGCGTACGACCTGCTGACGCAGCGCGCCGGTTTCCCGCCCGAGGACATCGTCTTCGACCCGAACATCCTGACCATCGCCACCGGCATCGACGAGCACGACCACTACGGCGTCGCCTTCCTCGAGGCCACGCGCTGGATCCGCGACAACCTGCCGTACGCGAAGGTGTCGGGCGGCGTGTCGAACCTCTCGTTCAGCTTTCGCGGCAACGACGCGGTGCGCGAGGCGATCCACACGGTCTTCCTCTATCACGCGATCCGCGCCGGGCTGACGATGGCGATCGTCAACGCCGGAATGATCGGCGTCTACGACGAGATCGATCCGGCGCTGCGCGAACGCGTCGAGGACATCGTGCTCGACCGGCCGCCGCGCGTCTCGCCCGGCGACCCCGACCACGGCAAGAGCGCGACCGAACGGATGATCGAGTTCGCGGCGACGCTGAAGCCCGGCGCCGGCGGCGCGAAGCCCGAGGAGGACCTCGCCTGGCGGCGCGAACCGGTCGAGAAGCGCCTGGCGCATGCGCTGGTGCGCGGCATCACGACCTTCATCGTCGAAGATACCGAGGAAGTGCGCGCGAAGATCGACGCGCGCGGCGGCCGGCCGATCGAGGTGATCGAAGGCCCGCTGATGGACGGCATGAACATCGTCGGCGAGCTGTTCGGCTCGGGGAAGATGTTCCTGCCGCAGGTGGTGAAGTCGGCGCGCGTGATGAAGCAGGCGGTGGCGCACCTCGTGCCGTTCATCGAGGAGGAGAAGCGGCTGCTGGCCGCGAGCGGCGCCGACGTTTCGTCGCGCGGCAAGGTGGTGATGGCCACCGTGAAAGGCGACGTGCACGACATCGGCAAGAACATCGTTGCGGTCGTCCTCCAGTGCAACAACTTCGAAGTCGTCAATATGGGCGTGATGGTTCCGGCCGCCGCGCTGCTGGCGAAGGCGAAGGAGGAGGGCGCCGACATCGTCGGCGTGTCGGGCCTCATCACGCCGTCGCTCGAGGAGATGGCGCACGTCGCGCGCGAGATGGAGCGTGATCCGCACTTCCGCGACAACCACGTGCCGCTGCTGATCGGCGGGGCGACCACGTCCCGTGTGCATACGGCGGTGAAGGTCGCGCCGCACTACTCGGGTCCGGTGATCTACGTCCCCGATGCGTCGCGCTCGGTGCCTGTGGTGCAGAGCCTCGTGTCGGACGAGCAGCGCGACGCGTATCTCGCCGAGGTTCGCGACGAATACGAACGCGTGCGCAGGCAGCACGCGGCGAAGAAGGGACCGAAGCTCGTGTCGATCGAGCAGGCGCGCGCGAACCGGCCGAAGATCGACTGGGCCTCCTACGTGCCGCCGCGGCCGACCTTTCTCGGGCGGCGCGAGTTTCGCGACTACGACCTCGCCGAGATCGAGCGCTACGTCGACTGGGGGCCGTTCTTCCAGGCGTGGGACCTGCACGGCGGCTATCCGGCGCTGCTCGACGATCCGCTGGTCGGCGATTCGGCGCGACGTGTGTTCGCCGACGGCAAGGCGATGATGAAGCGCATCGTCGAGGAACGCTGGCTGCAGGCCAACGGCGTCGTCGCCTTCCTGCCGGCGAACTCGGTGAACGACGACGACATCGAGGTCTACACCGACGAGACGCGCTCGAAGGTCGCGTTCACCTGGAGGAACCTGCGCCAGCAGGTCGAGAAGCATGCGGGCGTCGACAACAAGTGCCTGGCGGACTTCATCGCGCCGAAGCTCGTCGACGGGCGGCCCTCGGGTTACGAGGACTGGATCGGGCTGTTCGCGGTGACGGCGGGCGTCGGCATCGAGAAGAAGCTCGACGAGTTCGCGCGCGAACTCGACGACTACTCGGCGATCACGCTGAAGGCGCTGGCCGATCGGTTGGCGGAGGCCTTCGCCGAGTGCCTGCACGCGCGCGTGCGCCGCGAGTTGTGGGGATACGTGCCGGACGAAGCCTTGTCGAACGCCGAGTTGATCGCGGAGAAGTACCGCGGGATTCGCCCGGCGCCCGGTTACCCGGCGTGTCCCGAGCATACGGTCAAGCGCGTGCTGTTCCAGACGGTGCACGCGGAGGCCATCGGCATGCAGCTGACCGAGGGCTTCGCGATGATGCCGGCGTCGAGCGTCAGCGGGTTCTATTTCTCGCACCCGGCCTCGCAGTATTTCAACGTGGGGCGGATCGGCGAGGATCAGCTGGCGGATTACGTGCGCAGGACCGGCGTAGCGGAGGAGGAGGCGAGGCGGGTGTTGGCGTCGGTGCTGTAGGGGCTCGGGCGGCTCGAGCGCCGCCAAACGTGCGCGCGCCAACACGCGCCGTGCAACCCGCACCGAGCAACACGCCCCGTGCACGGCGCCTTGCGCCGTGCTGGAACTGCCGCGAAATGCGGCATTTTCGACTCCGGGGCTTGTTGTACGGCTGAAAACGCCGCGTTTCGCGGCGGAATGGAACATGCGCCGGTGCGTCAGGGGCATGGCGTCTCGGCGCAAGCGCTCGTCGTTTGCGCGCTGAACTAGCCTCGCCTGAAAGCAGCACGCGTTGCCTCGGCACCCGGTGCCGCGGTCAGACGAGGATCGGCCAGGATGACGGCCATCGCGTGCAATTCATTTGCGTCGAGCACGTCGCCCCGCTCTCGACCGCCTCGCTTGGAAGAGTTGGCGCCTTCACGAAGTTCTTCGTCACGCTGTTGGCGGATCGTTCGCTGCGCGCTCCTCGGGTCGCAGCCGAGACTTCGAGCCAGTTCGGCGCCCGAGTAGCGAGTCCATTGCGCGGCCGATAGCAGGAAGAGCCGTCGTTCGGCGAGGTCGAACTCGTGTGGCCGCATGCGGGGGCTGCGCAGCGCGCGCGGTACGGCCTGCAGCAGCGCGTCAATCGACGCGTCCTTCTTCGGCAACGGAAGCAGGAAGGGCGCTGGGTCTACTGGCGGTCGGCCGCCAGGTACGGAAGGGTCCGACGACATTACTCGTGCAGCCAGTCGATGCACGAGGGCATGCGTTTTCCCATCGCTGTTGCCCCACCGCGCCCGGTCGACGCAGGGCCGGGCGACGGCGCCGAGCCAGTCGCGATGCGTGCTCCACTCCCATTCGCGCGGGTCGCTGCAAAGCGCGGCGCGGGTGGGATTGAGGTGAATGTATCGAATCGTCCGCGCGATGTGCCTTCGGTCGCGCTGCACTTTCTCGGGCGATGGAAGACGTTCCCAGTCAAACAAGAGGTCCGGATCCGTGCTCGCCCGCATTTTTGACCGGAACGCGGAAAGGACGCGTCCGAAGGTGCGCAACGCGCTGTCGCGCTCGATCTCGGCGAGGAGATGAACGTGATCCGGCATGAGTGCCAGGGCCACTACGTCGAAATTGCGCAAGACCCGACTCCAGAGCTCCGCGCAGGCATGACGATGACGGAAGGGACGCGCTCCCGCCGCGGCGCGCGCGACGAGGTGCAGCAACCTGCAGGTCGGCCATCGCGGCAGCATGACGCGTTGGCGGGCTCTTGGCAGTCGGGTAGACGACCTAGGGTATGCGTATGCGCCGATCGGTCGCCACATCAGGCTGCGTGCATCAGATTTCGGTTGCCGCATCAGGCTGCATTCGTCATTTGACCGAACCCCGTGCAGCATGAACAATCGGTTCTTCCCCGCCGGAGGTCGTCGTCGAAACGGCCCCGCTCATCAAGGAGACCTCATGCCAACCCTTGCCCTGTCGCGCGTGCTGCGCGCCGTCGCCGTTGCCGGCACCCTCATTGCCGCTGGCGCCGCCAGCGCCGTCGACCTTACTGTCACGCACTTCGGCACCGGGCTGTACGGCGTTCCGTTCGCCGTCGCGCGCGAGAAGGGATGGTTCGCGAGCGAGGCGAAGATCGACGTGACGGGCTTCATCACGTCGGCGGGAGGCGGCACAACCGTGCGCAACGCCCTCGCTTCCGATATTCCCTATGGAGAGGTTGCATTGCCGGCGGCGATCGCGGCGATCCAGCAGGGTGTTCCGCTCACCATCGTGCACGGCGGGGTGCTGTCGGTCGCCGACATGGTCTGGGCTACTCGACGCGACGACGAAAGCATCTCCAGGCCGGCTGATCTCAAGGGCAAGAAACTCGGCTATTCGAGCCCGAAATCGGTGACCGACATCCTGACGTCGATGATGATCGACGCCAACGGACTCGGGGGACAGCTCGAGCGCAAATCGGTGGGCGGCGTCGGTGCAGGCCTGACGGCGCTGCGCGAGGGGGGCGTCGATATGGTCTACGTGACCGAGCCGGTGTGGAGCAAGGAGAAGGGGAACTACCGCGCGGCCTGGCGCTCGACGGACATCGTGCCGCGCATCACGCAGACGGTCGGCATCGTGCGCACCGACTACCTGAAGAAGAACCCCGAACAGATCAAGGGCATCATCGCTGCGCGTCGCAAGGGGGTGGAATTCGTGCGCGCGCATCCGGCCGAGGTCGCGCCGATCATGGCGCGCGAGTACAAGATTCCCGAAGACCAGGCGAAGGCGGCGATCGAGAGCGTGCTCGGAGGAAAGGGAACGTACTGGAGCGCCGGCGAGTTCGACTACGAAGGCATGGAGGTGATGCTCAAGGGCCTGCGACTCGTCAAGGCGATTCCGGAAGGTGCATTCGACTGGAACTCGGTCATCGACGAGAGCTACCTGCCGGAAGACCTGCGTCGGAAGCAGTAGAGCCGATGGAGTCGGCCGCGCAGCGAGCGTACTTCCGCGTCCCGAAGTCGAGGTGACGCCGTGGATGGGGTGGGCGGTGACACGATCCACGCGAGGTTGCGCGGCGTAACGCGCACCTACGCAGCCCAGACGGGCGGCGAGCCGGTCCATGCCCTGGGTCCGCTCGATCTCGAGCTCCGGCGAGGCGAGTTCTTCTCCGTCGTCGGTCCTTCCGGCTGCGGCAAGTCGACGCTGCTCGACGTGCTCGGCGGACTCGCGACTGCGCAGGAAGGCGAAGTCGAATTCGAAGGAAAGCCGGTCGCCGGTGCCGTTCCGGACGGAGTCGGCATCGTCTTCCAGGAAGACGCGAGCTTTCCGTGGTTGAACGTCGAGGACAACGCCGCTTTCGGCCTGCGGCGCCGGGGCATGGATGAGGCCACCATCCGCGAGCGCGTCGACCATGCGCTTGCCTTCATGGGGCTCGCGCCTTTCGCGGCCGCTTATCCTGCGCAGTTGTCCGGGGGAATGCGGCAGCGGCTCTGCATCGCGCGCACGCTGGTCACGCGACCTCGATTGCTGCTCCTCGACGAGCCCTTCGGCGCGCTCGACCAGCAGACTCGACTGCTGATGGGCGACGAGTTGCTGAAGTTGTGGCGCGACACCGGCGCCACCATCCTGCTGATCACCCATGCGCTCGATGAAGCGGCGATGCTCTCCGACCGGGTCGGCGTGATGTCGGCGCGTCCGGGAGTGTTCCTCGATCTCGTGGAGACAGGCTGGCCGCGTGAACGCGACAGCACCATCGTTTCGGATGACTCGTTCGGAAGGATCGCGGCGCGGCTGTGGTCCACTTTGCGCCGCGAATCGATGAAGTCGCTCGGCATGTCACAGCGATCTGCAGCGAAGACGCCTTCGATTGCCGCTCCGTACTGACGCAGCGAGGCACTCGTGACGCGCGCGGGGTGGATTCGTGTCGTGCTGGTCGGGCTGCTGGTGGGCGCGCTCGAGATCGGCTGTCGGGGCGGCTGGATCGACCCCGTTGCCGTGATCCCGCCCACGGCGATGCTCGCCGGAGCCGGGTCGTTGCTCGCCTCGGGCCAATACACGAAGGACATCGTGCTGACGCTGACCAACGTCGGCATCGCCTGCGCGCTGTCGATCGTCGTCGGCTTCCTCTTCGGTTGGGCGCTCTATCGCCTGCCGCGCTTGCGCCGCGCCGCCGATCCGTTGCTCGCGAGCTATTACTCGGTGCCGACCTTCATCTTCTACCCGCTGTTCATCGTGTTGTTCGGGTTGAACCGGTGGCCCCTGATTGCGATCGGTTTCGTGTTTGCCGTTGTCGTGATGGCGTTGAACACGCTCGACGGTTTCGAACGCGTGCCACGCGTGATGCGCCGTACCGCGCGCGCGATGCGTCTTTCGGTTGCCGACGAGATGATCCACATCGTGCTGCCTTCCTGCGCGCCGTACCTTTTCACCGGCGTGAAGCTGGCGATCGTCTATTCGTTCATCGGCGTCATTGCCGGCGAGTTCGTGCTGAGCGGTTCGGGCCTGGGTTTCCAGATTGCGTTCGCATACAACAGCTTCGACAACCGGACGATGTACGGCCTGATGTTGTTGTTGCTGGGCTTCGTTGGCGCGCTCAATCTGGCGATGTATTCGTGGGAACGGCGGCTGTTCCTGCGCCGCGGCGGCCGCTAGGTGGGGAACGCGATGGCGTCTCCGTCCGCGCGCGGCCCCGCTCCCGCCACCCGGAGCGACGCCGTGCCGATCGCCGGCACGTCGACGACGCGCCCGGCCCCGTCGCTCGAGCGTGCCGACCGTCGTCCGGAAAGCCCCGGAAAGCCGCCGAGGCGATTCGTGGACTCCGCTCTTCTGCTCGTCGCCCTGGCAGCGCTCTGGCAGCTGTTGTCGATGATCGCCGGCCCCATGGTCCTGCCGTCGCCCGCGGCAACCGTTGCGCGGCTGGGGCGCCTGATGGCGGAGCCCGGTTTTTCCGCGCATGCCGCCGAAACCGGCACTGCATTCGCGGCCGCGCTCCTGATCTCGCTCGTCGGCGGACTCCTGATCGGCGTCGCACTCGGTGCGCACCGGTTGTCGGGCGAGGTGCTCGAACCGCTGCTCGTCGGTCTCTACTCGATTCCTAAAATCACGCTGTACCCGGTCGTGCTGCTGCTCTTCGGGCTCGGTCTTTCGGCAAAGGTGGCATTCGGTGCGATCCACGGGATCGTGCCGGTCGTGCTGTTCACGATGAATTCCGTGCGCAACATCCCGCTTGTCTACATTCGATCCGGCCGATCGATGCGGCTCAACCGGCGGCAGATGTTCCTGCACGTGCTGGTGCCGGCCAGCCTGCCCGAGATCGTCACCGGTTTTCGTCTCGGCTTTTCATTGACGCTGCTCGGAACCCTGATCGGCGAAATGTTCGCGTCGCAGCGCGGCATCGGCTACCTGTTGATCAAGTCGATGGAGAACAACCAGCCCGACGTGATCGTCGCGTTGGCGCTTTTGCTGGTGGTGTTGGCCACCGCCGCGAGCTGGCTGCTGCTTGCGCTCGAACGTCGGTTGCACAAGCGCGCGCCGAACTGAGTGCCGGTGCGGACTTCGAATCTTTCTTTCTCCACCCCTGGAATCGACATGACATCGCAGATCCGACTCAAGGAATTGCTGCAGGCCGGCGAATTCATTCTCGCGCCTGGAGTGTTCGAAATGTTTTCCGCGCGGATCGCCGACCGGATGGGCTTCAAGGCGCTCTACATGACCGGCTACGGCATCTCCGGGTCCTACCTTGGCAGGCCCGACGCCGGGCTCGCCACGTTCACGGACATGGTCGGGCGCGCGCGTACGATCGCCGACGGGACGAGTACGCCGCTGATCGCCGACGCGGACACCGGTTTCGGCGGCTTGTTGAACGTTCGCGAGACCGTGCGAGGCTACGAGGCCGCCGGCGTGCAGGCAATCCAGATCGAAGACCAGGAGATGCCCAAGAAGTGCGGCCACACCCCGAATCGGCGCGTGGTTGCGTTGCCCGACATGCTGCGAAGGATCGAGGTGGCGATCGACGCGCGTCGTCGACCCGACACGCTGATCATTGCACGCACCGACGCGCGCACCGGGCTCGGACTGGACGAGGCGATCCGCCGCGGAAAGGCATTCGCGGCCGCCGGTGCCGATATCGTGTTCATCGAGGCGCCCGAGTCGGCGGATGAGTTCCGCCGCATCGGTGAATCGATCGACGCCTGGCTGCTCGCCAACATGGTGCCGAGCGGCGCGTCGCCCGTGGTCGCGCAGGAAGACCTGCAGGCATGGGGTTTCGATCTCGCGATCTACCCGACCGCCGGCATGGGAGTCGTCTGTGCAGCGCTCGAGAACAGCTACGCGTGGCTCAAGGAGCACGGAAGCACGATCGGCTCGCCGGTTCCGAGCGTCGACATGAGACGACTGCACGAAATCGTCGGCTTCGAGGAAGTGTGGGATTTCGAGCGGCGCTTCGTCGAGCGGCCTGCGTGAACCGAATCCCGGTCTACCGGTGGCGATGCGTTTTGATTAATTGTTCCAGATACTGAACGATCAATTCCTGTCGGCCGGTCTAGTTACTCCACCGTTCCGCCCTTAACCTCATCACAGATAGGAACGGCGCTCGGCGCCTGGTTTCACCCCTTCAACCATGCGACAGGAGCAACGAAAATGGCCAAGGTTCTGGTTCTCTACTATTCCTCCTACGGTCACATCGAGCAGATGGCCTACGCGGTTGCCGAAGGCGCGCGCGAGGCCGGCGCGCAGGTCGACGTGATGCGCGTGCCCGAGCTCGTTCCGCCCGAAGTGGCGAAGGCCTCGCACTTCAAGCTCGACCAGGAAGCCCCGGTCGCGAAGATCGAGCAGCTCGCCGGGTACGATGCAATCGTCGTCGGCACCGGCACGCGCTTCGGTCGCATGTCGTCGCAGATGGCGAATTTCCTCGACCAGGCCGGCGGGTTGTGGGCGCGCGGCGCGCTGAACGGAAAGGTCGGCGGCGCCTTTACTTCGAGCGCCACGCAGCACGGCGGCAACGAGGCGACCCTGTTCTCGATCCTCGCCAACCTCATGCACTTCGGCATGGTGACGGTCGGGCTGCCGTACAGTTACCAGGGGCAGATGAAAATCGACGAGGTCGTGGGCGGCAGTCCGTACGGGGCGACGACGATCGCCGGCGGTGATGGTTCGCGCCAGCCTTCCGAGGTCGATCTCGGCGGCGCCCGTTTTCAGGGCAAGACGATCGCCGAAGTCGCGAACAAGCTGTTCGGCCGAGGGCAGCCCACGAAGGAGTGATTGCATGGACGAAGTCGCCGGCGGAAAGGTCCCCACGCACATCGAGCACGTGGGTTCCTGCGTGCTTCCCACTCCGTGGGCGACTTTCCGTCTGCACGGCTTCGTCGATCCCGACACCGGTGCGGAGCATCTCGCGCTGGTGCTGGGTACTGTCGATGACGGCGCCCCGGTCCTCGCGCGTGTCCATTCCGAATGCCTGACCGGCGACGCGCTGTTCAGTCGGCGCTGCGACTGCGGCGCGCAGTTGCAGGAGGCGATGCAGCGCGTGGCCGCGGAAGGTCGCGGCGTCGTGCTGTACCTGCGGCAGGAGGGGCGCGGCATCGGCCTGATGAACAAGATCCGCGCCTATGGCTTGCAGGACTGCGGCGCCGATACCGTCGATGCGAACCTCGCGCTGGGCTTCGACGCCGATCTGCGTCGCTACGACGTGTGTCGTCCGATGCTCGATCACCTCGGCGTGCGCTCGCTTCGATTGATGACCAACAGTCCGGCGAAGGTCGAGGCGATTCGCGCGTCGGGCGTCGATGTCGCCGAGCGCGTCGGCATCGAGGTCGGGCTCGATTCGTCGAACCTGCGTTACCTGCGCACGAAGCAGGCGCGCATGGGGCATCTGTTCTCGATGATCGAGGACGAGACGCAGGGCTGAGGGCGCGGGGCGGTGCCCCATCCGTCGCGCCGCTGATTGGCCGGCACAGCCCGCGCCTCGGGCGCACGGCGCACGGCGCTGAGCTGCGCGTGTTACTCCCGCGTCGCCGGCCTTGGCCCGCTCACCCGTGCTGCGCCGTCACGCATTCCGCGCGCTTCGAGTCGACGCCTTCGCTGCCCGGCAGCGCGCACGCCTGGAGTTGCGCCGCCGCAGCCGGGTGGCCCTGCTCCGCCGCCTGTCGAAGCCAGTGCGCGGCCGACCTCTCGTCCCCCTGCTCGAGCAGCAGCTGCGCCAGTTCGTATTGTGCCGGTGCGTGACCGAACGCCGCCGCATTGAAGAAGTGAGCGGCCGCGCGGTGCTTGTCCTGCTCGACGCCTGTGCCGTGCAGGTACAACTGCCCGAGTTCCCAGCTTGCCTGCACCTCCTCGAGGCTCATGCCGACCGCGCGCGCGAACCACTCGCGCGCTTCGACGGGGCGCTGCTCCTGCAGGTAGAGCTTGCCCGCCCAATAAGCGGCGTTCGCGTCGCCTGCGCGCGCCGCCTGCTTGTACCAACGCAGGGCCTGGGTCCAGTCGCGGTGCACCCCGAAGCCGGTGCGGTAGTAGTGACCGGCGCGAACCATGTCGCGCACCGTTCCCTTCTCGGCGGAGGTAATGGCGGTGATGGCCAGGCCTTGCCAGTCCTGCATCGGCACCTGGGCTTGGGAGGTCGAAAGCGTCGCCGCGCAAAGGGCGATCGCAAGGTACAGCGGCTTCATGGCGTGGCGGCTCTTGTCGGTCGGGACGGGGTCGCGCGCCGACCTGCGAGGAGCGGTCGGCGCGACCTGATGCAGTCTGTCGATCGATGGCGCGCCGCGCATTCGAATCGCGATTGCGCATATCGATATGACGGCACAGCGTTGCCGCGGTTCACCGCCCGCCGGCTGGCTCGTTGCCCGTCCGCCCGCCGCCCGCTGCCTCAGCCGTAATTGATCACCAGGTGCCGGATCTCGCTCATCTCCTCCATCGCGTACCGCGTCCCTTCGCGCCCGAAGCCCGATTCCTTCCACCCGCCGAAGGGCATGTTGTCGATCCGGTAGATCGGCACGTCGTTGATCATCAGCCCGCCGACCTCCCATTCGTCAATCGCGCGAAACGCCCGGCGCAGATCCTGCGTGAAGATTCCGCCCTGCAGTCCGTAGCGTGAGTCGGCTGCGCGCGCGACCGCCTCGTCGAAATCGTCGTAGGCGTTCACCGTGAGCACCGGCCCGAAAATCTCCTCGTCCTCGACCTTCATCCCCGGGCGCGTGGCGGTGAGCACCGTGGGCTGGACGACGGCGCGTTCGCGCTTGCCGCCGGTGAGCAGGCGGGCTCCCTGCGTCACCGCTTCGTCGACCCAGGACTGGATGCGCTTCGCCGAGCCCTCGTCGATCACCGGTCCGACGTCGATCCCGTCCTCGAGCGGGTTGCCGACGCGGCAGGCTTCGACTCGCGCGACGAGCTTCTCGACGAAGGCCTTCTCTACGCTTCGCTGCACCAGGATGCGCTGCACGCCGATGCAGTACTGTCCGCCGTAGACGACGCCTCCGCGCACGCAGCGCGCGGCCGCGTAATCGAGGTCGGCGTCCTCGGCCACGATCACCGCGCCGTTGCCGCCGAGTTCGAGCGCGACCTTCTTGCGCCCGGCGATGTCCTTGATGTGCCAGCCGACCTTGGCGCTGCCCGTGAAGCTCACCATCGCGAAGCGCTCGTCTCGCACCATCTTCTCGGCCAGCGGCACCGGACAATGGCAGACCTCGAAGGCGCCTTCGGGCAGTCCCGCCTCGGCGAAGACTTCCTGCAGCAGTCGCGCGGTGAGCGGCGTCTGCGGTGCGGGCTTCAGCACGACCGCATTGCCGACGGCCAGCGCGGGAGCAACCTTGTGCAGCACGAGGTTCAGCGGAAAGTTGAACGGCGCGATCGCGAGCACGAGGCCGATCGGATAGCGGCGCGCGAGGCCGACGCGACGTCGAATCCTGGCGAGCGCTTCGGCGTCCAGCGCGTCGAGAGAGAGTGCCCGTCCGCTGGCGTCGGTCGTCTGGTATTCGAAGACGCCGGCGTCCATGTCGAGGGGAACTTCCTCGCCGCCGAAGCGGCGCGCCTCGGCTGCCGCGTTCGCCAGGTTGAAGGTCGCGCGCGAGACCTCGCCACGCGCGTCGTACAGCGGCTTGCCCGCTTCGGCTGCAATCAGCCGGACGAACTCATCGCGGCGCTTGCGCACGAGCAACGACGCGCGATCGAGCACGTCGGCACGCGCGAACCGGGGCAGGCGCTTCAGCGTCTTGAACGCACGCTGCGCTCTGCCGATCGCCGCTTCGATCTCGGGCTCGCCGGAAACCGGCATGTGTCCGACCACGGTTCCGTCGTAGGGGGAAAGAATCGCTTCGGTCTGCATGGCTTGTCTCGCTCGTCTTTCGGATTGCGCGCGGCTTGGCGTGCGCTTGTTGGGTTCGGCGCCCGCGCGGGGCGCTCGCAAGGCTCGATGCGCAATGCGCGCCGGCCGGTACCATTCGCCCGTCGAACGACGGGAGCCCGGGGTTGATCGAGACGGCGAGTCTAAGGTACTTCCGCGAGGTCGCGCGGCACGGCTCGCTGCGCCGCGCGGCCGAACGCCTGTTCGTCGCGCAGAGCGCGATCAGCCGCCAGATCGTCGCGCTCGAGGAGGAGCTCGGCGTGCAACTCTTCGAGCGACGTGCGCGCGGCATGGCCCCCACTGCTGCGGGCCGGCTGCTGCTCGAGTTCGCCGACGACTCGCGCCTGCGACTCGACGCGCTGCGTGCGCAGATCCACGAATACGAGACCCTGCATCGCGGGCACGTCGACGTTGCGTGCGTCGAGGGGCTGCTCGCCGGGCTGGTGACGGCATTCACCGAGCGCTTTCTCGCAGAGCACGAGGGACTCAACCTCGACGTCTCAGCCTACGGCTCGCAGCGCGTGGCCGAGGCCGTCGCGGAGCACGAAGTGGACTTCGGCATCGTGTTCGGGGGATCGCCGCGTCGTGACCTGCTCGAACTCGCGTTCATGCGCCAACCGCTGTGTGCGATCGTGCGTCCCACGCACCCGCTCGGACGCAGGCGCAAGTGCCGACTCGCGGACGTCGCCCGGTGGCCGATCGTGCTCCCCAACAGGTCGTTCGGCATTCGCCAGTTGATCGATCGCGTGCGCGCCATCCATCGACTGGAGCTGCACACGGTGGTGGAGACCAACACGCTCGCCTTTGCCTGGCGCCTCGTACTCGCGAGCGACCGCGTCACGTTTCTGCCGCTCGATTCGGTGCGCGCCGAGGTTGCCGACGGTCGGCTCGTCGCGGTTCCCCTCGACGAGCCGCTGCTCAGCGCCACCCGCGTGACGCTCGTGGCGAGCGCCGCGCGCACCCTGTCGCCGGCGGCCGCCGCCGCGGTCGACTGCATGAAGGCAATGATGTCGCCGCCGAGGCGCAGGCGCCCCTCCGATTCCGCTACTCCTTTGCCTGGCTGATTAGCGCGGTCTGCAGCAACGCCGGAGTCGCAGCATCGACTCGCCTGCGGGGCGCTGCACTCCCTGGCGCTACCGTTCTGATTTCGGGAACGCTGCGGTCGCAATTCTGCTGTTCCCAGCAAACAGTGTCGCCAGTAGACTCGGTTCCCCATAACGACGGACGCCCACGTCGAACAGGAGACGCAATGACCCAACGCTCGCTTCGCCGCACCCTCGCCTGCGCCGCCGTCGCCGCGGCGCCCTTCGTCCTCGCCACGAGTGCCTCCGCGCAGGAGACGATCCGCTTCGGCGCCCCGCTGCCGCTCACGGGGGCGCTCGCGCCGGAGGCGCTGAAGCAGCAGCAGGGCTACAACCTGTGGGCCGAGCAGGTGAACAAGGCCGGCGGCATCGACGTCGGCGGCAAGAAGATGAAGGTGGAGATCGTCTACACCGACTACCAGTCGAACACGCCGCGCGCGGTGCAGGCGGCCGAGCAGCTGATCACGCAGGAGAAAGTGAACTTCCTGTTCTCGCCCTTCGGTTCGGGCGCTGCGAAGGCGGCGAGCACGGTCAGCGAGAAATACAAGATGCCGACGATCGCCTCGACGGCGTCGTCGTCGCAGGTGTACGACCAGGGCTACAAGTACCTGTTCGGCACCTTCACGCCGAACGACACGCTCACGACGCCGCTCACGCAGATCGTCTCGCAGAAGGCGCCCCAGGTGAAGCGCGTGGCGATCATCGCGCGCAACGATCTCTTCCCGCTGGCGATCGCGCAGGAGATGGAGAAGTCGGCGAAGTCGCACGGCATGGACGTCGTGATGTTCGAGAAGTACGCGATCAACACGATGGACCATTCGTCGGCGCTCGCGCAGGTGAAGGCGGCCAACGCCGATTGGATCTTCGCCACCGGCTACATCAACGACCTCGTGCTGATCCGCAAGCAGATGTCCGACCAGCGCATCGGCGCGCCGGTGGTCACGATGATTGCCGGACCGGCATACCAGGAGTTCATCGACGCGGCCGGCGCCGGTGCCGAGAACATCAGCAGCGCCGCGTGGTGGCATCCCGCCGTGCGCTACCAGGGCAAGGACATCTTCGGCACCGCCGACAACTACGTGAAGCTGTTCCGCGAGAAGTACAACGCGACGCCCGACTACGCGCAGGCCTCGTCGTCGGTGTCGGGTGCGCTGTTCCAGATGGCGATCGAGAAAGCCGGATCGCTCGATCGGGAGAAGGTCCGCGACGCGCTCGCCGACATGAACGTGATGACCTTCTGGGGTCCGGTGCACTTCGGCAAGACTGGCCAGATCGACTCGCTCGAGCCGCCGGTGTTCCAGATCCAGGGTGGAAAGACCGTCGTCGTGCATCCGGCCGAGATCAAGCAGGGTGAACTGAAGCTCGGCGTGGGCATGTCCCAGTGAGCAGCGGGAACTGAGCGGCAGGCACGCGGGTACGCGCTCGGGTAGCGGAGCGCGCCCCCGCGCCGCCCTCTTTCCCGGAAACTCCAATGCTCCTGCAGATCCTCGTCAACGGCGTGGTGCTCGGCTGCCTGTACGCGTGCATCGCGGCCGGCTTCTCGCTCGTGTGGGGCGTGCTCAACGTGATCAACCTGATGCACGGTTCGTTCATCGTGCTCGGGTCGTATCTCGCGTGGGGCGCCTACCACTCGCTCGGATTCAGCCCGTGGGTGACGCTGGCGATTGCCGCGCCGCTGTTCTACGTGGCGGGCTTCCTCGTGCAGCGCGGCGTGCTCAACCGGGTGATGGCCGCGCCCGTGCTCGTCACGCTCACGCTCACCTTCGGGATGGATCTCATCCTGAACAACGCGATGATCCTCGCGTTCAAGGCCGACTATCGCAAGCTGATCCTCGACCCGCCGCTGGGCACCGTCGACTGGGGGTCGGTGGTCGTTCCGGTGGACCGCCTCGTCGCCACCGCATTTGCGCTCGTGCTCACCGCGGCGCTGTACGTGCTGCTGCGCCGGACACGGATGGGCCGCGCGATCATCGCGGTGCGGCTCGACCGCGACGCTGCGCGGCTGATGGGCGTCGATGTTCCCGTCACCTACGCCGCTGCCTTCGGGCTGGGCGCTGCGATGGCCGGTTGCGCCGGAGTGCTGCTCGCGCTGATCTTTCCGATCTCGCCGCTGTCGTCGATTCCGTATCTGGGCAAGGCATTCGTCGTCTGCGTCCTCGGCGGCCTGGGCAGCGTGCCGGGCGCGGTGCTCGGCGGGCTCGTGCTCGGGCTGGTGGAGAGCTTCGGCGCGCTTGCGTTCGGCCCCGAGCACGCGGTGACGCTGTCCTTCGCGCTGCTGATCGGCTTCCTCGTCTTCCGGCCGCAGGGGCTGCTCGGAAAGCGGGGTTTCGAATGAGGACCGCACCGAACGGGCGTTGCGCGCGGAGGGGCACGTGACCAAGCATGCGAAGCTCGCGCTCGTCGTCGCCCTGGTTGCGCTGGCGGCGCTGCCCTGGTTCGGCGGGTCGTACACGCTGCGGCTGGGCACCACCGCCTGCCTGTACGCGATCCTTGCCGTTTCGTGGAACGTGATCGGCGGGATGGCCGGTTATCCGTCCTTCGCGACGGCCGCGTTCTTCGGATTGGGCGCCTACACCGGCGGCGTGTTGCTATCGAAGGGCGCGCCGCTCGTGATCGCCATCGGCGCCGCCGGTGCGATGGCCTTCGCAACGGCGATGCTGCTCGGCTGGGTGTTGCTGCGCCTGCGCGGCCACTATTTCGCGATCGCGAGCCTTGCCGTAGCGGAAGTGCTTCGCGAGCTGACCAACTCGGCGACCGATCTCACCGGCGGTGGAATGGGGTTGAACATTCCGCTCGACCTGGGCAGCAGCGGCAGCGTCGAATACGAAGCGACCTTCTTCTTCCTCGCGATGTGGGCGCTGCTGCTCGCCTGCGTGTTGGTCGTCTTCGTCGTCGAGCGCTCGCGCGTGGGCTTCGGGCTGGCGTGCATCCGACAGAACGAGCCGGCCGCCGACATGATCGGCGTGAACGCGACGCTGTACAAGGCGCTCGCCTTCGCGCTCTCCGGCGTCTTCGTGGCAATGGCGGGCACGCTCTACGCGGGCTGGGTGCACTACATCGAGCCGCCCGATGTCTACGACATCCTGCTCGCCGTCAAGCCCATCGTCATGGTCCTGCTCGGTGGCCTTGGCTCCACCGTCGGAGCCGTGATCGGCGCGTTCGCGTTCCTCGGCATCGAGGAGTTCGTCTGGCGCAACTGGCTGCAGGTGCACAGCGGCGTGCTCGGCTTCCTGATCGTCGTGCTGTTGCTGTTCCTGCCGCACGGGATGATTTCGATCGGCGGGCGGCTTCGCCGGACCCTGCGTTCGCCCGGCGCCGGCGACGATGCGCCGGCCGGCGCACCCGCAGCGACGCCGGCGCCGCTGCCCGCCCGTGCGATGAGGGAGGCCGGCCGTGGCTGAGTTGCTGCGACTCGAATCGGTGTCGCGCCGTTTTGGCGGCCTGCAGGCGCTGGTCGATGTGTCGCTGTCGATCGGGGCCGGCGAGGTGCTCGGACTCATCGGACCGAACGGCGCCGGCAAGACGACGCTGGTGAACGTCATCACCGGCGTTCATCGCGCCAGCGGCGGGCGCGTGCTTTTCGAGGGTCGCGAGATCACGCGGCTGCGGCCGTACCGGACCGCGCGTGCGGGCCTCGCACGTACCTTCCAGGTCGTGCAGCCCTTCCCCGAGTTGTCGGTGCTCGACAACGTGCGCGCGGCGGCGCTGTTCTCGTCGGGCGGATCGATGCGCGAGGCGCGGCAAGTGGCCGAGGAGAAGCTCGCCTTCGTAGGGCTGAGCGAGCGGGCCGCGCTGCCGGCGGCGAACCTCACGCTGGCGATGCGCAAGCGCCTGGAGCTCGCGAAGGCGCTCGCGATGCATCCGAAGCTGCTGTTCCTGGACGAGGTCAACGCCGGCTTGAACTCGGCCGAGGTCGAGCAGGCGATGGCGCTCATCCGCAGGATCGCCGGCTCGGGGGTGACGATCGTGTTGATCGAACACCTGATGAAGGTCGTGTTGTCGGTGTCCTCGCGCGTCGTCGTCCTGCACAACGGCGCGCTGATCGCCGACGGTTCGCCGGCGCAGGTCGTCTCCAACCCGCAGGTCGTCGAGGCCTACCTGGGCAAGAAATACGCGCAGCGTGCGACGGAGGCCGCGCAGTGAATCCGGCAAGCGGAGGTGGTGTCGGCGCACCCGGCAACGGCGCCGCCGTTTCGAGAAGCAGCGCCGCGGTTCCCGCGACCAGGGGCGGCGAGTTGCTGCGGATCGAGGGGCTGCAGTCGGGCTACGGGCAGGTGACCGTACTGTGGGGCGTCGACCTGTGCGTGCGCGAGGGCGAGATCACGGCGCTGATCGGCTCGAACGGCGCCGGCAAGTCGACGCTGATGCGCACCGTCTCCGGCCTGGTTCCGGCGCGTGCCGGCCGCATCACTTGGCAGGGTGCAGACGTGCAGGGCGCCGGCCCCGCGCGCGTGCTCGCGCTCGGCATCGCGCACGTGCCCGAGGGGCGACGCCTGTTCGGCGCGATGAGCGTCGAGGAGAACCTGCTGATGGGCGCCTACCTGCGCGGGCGCGACGCAAAGGGCGTCTCGCACGACCTGGAGCACGTCTACACGATCTTCCCGAAGCTGAAGGAGCGGCGCCGACAGGCCGCCGGGACGATGTCCGGCGGCGAGCAGCAGATGTGCGCGATCGGTCGCGGGCTGATGAGCGCGCCTCGCCTGCTGATGATCGACGAGCTGTCGCTCGGGCTGTCTCCGCTGCTCGTAGAGCAGCTGGTCGAGGCGCTGACCGCTTTGAACCGCGAAGGCCTGACGATCCTCGTCGTCGAGCAGGATGTCGTCGCCGCACTCGAGGTCTCGCGCACGGCCTACGTGATGGACACCGGGCGCGTGACGCAACACGGTGACAGCGGTGCGCTGCTCGCCGACCCGGCAGTGCGCCGGGCGTACCTCGGTGCGCTCGCCGACTGAAGCACCCTTATCGTTTTCGTTTCTTTCCATTCCTGGAGGTGGATGCAATGGACACTCGGATCCTCGCCGGCGGCGGCTATCGCTACATCCCGGCCGTCTCGCAGTATTCGGCGGGGGTTGCCGCGGAAGCGGGATTTCGCATCGAGCGTGCGCGCTTCTCGCGCGTCGTGCCCCTGCGCGAGGGCTTCGAGCGCATCGAGCAGCACCTGAAGTCGCTCGGCCGGCCGAACCTGGCGTTGTGCGCCTGCGAGCTGCGCTCGCCGGCGCCGTTCACCGAAGCGGGATTCCGCGCGTTCAACGAGGTCTACACCGGCACGCTGAAGCGCTGGGAGATCATCGACGACGCGAACCCGATCGCGCGCAGCAACGTCTGTCCGGAGCTCGATCCGCCGGACGAGCCCGGCTTCTTCGCGTTCAGCTACACCGTTCCCGACGGGGGCGCCGCACCATCCTTCGTCGTCGCCGGCAGCGCCGAGGCGCCCGAAGGCAAGGGCGACTATCGCGACAACGCGATCGCGCGCGGCGACGTCTCGCCCGAAGGCATCCGCACCAAGGCGCGCTGGGTGCTCGGGGAGATGGAGAACCGCATGCGCGCACTCGGCTTCGACTGGCGTGCCGCAACGGCGACGCAGGTGTACACCGTGCACGACATCCACTCGTTCCTCGGCGACGAGCTCGTGCGACGCGGAGCGATGCGAGCCGGCGTCACCTGGCACTTCAACCGTCCGCCGGTGCTCGGGCTCGAATACGAAATGGACTGCCGCGGCGTCGCGCTCGAACGCGTGCTCGCGGCCTGAAGAGAGGAAGCCCCATGAAGCTGCTTCGTTTCGGCCCCCCCGGGAAGGAGAAACCCGGCATCCTCGACGCCGCCGGAGGCGTGCGCGACCTCTCCGGTCACGTTGCCGACATCGACCTGCGCGCGCTCGACGCGGGCGCCTTCGATGCGCTGCGCCGCATCGACCCGTCGACGCTGCCCGCGGCTCCGCACGCGGCACGCATCGGTCCGTGCGTGGCGCACATCGGCAAGCTCGTCTGCGTCGGCCTGAACTACTCCGACCACGCCGCCGAAAGCAACATGCCGGTGCCGACCGAGCCGATCCTGTTCCTGAAGCCTTCGAGCGCAGTCTGCGGACCGACTGATGACGTCGAGATCCCGCGCGGCTCGAAGAAGACCGACTGGGAAGTCGAACTCGGCGTCGTCATCGGGCGACGCGCGAAGTACGTTTCCGAGCAGGACGCGCTCGACCACGTCGCCGGTTACTGCATCGTCAACGACGTCTCCGAGCGCGAGTTCCAGCTCGAGCGGCAGGGGCAGTGGGACAAGGGCAAGGGCCACGACAGCTTCGCGCCGGTGGGACCGTGGCTGGTGACGCGCGACGAAGTGTCCGATCCACAGGCGCTCGCCCTGTGGCTCGACGTCAACGGCCGGCGCTACCAGAACGGCAGCACGCGCACGATGGTGTTCGGCGTGGCGACGCTTGTCTCGTATATCTCGCGCTTCATGACGCTGGAGCCCGGCGACATCGTCTCCACCGGAACGCCGCCGGGCGTCGGCATGGGGCAGAAGCCGCCGGTGTACCTGAAGCCGGGCGACGTGATGACGCTGGGTATCGACGGGCTGGGCGAGCAGCGCCAGCGCTGCATCCCGGCCTGAGAGGCGCGCTCGCGGCGCGCTCCCTCGTCAGGAGTTCGCCGGCGTTGCCCGTATCAGCGCGCGACGCACGCTCTCGACGTGGTCGCGCATGAGCAGCTCGGCGCGACCCGCGTCCCGGCAAAGGATCGCCTCGAAGATCCGGTGATGGTCGTCGTGCCGCCGGCGCACGTCGTTGTACTCGAACGCGATCACGTTGCGGTACGACGAAGGGGCGACCTGTTGCGACATGCGCAGCATCTCACCGAGCATCCGCGAGCGTCCGGCCAGGTACACCGCGTTGTGGATCCGGAAGTTGATCGCGCCGTAGGCGATGCGGTCCTCGGGGTCGAGCCAGCCGCGTGCCAGCAGCCGGTCTCCTTCGCGCAAGGCCTCCTCCACGTCGCGCTGGCTTTCGACGTCGAGCCCGAGTTGCGCGGCGCGTCGGGCGGCGAGCCCCTCGAGCACCGCGCGGATCTCGTAGGCCTGCAGCGTTTCGGCGGTATCGAAGGCGCGCACCGAATAGCCTCGGTGCGGGGCGTGATCGAGCAACCCGTCGGCGGCGAGCGCCTGCAACGCGGTGCGGATCGGAGTCCGCGACACGCCGAGCCGTTGCGAGAGCCGCTCTTCGTACAGGCGCTCGCCGGGCTTGAAGTCTCCGGCGAGAACCGCTGCGCGGAGCCGGTCCGTGGTGGAGGCGGATACCGGACGCGTGGCGGTTGCCGGATCGTCGACGTTCGCGCTCATGACCTCTTGTCGGGCGGAATCGATGTGTACAACTTTAGTTGACACGGACTCACTTGTATACAAGACTGCGTCGAAAGGCGCCCACAGAGGCGTCGCGTCAACGCTTGTATGCAAAGGAGGAGGACCGATCGTGACCTCGAGCGCGAGTCCTGCGCCGCCGGCCGCGCCCGCCCCGGCCGTCGTCGCCGTCGTCGGGCACGACGCGCCGTTCCCCGTGCGGCGCATCTATTGCGTCGGACGCAATTATCTCGAGCATATCCGCGAGATGAAGGAGGGAGACGAGCGCGACCCGCCGTTCTTCTTCCAGAAGCCGGCCGATGCGATCGTGCCTGACGGTGGGCGCGTTCCCTACCCGCCGGGGACCGAGGATCTTCAGTACGAAGTGGAACTCGTCGTCGCCATCGGGGCGAAGGCGCGCGGCCTGCGCGTCTCGCAGGCGCTCGACGTCGTCTACGGCTACGCCGTGGGCATCGATCTGACGCGCCGCGATCGCCAGCGCGAGTCCTTCGCGAAGGGGCTGCCGTGGGAGGTTGGCAAGTCCTTCGATCACTCGGCGCCTTGCGGCAACCTGCATCCGGCGGCGACTGCCGGTCACCGCCTCATGGGCGAGATCCGGCTGGCCGTCAACGGCGAGGTGCGCCAGCGCGGCGAGCTTCGCCAGATGATCTGGAACGTCCCGGAGATCGTCGCGCAACTGTCGCGTCTGTACACGCTGATGCCCGGCGACCTCGTGATGACCGGCACGCCCGCCGGCGTCGGCCCCGTGCGGCCCGGAGACCGTCTCGAGGCATCGGTCGAAGGGCTTTCCCCTCTCGTCGTCACTATCGTCCCACCGGAGGCCTGATTGCCGATGCTGCCCACCGAGCGGATCGCCTATTCGCCGATCTCCGAGCGCGCCGCGCTGAAGCTGCCCGGCAGCGCGCGCATGGCCGTCTGGGTCATCGTCAACGTGGAGGAATGGGATCCCCGCGAGACGATGCCGCGCACCGTCCTCACGCCGCCGGCGGGCGGCTCGCCCTCGCCCGACATCCCCAACTGGGCATGGCACGAATACGGCAACCGGGTCGGCTTCTGGCGCATGCTCGAGGTGTTCGACGAGCATCGCATCCCGGCAGTGCTCGCGATCAACGGCAAGGCGATCGGAACCTACGAGCCGATCGCGCGCGCCGCCCTCGATCGCGGCTGGGAGTTCATCGGCCACGGCTTCGGGCAGAAGAACATGCAGAAGGTGCCCGACGAGCGCGAGGACATCCGCAAGACGGCCGAGGCGATCCGCGCATTCACCGGACGCGCGCCGCGCGGCTGGCTGGGCCCGGGGCTCACGGAGACTTGGGAGACGCCCGACCTGCTCGTCGAGGAAGGCTTCGACTACGTCTGCGACTGGGTGCTCGACGACCAGCCGGTGGTGCTGAAGACGCGCACCCGGCCGATCGTGAACATCCCGTACACGCAGGAATGCAACGACGTCGCGATGATGCTGATCCAGCATCACAAGGCGAGCGAATACCACGACCGCGCGATCGACCAGTTCGAGCAGATCCACCACGACTCGCGCGACTCGGCGCGCGTGATGGCGCTCGTCGTGCACCCGTACATCATGGGCGCGCCGCACCGACTGCGGCACTTCCGCGCGATCTTCGAGAAGATCGGCGCGCGCGGCGACGTCGCTTTCATGACCGGAGAGCAGATCCTCGACTGGTACCTCGCGCAGCGCCCCGATGCGCTGGGCGCGGCCGGCGGCTGAGCGTGGCGGGACTGAACCTCTTCCAGCTGCTCAACGGGCTGACGCTCGCGGCGCTGCTGTTCATCGTCGCCTCGGGCTTCACGCTGATCTTCGGCCTGCTGCGCATTGTCAACCTCGCGCACGGCGCGCTGTACCTGTTCGGCGGCTACATCGGCTATACGGCCGCCACGCTCACCGGCAACTTCGTGCTCGGCATCGTGGGCGCGATGGCGGCGGTGGCCGTCATGGGCGTCGTGCTCGATGTCGGACTGCTGCGCTTCGTCAGCGGCTTCGAGTTGCGCGAGGTGCTGCTCACGCTCGGCGTCGCCTTCGTGCTCAACGACCTCGCGCTGGTGATCTGGGGCGGTGACACCTTCACGGTGCCGGTGCCCGAGGCGCTGCGCGGCGCCCTGCACGTGGGCTCGCTCTTCTATCCGAAATACCGGATCTTCGTGCTCGCGCTGGGCATCGTCGTGTTCGTCGCACTGTGGTTGCTGATGCACCGCACGCGGCTCGGCGCGCTGATCCGCGCGGGCGTGGATGACGCCGAGATGGTCGAGGCGACGGGCGTGAACATCCGGCGCGTGTTCCTCGTCACCTTCATGCTCGGCTCGGCGCTCGCCGGTCTCGGCGGGACGGTGGGCGGAGCGTTTCTCACGCTGTACCCGACCGCCGATGCCGAGATCCTCGTGTTCTCGCTCGCGGTGGTCATCATTGGCGGCTACGGAAGCCTGGTCGGCGCCGCGGTGGGCTCGCTGCTGGTCGGATTGCTCAACACCGTGGGGCAGGTGATGTTCCCGGAGCTCGCGTACTTCGTGATCTTCGGGCCCATGGCGGCCATCCTGGCGTTCCGCCCGCTCGGACTCTTCGGGAAGGCCACATGACGGCGGCCACCGGGAATCCTTCGACCGGCGTATCAGCCGCGCCGCTCGCGATCGACGAGCCTTCGTCGCAGCGCGCGGCGCTCGCCTGGGGCGCGGTCATCGCCGCGTTCTTCGCCGCGCTGCCGCTCGTGCTCAGCACCTACCAGGTGAGCGTGGCCACCGAGGTGATCATCTTCGCGCTGCTGGCGATGTCGATCGACGTGCTCGCCGGCTATGCCGGCCGCACCTCGCTCGGACACGGCGCCATCTTCGGTGCATCGACCTACGTCGTCGTCTACTGGACGGCGGTGATGGGAGGTTCGCCCTGGGTCGCGCTGGCGATCGGCGTGCTGGCGGCCACGGCGCTATCGGCGGTGTTCGCGCTGTTCTGCACGCGCGTCTCGGGGGTGTACTTCCTGCTGCTCACGCTCGCGCTCGGCATGATCGTCTGGGGCGTTTGCCTTCGCTGGACCAGCGTGACCGGCGGCGAGAACGGCATCCGCGGCGTTGGCCGCCCGGATCCCATCGCCGACCCGCTCGTTTTCTACTACACGGTGCTCGTCGTCGTGATGGCACTCACCTGGGTGATCTGGCGTTTCGTGCGCTCGCCCTTCGGACTGACGCTGCGCGGCGTGCGCGACAGCGAGAGCCGAATGCGCAGCCTCGGCTACAACGTGCAACTGCACATGTTCCTCGCGTTCACGGTGTCCGGCTTCTTCGCCGGCGTCGCCGGCGCGCTCTATGCGCTGTTCAACAACTTCGTGAGCCCGTCCACGGTGCAGCTGTCGCAGTCGGTCGAGGGATTGCTGATGGCGATCATCGGCGGCGTGGGCACCCTTGCCGGCTCCTTCATCGGAGCGGCGGCGATCATCACGCTCGAGAACGTCGTCAGCCAGTACACCGCGCGCTGGCCGACCGTGCTCGGGCTCATGTTCGTGCTGGCAATGATTTTCGCCCCGGAAGGCGTCATCGGGGCGGTACGGCGCCTGATCGCGCGCAAGAAGACCTGACCGAAGGAGAGCGGCATGCAACGCAGAGACTTCCTGAAGAAGACCGGCTGGGGCGTTTCCGCCGCAGCAGCGGCGATGTCGGCACCGCGCCTGGCGCTTGCGCAGGGCGCGCCGATCCGCATCGGACTGATGGCGCCGTTGAGCGGCGTCGTCGCGGCGGGCGGGCGCGAGATCGTCGAAGGCTTCAACATGTTCTGGGAGGACGTCGGCAACAGCGCCGGCGGGCGCAAGGTCGAGGTGCTGGTCGAGGACGACGCGGGCAACCCCGACACGGCGCTGCAGAAGGCGCGCCGCCTGGTCGAGCAGGAGAAAGTGAACTTCCTGTTCGGCAACCTGCTCGCGAATACCGGGCTGGCGGTGGCGAACTACGTGAAGGGCAACGGCGTGCCGTACTTCATTCCGGTAATCGCCGCCGACGACCTGACGCAACGCGACC
Source organism: Burkholderiaceae bacterium (assembly GCA_032027205.1). Classification (GTDB taxonomy): domain Bacteria; phylum Pseudomonadota; class Gammaproteobacteria; order Burkholderiales; family Burkholderiaceae_E; genus Zeimonas. Next base: position 1,775,293 of record JAVSMN010000001.1, read on the forward strand.
GCGTGCCGAACGTGATCCGCGTCGCCGGCTACACCGCCAGCCAGATGCCGCGACCGCTCGCCGACTGGGCATTGAAGCAGGGCTACAAGCGGGTGGCGACGATCGCGCAGGACTACAGCTTCGGCCACGAGCAATGCGGCGGTTTCGCGCAGGTGTTCAGCGAAGGCGGCGGAACGATCGTCAACCAGTTCTGGAATCCGCTCGGCACGGCCGACTTCAGCCCGTATCTCGGGCAGCTGGCGAGCGCGAAGATCGATGCGGTGTTCGCGATGGAGCTGGGCGCCGATGCCAACCGATTCATGCAGCAGTACAGCAACTTCGGGCTGAAGGGCCAGCTGCCGCTGCTCGGTGCGCAGAACTTCACCGACCAGTCGGTGATCCGCACGCTGGGACCGGAGTGCGAGGGCATCGTCTCGTCGGCGCATTTCGCCGAAGGCTCCGACAACCCGGCCACGCGCAAGTTCGTCGAGGCGTACTCGAAGAAGTACGGAAAGATGCCGTCGCTCTACGGCTTCTCGCACTATTCGGGTGCGATGTGGGTTCACAAGGCGATCGACGTCGTGAAGGGCGACGTGGAGAAACGCGACGCTTTCCTCGACGCGGTGCGCAAGGTCGTGCTCACCGACTCGCCGCTCGGTCGCCCCGTGCGCCTGGACGACTACGGCAATCCCATCTACGACGTCTTCATCCGCAAGGTCGTCAAGAACACCGAGGGCAAGTACTGGAACGTTCCGATCCAGACCTACGAGAACGTCTCGCAGTTCTGGACCTACGACCCGAAGGAGTACCTGAAGCAGCCGCCGTATTCGCGCACCTTCCAGGGCATCCGCAAGGGCTGAAGCGCAGTGCTCGAGCTGCAGCAGGTGGGCGTGCGCTTCGGCGGCCTGAAGGCCGTCGACGACGTGTCGATTTCGGTGAAGCGCGGCGAGCGGCGGGCGATCATCGGGCCCAACGGCGCCGGCAAGACGACGCTGTTCAACGCGATCACCGGGATCCGCCCGCCGTCGACGGGCACGATCCTCTTCGACGGTCGCAACGTGACGCGGCTCGCGCCGCACCGGCGCGCGCATCGGGGGATGAGCCGCACGTTCCAGATCACGAACCTGTTCCAGCGGCTCACGGTCGAGGAGAATATGCAGCTCGCGCTGCGCGGCCTGTCGCCGTCGCGCTTCTCGATGTTCGGCTCGTCGCGACTGGACGACGCCGAGCGTGAGCGCGCCGCGCACGCGCTCGCTGTTTCCCGGCTGCACGAGCGGCGCGGCACGATGGTGAGCGAGCTGTCGTACGGCGAACAGCGCCAGCTCGAGATGGCGATGGCGCTCGCCGCGCAGCCTCGGCTCCTGCTGCTCGACGAGCCGGCCGCGGGCCTGTCGCCGGCCGAGCGCGTGATCGTCGTCGAGATCATCCGCTCGCTGTCGCGCGAGCTCACCGTGATGCTGATCGAGCACGACATGGACCTCGTGCTCAACCTCGTCGACTGGGTGACCTGCCTCGACAACGGCAGGCTGCTTGCCGAGGGCAGCCCCGACGACATCCGGGCCAACCAGGCGGTGCAGGACGTCTATCTCGGCAAGGCGAGGCGCGATGCTCGAGATTCGTGACGTGCACAGCTATTACGGCGAGGCGCACGTGCTGCACGGCGCATCGCTCACCGTTCCCGACGGTGAGGTCGTCGCGCTGCTCGGACGCAACGGCATGGGCAAGACGACGCTGATCCGGTCGGTGATGCGCCTGGCGCAACCGATGGTGCGCGACGGATCGATCCGCTGGCGCGACGAGGAGCTGGTCGGCCTGCGCCCGCACCAGGTCGCGCGCCGCAGCATTGCCCTCGTGCCGCAGGGCCGACGCCTGTTCCCGTCCCTCACCGTGCTCGAGCACCTGACGATGTACAAGTCGGCGCGCGACGCATCGGGCTGGACGGTGGAGCGTCTCTTCGCGCTCTTTCCCAGGCTGGCGGAGCGCAAGGGGCATCGCGGTGGCCAGCTCTCGGGCGGCGAGCGGCAGATGCTCGCGATCGCGCGTGCACTCGTCACCGACCCGCAGCTGATCCTGATGGACGAGCCTTCCGAAGGGTTGGCTCCGGTGATGGTCCAGGCGCTGGAGGGGATCATCGCCGAGCTCAAGCGCGCGGGGCTCACGATCCTGCTCGTCGAGCAGAACCTGTACAGCGCGCTCGCCGCGGCCGATCGCGTCTACGTCATGGAGACCGGACGGGTCGTGCACGAAGCGTCGGCCGACGACGTGCGCGCCGCGCCGGAGTCGCTCATGCGCTTCCTCGGCGTGCACTGAGGGCGTCGCCGTGGTCTACGAGCTGTGGATCGACGGGCAGTGGCGCGCGCCGCGCAGCGGTCGTCGCTTCACGGTGACGAACCCGGCTACCGGCGAGACGATCGCCGAGGTGGCAGAGGGCGCGGAGGCCGATGTCGACGATGCCGTGCGCGCCGCGCGCGGCGCATTCGCTGCTTGGTCGTCCAGAAGCGGCGCCGAGCGCGCCGACGTCCTGCATCGGGTGGCCGAGCGTCTCGAGGCGCGGCTTGCCGAACTCGTCTCGGTCGAGATCGACCAGATCGGCCGGCCGCGCCGCGAAATGGCCGCACAGCTGGCACGCCTGCCGGAGTGGTATCGCTACTTCGCGGCCGTTGCGAGAACGCACGAGGACACGGTTCCGCCCTTTGGCACGCAGCACCTGAACTACACGCGTCGCGTGCCGCTCGGCGTCGTCGCGCAGGTGACGCCGTGGAACCACCCGTTGCTGATCCTGACGAAGAAGGTGGCGCCGGCGATGGCTGCCGGCAACACGATCGTCGTCAAGCCGAGCGAGCTCGCGCCGATCACGCCGCTGATGCTGGGCGAGGTGCTGCGCGAGGCCGGCGTGCCCGACGGGGTCTACAACGTCGTGCCGGGTTTCGGCGCGACGGCCGGGGCGGCGCTGTGCGCGCATCCCGACGTGGCGAAGATCGACCTCACCGGAGGCACCGAAACCGGCAGGCGCGTCGCCGCTGCTGCGGGCGCCGGGCTCAAGCGGGTCTCGGCCGAGCTCGGCGGCAAGGCCGCGTTGATCGCCTTTCCCGACGTCGACGTGGACCGCTGCGTCGCTGCGACGTTGTTCGCGTCGTTCATCGCCACCGGGCAGACCTGCGTGCAGGGCGCGCGCCTGCTCGTGCACCGCTCGATCCACGACGCAGTCGTCGCGCGGCTCGTGAAGCGCGCGAATGCGATCCGCCTCGGCGACCCTCGGCAACTCTCGACGCAGATGGGGCCGCTGGTGAGCGCGCGCCAGCGCGAGCTGGTCGAGCGCTGGGTGCGCATCGGCGTCGACGAGGGCGCGACGCTCGCCTGCGGCGGCGAGCGTCCCGAAGGCGCGGGCTTCGAGCGCGGCTTCTTCCTTCGCCCAACGATCTTCACCGGCGTGACACCGGCGATGCGCATCGCGCGCGAGGAGATCTTCGGGCCCATCGTCTGCGTGATGCCCTTCGACACCGAGGACGAGGCGGTGGCGATCGCCAACGGCACCGAATTCGGCCTCGCGTCGAGCGTCTGGACGCGCGAGCTCGCGCGTGCGCACCGCGTTGCCCATCGCCTTCAGTGCGGCATCGTCTGGATCAACGATCACCACCGCATCGACCCGGCGTCGCCGTGGGGCGGCTTTCGCTCGAGCGGAATCGGCCGCGAGAACGGACTCGTCGCGTACGAGGAGTACACGCAGATCCAGAACGTCGTCGTGAACCTGTCGGAGGAGCCCTTCGACTGGTACGCCGACGACGCCACCGGCAAGCGCTACAGCTGAAACAATGCGCATCGACGTCCACAACCACGTGATTCCCGCCCGCGTCGTCGAGCGCATCGAGCGCGAACCGCAACGCTTCTTCGCGCGCGTGGAGGACGAGGGCGGCTCGCGCCGAATCGTGCACGAGCAGGGATACGTGTATCCGCTGTTCGCCGAGTTCCACGACGTCGACGCGAAGCTCGAGTCGATGGACCGGCGCGGCATCGACGTCGCTGTGCTGTCGCCCGCGCCGCCGATGTTCTATTACTGGGCCGACGTAGAACTGGCGATCGCCGCCGCGCGGCTGGTCAACGACGGCGTCGCCGACATGGTCGCCGGAAAGCCGTCGCGGCTGCGCGGCATGGCTACCGTGCCGATGCAGCACCCCGATGCGGCAGTCGACGAGCTCGAGCGCGTCGTGCGCGAATACGGTTTCAAGGCCGTCGAGATCGGCACGTCGATCGAGGGGGCGCAGCTTGCCGACGCACGTTTCCGTCCGGTGCTGCGGCGCGCGCAGGAACTCGGGGTCTTCGTCTTCGCGCATCCGTACTACGTCGGCGCGAAAGCGGGGCTCGAGTGTTACTACCTGACGAACCTCGTCGGCAACCCGCTCGACACCACCGTGATGCTGGCGAACCTGATGTTCAGCGGCGCGCTCGACGAGCTAGACGAGCTGCGGCTGTGCCTCGCGCACGGCGGCGGCTTCGCCCCGTACCAGATCGGCCGCCTGGTTCACGGGCACCGTGTTCGTGCGGAGACGCGCGCACACAGCCGCTCGTCGCCGAAGGCGCTGCTGCGAAGGCTGTACTTCGACAGCCTGGTTTTCGAGCCGCAGGCGCTTCGCTACCTGATCGACCTGGTGGGTGCCGACCATGTCTGCATCGGCACCGATGCGCCCTTCGACATGGGGGACGACGACGCCGCGGCGAGCGTCGACGCGGTGCCGCTGCTTACCGAACACGAACGTCACGAGCTGTGCTGCGGAACCGCGCTGCGCCTGCTCGGCGAAGGAGGAACGAAGTGAACGAGGCCATCGGCTCCAGCGTGCGCGGGCGAGTCGCCTACGAACCGATCCATCGTCGCGCGCCGCTGGCGCTGCCCGGTGGCGCGCGCGTGGCCGTCTGGACGATCGTCAACGTCGAGAACTGGCGCCCGCAGGCGCCGATGCCGCGCGCTGTGCTGCCGCCGCCGATGGGCCAGCCGTTGCTGCCCGACGTGCCGAACTGGGCGTGGCACGAGTACGGAATGCGCATCGGCTTCTGGCGTTTCCTGGAAACCCTGGGCGATCGCGGCCTGCGCGCCACCTTCGCGGTCAACGGCAGCGCCTGCGAAACGTACCGTGAGGCCTGCGAAGCGGCTCGCGACGCAGGCTGGGAATTCATGGGACACGGTTTCGTGCAGCAGCCGATGCACAAGGTCGACGACCAGCGTCGCGCGATCGGCGACACGATCGAAGCGATCCGCGCGCTCACCGGCGCCCCGCCTCGCGGCTGGGAGAGTCCGGGCCTCACCGAAACCGACGAGACGGTGGACCTCCTCGCCGAGGCCGGCATCGAGTACGTCGCCGACTGGGTGCTCGACGAACAGCCGGTGCGCATCCGCACGCGTGCGGGTGAAATCGTCTCGGTGCCTTATACGGTGGAGATCAACGACGTCGTGATGAGCGCGGTGCAACTGCAGCCTTCCGACGAGATCCTGCGCCGCGGACGCGACCAGTTCGACCGGCTGCATCGCGACGGGGCGCGCGCGCCGCGCGTGATGGCAATCTCGATCCACCCGTATCTCACCGGCGTTCCGCACCGGATCCGCTATCTCGAGGAGCTCTACGACTACATCCTCGGGCACGAGGGCGTCGTGCACTGGACCGGCGGCGAGATTCTCGACTGGTACCGGGGGCAGGTTGCGGGCGCGGGTGCGGAAGGTCGCTGAGCACCGCCTGCCCGTCACCGAAGGAACCCCGATGCATCGACCCAGGGTCCTGCTCGTGTCGCTCGGCGGCACGATCACGATGACGCGCGAAGCCGCGGGCGCCGGCATTGCGCCGACGCTCGGCGCCGCCGAACTGGTCGCGGCCGTGCCCGGCCTGGGGGACGTTGCCGAGATCGTCGCGCATTCGGCACTGCGCATCCCCGGGGCGTCGCTCGGCTTCGACGACCTGATCCGCCTGGCGGCGCTGCTCGACGGGAGGCTCGCCGAGGGCATCGATGGCGCGGTCGTGATCCAGGGCACCGACACGATCGAGGAGACGGCCTGGTTCCTCGACCTGCTGGTCGCGAGCAACGCGCCGGTGGTCGTCACCGGTGCGATGCGCGGACCGCAGATGCCGGGTGCGGACGGACCGGCCAACCTGCTCGCGTCGACCATCGTCGCGGCGAGCGCGCAGGCACGCGGACTCGGCACGCTCGTCGTGCTGAACGACGAGGTGCACGCGGCGCGTTTCGTGCAGAAGTCGCACACGGCACTGCCTTCGGCCTTCGCGTCGCCGTCGGCCGGGCCGATCGGTTTCGTCGCCGAAGGTCGCTTGCACCTGCACGCCAGGCTCGAGCGCACGCCGCACGTCGCCGTCGCGCCGTCGACGCCCGAGGCGCCGGTCGCGCTCGTGCGGATGGCGCTCGGCGACGACGGCCGCATGCTGGTCGCGCTGCCCGGACTCGGTTATCGAGGGGCGGTGATCGAGGCGATGGGCGCGGGACACGTTGCGGCGAGCATCGCGCCGCTGGTCGGTGAACTCGTCCGAGGCATGCCCGTCGTGCTCTCGGTGCGCGTGCCCGCAGGCCCGGGCTTCACGAAGACCTACGGTTTCGACGGCTCGGAGATCGACCTGATCGGGCGCGGCGCGATGCCCGCCGGCTGGCTCGGCGGGCTGCGTTCGCGCATCCTGCTGTCGCTGCTGTTGCGCGCCGGCCTGTCGGGCGAGGCGCTGCGCGAGCGCTTCGGCCGCTACGTCGGGCGCTGAACGCGCGCGAACGCGAGGCGCGGCGCCAGGCGCGCGGCGAGCATCGAGGCCTGCTGCAGCAGCGCCACCGTCACCAGTCCGACCAGTCCGGCGAGCGTTGCGGCGAGCAGCAGCGCCGCCGCCAGCGCGGCGAACGCGCGCAGCGCTTGCGGCGACGATCGGGGCAGCGCGAGCAGCGCGCGCGGAGACGCGACGAGCAGCAGCGCCAGCGCGAGCGCGACGTCTGTGCTTCGCAGCAGCACGGCCGCTGCCAGCGCGATCGCCAGCGGCATGAACCAGTCGGCGAAGCCGGACAGCACGCGCTCGGCGAGTGGTGCGCGCTCGCGCGCCGGAGCCGGGTCGGCGCGGCCGACAAAGGGGTCGCGCGCGACGAGCGGCCCTTGAGAGTCGGGCGCCGCGTCGGCCGTCGCGGCTCGCAGCAGGCGGCCGAGCCAGGCGCCGAGCGCGACGACGAACGCGACCACCGCCGCCTCGACGAAGCGCCCCGCCGCAGCGGCGCCCACGACGGCAATCGCGGCGAGGATCTCGAAGGGAATGCGCCTGTGGCTTACGGCAATGGCGCGCGCGCCAGCTGGCGCGATGGCGGCCGGCGCGCCGGCTGCGGGATCGGAAGACAAGGGGGGAACTCCAGAAGGCGACGTGCGCTGCGGACGCCGAGGCGAAGACTACCAGCGCTGAACAGGGTGGGATAGCGGCGGACCAGCGCCAGCGTCAGCACGCTGCACCAGCGCCGGCGCCAGCCTACTGCGTCGCCGACGCCTGCGGCACGCGCGGAACCGGAGCGAGTCCGCCGACCGCCTGCACGAGCCCGTACAGTCCGTAGAACATCGAGATCGTCACGGCGGTCGGCGCCGCGATGCCAAACGCGCCGAGCGCGAGCACGGCAGCCGCTTCGCGCGTGCCCCAGCCGCCGAAGCTCACCGGCAGCGTCGCGAAGACGAAGATCGGCACCGCGCACGCGGCCATCGCCCAGAACGGGATGTCGACGTGCAGCGCGCGCGCCCCACAGACGAGCGAGGAGATCGCGAGCAACTGCACGATCGTCGAAAGCACGATCTGCGCGAGGTAGTGGCGCCCCGCGTGGCCGCCGCGCAGCGCGTCGTGCATCCGCAGCAGGCGCGGGCTCTCGCGCCGTGGCAGCCAGCGGCGCAGCACGAGCAGCGCGATCCACGGTCCGATCAGCGAAGCGAGGGCGAGCAGCAGCGCGGTCTGCACGAGGGGCGAGCCGGCGAGCGCGGGCCAGCGCGCGGCCAGCGCGCGCGTCGATTCGCTGTCGGCGCCCCACGCGATCGACACGAAGCCGACGACGCACAGCATCCACAGCCCGCTCAGGCGATCGAGCAGTACGCTCATGCCGGCTTCGACTCCCGGATGGCCGAGCCGCTGCAACGAAAACGCACGCAGCATGTCTCCGCCGACCACGGCGCCGGGCAGCAAGGCGTTGACCGCAACGCCGTGGAAATAGGTGGCGACCGCCCACGCACGCGGCGCGAGCATGCCGAACCAGCGCGCCAGCTCGCGCCAGCGCAGCGCCGAGAACGTGTTGGCGGCGACGTTCGACGCCAGCCCGAGCGCGAGCCAGCGCGGGTCGGCGCCGCGGATCGACTCGAGCACGTGTCGGGGGCCGGCGAGCCAGACGACGCCGCCGAGCAGCGCGAAGGCGGCGAACACGCGCAGCCAGCGCAGTGCGCGGCGCTTCATCGCGAAGCGTCGCTGCTCATCGGCTCGCGCATCGGAGGTTGCGTGCGTCGGTTGCCGTCGATCGGCTCGCGCACGTGGTACTGCGGTCGTCGGCCGCCTTCGTGATACAGGCGGATCAGCAACTCGCCGGTGAGTCCGGCGACGATCAACTGCGCGCCGATCAGCACGAGGATCACGCCGGTGAGCAGCAGCGGTCGTTGACCGATGTCCTCGCCGAGCAGCTTCAGCGCCAGCAGGTACGCGAGGATCGCGCCGCCTGGCACGAGCAGCCACAGGCCGAGGCCGCCGAAAGCATGGAGCGGGCGCTGGCGATAGCGCAGGAAGAAGACGACGAGCACGAGGTCGAGCACGACGCGGAAGGTGCGGTCGATGCCGTACTTCGACGTGCCGCGTGTGCGCGCGTGGTGACGCACCGGCACCTCGACGATGCGCGCACCGACCTCGCTCGCCAGCGACGGGATGAAGCGGTGCAGCTCGCCGTACAGGTGGATGCGTTCGATGATCTCGCGCCGGTACGCTTTCAATGCGCAACCGTAGTCGTGCAGGTGCACGCGCGTGGCGCGCGAGATCAGCCGATTGGCGAGCACCGAGGGAAGCCGGCGCGACAGCGCCTTGTCCTGCCGGTTCTGTCGCCAGCCGGAGATGACGTCGATCTCCGGGTCGTGCTCGAGCCGTTCGACCATTGCCGGGATGTCGGCCGGGTCGTTCTGCAGGTCGGCGTCGAGCGTGACGACGTAGCGGCCCTGCGCGCGGTCGAAGCCCGCCTGTAGTGCAATCGACTGGCCGTAGTTGCGCGCGAGCACCACCGGGCGCAGCCAGGCGATGTCTTCGGCGAGCTTGCGCAGCAGCGCGGCCGAGCCGTCGCGCGAGCCGTCGTCGACGAGGAGCAGCTCGAAGCGCCATCCGGTGGGGGCGAGTGCGGCGCCGACGCGTTCGACGAGCTCGCGCAGGTTCTCCACCTCGTTGAACGTCGGGATGACGATCGAGACGTCGACCGGGCGGGCGAGCGATGGTGTGTCGCCGGGGGCGGCGCGCGGGCCGGGGGCGCGGCGCAGGTCGGCGGTGCCTTCGCCGTCGCGGTTGAGGTCGTGTCCGGCGCCCGGATCAGCCGTCCGGTAGCTGGGAAGCGGTTCGTTCATCGTCCCGATTGTCTCGCGCCGCGCATGTGCAGCGTGCAATGATGCACGCCTCACGCAACGTCCCGCCCGTGCCGAGCCCCGTTTCCCGACCTCGAGCGTCGCGCCTTGCCGGCGACGACCTGCGCTTTTCGATCGCGCTGATGCTCGGCTGGTTCGTCGCGCAGGTCGCGCTGCGCGTGCTCGTGTCCGACTCGCTCGAGCTCGACGAGGCCGAGCAGACGCTGGACGCGCGCACGCTCGCGCTCGGCTACGGCACGCAGCCGCCGCTATACACCTGGATGCAGCATGCGTTCTTCCGCGTGTTCGGCGTGTCCGTCTTCTCGCTGGCGCTGGCGAAGAACGCGATGCTGTTCGCTGCCTGGACGTTTACGCTGCTCGCGGCCCGGCGCGTGATGCCGGCGCGCGCGGCCTGGCTGGGCACGCTGTCGATGCTGTGGCTCGTGTCGCTATCGTGGGACGCGCAGCGCGACCTCACGCACACGGTGCTGGCGACGACGACCGCCGCGGCCGTCGTCTACGCGTTCGTGCGTGTCGCGCAGCGTCCGGGCGTGGGGGAGTACGTCTGGCTCGGAATTGCGCTCGGACTGGCCGTGCTCGCGAAATACAACAACGTCGCGTTCGCCGCGCTGCTCGCCGGCACGGCGCTCGTCGTGCCCGAGTTGCGCAGGCGCGTCTTGCGCCCGCGCCTCGCGTGGACGATCGTCGCGGCCGCGCTCGTCGTTGCACCGCATGCGCTGTGGCTGCTCGGGCACTGGCAGCTCGCCAGCGAGGGGACGATGTCGAAGATGGGCGCCGATCCGGGGCAAGCTTCCGTCGCCGGCTGGGCGGTCGGACTGGGCAGCGCGCTGCTCGCGTTCGTGGGTTTCGTCACGCCGTTCTGGGTCGTCGTGCTCGGTTTTTTCGGGCGTCGCGCGTGGTCGGCGCCCGGCGATACGGACGCGCAGCGCGTCGTCCGCGTCTATCTGCTGCTCTTCGGCGCGTTGCTCGTTTTCCTCGTCGTCGTCGGCGGCGTCACGCACTTCAAGCCGCGCTGGTTCGTGCCGGGGTTGTTCGTGCTGCCGGCGATGCTCTTCGCCGTGCGGCCGGCGCTCGCCGAGGCACCTCGTGCCGATGCGTACCGGCGCACGACACTCGCGTTCGGCGTGCTGATCTTCGTGCTGCTCGCGGCGAAGGCGCCGATCGAGGGCCGTTTCGCGAAACCCGGCGACCTGAACGAGCCGACCGGCGCGCTCGCGGCCGCCTTGCGCGCCGACGGCTTCACGGAAGGGGTGATCGTCAGCGACGAGCGCCGGTTGGCGGCACGCCTGCGCGTGCAGTTCCCCGATTCGACGATCGTGCTGGCCGATGCGGTGGATACCGAGCTGCGCGCCGATGCTGAGAGGCACCAGCGGCGCCTCGTCATCGCGAGCGACGACCGCTTGCCGGCGCTGCTGCAACGGCTCGACCTGGCAAAGCACGAGGACGACGTGCAGCAGATAGAGTTGCCGTACCTCTATGGCGCCGACCGTTCGCTACGTGCGCGTTATGCATGGGTGCTGCTCGGGCGTCCTTAGCCTCCTGCAGTTTCGTGCACAGCTGCGTGGGCAGGCGGGCAGCTCGCGTCGCCAGGACTTCGGCGGGCTGCGCGATGCAGCGTCTTCGCGTCCGAAACCGTTTTCGCAAGCAGAAACGCTGCGTCCTGCAGCGCAGGACAGCGGCGCGCTCGGCGTTGCAGACCGCGTTGTCGGGGCGCGATGCGTCTGCGTCCGGTCAGCGCACTCGCGGGGGTGGCAAGGCCGGCTCGCCCTGCGCCGCCCGATACGCGTCCAGCCGCCCCCGCAGATCGTCGTCGATGCGCCGCGGCCGGCCGTCGTCCAATCCGATGACCACGAGCGTCGACACCGCCTCGAGCCGACGTTCGCCGGCCACCGTCCCGACGAATCGCAGCCGCAGCGAGCTCGAGCCGACGTGCTCGAGATAGACGGTGAGGTCCAGGTGCTCGCCGAGCAGGCACGGCGCGACGAAGGTGCACTCGGTGCGTGCGGTCGGCGTGCCGAGACGTCGCTCGAGGATGAATTCCGAGTAGCGGATGCCGAGCGCCTCGGTGAACCAGTCCTCGACCACTGCCTGCAGCATCTCGAAATAGCGCGGGAAGAAGACGTACCCGGCCGGATCGGTATGCGTGAAGCGCACCACCGTCTGCAGCGTGAACGGAGATTTCACCGGGCGATCCATCCTGTGCTCCTCGTCGCGTCGGTCGAGACGCGAGCCGTCCCGCGTCGAAGCCGCAACGCTACCATCGCCGGGCGTCCGGCTTGCGGCGCGCTGCGCGATTCCTCGTGAAATGGAGTGCAAGACATGGCGATCCGCCTGGAGCAGATGCATCCGACCCTCGTCCACCTGCCGATTGCGCTGCTGCCGCTGGCGGTTATGGCGGACTGGCTGGGCGCGGTGCGCGACGACGACGCATTGCGCGAAGTGGGCCGCACGGCGATCGGTGTCGCCGCGGCCGGTGCGGTCGCTGCGGCGGGTACCGGCCTGATTGCCGGCGAGGAGGTCAACGAAGGCGGTGCGCGCGACATGCTGATGACGCATCGGAACCTGAACGCGGCCGTCACCGTCACCGCGCTCGGGATGGCGGCGTGGCGCGCGCGCAGCGAGCGGCCGGGCGCGTTGTATCTCGCCACCGGCGCCGCCGCAGTGGGATTGCTCGGCTACACCGCCTATCTGGGCGGCAGGCTCGTCTACGCGCACGGCGTGGCCGTGAAGCCCGCCGGCGGCGTCTATCGGCCCGGAGCGCCGACGATGCGCGTCGGGCAACTGCGCTCGTTCTTCGCCGCGGCGCTCGTGGACCTCTTCCACGGAGTGCGCCACATGGTGAGCGAGGTCTCGAACGGCAACGTCGTTCCCTGGCTCACCAACTCACGCCGGCTCAGCCTTCCAGAGTGAAGCCGACGTCGATCGTCACCTGGAAGTGCGAGACCTTGCCGTCGATGACGTGACCGCGTGTTTCGACCACCTTGAACCACTGGATGTTGCGCACCGTCTCGTGCGCCTTGGCGATCGCCTTGCGGATCGCGTCGTCGGTGCCCGTCTTCGACGAGCCGGTGAGCTGGATGTGCTTGTAGACGTGTTCGGTCATGGGTTCGCCCTCGGGTTGACCGGGCTCATGATGCCTGTGGAACGGAAAGCCGAGAATTACGGATTGTCTTTCCGAGGAGAACTGCAGTGCCGTCCCTAGCCGACGACTTCCCCGAACTGCTGCAGGCGCGCGAAGGTCCGTGCCTGTCGCTGTATCAGGCCACGCACCGCAAGCACCCCGACAACCAGCAGGATCCGATCCGTTTCAAGAACGGCGTGAAGGCGCTCGAGGAGTCGCTGCGACGGCAGTATCCGAACCGGGAGACGCGCACGCTGCTCGAGCCGTTCCAGGCGCTGGCGGAGAACGAGGGCTTCTGGAACCGGTCGCTCGACGGGCTGGCCGTGCTGGCGGCGCCCGGCTTCTTCCGCGCGTACCGGCTGCAGCGCAGCGTTCCCGAACGCGCGATCGTCGCCGATTCGTTCCACCTCAAGCCGCTGCTGCGCATGCTGCAGTCGGCCGATCGCTATCGCATCCTCGGGCTGAGCCGCAACGAGGCGAAGCTCTATGAGGGCAACCGCGATTCGCTCGACGAGGTCGAATGGATGGCCGGCGTTCCGCGCACGCCGGCCGACGTATCCGGCGACGAGCGCGACACCGAGCGCGCCACGCGTCATTACGGCGCTCCCGCTTCCGGCAAGATCACGCGCCACGGCACCGACGTCAAGCAGGATGCGGTCGATCGCGATACCGAGCGTTTCTTCCGCGCGGTCGATCGTGGGGTGCTCGCCGAGCACGGCGGTCGCGACGCTTCGCCGCTGCTGCTCGCGGCGCTGCCCGAGAACCATCATCTGTTCCGTCGCGTGAGCCGCAATCCGGCGCTGGCCGCAGCGGCGCTGTACTCGCATCCCGATTCGATGCCGATCGAAGCGCTGCGCGCCCGTGCCTGGGAGCTGGTGCAGCCCTATTACCTCGAGCGGCTCGACGGGCTGGTCGGTGCCTTCGAGGCGGCGCGTGCGCGGCATCTCGCGTCGGATGATCTCGCCGACATCGGCAACGCGGTGCTCGCCGGACGCGTCGCGACGCTGCTGATCGACGCTGACCGCGTCGTTCCCGGTAGTTTCGATCCGCAGACCGGCGCCGTGCGTTTCGACGATCTTGCGCACCCCGGCGTCGACGACCTGCTCGACGACCTCGCCGAGGCGGTGCTTCGGCAGGGCGGCGAGGTCGTCGTCGTGCCGTCCGCGCGCATGCCGGGGCAGAGCGGCGCGGCGGCTACGTACCGCTACTGAAGCGCCTGCGCGAGCCGGGGCTGCTGCGTCGGCGCTCGGCCGCGCAGCAGTCGCATCGCGTTCAGGATCACGACCAGCACCGAGCCCTGGTGCACGAGCATGCCGCCGGCCATGTCCACGTGGCCGGCGAGCACGCCGGCGAGCAGCGCTGCCACGGTGAGCAGCGCGATCGCCAGGTTCTGCCGGATCACGCGCACGGTCGCGCGCGAGATGCGCAGCGCCTCCGGGATGCGTTCGAGCTGATCGGTCATCAGCGCGATGTCGGCCGTCTCCAGTGCGATGTCGCTGCCGGCCGCGCCCATCGCGATGCCCACGTCGGCGATAGCGAGTGCCGGAGCGTCGTTGATGCCGTCGCCAACCATTGCCACCACCTCGCCGCGCGCGCGCGCCGTCTCGATCCAGCGCAGCTTGTCCTCGGGCAGCAGCGACGCGTGCACCTCGTTCACGCCGACCGCGTCGGCGACCTTCGCCGCCGTGCGCGGGTTGTCGCCGGTGAGCATCGCCACGCGCGAGACGCCGATGCGGCCGAGTTCGGCGACCACCGCGGCCGCCTCTGCGCGCGGCAGGTCGGAGACGGCGACGATGCCGACAATGGTCCCGTCGAGCGCGACGAGCATCGCCGTCTTGCCTTCGTCCTGCAGCGCCGCGAGGGCGCGGCGGGCCGGCGGGTCGAGCGCGATCGCCCGGCTTTCGAGCAGCTTCGGCGTGCCGACGTCGATTTCGTGGCCGCCCCACCATGCGCGAATGCCGTGACCCGGGATCGCCTCGCCGCGCTCGGGTTGCGGCACCGGATCGCCCAGTCGCGCCGCCGCGCCATCGAGGACGGCGCGAGCGAGCGGGTGCGCGGAGCCCGCTTCGGCGATCGCCGCCCAGCGCAGCACCTCGTCCTGTGAAGCGCCGGCGGCGAGGCTGACGACGTCAGTGAGTGCAGGCTTTCCGCGTGTCAATGTTCCGGTCTTGTCCAGCGCGAGCGTGCGCACGCGGCCGATGGTCTCCAGGTGCTCGCCGCCCTTGATCAGGATGCCGCGGCGCGCGGCCCGGCCGATGCCGGCCACGATCGCCACCGGCGTCGCGATCACCATCGCGCCGGGGCAGCCGATGACGAGCAGCGTGAGCGCGAGCGCCACGTCGCCGGTGAGCAGCCCTGCGACGACGGCGAGCGCAATGATCGACGGCGTGTACCAGGCGGCGAAGCGTTCGATCGTCTGCTGTACCGGGGCCTTGGCTTCCTGCGCCTCCTCGACGCGGTGCACGATTCGCGCGAGCGTGGTGTCGCTGCCCACGCCCGTCGCCTCGACGCGCAACATGCCGTCGGCCGACACGGTTCCGGCGTAGACGCCGTCGCCGGCGTTCTTCTCGACGGGGACGGATTCGCCGGTGATCGCGCTCTCGTCGATCGTCGAGCGGCCGTCGCGCACGATGCCGTCGACCGGCACGCGGTCGCCGGGCCGCACGAGGACGATCTCGCCGAGTCGCACCTCGGCCGGGTCGATCGCGATCGTCACGCCGTCGCGCACGACGAGCGCAGTGACCGGCGCAAGTTCGAGCAGGCCCGACAGCGCGTCGCGGGTGCGGTCGAGCGTGCGCGCTTCGAGCCACGCGCCGAAGACGAACAGGAAGGTGACGGCCGCGGCTTCCCACGCTTCGCCGATGGCGAGCGCGCCGACCGCGGCGATCGTCACCAGCAGGTCGATCGTGAACTGGCGGCGCAGCAGTCCGTCGACGGCGCGACGTGCGATGTCGGCGCCGGCGACGATCGCAGCGACGGCGAGAAGCGCCTGTTGCGCGCCGGCGAAGGACGGAATGCGTCCGGCCAGGAGTCCGGCCGCGAGCAGTGCGCCGGAGCCGACGAGCACGGCGCTTCGTCGCCCGGCCGGCGTGCGCAGCCGCTGTCGCCAGCGGGCGGCGGTGTTCGTCGTCCGCGGCAGCGGCGTCGAAGCCGCAACACCCGTCACAGCGTCGACACCTGCGCGGTGTAGCCGACGCGCGCGATCGCGTCGACGAGGCGCGAGGCTTCGGCGCGCTGCGGATCGTGCTCGACTTCGATGCGCCCGCTGGCGAAGTGCACCTTCGCCTCGGCGACGCCATCGATCTCGCGCAGCGCGCGCTCGATCTTGGCGACGCACGACGGGCAGTTCAGCTCGCGGCTGCGCAGGATGGTCTTGCGGTTCGTCATCGTCGGTCCTCCGAAAGTGCGCCCGGGACGGGCGGGTTCGGAGATACGGTAGGTCAAGCGCGGCGTGCGCTGAATGACCCAGCGCAATCTACCGCGCGCAGCGCACGCCGCGGGGCGACTCTGCTGCGCAGGGCGCTCTCGACCGAGAACGACTCTCAGCGGCGTGCGCTCCCAGCCGACGGCGTTCTCAACCGCGCGCGATCGTCTCCAGGCTCGCGCGGTCGCGCACCGACACCCACTGCCGCCCGCTGTCGATCCACCCGCGACGGCGAAAGTCACTGAGAACGCGGCTTACCGTCTCGACGGTGGCGCCAGTCATGTCGGCGAGATCCTGGCGCGACAAGGTGGCGTCGATGAGAACTTCGCCGGTGGGCCCGCGATCGGCGGCGTCGCCGCTTTCGTTGCCTTCAACGCGCTGTCGGGTCGCCCCAAGACGGTCGGCGAGCGCGAGCAGCGTTGCCGCGACGCGCCTCGGAACCGGATAGGTGCTCAGCTGCTCGATGGTCGTCTGCGCCTCGCGCAGTCGGGCGGCCACCAGCGCCAGTGCGGCGTTGGCCACCGACGGAAAGCGTTCGAGCAGCGCGTGGAACGATTCGGCGTCGGTGGAGAGTACGCAGCAGTCGGTGTGGGCGACGGCGTCGTCGCGATAGACCGCGTCGCCCAGTTCGAGCAGGCTGCCGAAGTGTTCGTGCGGGCCGAGCAGCGCGAGCAGCACGTCCTGCCCATCGGGCGTCGGACGGGCGATCTTCACCTGCCCGGCGACGACGATCGACAGCCGCTCGGCGGGGTCGCCCGCGTGATGGATCGTCTGGCCCGCCGTGAAGTTGCGCTGGTCGAATCCGGCCGCGACTTCGTCGAGCCGATCGTCGTCGAGTGCCGAGAAGAACGGCGTCGTGCCGAGCAGTCGGCGCTTCTCGAGCGCGGTGCAGCGATGCGGCTCGACGCGCACCGGCACCACCGGCGAGTGCCGGCGCGCGCCGGCGGCTGTCGACGCTCGCCCACCAGTGGCCATCAGGCGTCCGGAAACGAGGCGGCCTTGCCGAGGATCGATTCGACGAGCGACTGCGGCCCCTGCACCGCGCTGCGCTGATGGTAGAACGCGAGCGCACGCAGGCCGCCGAGCTCCTCGCCGCCGCCGGCGCGGCCCGGGCCGCCGTGCAGCGACATCGGCATCACGTTGCCGTGGCCGGTGTGCGTCTTCGCGACTGCGGGCGTCACGACGTGCACGCGGCCGTGCGCGTGCCCGATCTCGATCGCCGCACGCTCGGCGAACTCCTCGTCGGCAGTGAACACCGATGCCACGAGCGAGCCGCAGCCGCGCCGCGCCAGCGCAAAGGCGTGCGCGGCGTCTCGATACGGAACCACCGTGGCCACCGGGCCGAATACCTCGACGTCGTGCACGAGGTTCGACGCGTCGGCGTCGTCCACCCTGAACAGGTGCGGCATCGCGAACGCGCCGACTGCCGCGTCCGCGTCGACCAGCGTCGATTCGTCACCGGCGAACACGCGTTTGGCATCGCCGGCGAGCGTCGCGATGCCTTCGCGCACCGCATTCGCCTGCGCGCGGCTCGCCAGCGACCCCATCCGCACGCTCTCGTTGCGCGGGTTGCCGACCTTGACGCCGGCGAGCGCGGCAGCGATCGCGTCGGCCGCTTCGCGCGCATGCGCCTGCGGCACGAGCACGCGCCGGATCGCCGTGCATTTCTGGCCGGCCTTGATCGTCATCTCGCGCACGACCTCGCGCACCGCCGACGCGAAGGCATCCGAGCCCGGCGTCGCATCGGGCGCGAGCAGCGCGCTGTTCAGGCTGTCGGTTTCGGAGTTCATCCGCACGCCGTGGCGTAGCACGGCCGCGTGCTCGCGGATCGTGCGCGCGGTGTCGGCCGAGCCGGTGAACGACAGCAGATCGAAGGGCTGCAGCGCGTCGAGCAGGCCGTCGCTCGAGCCGCAGACGACCGACAACGCGCCGTCGGGCAGCAGGCCCGCCGCCACGACGTCGGCGACCATCCGCTGCGTGAGCCACGCGGTGGCGCTGGCCGGCTTGACGACCACCGGCACCCCGGAGAGCAGCGCCGGCGCGGCCTTCTCCCACAGTCCCCAGGCCGGGAAGTTGAACGCGTTGATGCACAGGACGAGGCCGCGCTGCGAAGTGAGCACATGCCCGCTCTGGAAGCTGCCGTCCTTGCCCAGGCGGGCGGCAGCGCCGTCGGCCAGCCAGCGCGCGTCGCCGAGTTTTGCGCCCCAGCGCGCGTACTGCCCGAGCGTGAAGATCGCGCCGTCGATGTCGACCGAGGAGTCGTTGCGCGTCGTGCCCGAGTTCTGCAAAGCGATGTCGAAATAGGCGTCGCGCTGACCCTGCAGCGTCTCTGCGATGCGCGCGAGGAGCGCTGCGCGCTCGGCGTATGTGAGCGCTCGCAGCGCCGCTCCGCCATGCTGGCGCGCGTGGTCGAAGCCGGCCGACAGATCCAGTCCGGCCGACGAGATGCGCACGAGCTCGGTGCCGAGCACCGGATCGAACAGCGGCGTGCCGGCGCCCGAGCCGGTCTGCCAGCGTCCGCCGAGATGGTTTTCGAGCAATTGGGTCATGGCGCTTCCGAAAGGGACATCCAACGGGGCATGAAAGATAGTGCTTTTCTTTGGTGAGCGTCAAGCACTAGAATGCATGTTGATACGATCCGGTCCGACCTTCGAATCCATGAGCGCGACTCCCGACCACGATCCGTCCCCGACGCCGGCTGCCGGCGGCGTCGCGGGCGACCCTGCGCCGCGTGCGGCCGACCGCGGCGACAGCGACAACGGCCTCGTCGAACCGGCCGCTGCGGCGGCGTCGGTGCTGTCGGCGCTCGCCGAGCGCGTCCGCACGCTGCGCGCCCGCCGCGGCTTGACGCGCAAGGCGCTGGCGGCGGCCGCCGGCATCTCCGAGCGACATCTGGCCAACCTCGAGTACGGCAACGGGAACGCGTCGATCCTGATCCTCCACCAGCTCGCCGCCGCGCTGCATTGTGCGCTGGCCGAACTGGTCGGCGACGTCACGACCGACTCGTCGGAGTGGCTGCTGATCCGTGAGCTGCTCGAGAACCGCTCCGAGGCCGACCTTCGCCGCGCGCGACTGAAGCTCTCGGAGCTGTTCGACAACGCCACCAGCGACGAGCGCCTTCGCCGCAGCCACATCGCGCTCGTCGGGCTGCGCGGCGCCGGCAAGTCGACGCTCGGACGCATGCTCGCCGACGACCTCGGCTTTCCCTTCGTCGAGCTCGGCCGCGAGATCGAGAAGCTTGCCGGCTGCGGCATTCCGCAGATCCATTCGCTGTACGGAGCAAACGCGTACCGGCGCTACGAGCGGCGCGCCGTCGAAGAAGTGATCCAGATCTTCCCCGAGGTCGTCATGGCCACGCCGGGTGGACTGGTGTCCGACAGTGCGACCTTCAATCTCGTCTTGGCGCACTGCTACACGGTCTGGCTGCAGGCCGATCCCGAGGATCACATGCGGCGCGTGCGCGAGCAGGGCGACCTGCGCCCGATGTCGGGCGCGGGCGCGATGGAAGACCTGCGCCGCATCCTGGCCGGACGCGCGTCGTTCTACGCGAAGGCCGATCTCACGTACCGGACGAGCGGCAAGACGCTCGAGCAATGCTTCGCCGGGCTGCGCACGCAGGTGCGTGCCGCGATTGCGGAAGTGGCCTGACGGACCGCCTTCCCCCACCCTCGAGCGGGCTATCGCCAGCCCTCACCCTCGCAGGCTCATTCTGGCGGGACCGGGCGGCGCAGCCCCGCGGACGCTTCCGCCGGCAACTCGCCCACGCGTGTCGCGTCCACGGCCAGCCCGCCGCCCCTCTTGATTCACATTAACCCCGACATGCATTCGAGTGCTTGACAGCGGAACTCTAATGCACCATGATGCATGAACCCGCTGTTGATACGCACTATATTGCATTCACCCTTGCCCACGGCCCCGCGCCCGGCAAGGAGTCCAGAGGAGCCCTTTCGATGACCACTTCCGCCACCGTCGCGACGCCCACCGCGACTTCGTCGAACGCGCCGGCGCCGAACGGCGCAACGGGCGCCTCGCAGGCTGCGCCGGCGCCCGTCGACTACCGCACCGAGCCGTCGCGCTACAAGCACGTGAAGCTGTCCTTCGACGGCCCGGTCGCCACGCTGTCGCTCGACATCGACGAGGACGCGGGCATTCGTCCCGGCTACAAGCTCAAGCTCAACTCCTACGACCTCGGCGTCGACATCGAGCTGCATGACGCGCTGCAGCGCATCCGCTTCGAGCACCCCGAGGTGCGCACCGTCGTCGTCACCAGCCTGAAGGACCGCGTGTTCTGCTCGGGCGCGAACATCTTCATGCTCGGCACCTCGTCGCATGCGTGGAAGGTGAACTTCTGCAAGTTCACCAACGAGACGCGCAACGGCATCGAGGATTCGAGCCGCCACTCGGGGCTGAAGTTCATCGCCGCGCTGAACGGCTCGTGCGCCGGCGGTGGTTACGAGCTGGCGCTCGCCTGCGACGACATCGTGCTGGTCGACGACCGCTCGTCGGCCGTCTCGCTGCCCGAGGTGCCGCTGCTCGGCGTGCTGCCGGGCACAGGAGGCCTGACGCGCGTCACCGACAAGCGCAAGGTTCGCCACGACCTCGCCGATATCTTCTGCACGACCACCGAAGGCGTGCGTGGCCAGCGCGCGAAGGACTGGCGCCTGGTCGACGAGATCGCGCGTCCGCAGCAGTTCGCGCAGACCATCGCCGAGCGTGCGAAGGCGCGCGCTGCCGACAGCGATCGTCCGGCCGACGCGAAGGGCGTCGCGCTGCCGCGCATCGAGCGCACGGTCGATGACGCCGGCTACCACTACCCGTTCGTCGACGTGCAGATCGATCGCACGCGCCGTACCGCCACCTTCACCGTGAAGGCGCCGCAGGGCGCCCAGCCGGCCGACGTCGACGCGATCGTCGCGGCCGGCGCCGGCTGGTGGCCGCTGCAGATGGCGCGCGAACTCGACGACGCGATCCTGTCGATGCGCACCAATGTGCTCGACATCGGCATCTGGCTGCTGCGCACCGAAGGCAACGCCGCCGCGGTGAAGCAGATGGACGAGACGCTTGCGAAGCACGCGAGCCACTGGTTCGTGCGCGAGACGATCGGCATGCTGCGACGGACGCTCGCGCGGCTCGACGTCTCGTCGCGCTCGCTGTTCGCGCTCGTCGAGCCGGGCTCGTGCTTCGTCGGCACGCTCGCCGAATTGGCCTTTGCCGCCGATCGCGCCTACATGCTGATGCTGCCCGATGAGCCGGAAAAAGCGCCGAAGATGACGCTCACCACGGCGAACTTCGGCTGGTACCCGATGGTCAATGGCCAGTCGCGCCTCGAGCGTCGCTTCTACGAGGAGCGCGAGCCGCTGGCCGCGGCACGTGCCGCGACCGGCGAGCCGCTCGACGCCGAGCGCGCCGAGAAACTGGGCCTCGTCACTGCGGCACTCGACGACATCGACTGGGCCGACGAGATTCGCATCGCGATCGAGGAACGCGCATCGATGTCGCCCGACGCACTCACCGGGCTCGAAGCGAATCTGCGCTTCGCCAGCCAGGAGACGATGGAGACGCGCATCTTCGGGCGTCTCACCGCATGGCAGAACTGGATCTTCAACCGCCCCAATGCCGTCGGCGAGAAGGGCGCACTGAAGCTGTACGGCAAGGGCGAAAAAGCGGTCTTCGACTGGAACCGCGTCTGAACGCAACGGACATCGGGAGCGAACCCATGAGCACCATCGATTACGCAGACAAGATCCCCAACAACGTCAACCTGTCCGAAGACCGCACGCTGCAGCGCGCGCTCGAGCACTGGCAGCCCGGCTTCCTCGACTGGTGGAAGGACATGGGCCCCGACAACTCGCGCAACTTCGACGTCTACCTGCGCACGGCGATCAGCGTGGACCCGAGCGGCTGGGCGCAGTTCGGCTACGTGAAGATGCCCGACTACCGCTGGGGCATCTTCCTGAACCCGACCGACGCCGACCGCAAGATCCACTTCGGTGACCACCTGGGCGAAGCCGCCTGGCAGGACGTCCCCGGCGAGCATCGCGCGAACCTGCGCCGCATCATCGTCACGCAGGGCGACACCGAGCCGGCGTCGGTCGAGCAGCAGCGCCACCTCGGCCTCACGGCGCCGAGCATGTACGACATGCGCAACCTGTTCCAGGTGAACGTCGAGGAAGGCCGCCACCTGTGGGCGATGGTCTACCTGCTGCACCGTTATTTCGGCCGTGACGGCCGCGAGGAAGCCGAAGCATTGCTCGCGCGCCGCTCGGGGGATGCGGACAACCCGCGCATCCTCGGCGCCTTCAACGAGAAGACGCCCGACTGGCTGTCGTTCTTCATGTTTACGTATTTCACCGATCGCGACGGCAAGTTCCAGCTCGCTGCGCTGGCCGAATCGGGCTTCGATCCGCTCGCGCGCACGACGAAGTTCATGCTCACCGAGGAAGCGCACCATATGTTCGTCGGCGAGTCGGGCGTCTCGCGCGTCGTGCAGCGCACCTGCGACGTGATGAACCAGCTGAAGACCGACGACCCGGCGAAGGTTCGCGCCGCCGGCGCGATCGACCTGCCGACGCTGCAGCGCTATCTGAACTTTCACTTCAGCGTGACGATCGACCTGTTCGGCGCCGACCAGTCGTCGAACGCGGCGATCTTCTACAGCTCGGGCCTGAAGGGCCGCTTCGACGAAGGCAAGCGCACCGACGACCACAAGCTGCACGGCGCCAACTACCCGGTGCTCGACGTCGTCGACGGCAAGCTCGTCGAGCGTGAAGTGCCGATGCTCAACGCACTGAACGAAGTGCTGCGCGACGACTACATCAAGGACTCGGTCGCCGGCGTGAACCGCTGGAACCGCGTCATCGAGAAGGCGGGCATCCCGTTCCGGCTGAAGGTGCCGCACAAGGCCTTCAACCGGCAGATCGGCACGCTTGCCGGTCTGCGCGTGTCGCCCGAAGGCAAGGTGGTCTCCGAAGCCGAATGGAATGCGCACAAGGACGAGTGGCTGCCCAGCGCCGAAGACCGCGCGTTCGTTGCGTCGCTGATGGGTCGCGTCGTCGAACCCGGCAAGTTCGCCGGCTGGATCGCGCCGCCGGTGATGGGCATCAACCGCCAACCGATCGACTTCGAGTACGTGCGGTTCAACTGAAGCCGTGCAAGGACGCGCCCCCGAGCGGCGCGTCCCTTAGCGGCCGCCCCGCTTCATCGCGGAACCCGCACAACACCCTCCGACGCAAGCGCGCTCGCAGCCCTGTGTGCGAGACCGAACGCCCAGGAACTCCCGAAGATGTCTGCCGTCACTGCCGAACTCGTGCCGCCGTCGTCCGCCGCTGCTTCTGCGGCCGCCGACACCGTCATTCGCCAGCACCTGATCGACCCCGAGATCTGCATCCGCTGCAACACCTGCGAGGAAGCGTGTCCGGTCGGCGCGATCACGCACGACGATCGCAACTACGTGGTCAAGCCTGATGTGTGCCAGGGCTGCATGGCCTGCGTGCCGCCGTGCCCCACCGGCGCGATCGACAACTGGCGGCAGATCCTGAAGAGCGCGGCGTACCCGATCGCCGAGCAGTTCCTGTGGGACGAGTTGCCCGAAGAGGTGCCGTTGCCCGAAGGCGTGGGTGATGCTGCGGCGTCGATCGAGGCCGAAGCCGAGGCGGCCGCGCAGGCCGAGGCGCTGGTCGCGTCGGCCGCGACCTTCGGCTCGCCCGAGCCGGCGGCTGCGACCGCCTCGAAGCGACTCGGCTCGACGATCAAGCCGTGGTCGGCCGCGCATCCGTACGCCAATCTCTACGGCCCGAAGAGCCCGGTGACGGCCACCGTCGTCGGCAACTTCCGCGTCACCGAAGCCGACGCCTCGAGCGTCACGCACCACATCGTGCTCGACTTCGGCGCGATGCCGTTCCCGGTGCTCGAGGGCCAGTCGATCGGCATCGTCGCGCCGGGCGCCGA
The DNA here is from genome assembly GCA_032027205.1 of Burkholderiaceae bacterium. Taxonomy (GTDB): domain Bacteria; phylum Pseudomonadota; class Gammaproteobacteria; order Burkholderiales; family Burkholderiaceae_E; genus Zeimonas. The sequence goes on from JAVSMN010000001.1 coordinate 1,799,365, forward strand.
CGCGCACGGCAAGCCGCATCACCCGAGGCAGTACTCGGTGGCCAGCCCGCGCAACGGCGAGCGCCCCGGCTACAACAACGTCGCGCTCACCGTGAAGCGCGTCACCGCCGACCACCAGGGCAAGCCCGTGCAGGGCGTGTGCTCGAACTATGTGTGCGACCTGAAAAAGGGCGACACGGTGCAGGTCACCGGCCCCTTCGGCACGTCGTTCCTGATGCCGAACCATCCGCGCTCGAACCTGTTGATGATCTGCACCGGCACCGGCAGCGCGCCGATGCGCGCGATGACCGAGTACCGGCGCCGCCTGCGCGCGAGCGGCAAGTTCGACAGCGGCAAGCTGATGCTCTTCTTCGGCGCGCGCACCGAGCAGGAACTGCCGTACTTCGGGCCGCTGATGAAGTTGCCGCGCGACTTCATCGACGTGAACCTCGCGTTCTCGCGCACCCCTGACAAGCCGAAGCGCTACGTGCAGGACCTGCTGCGCGAGCGCGCCGCCGACGTGCTCGAACTGCTGAAGGACAAGAACACCTACGTCTACGTGTGCGGGCTGAAGAGCATGGAGGAGGGGGTGGTAGCTGCGCTGCGCGAGGCTGCCGTGCAGGGCGGCGTGGCGTGGGAGACGCTCGCGGCGAAGCTCGAGCGCGAGGGGCGGCTGCACGTGGAGACGTACTGAGGCGGCGGGACGCGGCGCACCCCCAAAGGCACACGCACTGGCACGCTGCCGCGTCGGCGCGAGACGATGTCCGCTGCGAGGACCAGCGTTCTTGCGACCAGCGAGGAAAATGTCGCCTTCCCCACCTCCACCGCGGTACGTCGAATGCCTAGTGTCCTTCCCGTTGCAGCCCTTGCCCTGCTCGTCGCCGGCTGCGCTACCTCCGCAGGCCGCATCAGCGTCGACGAGTTGACGAAGAACGGCCGGCTCGTCTCCGGAACCGAACTTCGGCAACTCTTCACGCAAGCAACCGTCGAGGGCAAGGATCCGAACGGCGTCGAATTCACGCTGCGCACCGACGACGAAGGGAACTACAAGGGCGTCACCACGCGAGGCGATTCATTCGTGGGGAGGTGGATCATCAACGACCATGGCGAGGTCTGCTTCGACACCGTATACGACACGATTCGCACGCCGTGCAGCGCGCAATACGTGTTGAACGGAAAGTATTACGCGCTCACGCCGTCGGGCGTCGTCCTGGAGCGCGCGATTCGCAGGCCGAGCCCCGTGCTCCGCTGACGTGGCACGGCGCTACGCAGCGCGGGCATCCCCTCACCGATAAATCAGCGTCGGCAGCCACGTCGTCAACGGCGGCCAGTAGCTCGCCACCATCAGCGCCGCGATCGCCGCCCCCACGAAGGGCAGGATGGCGCGGCCCACGACGCCGAGCGGCAGCTTGGCGATCCCGCAGGCGACGAACAGGCAGATGCCCACCGGCGGCGTTAGCATGCCGATCGCGAGGTTCACCACCATCAGCACGCCGAAGTGCATCGGGTCGACGCCCATCAGCACGGTGAGCGGCGCGAGCACCGGCACGAGCAGGATCAGCGCCGCTGTCGTCTCGAGCACGCAACCGACGATGAGCAGGCCGATCATCACCAGCAGCAGCACGCCCCACGGCGGCAGCGCCATCGACGTGATCGCGCCCTGCACGAGCAGTGCCGTCTGCTGCATCGCGACCAGCCAGGTGAACACCTTCGCCATCGCGATGATGAAGAGGATCGTCGCCGCGATTACCTGCGATTCGACGATCAGCCCGGGCAGTTGCCGCCAGGTGAGCTGCCGGTTCACGAAGATCGCCACCAGCAGCGCGTAGAACACGGCGAGCGCCGCCGCTTCGGTGACGGTGACGATGCCGCTGAGGATGCCCCCCAGCACGATGACCGGCGCGCCGAGCGACCAGATCGCCTGCCGCAGCGAGGCGAGCACGTAGCGCAGCGAGAACGGACGGCGCGTGCCGTAGCCGTGGCGCAGTGCCTTCCAGACCACCACGCCCATGAACGACAGTCCGAACAGCAGGCCCACCATCATCCCGCCGGCGAACAGTTCGGCGATCGACACGTTGGTGAGGAAGCCGAAGATGATCATCGGGATCGACGGCGGGATGATCACGCCGATCGCGCCGCCCGCGGCGACCAGCGCCGCCGAGAAGGCCGGCGGATAGCCCTGGCGCACCAGCGCCGGGATCGCCACCGCGCCTAGCGCCGCCGTGTCGGCGGCGGCCGAGCCCGAGATGCCGGCGAAGAACATCGACGCGACGATCACCGCGCAGGCGAGTCCGCCCGGCGCCCAACCGACCAGCGAATCGGAGAAGTCGATCAGCTGCTGCGAGATGCCGCCGCGCTCCATGATCGAGCCGGCGAGCATGAACAGCGGCACCGCGAGCAGGTCGAAGGAGTCGACGCCGGCGAACAGCAGCTGGATGATCGTCTGCCCGAGCCCCGCCGTGTCGATCTCGGGTGGGAAGACCCCGGGCGCGAGGATGAGTCCGATCGCAGGCAGGCCGATCGCCAGCGCGATCGGCAGTCCGAGCGCAATCAGCAGGAACAGGCCGCCGAACAGCAGCGTGACGATCATCGGGCGGGCGCTTCGCTCATCGGTCGGGACGTTCGCTCATCGAACGGGCTGTTCGCTCATCGGGCGGACTGTCCACTGCCTCGCGCTGCAGCCATGTCGGCCAGCACGTGCACGATGAACACGATCGACGCGATCGGAATCACCGCGTACGGAATCGACATCGGGATCTGCAGCGACGCCGACGTGTGCTCGGCCGCCTTGATCGTGTAGCCGGCGCCGAACCACGCGATCAGCGCGAAGCACGCCAGCGTGAGCAGCTGCAGCGCGAACACCATCGCGCGCTGGAACGCCGGGCCGAATCGGTGCCCGATGCCCTGCAGCCCGATGAAGCTCGCGCGCTTGTAGGCGACGGTGCCGCCGAGGAAGGTGATCGCCACCAGCAGGTGGCGGCTCACCTCCTCCGACCAGCCGAGCGAGTAGCCGGCGTAGCGAAACACCACCTGCGCGAACAGGATCACGCAGATCGCCGCGCCGATCACCATCAGCAGCTTCTCCACTGCAGCGTTCAGCGCGCCGCTGACGCGCTGCAGGGGTCCCATCGGCACCGCCTTACTTCACTTCGGCGCGGATCTGCTCGACGAGCTTCTTCGTGTCGCCCGACAGCGAGTCGATCACCGGCTGCGTCGCCTTGCGGAAGGCCCCGAGGTCGGGGTTTTCGTCGACCTGCATGCCCGCGGCCTTCAGCTCGGCGAGTTGCTGGCGCTCGTTGTCGCGGATGTACTTGCGGCCTTGGAGTGCGGCCGTATGCGCGCATTCGGTGACCGCCGTGCGCTGGTCGGCGGGAAGGCCGTCGACGAAGCGCTTGTTGGCGACGAAGACGAGCGCCGAATACACGTGCCGCGTCAGCGACAGGTATTTCTGCCCCGCCTCGGGCAGCTTCGCTGCGTGGATGACGGCGATCGGGTTTTCCTGGCCGTCGATGACGCCTTGCTGCAACTGTGTGAAGATCGGCCAGGCCATCGGCGTGGGGTTCGCGCCGAGCGCGCGCCAGATCGCCAGGTGCGTGGGCGCCTCCATCGTTCGGATCTTCAACCCCTTCAGGTCGGACGGATCCTTCACGTCGCGCCTGGAGTTCGTGACGTTGCGGAAACCGTTGTCGAGGAACGCGAGCGCGACAAAACCCGACTTCTCGAAGCGGCGCGCGAGGTCCCGGCCGATCGGACCGTCGAGCACCTTGTCGGCGGCTTCGTACGACGGGAAGAGGAACGGCATCTCGAGTGCCTTGATTTCGGGCACGAAGGCCTCGACGGGTCCCGTCGTGCTGACCGCCATCTGCGTGGTGCCGAGCTGGATCTGCTGCAGCACCTGCGTCTCGCTGCCGAGCACCGCCGAGTGGTGCACGACGACGTCGAGCTTGCCCGGCACGCGCTGGTCGACGCATTCCTTGAACCAGTTGGCCGCGCGCGTGTGCACGAAGCTCGGGTTGGTGACGATGCCGATGTTGATCTTCGTCTGGGCGACGACGGTGCCGGCGGTGGCCAGGCACAGCGTAGCGAGGGCGGCAGCGATCGGTGCGCGCATTGCGATGGACTCCGGGGGAAACGGTAAACGAGAAGGGTTTCAAGGATCGGGCAAAAACGGCGCGACTGTCAAAGGACGCGCCTCGATCGTTCTTCAGCTGCGCGTCAACGTCGCTCGTATGCGCTCGCCGTTTTCAGCACCTTCATCTCGTCGAAGTGCCTGCCGATCAGCATCAGCCCGACCGGCTTGCCGTCCGTTTCGCCGCACGGCACCGAGATCGCCGGATGCCCGGTCAGATTGAACGGCGACGTGTTCGCCAGCATCGTCCAGCTGTGCGACAGCACCTCGGCGAGCGAGGCGCCTTCGGGCGGGATCGGCAGCGTCGGAAACGGCAGCGTCGGCATCAGCAGCAGGTCGAAGCGCGCGAGCGCCTCGTCGTATTCGCGGCGCAGCCGCCGGCGCAGGTTCTGCGTCTTCGCGTAGTAGCGTCCGCCGCAGTCGTCGGCCAGGTAGCGCCCGAGCAGCATCCCTGCCTTGATCGTGTGCGGCAGTTCGTTCGCGCGCTCGCGCAAGGTGCCGAGCGTCGCGGCGAGCCCCAGCGGATACGCGCCGATGCCGTGGTGGCCGACGCCGGTGCCGCTGTACAGCGTTCGATACGTGCCTTCGTTGGCGAGCGCGCCCCACAGCGCCGCGCCGTGCAGGTGCCAGGGGATCGAGATGTCTTCGACGACGGCGCCCAGCTTCTCCAGCGCGGGAATCGCGGCGCGCACCGTCTCGTCGGTGCCCATGTGCGACTCGGGCAGCCCGAAGGACTCGCGCACGACGCCAATGCGCAGGCCGCCGATGTCCTTGCCGATCGCCTCCGTGTACGGCGCGAGCTTCAGGTTGCGCTGCCGGCCGTCGATGCCGTCCTCGCCCGCCATCACTTCGAGCAGCAGCGCCACGCCGGCGACGTCGCGCGCCATCGGCCCGGCGTGATCGATCGAATAGTCGAGCCCCATGATCCCGGTGTACGGGACGAGTCCGAAGGTGGGCTTCAGGCCGACGATGCCGGAGAACGATGCGGGGATGCGCACCGAGCCGGCCTGGTCGGCGCCCGTGGCGAGGTCGACTTCGCCCGCGGCTAGCAGTGCCGCGCTGCCGGTGGTCGAGCCGCCGGGCGTGTGGCCCGGGTTGCGCGGGCTGATCACCGGGCCGGTCGCGCTCGTCGCGCTGCCGCCGGCGAAGGAGAAGTACTCGCAGACCGACTTGCCGACGATGTGCCCGCCCGCGTCGAGGATGCGCGTGACGATCGTCGCGTCGACGTCGGGCACGAAGCCTTCGAGCACCGACGCGCCGTTCATCATCGGCACGCCGGCGATCATCGTGTTGTCCTTCACCGCGATGCGCTTGCCGGCGAGCTTGCCCTGCGTCGCGCCTCGGATGTCGGTGCGCACGTACCAGGCGTTGAGCGGGTTGTCGGCAGGATCGGGCCGGTGGCCTGGCGTGCGCGGATACTTCACCGTCGGCTTCTCGTCGGGCAGGCGATCGACCAGCCGGAAGCCCGGCACGAAAGCCTGGCAGAAGTCGATGAGCTCCTGCGCGTATTCGGGCGTGACGTCCATCCCGAGTTCGGCGCCCAGGCGGCGCACGCGTTCGTTGCTCGGCAGCTCGAATGACATGCGCGTCTCCTCTGCACGCGCCGAGTCTGCGCGCGAGCCCTGTTTCGTGTTCGTGTCGGGGGTCGTCGAAGCATAGCCGAAGGGCCTCGCTCGTCTTGCGCGCGGCGCGCATCTCCCTCGCGATACAGGGACGTCGCCATCGAATCGCCGGCAACGGCGCACAATGTCTCCCCCCGATTCCCGCCGAGCGAACTACGCTACGCCCTGCACCCCGGAAGGAGACCAACAACATGCCCGGCCTGCTGCCCGACGTCGACCCCGACGGCCTGCTCGAATACTCGGTCGTCTACACCGACCGCGCGCTGAACCACATGTCGAAGAAGTTCCAGCGCGTGATGCGGGACATCTCCGCGACGCTGAAGGAAGCCTACGGCGCGCGCTCGGCGATCGTCGTCCCCGGCAGCGGCAGCTTCGGCATGGAGGCCGTCGCCCGCCAATTCGCCACCGGCCGCAAGTGCCTGGTCGTGCGCAACGGCTGGTTCAGCTACCGCTGGAGCCAGATCTTCGAGATGGGCGACATCCCTTCCGCGACGCTCGTCGAGAAGGCGCGCGCGGTGCGCGTCGGCGCGCAGGCCCCCTTCGCGCCGCCGCCGATCGACGAGGTCGTCGCGACGATCGCGCGCGAACGGCCGGACATCGTCTTCGCACCGCACGTGGAAACCTCGTCGGGAATCCTGCTGCCCGACGACTACCTGCGCGCGCTGGGCGCAGCCGTGCACGCGGTGGGCGGCCTGTTCGTGCTCGACTGCATCGCGTCCGGCGCGCTGTGGGTGGACATGAGCGCTCTCGGCGTCGACGTCCTGGTGAGCGCGCCGCAGAAGGGGTGGAGCGGTCCTGCGTGCTGCGCCTTCGTCGCGCTCGGCGCGCAGGCGCGCGAACGCATCGAGAGCACGCGCAGCACGAGTTTCTCGTGCGACCTGCGCAAATGGCTGCAGATCATGGAGACCTACGAGAACGGCGGGCACGCCTATCACGCGACGCTGCCCACCGACTCGCTGGTACACGTGCGCGACGCGATGCACGAGACGCAGCGCTTCGGCTTCGAGGCGGCGCGTCGAGCGCAGTTGCGGCTGGGCGAGGAAGTGCGGGCGATGCTCGTGCGCAAAGGCTTCCCGAGCGTGGCCGCTGCAGGCTTCGAGGCGCCCGGCGTCGTCGTCTCGTATACCCAAGACGAGGGCGTCCAGTCGGGACGCAAGCTGCTCGACGCCGGCGTTCAGATCGCCGCCGGCGTGCCGCTGGCGGTGGACGAGCCGGCCGACTTCCGCACCTTCCGCATCGGACTGTTCGGCCTGGACAAGCTGGCGAACATCGATCGGACGGTGAGCACGCTGGCGCAGGCTTTCGAGCGGCTCTGAACCCGGCCTCACGGCACAACGGCGCGCGTGCCGCCTACGGGCCGTGTCCGAGGCGCGCGTGCCGCGCGCAACGCGCGCTCAGCCGCCCGAGGCCGCGCGCCGCTGCCGCAGATGCGAGCGCAGCATCGTCACGCCGGCTGCCGCCGGCAGCAGCGCGAACAATGCGAAGCCCAGGCTGTACGAGCCGCCGGCGCGAATGACGCCGGCGAACAGCACCGGTCCCGACATGCTGCCGGCGAAGGTGAAGAACTGCGAGGCGCCGGCCACGGTGGCGACGTCGGCGCGTTGCGCGGCGGTGCGGGCGAGTTCGGCGAAATACACGCCGTTCCACCCCATGCCGGTCGCGGCGCAGAAGATCGCTGCGGCGAACACCCACGCATCGCCCGTCGTCGGCTGCAGCAGCGCCAGCGCGACGAGCGAGGCCGCCATCGCCACGCCGAGCCAGCCGAGCAGCGGCGCGGCGTCGATCCAGCGGTCGGCCGCGTAGCCGAGCGCAATCCGCGCGACGGTGCTGACGACCTGGGCAGCGGCGAGGATGCCCGCCGCCCAGGCCAGCGAGTGCGACAGCTGCAGGTTGAGCATCGAAACGAGGAACGTGACGAAGACCAGTTGCGTGCTGGCGAAAGCAAGCGACATCAGGCTCAGCCGCCGCAGCGGGGGGTCGCGCAGCACCGACCATAGCGCGCCGAGCCCGGCCGCCGCAGGCTTTGCCTCGACCTGCGCGGCGTCGACGTCCTGCGCAACCGTCGTGCTGGCCTGCCGCCTCGCCGCAGCCCGCAGCTCGGCCTCCGCCGCCTCGTCGGGCGGCGCGTTCAGCGGCTCGGCGGAGAGCTCCGCGTCGGGCGCCGGGGTCAACGGCATTCGCACCTTCTGCAGCGGGAGCACCGCGGGAAAGAGCGCGAGGCCGAGCAGTGCGCAGGCGAGCGCGGCGAGCGCGATCGACCATTGCCAGCCGAGCGTCGCCAAGCCCCACGGCATCAGCAGGCCGGCCAGCGCGACGCCGAGCGGCACGCCGGTCTGCTTGATCGAGAAGAACAGCGACCGCCGTGCCGTGGGCGAATGTCGCTCGAGCAGCGTCGTCGAGGCCGGGTTGATCAGTCCGTAGCCGCTGCCGATCGCGATGGCGGCGACGACGAGGAGCGCAGTGGAACCGCCGGTTGCGGCGAACGCGCCGAGTGCGCAGGAGAACATCGCCGCCTGGCTGATGCGAACAGCGCCGATCGACGCGACGCCGCGTCCGCTCCACAGCCCGGACAGCATCGCCATCAGGTACGCGAGACCGACGAACAGGCCGACACGTTCGGGCGCGAAGCCGAGGCGCGGCGCGACCACCGGCGCGAGCACCGAGGGCGTGCTCAGCACCAGGCTGGCGAGCATCTGCACGCCGAGCGTGACGAACAGCGCGAGGAACGGCCGGGTGCGCACGGCGGATCGGGAAATGGGGGGCAAGGCGGGCATCGTCGGTCGGTGGACCGTGCCACCGTCGCCGCCGAGTCTAGTCGCCTTGGATACCCTCCCCGGTATATCGCCGTATCCCTGATCGGGATCAAGGGTCGGCAAACCGCGCAGTACTACGTTGCATGAGCGACGGGTCGTCGCACACGGGAGAAACCGAATGGACCGAATCGACCAGCCTGGGCGCCGCGCGTGGCTGCTCGGCGCCGCCACGCTCGGCGCGGGGGCCGCGCTGGTCGCGCATGCGCCCCGCGCGCGCGCCGAGCGCGTGAAGACCAATGCGCGCATCGTGATCGCCGGCAGCGGATTCGGCGGACTCGCCGTGGCCAACCGCCTCGCCGGCACGCTCGACGGCGCACGCATCACGATCGTCGACGCGAAAACCGAGCACAACTACCAGCCCGGCTACACGCTGGTCGCCACCGGCATCTGGCCGATGGCGAAGGTGCGTGACCAGAACGCCAGCTTCGTTCCGCCCGGCGTCGAGTGGGTGCAGGAAGCCGTCGCCGCGTTCGATCCGCAGGCCAACCAGATCGAGACCACCGGCGGCAAGAAGATCGGTTACGACTATCTCGTCGTCGCCACCGGTCTTCACCTCGATTACGCGCAGATCGAGGGCATGGACGTCTCCGCGATCGGCAGCAACGGACTGGGCAGCGTCTATGCCGGGCCGCGCGAGGCGGCGGCCACCTGGGCGGCGATGGACGCCTTCCGCGCGAAGGGCGGCAACGCGGTGATGACGCTGCCGTCCACGCCGCTGAAGTGCGCCGGCGCGCCGTTGAAGATGACCTTCATGCTCGCCGATCGGCTGCGGCAGGCCGGCACGCGCGAGCACTCGACGGTCCGCTTCCATTCGGCGCTGCCCACCGACACCGTGTTCGGCGTCAAGGCGGTCAACGACAATGTGCTTGCGCGCTGGAAGGCGCTGGGCATCGAAACCGAGTACCTGAGCAAGCTCGTCGCGGTCGACCCGGGCGCGCGTCGCGCTGTGTTCGCCTCTCCCGAAGGCGAGCGTACGGAGTTGCCCTACGATTTCCTGCACGTCGTGCCGCCGATGCGCGCGATCGATGCGGTGAAGAACAGCGATCTCGCGTGGAAGGACGGTCCCTTCGCCGCCGGCGGTTGGCTCGAGGTGAACAAGGACACGCTGCGGCATCGGCGCTTCCCGAACGTGTTCGGCGTCGGCGACATCAACGGCACGCCGCGCGGCAAGACCGCGGCCACCGTGAAGAAGAGCGCGCCGATCGTGTCCGGGCATCTGGTCGACCTCATCGCCGGACGCGAGCCGGCGCAGCGCTTCGACGGCTACACGTCGTGCCCGCTGCTCGTGCGCGAGGGCTCGGCGATGCTCATCGAGTTCGACTACGACGGCAAGCTCACGCCCACGCTTCCGCTTGTCGATCCGCTGCAGGAGAGCTGGGCCGCTTGGGTGATGAAGACGCGGATGCTCAAGCCCGCGTACCTCGCCGTGCTGCACGGCCGCGACTGAGAGGAAAGCCATGTATGAGATCTGGCTCGCGGTGAACATCGCCTGGGAGATCGTGGTTGCGCAGGCCGTGTGGGCGATCCCGCTCGCCATCGTCTTCGCCGGGCTCGTCGTGCACGCGTTCGCGCGACGCGGCAACTGGCGCGCGGGATGGCGCTGGGCGTGGAAGAGCGCGGTCTTCGCCGGCGTTGCGGCGGCCCTCGTGCTGCCCGGGTTGTCGGGCGCGTCGTGGTCCGACCTCGCCTACGTCGTGGACTGGATGCTGCTGGTGGTCATCGCCGCTGCGATCGCGGCCGTCGTCGGGGCGTTCGTCTGGCCGCTGGCGGCGGTGCTGCTCGCCGGTCGCGCCTCGCGCGCCGACGCACCCGTTCGCGCCGCCGGCTGACTCTGTCACGCGAGTGCCGGCGCGGGAGCCCCTGCGCCGCGCGACTGCGCGAACGAGCGATCCGATCGGCCGGTATCGCCGGTCGGACATCGCGCTGCAAGCTTTCGTTCGTCGCTGACCAAGCTGCGATACGCTTGCCGGGTTCCGCGGCCGCCACGAGGGGAGACCGGCATGCAGCAACAGGCAGTGCGCGCGCAGTTTTTCATGCGCGCGCTGTGGGGTTGGGCCGTTGCGGCGCTGGGCGCGGCGGTCGTGCTCGGCGGCTGCGCGTCGATCGTGCCCGGCGGCGATCGCCGGCCTCCGATTGTCTTCGTGCACGGCAACGGCGACGACTCGGCGGTGTGGACCACCACCGTCTGGCGCTTCGAGTCCAACGGCTGGCCGCGCAATCGGCTGCACGCGATCGACTTCCCTCATCCGCTTGCCCGCGACGACGACACCAAGGCGCAACCCGGACGCTCGTCGGCCGACGACCAGACGCGCTACCTGTCGCAGCAGGTCGATGCGGTGCTCGCAGCGAGCGGTGCGTCGCGCGTCGTGCTGATCGGACACTCGCGCGGCGGATACGCGATCCGCAATTACATCGAGAACGGGGGGGGCGCGAAGAAGGTTTCGCACGTGATCCTCGCCGCCACGCCGAACCACGGCGCGTGGGCGGGCGACTTCCTGCCGGGCAGCGAGTTCAACGGAAGCGGCCCGTTCCTCTCGACGCTGAACGCACCGCGCGGTCCGCGTGAACTCGAGGTGACGCCCGGGCCGAAGTGGATGACGCTGCGCTCGGACGGCAACGACAAGTACGCGCAGCCCGACGGACGCTGGCTTGGGCGGCCCGGCTTCGCGACCGGCGTCGATTCGAGTTCGCCGGCGCTGAAGGGCGCGCGCAACGTCGCGCTCGGCCCGGTGGATCACCGCGAAGCGGGCTTCGGCCCGCGTGCCTTCGAGCACATGTGGCGCTTCCTCACCGGAGACTGGCCGGTGCGCACGGCGATCGTCCCCGAGTCGTCACCGATGCTCGATGGCCGGATCTTTCGGCCGGAAACCAACCTGCCGATGGCCGGCGTGCGCGTCGAGGTCTACGAGGTTGCGCCGGTGACCGGTGAGCGGCTCGGTGGCCCGTTGCACGCGCGCACCACCGGGGAAGACGGCCGATGGGGGCCGATGCCGGCGCGCCCCGACGTGCCCTACGAATTCGTTGTCAGCGCACCGGCTTTCGCGACGATGCACCTGTACCGATCGGCGTTTCCGCGCTCGTCGTCGCTCGTGCAGATGCGTCCGGGCACGCTCACCGATCCGCAGAAGAACGCGGGCAGCGTGGTGACGATGACGCGCCCGCGCGGCTACTTCGACGTGCAGCGCGACCGGATGAGCCTGGACGGCGCGCCGCTGCCGGGCGTGCCGCCCGGCGTTCCCGGCGTGTCGAGCGCGACACTGCTGCTGCCGAGCGGCCCCGCGCGGACGGTGGTCGCTGAATTCAACGGCGAGCGTATCGCCGTGCGAACCTGGCCGGCCGCCGCGAACGAGGCGGCGGTGGCCGAGCTGCACTACTGAGTTCGGTGACGGCTACGACTTTTCTTCTTCCTGCACCGAACGCTGCACCGAGGGTCGCTCGCTCACGCGTTGGCGGTATGCGGCCAGGTTCTTCAGCGACGAGATGTCGATCTTCATCGGCGTCGTCCAGCCGCTGATCACGTAGAAGTAGGCGTCGGCGACGGTGAAGGTGTCGCCCATCAGGTACTGCTTGCCGGCGAGCTGCGCATCGACCCATTCGAGCCGCTGCAGGATCTTCGCGCGGTTGATCTGCTTGGCTTCCTCGGGGTACGCGGGATTGAAGAGCGGGCTGAACTGCTTGTGCACTTCGCTGGAGATGAAGCTCAGCCATTCCATCAGTCGGTAGCGCGGCATCGTCCCGGCGGGTGGCGCGAGCCTGCTCTCGGGCTTCTGGTCGGCGACCCACTGCACGATCGCCTGCACCTCGGTGAGACGCTGCCCGTCGTCCAGCTCGAGCAGCGGCACGTAGCCCTTCGGATTGATCGCGTAGTAGTCGCCGCCGTCGGGCAGCTTGTGCGTCTTCGTGCTCGCGAGCACGCCATCGAAGGGCATTGCCGCCTCGTGCAATGCGATGCGCACCGCGCGCGAGCACGCGCCGGGTGAGTAGAACAACTTCATCGGTCGACCTCCGTGGGAAACAGCATGCGGGCTTCGAGCAGCCGCTGCGCGAGCTCGGCGAAACCCGCTCCCGCTCGCGACGTCGTGATCCACGCCGGCATCGCGTCGATGCGGCCGGCGAAATCCATCACGTTCGCCACGCCGACTGCATTCGGAAAGAACGCGAACATCGGCGCGTCGTTCGGCGAGTCTCCGACGAAAACGCAGCGAGCGCGCTCGACGACCCCATCGACGTCGATGGCGAAGCGTTCTCGCATCATCAGCCGCACCGTCTCGAGCTTGTCCCAGTCGCCGAACCAGCCGTTCACGTGGATCGAGCTCACCTTCGCGTGCATGCCGGCCGCGCGCATCGTCGCGACGATGCGCTCGATCGCCTCGGCGGGCAGCGGCGGGACGTCCTCGCGGAAATCGATCGCGATGTCGTAGAGCCGGCAGAACTGGTCGGAAGCCAGCGCGCAGCCGGGCACCTCGCGCAGAACGCGTTCAGCGACTTCGCGCAGGCGCGCCGCGTTTGCCGCGCGCGTCGCCTCGTCGAGTCGGTGGCGCGTGCGCAGCTTGCCGGCGGCCTCGTCGCGCCACATCCAGAACGCGCCGTTTTCGCCCACCACCGCGTCCACCGGCCACATGCGCGCGATGTGGTCGCACCACCCGGCGGGACGTCCGGTGACCGGAACGACGCGCAGGCCGGCGTCGCGCAGTCGTTCGAGCGCTTCGTACGCAACCGAGGTGATGCGCCCTTCGGAGCTGATCGTGTCGTCGATGTCGGCGAACACGGTGTGCACGCGCGCCGCTTGGGCGAGGGGCCACTCGCGCAGCGGGCGCGGGGCTGCGGCGGACGTCGCCTGTGGCCGAGGGCCCGCCGGCGCAGCGCCGGTCGTCATTCGAGCTCGACCAGCACCGGCTGGTGATCGGAGGCCTGCGTGTCGGCATCGACGCGCAGCGCCTTGAGCCGCGGCGCGAGGTCGGCGCTGGCGAAGACGTAGTCGCAGGCGTACGGCGCAGGCCATTGCTCGCGGTCGTGCACGCCGTTCGTGTGCTGGTGTGCCAGCCCCGGGTGCAGCTGCTGCCAGGCGTCGATCAGCTCCGGCGTGTCGTCGTCGAAGGGCTCGCGAATGCGCGCGTGCAGTGGGTCGTCGGGGCGCAGGTTGAAGTCGCCGGTGAGGAGGGTCGACACGGTCTGCGCGGCGGCGTGGAACGGGTCGTCGCGCTTATGTTCCATCTCGCTCTTGCGCTCCGCGCGAGCGTGCCCGCATGCCTCGGCGTGCCGCGCGCGGATCGCCTCTACCTGCGCGGCACGCTGCACACTCGAGTAGTACTCGAGATGCGTCGTCATCACGCGCAGCGGCCCGAACGGTGCGTCGATCGTCGCCTCGACGAGCATGCGCGGCATGCTGCGTTTCGCCTCCGCGTCGCATGGCCATGGAAGCTGGAAGCGAAGCGCCTGCAGCACCGGAAGCCGAGACAGGATCAGGTTCCCGAAGGCGCGGCGCTCGGCCGGCTTCGCGCCGCTCCCCTGCGCGAGAACGTCGACCGGCGCGCCGGGAATGGCCGTGAACCCGGGCAGCCGCCGGGCGAATATCGCGAACTGGTTCTCGCCTCGGCTTCCCGGCAAGCCGGGGAAGTTCGCCGCCACTTCCTGCAGGCACAACACGTCGAAATCGGCCAGCGCCCGCGCGTGCTCGACGATGCGTGCCGCGTCCACGCGGCCATCGACGCCACGGCACCACTGCACGTTCCAGGTGATGAGTTTCAAGGGGCTCCTCGGTCGTCGATGTCCGGCGCGCGAAACGCCTCGTATGATGCTACCTGCAGCGCGCGACACGGGAGGATTCCGCATGCAACCCAGGAGCATCGAAGCCGGACGGAACCTTCCCGACGACTGCAACGTCGTCATCGAGGTGCCGATGTACGCGCCGGCGATCAAGTACGAGATCGACGACGCGAGCGGAGCGCTGTTCGTCGATCGCTTCATGTCGACGGCGATGCACTACCCGTGCAACTACGGCTACGTGCCGCGCACGCTGTGCGGCGACGGCGACCCGCTCGACGTGCTCGTGCTCGCGCCGGTCCCGGTGCTGAGCGGCAGCGTCGTGCGCTGCCGGCCGGTGGCGCTGCTGCGCATGGAGGACGAGGCCGGCGAGGACGCGAAGATGCTGGCGGTTCCGGTTTCGTCCACCTGCCGCATCTACGACTCGATGCGCACGCTCGACAACGTGCCTGCGGCGGTGCTGCAGCAGATCGAGCATTTCTTCGCGCATTACAAGGACCTCGAGCCCGGAAAGTTCGTCAAGCTGCTCGGCTGGACGGGCGTCGACGAGGCGCGCGAGGAGGTGATGCGCAGCGTGCGCACCTTCAACGAGAGCCTCAGCGGATCCCGGCCCGCATGAACGACTGCACGAACTGACGCTGGAACAGCAGGAAGCCGACGAGCAGCGGCGCCGACGTCATCAGCGTAGCCGCGGTGATGATCGACCAGTCCACCCCCTGGTCGGTGGACGAGAACACCTGCAGCCCGACGGTGAGCGGGCGCGTCTCCACCGAATTCGTGACGATCAGCGGCCACAGGAAGTTGTTCCAGTGGTAGCTGACCGACACCAGCGCGTACGCCAGGTAGATCGGACGCGCGAGCGGCACGTACACCTTCCACAGCACCTGCAGCGGCCCGGCCCCCTCCACGCGCGCAGCCTCGTCGAGCTCCTTCGGCACCGTCTTGAAGGTCTGGCGCAGCAGGAAGATGCCGAAGCCCGAAGCGAAGTACGGCAGCCCGATCGCGAGGATCGTGTCGCGCAGCCCGAGCGCGTTCATCGTCGCGTAGTTCTCGACGATCAGCACGTCGGGCATCACCATCAGCTGCAGCAGCACGAGGAAGAACAGCAGGTCGCGCCCGCGGAACTCGAAGCGCGCGAACGCGTAGGCGGCGAGCGTGCCCAGCACGAGCTGTGCAGCCAGGATCATCGTCACCAGCACGAAGGTGTTCCAGAAATAGCGGGCGAAGGGCGCCGCGTGCCACGCGTCGACGAAGTTGCGCAGCGTGAGCGGCGCGCCGAGCACGAATCGCGTGGAGAACTCCGGCGGATGGAACGCGGTCCACACGGCATATACGAGCGGCAGGATCCACAGCAGCCCGAGCAGCCACGCGCCGACGCTCTCGAGCGCGTGTGTGAAGCCGTTGCGCGGAAAGCCCGGGGCGGCGGGGTTCATCGCGGGCGCTCCTTCACTGGTAATGCGTGCGCCGGTCGAGCCAGCGGAATTTCACGATGGCCGTCACGCCGAGGATCGTCAGCACGACGACGGTGAGCGCGGCCGCATAGGCCGAGTCCCAGAAGCTGAAGCCGACCTGGTAGATGTAGTAGAGCAGCAGCGTGCTCGCGTTGTCGGGGCCGCCGCGCGTCATCACGAACAGCTGGTCGATCATCCGCACCGAGTTGATCAGTGCGTTGATCAGCACGAAGAGCGTCGTCGGCATCAGCAACGGAAAGAGCACGCGCCAGAAATACTGCGTGCGCGAAGCGCCTTCGAGCGCGGCCGCCTCGGCCAGCGTGGGCGACACCTGTTGCAGCGCCGCCAGATAGAAGATCATGAAGAAGCCGGCTTCCTTCCACACCGAGACGACCATGATCGCGCCGAGCGCCGTGTTGCGGTCGCCCAGCCAGTTGTGGCTCGGAAAGCCCAGCGCGTGCGTGAACTGCTCGAGCAGGCCGTACTGCGGCGTGTAGAAGAACAGCCAGATGTTGGCCACCGCGATCATCGGCAGCACCGTCGGCGTGAAGTACGCGAGCCGCAGGAAGCCGCGCCCGGCGATGCGCCCGTTCACCCACAGCGCCATCACGATCGCCAGCGCGATCGACGTGGGAATCGTGCCGAGCGCGAACCACAGGTTGTTCCACAGCGCCTGCCAGAACACGTCGTCGTCGAGCATCAGCTGGTAGTTTTCGAGGCCGACCCAGACCGACGGACGCGCTCCCTTCGGCGTCGAGAAGAAGCTGTGCCATGCGGTGGCCACCGCCGGCCAATGCGTGAACGCGACGAGCAGGACCATCGCCGGCAGCAACAGCAGCCAGGCGATGATCTGCGCCTGCAGGTTGCGCGGCGGCGAGAAAGCCGGCTCGCGCGCCGGCGCGAAGGCCGGCTCGAGCGGCGCGGCCCCCGCCCCGGGGGGCGTCGCTCCCGCTTCGCGCGAACCGACCGCGGCCGCCATTGCCGTGCCCGCTCAGCGCCGGTATGCGCGCAGGATGCGGTCGGCTTCGCGCTGCGAGTCCTTCATCGCGTCGGCCGGCGACTTCGACCCGGTGAGCGCCGCCTGCAGCCCGTCGTTCAGCGCCTTCGTCACCCGCTGGTTCTCGTGCGTGGACAGCTCGGCAACCGAGTACTGCAGCTGGTCGCGCGCAACGGTTGCCTGCGGCACCTCCTGCACGTATTTCTTCATCTCGTCGGTTTCCCACGCGGCCGGCGTCACCGCCACGTAGCCGGTGGCGATGCTCCACTGCGCGGCACGCTGCGGCTGC
Source organism: Burkholderiaceae bacterium (assembly GCA_032027205.1). Classification (GTDB taxonomy): domain Bacteria; phylum Pseudomonadota; class Gammaproteobacteria; order Burkholderiales; family Burkholderiaceae_E; genus Zeimonas. The sequence continues at coordinate 1,816,408 of JAVSMN010000001.1, forward strand.
GTCGCCCAGCGCACGAACTTCATTGCCGCCTGCTGCTCCTCGGGCGAGGTCTTGTCGAAGACGTAGAAGTTGCCGCCGCCGGTCGGGCTGCCGCGCCGCTTCTTCTCCGGCAGCATCGCCACGCCGAAGGGGAACTGCGCGTTGGTGCGGATATTGGTGAGGTTGCCGGTGGTCGTCCAGACGATCGCTGCCTTGCGCTCGAAGAAGTCCTTCGGCGTCGTGCCCCACTCGATGACGCCGCCCGGCATCACCTTGTGTTTCGCCGACAGGTCTACCCAGTACTGCAGCGCCTCGATCGAGCCCGGCTTGTCAAAGTACGTTTCGGTGCCCGCCTCGTTCATCAGGATCGTGTCGTTCGGCGTGGTGAGCCCCTGGAACAGCCAGTACGGAAAGCCCGACGACGGAATCTTGACGCCCCAGGTGGAGACGTTGCCGCCGGCGTCGGTCTTCGTGAGCTTCTTGCCCATCGACACGAGCTCGTCCCAGTTCTGCGGCGCCTTCTCGGGGTCGAGGCCCGCTTCCTTGAACAGATCCTTGTTCCAGTACATGACGATCGTCGAGCGCTGGAACGGAACGCCCCAGGTCTTGCCGCCGGTGCGGCTGTTCTCCATGAACGCCGGGTAGAAGCCGTCGAGCCACTGCTTGCCGTCGGCGCCGGCCAGGCCGTCGATCGGCACGATCGCGCCCTCGTCGATCAGCGTGAACATGTCGGTGGACAGCAGCACCGCCAGGTGCGGCGGCTGGCCGCTCTTGAACGCGGTGAGCGCCTTGACGATGCTCTCCTGGTAGGTGCCGGCGTAGACCGGCTTGACCTTGATGTTCGGGTTCTCCTTCTCGAAGTCGGCTGCCATCTGGTCGATCGTCTTCGTGACCGGTCCGCCGACGGCGACCGGGTAATAGAACGTGAGCTCGACCGGTTTCTGCGCGTGCGCAGCGGGAAGCGCGGCGCCGAGCGCGGTGGCGCCGATCGCCTGCAGGAATCTTCTTCTCATGACGGGACACTCCTCGGGTGGGCAGCTGCGTAAATCGATGCGTCGTCGCGGCGCCGGCCGCTGGCGGCGTCGAAGAAATGTTGCGCGTCGTCGTTCCAGTCGAGCCACACACGCTCGCCGGCGCCGATCGACAACTGTCCCGGCACGCGCGCGGCGATCGTCTCGACGCCGTTCGATGCGCCGGGCAGCGCACAGCCGACGATCGTGTCGGCGCCGAAGTACTCGACGCTCTGCACGACCGCGCGCAACCGACCGCCGTCTGCCAGGCGCACGTGTTCGGGCCGCACGCCGACCAGCAGGTCCTTCGACGCGTCGGACGCGACCAGCCCGAGCGGCAGCACGTTCATCGGCGGCGTGCCGATGAAGCGCGCGGCGAAAACCGTGGCGGGACGCGCGTACAGCTCGGCGGGCGGCGCATCCTGCACGATGCGCCCGCCTTCGAGCAGCACGACCTGGTCGGCCATGCTCATCGCCTCGGTCTGGTCGTGTGTGACGTACACCATCGTCATGCCGAGCTTGCGCTGCAGCGCGCGGATCTCGCGGCGCATCTCCTGGCGCAGTTTTGCGTCGAGGTTCGACAGCGGCTCGTCCATCAGGCACACCGGCGTCTCGGCGATGATCGCCCGGCCGAGCGCGACGCGCTGCTGCTGACCGCCCGAGAGCTGCGACGGCTTGCGCTCGAGCAGCGCCGACAGGCCGAGCAGGTCGCTGACGCGCTCGAGGCGTGCCGCGCGGTTTGCCTTCGGCTCGCGTCGCACCTTCACGCCGAACAGGATGTTCTCGCGCACCGACAGATGCGGGAACAGCGCGTACGACTGGAACACCATCGAGATGCGCCGCCTAGCCGGCGGCAGCCCGGTGACGTCGCTTCCGTCGATCAGGATGCGCCCGTGGGTGGGCGCGTCGAGTCCGGCGATCATGCGCAGCGTCGTCGACTTGCCGCAGCCCGAGGGCCCGAGCAATACGACGAAGCTGCCGCTGGCGGCCTCGAAACTGGCGTCGTCCACCGCGGCGGTGGCGCCCCAGTACTTGCTCAGGTGCTGCAACGAAAGCGTGCTCATGTCGGCGTGATCCGGAATTCGAGCACGGTTTCGTTACGACTCCATGTCTGCGCGAGGCGGCTGGCGTTCCGGCGGCTGCGCGAGCGGATCGTCATCCGGTACTCGAAGACGCGCCCGTGGTTGTCCAGCCGCCAGCTCATGTTGCTGACGTCGAATCCGTGCTCCGCCAGCACTGCGCGCAGGTCTTCCTCGGCAGGCGCCTGCTCGCGCGAGAAGCTCACATAGTGGTACGCGTAGTAGAAGACCGGCAGCTTCGATTCGATCCAGCGGAATAACGACAGCGCGCTGATCGTCAGCACGGTGCCGACGATCAGCGGGAAGTAGAAGCCAATGCCGGCGAGGATGCCGATCGCCGCGGTGATCCAGATCGAGGCGGCGGTGGTGAGCCCGCGCACCGACAGACCTTCCTTCATGATCACGCCGGCGCCGAGAAAGCCGATGCCGGTCATGATTCCCTGCGCCATCCGCGTGGGATCGACGCGAACGATGTCGGCCGAACCGGGAAACCACAGCGACTGGTACATCGTCACCAGCATCAGCAGCGCCGACGACATGCACACCAGCACGTGCGTGCGGAATCCGGCCGGCCGGCCGTGGTAACTGCGTTCGATGCCGATCGCCGAGCCCGCCAACATCGAGGCGAGCAGATGCGAGACGATGGCGATCCTGTCCTGGTCAATGAACGTGACGTTCCAGCTCTCGAGCCAGTTCACGATGCCCGAGTGCGCGAACCAGTTCGTGATGTCCATCAGCCAGTTCATGCAGCCTTCTCCGATTCGCCCAGCAGCTGCGCCACCCGCGCGCGGCTTTGCGCGCTCATGTGCAGCCCGGCCTTCGAGCGGCGCCACAGCACGTCGTCGGCGCGGCGCGCCCATTCGTTCTCGACGAACCAGCGCAGTTCGCGCTCGTACAGCCCGCCGTCGAGGTCCTCGCCGAGCGTCTCGAGCGTGCTCGCGTCGCCGAGCACCTGCGCGGCGAGCGTGCCGTGACGGCGGAACAGCGCATCGAGCAGCGCCTTCGGCAGTTGCGGATAGCGCGCGTGCAACTCGCTGCGCGCGGCGATCGGGTCCTTCGGCGCGCCGGGCAATGACTCGCCGTGTGTCCAGCGTCCACGGCGCGCCGACAGATACGGCGCGAGCCGATCAAGCGCTGCCTCGGCCAGCCGCCGGTAGGTGGTGATCTTGCCGCCGTAGATGTCGAGCTGCGCAGCGCCGTCGAAGGTGCGCAGCTCCAGCGTGTAGTCGCGCGTGATCTCCGAGGGGTCGCTGGCCCCGTCGTCGTACAACGGGCGCACGCCGGTGTAGCTCCACACGATGTCGCGCTCGGCAAGCGGGCGGGCGAGATAGCGGTTCGCGGCGCGCAGCAGGTAGCGCGTCTCGTCGGCGTCGATCGCGCGCGCGGATTCGATCGAATCGACGCGCACGTCGGTGGTGCCGATCAGCGTGAAGTCGCGTTCGTACGGAATCAGGAAGACGATGCGCCGGTCGTCGTTCTGCAGGATGTAGGCATGCGACTGTGCATGGATGCGCGGAACGACCACGTGGCTGCCCTTGACGAGCTGCACGGATGCCCGCGGCGAACTTCCGCCGGCAGACGCCGCGACGGTTTCGACCCACGGCCCGGCCGCGTTCACCAGCGCGCCCGCATCGAGCGTCTCGCGCTCGCCGTCTTCATGCTCGATGGTCACGCGCCAGCGACCCTGGCGCGCCCGCGCCGTGACGAAGCGCGTGCGCGGAAGGATCGTCGCACCGTGCGACTGCGCCGACCGGAGATTCAGGATGACGAGCCGCGCGTCGTCCACCCACGCGTCGGAGTAGGCGTAGCCATGGCGATAGCGGCTCGCGAGCGCCGCGCCGGCGCCGTCGCGCGACAGGCGAATCGACTCGGAGCGTGGCAGGCTGATGTGCCCGCCGATCCGGTCGTAGAGGAACAGCCCCGCACGGATCATCCACGACGGACGCAATCCGTCTGCGTGCGGCATCACGAATCGCAGCGGCCACGCGATGTGCGACGCGATGCGCAGCAGCACCTCGCGCTCGGCGAGCGCCTCGGCGACCAGGCGGAACTCGTATTGTTCGAGATAGCGCAGGCCGCCGTGGATCAGCTTCGTGCTCGCCGACGACGTCGCGCCGGCGAAGTCGCCCTGCTCGACGAGCGCCACCGAAATTCCGCGCCCGGCCGCGTCGCGCGCGATGCCGGCGCCGTTGATGCCGCCGCCGACGACGAGCAGGTCGAAGCGGCGCATCGCAGCAGGCAAGTCGGCCGGTGCTCCGCTGAAGGCGGCCGAAGCGTTCATCTCGCACGGCTCGCGCCGTGCTGCCGACGCGTTCATGTCGCGCGCTCGCGCCGCGCTGCCGATGCGGGGCGCGCGGGCTTTGCCTTCGCCTCGCCGAGCACCCGGCGGGCGGTCGGCTCGTCGACGATCAGCGTATGCACGAAGCCCCCCGCGAGCGCCGCGCGGATGCCTTCGACCTTTCCGGTACCGGAGGCGATGCAGATCGACTGCCGCGTGCGGAACAGGTCGAGGTCGGGTCCGCTCGCGCGCGCGTTCAGCGCGACGTCGCGCCAGCTTCCGTCGGCGCGGAAGAAGACGGTCGCGATGTCGCCGACCACCCGATCGCGGCGCAGGTCGCGCCGGTCGGACGCTTCGAGGAAGCCGCCGGCATGCACCTCACTCGGCACCTCGCCGGAGAACGCGCCCACGCTGAAGACGAGGATGTCGGCACGCTGCTGCAGGTCGAGCAGGCGACGCACGCTGCGCTCGCGCCACAGCGCGGTTTTCGTCTGCGGATGATCGAAGAACGCCGGCACGGGGAACGCATGCGCGCGCGCGCCGTAGTTCGCGGCGAAACGCAGCACGAGATCGGTGCCGAAGGCGCTGTCGATGCTCTGCGGCGTGCCGGCGCCGTTCAGGGCGACGAAATCGACGTTCTTCGTCGGCTTGGGCTTGAGCCGCTCCGACAGTCGACGCACCGTGGTGCCCCACGCGATGCCGACGACGCAGTCGTTGCCGATCACCGAGTTCAGGTACCCGGCGGCATCGGCCGCCACGCGCTCGAGCCAGTCGGCCTCGCGTGCCGAATCGGGCACGGCAACGACGCGCACGCTGCGCACGCCGTAGCGCTCGCGCAGCATCGACTCGAGCTGCAGCGGCTGCTCGGCGGGGTCGTGCACGTGGATCTCGACCAGCCCGTGATCGTGCGCCCACGACAGCAGGCGCGACACCGTCGAGCGGGACGTGCCCAGTTCCTCGGCGATCCGCTCGGTGGTGAGCCGCTGGTAGTAGTAGAGCTTCGCCACGCGCACGGCGAGCTCCTCGTGGCGGGTGCCCGGATCGTTCATGCACACAGTTTCATGTAGTTTGAACGAACGTGCAAGCGTGCGCATGCGAGACTCCGGGCATCGCCGACTCCCGTGCACCGACGAGAAACGCGCAGATGCGCGAGCTTCCGAAGATCTTCGTCACCGGCCTGCTCGCCGCGTTGCCGCTGGCGGCCACCGTGCTCATCTTCGTCTGGGGCGCGCGCCTGGTCGCCGGCTGGGTGGGCCCGGGCAGCCTGATCGGCAACGTACTGGTGTCGATCGGGCTGGGCGTGACCGGCTACGAAGTGGTCGCGTGGGCGATCGGCGTGGCGGTCGTGCTGCTGGCGATCCTGCTGCTCGGTGTGCTCGTGCGAACGCGTCTGCGCGGCGTCGTCGAATCGGTGGTCGACGGCGTGGTACAGCGCATCCCGGTCGTGCGCAACGTCTACGAGACGGCGCGCCGCTTCGTCGAACTGGTGGGGCAGCGCGAGCGCGAAGGCACGCGTTCGATGAGTCCGGTGTGGCTGCATTTCGGCGGCAGCGACGGCGCCGCCGTGCTCGGGCTGCTATCGACGCCGGAGCCGGTCGACATCGACGGTCGCCGCTACCTGGCGGTGCTCGTTCCGACCGCGCCGGTTCCGGTGGGGGGCGGCCTGCTCTACGTGCCGCCGGAATGGGTGAGGCCCGCCGACGTCGGCGTCGAGGGGCTCACGAGCATCTACGTATCGATGGGGATCACGTCGGCGCAGCACATCGGCGCGCGCGCGCCGCGCACCGAACCAGCCCCGCCTGCGCCTGCTGCTACACGCCCCAGGTAATGTCCTTGCCTGCCTTGTGCGCTTCCTTCAGCAGGTCGATGAACGGAAACGCGCGCTGCGCGAGGGACACCGGATAGGGATCGTTCTCGGTATCGTTCTTTTCCGCGTCGGAAGCGCCAGCCGGCGCCGGACCCACCGACTCCATCGCGCGGCGCTCGGCGCGCAACTCGTCCTTCTCCTGCGCGATCGCGTGGTTCAGCGCATCGACGGCGCCCGGCATCTGGTCGACCGTGATGACTCCCGTACGGCCCGGCGTCTTGCCGATGATCTGAAGGATCCACTCGGCGACGGGCTTGGTCATGATTACGGAGCCGGTGGCGCGCGACTTGAACTCGTAGATCATCTGGACCTCCGTTGTGGGCCGACAGCCCTACCATTATCGAATGAACTTCCTTGCTGCGATGCGCCGGCAAACCCGAATGCCGGCCGCGCTCGTCCTCGGCACGCTGCTGGCGCTCGGCGCCTGCCACCCCGCGTACGACTGGCGCGAGATCCACGAAACCGAAGCAGGCTACCGCATCCTGCTGCCCGCCAAGCCCGTGTCGATGACGCGGCCGATCGATCTCGACGGCGTTGCCGTGACGATGGCGATGACCGGCGCGCGCGTCGACGAAGCCCTGTTCACGGTGGGGTCGGTCGTCCTGCCGTCGTCCGACGAACAGGCGCGAACGCATGCGACGCAGGCGATGCGTACGGCGATGGAGCGCAATGTGCAGGGGCATGAGACGAAGACCACGCAAATCGAAGTCCCGGTGCTCGACGCGGCCGGCCGCGTTGCCGGCAGCGTCACCGGCACGCACGTCGAGGTCGAAGGCACGGTCGCCGGCGAGCCATCGCACATGAGCGCGACCTTCGTCGCGCGCGGCGATCGCGCCTGGCAGGCGGTGATGATCGCCCCGGTGGCCGACGCGGAGGCCGCGAAGCTCTTCCACGAATCGCTGCGGATCGCGAAGTGAGCGCGGTGCTTGCGGCGCCGGCCGCGGTCCGCGTGTTCCTCGCCTTCGCCAGCGGCTACTTCATGTCGTACGGGCTGCGTTCGGTGAACGCGGTCATCGCGCCCGACCTGATCGCCGAGTTCGGCCTGACCAACGCGCAGCTCGGTTCGCTGTCGTCGGCGTACTTCCTCGCTTTCGCGTCGGTGCAGATGCCGCTCGGCGTGCTGCTCGACCGCTTCGGCTCGCGTCGGGTCGATGCGACGCTGCTGCTGGTGGCCGCCGGCGGATGCCTGCTGTTCGCCGGCGCGCGCTCGGCGTCGATGCTGTGGGTCTCGCGCGCGTTGATCGGCGTCGGCGTCTCCGCTGCGCTGATGGCCTCGTTGCGCGCCTTCCGCTTCTGGTACGCGCCGAGTCGCCAGCAACAGCTCACCGCGTGGATGCTCGTCGCCGGCGCGCTCGGCTCGCTGGCGACGACGGTGCCGGTGCAGCTGGCGCTGCCGGCGATCGGCTGGCGCGGCGTGTTCGCCGTTGCGGCGTTGCTGCTCGTCGCGACCAGCGCGGCGATCTTCTTCCTGCTGCCGCCCGACGAGCCGATCCCCGCTCGCCACGACACCGAGTCCTCCTGGAGCGTGTACCGCCAGGTCTTCTCCGACCGCTACTTCTGGCGCTTCGGCGTCGTCTCGCTCACCGTACAGGCGAGCTTCGTCGCGTTCCAGGGCCTGTGGATCGGGCCCTGGCTGCGCCGCGTGCTCGGCATGCAGGCCGACGCCGCGGCGCAGGTGCTGTTCGTCTTCAACCTCGTGCTGATGCTCGGCTATCTCGGACTCGGTCTGGCCGTTCCGTACTTCGCGCGCCGCGGCTGGTCGACGCTGCGCGTCGTCGCCATCGGCACGGCAACGATGCTCGGGCTCGAGCTCGCCATCGCCCTCGCCGGCGGAAGCTGGGCGTGGATGCTGTGGGTCGCGCTGGCCGTCGCCGCCACCTGCCACACGCTGTCGCAGACCCACGTGAGCCTGTCGTTCCCCGAGCGCCTCACCGGACGCGCGTTCACCGCGTACAACCTGCTGACGATGAGCGGAATGTTCATCGCCCAATGGCTGTTCGGCGTGGCGGTGGACCGTTTCGGCGGGGAACACGATCCGCAGGGCTTCCGCAGCGCGATGCTGCTGTGGGTGGCGATGCAGGCTGGCGCGCTCGCCGTACTCGTGTTCTGGAAGGTGCAGCCGCGGCGGCCGTCGGTGGTGCGGTGAAGGGGAGCGGCGCAGCCGCCCGCCCCTCACCCCTCGTCGAATCGGATCGTCGTCCCCGGCTGCGCAAACGGCTGCGCACGGTACAACCCGTTGGTCAGGTTGTGCTCGTCGCGCGCGGCTTCGGCGAAGTCGAGCACCGGCGTCAGGCACGCGTCGCGATCGTCTGCCGCCTGCGCCCATTCATCGCGCGTGCGCGTGGCGAAGCGCTGCTCGAACTTCGCGATGGTGGCAGGCCAGGTCTGCGGGCGGTACTGGTCCTTCGGATCGACGTCGCCGAGAAGGCCGGTGACGTCGAGCAGCTCGCGATAGAACTTCGGTTCGAGCGGGCCGACCGCGACGAAGCGGTCGTCGGCGCAGCGATAGACGCGATAGAACGGCATCGCTCCGTCGAGCAGGTTGCTCGCCCTGCCGAGGTTCCAGACGCCGCCGGCGAGCAGGCCGTAGAACATCGGCGTGAGCCCTACCGTGCCCGCGAGGATGCTTGTCTCCACGACGCCGCCGCGTTGCGTGATCGAGCGCTGCACGAGCTTCGCGAGCACGCCGACGAGCAGGTGCATCGCGCCGCCGCCGAAGTCGGCGACCAGGTTCAACGGAACCACCGGCTGCTCGCGCTGGCCGATCGCCGCGAGCACGCCGGCGCGGGCCAGGTAGTTGATGTCGTGCCCGGCGCGCGCCGCGAGCCGGCCGCGACTGCCCCAGCCCGACAGCCGCCCGACGACGAGCCGCGGATGCGCGTCGAGCAGCGTGGAAGGCGCCAGGCCGAGCCGTTCGAGCACGCCGGGTCGAAAGCCTTCGAGCAATACGTCGGCGTCGGCGAGCTCGGCTTGCAGCGCGTCGAGGCCCGCGCGCTGCTTCAGGTCGAGCAGCCGCTCCTCCTTGCCGACGTTGAGCAGGTCGTATTGCGGCGGAACGCGAACGCCCAGCCCCGGGTCGGCCGGCGGCGAAACGCGCACGACGCGCGCGCCGAGCGAGCGCAGCAGTTGCGCGGCGAAGGGCACGGGGCCGATCGCGTGCAGTTCGACGACCTTCAAGCCGGCGAGCGGAAGCTTCGATGCGGATTCGGTCATGGCCCGGGCATCGTAGCACCGGCCCCGGAGCCGAAGTCGAGCGCGCGCCGATAGCCGACCGCCTCGGCCACGTGCTGCGCGCCGATGCGCGCTTCGCCGCCCAGGTCGGCGATCGTGCGGGCGAGCTTCTGCACGCGGTGCAGTGCACGCGACGACCAGTGCTGCCGTCGCGCGACCTGTCGTAGCAGCGACGCCGCACGCTCGTCGAGCGCGCAGTGCCGGTCGATCTGCGGCGGCGGAAGAAACGCGTTGGCGACCTGCTGGCGTTCGCGTTGCAGCGTGCGGGCGCGCGCGACGCGTGCCGCGACGACGCTGCTCGGTTCGCCGTCGGCTGCCTGCATCAGCTGCGATTCGCTGACCGGCGAGACGGGGATCAGCAGGTCGATGCGATCGAGCAGCGGGCCCGAAAGCCGCGAGCGATAGCGTTGCACCTGCTCGGGCGTGCAGCGGCAGCGCGTCGCGCCGAAGTAGCCGCAGGGGCAGGGGTTCATCGCCGCGACGAGCTGGAAGCGCGCCGGAAACTCGACTTGTCGCGCGGCGCGCGCGACGGCGATGCGGCCGGTTTCGAGCGGCTCGCGCAGCGCCTCGAGCACGGCGCGCGAGAACTCGGGCAGCTCGTCGAGGAAAAGCACGCCGTTGTGCGCCAGGCTTGCTTCGCCTGGTGGGCACAACCAAAGTTGTAGCAACAACCTAACGAAGTTGCGCGCAACTTCGTCGTTTCTAGACAACCCGCACCGGGAGCAAGGTCTCCGGAGAAAGCAGTCCGGGCCTGCCGCAGTGGCGCGTGGTATTCGCCCAACAATCTTCTGGTTGACAAGAATTTCTTTGTCGAACTATTATTCGTTCATCGAGGATGGAGAATCATGGAACATTCGTGTACGTATCTCCGCCCGGCCCGGCGGATTGTGCTTTCGCACCACGCCCGTCGGCGGGCTCAGCAGCGCGGCGTGCCAACAAACGCCGTCCCGGTGATCACGGCGTTCGGTGAAGCGAGCTACGACGGAAAAGGTGGCGTGAGGTACTTGATGACCGAGAAGGCGATGGACCGACTAGTGCGAACTCTCGGTCGCAACCAGCAAATTGACGCGCTGACGGGAACCTATGTCGTGGTGTCTTCCCAGGACCATGAAACCGTAATTACGCTCGGCCACCGGTACTCGTAAGACATGACTCGCAAATTTGTCACCGCGCCTCATCACGCTCTTGAGAAGCTCCTCGAGCTTGTGCGCTCGATCGCGAACTCACAAGAAGATGCCCTGCTGTACGCCCTATCGTGGCTCGCGGCGGGGAAGCTCGTGACAACAGGACGACTGCCGGGCGTCGGTGAGCTAAATGATTTTCTGACCCCCCGAGGATGGAGCGCTCTTTCCTCGTACCTCGGTGAGTCCATATCGCGACCGGGACGCTGGCACGCCGAAATTCAGCATAGAGAGGCAGTTGATGCTGACGCATTTGCGGTTGTTTCCAATCTCGTTTCCGAGCATGGCCTTGACGATTGGAAGCTACAGGATGCTGCCTGGAATCTCGCAAGCCGTAGCCGCTCTACCGCGAGAGAGCTTGCCGCGTTCGACCCCAATCTCTGCGATCTCTTGGTCGGAGCGCTCGACGCGGGTCCTGCCGATCTCGTATGGATTCCATTCGACTGGTCGGGGCAATTCACGATCCGTGTGATTCGAGCGGGAGCAACGGTATGGCATGCCGGATGGACAGCTCATACAGATGCGGTCGTACGGCTACTCCTAGCTCTAGAGGAGGACGCGGAGGCCGCACAAAGGGTCACGCTAGGCAAGCGTTTAGGCGGCGCTTCGCCGACGTTCACTCGCTGTGTTGTTGCAGCGCCGATGAACATGCGGATGGATCGGCCCAACGTTTGGGAAGATTTCGAACGTCTTCCAAGGCACCACACCCTTTTCGTGGAGCCCCATGAGTTCGATCGGTCGGATGCTTGGGCTATAGCCGCAATTTGGCCGGCGGTGCGGAGCCGTGGCGTCTTCATCACAGCACCAAACCTCCTATTCGCGCAAGGGCAGGAGCAGAGGTTGCGTCACGCGCTGATTCGGAACAAAAGCGGAAATCAAGTGAGAAGTGTGTTCTCTCTTCCGCAAGGTTTGCTCACCCACACGAACATCGCAGTAAATGCGCTAGTCCTTGATACTTCTGCGAGCCGCTCAGCTGTGCGAATGGTCGATGCGGCGGGACAAGTTATTGATGGCGTGCATAAAAACCGCTTCGGTCGAGATATCGGGGTTAAAGAAGCGCTTCGGCTCTACCTCTCGGACGATCCCGTTCCACAACTCGCGGAACTCGTTTCGTTGACGGAAATTTCTGACTGTGACTATTCGTTGGTACCCAGTCGATACACCCGTCGGGTTATTAGCGTCGGCGAGGATAGAACGCCGCTCGGGGATCTCGTCCTAAACGGCGTCATTCGATCCCCTGCTCCAGCAAAAGAATTCCAAGGCGTAGCAATATGGGAGGTGGGCATTCCGCTGTTAGATAGGTGGCGCCCGATCGAGGGTATCTTCGAGAAATCGACTCGACTCTCGCCGAAAAAATCTAGAAGCAGCTTATTGAGGTCCGGCGATGTCGTCATATCAATAAAGGGGTCAATCGGGAAGGTCGGTATCGTCGGCGATCTTGATTCCGACGTCGATCTCAAGAGCGATGTAGCCGCCGTGCAAAATGAAGGGGACGATGAAGAAGCGCCATCGTTAAATGCGGCGGTTGTCGCTCCCAGTTGCATCGGGCTCCGACCGGATACTTCAAAGATCTTGCCAGAATACCTGCTCCTTTATCTCCGTTCGGACGACTTCAAACAGCAACTAGAGGCATTGCGCGTAGGCGCGACGATCGCGCATGTCACCCCCTCCGCGCTATTGTCCTCGGTTCTTGTTCCCGTGCCGCCGATCAGAGACCAGGCCGCGCTAGTTGAGCGTTACTGGGAACTTCGCGACTTGGAGAAAACGGCGGACGAGATTCAGAGCAAGATGAACGACATGAGGTCGAACCTTTTTAGCCGGAAGGCTGAGCCCCAAACTCTCCCGCCTTGAACTAAACCGATCGAAGAAGTCCATTATCAGCGCACGCAGTACACCGCGTTGCGGATGCAAAGGACGCGGAACCAAAATAGTTGGAGAGGGGCGCGCTGCACTGAGTACAAGCTCCTCATGCAGACCGCCGAGACAGGGCGAAAACTGCGCGTACCGAGGAGAAGGTCGCCCGAGTTCAAAGCGCAGGCCGAAAGTGAAGCCCGGTAGTAGCCGTGCCGACCGCCTTTTCATAACCAAGCAAACGATGACCCAACAAGACCTAATTAACCTGATTTGGACAATCGCCAACAAGCTGCGCGGGCCCTATCGCCCGCCCCAGTACCGCAAGGTGATGATCCCACTCACTGTGTTACGACGGCTGGACTGTGTACTCGAGCCGACCAAGGAAAAGGTGCTCTCCGAGTACAAGGGTCTGAAGGCGCGCAAGCTCGATGACAAGACGATCGAGGCGACGATCTGTCGGCGGCTGAAATTGCCTTTCTACAACACCAGTCGCTTCACCTTTGCGAAGCTGCTCGGGGATCCCGATAAGCTCGCCGCCAACCTCGTGGCCTACATCAAGGGCTTCTCAGGGGCCACGCGCGAGATCCTGGAGCGATTCGAGTTCGAGGCCGAGATCGAGAAGCTCGACAAGGCCAACCGGCTATTCGAGATCGTGAAGACGATGGCTTCGGTGGATCTCCACCCCGACAAGGTGCCCAACACGGCGATGGGCTACGTGTTTGAGGAGCTAGTTCGCAAGTTCAACGAGCAGGCCAACGAGGAGGCCGGAGACCACTTCACGCCGCGTGAGGTGATCCGGCTCATGGTCCATCTGCTCTTTAACCCGGACGACGACGTGTTCACGCGGCGCGGCGCGATCCGTACGCTCTACGACCCCTGCTGCGGCACGGGCGGAATGCTGACGGTAGCCGACGAGTACGTGCGCGAACATGCGCCGGGGCTCACCCTGAAGGTGTACGGCCAGGAATACAACCCGGAATCGCACGCCATCTGCGGCTCGGACATGATCATCAAGGGCGGGGACGCCTCGAACATTGTCTTCGGCGATACGCTTGGCGATGGCAAGAGCCGCGACGGTTTCCCCGCGCAGAAGTTCCACTACATGCTTGCAAACCCGCCCTTCGGCGTGGAGTGGAAGCCGCAAGCAAGCACGGTCAACAAGGAATACGAGGACCTCGGTTTCTCGGGGCGTTTCGGCCCTGGGCTACCGCGCATTAACGACGGCGCGCTGCTCTTTCTGCTGCATATGATGAGCAAGATGCGCAACCCCGACGATGAAGGCTCGCGCATCGGAATTGTGTTCAACGGATCGCCGCTCTTCACGGGCGACGCGGGCTCGGGCGAATCTGAGATTCGGCGCTGGATCATCGAGAATGACTGGCTTGAGGCCATCGTCGGCCTGCCGGACCAGATGTTCTACAACACCGGCATCCTCACCTACGTCTGGATCGTCACCAATCGCAAGGAGCCGCACCGCCGTGGCAAGGTGCAGTTGGTCAACGCCAGCGGCTTCTTCCAGAAGATGCGCAAGAGCCTCGGCGACAAGCGCAACGAAATGGCGCCGCAGCACATCGAGACGGTGACGAAGCTCTACGCCGAGTTCAAGGAGGGCGAGCACGTCCGCATCTTCGACAACCGCGACTTCGGCTTCCTCAAGCTCACCGTGGATCGTCCGCTGCGACTGAACTTCCAGGCAAGTGCGGAGCGCATTGCGCGTCTGTCCAACGAATCCGCCTTTGCAGGCTTGGCGGAGTCAAAGAAGCGCAAGAGCGCGAAAGCTATCGAGGCCGAGGAGGCAGCCGGCCGCGCCCTGCAGGAGGCAATCGTCCGGGCACTGAAGACGATGGACGGGAGGATCGTTTACCGCAGCCGTCCCGCCTTCGTGACTGCCTTAAAGGCGGCTCTGGAGGCCTGTGGCGTGACGGTGGCCGCGCCCCTGCGCAAGGCGATCCTTAGCGCCCTGTCGGAGCGCGATGAGACCGCCGACGTCTGCCGGGATCGGGACGCTGCCGACGGAGCGCCGGAGCCGGACCCCGAACTGCGCGACACCGAGAGCGTTCCCCTGCCCGCGGGCTTTCCTTTGCCGGTACCGCTCCAGTACGGCGACAAGCCGGACACCACCCTCCTCGTCGAGCTCGCGCGCAAGCACTGCGATGAGTACTTCGCACGCGAAGTGCGGCCGCATGTGCCGGACGCTTGGATCGACTACGACAAGACGAAGATCGGGTTCGAGATCCCGTTCAACCGCCACTTCTACAAATACGTGCCGCCGCGACCCCTAGAGGAAATCGAGCGCGATATCCGCACGCTTGAGGGCGAAATCATCCGGATGCTTCGAGAGGTGGCGGCATGATTGCCTCCACAAACGCCGAAAACCTCGCTCTCGCGTCGACGTATCAGGGCAGACGTCGAGATCGAGTGCCTGAGCGTTGGCGTGAGACCCGCCTTCGCTTTGCGTTGTCCTTGAATCCGTCCTGGCGAGAAGTGTCTCGGCTGAATGACGACGACCAGGTCTCGTTTGTGCCCATGGAGGCCGTCGGGGAGTTGGGCGGTCTCGATCTTTCTGCGTCGAAGCCAATCGGCGACATCGGCAGTGGATACACGTACTTCGCGGACAACGACGTCGTTGTCGCGAAGATCACTCCGTGCTTCGAGAACGGAAAGGGAGCCCTAGCTCGGGGGCTGAGAAACGGGGTGGCCTTCGGCACCACTGAACTGCATGTCCTGCGTGCAAAGCCAACCGAACTGCACCCGGAGTATCTGTTCTATCTCTCGATCTCGTACCCATTTCGAGGGGCTGGTGAGGCGTCTATGTACGGGGCGGGCGGTCAGAAGCGTTTGCCCGAGTCCTTCATCAAGGACTTGCGGTGGACTCTGCCGCCGCTGTCGGAGCAGCGCGCCATCGCCGCCTTCCTCGACCGCGCAACCGCCCGCATCGATTTACTGATCGAGAAGAAGCGCCGACTCCTCGCGCTGCTGCAGGAAAAGCGCAGCGCGATCATTGCGCAAGCGGTGTCCCGAGGACTCGACCGAGACGCTCGAGTCAAGGAATCTGGGATTCCATGGTTCGGGCTCATTCCCGCTCAGTGGAAGACGATGCAACTTAAGTTCGCTGTTCGCTTCCAGCGCGGCCACGACTTGCCACAAGATGCGCGAAGCGACGGACGTGTCCCTGTCGTTTCCTCCTCAGGCATTTCCGGTCATCACAATGTAGCAGCAGCGCGAGGCCCTGGCGTTGTCACGGGACGTTACGGAACAATCGGGAAGTTCAGTTTCATCGAGGGAGATTACTGGCCGCTCAACACCACCCTGTACACGAACGATACGAGGGGCAACAACGTTCGCTACCTATGGTGGATGCTGCACGTCTTGGAGCCTCTGTTCGTGCTCAATTCACAGAAGTCCGCAGTGCCTGGCGTGGATCGAAACGATCTTCATCCGCTAATGGTGGCGGTACCGCCGTTGGCCGAGCAAGGTCGGATCGCTGAGTACTTAGACGCCTCAACGAGTCAACTCGATAGGGCGGGATCAGTTATCGAGCGCGCGTGCCAGACGCTGGCAGAGCTGCGCTCCGCATTGATTTCCTCCGCTGTCACGGGGCGAATCGATGTCCGCGAGGCCGCCTGATGGATGTCCACACCGAGATCCGTTTTGAGGAGGCGATCGAGCAACACCTGCTCTCGAAAGCCGGTGGCTACGCCAAGGGCGACGCTAAGGCCTTTGATGCACGGCAGGGCCTCTTCCCCAATGACGTGGTCTCGTTCATTCAGGCCACGCAGCAGTCGGCGTGGAAAGCCATCGCTTCGTACCACGGCGCCAACGCCGGCCAAGCCGTCCTCGATGACCTCGCCAAGGCGCTGTCGAGTCCGGCGATCGGCCTGATTCACGTCCTGAGGCAGGGCTTCACCTGCTTCGGTAAGACGTTGCGGGTTGCCTACTTTGCTCCGGCCAACCTGATGAACCCGGAGAATGCGAAGCAGTACGCCGCGAACCGGCTGACAGTGACTCGGCAGGTCTGCTTTTCAGATAAGAACGGAAAGCTGTCGATCGACGTTGTACTGGCGCTGAACGGCCTGCCGGTGGCCACCTTGGAGTTGAAGAACCCCCTGACGCACCAGAACGTCCACGACGCGATGCGTCAGTACCGGAACGACCGCGACCCACGTGAGCCGCTGCTGCGCTTCAAGGAGCGAGCACTAGTGCACTTCGCGGTCGACCCCGACCTCGTCTACATGACGACGAAGCTCGACGGCAAGGCGACCCGGTTCCTGCCTTTCAACCGAGGCGACGCCGGCGGCGCCGGCAACGCTCCCAACCCTAACGGCTACCGCACCGCTTATCTCTGGGAGGATGTCCTGAAGCGCGACTCGCTGCTCGACATCCTAGGCCGCTTCATTCAGCTGGAAAAGATCGAACGAGACGTGTTGATCCGCAAAGGTGGCAAGGAGACAGTCCAGAAGATCCGCAAAGAGAGCGTGATCTTCCCGCGCTTCCATCAGTTGGACGCCGTGCGCAAGCTAACAGGGGCCGCCTACAGGCAGGGGACGGGCCACAACTACCTCGTGCAGCACTCCGCCGGCAGCGGCAAAAGTAATACGATCGCGTGGCTCGCGCACCGGCTCAGCACCCTGCACGACGAGAAGGACACCAAGGTCTTCGACTCGGTCATCGTGATCACCGACCGGCGGGTCCTCGACCGTCAACTGCAGGACACGGTCTACCAGTTCGAGCACAAGGGCGGCGTCGTCAAGAAGATCGACGAGGACTCGGCGCAGCTCGCCAACGCGCTGATCGACCGCACGCCGATCATCATCACCACCCTGCAGAAGTTTCCATTTGTGACGGAGAAGATCGGCACGCTGCCATCGCAGCGCTACGCGGTGATCGTGGACGAGGCACACAGCTCCCAGTCCGGCGAGCAGGCCGGCGAGCTCAAGCGGATTCTCAACGACGCCGCGCTACGAGCCAAGGCCAAGGCGCTGGCGCAGGAAGAAGGCAACAGCGAGGACAACTCGGACAACGAGGCGATGCTGCTCACGATGCTCTCGCGAGGCCGCCAGCAAAACATCAGCTTCTTCGCCTTCACCGCGACGCCCAAGTTCAAGACGCTGAAGATCTTCGACGAGGCGGGCCCGAGCGGCAGAGCGCCCTTTCACCTGTACACGATGCGCCAGGCGATCGAGGAAGGCTTCATCCTCGACGTTCTGCGCAACTACACGACGTACAAGGCGTACTACAAGCTCATCGAGACGGCCACCGAGGACCCGCTGGTCGAGAAGAAGGAGGCCGCCAAGGCGCTCGCGCGCTTCCTGCGCCACCACCCGCACAACCTCGCCAGCAAGGTCGAGGTGATGGTCGAGCACTTCCGCGCGCACGCCCGGCACAAGATCGGCGGCCGCGCCAAAGCAATGGTCGTCACCGACTCGCGCCTCGCGGCCGTGCGCTACAAGCAGGCCTTCGACAAGTACATCAAGGACAAGGACTACAGGGACATCCGGACGCTGGTGGCGTTCTCCGGCGTTGTTGAGGATCCTGACTTCAAGGGCCAGACCTACTCCGAGCAAGGGATGAACAGCATCCCGGAGAGCCAGCTCGCCGAGCGGTTCGAGACCGAGGAGTACCAAGTATTGATCGTGGCGGAGAAGTACCAGACGGGCTTCGACCAGCCGCTCCTGCACAGCATGTACGTCGACAAGCGCCTGGACGGCGTGCAAGCGGTGCAGACGCTGTCGCGGCTGAACCGAATTCACGCCGGCAAGGAAGACACCTTCGTCCTCGACTTCTACAACGAGCGCGAGGACATCTTCCGGGCCTTCAAACCCTACTACGAGGCAACGGCGATCGAGGAGGAGATCGATGCCCACAAGCTCTACGAGCTCAAGGCCAAGTTAGACGGCGCCCGGGTCTATTTCGAAGTCGACGTGGCGACGCTGTGCACAGTGTTCTTTAACGGCGGCGAGGATGCCGGAATCCACGCCAAGCTCTACAAGCTGCTTGACCCGGTGGTGGAGCGGTTCAAGGCGCTGGAGGAGACCGAGCAGGACGATTTTCGAGGATGGCTGCAGAGCTTCCGAAACCTGTATGGGTTCCTGTCGCAGGTGATCCCCTATCAGGACTCGGCGCTTGAAGCGCTGCACACCTACCTGCGGTTCTTGGGCGCGAAGCTGCCCTTGCCCCTACGCGGCAAGCCGCTCGAGATCGACGACGATGTGCAGCTGAAGTTCTATCGCCTTCAGAAGATCGCCGAGGGCCAGATTTCGCTCGCGGAGGGTGATGCTCCGGGCTTGCGCGGGCCGTCAGAGGTTGGCGGCCGCCGGAGCGAGCCCGAGCAGGTCGCCCTATCTTCGCTAATAGAGCAACTGAACGAACGCTTCGGCACGGACTTCCGACCAGCGGACCAGCTCTTCTTCGACCAGATTGAGGCCGACGCGGTCGATCGGGAGGACATCCAGGAGGCTGCCATAGCCAATTCGATCGATAACTTTCGACTCCTGTTCGAAAAGGAGCTCGAAGGACTCTTCGTCGACCGTATGGAGGGCAACGACGAGATCTTCCGCCGTGTCATGCAGGACGAGCAGTTCCGCGCGGCGGCAAGCGCGTACTTGATTAACAAGGTCTATGAGAAGGCCCGCAGTAGTGGTCCACCAAGAGAGTAGGCGAAGCGCGCGAGTCGAACGAATGCATCCCGACTTGACTCGCAAGTCGAATGCCGCCGTCAGTCCGCGTTGGGACGCGTAGACAAGATGATGTGCGGCTCACGCAGCTTCGCTGCACTCACATGTGCTTTGCCGCGTGGCATTTAGGTGTTGGTCAATTGTGTGACGATGCAGAACCTTCGCTGCCCTAAGCGTCGCGTGGGCAGATGCGCAGGTCGTACCTTCCTAACCCCCATAACTCATCGAGGCTGTTCTCGGCGTCCGCCCGGTCTCGATACGCCGACCGAGCGTGCGCACTTCGTAGCCATTCAAAGGCCGGCAAAAGACCGCCTACAAGCTTTGAGCGCCGTCCCAAATGACTACGAACGCGTCAGCTTTTAGCCTCGCTGTTTCGGAATCAACTCGGACAATCGAAGC
This sequence comes from Burkholderiaceae bacterium, assembly GCA_032027205.1. Lineage (GTDB taxonomy): Bacteria > Pseudomonadota > Gammaproteobacteria > Burkholderiales > Burkholderiaceae_E > Zeimonas. The sequence continues at coordinate 1,835,960 of JAVSMN010000001.1, forward strand.
CGGCGAGCGGGATGCGAATGCGTTGAGGGATTGCGTCAGCGTCCACACGTCCCGACCGTCTACCAAAATCAATCGGTCATGCAAGGTCCGGTCCGGGGCCAGTCTCGCTTCCACCGGGTTATAGACACAGTTCTTTGCCTGCCTCTTCTGTTAATGTCTCCGATCTTTTGGCCGGAGATCAATATCGGTTCGACGTCGACCTTCGGCAAGATTACTGCGTGCGGCAGTAAATGAACGTCGTGAAGTAGCCCCCTGATGATCACCGCGTCGATCGCACCAATTGCTCCGTGACGCACGGTCGCGATCGGCCGAAACGATCGGTCACGCTCGCCGAAATACGCAGCCTCGTTCGCCCGTTGTGCCGCATTCGTGCGCTACGCCGATGACGTCACACACCGTCATAAACTGCGTCCCCTTCAGGATTTCGGTTCTCGAGTGGCTTCTCGCCGAGCAGCCGCTTCGGCCCGCGGATCTGACGACGTGTCGCGTCCGGCTCCATGGCAGGAACCATGGCTCCGCCGGCGCCAAGCACAGTGAGCGCGTCGTCCTTCTCGAGCCTGCGCAAGTGGAACTACTAGTTCGTCACGCTGTGCCGGCAGCGCGAGCGAGACGGACATTTCGTGCTCGTACGTCTCGCGGACCATCGCCAACTTCTCAGAGGCCGCCCATAGCCTGCGGCGCTGCAGGGCAAGACACTTCGACCTAGTTGTTCTTCGCATTAGTCATCACGCGGTTCTTTGCCTCCCTATTAGGTTAAGACAGAACAGTGTCCTGAGATTCAAGGGCTATTTTGATCTGGGCGACCGACCTATCATCGCCTTGGGGAATCTACTGGGGACTGCCAAATGTCGGTGAAGAAGATTTTCAGCTTCCTAACCTATCCGAAGAAGAACCACGCTGGGGAGGCCGCAGTGAGCGGCACACAGATATCCCTGGATGAAGGCAAGCTGTGCAAGATGCTCAAAGACATCTTCGACGGATCGGGCGAGGACTGCAATGTCCCCGTCATGTTCGTTTCGGACGGTGAGACGCAGGAGAACATCGTCCGCTCCGAGCTCCTGGCGCTTCTCGCCAAGCCCAGCGTCGCTACAGCCGTGCCGTTGGCGAAGAGCTGCAAAGCGCGACCTCGGGTACGTCGGGAATGGGACTGCTATTCATCTGCATAGGCAAGGATGGCGAGAGCGACACGCGGGTGGTAATTTCGCGCTTTCCTGCCGACGAGGGGGTCGTGGCCGAGAAGAGCAGAGAGCGGCTCACTGTTCAATTTGTCGAGCAGGTGTTTCTAAAGAGCGCTAACTCATACAAGTCAGCCACGTACCTTTCCGACGGAAGGCCCAACCAGATCTGCAAGGGCCATGTGGTGGATAAGCAGATCAACCACGGGAGCAAAGCCGTCGCCGATTACTGGATCGTCGACTTCCTGCGCTCGGAGTTATCGACGACTGCCGCACAGGGCACCAAGCGGCTAGCGAAGGCCGTCAAGTCGGCGATCCAAGCCACAGCGGACATTGGCATCAAGGCGCAGCTCACCTCCGCGGCTCAGTTGGCCGTAAATCTTCCGAAGAAGGCGATGACGATCTCCGACTTCTGCGATAGTTTTCATCTGTCGGAGCCTGCCAAACGGGCGATCCTGTCGAACGTCAGTCCTCAGCGCCTGGTGCACGAGAAATTTCGCTTTGATGTGAGTGAGTTCGCGAAGCATCTCGCCTACAAGCAAGTGGAGCTGGACTTCGGGGCGGTGATGACAGCCCCAGCCGAGAGGTTCGACGAGTGCTTCAAGGCGACGCGGCGTACGGAGGAAACGGAGTTCCTCGCTGTTGGACATGTCGTCGACGAGAAGCTTAAGAGTACGAAATGACGGACGACGAACTCCTCACCGAATACAAAGCGCGTCATACCGCGATGTTGGCTCCGCTTGCGGGGAGGCTCCAGGCGCATATCCAGGAGTTGCTTGCCAAGACGCAGCGCATCGATAGAGTTTCAGCGCGCGCCAAAAGCCCTGAGCGATTCATCGGTAAGGCTAAAAGATTGACCGCCGAGGGGGCACGCAAGTACGAGCATCCTTTCGAGCAAATCCAGGATCTAGTCGGTGCTCGCGTCATCGTCTTCTACAAACAAGACGTGGAGGCGGTCAGGGAGGTGCTAAACCGCTACTTCCGGAGGATCGAAAGCAGGAATCTCGTGCCCGATTCCGTGAATCAGTTCGGATATGTTGGGAGGCACTTGATCCTGGCGATCCCGGAAGACGTGGTCGACGACGATGCCGACCACGCCAAGACGCCTCAGTTCTTCGAACTGCAAGTGAAGACGTTGTTTCAACACGCTTGGAGCGAGGCTGAGCATGACTTGGCGTACAAGGCGTCCGAGCCGCCTTCCGCCCATCAACGGCGGCAGATCGCGTTCACCGCGGCTCAGGCTTGGGGGGCCGATGAGATCTTCGAGCAGCTCCACACGGAGCTCGGCCCGCGAGCCAGCTAACGCCGATTGGGATCGGAGCCTGCAGGGCCGCGAGATATTCGAGCGGCGGAACTCTGCGATCGACATGACAGCTGGGTCAATATCTCTCTGGTGCCCGATGACGCGAAAAGGGAGGCCGGTCAGCTGGTCGCTATTCTCTACTTCACGCTCCGCGTGAACCTTATGCGAGAAGCAATTCGGCGCAAAACGGCCGTTTACTATATCAAGCGAGCAAGCGCAATGTCGGGGAGAGACGCGGTGATATCAGGGCAATGGCAGGCGGCGCTAAGTACGCGCGCACTGGATGCGGCATTAACCGCGTGCATGCATGTGGAACGTGAAGAGCGCGACGGCGTAACAATCTACCCGCCGCGCGCGCAGCGCTTCGCGGCGCTGCAAACGCTCGCACCGGCAGCAGTGCGAGTCGTGATTCTCGGGCAGGATCCCTACCACGGTCCGGGACAGGCGCACGGCTTTTCGTTTTCGGTCCTGTCTCCGTGTCCGGCGCCGCGTTCGCTAGAAAACATCTTTCAGGAACTCAAGACGGACTTGGGAATTGTACGAACTCGCGGCGATCTTTCTGATTGGGCTGCCCAAGGCGCGCTCCTGCTGAACACGCTCCTGAGCGTACGCGCCGGGACCCCCTTGTCGCACGCGGCAATCGGGTGGGAGACGTTCACCGATGATGTCGTTCGCGCGGTGAGCCAAAGCGCGCCCGTCTGCGCGTTCCTGCTATGGGGAAAGCACGCCCGCTCTCGTGCGCCCCTAATCGACAGCAAGCGCCACCTCCGGTTGGAGTCACCGCACCCATCGCCTTTGTCCGCCTACAGGGGTTTCTACGGTTCCAAGCCGTTTTCGCGAGCGAACGCGTTCCTTGTAAAACATGGGCTTGAGCCCTTCCAGTGGGGCGATCCGCAATAGGGCGTCATGTCGGCTTCGACGCAATCCGACACATCGATGCATACCGACCACTTTGAGAAGATCAAGGACGCCTTGGGATGCAATCGCTCCAGGTGCTGCTAGCTATCGACTTGCACGAGTGCATCGCCGAGGGGCTGCCCAGATCGGCTGCAGTGCACCTCGTTCACGGATTGCTGGCGCTGCCGCGCGAAGACAGCCTGCGAGCGCTAAACGTTTCGCGCCGTACCTGAATCGCTTCCTGGCGGAGCCCGGCAAGCCGCTGGACGTTGATCACAGCGCCCGTTTGTGGAGCATGGCCGAGATCGTCACCAAGGCACAGGAGGTGCTTGGCACCCGCGAGCAAGTGCAGGCCAGACTCATGCGTCCGGCGCTGGGGCTGGACTCGCGCCGTCCGATCGACCTGATGTCCACGTCGCAGGGTTCCGATCTCGCCAAGACGCTGCTCGGGCGCATGGAGCATCGGGTCTATTTTTGAGGTTTTCCCCCTTAGTCGGCGGCACCACTAAGGGATCACCGCGTTGCCCAGAGGGGTGGCGGATATGAGCGATAGCCCTCCCGACGATGTGCACGGGAGGCGGCGGTACCGCATTCAGGAACGCAGCACTCTCTCGGCCGTGAAGCGCCAGGCGATGAAGGGGGTAGCATCACCGGGTCAACGAGCTCACGGGAGTTCGCCATGAGTAGACCCGACGCGCGGCCGATCATCGGAGATGTCTTGACGTTTATAGCCTGCGATTCGCAGGCCGTTAATGGGCGAGCTGGCGCCCATACGTTCTTGCTTGAAGTCCGGGGCGAAGCCGCATCTCAAGTGCTGCGCGCCTCGATCCCTATGCTGGATCGGTTGCTTGTTGAGAAGACCGCCCAAGTGCGCGAACGGCGCCTGGAGGTAATGGTCCACTTCATGACGGAACAGCTGCTCGCGCTTAATCCCGTGGAGACCGACATGGCGCAGCGCTTGGCTGCGCGACATGTGCGGGTCCTGAACGAGTTCGGCTACTACAGCGCCGAAGAGCTCGCTCGCGAAAACGACTCCAAGGCCGCCAGCCGGACTGCCCTAGCGGACAACTGGCGCAAGCGTCGACAAATCTTTGCTGTTGCGCACCCGAACAAGCCTTCGCACGCACCGGATGTCTATCCCGCTTTCCAGTTCGAGGATTACCGGCCGATCAAGGCAGTGAAAGCAGTGCTACACGCTTTTGGTGCGGACAAGCGCCCTTGGAAGATCGCTCTGTGGTTCACCTCGAACAACGGATGGTTGCCCAACAGCGCGCGACCTGTTGATCTGCTAGTTTCCGATCCGCAGGCCGTTATCGAAGCTGCGCGACGCGATGCAGTTGAGAGCTCGGCGTGAGTTGCTGCACTCGAGCCACCGATCCGACCCCTCTTTGACACTGGACTTTCGAACCCGCGTTCGAAGTGGGAACCCCGATCAACTTTCAGGCTTCCATGAAGCTCGCTTGAAGCGCTCGCCTACTCTGCAGGCCCACTGATAATAGGCTATTCGAGTCGTTCAACGGTCGGACGCCTGATCGTCACCGAGTTCGAATCGATTGCCCGTGCGCATCAAACCCGATCAAGTCGAATCCGTTCTTCGGAAGGCGAGTCATCCTAGGAAACGAGCCACTCCTCGACCAGCGAATCAGCGAGAAGGGACATGGCTGTACGGTCTAACGCTCAGCATCTGCGCTGGCGCTCAGCGCAGCCCGCGGCATGCTGTTGTTAGCTAGTCGCTGATTAGTACACCAGGTGTGAATCCGCTTATTACGTGCCTCGATGAAGCGGATTGCGAGCTCCCGGTATGCCAAGTACCCGGCCATACTCTCCGGGATCGGCGACGAGTTGAAGTCATTAAACGGGGCAAAGAATCTCACGGCCGAGTAGTCGTCGGTCACCAGATCCTGCAGAAGAAAAAACTGCGTGTATCCCTTGAAGTCGCCGAATAGCTGGAAGTAGCCCGTATATCGCGCCAGCGTGGACCTCAAGGGGCTGTCTTGGTTTCGATAGTGCCGTCGAATACATTCGAGCGTGAGATCAAACCGATCCTTGATTCGCGGGTGAAAACCGCGTGCGCCGTTGATTGTCATCTTGCCTTCGACGCGGTTTCCTGGGAAGACCATCATTCCTCCAATGGTGTAACCGATCGCCAGGAATGTGCTCAACTCCTTAGAGATTTGCTCGAAGACGCGCGAAAGGCGAGCCTCCTTCCTAAAGGAAGGGACCACAGCGTCACTCGCCAGCCAAAACTCGCCCAAGTGAGACTTGTGATGCAGGTAAACGCCGGGCGTCGTCTCTAAGAGGGTGAACACCGCGCCACTCGGCAGAGGCTTGCTCCAGAGCAACCTGTGGCACCGCCGGAGCATGGGGCTCTGGGCGTCCGGGTCCCTTCCCGGAGGCGTATCCGATCGGAAGTCGAATGCAATGTCGATTTCGGCGCTGTCGTCCATTTCGGCGCGTTGCCGCGTCCTCTGCTAGCTCTGGCGAACGCCCCGGTTCAGCGACAGGACGCACCGAACCGTCCGCTGCAACCGGTTGTTATGTCGCCTCATCTGCCCTCTGCACACCATCGTGGAGTTCATAAAAGCCATCGAGGATCGCGATAGCTGCACACTCAATGCGAGCGTTTCGAATAACGACTTCACCCGAAAGTCGGACGCCGAGTTGGCCGCGATGGTGCAGACGAGTATAACCGCGAAAACAAAGCCCGCGGACGTCCGCGCCGCGCGCCGTAGCCCCTCGCTCAACGGCGGGGCCGCCCCCCAAGTGTTGGCTACCAGCGGCTCTCACGCAGCTCTGATGTCACCTATTTGCGAGCCGTACACGAGCCGGTCGCCGACTACGCTGATCGCGTCGCTGGTTTTGAGCCTGTCGATGACGGCCTGAACCTTATCCGGCGCAAACTGGGGGCCGAACCTGCACTGGATATGACGCTCGAGTGCCTTGAGGTCGCGTGGCCGGTTGGGGGCAGCCAAGTCGGCTCGAACATCACGATAAATCGAGATCACCAGCTTCGCCGCCCTGCGTTTCTTTCTCGGCGCGAGCGCGGCCACCAGCTTGGTAGCAGGTGCCGTAGGCAGATGCCGCGGCTGGTCGACTCTTGCAGTGCTCGCCTTGACGACCTTTTTCGTTTGCGCGCCCTCGCGAACAGCGACCTTCTTCGAAGTCCCCGCTTTCTTCCCCCGAGACTTCGGCGTCGGGCTTCGCTGGGAACGAGCTCTGTGTCGTGTTCGAGTCCGGCACGATCGACGCCGACTCCAAGGCCGAGATTCGCATCAGGGAGAATCAGCTTTGCGCGCTTGATCACGGGGTCGTATCCGCGGTCCTTCGACAGCAGGACGTACTTCGATGTGGCGTTACGCGACGCCAGGTAGCCTAGCTAGAAGACGAGATGGAAGTCCAGTGAGTTGGGCCGGGACGAGAGATTGGCACCAGCGTCACGCTCACCGAGAGCTTCAAACGCAGCTAGAAGTCTCTGCTGCTGCGGGCTGTGAAAGATCCACGCGGTGCCGTCAACGCCAATCCAGACGTCGACTGCGTGTGCGGTGGGCTGCACGTTCTCCAGGTCAATGAGCAGGTGCATTCCGGCCTTCCTCAAACGCGCATGTCACGCCACGCTTTCGTCGACAAGCATCGGCACCAAGTCCTCGGGGTACCACGTCGTCTTCCCGGTCTGGGAAGCGACTTGTGGCGCAGGAAGACGACCGCCATCGAGTCTGCGCAAGAGCCGCTCCGGCAACACTCTGCCCGCCACGCGAATCCGGAGCGACTCCGCAATCTGCACTACTCGGCACATGCTGACAAGGCAGGAAACATGTTCCAGCGTCGACACAAGCATCCGTTGAAGGGCGTACTGTAATTAACTCGTACATCGTCGAATAGTTTCATCTTCTCGAGCTGATCCTTGACGTTTTTCAACAGGCGCAGCATGAAGAGGTCCGAGTGATCCCGTTCTTCGCGTTGCGCAGAGGTTGGTTCAAACCCATCCTCGCGCCCCGGATCCGCCAAAGTTGGTAGACCAGGCGCAGCGCAAGCGGCCGACGTCGGTTCACGCGCGCCGAGGAACTGAGTCGCTTAGTTCTAGCTGAGCGCACACACCTCACCGGCAATTGAGCAGAGCAGGGCACGCGCGACGTGACGGGATGAGCAGAGTCGGGCAACCGTAAGCGTCCTTTCAGCGCCGTCTCGACGCAGGCCCACCCGCGTTGATCTTGTCGGTGAGCACGACGTCCTCCACGTAGCTCACCGCCACGGGAAATTCCAGACGCTCAAGGAGTTCGCCAGCGTGTCACCGGAATGGCACCGCAGCATCATTGGCGATAGCGGCGCATTCGATCGACGCGAGTTCTCCGACGGTGATTTGCCCACTAACGTCGATCCACTGCTCGAAATGAAGCAACGGCGGCATTGTCGCCGCCCCTGGCTTGGATACGCTGCGTTGCGAAGCGGCACGACGCCTTTCATCTCGAGACGCCATTGGCGCACCCCTAATGGATGAACAACACCAATGGAAAAGCAAGACATTTGCGACCGAACAGCAACAAACGTTCACGGAAATGCTTAAGGGGCAATCCGTTGACGTCAGACGCGTCTACTTCCTACGGCGCCGCAAACCAATCGACGACAAGGGATTGTCGCGTCGGTGCAACAAAATCTCACATTCATGAGCCACGCGAGTTTGGAATCTTGCTGCAACGCGGAACGGTGACCGAGGCCCCCAATTATCGTCTGGCGAGTATTCGATAAACGATTCACTGGTTTTACAAGTAGTGCATATTCCATTTAAAGGCGCTCGAGCACTCACACACAATCTGCCGAAGCTGCGATGCAACGAAACTAATCTGATCCAAGTGCGGCAAAAACGCCGACGTTCCCACTGACGCGCTGATACGCTTTCAACTTAGTTTGCCAGTTGATACCGAACCTTTAGCCCGAGATTCCATGAAAGCTACGTTTGCGCTTGGATCTAATCAGTGGTTGGAGCAAGTTTTCGCGTCGCCTCCGGCGCGAAACCCCATGCGACGCAGTCGGGCCACGCAACGATACGTTGCAGCAGGCCCTGACGGCCAGTCACATGTAGCCGAGGGCGGCAACACCGCGATCGCCGTGTCACTTCTCTGCACGATGCAGAGAGCCGGCCTCGTAAGACGATGGAAACTCGAACCCTTCTCCCTCACCCGCGCCGAGCACGGGATCGAGGCGGTCCCCGACGCGCTATTCGAGCTGCACGATCACCGCGTATTTGTTCTTGAGAATAAGGCAGCGCGCTTCCTCACCGACGCAAAGGAGGATAAGGCGCGGCATGTTGAGCGAGTAATCAATGGTGCCGGCCTAACATATCTCTTTTGGACTGATGCGTGGCCGCTAACGCCAACGGTATGGCGCCAGGTAAAGGAGACTCGGCGCTGCGGGGCCGCCAATATAGGCAACGAACAACTGCTCGCAGTCGCAGCGGCAGTCATGGATGAAGTGCTCGACCTTAAAGCACTTCGGGTTCGCGGTCTCTATCGCCCCATCGTTCTCGCTTCCGTATGGCTAGGCTTAACTCACTTGACGCTCTTTTCGCCTATCACCGAGGAAACGCTCGTCAGCTCAAACCCTTTAGCACGCGGCTTTGATCTTGTACTTCACGCTCCAGTCGCCGCGCAGCGCTGGTGGACGTGTCAACCCTCCAGCTGAGCCGCTCTCTCTTTTTTTTTAGACTGAACACAAACGCCAAATGGGCCCAGCGATCGAGTCATTGGACGACATTAGTGTCGGCGACCTGTTTCGAGCCGGTGCGGTCGTGTTTCGCGTCGTGGAACGCGAAGATAAGGCCTTTCTACTAGAAGAAGTTATGAGTCGGCAACAGAAGCGCGTCGAATTAGAAGTGCTAAGCCGCGCTTTAAAAGCCCAAATCGTAATCCGTGCACAAAGTTCAGACCTAACAAGCGCGGCGCTCGTTCCGGTTCCGTTGCGCTCGCAATTCCAGAACATCATTGACACTATTCCGCTGTCGCTACGCAGTCCAGCAGCAGTATCGGTCATGCTTGACAAAAGTTTTTGGGTTCGCAGCCTACAGCGCTACGGGGTGGCAAGCTTCAGACCCTCCAATGAGCTATCAATGGCTGTAAAAGATTTGGAACATAAAACAGAAAAGAAGTGTCCGTGGAGTATGGCCACACTTTACTCCGCCGCACGAAAGCTAGCTCAGCACGGCAATGACTTACGGTCCTTGTTACCAATGTTTCACAACAGAGGTGGAGGGGGAAAGAGCCGGTTAGATCCCGAACTTGACGCGCTGATCGAGAGGGCTTTGGAGGTCGAAGCGAGCCGCGATTCTGGACCACTCAAGCCCAGGCTAATCTACGACGCCGTCGAGGCCGGTGTTCAGCAAATCAATCGCACGCGGCAAGTCGCAGATCAGTTGACCGTTCCGTCATTGCCGACAGTAACACGCCGTTTTTATACCCGATTCGATAAATACGAAATAGCAAAACGAAACTACGGGAAGGCGCGAGCGGATAGACTGTATAGGGTCGCGGGTGCCCGTATTCGCGCAGATCACGCGTTAGACGTAGCGCAGTTTGACGATAAGGACACCGCTACATATCTGATCGATGAGCGCACCGGGCTTCCGTTTGGGCGCTGTTGGCTGACCGCCGGAATCGACGAATGTACTGGGGCTATTCTCGGTTTCTCGATAAGCGAGCGCCACCGCGACATGGAGAGTGCGCTGAATGCAGTCGTAACAGCAATTTATCCCAAAAACCCCGAGGATCCCGACTTCGAACTGTGCGAGGGAAGATGGGAATGGTACGGACATATCGGTGAGGTCATCCTCGACAACGCCTCATACAACGTCTCCCCAAGCCTTCAGGCCGCGATTCACGAGTTCGGCGCCGTCACCAAGTTTACAAAACCCGGAGAACCTCAAAATAAATCCAACATAGAATATTTCTTTCATCTACTTACAGAAGGGTTCATTGTCAATCAACCGGGATGGAGCGGGCCGAAGCAAGACCGAGAAATGATTGATCGCGGCTTGGGAAGTGCGATCTATACCGTGGCTGACTTTAAACAACGTCTAGTGAAGTGGATTGTTGACGAGTATTCAAACAAGCCGCGGGCTCCCTCCGGATTGACGCCGCGCGAAGCCTGGCACAAGCAGTTCGAGGATATGCCGCCGCTTCTCCCGCGTCATCAGCCCTCCAAGGAGTTGATCGGAACAATCCCGGTGAAGCTGACCTTCAGACATTCGGGCGGCCTGCTCCGCCTACATTTGCGATATCAGTCGAGTGAACTAGAGGTTCTTCGAAAACGGTTAGGGCGTTCCGCTAAGGTCATTGCGCGATACTCTCCATGGAATCTCGAATATCTCTATGTGCTTGATCCATCGACGAAGCATTACCTCAAAGTTCCCTGCATCGAAGACCCGCGGTACGTGACCGGCTTAACGAACTACCAGCATCGGTTGGTGTGCAAGAAACTCAGGTTGATGAAGTTGAACCCCCAGAGTATCGCTAACCTGCAAGCAGCGCGGGAGGCTCTTGCGGCGCAGACGGCGAAGTATAAAACATCCAAGAAGCTTATCGAAAGGCGACTCTCGGTACAGGCGGGGGATCTGTCGGCGTCGCGCTTCAGTTGTGAACGTGAATCCGGAAACTTGTCGGCGGCAAACCAGATTTCGAATTTCGATTCGACGGTGCTAGTTACGGAATTGGAAGACCTGATGGCGAAGCTTGAAGAGGATGTTCCTGACGACGAATTCGTCATGGAGGTCGAATAGCGTGTCGAAGTCCATCGCGGGCCCTGATACGCCGGTGCCGAGTCTGACATTTCGTCATTTCCTCTCCGAGAGGTGTTTACGACTGTTTCAGCCAAACCGCGTGGTCGTCGATCCGGGAATCGCCCCTTGGAGATTCAAAGTATCCAGACTCGGGTTTACACGAGTGCCCTGTAAATCATGAACCGCACAAAATGGCTCGGCCGTACATTGGCAGTGCGGCTCGTCGACTTTAACAAGATCTACGTCGTCCACGAGGCAGTGGGCCGTGTGGTCGCGCATATCAAGAGAGAGCTCATCCTTTGCGAGGCCAAAGGTAGAGCGTCTGGAATTCTAGTGATCGGAGCGTCCGGAGCCGGGAAAACAAGCCTAATAGCTTATATAAAAAGGATTTACCCGGACCAAGTTTCCCCTACACTTACTTGCCGTCCGGTTGTCTCGTTTTCCATTCCCGCCATGCCAAGTCCCAACTCGATGGGCGCTGCACTGCTTGGCGCGCTCGGAGATCCGCTGCCAACAAAAGGCAACGCACTGGAAAAAATGAACCGCGCCGCGATACTTTTGAACACCGTCGGCACGAAGATCGTCGCAATCGATAACTTCCAGGATGTGCCGACGCGGAGGAAGGCCAGGGGTGTGGAGCAGATCGCCTCGTGGCTTCGCGATCTATGTGATCTGCCGTTTCCGGGCGTAGTGATGGCGTTCGGAACAAAGGATGCAGCCGCTGTTAGAGACGCGCACAAGGAGTTGCTGCGGCGCATGCAAGCTCGCCTCGAGTTGCCGCTCTTCGCGCTCGATACCCCAAAGCAAGCAGCTGCGTTCAAGAGGCTGCTCAACCTGATCGACGAGTCACTTCCGCTAGCGGAGCAATCAGGCCTAAGTTCGCGGGCTTTAGCAGCGCGCCTGTACCGTGCGACAAATGGGAATCTAGACTATCTGATCAAGCTGCTCGAGAAGGCGCTTGTCTGCGCTGTCGCTCGCGGCGCCGAGCGGATTGAGATGGGAGACCTTGAAGCTGCATTTCTGCAACAGCACCAGGTTGCAGCCGAGGGGGGAAATCCATTTAGCGAGGATTACGACGGTAAAGAGCTTAGAGAACCGGGGCAAATCTTCGGTCCGTCGATGGTGCCGAAAAGCGACCGCTTCGGTCTGACGCAAGGACAAAAGGCGGGGAAATGAAGCGGGACGATATCCCTGAATTTCGTCCGCTCGGACTGCTCGATCGCCGACAGCCGCTCGAGGGCGAGTCGTTTGCTGGCTACCTGCTCAGGCTTGCACAAGCCAACGCACTAGGCGGCTTAGGAGGAGTGGCCGTGCTTCTGGGTAAAAGCTCTCTTCGGCTCGCAGCTGCTCGACCGAGCGACGTGCTGCCACCCTTGGGGATTACCTGGCAATCGTATTCCGAACACACAGCACCGATTCAGGTGGCATCTACCGGACGAATTCACCTTGCAAGCTATGGGAGATCGGTCCGCTCTCGTGTTTGTCCACATTGCCTCGAGAGCGATCCTGAGCCGTACATCCGCGCGGCATGGGAGATGCCGATGTCCATACACTGTGAAAAGCACGATGTTTACTTTCTTGATCAATGTTTGCAGTGTGGACGCGATATCACTCTGACGAGACGCTGGCTTGATCGATGCGACTGTGGCGCCCTGTTTTCAAAACAGAGACCCGCGTCGCTAGAAGGGTGGGTTTGGCAACTCCGGAACGTGTTTTCCGAGGCGTATTCCGCCGATCGGACGGAGACCTTCGCGTTAGCGAGTCCCGATTCGCAGAAAGCAGCGCGGGCGTGCAAGTGGTTGGCTGCCCCGGTCGATTCCCGTCGATCCAAACGTGCCGCGTACATCAAGGATAGGCGTGCTTTTTTGACACTGCAGACGGCGACTGCGATCCGTCCGATATTCGAAGGCTGGCCCGAGCGAGCGGTAGCCGCGGTTGTGATGGAGGTGAACGAACCAGGCTCTGACCGTTACGCCCGCCTCGCCGAGCGCTTGGGAGTAAGGCATTTTTCGAAGATGCGGGAGCTAATGGCGATTGTCAGAAGCCGAACAAGCGTGCAAATCCAATGCCGTAGCAACCCTCAGAAGTTCTCGAAGACCTCGTATGGAATCAAGGATCTAATACGGGTTACCGGTCACAGTTACGTGGCTCTTCTGAGATGCATAGACGAAGACGGAATTCCTGGCGCCCGCTACAACGTCGATTCCTCCAACGGGATGAAGCGTTTCTCGATTCCCATAGAGTCGTTCGAAACAATCCGCACCTTATACCAGGAGACCGTTGACATCGAAGGTGCTGCAAGTTGCGCGGGATGCACCGAGGATTCAATGCGGGGGTTGGTACGATCGAACTCCATTGAGTCGAAGCGTTTACTCAAGACGAGGATGGGGGACGCAGGCGAACGCCTTTACCCGCGGGATATTGAAGCCTTTTGTGCCGAACTATTCCGTCTTGCGCATTCCTGTCACGGTAGTTCGGTGGATCGAGTCTACTTTTCCTGGTGGATTCCCCCTCCGTTCGCACTGAGACGGGCACGGCGTTGGCGAAATATCCTGTCCGCTGTCCGAAGCGGTCGCCTACCGCTGTTCACTGCTACGCCGAACCCCACGGCTCTTAACGACCTGTTTGGTATAAGCGCTGACCTCTGCGATGTCTTGAACGACCGAACTCGCAGCAACAAGGCCTAATGTTTCTCGCGCGACCGAAAGCCGAGCAAGGGGAGTCGTTGTCCAGCTGGCGGCAACGGTGTGGGCTGGCTAACGGGTTTTCAATTTTCCCGTTAGCACCAAGGGAGCAGCGCCGGATCGACGTCGACCTCGCTCCTCAAGCTTTCGTCGTCGATTGGCTTTCCGCACAGAACGGCGTAACCGCGTCAGCCGTCGAGGAATTGACCCTTAAACGCCTCGATGACCGCGTGTTGCTGTTCGGGCCCAACTGTCTTGCTCCCAGATGGGTGTTGCCCATACATTACACACAGCGCGATCGTCCGTTCGGGTTGCCGTTCTGCCCGATCTGCTTGGCACATGACGAACAACCGTACTTTCGATTACGGTGGCGCATGTGCCTGTCTTCCATATGTCGGATCCACGCAATCCAACTTGTGGATTCATGTGAGAAGTGCGGGCACCCCGCCTGGCCGGCCTCATCGGTAATTCCACTGCTATTCGAAGAGAAGTGTCTGCCTCTGTACATTTGTCCAGTATGCGAGTGCGACCTGCGAAAAACCCCCAATAAAGGCGCCGCCGATCAAGACGCCCCTCTTATGTCGGGTACGAACTTCGAGGAGGACGTGAACCTTTCGGTGTCTATAACCGTGCCTGCAAAGGAGTATGCTGCTGCGGCTTGGGCCGTTACTCAGTTGTTTGTAAGGACGCGGAGCCGCTCACGCATTCGCGAGAACGCCGCTGACCTGGCAGCATTACTTGATCGTATTGAGGAATCTCGCGCGCGCTCTATTGAATACATGCCGATTGCTTTGCGCCATGATCTTGGGAGAACTGCGCACGCGCTGTTCCTTCGCTGGCCGGATACGCTGCTTGAATTTTACGCGCGCTGCGACATCTCTGCAGAACATTTCAGTACCGATCGAACTGACTTGCCGAGCTGGTTTGAAGAGGCGATTCGGAAGCGCATTCGACGGCAAGTTCGAGGAATAACGGGAGAGGAAATAGAGGCTGCACGCAGCCAGTTGGCCGCGCGAGGTATGCCCGTAAACCGCGCCGCAGTCGCTAAGTATCTACGTATTGCGGGGAGCAATGTTCTTGATGCAACACTCGGCCGACGTAGCCGTGCAACGAATCAGGAGTTCCTTGCGGTAATGCAACGGATCGAAGCTTCCGTTAGCTGCCGGGTTGGGCGTCGCAGTACCGCAGAGGTAAAAATCAGGGATGCAGTGGTGCTCCTGCTTGCGACGTTGGGCGGTGGAAGTTTAATGAGCACCACCGCCCTTTCTAATAGTCAAGTTGAAGTACTTATGCAGAGCCCGAGGAAGCCAAGCAGCAGCGACGGCGTAGCCGCGGCAGCCCGGCACCTGCTCGACTCTCTAGTGCAAACCTATATCGCAATGCGCGGTTCGCTTGGCCGGAAGAGATCGCTTCCGGCTGAGGACAAGTTCTTTGTCAGTTTCCGCGGGGCCTCGGCACCCGCTCGCTCCGCGCAGAATCTTCTGCGGCATTGCATGTGTGATCTCGACCCGCGTTTAGCACGCTCTGTGAGTGTGTTTTCGAAGCTTTTGGAGGAGTCGCCGGACGACCGTTCCCTCTCAGGAGATGAGTGAACGCGCCTCTCCTCCCTCAAACTTGGCGGTGCGAGCGAGTAGTCGAGCCGAGTCGTGTTTCGAGGTGAGCCTCATACCGCTAAGTCCTCCGGTTTTTCGCGAGACGCGATAGCGTCTTTGAACCAATTAGGGCGCTTCCCGTGCACGGTCCATGCATGAAGTCGAGGTATACGGAGGAGCAGATCGCCTATGTACCGCATCAGGCCGAGTCGGACGCCGGTGCCCGACGTGTGCTGCAGCACCGGGATCTCGGCGGCGAAGTTCTACAACTGGAAAAAGAAGTAGGCGAACGAGTGTACCGGGGCTCAAGCAGCTCGAAGACGAGAACGCACGCCTGAAGCGCCCGGCGGCCGATCTGACGCTCGACAGACACACCCTGAATCCCGGGCGGGACTGATTCAGGGGAGCAGGTCAGACGCGAACTGCATCCGCTGCTCGGTACGTTCTGGCAACGAGGCATCTCCTCTGACTCATATTGAGTTGGCGTAAGTTCTAGTGCTCTTGCGAAACCGTGTTGAAGGGCGATCGCTGCAATCGATAGAACCGTGACGGTCCGCGATTCGAAGGTTCTCACCGTCGTGCTCACGAAGGCGCTGCTGCGTTCAGCGGCGCTGCTTGATCTAAGCGGGTCGCAGCTTGCTGCCGTGCTCGGCGTATCCGAAGCCACGATCTCCCGGATGGCGCACGGAACCGTGAAGCTCAAACGCGGCAGCAAGGAGGCGGAACTAGCGACGCTACTCGTGCGGTGCTTTCACGCGCTCGATGCTCTCGTGGGCGGCAACGACGAGCAGCGACGCAAATGGATGGCCACCTACAACGCAGGGTTGAATGGGATTCCGCGCGAGCTCGTTACAACGGCAGAGGGCTTGGTGCGTACGGTTTCGTACCTTGACCATGTTCGTAATCCGCTGTGAACGCGGGACGGCAGTGCGCCGAAGACTACTGAGCCGAGCACAACGCCACTGGACAAGCTCGGTTCAGGTTCACTGATGCGCGGGCCCATTCCGCCGATCGCCGGATGGCTGATCCAGCGTGGGCAAAGAGGTCCAGGCTGTGCGTCGCGGCATGAAGATGATGCGCGGCGCTCCTGCGAATTATGGCGAGCGCATAATTCCGCATAATCGGCTGCGACGTCGGCCGCCATCACGAGTTCAAAGACGGGGCGGCAACCCCACGCGCATGTTCGCGAACCGGGCTGTTGTATGCCAGGAGTCAAACCGGAGACGACCGCCTTCCGCACTCGGCCCACTGGTTGCTCAACGCTTCCTTGCCGCCTGGAAGCTTGTCGGCGTCAATTGCAGGCTGCGGATCGGCAGCAGATCGGTGTGGCAGTTTTGTGGAACTTGTGCCTCAAGTCGCTAAGCCGACCATCGGCCATGATACGCAGACCCGGCTTCTGGAGCGGGCATTTAGAACCGCCGCTACCAGCGGAGGGAGACAAGAAACAATACCTCGTCCGCGTTCGTTACTGGATCCGATAGCTCTCGCGCGATTTACCCTGCGACTCGAGCGCAGCAAGCCAGCGTGGCGTACGTCCGCGTCCGCTCCAGGTTTCGCCAGTCTTGGTATTGCGGAATTTCGGCGCCACTGGCTTGCGTGGGCGTGCCGCTCCCGTTGTCTTCTTCGATGCGCGGCGGCCGCGACGCGGGCGGTGCTCGACGATGTCCTCAGGGGTGACGTTGAGCTTCTTCATCAGACTCACGATCTTCGCGACAGCTTTTTTCTTCTTCTCATCGGCGACCGCCTCAAGTTTGGCAGCTTGCACTTCGAGCTTTTCGATCTGTTTGCGGATCGATTTGTAAGATTGACGAGCCATTCTTTGGTGCTCCTCGGTGTTATCTCTGTTGCGCCGCATCGGACGACTCAGGCGAGGCGATATTGCCACAACGATCCGGAGGGTATATCAAGCACTGGGCTCGGCGGGTGACTTTCGGTTTACGGTTGACGCCCCGGGCATCGGCGTCGCAGCCTCGCACAACCTCGCCTCGTGCGCAGAGACGACATCGTCCTTTCGGCTTAGTGGTAGTCCTCGTGGCCGACTGACGAACTACGGCGGATACGACAGAATGGGCTCGATGAAAGACATCGACTTCTCGGTTTTCGACTTCGTTGCTGCGGTTCTTCGTGAGAGCAATGGCGATCTTCTTCTCGTTGGCGCCGAGGGGAAGGTTGCGCGTCTCAAGCCCGACGGCTGCCTTTCAGGCTGCGATGAGCGAGGGACTGCGCTGCTCGATAGCGACAGCCTCGACAGCAGGAGGCTAAGCTCGCATTAGCCACTCGTTTTCGCATGCGTCGGGGAGAGATGAGCTTCCGCCGAGCTCCTCCTGCTCAGCGAACACACGCTAAGGAACCAGTACCGGTTGGTTTCGTCACAACGCATCCTGCGAAAGTACAGAAGTGCCTGAAGTTCGCCGGCCACCTATCGGGCGGGCGCCTGTTCGATGCGGAAGACGAACTCAGGAAATCACGCGTGGTGTCCGGAAACGCCCCGCCTAGACCATTCCCGGGACTAGCCGACTTCGAGCAACAAGGACAGTAGAGCAGCAGACCGGCTATACCCCTTACGGTTTCGGACGTTGATATTGGCCTAGAACATCAGCGCGGTGGGCTTACGAAGCGAGTCCTTGCGGCTCGCTGCGCCGTGGGGCGCGAATAGAGAATAGGTGCCCGGCGGGGCGGCGCACTCCGCGTCGCAGGGCATCAGCGAGGCGAGTTCTAACAACTGGAAGGCCGAGTACGGCGGCATTACGGTACGAACGCCAAGCGCCTCATGGACCTCGACGGAGATCGACCGGCTGAGCAGCTCCTTGAGCGCCGAGGACTTGTCCAGCTCGGCGTCCACCAGCAGCTTCTTCAGCCGTGCGTTCTCCGTCTCGAGCTCCCTGAGCTGCTTGGCTTCCGAGACGGTCGTGCCGCCGCCTTCGAGTAGTGGACCTTCGCCTCGCTGATGCCGCACCGGCGGCGAGTCACTTTCAGTTCTGCCTGTCAGAACGGTGGACTATTTTTCGCGGATGTGCGAAATTTTCTTGTCTTGTCTGCTCCCGCTCAACGTACCTCCGTCGTTAGGTGAGCCATGAGAACCGATCGTGCAATGAGGCAGGCTCCCAACGAAACATGGGTCAAGAGTCACTGCCAACAGTGTTTCAATGCCTGCGGAATAGTGGTGCAGGTACGGGGCGGCAAGCCTATTCGCATTCGTGGTGATACGGACGACCCGAACACTCGTGGCCACTTGTGCGCACGCGGCCTGGCTGGCGTAGCGAAGTTCTACGACCCGCAAAGACTAAGACATCCGGTCATCCGCACCAACCCGGAGAAAGGTCGGAATGTCGACCCCGGTTGGCGTGAGGCAAGTTGGGATGAAGCGCTTGATCTGATCGCCGCGAAACTCAAGAAGATTAGGCGAGATAACCCCAACAAGTTGATTTGCTCTCTCTGGGCATACGAAAAGTATGTCCAGTCATTCTCATGGGCCACTGCCTTCGGCACTGCAAATGGCGGCTTTTGCTTCAGCGGAGCGAGCAATCAGTGCGCCAATCCAAATCACTTCATGGGGATGATTACGCACGGAGCGTTGGTTGAGTTCCCCGATCTTAAGCACTGCAACTTCCTGCTCCTGCTCGGATCGGAATATGGCTTCGGGGCCTATCAGTCTTTCGTCCGGATCACGCGAGAGCTTGCCGACGCCCGCGCCCGCGGGCTGAAGTTGATTGTTGCAGATCCACGCCTGTCCGTCGCTGCCGGAAAGGCGGACGAGTGGCTTCCCGTCAAGCCGGCCACCGACCTTGCGCTGTTGTTGGCAATGATCTATTTGCTCGTGCACGAGTATGGCGTCTACGACAGCGAATGGCTTAAGAAGGGAACGAACGCGCCCTACTTGCTCGGCCCGGACCGACGATTCGTTATCGATCCGGCAAGCGGAAAGCCGTTAGTCTGGGACGCGAAGGCCGCAACGTCTAAGCCCTTCGATGCCGAGGATATCGGAGACTTTGCGCTCGAGGGAGAGTACGACGTCCGCGGCGTTCCTTGTATCCCCTCCTTCCAGCACCTGAAGAACGAATCGCGCGAATACACGCCTGAATGGGCCGAGGCTATCTGCGACATTCCGGCCGACACAATTAGGCGCATCACGCGTGAATTCGCCAATGCGGCATGCATCGGGCAGACCATCAACATTGATGGCGTCACCTATCCGTACCGGCCGGTGGCGTTGCTGTCTTATAGGGGTCTTCAGGCTCACACCAACGGCACGTTGGCGATGATGGCGCAAGAGATCATCATGATGCTGGTCGGCGCGCTTGGGGTGCCTGGCGGTCTGCTGGCAAAGAGCATGGATGCGCGCCGCTTCGGGGGCGCGCCCCGGCCGCTTGCGAAGGGGCCTGACGGCATGATTCAGCCTCAAGCGACCGGATGGCACCTCTACACGCCGTTTTCCTACCCGCCCAAAAGCCTCGAACTCAGGGATTACGCGCCGCTCGCAACCGACATGGGGCATCTGGTGCCGCGCGTCACGCTCGATCCGGGAAGGTACGGGTTCGACTACGAGCCGGAGGCGCTCATCGTCTATCACGGCAATCCCTTCACCAACAGCGGTGACAACTCGGTTGTGGAGCAGGCACTCAAGAAGCTCGATCTTGTCGTCAGTATCAACCTCTACCTTGATGAGATCACCGATTTTTCCGACGTGGTGCTTCCAGAACACTCGAATCTGGAGCGGTTCAATCTCGTTAATTGGACCCATGACATGCGGGGGCTGCAGGTTAGCCAGCCTGTGACGGGTCCGTTGTACGACACGCGGGATGGGATGGACATACTGATCGAGTTGGCGGCGCGAGCTGACTTCCTGTTTGGCGAGGGTGGGTTCAACGACAAGCTCAACCAGACGCTTGGCTTGAGTGAACCGCACCGCCTCGATCTCGAGAAGAAATATTCGTATGCCGAGATCCTCGATGTCCAGGCGAAGTGTCACTCAGCCGGCGAGCGTGATCTTGCGTGGTATCAGGAGCATGGCAATGATCTGAGACCGGTGAAGTCGCACGAGAAATACCGCATCTATGGTGACGCTCGATTACCTCTGTTCTATAACTACATTAGGGACGCCGGCATTGAGCTTGAGCGGAATCTTGAGAAATACCAGATCGAAGCGCGGCATGGTTTGAAAATCAAGACCGACATCTACAAGGGCCTGCCGTATTGGGAGCCCAGTCCGGTCCATGAACTGGAAAACAAATTCGACTTGTACATTATTTCGTATAAGTCGTACATGACGACCTACGCAGACACCGCGACCAACCCGATTCTGATGGACGTTGCGACCCGTGATCCGAACTTGATCAAGGTGGTAATCAACCGTTCGGCCGCGGAAAGCAGAGGCCTTCGTGACGGTGATCGGGTTTGGGTGGAGTCAAAATATGCAAAGGCTGCGGGAGTGGTTGGGGTAACCGAAGGCATTCATCCGGAAACCGCTGCGGTGTCAGGCGGATTCGGGCGGTGGACGCGGCACCCTGTCTCACAGGGCATCGGTATCAGTCAAAACGCTCATCTTGCGATCGATCTGTCGCACTCCGGGTTACTGGGAGGAGCAATGGAGACCGTTGGCAAGGTTTGTATCTACAAGTGCGCTCACTAAGAGGGAGTGTGCACAATGGCGCGATGGGGAATGGTCTTCGATCTCAAGCGGTGCATCGGATGCAATGCCTGCGTCGTTGCGTGCAAGACAGAGAACATGCTCCCCGAGGATGTGTTCTTCACGAGGACGTTCGTCGCCGAGTCTGGCACGTTTCCGAACGTGAAGCGCACGTATATCCCGACGCTCTGCAACCACTGCGAGGATGCACCGTGTGAAAAGGTCTGTCCGAGTGGAGCTACCTATACTCGTGACGATGGGATCGTCATGGTGGATCAGAACAAGTGCATAGGTTGCACTGCCTGTGCGGTAGCGTGCCCGTACGATAACCGGACTCAGCTGACCAGAGAGAAGCTGGAGCGAAGCTACTTTGGAGACGGTGATCTGAAGGCGTTCGAGGCGGATCGCCAGGAACGCTGGGTCCCAGGGACAGTGACGAAATGCGATTTCTGCAGCCGCCGCCTTGATAAGGAGTTGCAGCCCGCTTGCGTCGTGGCCTGCCCCACGGAGGCACGTATCTTCGGTGATCTGGATGACGCCTCCAGCGCGCCCAGCAGACTGATCCGCGAGCGCAATGGCAAGCAACCGCTGCCAGAGAAGAACACTCGACCCAAAGTGTTCTATGTGGACTGAGGCTATGTCGAAAGCGAAGGTCGGCGGAAAGCGCGGAGGTACCGCCTCCGAGCGTGAGATGGCAGGTGATAGCTTTCGCTTGGGGTACCGACTCCAGCGACATTGGGATGTGTCGATGGCCAGCGCTTTCTTCTGCGGCGAAGTGGGTGCCGGTCTTTTCTTCGTGTCGATGCTCCAGGGCCAATTGGCAGGGATGGTGCTGGGTTTGCTCTTGGGCGCAATGGGAAAGGCCTTCTTTCACCTGCTCCACATGGGCGTCCCGGGCCGATCGTGGCGAGCGGTGCTCAGGCCGGATCGTTCGTGGATCAGTCGAGGGCTGATCGCAATCATCGTATTTGCTGGTGCCGGCGCACTCTACGCGATTCACGCTGCAATTGGAGGTCCTGATTGGCTCGGATCGGTGCTCGGCGTCCTCGCTGCTGCTTCGGCATTGGTGGTTATGACCTACCAAGGTTTTGCCATGGCGCATTCGACCGCCATTGGCTTGTGGAGCACCGCGATGATGCCGTTCTCGAGCTTTCTCTATGCCTTGACGAGTGGCGTCGTGCTGGTTCTATTCCTCGGAAGCTTGAGGCAAGTTCCGCCGGCAGAAGGAGTGCTAATTGCGGTTGCCATGACGTTGCTTGGCTCGCTACTGCTCATGCTGTCGAGCATCGTGCACGCGGCCTTCCACGGCAGCCCGGGCGCGAGAGTATCTGCGAAACTGCTGATCCAAACGCGGTACGCGGGCTGGAGCTATGGTCTGGTCGTGATCGTAGGAGTGGTACTGCCCTTGGTAATGCTCTGGATCTGGGGAGAACTTACCGGGACTCTCGCGATCGCGGCTGTCGGCACGCTGGCCGGGTTTTTTGCATTTCGGGTGCTTCTGTTTAGGGCCGGAGTCTACGAGCCCGTGATGACGCTCCGATAGCCCCCTGCGGAGGGCCCGCGCGCTCCGCTCCTTATCGTCGCCCGACAGGCACAACTCTCCCGTACGGCGTTTCCCTGAAGGATGTTGGCCACACCGACACGGGCGCGATACAGCATGTGCGCTCCGTTCCGAAGAACAGACCGAATGCTCGTAACGCAGCACCTGTAAGGTTCGGCGGCGACCGCTCTGGTAGCGCTTGGTTGAACGCCACATCTGGCGCATGGTGTTCGTTCCGCTCGCTGCCGCTTACGTTGCGACGCCCACGCGCAACCATCGTCATGGCCGCGCTTCGGCGTGCAAGTACGAGTCGCAGGACTCCGGTCGCGTTGACGGGCGTCGCAAAACCGCTATTATTGAAACTCGGGTTTCGTAAATCAGAGGAGACCAACAAATGGCCAAACGCCTGTCTGAACAGCAAGTACGGAGATACCGTAACGAAGGGTTTGTCGGTTCTATACCGGTTCTCACGGCCGAGGAAGTGCGCAAGTATCGGAGCTCTTTGGAGGAATACGAGCGTCAGACTGGCAAGCCGCTTGGCTTTCCGGAAAAGACGAAGCCTTACCTTCTCTTCGACTGGGCAGATGAGATCGTTCATCATCCCGCAGTCCTGGACGCGGTAGAGGACGTTATCGGCCCTGACGTTCTCGTCTACCACACTACTTTGTGGACGAAGGAACCCGGCGCCGGTACTTATGTGATCTGGCATCAGGACGACGCCTACTTCCAACTCGACCCGCCCGAACAGGTAACTGCCTGGGTGGCGCTGTCTGAAGCTTCCGTCGAGGCGGGTTGCATGCGGATGGTGCCGGAAAGCCACAAGCTGGGCTGCCTTCCGCATACCGACAACCCAGCTGACAAGAACATCATCCGCCGTGGCATGGGCATTCATGGCCGCTTCAACGATGAAGACAGTGTGCATGTGCCGCTGCATGCAGGTGAACTGTCGTTGCATAACACCCTTACGGCACACGCGTCGAACCCTAACAACAGCGGTGATCGCCGAATTGGCTTGGGCATTAGCTACATTCCCGCGCACGTCAAGCCAAAAACGGAGCCGCGCTCGAGCGCGCTGCTAGTTCGTGGAGAGGACAAGTACCGCCACTTCCACAGGGAAGAGCGACTAGGCGTACCGCTGAGCGCCGATGCGCGCGAAGCGCACGCCAGAGCCAACAAGTTGTACTTAGCCGCGACTCGCATTCTCGAGGGCAGTTGAGCAGTTCCGCCGACATGCGAAGGACGACGACAGTGACAATTCCGCAGGGTCTGAGCGAGAGCGGCTGGCCATACCTGCCCCGTATTCCGAGGGCACAACGGCCAGTTGTTCGGTGGCCTGGCGATGCACGAATAGCTTTTTGGATCGCCCCTAACATTGAATTCTACGAACTTTATCCGCCCGTAAATCCGGTGCGCGCGAGTTGGCCACGCCCGGCGCCGGACATTTTGAACTATTCCTGGCGAGATTATGGCAATCGGGTCGGCGTCTGGCGTTGCCTAGAGGTTTTCGATCGCCATAAAGTTACCGGTTCGGTCTCTTTGAATGCCGCTATGTGCGAGCGTCTGCCGGAAGTCGTCGCCGAGTTCGTCGAGCGTGGCTGGGAGTTGTTCTACCACGGCCTGTACAACACGCGCTACGCGTTCGGCCAGAGCGAAGCACAGGAACTCGCGGACATTGAATCGTCCTGCCGGCTTATCACTCGCTTGTCTGGAGAACCGGTGCGCGGCTTTCTAGCGCCGGCGCTGACTTACACCGAAGCGTCGCTCAGAGTGGCGCGCCAAGCCGGCATCGACTACGTGTTTGACCTGTTCCGCGAGGACGAACCGTTTCCGCTGAACCCCGCTTTGGGTCGCATGCTGAGCGTTCCCTATCAAGTCGAGTTGAATGACTTCCACCATCTGGTGATGGGTGGTCTAACTCCGGATCGGTATTTCGAGCAGTTCAAGGCGCACTTCGACCGCCTGTACCGCGAAGGCGAGGCGTCCGGGAAAGTGGTGGGTCTACCGTTGCACCCTTACGTGATCGGCTCGCCGCATTACATCGGGGTGTTAAACGAGATGCTTCGCTACGTGAGTGAACACGACCACGTCTGGCATGCGAGAGCGGATCAAATTGCCGACTGGTATTTTGCCAACGTTTATGAAGAAGCAGTCGCCGAAATCGAAACTGCGACGGGAAAGGCAACATGACACCCTTATCGCACGACGCTCCAGTGCGCCAATTGGATCACGATTGGTTTCCGTTTCGAATCTCGACTGAGGCTACTGCTCCTGCTGCCGAGTGCAGTCTGATCGTCAGCTTAGTTGTCGTGTTGCAGCACTTCCCGATCGCTGCCAAGGCTCCATTTCCGCTGCCGGGTGCGTTGGATCGACCGTACCCTGACCTTGGCAACTACACGCATCGTGAATCCGGCTTAGGCCCCGCCTTATGGCGTGTGACGGACGAGATTGAGGCGTGCGGAGTGCCAGCCACAATTGTGGTGGAGCGCCAGGCGCTACCGTGGCTGAGCGACGTCGACGCAGTACTGCGCAATCCGCGCCATTGTGTGGTGGCAGGCGGGGAGCACGCCGTGTGCGTGCACTCCGACGACATGGGTCTCGCCGCAGAGCGACAGATCATCTTCGATTGTCTGCGTGACGTCGAGGCGATGGCCGGTAGGAAGGTGCACGGCTGGCGCTCTCCCTACTGTTCGCAGTCGCGGGCGACCCTGAGATTGTTGGCCGAGGCCGGCCTGCGCTACGTGGGCGACTTTTCGAACGATGATCGGCCCTTCGAAATCAGCGCTGGCGGCAGATCCCTGCTTGCGGTTCCGATGAACCACTTCTACAGCGATCTGCATTTCGTTCACGCCTGCCGGCAGAGTGTAAGCGAGTACGCCAGCGCCACGATACGCGCTGCCGAATGGCTGGCCGCAGAGAGGCACCGTGCCCCGGCCGTGCTCTCGCTGGTCGTTCATCCATGGATTATGGGCGCCACGCATCGCGTTGCCACTTTTGTGGGGTTGCTGGAACGGTTGCAGGAAATGCCTGGCATTCAGTTCATGAACAGCGACGAGATTTCGGCAAGCACACAATCCGCACTTGGATCGGCGAAACGGTGATGAGATGACGAATATGAACGGCCGCATCGCGGTTGTCACGGGCGGAGCTAGCGGTATCGGGCTGGCATGCGTGCGGACTTTGCTGCATTCGGGAGCAAGAGTCGGCGTCCATGATCTCGAGTTGACCGAGGAGCTCGACGGTCTTATGCGGAATCACTCCGACAGGGCATGTTTCGCAGCCGGTGACGTATCGAATGAGTCTGACGTGCAGGCGGCGCACTGCGAAATCGTGGAACGCCTAGGACATCCAGATGGACTGGTCTGCGCAGCCGGGGTCATGAGTGGTAAGACGCTGCGCGACACTTCGATCCAACTGTGGAAAAGAACTTTCGCGGTCAATGTGGAAGGTACGGTGCTGTGGATGCAGTCGGTGCTGGAGGATATGGTGGCCAAAAAGCGCGGCGCCATTGTCACCTTTTCTTCTCAGCTGACTCGCTGCGGCGGGCGTAACAACGCAGCCTACATTGCGGCCAAGGGGGCGATTACAGCACTTACGCGCACCGCGGCGCTTGAGCATGCGGAAGATCGCATTCGTATCAATGCAGTCGTTCCTGGCGCCATTGACACTCCGATGCTGCGAAACGGGGCGCTACGGTTTCCTGATCCAGAGGCGGCGCTCCAACGGTCTATGACGCGCCATCCGCTCGGGCGCTTCGGTACTCCAGAAGAACTTGCATCTTGCGTCGCCTTTTTGCTTTCGGATGGGGCCGGCTTTATGACTGGCTCCGAGTTGGTTGCCGATGGAGGTTGGTCGATTGGCTAGCCCCTATCCCGAGAGCCTGAGGATTTGCCTCGACCGTCGCAAGCAGATTCGGGAGCGGCAACCGACGGAACTGATGGCGTGGGCGGTCGCGACTAAGACGGAAATCGACGCAGTGCTGCGCGGCTGGGTCGAATTCGACGAGCAAGCGACTGTGACCGTCGGGGCGGAGCACGGCCCCCTGGCTGGGCTTCCGATCGGTGTCAAAGACGTGATTGATGTGGCCGGCATGCCGACTCGAGCCGGAAGTCGGAGCCGTGACCAAATGGCGCCCGCAGTCTGCGATGCCGAGGTAGTAGCGCGTCTTCGCGCCATGGGTGCGGTGATCTGCGGGAAGACCGCAACCACGGAGTTCGCCTATCTCGATCCGAGCGCGGTTACCAATCCGTTCAATGCTGCTCACACGCCGGGTGGATCGAGCAGCGGTTCGGCTGCTGTTGTCGGTGCTGGCGTGGTGCCTCTCGCGCTCGGTACGCAGACCGCGGGTTCGGTATGTCGACCGGCCGCATGGTGCGGCACGTATGCGTTCAAGCCTTCCACTGGGCGGACGCCGCGATCCGGTGTCGAACCGTTTGCGCCGTCGTTCGATACAGTGGGTGTATTCGGGCTCGACCTTGAACTCACTGTGCGGACCGCTCTCGCGACTATTGGAGAGCGTGATGCAGCGGAATTTGCCCGGCGGGTGCCGTCGATCGTCTGGCTTGAGGACCCGTACTTTCTTGATATCTCACCCGACTGCATGCGGCAACTAGAGCACGCGCGCGAGCTGCTGAAAGCGGCAGGATGCAGAGTGCGTGCAGTTGAAGTGGGGTTGGATTTCGAGCAACTGCGTAGCGTGCACCGCACCGTGATGCACTTCGAGGCCTACGCGCACCACGGCAGCTTGCTGAGGTCGCACGCTGAGCTTCTCGGGGAGCATTGGAGAACGGCGCTGGAGACTGGCGCACAAGTGACACCGCTCCAAGCTGCCGAGGCGCTTCAGACGCTTGCCGCTGCGAGGGATCGACTCGAAGCGGCTGTGGACGACGCGGATCTCGTGCTGGGATCCCCGGTACGCACCGAGGCGTTGGAGGGCGTCCAAAGCACGGGAGATGCAGGATTGATCATCCCGTGGACATATGCGGGCACGCCGCTAGTGGTTCTTCCCACTGGTCTTTCGCGCACGGGAATGCCGCTGGCGGTGATGCTTGCCGGACGGCGTAATAAGGATCGAGCAGCAGCTGAGGATGCGCTCACTGTATCGTCCATCTTGCGCGACGGCGGCATGGTGATCGACGCCTGAAACTTGCGGTGGAACTGTCGCGGTTTGACACTAGTTCCCGCCGACCGTGCTTGTGAGATACGCCATAGCCGACTAGAAATGTTGAAACGAGACGAGGTGGAGCGACGCCCGCGTGGGCGCCCGCGTAGTGAAGTCAGCGTCGTCGACTCAACGCTTGCTCTCATCCGCGCGCACGGAGTCGGGAACGTGACGATGGAAGCGATTGCGGAGCACGCGGGGATCAGCAAGATCACCCTATACAGGCGCTGGAGCTCAAAAGCAGTCTTGCTGGCAGAGGCATTGTTTCAGCAGATCCAGGTGGCGATTCCGCTGCCGGTCGATGCCGACCCTGTCGATGCGATATTGGGCCATGTCACCAAGTTTTCTGAGGAACTGAACGGGGAGATAGGCGAGTTGCTACGCGAGGTCATCGCCGAATACTTGGGAGACCCCGCCACCTTGCAGGAGTTTCGCCAGCACTACCTGGGGTTAAGGCGAAAGACGGCGATGGCGCTCATAAAGCGCGGTCAGAAACAGGGACGCTTCGCCGCTCGAGGCAAGCCGGAAGTCTTGCATGATGCGCTCTATGGCGCATTGTTTTATCGCTTCTTGTTCGGAGTGGGCGCACTGGACAAGCGCGAGGCGGTGCTGCTGGCTAGCACGATCCTTCAGCCCCTGCAAAGCTGATCGGTGCATCTCCAGAGGCCTCACTTATGGTGCTCTGAGGGTTTCTCGGACAGATGCGAGCTGACGCCATCCGCGGACTTCGTCCATGTGCGTCAGGGCCTTCCGTCGCTATCAGCGACGAATGAACGGATTCGGCACATCGAGGTCGGTGGAGATCATCACACACTTTGTCTCGAGGTATTCCTTGATCGCCTCGGTGCCGGATTCGCGGCCAATGCCCGATTGCTTGTAGCCGCCGAACGGAGAGGTGAAGCTGGTGGCTCGGTAGTTATTAACCCATACAGTGCCGGCCTTCAAGCGGTCTGACATCACCATGGCGCGGTGCAGGCTCTTGGTCCAAACGCCGGCGGCTAGGCCGTATGCAACGTCGTTGCCGATCGTAATCGCCTCTTCATCGTCATCGAAAGGGATGACCGCCAACACCGGACCAAAGACTTCCTCCTGTGCTATGCGCATCGAGTTTTTCACGTCCGCAAAGATGGTTGGCTCTACGAACTGAGCGCCAAGGTCGGGCCGCGCCTTGCCGCCAAGGATGCAGGTTGCGCCTTCCTCCTTGGCGGCCTCGATGCAAGCGAGCACGCGCTCGAATTGCGGGCGCGTAGCTACGGGGCCGATCTGGGTTTCCATCATCGCCGGATTCCCCAACTTCGCATCGCTGACGAAATCGACCAGCTTCTGCACGAATTCCTTCTGAATGCTGCGCTGGACGAGCAGTCGTGAGCCAGCCATGCAGGTCTGGCCCGTGGCGGCAAAGACGCCGGACACGACGCCCTTCATGGCCTGTTCCATATCGGCGTCATCGAAGACGATGTTCGGCGACTTTCCACCGAGTTCCAAAGTGACCGTCTTGAGGCTGCGAGCGGCCAATTCGTAGATCTTGCGGCCAGCAACGCCCCCGCCGGTGAAGCCTACGTGGGCTACATCCGGGTGCGTCACCAGCGGCTCACCAGCTTCCTTACCGAAACCTGTTACGACGTTCACTACGCCCGGAGGAAAACCAGCGGCGGCAAAGAGCTTCGCCAATTCAATCATGGAGGCGGAGGTGAACTCAGAAGGCTTGATCACGGCTGTGCAGCCGGCAGCCAGCGCCGGGGCCAGCTTCCAGCTAGTCAGCGTCAACGGTGAGTTCCACGGCGTGATGATTGCAACCACGCCCTTTGCTTCGTACTTGGTATAGGCGAACACCCCTTTCTTGTCGGATGGGATCACTGCACCCTGAACCTTGTCGGCGAGTCCTGCGTAGTAGTGGTAGTAGTCGCCGACATAGCGGACCTGACTCGTGACTTCGGCAGCCAGTTTGCCGTTGTCGCGCATCTCTATCTCGGCGAGACGCGGAGCGTTCTCGATGATGAGGTCGGCCACCCGTCGCAGCAGTGCTCCACGTTGGGACGCTGTTAACGACGACCAGGCTTTGTCGGCGAAAGCCGAACGTGCTGACCGGACCGCTACGTCCACGTCACGCTCATCGCTGCGCGCGATCATCGCCCAAACTGCACCGCTGTATGGATTCTCAGTGGGGAAGTACTGACCGCCAATAGGAGGCACCTCTGCACCGTCGATGAAGTTGGTGTACTTCGGCAGACTCTGATGATCGGTTTGCATGGGGTGCCCTTCAAAAAGAAGCCTTCAGACCCCGAAAATGGTACCAGAACGTTGAATCTTGTTGCGTACGTCGAAATCCCGTTCTATTCTTTGGCTGCGTCGATGGAGAATGGCGACCTGGCAAAGCGTGTCTCAAAGAACCGACGTCGGCTGCTTTGCGGGTCAAGCGAGAGACGGAGCGGATATGGCAACAGTGCTTGACACAGACGTTGTTGTGGTAGGCCATGGCGTGGCCGGGCTTTCTGCGGCGGTTGCCGCAGCAGAAGCTGGCGCGAAGGTCGTGGTGCTGGAGCGTGCGCCATTCGAGGAGTTTGGCGGAAACAGTCGCTGGACCGAGGCCTACATGCGGATGAAAAACGAGCATGAGGTGGCAGACGACTTCGAGGAGCACTTCGCCGAGAACGCCGGTAAGAACCTCGATCCGATCATCGTGAATGGGGCGGTCGACGACTATGGCCAATGGCCGTCAATCGTCAAGGCACATCAGTTCATCGATCCTGAATTGATCGGGTTCTTCGCCGATTCCGCCCCTGGTGCCCTCGCTTGGCTCAGACGTTTCGGCTGCCGCTTCGAGCCGATGCCGATCTACTTGCTGACCCAGAACACCACTCGAATTGCGTCCGTAGGCGGAGGACTGGCGATCCTTGAGGCTCTTCACAAGCAGGGTAGCAAGCTGGGGGTGTCCTATCAGTACCGGACAACCGCGCGCAATTTGATTCAGAACGAGGACGGCAGGGTGATCGGCATTAAAGCCGTCTCCACGGAACTGGGGCCGCTTGAGATCAATGCGGGCGCTGTCGTCCTCGCGTGCGGTGGGTATCAGGGCAATCCCGAAATGATGACGAGCTACATGGGGCCAAAGGCGGCCGCAATTCGTCCGGTAGCGCGCGGGGGTTATTACAACAAGGGCGACGGCCACCGCATGGCGCTCGCCGCTGGCGCTGCGCCGGCCGGCGAGTACGGCTCCTACCACGCGGAGCCTGTTGATCCACGTTCCTCGATGGCCGAGGCGGTGATCTTCATCTATCCGTACGGCATCCTCGTGAACCGTGATGGTCGCCGGTTCCTCGATGAAGCGCCTGGAACCGTCGACGCGCACTACGACAACATCACGCGTTCCATTGGGGAACAGCCTGATGGCATCTCGTACGTCATATTCGATCGCAAAGTCGAGGACATTCCCCGTTGGCAGACGAGCATTCGCAGTGACCAGCCGGCAATCCAGGCAGAAACACTGGAAGACTTGGCGCGCGCGTTGAACTTGCCAGTCGGTTCCTTCGTCGAGACCATTTCGCAATACAACGCTGCTTGCCCTTCCGCGGCTGGCTTTACCGATGGTCTTTCACTGGACAACCTGAAGACATCGGGGCTTTGGCCAGTGAAATCCAATCATGCACGCGCAATCGATAAAGGCCCGTTCTCGGCCTATCCAATTGTCTCAGCCAATTGCTTCACGTTCGGCGGCCTGAAGGTGAACACGCGGGCGGAGGTGCTGGATTGTGACGGACGTGTAATACCCGGTCTATTAGCAGCAGGCGAAACCGTTGGCATTTACCACCAAGTTTATACCGGCTCCACGTCGGTGCTTCGCGGCATCGTGTTCGGTAGGCGTGCCGGCGAAAGCGCTGCCGCCAAATAGGGTGCTTCACCTTCCACGCAGGTCGATACGGTAAAGGGGGAAACAGATGGAACGTCGTAGATTCGTGCAACTCACCGCCATGGGCGGCCTTGGTTTTGGTATGGGTAGCCTTCCACTTCGCTCTGCATTTGCGCAGAGCGACGCGGCAGACCTGTTCATGGTCAGCGCGTTTTCAGGCCCGTTCGCTGCCAACGGCAAATATGGAGAGATGGGTGGGCGCCTAGCGGTCAAGAGGCTTGCGAACGAGGTCAAGCGCCCGGTGAACTACACGACCATCGACACCCAAGGGAACGTCGGCACGGCCACTCGCAAGGTACAGGAGGCAATTGCACAGAAAAACGCGCGCATCTTCCTCGGCGGCGCACTTTCCAGCGAGGCTCTGGCCATGAGCCGCGAAATTCATCGGTCAAACGGGCTGTACATCACCTACGTCGGCGCTGACGAAGTGACCGGCAGCGATTGCAACAAGTCGACCTTCCGATGGTCAGTGCCAACATACGGCGCAATCCAGGAGACGATAGCGCCGGTCGTCGGTCTGCACCCGGAGGCAAAACGCTGGTACACCATCACGCCTCAGTACGTGTTCGGCGAGGGCCTGCTCAGCAACGCCAAGGCTGTGTTCGAAAACAAAGGCATCGAGCATGTGGGCAACAGTTACCACTCGCTGCAAGAGAAGGAATTTTCGGGCTACCTGGCAAACGCTACCGCAGCAAAGGCGGATGTGCTGCTGGTGCTGAACTTCAGCCAACAAAGCATCGATACCTTGCGGCAACTGGCCAACTTCGGCATGAAGAACAAGATGAAGATCGTGGTCGCTTGGTCGGCCGGTCTTGATCACTTCTCCACCCTCGGCGCTGACATCTGCGACGGCATCTACTTCGGCGTCCAGTACTGGCATCAGCATGATGTGCCGGCCAACAAGGAATTCGTCGCTCTCTGCCGCGAGAACTTCAAGACCGCGCCCACACTATTTACGGCCCAGGACTACTCGATCACGACTATGGCTCTACTCGCCATCGCCAAGGCCAACACGACTGATCCGTCCAAGCTCATTCCGGTGCTGGAAACGCTGAAGTGGGACGGACTGACGGGCGAGGAGCAGGTACGATCGTTCGACCACCAGGTTGAGAAAAACTACTTCCTGTTGCGCGGTAAGGCGAAGAGCAAAATGCGCGATGCCGATGACTATGCTGATGTGATCTCGCTCGGCAAGTCCTTCGTCCCAGAGGACAAGTCTGCGTGCAAGTTCGCTTGAGGTACTGCTAAAAGCGCCGGGCGTGTTGAAACGCGCCCGGCTACCGACGGACCCGAAGGCTCTGCATGTCGATTTATTTGTTCCAGGTTATCAATGGTATCGGCCTGGGGATGATTTACTTCCTCATCGCGGTCGGGCTGAGCATTACTCTCGGATTGCTCGGTTTCGTCAACTTCGCGCATGGCATCTTCTATCTTCTCGGCGCCTATTTGACCTATCAGGTGGCCGCCGCAAGCGGAAGCTTCCTGTTGGCGACGATTGTCGTGCCAATTGCCATTGGCATGTTGGCGTTCCTGCTCGAGCGGGGCTTGCTCCGGCATACATACGGCATGCCGCACAAATACCAGATCATCGCAACGCTGGGCGTTGTGATGATCATCCAGGAGTTGGTGATCATTGTGTGGGGTCCTCTGGGGCACGGCGTAAGCGTGCCGGAGGCTCTGTCGGGCATCGTCATGCTGGGCGATTTTCCCTATCCGGTCTATCGAATATTCGTTGTCATCGCGGCCGGCGTAATTGCTTTCGCTTTGTGGCTGCTGCTGGAACGAACGCGTTTTGGAGCGTTGGTGCGTGCAGGCAGCGAGTCTGCCGAGATGGTGACGTTGCTGGGAACTGATATCCGGTTGGTGATGAGCGGTACCGTGGTGCTCGGTGTTTCCATCGCGGCGGTGGCCGGCGTTCTGATCGCACCAATTCGAGGTGCGGAGCCGCAGATGAACGTGGAAGCGCTCGGGATCGCGTTCGTAGTCGTAATCATCGGCGGCATGGGCAGCTTTACCGGCTCTGTCATTGCAGGCATCTTGATCGGCGTTATCCAAAGCGTCATGAGCACGGTTTGGGCAGAAGGATCTCAGCTGATGATCTACGTGGCGATGACGCTCATTCTGATCGCTGCTCCGCGTGGCCTGCTGGGGCGAACATGAACTTGGGCAACGACACAAGTCGCTCCTTGCTGCTGCTTGTTCTGTGCGTGGTCGCCCTACCGTTCGCGACAACATCAGACACGCTTGCATCGACGATTTTGATCTATGGCATGGCCGCAATGGCCTGCAACCTGCTGGTAGGTTACGCCGGGCTGCTCTCGTTCTGTCAGGGTGTTTTCTTCGGTGTCGGCGGCTATCTCACGGGGATCGTCCTGATCCACACCGAATTGGGGCTGTTGCTTTCGCTTCTAATCGGCACGTTGGTTTCCGCGGTTCTTGCTGGCCTGCTCGGAGCTGTATCGATTCGCCGAACGGGAATCTACTTTGTCATGCTAACGTTTGCGTTCGCGCAACTGTTCTACTTCCTGGCCTATTCACAGCCCGGCGTGACGGGCGGCGACAACGGGCTTAACGGCGTACCTCGCAAGCCGCTCGATATGCTCGGCCTCGTGCGCCTCGACATAAACGACAACGCAGCGTTTTATGCGCTTGTCGGGGTTGCCTTCGTTGCCGTTTATCTGTTGCTGAGGCGCGTAATCGATTCTCCGCTCGGCTCGACTCTGGTCGCCATTCGCGAGAACGAAAACCGTACTTGGGCGATCGGCTACGACCCGCGCCACTACAAGATACTGGCATTCGTTATTTCCGGAGCCATTACAGGATTCGCCGGTGCGCTGGATGGGCTGATGCTGGGGGTGGTTCCGCTTTCCAACATCGAGTTCCGCATGAGCGAGTTCATTGTGGTTGCGGCCATTCTCGGTGGCGCCGGCTCACTGCTCGGGTCTGCCGTCGGCGCCGCGGTGCTGGTACTCGCATCTGACTTGTTGTCTGAATGGTGGCCACGCTGGCCGATGATTCTCGGATTAACGCTGATCCTGTTGGTAATGTTTACGCCAGACGGGATTACCGGGACCTGGCTAAAGTTGAGCGAGCGCCTTGGTGTACGCCGCAAGCGGAATGTGCCCGAGCCTGTGGCGGAACGCGTGGAGACCTAGTCAATGGCATGCATCCTGTCAACGCGAGACTTGGGTGTGCGTTTCGGGCAATTTGTCGCTAACCGCGGTATCAACCTCAACGTTCAAGCGCACTCGATACACTCGTTGATCGGCCCGAACGGGGCAGGGAAGACTACTTTCTTTAACGCTTTGTCAGGGCGCTTGCTGCCGGCAGAAGGTTCGGTCACCTTTGACGGACGAGACGTTACCCGCATGCCGGTGAACCGCCGCGTGCGTATCGGAATGGCGCGCTGCTTTCAGGTCACCAACCTGTTTCAGGGGTTAACGACGAGAGAAAACCTGCGCCTCGCCGCCCAAGGTATGCGTCCGGGGAAAGCACTGAACTTCTGGTCTCGGAAGGAACATATCCACGAAGCTTCCGAAACCGCCGACGAACTTATCGAACGGCTTTCCTTGCAGAAGTTGGCACATACGAAGGTGAGCGAGTTGTCGCACGGGCGCCAGCGGATGTTGGAAGTCGCGATGAGCTTGGCCTCCCGACCGAAACTGCTGCTCCTCGACGAGCCAACCTCTGGCATGGGCGTGGACGACATTCCGATGATGCGGGAGCTATTGCAGAACTTGAGCAGCGATCACACGATTTTGCTTGTGGAGCACAACATGCATCTGGTGATGAGCGTGTCCCATCGTATCGCTGTGTTGTACCAGGGAGAGCTATTGGTCGAAGGCACGCCAGACGATATACGGGGCGACGAACGCGTACGCCGGGTCTATCTCGGGGAGCGTAAGCATGCTTGAGATTGAGGGTATCCACGTCGCATACGGCGAGGCGCGCGTGTTGCACGGCGTCTCGCTTACCGTGAACGAGGGGGAACTGGTATG
The DNA here is from genome assembly GCA_032027205.1 of Burkholderiaceae bacterium. Taxonomy (GTDB): domain Bacteria; phylum Pseudomonadota; class Gammaproteobacteria; order Burkholderiales; family Burkholderiaceae_E; genus Zeimonas. The sequence goes on from JAVSMN010000001.1 coordinate 1,871,605, forward strand.
CCTTCTCGGCAGGAATGGAGCCGGCAAGACCACAACTCTGAAGGCGATTTCCGGGCTGCTACCGGTGCGCTCCGGCTCCATCCGGTTTCGAGGCAACACAATCAGCGGGCAGCGCCCGCATCAGATCTCACGCGCCGGAGTGAAGTTGGTACCTGAGCATAGGGGCATTTTTTCTGTGCTCACAGTTGAGGAAAACCTAATGATCGCGGCGCGGTCGGATTCGCCTTGGACTCTGAAGTCGGTGTATGAGATGTTCCCCCGATTGCATGAGCGACGTGCCAATGGGGGCTCGGCACTGTCTGGAGGTGAGCAGCAGATGCTGGCGATTGCGCGTGCCTTGGTCAACGGCCCGAAGTTCCTATTGCTGGACGAACCGGGCGAGGGGCTGGCCCCCGTCATCGTTGACGAGATTGTCGCGACCTGCAAGAAACTGACTGCCGCCGGCATTCCGATTCTTTTGGTCGAACAAAGTGTCGATGTGTGCCTGGAGCTTGGTGACCGTCACTACATCTTGGAGGAGGGCTGCATCGCGTACGAAGGCACGCGCGAACAATTCGCGCACGCACACGAGGTGCGCGATCGCTACCTCGCGGTCAATGTCGCCTAAGCCTGAGGCGAGCTCTGAATGAGTGGCTCTAACGTAAAGCAGGAAGGACGAGCGAGTTCCGAAGGTGTGGCGGCGGTAAATCGTGCGCTCGAAGTCTTGGATGCCTTTACCGAGCGAGATGCCAGCCTCACGTTGTCTGAGCTCGCCAGTCGCACAGGAATGTACAAAAGTACAATTCTGCGCCTGATCGAGTCGTTGACATTGTTCGGGTACATCCAGAAGACGCAAGACGGCAGCTATCGCCTGGGGCCGAAAACGCTGTTTCTTGGGTCTATTTACCAACACCAATTTAGCCCTTCTCAGTTCGTGCCTTGGGCACTCAAGCGGCTTGCCGCGGAAGTCAATGAGACGGCATCGTTCTATGTCCGGGAAGGTGACATGCGTGTGTGCTTGCACCGCCACGAAGCGAGCCGTGCGGTGCGCGCCTCGGTCCACCAGGGAGATCGGCTCCCAATGAATGTCGGCGCGGCGGGGCATGTACTACTGGCGTTCAGCGGACTATCTGGTGAGAAATATGACCGGATCCGTGATTCACTGTATGCGATTTCGATTGGCGAACGCGACCCAGAAACGGCAGCGATCGCATGTCCGGTTCTCGGAGTGAGAGACGAGCTGGTCGGCGTGCTGAACATCTCGGTACCGAGCTTTCGGCTAGCGGGAAAACCGCTTGAAACCTTTCGCCCGGTGCTTTTCAAGTACGCGGCCGAGTTGACCCGCCTTTGCGGCGGCTCTCATGAGATTTTTGGGCGGGCTGCACGCGCCGTAGCCTAAATCGGAGACAGACGCAGGGACGCGCTCGGCGGCGAGCGCGGAAGACCCTCTTTGTCCAGACGAGTGTGAAACGGCGTTGCATGTGGCCGCAAAGAAGGTAAACGAAGTGATCAAAAACAAGGCGTTGGCGGGAATACGGGTGCTGGACGTTACCAACGTTCTGGCTGGGCCGTTTTGCGCGTACCAACTTGCGTTGCTTGGTGCGGACGTAGTCAAGGTTGAGATACCTCGCAGCGGAGACCTTGCACGTCAGTTGGGTGCGGCACCGGACCTGAACCAGGCGCTCATGGGGGCGTCCTTTCTAGCTCAGAATGCCGGGAAGCGCTCGGTAACAGTAAATATGAAGTCTGATGCCGGCAAGGAGGTCTTTCGCGACCTCGTGAAAAGCGCGGACGTGGTCATCGAGAATTTTCGCCCCGGGGTGATGAGTCGACTTGGTTTGGGTTATGAAGACCTTCAGGCGGTCAATTCGTCTTTGGTGTACTGCGCGATCTCCGGCTTCGGTCAGACGGGCCCCTTGAAGGACCTGCCAGCCTACGATCAGATCGTTCAGGGTCTGTCCGGCATGATGAGTATCACGGGGGACGAGGCGTCGGCTCCAATGCGCGTCGGCTACCCGGTCGCCGACACCCTAGGCGGGATGACCGCTGCGTTCGCGATCTGCGCTGCACTGGTTCGGCGTAGCGAAACGGGCGAAGGCACCTTTATCGATGTCTCGATGCTCGACTCGGCTTTGGCCGCGATGGGTTGGGTAGTTTCAAACTACCTGATCGCCGGGCAGACGCCATATCCAATGGGCAATGAGAACTTCACCGCCGCTCCGTCTGGCGCCTTCAAGACAGCCGACGGCTTGATCAACATTGCCGCTAACAAGCAGGAACAGTTCGTCGCCCTGGTCGAGTTGCTCGGGTTGCCCGAACTCGCCATCGATCACCGCTTTGCCGAGCGCGATGCGCGCAAGCGCAACCGGTTGGAACTACGCACTCTATTGGAGGCGGCGCTTGCCACACGGACATCTGCCGAGTGGGAGCATCACTTAAGCAGGGCCGGCATTCCAGCCGGCCGGGTGCTCGATGTGCCAAGTGCTCTGTCTGAGCCACAGGTTCAAGAGCGCCAGTTAATCCAAAACCTCGGCCCGGTCAAGGGAACGAACCGCGAGGTATCGGTTGCGCTAGCTGGTTTCAAAATGCAGGGTGCGAACCCGGAAGTCAGCGTTCCGCCTCCGCTGCTTGGAGAGCATACGGAAGAGCTGTTAGCGGAATTGGGTTACTCCCCGCAGCGCATTTCCGAATTACGGGAACAAGGAGCTGTATGACACAACAAGAAGCGGCCATTACCCCCTCCGTCGAGCAATGGTGGAAGACGGCGATCATTGACATCAAGCCGGGCCAGATCAATGTGCGCGGCTACCCTATCGAAGAGTTGATAGGTCGACTCAGCTACGCTCAAATGGTGTGGCTTATGTTACGGGGTGAGGTGCCGAGTGCGTCGCAAGGCGCGCTACTCGAAGCGGCGCTAGTTGCTGCTGTCGACCATGGGCCTCAGGCGCCGTCGATAGCGATCGCCCGCATGAGCATGACGTGCGGTGTCGACATCAATAACGCGATGGCTTCCGCCATCAACGTTCTCGGCGACGTGCACGGCGGGGCGGGGCAGCAGTGCATGGAGCTTTATCGCGCTGTGATCGATGAAGCCGAGCAGGACCAGGGGAAGGCGCGCACACTGGTGGATGCTGCGAGGAGTGTGATTGATCGCTACCAAGCTACGGTGTCGGAAATCGTACCTGGTTTCGGCCACCGCTTTCACCGCCGAGATCCACGTTCGGTGCGTCTACTTGCCATGCTCGACGCCGCCCGCGAAAGTGGCGACATTGTCGGCCGCTATCTCGATGCTGCGCGCGCGGTCGAGATGGAACTCGAGTGCAGAAAAGGAAGGCTTCTGCCGATAAACATTGACGGTGCGACTGCTGCTATCTATTGCGAGTTGGGCTTCCCGGCAGTGCTTGGACGCGGGCTGTTCATCCTATCGCGTTCGGTCGGGATCTTGGCGCACGCCTATGAGCAGTCTCAATTCGGCGAGCGGATCAAGGGGCCGATGCCCCCGAGTGTTCCGTATACCTACACAGGAAAGTCGCGGCGCAACTACAGCGACAATTGAGAGCGGACTTCACCGACTCTCAACGTATGCTTCGTTCCAAGGACTTCGTCCGCACGCTGCACTGGGCGGATGGGAGTGCAGCGCAATATGTGTCGCTGCCTGAACTTGCGCGCAGCTTTCCTGCGGTGGCGCGTTATCCAACGCCGCTCAAGGTCATGCTTGAGGCTGCGGTGCGTCGCTATGATGGCCATAAGATCGGCGACGATCATGTAATGCGACTGATGAACTGGCACCGCGGGGTGCGCGGTGAGATTCCGTTCTTCGTCGCCCGCGTGCTGCTGCAGGATGTCTCGGGCATCCCGTTGCTCGGTGACTTGGCGGCATTGCGCAGTGAAGCCCAGCGCCGCGGGTCGAGCGCGCGCGACATTGAGCCGGAGGTTCCAGTCGATCTGGTGATCGACCACTCCGTGATCGTCGATAGATGGGGCGACAGTGCGGCGCTGCAAGCCAATATGGCCCAGGAGTTTCGCCAGAACCTGGAGCGCTATGAGTTCTTGAAATGGGCGCAGCAGGCCTTTCGGCGCTTGTGCGTTGTGCCGCCAGGTACTGGAATTGTTCACCAAGTCAACTTGGAGCGTCTCGCTACTGGAATCGCTGAGCGCGATGGCTGGGTGTTTCCCGATACGTTAGTAGGGACCGACTCGCACACGACGATGGCCAACGGCATTGGCGTTCTTGGGTGGGGCGTGGGCGGGATCGAGGCCGCGGCGGCTCTGATGGGCGAACCGCTGTACTTCGACAGCCCGGAAGTCGTGGGCGTCGCTCTGCGAGGGGCCCTTCGGCCTGGCATTACCGCGACCGATCTTGCGCTACACCTGACTCGTTTGCTCCGCGAGCATGGGGTCGTCGGCAAGTTGCTTGAGTTCCACGGCTCGGGCGCACGCACTTTGGCGGTGATGGATCGCGCCACGGTTGCCAACATGGCCCCGGAATACGGCGCCACCGCCGCCTGGTTTGGGATCGATGATTCAACGTTTGATTACTACAAACTGACCGGCCGCTCCGAAGATGTTGTAGCGCGAATGCGCAAGTATTACAAAATGCAGGGCATGCTTGGCATCCCCGATACTGGTGCGCACGACTACTCGGAAGTCATCACGCTCGATCTCGCCGCTGTTGAGCGATGCCTGTCCGGGCCAGCACGACCGGAGCAGTTGATCGCCCTTGGTGCGGTGCCGGCGAGTCTAGGTCTGTCCGACGTGCAAACGGGTGCGCGCGATGACATCGCGGAACTGTCCGACGGTGATATCGTCCTGGCGGCCATTACGTCCTGTACGAACACAGCAAACCCGACCGCTATGATCGCGGCGGGCCTGCTGGCGAAGGCCGCCGTCGAGCGCGGCATGCGCGTCGCGCCTCATGTAAAGACGGTTCTCGCGCCCGGCTCGCGCGCGGTCACAGTCTACTTGCGCAACGCTGGCTTGCTGGACGCACTTGAGCAACTGGGCTTTCATGTTTCTGCTTACGGTTGTGCGGCTTGCGTCGGCAACACGGGCGGTTTGGCGCCAGGAGTTGAGCGGGCGATTGCGGAGCGCGAGCTTACAGTAGCAGCTGTCCTCTCGGGGAACCGGAACTTCGAGGGCCGTATCCATAAGGCAGTCAAGGCAAATTACTTGGCGGCGCCCGCGCTTGTTGTCGCCTATGCGTTGGCGGGATCGGTGCGAGGCGATCTGGGTACTGCACCCTGCGGTTATGATCGATCGCGCCAGCCGGTATACCTAAACGACATCTGGCCCGAAAGCGGGGAGATAACGGCATTGGTCAATGCGGTAGTCACCGCTGAAGCCTTCTCGGGGACGTATACGGTCGCGGACAATGAGGTCAGCCCGTGCGAGGTGGAGTGCGGGCACACGTTCGCTTGGAATGAAAAGTCGACCTACTTCGTCGAGCCGCCCTTTTTCCGGCCAAAGTTGAGCGCCCACCGTGCCGCCTCAATCGCAAATGTGCCTGTGCTCGCCGTGCTCGGCGACTCCGTGACGACAGACCATATCAGTCCGGTTGGCGCGATCGCGGCCGACTCCGATGCGGGTCTGTATCTCGCGGAGCTTGGCATCGCGCTTGGCGACTTCAATACGTTTGGTGCGAGACGCTCCAACCATCATGTGATGGTTCGTGGAACCTTCGGCAGCCCGCGCCTGAAGAATGCTTTGGTCGCGCCGCAATCGGGTCCGTTGACACGATCTAGACGCGACGGCCGAATCTGCTCAATTCATACGGCGGCAATGGAGAATGTAGCCGACGGCACCATGAGCATTGTGTTGGCCGGCCACTACTACGGTTCTGGGAGCGCTCGCGACTGGGCCGCAAAGGGTACGGCGTTGCTCGGCGTCCGCGCGGTAGTGGCGAAGAGTTTCGAGCGCATCCACCGAAGCAACTTGGTGCTTATGGGCGTACTTCCGATCGAGGTCCGGGAAAGCACTGTTGTGACATGGGACGCCGTTCATTGGACTGGCAGGGAGCAAATCTCCATAGAATTCGACGAATCGAAGCTGACTCGCGCCGATGCCGTGATACATATTCAACGCGATGGTGAGAGCCTTCTGGCCGTTGCCGGGCGCGTGAGGATAGATACAGAAGCTGAATGCCGCTATTTTGCTGCGGGTGGTATGTTGCCGTACCTCACATCCGTCAAACTTGGAGGTGCGAGCGAGTAGTCGAGCCGAGTCTGTTTCGAGATGAGCTTTATACCGCTAAGTCCTCTGGCTTTTTTCCAGACGCAATAGCGTCTTTGAACCAATTAGGGCGCTTCCCGTGCCCGGTCCATGCGTTCCCGTGCTCGTCGCGGTAGCGAATCGCGCCTACTGTGGGTCGATTCCGTTTGCGTCTACTGGCCCCTGTTACAGTCTTCGAGGGCGCGCTCTTGGTCTTGCCTCTTGAGCTATTGGCGCCCGCGAAACCCAAGTCTTTCGCCGTGAGCCCGTAGTGGTCGATTGCCTCACGGATTCGGGCCACGACTCCGGCAACTTCTCTTGCTTTAAGCGCTTCTCGTTGACGTTCGAGCTTAGCGATTTGTGATTCGATCTGCGCAAGCGATTTCGTCATGGAGCTGTCTCGATGCGAAAGAGCTGATTGTAGATTGCTTCTGATCCGCGCGCGCGAGTCGCCGTTCTCGCAATTCGCTCTTCAATCTTGAGGACATAGGAGCCTCTACTGCCGAGGCGGGGGCCGCAAGGCGTCGAGTGTGAGTGACGGTCGAGAAGCGCGGTTATTTGCCGCGAAGCGCAAGCCGACCTCGCCGATGACATCGGTTCTGGCTTTCGGTTCTTATCTCTGACGTCCTCCCGGGGCGCCCGCAGGGCGCCCCCCTGGAAGGACGAGCAGCAGCCATCGAGTGCTTGCGCGGTGTCGCGCGAGCCGATCGAGGCGGCGATACTTCGACAGCCGAAGTAAAGCAAGCGCGGCGACGCCTGTTCCTGGCAGTCCGGACGCCGCCGCGCCCCACCCCCGGGAGCCCTTGTGGGTGCCAATTCCAAGTGAAACACTGAGGTACACGCGGCCATGATCGAAAGCGTGCCACACCCGAGCGCTGGCGGGCACCCTAGATGATTAGATGCACTCAACGGTCGAAATTGACCTGCTTCATTTCGACCGACGCGGACGCGGTACAGCGTGGTCAAGATTAGGTGCACAAACTGTTGCTTTTGATAAGAACGCCGACCCTGGAGGTAGAAGCTCCTTGCTCTAGTCCGCTGAGCTAACGAGGCAAATGGTTTGATAGTGAGATCCGAACAACAGCAGCGTGTTCGGACGCCCACCGAATCTGGCGGAGACGGAGAGATTCGATTCGCCGCTTGAAGAGCCGCGCCCAGCCTTGCTTTCCGAGCTGCCGTTCAGCCGTCGAACAGCGTGTGGACTTCGGTGATGAGTTCTGACGGCTGAACGACCTTCACGCGCAACTTCAACTGAGGCTGGCCCTGAACCATTCGACAGAGGCGAGCATCAAGGGTCAAGAGGTAGTCAACGCGCGATTCGTCAGCGGTCCAGATGTGGAAGATGTCAGCGAGCAAGTTGCGAGATCGTTTCGACCCGGTCTTCACCCCGAAAGCTTTGCGCATTTCGAGGTAGCGCGGCGCTTGAATCGATGCGAAGAAGTCGTGCTGAAGTTGGCGAGCGTCCAAGCCTGCGCCGCCCATCATCCGCGAATGGGAGCGGCCGAGTGGCGATTGGATCATCTCGATCTGCACGTCATCGAGTACTCCCAAGCCGTCGATTTCACGAAGGCCCAAGAACTCCTCGTATGCCTCGATCCCCGTCTGCAGCCGCAGCCGCCTCACCCGCGCGAGTTCCGCCACATACGGCAGCAACCGAGCTTCACCGCGCATCCGTTCATTGTCTATTCCTTCGGTTGCATCGAAGCCCTCGAAGCGAGTAACAGGAACAGTGATATCTCTCGGTCCCGATGTGAGAGTCGTCGTTGTCTCAACAGAACGCGTGCGGACGAGAATCGCCCGCTTCAACGTGGACGCATCGAGAAAGACGACTGCAGGCGACTTCAACGAACCCATGCCTCACTTCGTAGCGGTAGCACTACAGGAACACGCGCCACATGCTCCACTTGGCGATCTCCTCGTGGAAGGTAGACAGACCCGATCCCACGATCAGCCAAGAGAGGCCCATTCCCTCCAAATCCAGACCGCCAACGCTGAACTCTTCCAACCGTTTGTCGAGGGTCGCAATTGTTTCGCGAATGTTCGTCTCCTCGTTCAACAGGGCCGCGCGAAGCTCCCCCAGCTTTTGATTTGCTTCCGCGCGTGCTTCCTCGATCTTCTGCTCTGCAGCGGACGCGCGCCGTTCAAGCTCGTCGATCCGCTGTCTTAGTGTCTTCGGCGCCGTCGTAACCTGAGTACTGGCTTTCCCCGAAAACGCGACGGACACGGCGAACGACACATCGACTGATATCCGGCGCCCTTCTATGACCAAACTCCGTACGTTGCGGAGCCACGCTCGCACCCGCGAGGGGAGCGAGGGCTTCCCGAAGAGACGCCGAGTTCGCCACAGCCCGAATGCAACCAGCGCAAGACCGGCCAGACCGATGAGGAAGCCGGCGACCTTCAGGCCAGCGTCGAGCGACGAGCCGTTGTTCGCACTGAGCGCTACTGATTCCACGATCACGCCCGTCGGCAGCAGCAAGGCGCCCCATGCAAGCCCCGCTTGAACCACGAGGACGTCAGCGAAGCGGCTTGGAGGCGCTATGTGGACGCGACTGGAGAGCTCCCGCCAAGAGTCACGCATCTGTCGTGATCAACTCTTCTCGCCGTATCGCTTGATGGTGTCCTTCAGGGACCTTTCGAGGTACGACAGGACCTCGTTCGCATCGCTCATGTCATCCCGGTACTCGGGATCTTTGAAGCAGCGGCGCGCCTCTTCGTAGTACGGCAGTTGAAGGCGTCGAACGAAATCGACCCACGCGTCCACGTCGCCGGGTGCGGAACTCTTGATGCCCCTGCGCTTCATCACTGTGCCAACGCTCAGCAGCGTGGTTGCGTGCGCGAGTCCATCAGGGCCGAGGAAGTCCGCGAGTGCCTGCGAAAAGTGATGCCTCTTCGGGTCGCACCGCCGCTGATGGATGATCTTGAACGAATGCGGGCCGTGCGAATCTGGGTTCTTCCAGACGACGTAGCCGTCTTCGGCCTTCTCGATCTGCTCTTCGCAGGTGTCGCAGTACCAGCGGGTCAACGGGGCATCCATCGGGGTTCATGTCCTCGTCAGCGAGGCGAAAGGATACCCCCGGTGCGTCGCGCTTCGGCAGCCTGAGAGTGCCCGGTCTATGCCTGCCGGTGCGATTCGAGGAACCCAAGAGCAAAGCGCAGCGGCGCTCTGCCGCCGATTTCCGAAACAAAAATGCGAGGGGGTATCCGCAAGGAAGAAGTTCATGGACTTAATTGCTTTGCGTTGTCGCCAGTGTTCCTTTGGCAGACCGCCGCGCGCGTCTTGCAGCTGCTGGGCCTCGCGCACCCGACGGTCAACAGCGCATTGCTCGCGGCCCGCGTGGACTCGTACCGAAACGGCGACCTCGAGATGCCAACCAGCCCACATGCGCGTGTCACTCCCATCGCTCGCTCGGTCATCAGCAGCTCGATCGCCTCGCGCCTGGCCTGTGGGCTCACCACTTTCGGCTGACCAGCTCCTTGAGCGCCGATTTTTCCAACTCGGCCTCTGCCAGCAGCTTCCTCAGCCGCGCGTTCTCCGTCTCGAGTTCTCTAAGCCGCTTGGCGTCCGACACCGTCATGCCGCCGTACTTGGCCTTCCACTGCGCAGTCCCCAGTTCTATTGCGAATTATGAGCGACGCATAATTCGCCTGACCGAGGCACTGGGAAGGCTCGTCGCGGGCTTGGCGGCAGCTGACCTGCTCGGGTTTTTCGGGCCATCGGTAACTTGAGAGAATGGCTTCCGTGAATCGCTTGGCTTTCCTGGACAGCACCGAGAGTTAGTTTTCGGCGGTTATGAGGCCTTGGACGGACCCCGAAATCCTTTGCTGGCGGACGAATTCCGCCGGTGCAAGGTCCATGAGAGCACTGTGAGGACGGCTCTCATTGTAGTCACGCCGCCAAGCCTCGACGATCGCCTTGGCGTCGGTAAGCGACTCGAACCAGTGCACGTTCAAGCACTCGTCGCGCAGCGAACCGTTGAACGTCTCGACGTGGCCGTTGTCGGTCGGCTTGCCCGGTCGGCTGAAGTCGATGCGCACCTTGTGGTGATACGCCCATAGATCCATCAGACGTCCGGTGAACTCGCTGCCGTTGTCGACGAACACGTACTTCGGCGCACCGTGTCGAGCGACCAGTCGGTTCAGCACTTCGACCACGTTCTCGCCTCGTAGTCTTGAGCCGACCTCGATCGCGAGCGCTTCGCGGCTGAACACATCGACCACCGTCAGCAGTCGGAACTTCGCACCATTGGAGAGCGCGTCGGCGACGAAGTCCATCGCCCACACCTCGCCTGCACGCTGGGGCTTGAAACGTCCCTCGCGCAGCACCGTCATCTTGCGCCGCTTGGGCAGCTTCGAGCGCAGCTGCAACTGCTCCTCTGACCTGCTCCCCTTTTTAGTCCCGCGCAGAGATAGAGTCCTCAGTTAACCTCAAGAGTAGACCCCGCGCTTCATGCGCTCGAGCAGCGTCACGACGAACTCGGCGCCTTGCGGCGTGATCATCAGATCGGTCGGACGCCGCGAGCCCAACCCTATTGCCTGATGCGTGAGCCAGCTTTGCACTTCTTTCTGCGTGCCGAGTACCTCCTCGGCCTTAACGAGTATCTCCGCCATACGCCACACGCGCGCGCTCTGGTCGACATCCAGCGGCTTGTCGGGCTCGGCCTTGAAACGGTCCCAGGTGCGGCGCGAGATTCTCAAGGCGCGCAGGCTTTCCTTGAGCGGGACGGCCTTGAGCCCCAGGACGAGGCGCAGTGCCGCCGAACGGGGCAACCCCTGGGCGATGCGGTCATGCAACTCCACCGCCGTGCGCACGTTGAGCGATCGCATTCCCAAGGCGTGTTTGATCTGATCGGCAACGACGTCGGTGTCCGTTGAGTGAGCGCCTTTCGATGCCATTCCCTTCTCGCTCGGTTGGTGTTCCGAAGTAGCACGGCGGCTCTCTGATGCCTAACGTCGGAGCTCAGCCGCGGCCTAATGCCGTCGGCTGGGACGGCCTTTAGGCATCGCTATCGTGCGACGCCCCAAATTGGCCCATTGACGGTTGGGCAGTAGCACTGCGACCCGATGGGAATAGCTACGCTCATTCCACAGGCGCCGAAGTTCGTAGCACACATGCGGGCAATGGAAGGCTGCGGCGGGGCGACAACCGGCATGGGCGACCCTGGGTTGTAACTGCGCTGTGCCATCTGGTTGCTCCAGCGTTGATAGGAGTTTTCGGCGGCATAGGCTTCGCCCTCAACGCCATTCCAACTGCGAAGGTATCGGATCGCAAAGTCTCGAACTCCCCAGTCACGAAACTGTTGGACGTGTTTTAACTCGTGGGCCCAAAGTACCGGATTGTTGTACGCGTCGCCAGGGTTCTTGAAGACAATTACGTCAACTAGTGTGACAGCTGCCGCCCCGCCGTACTGAATCGAAAGGTTCGCCAAATTGAAGATCCCGCCATCTCCGATCTTGAAGCGTGCTCGACTTAGGACATCGTTGTCGTAGAATCCCTGTAGTTGCTGACGAATATGGGGCGGAATGGAAGATGCGCCAGCATTGGCAGTGTTTCGCGACTGATTTAGCCATTGTTCAAAGGCCGGTGCACCAGCTTGGGCTTGAGCCTCAAGTCGGTATCGATCAAGTTCTCGACCGGCATTGTCGAGTTCACGTCCAACGTTGCGAACGATTCGCTCTGGATGAGTGATATCACCGATTGGATCCCATGCCAGCGTGGGGCTCGCTATCAGGGCGAGCAACAGGAGTGAGGCAGTACGGACATGCAGCATGAAGAGTCTCCCAGACAAGCAACTACCGCGTAAGCGCTGGACTGGTTGCGCGCCAGTACGAGGGTCGTGTTGGTACGAGGCAGAATCCACGAGGTCACCAACTCACAGGACGGGTTGCGTTGTGACGTCTAGCGTTTGACTAAGCCGCGCGCTGCGGCAGATGCCGACTGGCCGCGGAAGGAACGATGAGCAGCGGCCAAGCGGCCACGGCACGTGGGCTTGAGCAGGGTTAGACGACAACGCGGACAGAACTACACGAATCAGTCTCGAAAGACGTCCGGACGAGCCTTCCACTCAGCCCAGGCAATTGTGAAGTCCTTCGGAAACCGCTTGAGAATTCTCTTCTCGCCCTTCCTCTTTAGGTCAGCATTCTTCGACCAAGCTGATAACCCTCCAAGACGAACGACGTTGTAGATGCTATTTCTCAACGACTCATCGACCTTTGAGTCCGCCATTGCGATCAAGAAGATTTGGTCTGCTTCTTCTCTGGTGCGGTCCTGCATCCAGTAGAGGTAGTCATGGATGATGGCGGCGTAGGCATACGGGCCCTCGGGTCGAATGCCAAAGCTCCAAGCGATTTGAGGAATACTTGTAAGGTCGGTGACAAAGCCGTCGGGCACTCCCACTGGCTGGAAGCTCTGTCCTGGATTTGATTTCCATACGGACATTCCGCGCGTGTAATAGTAATCCCAGTCCTTGAATGGAACGAGCGCCTTGGGTGGGGCAAGACTGGAGAACTCGCCTCGTCTCTCTCCCGCCTGGGCAGCCGCCGCGATCTTCTTGTGCTCCGCTTCCCACTGCGCGTTTGCCCGCCGAATGAATTCCTGCTTCTCCTTGGCGGGATCTGCGTCCGACTGAGGCTGGCTTGCAGCCTCTGCGAAGGAGACATGAGGCACCGCGAAAGCGAGGGCAGACAGGACGGTGAAACGTCTCGTGGCATCAAACATTGGGTTCCCCCGTCGGCGCGCCAATCGCCACGGTCAGACGGCTTCGACCACAGAAGCGACAGATAAACGGCCCGCGAACAGCGCATACAAGCCCGCATTTGATCCATTCTGCATAGTTTTCGCTAAGAGTCCAGTGGCAGCACAGGCCGATGGGCAAAGGCCGGAGATCGCCAGGAATTTACCGAATGGGTTCTGCTCAGTACGGCGCCGTCCTGCGAAAACAAGCAACGGGCGCCTCTCTCGACCTGCGCCTCTAGGAGCTTCAAATGTAGTGCATAACTTTGACGATAGCGTGGCGCGAACTTTGTTCGCGCGCTTGCTAAGCCGTTGATTCGCCATGCACCTTGTGTGCGCGTAACTTAATGTTTGCCCACCTGGCCGCGGGTTCGATCCGCCGCCGACGATCGCGGCGGCGGACGCGCCGTGATGCGGCGCGCGGAAAGGACGTCGCCCCCAATGCTCGGTACGGAACGCGCCGTGCAGGCTCGCCAGCGCCGCGCTTTCCAGGGCCTCGGCGGTGTCCATCGGCGGCTGGATAGTGGGCATGCGATGCGCGAGCAGCGACTTGCCCGAGCCCGGTGGACCGATCATCAACAGGTTGTGCGCGCCGGCCGCCGCGACTTCGAGCGCGCGCTTGGCAAACGGCTGCCCCTTCACATCTGCGAGGTCGTCGGAGGCAGCGCAAGCCGCATGCAGCACGCCCGGCTCGATGCGCACGAGCGGGCTCGACCCGCTCAGGTGCGCAGCAACGCCGACGAGGTCTTCGGCCGCGAGCAAGCGCACGCCGTCGACCAGCGCCGCTTCGTCGCCGTTGGCTGCGGGCAGCAGCAGCGAGCGCTCGTGCGCCTCGCGCGCGACGGCGAGCGCCATCGCGAGTGCACCACGGATCGGGCGAATGGCGCCGGTGAGCGAAAGCTCGCCGACGAACTCCAGATCGTCGAGCGCGTTGGCCGGTACCTGTTCGCTTGCCGCGAGGATGCCGACGGCGATCGGCAGGTCGAAGCGGCCCGAGGCCTTCGGCAGGTCGGCCGGCGCCAGGTTGACGGTGAGTCGCCGGTTCGGGAAGTCGAAGCCGGCGTGCAGCAGCGCGGCGCGCACGCGGTCGCGGCTCTCGCGCACTTCCGCTTCGGGCAGGCCGACGATGTGGAAGGCCGGCAGCCCGACGCCGATGTGCACCTCGACGCTGACGGCGGGCGCATCGAGGCCGACCAGCGCACGGCTGTGGACGACGGCGAGCGGCATTGCGACTCCCAGCAGCGTCGGGATCTCGAAGCGGCGAGCGGAGCAGCCTCGGCTGTGCGGCTGTGCGGCTGCGGCGCGACGGTGGTGCGCCTGGCCGGCCGCCGGCCGCTAGATGACCGGGCCCGGATCGTCGGGCGTGGCGGTGCTCGGGCCTGGCATGGCGATAGGGCTGGCGTCGCGCGAGCGGCCACCTGCTGCTTCCGACGCGTCGGAGGTCGTGCCGGCCTGCGATGCGCCGCCCTCCGAGGCACTCGCCCCCGACACTTCGGCGTCGAGGCGCTGCTCGAGCGTGGCGATGCGTTCCTGCAGACGCGACATGCGCTCGAGCTGCGCGTCGAACTCGTCGCGCGTGACCAGATCGACCCGCTGGAAGGTCTGCGCGAGCATCGCCTTCAGGTTGCGTTCGATGTCGGCAGCCGGGCTGTTGCGGAACAGCTCGGAGACGCGCTGTTGCAGCTCGGCGAGCAGCGATTGCGGTGTCGTGTTCATCGTGAAACGAGTCTAGCACTGCCCATCCGCGCCGCTGCGCTTCGCCCCTCGTACCTGCGGCCGATGCGGAAGTCTCGGTGCGCACCCGGTGCACGGGGGGGGGCCGAAGCACGCGTCGATGCATCGTCGCGGGGCACGCGGTGCAGCCAACGCAGAGGAAACGCACCGCGCGCGGGCCGAATGCGCGGTGGCACGGAAGCTGCCTCTATGTACAGGCAAGCCTTCCACGGAGAACCTTCGATGCGCGCGTCCCGAGCCGTACCGATCCTGGCGTTGGCCTTCCTTCCGCTCTTTGCGACCCCGGTTGCTGCACAGACGACGACCGCCCCGGATGCGGCGCCGACGCACTCGCTCACCGCCAACGTCTCGCTTGCCAGCCAATACCGCTACCGCGGCATCGCGCAGACCGACGGCAAGCCCGCGCTGCAGGGCGGGTTCGACTACGCGCATTCGAGCGGCGTCTATCTCGGCACCTGGGGCTCCAATGTCAGCTGGTTGGCCGACAGCAACGACGACGTGAGCAACAGCGTCGAGCTGGACGTCTACGGCGGCTGGCGCGGCAAGCTGGGCGACCTCGGCTACGACGTCGGCGTACTGCGCTACCTCTATCCCGGCAGCTATCCGGCGGGCTTCGTCGCGCCGCACACCACCGAGCTGTACGCCGCGGGCAGCTGGCGGATGTTCACGCTGAAGTACTCGCACGCGGCGACGAACCTGTTCGGCGTTCCCGACAGCGAAGGCTCGGGGTACCTCGACCTCGCGGCGAACTTCGACGTGGGCCGCGGCTTCGCGCTCGTCGCGCACGTCGGCCATCAGCGCATTCCGTCGGGCTCGCTGCGCGGAATCCGCATCCGGTCGTCCGACGACTGTAGCTACACCGACTGGAAGCTGGGCGTCGCGAAAGCGTGGGCCGGACTGGACTGGAGCCTCTCGTACGTCGACACCGACGCCAAGGGAGGCAGCGGCGAGTGCTATCGCAGCGCTCGCAATCGAGACCTCGGCAATGCCACCGTCGTGCTGACGGCGGGCAGGTCGTTCTGACGCGCAACTGAGGCACAACCCCGGGAGACGACGATGAAGATGATCACCGCAGTACTGAAGCCCTTCAAGCTCGACGAGGTGCGCGAAGCGCTCTCGGCGATCGGCGTGCAGGGCATCACGGTGGCCGAGGTCAAGGGCTTCGGCCGGCAGAAGGGTCACACCGAGCTGTATCGGGGCGCCGAGTACGTGATCGACTTCCTGCCGAAAGTGAAGATCGACGTCGCCGTGCCCGACGAGTTG
This sequence comes from Burkholderiaceae bacterium, assembly GCA_032027205.1. Lineage (GTDB taxonomy): Bacteria > Pseudomonadota > Gammaproteobacteria > Burkholderiales > Burkholderiaceae_E > Zeimonas. The sequence goes on from JAVSMN010000001.1 coordinate 1,887,521, forward strand.
CTCGAGCAGGCGGTGGAAGCGATCCAGGCGTCGGCGCGCACCGGGAAGATCGGCGACGGGAAGATCTTCGTCTTCGATCTCGAGCACGTCGTGCGCATCCGCACCGGCGAGACCGGCAACGAGGCGCTGTGAGATACCGAGGAGAACCCATGGCCGCCTTCCCTTCGGAACGCGACGTCGCCCGGCGCATCTGTCCGGTGCGACTTGCGCGTCGCGTCGCCGCCTCGCGCGCGCACCTCGTTCGCGTTGCTTCTCGCATCGCCGCCTCGCGCGCGCACCTCGTTCGCATTGCGCCTCGCCTCGCCGCCGCGGCAGCGTCGTTGCTCGCCGCGGCGCCCGTCTTCGCCGCGCCCGAGCCGGTGAAGGGCGACGTGGCGTGGATCACCGTAGCGACGCTGCTCGTCGTGATGATGACGATTCCCGGCCTCGCGCTCTTCTACGGCGGCATGGTGCGGGCGAAGAACATGCTGTCGGTGTTGATGCAGGTGCTCGTCGTGTTCGCGCTGATCGTCGTGTTGTGGACGATCTACGGCTACTCGCTCGCCTTCGGCGGTGACGGCGCGTTCTTCGGCAATTTCTCGAAGGCGTTCCTCGCCGGCATCGGGCCCGGCTCGACGGCGGCGACGTTCAGCAAGGGCGTCGTGCTGCCCGAGTTGAGCTTCGTCGCGTTCCAGGGCACCTTCGCCGCGATCACCTGCGCGCTGATCGTCGGCGCGTTCGCCGAACGCGCGCGCTTCGCCGCCGTGCTCGCTTTCTCGGCGTTCTGGTTCACGTTCTGCTACCTGCCGATCGCGCATGCGGTCTGGTACTGGGCGGGGCCCGACGCGATCACCGATGCGCAATCGCTCGGCGCAGTCAGTGCCGGCGCCGGCTTCCTGTGGCGGCGCGGCGCGCTCGACTTCGCCGGCGGCACCGTCGTTCACATCAACGCCGGCGTGGCCGGCCTCGTCGGCGCGTGGGTGATCGGCAAGCGCATCGGCTATGGGCGCGAGTCGATGGCGCCGCACTCGCTCGTCTCGACGATGATCGGCGCATCGCTGCTGTGGGTCGGCTGGTTCGGCTTCAACGCCGGTTCGAACCTCGAGGCGAACGGCGGCGCGGCGCTGGCCTTCGCCAACACGCTCGTCGCCACCGCGGCTGCGACGCTGTCGTGGACCTTCGGCGAGTGGTGGTTCAAGGAACGGCCGTCGATGCTCGGCGCCGCTTCGGGCGCGGTGGCCGGACTGGTCGCGATCACGCCTGCGTGCGGCTTCGTCGGCCCGGTCGGCGCACTCGTCATCGGTTTCGTCGCCGGGCTCGTCTGCCTGTGGGGAGTCAACGGACTGAAGCGCTGGCTCGACATCGACGACGCGCTCGACGTGTTCGGCGTGCACGCCGTGGGCGGGATCGTCGGCGCGCTGCTCACCGGCGTGTTCGCTGCGCCAGCGCTCGGCGGCGTCGGCATCTACGACTACGTCGCGAACGCGGTGTCGCCCGACTATTCGATCGCCGGGCAACTGTGGGTGCAGTTGCAGGCCGTGCTGCTGACGATCATCTGGTCGGGCGTCGTCGCCTTCGTCGGCTTCGAGCTCGTCAAGTACACGATCGGGCTGCGCGTGCCCGAGGACGAGGAACGCCAGGGGCTCGACATCGTCGCCCACGGCGAGACCGCCTATCATCGTTGACGTGCTTCCCCGGCTTCCCCCGCCCGAGTCGCTCGCCGCCCACCCGTTCATCCGCGCGCTGCCCGCCGTCCTGCGGCAGGCAGCGCCGTTCGGCATCGCGGTTGCGGCGGCGCTGCTCCTGCGCCACCTCGTCGTCGAGCCGGCGCCGATCGCGCATGCTTGCGATCCCGCGCCGTGGGCCGGCGCCTGCGCGCTTCGCACGCTGGTGATCCTCGCGTTCGTTACGCAGGGCATCGGATGGGCGGCGCTGGCGGCGGGCCTCGCGGCGACGGTCACGCGTGTCCCGCTGCTCGCGCACGCCGCGCTCGCGCTCGGCGGAGCAGGGCTCGTGCTCTACTCGTTCGCGCCCTCGGCCTTCGGTGCGCTGCTCGGTCTGCTCGTGCTCGCGCGCGAGCGGCGCGTGCCGGTGCACGCGAGCGCGAACAGCGCGAGCCCGCCGAGGAACACGACCGCCTGAGCATTGGTGAGCGTCTCCTGCGCGATGCATAGCGCAGCGCCGACGAAAACGACGACGCACAGCGCGCGCTCCTCGCGCGCATCGCGCGGTAGCGTGTCGCCGCGCAGCGCGAGCAGCCCCTGCATCGCCAGCGGCATCGCGAAGCTCGCCCACGGGAAGCCGCGATAGCGGGCGTCGAAGACGAGCAGCACGACGCTGATCGCCGCCGCGAACAACCAGCCGAAGCGCAGCACGCCGAGCCAGCGATCGGCCGCGCCGGCGCGCGATGCGAAGCCTTGGTCGCCCGGACTCGCGCCGGTCGCTTCTTCCATCCGGTCGCCGCGCGCGCGTCGCAGCGCCGCGTGCACGCCGGGAACCGTCGGCAGCGCAGCGCCGCGAACCGATCGCGCGAGCCGTGCCGTTGCCAGCCACGCATAGGCGAGCGTCGCCAGCGCGCCGACGATCGCCGGCAGTTCGTGCGTCCAGTCCTGGTTCCAGTGCACCGCGTGGCGCCATTGCGCGACGAGCAGCCCTCCGGCCGCGCAACCGGCCAGCGCCATCATCGACGCGAGCGCCGCTCGCCCGGCGACGCGGCGTCGCCTTGTTGCCGGCAGGCAGGCGCCGAGCAGCGCGAAGGCGAGGGCGCCGGTCGCACCAGCCGCCAGGCCTTCGCGCCATCGTGGATCGGCGTTCACCGGCCCGTGCCAGGGGAACGCGCGTTCGCCGTCGCTGGTGAACAGGCCCCAGTACCCGCCCATCGCGCCCTCCAGCCGTCGCTTCCAAGGCTGGTCGAAGGCCTCGATCAGGTTGTAGCGCGCCTGCCGTTGCGCTGCCGCATCGACGAAGGCGCGCACGAAGCGCGCCTGCTCGACGCGGCCCGGCACGGCCGCCCGGCGCTGGCGGCCGGCACGCGGCCAGCCCGTTTCGCCGATCAGGATCTCGCGCCCGGGGAAGGCGTCCTGCACCCGCCGGCGCACGGCGAACACGTGATCGATCGCCCGCTCGACCGCCACCGGCTCGTCCTCCCAGTACGGCAGCACGTGCACGGTGACGAAGTCGACCGCATCGGCCAGGCGCGGATGCCGCAGCCAGAACTCCCAGACGTCGGCGTAGGTGACCGGAATGTCGAGCTCGCGTCTTGCGCGCTCGGCCAGCGCGATCAACTCGCGCTCGGCGAGCTCGCCACGCAGCAGCACCTCGTTGCCGACGACGAGCGCACGAATCGTTCCTGCGTGTCTTTTGGCGAGTGCGAGCGCCCGCTTCAGTTCGATTTCGTTGCGCTCGCGATCGCGCCCGACCCACACGCCCAGCAGCACCTGCAGGCCGAGTTCGTTCGCCACCGTCGGCACCTGGTCGAGCCCCTGGTCGATCGAGTAGGTTCGAACGCAGCCGGTGATCGTCGCCAGGCGGACGAGGTCGGCGCGGATGCGCTCGCGCGTCACCCGATTCGCCGCATCGAAAGGCGTCTCGCCGGGTTGGTGGAACGGCGCATAGGAAACGCAGTCGACGCGGTCCACCGCCGGTTCGGGCACGCCGCGCTCGACGCCTTGCCACGCCCACCACGCGAGCAACGCGGCGGCGAAGAGCGCGAGCAAGAGCAGCTCGCGTGCGCGCGAGCCGCCGTCGAATGCGGGCTCAGGGCTCGAAGCGGAAGGCACCGGGGTTGCTATCCCCGTGTCGAAACGAGGACAAGACCGGGATTACCCGTGGTTCGGCGGGAATTTCGGTAATGTTCGCACCCCATGTCCATTCGCTTGCCAAGTCGATGCTGACCGAATTGCGCGCCCCGGCGCGGCGCCTGTACGCGGCTGCCCGCCGGATTCCCTCCATGGTATCGACGCCGGCGCTGCTGCTCGCGCTCGCGATCGTCGCGGCCAACTTCGCCGGCTGGCAACTGCTCAATCCGTCGATCGACGCGCCCGATTTCCACGGCCGCGTGACCGGCATGGCGTACAACGCCTTCCAGCGCTGGGACGATCCCACCCAACGACGCTACCCGCGCATCGAGGACGTCGACGCCGACCTCGCGATGCTCGCCGACCACACGCGGCGCATCCGTACCTACAGCTCGAGCGAGATCCCGCAGCTGCCCGCGCTGGCCGAGCGCCACGGGCTGAAGCTCACCGCCGGCGTCTGGCTCGACCGGCGCTCGTTGAACAACCGGCGCGAGATGGAAGCCGTCAAGCACGCGGCCTTCGATCATTCGAACATCGAGCGGATCATCGTCGGCAACGAGTCGCTGCTGCGCGAGGACCTGACGGTGCAGCAGCTGATCGGCTACCTGAAGGAGATGCGCAAGGCCACGCGCGTGCCGGTGTCCACGGCCGAACCGTGGCACGTCTGGTTCACGCACCCCGAGCTCGCCCGGCAGGTCGACTTCATCACCGTGCACCTGCTGCCCTACTGGGAAGGTGTTCCCGAGGAGGCCGCGCTCGATCACGCGATGCAGCGCCTGGACCAGTTGCGCCGGCGCTTCCCCGACAAGCCGGTCGTCATCGGCGAGATCGGCTGGCCGAGCCGCGGCGACCGCTTCGAGGAAGCCAGCGCCACGCCGGCGATGCAGGCGCGCTTCATCCGCGATTTCGTCACCTACGCGCGCGCGCACTCGATCGACTACTACCTGATGGAAGCGGTCGACCAGCCGTGGAAGAGCGCCAACGAAGGTCGCGTCGGCGCGTACTGGGGCGTCTTCGATGCCGACCGCACGCCGAAGTTCGCGATGACTGGCCCGGTCGAGAACGACGCGCACTGGGGCGACAAGGCGCTGGCCGCATCGCTGCTCGCGCTGGGGCCGATCCTGTGGTTCTTCGTGGCGTTCGCGCGGATGCGGCTGGCCAGTCGCGTCGCCTTCGCGGCGATGATCCAGTCGGTGGCCTCGCTTGCGGTGTGGCTCGTCGCGCTGCCCTTCGACTACTACCTGCGCCCCACCGACTGGGCCGCGCTCGCGTTGCTGCTGCCGTCGCTCGGCGCGATGGTGGCGATCCTGCTGGCCAACGGCTTCGAGTTCGTCGAAATGTACTGGCCGGGCAACCTGCGCCGCGGCTTCGAACCGCGGCCGCTGCCCGATGGCGCGCGCGAGCCGCGCGTCTCGGTGCACCTGGCCTGCTGCAGCGAGCCTCCCGAGATGGTGATCGCCACGCTCGACAGTCTCGCGCGGCTCGACTACTCGAACTACGAAGTGCTCGTCATCGACAACAACACGAAGGACGAGGCGTTGTGGAAGCCGGTGCAGGCGCATGTCGAGCGGCTGGGCGAGCGCTTCCGCTTCTTCCACCTGCCGAGTTGGCCGGGCTTCAAGGCCGGCGCGTTGAACTTCGGACTCGAGCAGACCGATCCGTCGGCCGAGGTGGTCGGCGTCGTCGACGCCGACTACGTCGTGCGGCCCGACTGGCTGCGTTCGCTGGTCGCGCACTTCGACGACGCGAAGGTCGCCGTCGTGCAGGCGCCGCAGGCACACCGCGACTGGCAGAACCAGCCGCTGCGCCGGATGATGAACTACGAGTACGACGGGTTCTTTCGCATCGGCATGCACCACCGCAACGAGCGCGACGCGATCATCCAGCACGGCACGATGACACTGATTCGCGCGCAGGCGCTGCGCGAGCACGGACAGTGGGCCGAGTGGACGATCTGCGAGGACGCCGAGCTCGGCCTGCGCCTGATGCAGGCCGGCTACTCCACCGTCTACATCGACGAGCCGATGGGCCACGGGCTCACGCCGGAGGATTTCGGGTCGTTCCGCAAGCAGCGCCGGCGCTGGGCGCAAGGCGCGATGCAGATCCTCAAGGGGCACTGGGGTGCGCTGGTGTCGGGCGAGCGCCTCACCGCAGGCCAGCGCTACCACTTCCTCACCGGGTGGCTGTCGTGGCTGGGCGACGCGTTGCACCTGGTATTCGCCTTCGCGGCGATGCTGTGGACGGTCGGCGTGCTGGCCGCGCCGCACTGGTTCAGCCTGCCGATCGCGTTGTTCATGCTGCCGCTGTTCGTCTTCTTCGTCGTCAAGGCGCTGTTCGGCCCGCTGCTCTATGCGCGGCGCGTGCGCTGCTCGGTCTCCGACATTGCCGGCTCGGCGCTCGCCGGCATGGCGTTGTCGCATGCAATCGCGCGCGGCGTCTTCAGCGGCCTGGCCTTCCGTCGTGCGGTGTTCGAGATCACTCGCAAGGCGAGCGGCAACGATGCGAAGGCGGCGGCGGCCCGGCCTGCGCTGCCGGTGCGCGAAGAGGCGTTCCTCTTCGCCGGGCTCGTCACCTGTGCGATCGGCGTGCTGCTCACGCAGCCGGAGCGTCAGCTCGAAGCAACGATGTGGACGACGATCCTGCTGCTGCAGTCGCTGCCCTATGCCGCGGCGCTGACCTGCAATGCGCTGTCGCGCGTGCCGGAACGCATGCCGGCGAGCGCGACCGCGGGTGCAATCGCCGGACTGCCGGCGGCGTCGGTCGCCGCCGTCGTGCCGGGTCTCGCGTCGGCAGGCGCCGGCGCTTTCGCTCCGGCAACGGCCCCCGCGGGCGCTCTGGGCCTCGCCCCGGTGACTGCCGGCACGCTGCACCAGACCACGGGCGACGCCAGCTGACCCTCGGGGGGCCGACCCCGACGCTACAATCGGTGCGTGGCTGCCATTGCGGCGGCGCGCACCGTTTCCGTCCATGCTTCCCGATTTCGCCCAGGCGATCTCCGCGCCGCTGCAGGATTTCGAGCGGCACCTGCTCGATGCGAGCGCTCGCATCGAACGCTGGTTCCGCCTCGAATGGCAGGACCACACGCCGCCGTTCTATGCGTCGATCGACCTGCGCAATGCCGGCTTCAAGATTGCCCCGGTCGACACGAACCTGTTCCCGGCCGGCTTCGAGAACCTGTCGGAGAACACGCTGCCGCTGGCCGTGCAGGCGGCGATGGCGGCGATCGAGAAATACTGCCCCGACGCGCGCAACCTGCTGCTGATTCCCGACGCCCGGCGCCGCGACGCGCGCTACCTGCGCAATCTGCGCAGGCTGTCGACGATCCTGCGCCAGACGGGGCTGCGCGTGCGCTACGGCAGCGTCGACCCGGCGCTCGAGGCGCCGCTGCGCATCGATGCCGGCGACGGCGACACGCTGCTCGTCGAGCCGCTCGTGCGCCGCGGGTTCCGCGTGGGCCTGGCCGACTTCGACCCGTGCTCGATCCTGCTGAACGATGATCTGTCCTCGGGCCTGCCCGCCGTGCTCGAGGACGTGCACGAGCAGGTGCTGCTGCCGCCGCTGCACGCCGGTTGGGCGCTGCGGCGCAAGTCGCGGCACTTCGCCGCCTACACCGATGTCGCACGCCGCTTCGCCAAGCAGTTCGACTTCGATCCCTGGCTGATCACGACGAACTTCGTCGAGTGCAACAACGTCGATTTCCTCGGCGGCGCGGGCGTCGACCGAGTCGCTGCCGGGGTCGATCGGATCCTTCGCCAGACGCGCGCGCGCTATCGCGAACACGAGATCGACGAGCAGCCCTTCGCCGTCGTGAAGGCGAACGCGGGCACCTGCGGCATCGGCGTCACCGCGGTGCGCGAGGCGGCCCAGGTGCGGCGAGCGAGTCCCGCCGAGCGCGAGGCGATGGCTTCCGGCGCGAACGGCCGCACGGTGGACGAGGTCGTCGTGCAGGAAGGCGTGCGCACCGTCGAGACGGTCGATGGCGGCGTTGCCGAGCCGGTTGTCTACACGATCGACCGCTACGTCGTCGGCGGCTTCTATCGCGTGCATACGCAACGCGGCCCCGACGAGAACCTGAACGCGCCGGGCATGCATTACGTGCCGCTGCCCTTCGCGGCGAGCTGCAACCTGCCCGACCGCGGCGAGTCGGTCGAGCACGCGGTGAACCGCTTCTACGTTTACGGTGTCGTTGCTCGCCTGGCACTGCTCGCCGCCGCCATCGAACTCGAGCAGACCGACCCCGACCCATCGCTGTACGGCTGACGAAGGAAAGTGACGATGCGCCTGCTGGTGATCCTCGATCCGCTGCCGCAGATCAAGACCTACAAGGACACGACCTACGCGATGATGGTCGAGGCCGCCGCGCGCGGCCACGCGCTCTTCGTCTGCGAGCAGCACCAGCTGTCGTATGCGGACGAGCGCGCGATGGTCGTCGCCACGCCGTTGACGATCACCGACGCCACCGGCAGCGGCGCGCCGTGGTACGCGCTCGGCACGCCCGCGCGCGAGCCGGTCGCCGCGTTCGATGCGGTGCTGATGCGCAAGGATCCGCCCTTCGACATGGAGTACGTCTACTCCACCTACCTGCTCGAGCAGGCGGTGCGCGAAGGCGGGCGCGTGTTCAACGATCCGCGCGCGATCCGCGACCACAACGAGAAGCTGTCGATCGCCGAGTTCCCCGAGTTCGCCGCGCCGACTCTGGTGACGCGCTCGGCCGACGAGCTTCGCGCCTTCGTCGAAAAGCACGACGAAGCGGTGTTCAAGCTGCTCGACGGCATGGGCGGCACGTCGATCTTCCGCGCCAAGCGCGGCGACCCGAACCTGTCGGTGATCATCGAGGCGCTGAACCTGTTCGGCGCGCGCAGCGTGATGGCGCAGCGCTACATCCCCGAGATCCGTGAGGGCGACAAGCGCGTGCTGCTGATCGGCGGCGAGGTCGTGCCCTTCAGTCTCGCGCGCATCCCGAAGACCGGCGAGTTCCGCGGCAATCTCGCCGCCGGCGGTACCGGGGTGGCGAAGCCGCTGTCGGCACGCGACCGCGAAGTTGGCGAGGCGCTCGCGCCGAAGCTCGCCGCGCGCGGGCTGCTGCTCGTCGGCCTGGACCTGATCGGCGATTACGTCACGGAAATCAACGTGACGAGCCCGACCTGCTTCCAGGAGATCCGCCAGCAGAAGGGTTTCGACGTCGCGCGCCTGTTCGTCGACAAGCTCGAGGCGGCGCTCGCGCAGCCGCGCACGGCCTGAACGATGGCACGGCGTTTCCGCGACGCGTCCCGCCTCCGATGATCGGCATTCTCGTCGTCTCGCACGAACCCTTCGGCAGCGCGCTGATCCGCTGCACGCGCCACGTGTTCGGCCGACTGCCGCCGCAACTGGCCGCGCTCGACGTCGTCCCCGACGAGAATCCCGAGATGGCGTTGAGCGCCGGGCGCGAATTGCTCGCGCGCATCAACGACGGCAGCGGCGCCGTCGTGTTCACCGACGTCTACGGTGCCACGCCGTCGCGTATCGCCGCGCAGCTCGCCGTGCCCGATCGCGTGCGCGTCGTCGCCGGCGCGAACCTGCCGATGCTGCTGAAGGCGCTGCAGAATCGGCGCATGCCGGTCGACGAGCTCGTCGAAGCGCTGCTCGACAGCGGCCACCGCTCGATTCGCGCGGTCGACGCCGACGATCGCGCGGCCGGCGCGCCATCGACCCCGGCTCCATGACGAGGGTCGAGGTCGTGGTCGTGAACCGGCTCGGATTGCATGCGCGCCCGTCGGCGCGACTGACCGCCACCGCGTCGCGCTATCGCGCCGAGGTGTGGCTCTCGAAGGGAACGCGCCGCGTCAACGCGAAAAGCATCATGGGCGTGATGATGCTCGCTGCCGCCAAGGGCAGCACGCTGCTGATCGAGGCCGACGGGCCCGACGAGGCCGACGCGGCCGAGGCGCTGCGCGCGCTGGTCGCGTCGGGCTTCGAAGAGGAGCTCGGCTGATCCCATGTTCAGCTTGCACGGCATCGGCGTGGGCGGTGGGATCGTCATCGGACGAGCGCGCCGGCTGGAGGCGAGCGAGCGCGACGTGCCGCGCTATCGCCTGCACGACGCGCAGATCGAACGCGAACTCACGCGGCTCGAAACGGCGATCGAGGTCGTCAAGGCGGAGCTGCAGGCGATCGCCGAGCAGCTGCCGGAGGAGGGCCCCGCCGAAGCGCGCGCGCTGCTCGACGTGCATGCGATGATCCTCGACGATCCGGCGCTGGTCGACGCGGCGCGCGACAGCGTGCGCGAGCACCTGCGCAACGCCGAGTGGGCCTTCGCCGCGCAGGCCGCGAATCTTGCCGCGCAGTTCGACGAGATCGACGACGACTACCTGCGCGAGCGCGGGCGTGATGTGCTGCAGGTTGCCGACCGCGTGACGCGCGTGCTCTCGGGCTCGCGCACGAGGGTGCACACCGGGCGCGACGAGCCGTGCATCTTCGTCGCCGAAGACCTCTCGCCGGCCGACATGCTGTCGCTGCGTTCGGCGGTGGGCTTCGCGATCGACCAGGGCGGCGCCACCTCGCACACGGCGATTCTCGCGCGTGGCATGAACGTGCCGGCGGTCGTGGGCGCCGGCCTGGCGAGCCGACTCATCGCCGACGACGACTGGCTGGTGCTCGATGGCGAGCAGGGCATCGTCATCGTCGCGCCCGACGAAAGCGTGCTGTCGCAGTACCGCCATCTGCAGGCGGTGAGCCTGCGCGAGCGCGAGGCGCTGCAGAAGCTGTTGAACGTGCCGACGATCACGAAGGACGGCACGCGGATCCACCTGTACGCGAACATCGAGCGGCCCGACGAGGCGGCTGCGGCACTCGTCGGCGGGGCCGAAGGAGTGGGCCTTTTCCGCTCGGAGTTCCTGTTCATGAACCGGCGCGAGTTGCCGCAGGAAGACGAGCAATACGAGGCTTATCGCGAAGCGGTGCTCGCGATGCAGGGCCGGCCCGTCACCATCCGTACGCTCGACGTCGGCGCCGACAAGACGCTGCCGCGCGCCGGCGCGCAGCTTGCGCAGAACCCGGCGCTGGGCCGGCGCGCGATCCGTTACTGCCTGTCGCAGCCGACGATGTTCCTCGCGCAGTTGCGCGCAATCCTGCGCGCGTCGGCGCACGGCCCGGTACGGTTGCTGATTCCGATGCTCGCGCACGGCCACGAAATCGACCAGACGCTGCGCCTGATCGGTATTGCCAAGGTGCAGTTGCGCGAGCGGGGCATCGCCTACGACGAGGGCATGCCGGTGGGCGGCATGGTCGAGATCCCGGCGGCTGCGCTGTCGGCGAGCCTGTTCGTGCGCCGGCTCGACTTCCTGTCGATCGGCACCAACGACCTGACGCAGTACACGTTGGCGATCGACCGCGCGGACCACGAAGTGGCTTCGCTATACGAACCCTTCCACCCGTCGGTGCTGCGGCTTGTCGCGATGACGATCCGCGCCGCCCGACGCGCCGGCAAGCCGGTGGCGGTGTGCGGCGAGATGGCCGGCGACTGGGGCGCCACGCACCTGCTGCTCGGCATGGGGCTGCGCGAGTTCTCGATGCACCCGGCGAGCCTGCTGCGCGTCAAGCGCGAGATCCTGCGCGCCGACGTGACGAAACTGGCGCCGCGCGTGGCGCGGTTGCTGCAGGCGGTCGACCCGCTGCGGATGCGCGCGCAGCTCGCGCGGCTCGTCGCTGCACCATGAACTTGCGGCCGAGGTGCCACGCCAGCATCGGCGCCGGCATCCGGATCCAGTGCGAGCGGATGTAGAGCAGCAGCCTCGCGGCGCGCGCGCTCCGGTTCGTTGCATCAGGGTGCGTGGGGAACAACGCGAGCGGCATCAGGCGGTCGGTCATGTGCACGACCGCGGCCGGCGGCGCGCCCGCCTGCGAAGCGGCGATTACCGCAGCCGGGATTGGCGTGCCGAGGCAACGCTGTGCCTGGCGCAGTGCGTGGAATGCCGGCCGTGCGAGATCGAGCGCTTCGGCGCGCGGCCAGAAGTCGTCCCAGAAGCCCGGCTCGTGCGCCGAGAAATGGCGCAACAGTTCGTCGATGTCGACGAGCTCGCGCAATGCATCGGCGAGGTCGGAGCTCGACATCAGGTGCGTCATCGCGTGCAACGTCATGTCGATCGGCGACAGCACGTGCAGCGGGGTGCCGGGCAGCGGCCGCGCGCTTTCGAGCAAGAGTCGTGCATCGGGCTTCGCGCGTGCCGTCGACATCAGGATGTTGTGGTGCAGGTCGACTTCGACCTGGCGGTCGGCGTGGCGCAGCGGCGGCAGTTCGTGCGACCACGAACGGTAATAGCGCTCGTCGTGCGGATCGAGTTGCACGGCGGTCCACCCGCGCTCGCGCAGCCGCGACTCGACGCCGGCCAGCTCCCCGCGCGGCACGAGCAGGTCGACATCGACGAAGTAGCGGCCGCGTGCGTTCGGCAAACCGCCGATCGCGTAGGCGCAACCCTTGAGCACGACGAGTGGCGGAGGCAACTCGTCGCGAAGCGCAGGCACGACGCGGTCGAGTTCCCACAGGGCCGCGCGTCGCTGCGCCTCGGCGTGCGCGAGCGCGCCCCGCAGTTGATCGACGGCCGCGCGGGGCAGCGCGTCGAGCAGGTGCGCCTCGCGCAACTGCCACCCGATTCGGGCGAGCAGCCGGGCGCGCCGCAGCACGCGCAACAGCAGGTCGAGCTCGCGCGGCAGAAGTGCGGCGATGCGGTGCGGGTCGCGCAGCGCCGCGACGAGCAGCCGGCGCACGCGTGCCTCGGGCGATGCGTCGATGCCTGCGCAGATGCGTTCAGGCATCGACTGGTTCCCGGGTATCGACCGGCGCCTCCAACGCGTTGAGCGCTCGGACCGCTTCGTCGAGCGACGAATAGCGAAGGCGCAACCGGCGCGATGCGCCGACGATCGTCCTGACCGTCTCGAATGCGGATTCGCCGAGCAGTTCGTAGTTGAAGGCGTTCGTCGCCAGCGAGAAAAACGCCTGGTCGGCGGGAACGCTTTCGAGCGAGAGCGTGGCGCCCGCCGCCCAGCGCGGGAAGACGATCCAGGCGGCACGCGCCGTCTCGCCCGCGCGCTCGACGCTGTCGGAGGGCGCGCGCAGATGCACGATGTCGCCTTTTGCGGTCGCCTCGATGCGCGGCCCGAAGAACGCGCCCGGCGCGAACGCGCGCAGCACGTCGATCGACTCGTTCTTCAGCGGCATCGGCCGCGGAAACGGAACGAAGTCGGCCGTGCCGGGACGCACGAGGCCGAACTCGTCGGACAGCAGGCGCCAGCCTCGATGCGCCAGCGCCGCGCACAACGTGGTCTTGCCGTGGCCGGGCATAGCCGGCATGACCAGTGCGCGTCCGTCGCGTTCGAGCACCGCGGCATGCAGCATCAGGAAACCGTGAAAACGCAACGCGACGACGAGGTTCAGCCCCCATTCGAGCACCGCGAGCGCGTGCGCGGCGGGGCGGTCGTCGTGGGGGGCGCGCCCGTCGACGAGAAAGCGCACGCGTCGCGGCGCGCCGGGCCGGCGCAGCCGCGCCTCGCGCAGCGAGACATGCCCGTGGAATACGCGCTCGTCGTCGATCACCGGGTAATCGCGATACAGCGAATGCAATGCAATCGCGACGTCACGCAGGCCGATGGTGATGCGGAAGTCGAATGGACCGATGCGCAGGCCGATTCCGGTGCGAAGACGCTCGGCGAACGTCTCGGCGTTCAGCGCAGCGACCGGGGTCGCCGGAGCGTTCACACCGCGACCGGCTCGACCAGTCCGACGCGCTCGAGATGAGACAGCAACTCCTCGACGTGGCGCAGGAATTGGGGATCTGGTGAGGCGCCCTGCAGGTTGGCCAGCGCATGCGCTGCCTCAAGGGCATCGCGGGGATCGAGGAGGCACTCGCGCAGCAGAAGGGCGGCGCCGTCGTTCAGGAAATGCGTCTGGCCGGACGGCCGGTGATAGAGGACGTGTCCCGAGTCGGAATGCGCCCAGGCGAAGGGCGCGTCGGACGGAACCCGCCAGCGGGTCGCTCCGCCGGCGAGCGGGCTCATACGTCGGTGATGTTCACGCGCGTGCCGAACGAGGCGATCGAGAGGGCGGACACGAATGCACCCCGAACGCCGTCGTTCACGTTCTTCGCTTCCAGGTTCTGCGCGTTGTTGCAGTTGTCGTTGGGCGAGTAGTAGTAGGTGCCGCCGTCGGCGCACATTTCGCTCGTATTGACCGACGCGTATTGCGGCTTGTTGTTGGGGCCGAGGCCGTCGTACTTGCAGTACGTCCGCCCCTCGGTGAACCTCGTGACTTCGATTTCCGAGTCGGGCGCCACGAACCAGCCCTTCTCGTTCCCCCCCAGTCCGGGATCCTTCGCACACAGCAGGGTGTCGGGAGTGGACTTCACGAGAACTGCACTGGTGCGCGCGACCTCGGCGGCGACGCCCTGGCGCAGCGAGAAGATCGTCGGCATGGCGACGAGCAGTGCGCGCCGTCCGGTTGACGGAGCGGGGCTCGATGGATGCTGCGAGGGCGATGCATCGCCCTGGCTCCGAACGGAGTCGTTCATGTCGAAACTCCCCTGCCCATGCGTTCTTGTCTTTTCAAGAAAGTAAGCAAGAAACGCGCCAACTCCATGCGCTTCGAGGGGGAAAGCGGCGTCGCGAGGCCTGCTGAAAACCGCTCTGTAAAGTGCGCCGACACTTCCACCCGCCGTCACGACGCCGCCGGTAGCGTTCCCGCGAACGCGTCCCGCCTCCCGCCACACCCCGAATCAAGCCTTCGACGGCTGCGGCAGTCGCGCGAACAGCAATGCACCCAAACCGAGCATCAGGGCGATCGTGCCGAAGGCGGCCGTGAACGGCGGCCATCCTCGCGCCACCGCGAAGGACGCGGCGACGCCCGTCAGCCACTGCATCAGTGCCACGCCGAGGAACAGCGCCATCGTGAACAGCGACAGCGCGCGGCCCGTCATCGAAGCCGGATACGCATCGCGCACGTCGGCGTACTGCAGCACGCCGTAGCCGAAGAGCAGCGAGAAGGCGATCGAGATCACCACGTCGAACCAGGCGTTCAAGCCGGGCGCGAGCAGCACGAACAGCGCCGCGCAGCCGAGCGTTCCGCCGAGCAGCCAGCGTCGCCGCGTCGCGGGTCCCGGGTCGAGTCGGCCGAACAGCGGAGGGCTGATCATCGACGCCACCGACACGGCGATCGCGACGTTGCCGCTGGCGACGAGCGAGAAGCCGTAGCGATCGACCAGCAGCGGTCCGAGCCACAACCCGCGCAGCGAGACGAAGGCCGCGTAGCTGACCGTGGCCAGCGCGAGGATGCCCCAGGTATGCGGCATCGCGAACAGCGACGCGAAGCCGCGCAGCGCCTGTCCCAGCGACTCGCGTTCGGCGCGCGCAGGCGCCCCCGTCGCAGCCCCCATCGGTCGCTCGCCGTCGACCATCGTTGCGCGCGGCGCTTCCCGTTCGCGCACGAAGTACGCGATCGCCAGCCACGCCACGGCCGACAGAACCCCGAGCGCCACGAAGCCCGAACGCCAGGTGCCGGCCTCGATCAGCCACGCCAACGGCGTGCCGGTCGCGAGCATCCCCATGCCGCCGAGACCGAGCACGAGTCCCGACACCGATGCGTAGCGCGTGGCGGGAAAGCGTTGTGCGATGAACACGGTGCAGACGAGGAAGGCCGGCGCGCAGCCGATGCCGATCAGCGCCTGGCCGATC
This sequence comes from Burkholderiaceae bacterium, assembly GCA_032027205.1. Taxonomy (GTDB): domain Bacteria; phylum Pseudomonadota; class Gammaproteobacteria; order Burkholderiales; family Burkholderiaceae_E; genus Zeimonas. The sequence continues at coordinate 1,902,997 of JAVSMN010000001.1, forward strand.
AGCAGGACGCCGAAGTTGTCCGTGAACGCGGACAGCGCCGATCCGGCGATGGTGAGCGGGAACGCGACGAGCACCGTGCGGCGCACGCCATACAGGTCGATGCCGATGCCCATCAGCAACTGCAGCGCGCCGAAGGCGAGATGGAAGGTGCCGGCGAACACGCCGAGCGCCTGCGGGTCGAGGCCGAACTCGGCCTGCAGCTGCGGCGCCATGATCGCCGCCACCGTGCGGTACGCCTGGCTCAGCGCGAAGCCGCCGGTGAGCGCGAGCAGCATCGCCCAAGCGGAGCCAAGGTGGTCGGACGCGGAGCGGTAGCGCAGGGCGGAGTCGGCTGGCATGGACGAACGCGCACGGCGCTTGCGCGCGCGTCGCGGAGGAGCGCCGACTATAAGCCCTGGCGCGACCGACGCGCGGACCGGCGTCGCACCGCTGCCGAATCGGCGTCGGCCAGCAGCTCGATCAAGGCCTGCGCAGCCACCGAAGGCGAGCGCCCGGTGCGCCGGATCATTCCCATCGTCCGCTCGATGCGCGGCGAGTGCAGCGGCACTTGCGCCAGGCCGGCGAACGCCAGCAGTGGCGTAGTCGACGAAGGCAGCGCAGCGACGCCAAGACCCTCCCGGACGAGCGCGCCGACGGTGGCCAGGTGCGCGGCGTCGTAGCCGCCGTGTGGGTCGATTCCGGCCTGCGCGCAGGCCGCCTCGATGTGCTGCCGCACGCTCGAGGTCCTGGACATCGAGACCATCGGCGATTGCAGCATCTGCTCCCAGGAGACCGAGCGCCGGCGCGCGAGCGGATGGTCCTGTCGGCACAGCATCACGAAGCGATCGACGAGCATCGGTTCGAAGGACAGATCGCGATCGCTCGACGGCTCGACCGTCAGGCCGAAGTCCGCTCTTCCGCTTTCGACCAGGTCCTGGATCTCGTCGTGCAGCGTATCGCGGATCGACACGTCGATCCCCGGGTGCAGGCGCTTCAGCCTTGCCAGCGCTCGCGGCAGCGTGAGCGCGGCGAGTGACGGCAGCGCTGCGACGACGATGCGTCCTCGCCGGCGAGCCAGGTAGTCGTGCAGGTTGCCGGTGACCGCATCGAACTCCTCGAGCAGCCGCGACGCGAGCCGAAGCAGCTCCTGCCCCTCGGCGGTCAGCGCCAGGCGCCGCGTGGTCCGGTCGAACAGGCGCACGTCGAGCACGAACTCGAGCTTGCGGATCGTCGCGCTGAGCGCCGGCTGCGACAGGTGCAGGCGTGCGGCGGCCTCGCGAAAGCTGCCGACCTCGGCCACCGCGCGGAACGCCTGCAGTTGGCGCAGCGTCACATTCATAAGAAGAACGGATCAATACATCGGATAAATCGATTTGCCAAGCGGATCCTGCACGGGGCAACCTCGATCCGCTCGGAGCAGACGACGAACAGGATGGCGGAGAAGGATGCGGTGCTGGTGGGTTGCGGGGCGGGCTTCTCCGGAGACCGTCTCGATGCGCCGCTGCCCGTCGTGCGCAGCCTCGTCCGCTCGCAGCGGCCGGCCGCGATCATGTTCGAGACGCTCGGCGAACGCACGCTCGCTCTCGCTCAACTCGCGCGGCTGGAGGATCCGCGCAAGGGCTACGAACCGCTGCTCGAGCGCATGCTGGAGCCGATCCTCGCCACCTGTCTCGAGCATCGCGTCGCGATCCTCGGCAACTTCGGCGCAGCCAACCCGCCCGCAGCGGCGAGCGCAATCCGCGCGCTGGCGCAACGACTCGGCTGCCGCGCGCCGCGAATCGCCGTGGTCACCGGCGACGACCTGGTCGAAAGCGGGCTGCTCGCGCATCTCGAGAACGAAAACGGGACGCGGTGCGAGACGAACGGTGTGCTGAGCGCCAATGCCTACCTCGGCGCGCAGCCGCTGATCGATGCGCTGGCTGCCGGCGCCGACGTCGTCGTCACCGGACGCGTGGCCGACCCGGCACTGGCGCTCGCGCCGATCGCGTACCACCACGGCTGGTCGCTCGGACAATACGAGCGCGTGGCCGCGGGAACACTCGCCGGACACCTGCTCGAGTGCGGCGCGCAGGTGAGCGGCGGCTATTACGCCGACCCCGGCTTCAAGGACGTCCCCGACCCGCATCGCATCGGCTTCCCGATCGTCGAGATGCGCGCCGACGGTTCGTTCGTGCTCGGCAAGGCCGACGACACCGGAGGACTCGTCGACCGGCACACGGTCGCCGAGCAGATCCTCTACGAAATCCACGACCCTTCGCGCTACCTCACGCCCGACGTGGTGCTCGACGTCACGAGCGTCGAGATTGCCGAAATCGCGACCAACCGCGTTGCCGTCCGTGGCGCGGTCGGGCACGAACGCCCCGAGCGACTGAAGGTGACGGTGGGCCAGGACGCCGGCTGGATCGGCGAGGCAGAGATCTCGTATGCGGGCCCGAACGCGGTTGCGCGTGCGCGTCTGGCCATCGACGTCGTGCGCCGCCGGCTCGGCGTCGACGTGCGCATGCGTGCCGACCTGATCGGCGTGGCGAGCGTCTTCAACGACGATCCCGGCCGCTATCTCGATGCGCAGGTCGATGCGGCTTCGTTTCCCGAAGCGCTTGACGTGCGCGACGTCCGCGTGCGGATTGCAGTGGCGGACGAGTCCAAGGACCTCGCGGCGCGCGCCGGCGAGGAGGTGCTTGCGCTTTACACGTGCGGGCCGGCCGGAGGCGGCGGCGTGCGCAGCACCGTGCGACGACGCATCGCGACGAGTTCGGCGTACATCGCTCGCGCACGCGTCGCGCCATCGGTGGAGATCGTCGGGTGAGCGCGATGCTTCCCCCCGTGCGCGGCGACGAGGCGAGCGACTTCGTGGAGGTGCCTCTGCACCGGATTGCGCACGCGCGCGCCGGTGACAAGGGCGATCGGCTCAACGTCAGCGTGATCGCCTACCGTGCCGAAGGCTATCCGGAGCTGCTCGGGCAGGTGAGCGCCGAGCGTGTCGCGCGGCTCTTCGCGCACCGCAACCCCGGTGCGGTGCGCCGCTTCGAGCTGCCGCGGCTGTGGGCGCTGAACTTCGTCATCGACGACGTGTTGGAGGGTGGCGTCAACGACGCATTGAATCTCGACGGCCACGGCAAGACGCATTCATTCCTGGTTCTCTCGATGACGGTCCGCGTGCCGCGCGAGCTGTTGGATCCCACGAAGGAGGAACATCGAACATGAAACGCAAGTCGAAATTCTTTGCCGCGGCCGTCGCCGTGGTCGGGGTCGTCGCGTTCTCCGCGACGGCATCCGCGCAGCAGAAGCTCCTGATCGGGGCGACCTCCGCTTCGTCGAGCCAGTACGGGTATTTCGTCGCGCTGTCGCAGTTGATCAACGCGCAGGTGCCCGGCGTCGAGAGCTCGGTCGTCGAGACGGGCGCCACGGTCGACAACCTGCGGCGCATCGGCCGCAACCAGATCGACCTCGGCCTCGTGACGACGAACGTCGGCTATCACGCATTCGCGGGCGCCGGCGACTTCGCCGGCAAGAAGGTCGACAGCCGGCTGATGTTCGTCTATTCGCCGGCGCCGCAGAACGTCGTCGTTCGTGCCGACAGCGGTGCACAGAAGCTCGCCGACCTCGCCGGGAAGCGCTTCAACCCCGGACTGAAAGGCTCGGCTACCGAGAAGACCGCCGAGAGCGTGTTCAAGGCGCTGGACATCGCGCCCGAATACGTGCGCGGATCGACCACCGACATCGTCGACTCGATCAAGGACAACCGCGTGATCGGCTACGTGAAATCGGGCGTCGGCGACAAGCTCGATGGCTCCTCGCTCGACATCGCGACCTTCACGCCCGTGCGCGTGCTCTCGCTCACGCCCGAGCAGAAGAAGACGGTCGCCGAGAAGTTTCCCGATCTTTCGGTGGTCGATATTCCGGCCGGCGCTGCGAAAGGCGTACCGGCGTACAGCACCTGGAGCTTCGGCCTGGCGGTGCACGCCCGACCGGGCCTGTCGGATGAGACCGCGTACCGGATCGCGAAGGCCGTCTTCGAGGACAAGACGGTGCAGACCGGCGCGATGAGCAGCCTGAATGGCATCGACATGATCAAGCTCACGCTCGAGAACGGAACCGTCCCGCTGCATCCCGGCGTCGTGCGCTACCTGAAGGAAAAGGGTGTGTCGATTCCGCAGAAGCTGATGCCCTGAGAACGCGCGCCGGGACCCGACGAGCATGAGCGAGGCAAGCGGCGCACGTGCCTGGGCGAAGAAGGCGCTCGCCGCGCTGCTGGGTGCCTTCATTCTCTACACATCGGCCCTCGGCGCCTTCGAGGGCTTGATCCAGCGCGCGATCTTCCTCGCGCTCGTCGTCTGCCTCGGGCTGTTGATGTTCCCGCTGGGCGCCGGCCGACGCTGGCGATCCGCGGGAGTCGTTGTCGACTTGCTGCTCGCCGCGGCAACGGTAGCCGCCTGCGGCTACGTCGTCGTGCACTACGACGAGATCATGACCAGCCTGCCGACGGCGACACCGCTCGACGTCGCCCTCACCGTCGGCGTCGTCGTCGCCGTGCTCGAAGTCTCGCGTCGCGCGATCGGCAGCATCTTCCCGGCGATCGCGCTGGCCGGCATCGGCTACGCACTCTTCGGGCATTACGTACCGGGCTCGCTCGGGCACCGCGGTTTCGACGTCCAGTTCGTCACCGAAACGCTGCTGCTCGGCGACCTCGGCATCTGGGGGTTGCTCGTCGGCGTGGCGAGCACGACGATCGGCGCGTTCATCCTGTTCGGCAGCGTGCTGCTGTTCACCGGCGGCGGGCAGACCTTCATGGAGCTCGCGGTGCGCGTCAGCGGACGCAGCCCCGGCGGCGCAGCGAAGATCGCCACCGTGGCTTCGGGGCTCTTCGGTACGATCAGCGGCAGCGCGGTGGCCAACGTTGCGACCACCGGCAACTTCACCATTCCGCTGATGAAGCGACTCGGCTATCCGCCGGCGCTCGCCGGCGGAATCGAGGCCGTTGCTTCCACCGGCGGGCAGATCGCGCCGCCGGTGATGGGCGCCGCGGCCTTCGTGATGGCCGAGATCATCGGGCGCAGCTACTTCGACATCGCGAAGTCCGCCGTGCTTCCGGCCTTCCTGTTCTACCTGGGCTGCTTCGCGACGATCCACTTCATCGCGCTCGACCGCGGCCTGCGCGTCGTCCCCGAAGACGAGATGCCGGCATGGCGCACGGTGCTCGCTCCGCGACGAACGATTCCGATCGTCGCCGCGTTCGCCGCGCTGCTCTACGGAGTGCTCAGCGGGCGCTCGGTGCAGAGCGCCGCTTTCTTCGGCGTCGTCGGCCTGTTCGCCTCGTACCTGCTGCTGAACGTGCGCTCGACCGCTGACCTCGTTCGGTCGCTGCGAGTGATTGTCGACAGCCTGGAAGACGCCGGCAAGGCGCTCGTGATGATCGGCGTGCTGCTCGCCGGAGCCCAGATCCTCGTGAGCATGGTCAACATGACGGGGCTCGGCGTCGCGCTGTCGTCGATGATCGTCGCGTTGGCGGCCAACGAGATGTGGGTTATCGCGCTCGTCACTGCGCTCGTCTGCATGGTGCTCGGCATGGGCATGCCGACCACCGCCGCCTACGTGCTGGTGGCCGCGGTGCTCGCGCCGGCGCTCACCAAGGTCGGCCTCGACCCGATCGTCGCGCACATGTTCGTGTTCTACTACGCGACCCTCTCGGTGATCACGCCTCCGGTGTGCGTGGCGGTGTTCGTCGCCGCGGGCATCGCGCAGACGAACTGGCTTGCGGTAGCGCACGAAGCGGTCAAGCTCGGCGCCGTCACCTACGTGATCCCGTTCATGTTCATCGCGTACCCGGGCATGCTCGCCACCGGAAGCGTGCTCGACTTCGTCGAGGCGATCGTCTCCGGCACAGTGTTCACGATGGCCTTCGCGATGTTCTTCGGCGGAGCGCGTTTCTTCGACTCGCGCCTGCTCAACGCGGCGGTGTTGCTGGCGATCGCGCTGCTTTCGGCGTTGCCCACCTGGTACGGACTGGGCGTCTCCACCGTCGGCCTGCTGCTGCTTTGGGCGATGCGCCGCAACCGCCTGCATGCCCCGGTCCACGCAGCAGCGTCCGGAGGAGCCTGATGGTGAGGGACGAAATGCCCGCGACGATCGCGGTCGTCGGCTGCGGGACGGTCGGCGCGAGCTGGGCGTCGCTGTTCATCGCGCATGGACTGCATGTGCAGGCCACCGATCCGGCGCCCGGCGCCGAAGCGCGCCTTCGCGCATTCGTCGAGCGGGCGCGCGAGCCGCTGCGCGCGCTCGGCCATGCGGGCGAGGGTCGGCTCGACTTCACGGGCGAGCTCGGGCGCGCGCTCGCCGGCGCCGACTTCGTTCAGGAGAACGCGCCGGAGAACGAGGACACGAAGCGCGCACTGCTCGCGCGCATCGATCGCCTCGTGCCACCGGAGGTCATCGTCGCCGGAAGCACTTCGTCGCTGCTGCGCAGCCGCCTCGTCGCCGACTGTGCATATCGGCGCCGGCACATCTGTGCGCATCCGTTCAATCCGCCACATCTCGTGCCGCTGGTCGAAATAGTCGGCGAGGACGACGACGTCGTCGCGCGCGCCGTTCGGTTCTATCAGGGGCTCGACCGGCATCCAATCGTTCTCCGCAGGGAGATGCCCGGGCACGTGGCCAACCGACTCGCCTCGGCGCTGTGGCGCGAGGCGGTGTACCTCGTCGAGCAGGGAGTGGCGAGCGTCGAGGACATCGACGCCGCGGTGACGCATGGGCCCGGATTGCGCTGGGCGATCTTCGGCCCGCACCTCACCTACCATCTCGGTGGCGGCGCCGGCGGCATGGAGCACTACCTCGAGCACCTGGGCGCGAGCCAGGCGCGCCGCTGGGCGTCGCTGGGCGTGCCCGTGTTCGACGACGCGACGAAGCGCGCGCTGGTCGACGGCGTGCACGAGGAGGCGGCCGGGCGCTCGATCGCCGAACTCGAACGCGCCCGCGACGCCGCGTTGGTCGCCCTGCTGCGAACGCTCGTCCGAAGCTGAACGACGCGGGCTGGTTTTCCCCGCGGATCGGCGATCATTCGGCCCACGTGCAGCCTGCTCGCGCTCCTGCGAGCCCGCCCGATGATCCTTTCGCCAGACCGCCGAGCCGTGCGATGGACTGCCGCGTGGTGCATCGGCGCTTCGCGTCCGGCGTTCGCCTGGCTTTTGGCCTTCGCCGCACTGTCGGCCGGCTGCACCGGCCGCTCGCCGACGCCCCTGCAGGGCTACGTCGAGGGCGAGTTCGTGCTCGTCGCTTCGCCGTACGGCGGCACGCTCGCTCGACTCTCGGTGGCTCGCGGCGATCCGGTGAGGCAAGGCGACGCGCTGTTCCGCATCGAGGATTCACTCGAGCAGGCGGCGGTCGACGAAGCGAAGGCGCGCATCGAGGCGGCGCAGGCGCGCATCGAGAACCTGAGCTCTGCGCGCCGCGCCGCCGAGATCGAGGCCTTGCGCGAGCAGGTGGCAGCGGCACGCGCCTCGCTCGGGTTGTCGGAAGAGACGCTCGCGCAGCAGCGACGACTGCGCGCGCGCGGCTTCGTCTCGCCGGCGGGCCTCGATGCGGCGCAGGCGGCACGCGATCGCGACGCCGCACAACTCGCGCAGGCGCAGGCGCAGGTGCGCAATGCCGAGACCAGCATCGGCCGCGAGCCGGAGATTGCCGCGGCGCGCGCAGAACTCGAGGCGGCGCGCGCGGCGTACGAGCAGGCGGCGACCCGCGTCGAGCAGAAGGCGGCGAAGGCGACGAGCGACGCCACGGTTGCGGACACCTTCTTTCGAGTCGGAGAGTCGGTGCCGGCCGGCGCGCCCGTCGTGAGCCTGCTGCCGCCGCAGAACGTGAAGTTGCGCTTCTTCGTGCCGCAGGCGCAGGTCGGCACGCTGCGAATCGGCGACGCGGTGCGCGCGCGCTGCGACGGGTGCGAGATGCCGATCGACGCGCGAATCGTATTCGTTGCTCCGCGCGCCGAGTACACGCCGCCGGTGATCTACGGCGAGAACGCGCGCCAGAAGCTCGTCTTTCTCGTCGAGGCGCGGCCGTCGCCGACCGCCGCCGCGCGGATGCATCCAGGGCAGCCGGTCGACGTCGAGGTGCTCGAGACGCCGCACGGCGGAGAACGACGTTGACCGCGCGGCGACATCGACCCCGACCGCGACGGACGCGCCGATGAGCGCCGCCGCCGGCACCGGCGACGAGCGCGGGCGCGAGCGCTACGCGATCGACGTCGAGGGGCTGAACAAGCATTTCGGCGACAAGCACGTCGTCGTCGATCTGTCGCTGCGGGTGCGCGAGGGCGAGATCTTCGGCTTCCTCGGGCCGAACGGCAGTGGCAAGACGACGTCGATCCGGATGATGTGCGGGCTGCTGCGGCCCGACAGCGGTCGCGGCACGTGCCTCGGCTACGACGTGGTCCGCCAGACCGAGGAGATCAAGCGGCGCGTCGGCTACATGACGCAGCGCTTCTCGCTGTGGGAAGACCTGACGATCGCCGAGAACCTCGATTTCGTCGCGCGGATGTACGAAGTGCCAGAGCGGCACGATGCGGTCGCGCACGCACTCGACTCGCTCGGGCTGGCCGACCGGCGCGACCAGCTCGCCGGCGCGCTGTCGGGCGGCTGGAAGCAGCGTCTGGCGCTCGCCGCCTGCCTGCTGCACGAACCGCGCCTGCTATTGCTCGACGAGCCGACGGCCGGTGTCGATCCGAAGGCGCGCCGCGATTTCTGGGACGAGATCCACGAGCTCGCTGCCGGCGGAATCTCGGTGCTCGTATCCACGCACTACATGGACGAGGCCGAACGCTGCCATCGGCTCGCGTACATCGCCGCGGGTCGACTGCTCGCGCAGGGGACCGCCGACGAGGTGATCGCCGGCCAGCACATCGTCGCCTGGTCGGTGTCCGGGCGCGAGGCGCCCGACGAGGCCGAACGTCTCCGCCGGTTGCCCGGCGTGGTTCGAGTGACTTCGTTCGGCAACACGCTGCACGTCACCGGGCAGGATGCGGCATTGCTCGAACGCAGCATGCGGTCGATCGAGCAGCGCGAGCACTTGCGTGTCGAGCCGATCGAGCCGACGCTCGAGGACGCATTCATCCGGTTGATGGAGCCGCGATGACGCGCTTCTCGCCGAGCCGCTGGTGGGGCATCGTCGTCAAGGAGTTCATCCAGCTCCAGCGCGACCGACTCACGTTCGGCATGATCATCGGCATTCCGGTGATGCAACTGCTGCTGTTCGGCTTCGCGATCAACACCGACCCGCGGCACCTGCCCACCGTCGTGCTCGCGCTCGATCACAGTGTCTTTTCGCGCAGCATCGTTGCTGGCCTGCAGAACACCCGCTACTTCGAGGTGGTCGCCTCGGCGCGCTCGTCGGAAGAGGTCGACGAGATGCTTTCGCGCGGCGACGCGCAGTTCGCGGTGACGATCCCCGAGGACTTCTCGCGCCGCCTGGTGCGCGGCGAGCGTCCTTCGTTGCTGATCGAGGCCGACGCCACCGATCCGGCCGCCACCGGAGCGGCGCTCGCGTCGCTCGACACGATGGTCGCGGCCGTCGTCGCGCGCGATGCCGCGGGCGTGCTGATGCCGCGCGCGCCGCCGCCGTCGCCGGTCGAGTTGCGGCTTCATCGTCGCTACAACCCCGAAGGCATCACGCAATACAACATCGTGCCGGGGCTGCTCGGCGTGATCCTCACGATGACGATGGTGATGATGACGAGCCTGGCGCTCACGCGCGAGCGCGAGCGCGGCACCTGGGAGAACCTGATCGCCACGCCGGCGCTGCCGATCGAGGTGATGACCGGCAAGATCGTCCCCTACATCGCGATCGGTCTGCTGCAGGTCGTCCTCGTGCTGGCCGCCGCGCGCTGGTTATTCGACATCCCGATGCAGGGCAGCCTCTTCGTGCTGTTCGCCGTCGTCTTGCTGTTCATCGCCGCGAATCTCGTGCTCGGCATCACCTTCTCGTCGATCGCGCGCAACCAGCTGCAGGCGCTGCAGATGACGATCTTCTTCTTCCTGCCGTCGATCCTGCTGTCGGGCTTCATGTTCCCCTTTCGCGGCATGCCGGAGTGGGCGCAGTGGCTCGGGTCGCTGCTGCCGCTGACCCACTTTCTCGTGCTCGTGCGCGGCATCCTGCTCAAGGGCAACGGCTGGCACGAGTTGTGGCCGCAGGTGTGGCCGATCGCGTTGTTCACGGCGGCGGCCGTCGCGGTCGGATTGCGGTTCTATCGCAGGACGCTCGATTGAGCGGACGGTTCGCGGTTCAGATCATCTCGAGCGGCGTCGGCCCTTCGGGTGGCGCGAACAGTCGATCCAGTTCGTCGGACTCCTGCGCCGACAGGGGTTGCTGCAGCACCTGCGCGTTCTCGCGCACGCGTTCGCGATGCGCGGTCTTCGGAATCGCGATCACGCCGGGCCTCGACAGCAGCCACGCAAGCGCGAGCTGCGCCGGGGTCCGCCCGACGCGCTTCGCCATCGCTTTCAGCCGCCGGTCGCGCAGCAGCCGCGCCTGCTCGATGGGCGAATACGCCATCACCGGGACCGAGCGCTCGCGCAGCCACGGCAGCAGGTCCCACTCGATGCCGCGTCGGGCCAGGTTGTAGAGCAACTGGTTGGCGGCGATGTGCCGGCCGTCGGCCAGCGACCACAAGTCGCGCATCTCGCCGAGATCGAGATTGCTCACGCCCCAATGCCGGATCTTCCCGGCGCGGCGCAGGGCCTCGAAACCCTCGACGGTGTCGGCGAGCGGAAAACTGCCGCTCCAGTGCAGCAGGTACAGGTCGATGCGGTCGGTGCGCAGCCGCCGCAGGCTTCGTTCGCAGGCGGCGACGGTGCCGTCGCGCGAAGCGTTCGACGGCAGCACCTTCGTCACGAGAAAGACTTCTTCACGCCGTCCGTCGATCGCCTCGGCGACGAGCGATTCCGAGCGTCCATCGCCGTACAGCTCGGCGGTGTCGATCAGCGTGAGCCCGAGGTCGAGTCCGAGTCGCAGCGTCGCCAGCTCTTCGGCACGCGTCGCGGTGGTCTCGCCCATGTTCCACGTGCCGAGGCCGAGCGCGGGGACGCGCTCGCCGTCGGGGAGGGAAACGGTTGCCGCCATCGAGAGAAGATACTTCGGAACGGGTGGGCGGGACGAGCGGCCACGATCTTGCGCGCTGAGCGCGTTTCAGAACCCGGCGTCGGCGATCATCCTCCTGCGCATCGCTGCGTCGGGCATGACGCCCGTGCCCGCCAGCGCGTTCGCGCGCATGTGCTCCGGATTGCCTGTCCCCGGAATCGCGCAGGTCACCGCCGGGTGCGACACGACGAACTTCAGCAGTACCTGCGCCCAGCTCTCGCAGCCGATCTCGCTCGCCCACGCGGGCAGCGGTCGATCGCGCAATGAACGTAGCAGCCCGCCGCCACCGAACGGCCGATTGACCAGGACGGCGACGCCGCGCTCCGCCGCGAGCGGCAGGATGCGCTCGTCGGCCGCACGGTCGTCGATCGAGTAGTTCAGCTGCACGAAGTCGAGCGGCTCCGCGCGCAGCACCTGCTCGAGCTGCGGATACGCGCTCGACGTGTAGTGCGTGACGCCGACGTAGCGGATGCGGCCGTTCTCCTTCCATTCGCGAAGCACCGGCAGGTGCGTGCGCCAGTCGACGAGGTTGTGCACCTGCATCAGGTCGATCGTCTTCGTGCGCAGCAGCCGGAACGACTCCTCCATCTGCCGGAGGCCTGCCTCGCGCCCTGAGGTCCAGACTACATCGGCGAACTGTCGACGACCGAGCCGCCGGCGTCGAAGAGCGCGAGCAGCACTTCGCGCAGGCGACCGTATTCGGCGCTGGCGGGCGCGACGTCGAAGCCTTGCCAGGTGCCGCAGCCGATGACGGGGAGCGGCTCGTCGGACGACGGTATCGGTTTGCGTTGCATCGTGTCGGACTCCGAGGCCTTGCGCGCGCCGCGCTCCGGGCCGCGCTGCGTAAGTCCCAACAGTGCCGCCTTCGCCGGCATTGCCGTCGTCGCGGCAGACAGCGCCGGGAGCGCCGGCAAGGCAGCCACGCCGGCGATCGCGCTCGCGGCAACGCGATCAAGAAATCGACGCCGCGAGCGCGTGTCGCAGCGTCTCGCCCGCAGTGGTCGCGCACCGCTCATTGCGTTCGTTCCGATTTTTCCCAAGAATGCAGACCAGGCCCGCCCGAACCGCGAACAACGACGAACTGCAACGGGGCCTCTCGAGGAGACGGACATGAACCACGCATCGCTGGCGATAGGCATCGTCCTTGGAATGGTGCCCCTCGCAGGCATCGCTGCCCCGAAAACCCCGGCCGACGTCGACGCCGCGCGCATCGTCGCCGCCGACCGCGAGCCGGGCAACTGGATGAGCCACGGCCGCACCTACGACGAGCAGCGCTTTTCTCCGCTTGCGCGCATCGACGATCGCAACGTCGGCAAGCTCGGCCTGGCCTGGACGTACAAGCTCGACGTCGACCGCGGCGTGGAGTCGAGCGCAATCGTCGTCGACGGCGTCATGTACACCACCGGCGCGCAGAGCATCGTCTACGCGCTCGATGCGCGCAACGGCAAGCTGCTGTGGCGCTACGATCCGCAGGTGCCCGGAGACAACCTGACCCAGGGTTGCTGCGACACCGTCAACCGCGGTGTCGCCGTCTGGAAAGGCAAGGTCTACGTCGGTACTTTCGACGGCCGACTCGTCGCGCTCGATGCGCGCACCGGCAACCCCGTGTGGACCGTAGACACCGTCGAGAACCGCAAGAAGAGCTACACGATCACCGGCGCGCCGCGCATCGTGAAGGGCAAGGTGCTGATCGGAAACGGCGGCGCCGAGTTCGGCGTGCGCGGCTACATCACCGCCTACGACGCCGGGACCGGCAAGCAGGCGTGGCGCTTCTACACCGTGCCGGGCGATCCGAACAATCCGCCCGAAGACAAGGCGATGGAGATCGCGCTGAAGACCTGGCACGGCCGCGGCTGGCTCGACTGGGGCGGCGGCGGCACCGTCTGGGACTCG